>NZ_JAACJS010000015.1:0-188224 GCF_009939005.1 Sediminibacterium roseum | reverse complement strand
CTGCATCAGCACCTGCGTTCCAGTCTTCCGAAGCAACCAGGTTGTAAGTGGTGCCGTTGGTAGAACTGTTTCCGTTTTTATTGAAGATGAGGTTGATTGCATTTTTATCCGTTGCATTGAGCCCGATTGCAAAACTGGTGGTACTGATCACATCAACACTGTTGCCGGTTAAAGTATAAGCGCCACCCTCACCAACGAAAGTAAGTTTGAGTGCATCAATGTCGTTGTTAGAACCCGAAGCGGAGAGGAAGCCACTGCCTGTTGCCGTCAGTATACCTGTTGACGCATTGTAAGAAACCGATGCAATGGCCGGTACCGCTACATTGGAAACGGTGATTGGTGTAACGGCATCCACGATCGGCACAGCCGCATCAGCACCTGCGTTCCAGTCTTCCGAAGCGATCAAGTTGTAGGCAATCGTGTTGGTAGAGCTGCTGCCATTTTTGTTTAAGATGAGGTTGATGCGATTTTTATCAGCCGGTTTAAGTCCGATGTTGAAAGTTGTTGCGTCAATCACATCAACGCTTCCACCCGTGAGGGTGTATGCGCCGCCCTCACCAACGATGGTAAGTTTGAGTGCATTGATGTCATTGTTAGAACCGGCCGCAGTAAGGAAGCCGGTTCCTGTTGCAGTCAGTACGCCCGAAGCTGCATCATACGAAACGGTTGCAATGCTTGGCACGGCAACACCGCTTACTGTAATGGCATTGATCGCATCAACGGTCACTGTAGTACTTGGATCCGCGCCTTCGTTCCAGTCTTCTGTTGCCTCGAGGTTATAGGCAACTCCATTTGTAGAAGAAGTACCATTCTTGTTGAAGATCAGGTTCACCGCCGCAAGATTGGCACCGGTTAATGTTACCTCGAAGCTTGTTGAAGAAAGGATATCAACTGCACCGGCTCCCGTCAGGTTGAGGGTAACACCCTCGCCTTTGAGGTTAAAATTGGTGACGTTGATGTCATTGCTGGAACCTGCTACAGCAAGGAACCCTGTACCTGTTACAACAAGTTTACCGGTACTTACATCATAGGTTGCGTCGGTGATGGTTGGTACCGCAACATTGCTTACTGTTATGGCGTTGCCTGCCATATCATCAATTCCTGCACCATCGGGTGCCTTCATAAAACCAGGCGCAGCGGCGAGGTTATAAGCAGTATTGTTCCCGGTTGATGTCAGTCCATTCTTGTTGAGTATTTTGTTTACAGCTTCTTTATCTGCCCCGTTTAATACGACAGTAAAACTGGACGCACTTGTTATCGCAACATTCGAAGGGGTGAGCTGCCGGGAGTCTCCGTCGTCGCCCTGAATGGTAAGCTTCGAAACATCCACATCATCGCCGCCATTGCTGGGAAAATCCGTACCGTTTACCACGAGTGTGCCGGTTGCTGCATCATACGTTGCATCGGTGATTACGGGGGCGAAAAATGAACGTACCGTTTTTGTGCTGTTCAGGTTTGATGAAACAACGGCCGCATTTTTAATAACGGCGCTTCCTTCTTCCGAAGGCGCTTTCACATTTTTACCAGTAAGATTTTTTGGAGCGGCCATTCCTGGCGTGAAAACGGAGCTTGCACATAGGGTTACAAGCAGCAGTAACGTTGCTAGACGGGAATTGGTATACATAAGCAGTTGGTCTATAAAAAAAATACTAAAAAACAAACCGTGGGGGGAGTCGTCTAATAGTCAGATCTTCTGCACAATCAAGCGTCACTGTTTTAACAAATCAGCGTTCAACGGAATTGGATTGTGGTGTAGTTATCAAATCCTAAAGGCACCGTTGGGAAACGTTACCATTCACTCACAGTTAACAAAATACGCCGTTGATAAAAACGGAACGAAAAGTATATAAAAACATTGTTACTCGTGCATTATTTTTTTTTGGCTGGGAGTTATTCACTTTTTGATAGATTTTTGTAAGGTGATTACTACAAAATATGCTGTTTTGTAGTGAGGATTTGAGTTGTTGTTGGAACTTACAATTACCCGCTTGATAAAAGCGTTTGTATTATTTTTTTGAATTCCCATTCCGTGATGGGTATGATGTTTTTTTGCCACAGATTGCACAGATTTACACGGATTTTTTCTGGTGCATAGAGCTTCCGAACAACAGAACAGGATCGCGGGGTTTACAATTGCCGATGTTCCTTCAATAACGCCGTGATCTCGTTCCGCTTATAATCTTCAAAATTTATCCTGGTTAGTCCTCATAAAAGAGTTTTGGATATACCGGATTTGCATTGTTCCATCCACCAAGCGATTTCCAGTTCGCGTTGTTTGTGCCGTTGCCTGTTGTCCAGCCTTCGGCAGCAGATGGCCATGCAGTAGCGCTGAATTTTTTTATGTCGGTGCCAGCAGGTAATGTGTTGCCCCAGTTCGCCACGGCGTAGGGTGCATTATCACCTGCGTTGTCCAGCCAGTAACACCTGAACACTGTGGTAACGTTAGGGTTACCCTTGCTCGCAAAACCGATCAGCCCACCAACATTACCGGAAGTAGAATTCAATGGCGCCGTATTAAAAGAATACTCCAATGAGTGGTTAAACGATGCTGACCCGATCACGCCTCCGATGATCACGTAAGGATTGTTGCCGCTAACGGTTATGGTTCCTTTGTTGTAACAATGAGACAATGATGCTACGGATGAAGTAGGAAAACCACCGATCACACCACCCACAATGGTGTTGCTGTTGTAAACCCGTGTTATGGCAACGGTTATATTACCCGTGTTGTAATTCTTGCCAATGGCAGCGCCTGCGTTCACATTTCCGGCCACGCCGCCTATTGCCGGCGCATTTATTCCTTCGGGAATGTTGACCGATATGAGTCCGTCGTTATAAGAGTTCATAACAGCGGCACATCTTCCGGCAATACCGCCAACTTCGTTGCCATCACTGCAGGTTATGTTTCCTGAATTGTGACAACCGGAAATACCTGCGGCTCCATATCCAACTATTCCGCCTGCGGTATTACCGGCTATAATGTTTCCTTTGTTGAAGCAGCCGGAAACGGGGAAATAACCATTCCCGTTTGGCATTCCGCCTGCAATGCCTCCAATCTTTGCGCCGCGAACAATACCTGCATTTGTGCAACTGTCAATTACGCAGCCTACATTAAATACAGCGCCTCCTGCTATTCCACCCGAGGTGCTGTTGGTGGCGGCGATCTCGCCGTAATTAGCACAGTTTTTTATGTAAACCGTTCCTCCACCGGTAACGCTGCCTCCCATTTCTCCAACGATGCCCCCTGCAAAAGCAACAGTACCGGAATTGGTTGAGAGCGAAGCATAGTTTTGACATCCTTTAATCGTAACACCACCCGTAGCCAGACCCGCAATGCCTCCAATGTTTGTTTTGCTCGAGGTTATACTTCCGGAACTTATGGTAATGTTTCTGACCTCAACAGGAAAACGGTTTCCGTTCAGGTAGCTGAACAATCCGCCCGGACTGCTATTTGAAACGGTTTGCTTTAAATTCTTAAGCTTGTGGTTGCCACCTTCGAACACACCATAGAAACCATCTGGCGAAGAATAGCCCAGTGCGGTCCATTCTTCATTCATCAGGTCGAGATCTGTTTTGAGTTCGTAACGCCCCCCAGGAGCAATTGCGTTTTTATTGATAAGCTGAAACTCTGCATAGGTTGCGATAGGAGTGAAGCCGCCAACAGGCGATCGGAAATTGAGTATCCCGTTGTTGTAATTAAGTATGATGCTGTCTCCTTCCGTTCTTCCGATCAGCAGGAGACTTTGGTTTTGAGGCGTAATGCTTTTTATGATCTTGTCTTTTGCAGCGCTTAACGGCAGTTTTGAAATACCTGCCAGGAAGCTTGCACTTGCAGAGGAGCCATCTGTATAAACAATGGTTGCGGTGCCGTTGAAAGTGCTGTTTTCGAACAGGATCACCATGGTGTTGGCATTGCTGTTGCCGCCGCCGTTGTTGCCGCCACCTCCATTGGTATTGCCGTTGTTGCTTGCTGGATTGGGCTCTCCATTTTTAGTACAGGCGATGGCCAGGAACGGTAACAATATAATGAGCGTTTTGCTTTTCACTTTTATTTGAATTTGGAAAGAGATGATTTGTGTTGATTGATTTTAAAACTGGCAAGTGCCCATACAGTTGTTTCCAAATTCTGAATCGAGAATTGCCTGGAACCTGTAATCGCTGGCATTGCAGGCAGATTGTGTACCATAATTGCCCGGCGCAACGCTTACGCCTCTGCAGTCGAATGAGCCGTCTTTCTTTTTAAACAATATGCGGATGTAAAGGGCTTTGGTACTGTTATTGGTAACCCGTACAGACAAGTCGTTGTTTCCCCCGCTTCCACAATTGTTGATCCACGTGCCTTGTGCAGTTACAGAAGCATTCATGTTGGTACAAGTGGGGGTGCTGCCGCTTCCGCCTCCCGTGCCCGCTCCGGAACCGCCGCCAGTGCCGCCGCCACCGTTGTTGGAGCCGGTTAATTGTACCTTCGAACATCCTCCTGCGGTTACATTGGTTGTGCCGCTCCATGTTTTACCTGAGCAGGAAGCAGAATAATTGTAAGTGCCCGCCGGGAGTGTAAAGTTTGCACTGCCGCTCGCTCCGCAGGTGGGTGTGGTGGCGCTATAAAAGGAAGTGATGGTTTTGCTTTGTCCATTTACCGAAACAGAGATGGTTCCGCATCCTAAATCGGAAGCGATCCAAAACATGGCATTTCCCGTACTGGAACTCCCGCTACCGCTGCCACTGCCGCTTCCACTTCCGTTTCCTGATCCGGTATTGGTAGTGGAATCAGTATCTTTTTCGCATCCCGCAAAACACAAATAGGTAAGGATGCAAAAAAGAAAAATGCTTGCTTTTTGCAGAGAATGTTTCATGGCTATTTATATTAGATTTTAAATGAAGGGCTTTCGCAGGGTCAGAGCCGATGCGGTTTATTGTAATGCAAATTGCTTTGCTGCGAAAAGAAATCAACTACCTATTAGTAGGTATTTTCCTTTTCCGAAGTGTTCCTTGTAACAAGTAAAAATGATGGTCGCCTCCGCAGAAATAGAGAAATTCAGCTCATTCCAACGTGAGTTCTGTTGTTCAGGAGATACCTGCGGAGACGTTCAGGAATCAGTTAATTTTTGAGGACGCTTTGGGGAGAATAAAGACTGACGAAAATAAGATTTTATCATTCGTTCCTGCAGCAAGTATCGGGGTTACATTTACCGTTGTTCCTGCAACAACCCCATAATCTCTTTCCACTCATAAACATTAAAGGCTGCCTCTTTCTTTTTGGCTGCAATTACCATTGCTTTTGCGAGATCTGTGCCTTCTATGCCACGGAACCTGCTGAGTGAACCAACGAAAACCGGGTTGATCAGTCGGAAGACGCCGATCAGGAATTTTTCAAGCGGCCTTTTTTCTTTCCTGTTTCCCATCAGCATCGAAGGCCGGAAAATATGTGTGTGCGCGAAGCCAACGGATGCAACATCCCGCTCGGTTTCTGCCTTGGTACGAATGTAAAAAATCTTTGAATCGGGGTTGGGGCCCACGGCACTTACCAGTACAAGGGTATCTGCGCCGTTTTCCTTTGTAATCGTGGAGGCGAGCACGGGATAGTCGTGATCCACCTCGTAATACTTCTTCTCATCCGGCGTGTTCTTTTTCGTGGTGCCGAGCGTAATAAAAACATCGTCGCCCACAAGTTGATCTTTTAAAGAGGGGAGCGACCGGAGATCCCCGATCAGTATTTTCAATTTGGGGTGATGAATACCGAGGTCTTTTCTTACTACAACAATCACCTGTGCATACGATTCATCACCCAGCAGTTCTTGCAACAACAAAGAACCGATGAGTCCGCTGGCGCCAAACAGAATCGCTTTTTTCATTGGGTGAAGGTAAACTTTTGGAGGGTGTTGCCACAGATTTCACGGATTGACACAGTTGACCGCTAAAGTTCCGATGTTTCCGTAAAAACTGTGTCAATCCGTGAAATCTGTGGCAAAATAAGAAGTATATTTTATGCACGCCCCGCAAAATCGATCACCTGTTGTACGATCCACACCAATCCCTCCTGTGTGGTCGGCTTGATAAAATACTCAAGTGCGCCCTTGTTCTTGCAGTTATCGAAATAAGTGGGCTGTACCGCGGTGCTCCATACGATCTTAGGGATATGGGTGAGCATTTCGTTTTCGCATAGCCTGTCGAGCAACTGGGGAGCCGTGAGGTGTGGCATGTTGTAATCCATTACTATGGCAGCAGGTAATTTTTCTCCGGTTATCCCGGATAGCCATTCCACCGCCTTTCTTCCGTCTGTGAACTCAACGAGCTCGGCGCCCGGCAGCAACCGGCCCAGGGCTTCCTTGAAAAGATCGCGGTCATCCGGGTCATCGTCTATCAATACAAACTTCTGGGGCATTGAATTTTATATAGGGGGTTGCAGACCTATTGGTCCTCAAAAATAGGAAAGTTGGTTTGCGTACGCTTACAGCTCCTGTTTTTTTAACTGATCGATGATGTATTCGGAGCTGCGCATCGACAAAGCAAGGATCGTCCAGGTAATGTTCTTATCCGCCTGCGATACAAACTGCGCGCCATCCGATACGAACAGGTTTTTGCAATCGTGCGCCTGGCTCCATTTGTTGAGCGCAGATTTTTTGGCATCGTTGCCCATCCTTGCCGTACCGGCTTCGTGGATGATCTTACCGGGGTTGGCCAGCCCGTAGTTGTTCTGCGGCCCATCGTTTCCCCCGCTTGTTACCACGGCGCCCAGGTTGTGCATGATTTCTTTGAAAGTTTCTTTCATGTGTTTCGCCTGGTTGATCTCGTGCTGGCTCCATTGGTATTTGAACCGCAGCACGGGAATGCCAAACTGGTCTACCACATCCGGATCTATCTCGCAGTAATTTGTCTCCAGCGGAATCGCTTCGCCGCGCCCTGCCATGCTCACCCTCGATCCATAAAAATAACGCTGGTCCTCTTTGAGCGAGGCACCATAACCGCCGGCTTCTTTCGCTTTACCGTTCACGAGGAACTTGCCGTTGAGGTTTTCAATTCCCATTCCAAAACCATACAAGGGCATACCCATTCCGCCGCCGTATTCAATATGATACCCTCTCGGGAAATCAAGCTTTTTATTATCCAGCCACCATGGCGAATAAACATGCATGCCGCCAACACCGTCTTCGTTGTAGCGTTTCCTGCCAAACAACGAAGGGATCACACCGCTCATCGAAGCGCCGGTGGAATCATGCAGGTATTTGCCTACCACATCACTGCTGTTGGCAAGTCCGTTGGGATGCCGTTGCGATTTGGAATTCAGCAGGATCCTCGATGTTTCGCAGGCGCTGGCGGCCAATATCACCACGCGGCCGGAAACCTGGTATTCCATCATATCCTTTTTATCAACGTACGAAACACCTGTTGCTAGTCCTTCTTTATTGGTCATCACTTCACGCGCCATGGCATTGGTAATGATATCGAGATTGCCCGTTTGCGCCGCGGGTTTAACCAGTACAGAAGAGGAAGAGAAATCCGCATAAACGGTACACCCGCGGTTGCATTGCGAGCAAAAGAAACACTCGCCACGTTCATCGTTTATTTTTTTGGTGAGGATCGACAAACGCGAGGGGATCACGGTAACACCGGCTCCCACCGCCGCTTTTTTGATCATCAGCTCGTGCATGCGCGGTTTGGGCGGGGGAAGAAAGAAACCGTCGGGATCATTGGGCAACCCTTCGTTTGTTCCGAAGATACCGATGAGTTTATCAACCCTGTCGTAATAAGGTTTTACGTCGTCATAACCGATGGGCCAGTCGTCACCCAATCCATCGATGCTGTGCCTTTTGAAATCTTTGGGCCCGAAGCGCAGGGAGATCCTGCCCCAGTGGTTGGTTCTTCCGCCGATCATCCTTGCGCGGAACCAATCCCATTTGGTATCGTCTTTCTGCGTATAGGGTTCGCCATCCAGTTGCCAGCCGCCGTAACAGGCATCAAAATCGCCATTCGACCTGAACCTGGAAGATGCGCCCCTCCGTGGCGATTGCCAGGGGTTTTTGAGTTGCGTTACATTAACAGCAGGGTCGTACATAGGCCCCGCCTCGATCAGACATACTTTCAACCCGGCTTTTGTAAGCGTATAAGCCGCCATTCCGCCACCGGCGCCTGAACCAACGATCACAACATCGTATGCTTTGGCATTTTTTTTAATGGATATCGTTTCTCCCATGCAGTTGTTTTAATAGGTGCGGAAAATTAAGTAATTATGTTTTAATACCAGGTTTAGTTGCCTGTGTATATTTATTGCAGACCGGTTGTTGTTTTTAACTTGTTTTTAAGTGAAGTAACAGATAGTGAAAGGTAATTTAGACCCGGAATTGTTGAACGGAACAGGGGCTATGGCCCGGGTAAGATACAAAAGGCAGGCAGTTAACACATAAAGCAAACAACGTGACCGAAAATCTTTCAGAGTCGATTTCGCTACCGCCGATCGTAGTGATCGACGACGACCAGGAGGATCTTGACCTGATCAGGTTGATAGGAAGAAAGCTGCAATCTCCCAATGAATTGCTGCTGTTCAACAACCCGGTAACTGCGCTCGACTACCTGCAGCGCGCAAGCCAGGAGCCGGCGCTGATCATTTGCGATGTGAATATGCCGCTGATCAATGGCTTCCAGTTCCGCTCCAGGTTGCTTGAAACGCTTCCTTCTTTTTTACAGGTGCCTTTTTATTTTCTCTCCACTTCAAAGAGCCCTCTTGAAACCCAGCATGCGCAGGAACTTAAAGTAAGCGGTTATTACCAGAAATCAGGCTCTTTTGAGGGTTTCCGCGACACTTTGAAAACCATCCTCATGCTGGCAGGGATCGCTATTTAACGGCCTTAAGCGCTTGCTTCCTTTTCAAAACCGATCAGTTCCATCGTTGTAATTTCCAGCGCCTTTGCAAGGCACAGCAATGTAATCAAAGTGATGTTGATCTTCCCGGCTTCTATCTTGGAGATCTTGCTGTTGTCGATATTGCAGACAGCAGAAAGCCCGCGCAGGCTCAGCCCTTTTTTTTCGCGGAGGGAACGAAGATGTCTCCCGAACTTTTGTAAGGTATGTTGATCTTTTTTGCTGATCATGAAGCAGGGGGAATTAATGCAGGCGCTTTCGTATGCAAGGTAGAGATGTATTTTTCAATCCCTGCTTATAAGTCAATTAAAAAGGGTGCAAATGCGTGTGAAAAGGCAAGGGGGCAACTGTTTGAGGGCATATTTTCCACAGAAATAAGATCCCGCGTTTTTGATCCTGCGGCACAATTATGGTGCTTATAAGGTAAACCCTATTTATGAAAGACAACAAAAAGAACCAGGAAGAGATAAAAGAGAACAAACCCACCCGCGCTTCTTTTCACCCGGGATCAACCACACAGGGTGGTTCCAATTTCGGGCAGGGCTCGGCCGGCCTTGGCAAACAAAGCATCAAACAGGGAACAGAAGCGGGCAGTGGCTCAAATTATGAAAACGAGCAGGGATGGAACAATGAGGCTTTGCGAACATCAGACAGCGATCCTGAACAACAAACCCCGAAAAGTGACTAGAACCAGGCAAGGATCGTGATTAGGGATAAGAACGATGCGGGTCTTTTATGGCCAAACCTTTGCGCCTCGGTTTCTTGTTCACGGTTGGGCAATTAAACTTCGGATTTGATTTTTTGTCAAACCTTCAAACCAATAAATCGATACGGTATGAAAAAGATAATCAAAGCGGGCCTGCTGGCCTTTGTGTTCTCAATGGTATTGGGATCGGTAGACGCACAGCGTATTTATGTTTCCGTGCGCCCGGCCCGCCCGGCCATCGTTGTGAAACGACCCGTTGCACCTGCAGTGGGACAAGTATGGGTTGATGAAGAATGGATCCCGCAGGGAAGAACCTATGTATGGCGCGGCGGATATTGGGCAGCGCCACCAAGGGCAAACGCAGTATATGTTCCAGGCCGCTGGGTTCACTCCAAACGCGGCCATGTTTGGGTGCGCGGTTATTGGAGATAATGGCCGGCAACAAACCTGAAAGAAATGAAGTTTTACCGCAAGCCCGGCAATCTGCCGGGTTTTTTGTGCGTGTACAAATAACAGCATCCTCACGGGGCAACCTTACCCCGTAAAATCCGTATCACAGGTAGGTCGTCGCCCCGAAAAAACACTGCCGTTGAACCCCGTATGAATGAGAGAAAACAGATCGTTCTTGTTAATGCCAATTTTGCGCGGGGCAATGCACTTTTTAATTATCTCAAAAAATATTCGCAGGAGTCCAGCGAGCGTTTTGTGTATTGGGACGAATTTGCTTTTTCAGTTGAGCCGCTACCGGAATCAGATGCGGTACTCGTATTCAACCAACCATCCTGCAGCATTGAAACGCATTGCGATCCGGGGAAAACGATCGCTTTTATGATGGAGCCAGGCGACCGCAATGAACATCCCTGGATGTTCAGGCAACTCGACCGGTATGCGGTTGTGTATTCGCCGATAAACCATTCGGCAAATACCATTTTATCCCACGGGTTTCTGGGATGGATGTTGGACGGGGATAGAAACTTTCTTGCAGACATGCCCGTTCCCGAAAAAACAAAAGCCGTTTCCTGCATCGCATCAAACCTCACACAGCTGAAGGGCCACAACGACCGCGTGCGTTTTGTAAACGAACTGAAGAAACAATTGCCCGCTATTGATTTTTTTGGAAAAGGGAGCAACTACCTGCCCGATAAAATGGATGGCCTGCGCGATTACTACTACAGCATCGCGATCGAAAACAGTTCGGCGCCGTATTATTTTACGGAAAAGATCAACGATTGTTTCCTTGCCTACACCGTTCCGGTTTACCATGGATGTAAGAACATCGGGAAGTTTTTTCCCGCAAAGGCATTCATCCAGATCGACATCAATGATCCCCGCAGCGCTATGCGTCAAATCCGGGAATGCCTTTTCAGAAACGATTGGCCCGAAAGGATCGAAGCATTGAAAGAAGCGCGTGAACTGGTACTTAACAAATACCAACCGCTTGCAGGCGCCGCTGCTGCGTTGCGGAACATTCAGCCATCGGGTAAGAAGAATTTCGAGATAACGCCGGTAACACCATCGTTGAAAAAAAGGATCAGTAATGCATGGTTTCAAATTAAACACGCAGGCGCTACCAGTAAATCTGTAAGCACCTAATTTTTTTCAAATACAATGCGAAGCAAGTTATTCAAAGACCTTTCTGCCAGTTCTGCCCAGGTGCTCGTGAACCAGCTGCTTGGCTTGCTCGTGTTTGTGATCACTTCATATTACCTGGATAAATCGGTATATGGCGAATTTAACTGGTCGCTGGCCGTGCTTACTTTTGTTACAACACTGCTCAGCCTTCGGCTCGAACAAGTGGTTGTAAAAAAGATAGCGGCAGGGGAAGATGCTTCAAAGCTATTGTCGGTTTTATGCGGGCACGTGTTTGTATCCGGCGTATTGTTTTACCTCTGCCTGCTTGCCGGCAGTTTTTTATTCCCCTCTTTTTTTACGCGCCATTCCTTGCTGCTCCTGCTGGCGGTAAGCCAGGTGCTTTCTTTTTTTTCGATGCCCTTTAAACAACTGGCTACTGGCAAAGAAAAATATAGGTGGCTGGCGGTAATGTCGTGTGCAGGCAACCTGGTACGTTCTGTGTTCCTTGTATCCGTGGTTCTGTTTGCATCGCTTACGGTACAACAGGTCATATGGGTTTACATAGTTTCGTCTGTGGCGGAATTGCTGCTCAGTGTATACCTCGTTCAGAAACATTTGAAAGTGCCCATGGCCGGATGGAGCAGCGGCGATTATCTTTCCCTTATCCGCGAATCCGTTCCGCAGATCGGTGTGGTGTTCCTGAACGCCTGTATCGCACGTATTGACTGGATACTGCTCGGTTTTTTTTCAACACAGGTAATCACTGCCGAATACAGTTTTGCATACAAAGTATTTGAGCTTTCACCGGTGCCATTGCTCATCATCGGCCCATTATTGCTCACGAGATTTTCAGCATGGTTTGGCAAACAGCCAACAGGTGTTTCGGAACGGCAGAAGAAGACCGCCTTCCTCATACGGATGGAAATGATCCTCGCCACTTTTTTTCCTCTGTTGTTGAATATCATCTGGTCCCCATTTGTAGACGCGCTTACGCAGAACAAATATGGAGCGGTGAACCAGCTTGTGTTTTTTTTACTTTCTGCGGCCATCCCTTTTCAATACCTCATCAACGTATTCTGGAGCATGCATTTTGCGCAGAACAGGTTAAAGATGATCTTCAGAACCACGTTCATTACGGCGTGTATCATCGTGTGCGGCGATCTTTTGATGATCCCGATGCTGGGTGGAAAAGGCGCCGCCGCCGCTTACCTGGTTGCTATGGTCGTTGAATGTATCATGTATGGCAACAGGATATCGTTTGTCGGCAACCGCGATAAATGGCTGCCGCTGGTTTTCTGTATTTCAATTGCGCTCCTCAGCGGCGGGTTTGCCCTGCTGCTGAACGTTCCGATTTTTGTGAAAGTTGCGGCGGCCGCGGCAGTTTATGTTGCGCTGCTGTTTGCTTCGAAACAATTGCAAAGAGCCGACCTGGTTTTCTTAAAACGCTGGCTGTTTCCCGTCACTGCTAAATACAAACCGGTATGAGGGCATCCGTTGTCGATAACATTTCGAAATGGTTGAGGGGAACAGACTGGAAACTGTTCCTGTTCCTTGTGCTTGTAATGAATGTAAAACTGGTTGTGAAGCTGGCCGCGGTTATTGCCATCCTGGTATTGGAAAGAAGATCGTTTTCGTTGCGCTCATTTCTTCTGCGGCCACCGGTGATCTTTTATTTGTTGATGATCGCCGTAGCGCTCATCAACCTGGCCATCCAATACCGCCATGTACACATGCCTTACCTGTTGGTGATGTCGATGGGGATACTGCTGTGGATCGTTCCTGCCTTTGCGTGTTACCAGGTATTCGGGTTGGTTCAAAAGGGCGATCAGGAAAAAATGCACCGGGCTGCCTCGCTTTTTTTTCTCGTACACATCGCACTGGTTTTTACGAGCCTGCTGCTGATCATTTTCGAGATCGGAACGGCCAATCCTTACACCTATAAAGGGTTGAACCAGAAATACTACATCAGCACCGGGGATTACATCCGCGGCATCACGTTCGATGATGCAGTTACAACTGCAATGATCGCCGGGTTTGGCGTTTTGTATTTCCTGTACCGCCGCCGTTTTTTTTATTCATTGCTTTGCATGACGGGCGTATTGATCATCTTCAGCAACCTCACCACTATCTTCCTGCTGTTGATCCTGGTATTCATCTTTATTTTTCGCTCAGACAAGGTGCAGAAAAGCATGGTATTCGTGTTCTGCTGTATGTTCATTGTTTTCATCACCACGGTATCGCCGCAAAACAACGAATATGTGGTGAGCTTTGTTTATAAGATGATCGGCAAGCCCTATTACCTGCCGCCTGTAAAGGTGATCACAAAAGAGGAGTTGAAACAAATGCCAGATAGCCTTTTAAGCTTCGAACAGTACAGGGAAAAAACGGGGTTGCTTTACATCGACAGCATCAGCAATGTCATCAAAACAATTGCGCCTGTTGTAGATACCACTGTAGCCACGCGAACAGACACAGCCGTTGTAATACAGAAAAAAATATTTAACGAGTACCGGCCCACCGAACAGGTGAAAGAAAAGGAAAACCGTTTTGCGGCTTTTCTTTCGGAACGGTATGCTGTTGGGCAAAAAGATTCGCTCAATAAAAAATACGATTGGAGCAAACCGGGTAAGTTGATTGCGGCGAAGCAGCTGGCTGGTTTTTACAGGGAACATCCATCTGAAAAATGGCTGGGTGCGGGGCTGGGAAATTTTTCCTCGCGCATTGCATTCAAATCCGCCGCGCTGGGAATTGGTGGGAGGTATCCTGCAAAGTATGCGTACCTGCATCCTTATTTCGTGGATGGCCATCTTTATGTGTATCTCTATTATCATGCCCAATGGCAGATCAATCACACGGCGGCGAACACGCCCGATTCTACGTATTTCCAGCTGGCCGGCGAATACGGGATCATCGGCGTTCTTATTTTTTTGTTTTTGTATGCCGGTTATTTTTCCTGGCGCTCGCGCGGATCAACCTTTGCGCTTCCGGTCTTGCTGCTCATGCTCGCTGCTTTTTTTGTGGAGTATTGGTTTGAAAGGATATCGATCGTTGTTCTTTTTGAATTTCTTGTATTTCTTGATCTGCGAACGGCGCACAAGGAGGGGCGGGGTCATGAATGAACCGCTGATCACTGTACTCATGCCTGCCTACAACGCAGGTAAATATATTGCGGAAGCGATCGAATCGGTGCTCAGGCAATCTTTTACCGCGTTCGAATTGCTGATCGTCGACGATGGTTCTTCAGACGATACGGTTGATGTGATTCGATCGTTTACCGATGAACGAATCATCTTGCTGAGCCAGTCGCATGGTGGTGTTTCAAAGGCATTGAACACCGGCCTGCAAAAGGCCCGGGGTAAATACGTTGCGCGTTTCGATTCGGATGATCTATGCTATGAACACCGTTTGCAAAGACAGTTCAGCTTTCTTGAAACGCATCCCGAATACGTTGTGGTAGGAAGCGATGCGGATTATATGCTTGAAAATGGCGAACATCTTTTTCATTTCAACTGCATCGCCCACTCGCACGAGGAGATTTCTGCCAAGCTTTATTTCTATTGCCCTTTTATCCATTCCGGTGTAATGTACAGGAGAGATGATGTGTTGAAGGCCGGCAGCTATTCCCTGCATGCACACAATTTCGAGGATTATTATTTATGGGTGCAACTCGCGCGCTGCGGAAAATTCTGCAACCTGCCGGAACCGTTGATCCGTGTGCGTTTCAACCCCGCGTCCGTTACGATAGACGAGCGCTGGCGCGGCGCGCGTTTCCGGAAGCTGAAACGGAATGCGATCCACCTGGGCAGCATTTCTCGCGAGGAAGGAGAAGAGATACGTTCCATCATTCTGAAACAGGATGTGAGCCGGATCAAACAGGGCGCCTATTATGCGTTGTGCGCGAAGAAATTTCTCACGGATAACTACCAGCCGCGCCGCGCACGCAGCTTTGCGGTAAATGCTTTCCGCATCAACCCGCTGCGGTTCGACAATTACGCACTGTGGTTGGTGAGTTTCCTGCCGCGCACCTTTATCCAGTGGCTCCATCATAAAACCCCGAATAAATTATGATCAGGGTTGCGATGATAACACGTTCTACTTTGTTCACAACAAGCGGCGGTGATACCGTTCAGGTCATGCAAACGGCAAAACACCTGCGCGAATTGGGTGTGCTGGTTGATGTCAAGCTCACAACGGAACAGATCGACTATGATCAATACAGCATGCTTCATTTCTTCAACATAATAAGACCTGCCGATATCCTGTATCATATTCACCGGTCCGGGAAACCGTATGTAGTGTCAACCGTTTTTGTTGACTACAGCGAATTTGAAAAACAGTACCGGAGCGGAATGCCCGGCATGCTGTTCTCTTTTTTTCCGGCGGATGGAATTGAATACCTGAAAACAATTTCACGCAGGCTATTGCTCCGCGATTCGCTGCGTAGCTGGTGGTACCTGGTAAATGGCCAGCGCCGGTCTGTTAAAAAAATAATAAACAATGCCTCGTTGCTGCTACCCAACTCCACATCGGAATACGACCGCCTCACCAAACGCTATTCTGTAAACACCAAACACGAGATCGTAACGAATGGCGTTGATGTAAGTTTTTTCAACTTTGAAAATACGCATGCGAAAAACGATCTGCTGGTGCTCTGCGTTGCGCGGATAGAAGGGATCAAAAATCAGTTGAACCTGATCAAAGCCATCAACGGAACAGAATACAGGCTGCTGCTGATCGGATCACCCGCACCTAACCAGTCTTCGTATTACAACGCTTGCAGGAAAGTTGCCGGTAACAATGTTTCGTTTATCGGGCAGGTAGGGCGGGAAGAGTTGCGGAAATATTACCAAATGGCAAAAGTTCATGTATTGCCCAGTTGGTTCGAAACCACTGGTCTAAGCTCGCTCGAGGCCGCGGTGATGGGATGCAACATTGTGATCACCGATAAAGGCGACACCAGGGAATATTTCGGCGACGCTGCTTTTTATTGTGACCCCTCTTCTCCGGCTTCTATCCACAAAGCCATCGATAATGCGGCGCATGCGCAGGTCAACACATCATTGCAACACAAAATAAGAACAATGCACACCTGGCAACAGGCAGCCGGCCAGACAAAGAACGCGTACTTAAAAGTAATTGAACAACCATGAAACTACGCATAGCCATAGCAGGCACACGGGGCATACCCAACCAGTACGGTGGGTTTGAACAGTTTGCACAATGCCTGTCAAAAGGATTGGTTGAGCGCGGTCACCTGGTAACCGTTTACAACACGCACGATCATCCTTACCAGAACAACGAATGGAACGGCGTGGAGATCATACACCGCAGGGATCTGAAATACCTGGGCACCGCGGGACAGTTTATTTACGACCTCAATTGCATCCGCCACGCACGCAAACGGAAATTTGATGTTTTGGTGATACTTGGATATACAAGCAGTTCTGTCTGGGGAAAGTGGTTCCCGAAGAAAACCGTGATCGTTACCAACATGGATGGGATGGAATGGAAAAGGTCGAAGTACAGCAAACCCGTCCAGTTTTTTTTGCGGTACGCTGAAAAACTTGCGATCAGGTTCAGCCACTACCATATCGCCGACTCGGTTGCGGTCAAACAATACCTGGAAAGCAAATATGGTGAGCCTGTACGTTTTATCTCCTATGGATCAGAGATCCCTTCGGTGGTTGACGACAGTATTTTGTTAAGGTACGGTCTCGCGAAAGACCAATATTACCTGCTCATCGCAAGAATGGAACCCGAGAACAACATAGAGGTCATATTGGATGGTGTTCACAAAAGAAATGATGGAAAGAAGACGATCGTGGTGGGCAATACTGAAAATAAGTTCGGTCGGGCAATGAAGTTGAAATTTGTGAACGATCCGCATATTGTTTTTGTGGGGGCGATCTACGACCGTGCTTCGCTCGATTCGTTGCGTGCCAATTGTCTGCTGTATTTCCATGGCCATAGTGTGGGTGGAACAAACCCTTCTTTGCTAGAGGCCATGTCCTGCGGCGCGGTGATCTGTGCGCACGATAACGAATTCAACCGGTGGGTGTTAGGAGAGGATGCATATTGGTTCAATGACGCCGCAGGGATCGCGGCGCTTGTAACAGATCAAAATAAAAATGCTTCAATGGCCATGGCAAATCTTGAAAAGATCAGGAAGAATCATTCATGGAAAAAGATCATTGATGAATACGAATCGATTTTTCTAAATGCATACTAACGGAATGAACGATCCATTTTTTATAAAAGCACGCGTTGCCGATAAGATCACTTATTATCACCTGGTGGTATTTGTGATCGCATTGCCGTTTGACCGGTTGTATAGCGAGCTTGCGCTGGGAAGTTTGTTCGTGCACACCCTTATCCATTTGCAAAGAAAGGATATGCGGGTGTTCGGATGGAAAGACCTGTTGGTTGCATCATCGGTATACCTGCTTACATTGGCAGCCACCGCGTATTCTCAATACAGGAGCGAAGCGTTTTCTGAATGGGAGAGGCAGGCAGCGTTGTTACTCTTCCCGCTGATCGTATTGCTGAACCGATTTGAATTCAGGCGGTATGTTTTGAATATTGTTCTCGCGTCCGCATTTGTTTGCGCATTGACGATCGTTTACCTGTATTTTTCGGCGTTCAGCAATATTGCGGCACACCATCTCCGGGTGTCGGCTATTTTCAGCAATGCTTTTCTCAATCATAATTTCGCTGCGCCGATCGATATGCATGCAACTTATTTCTCGATGTATATAACCCTGGGCGCTGCCGGATGTGTTTTTGCGTTTTTAGGGCCAGGTACAAAGACAAGGAAAGTTTTTTATGCGGCCATGTTTCTCGTCCTGCTAATGGGGCTCATCCAGCTCTCTTCCCGCGCTGTTCTTATTTCTTTTGCGGTGATCATGAATATTGTCGTTCCCTGTTTCTGGATCGGCGCTGTAAAACGAAAGCGTTATGTCCTGGTTTCGCTGCTGGCCACGGCTGCTTTGGCTTTTGTTCTCACAAAGACCGAAGCCCTGAAAACAAGGTTCACTGTTGAATTAAAAGAAGACCTAACCAAAAGCGATGCCACCAATAACCTGCTCGAACCGCGTGTTGCACGCTGGTCGGCTGCGAAAGATCTTATGCTGCAGTCGCCGGTGTATGGGCATGGCAGCGGAAGCGAGATCCCTTTGCTCAGGGAAGTTTATTATGAACACAAATTGTACAATTCTTTCCTGAACTACCTAAACATACACAACCAGTACCTGAGTATGGTCATCAAAACCGGCCTGATCGGGTTATCTGTTTTGTTGTTCACGCTTTGTGCCGGTTTTAAAAGAGCGGTACAGCGAAGGGATGGATTGTTCTTTTCTTTCCTCGTGATCGTTTCCATCGTATGTTTCTCAGAAAATGTGCTGGATGGGAACAAAGGGATCTTCTTTTTCGCCGCTTTTTATTCCCTGTTTTATATTGATAAGAAACGAATGGCTACTCAAAAATAAAATTGTTGCAGTAAGTGCCGGAAGATGTGTCCTGGTGGTAAGAGATGTCAAAATCTGAAATCGGATGTATCGCGTCGTTCATAATGAAGTGCCCCTTGTAACCGATCTGTTTAAGAAAATCGAATGTTGTCATCACCGCCTCTTCTCCCACAAACCGCGCCTCAGATTCAAACAATAGTTTGGGCCTGTATTTTCTTAAGGTCTGTTCTGCTCCTTTGAATACAGACAATTCATTTCCCTCAACATCTACTTTTATAAGATCGGGAACAATGCGCAGGTGACTGCAATACTCATCCAGCCGAATGGTTTTTACTTCTTCTTTCAACTGGAAATCGAAAGACATATGGCTCTCGATGATCGTTGCGCAGGGGGAAGAATGTCTTCCATTGTTAAACGGAACGCACAACAGCGCCGCCCCGGTTTTGTCTGATACTGCGGCCGGCTCGATCGTTACATTGGTCCAGTTGAACAGGTGCTGTAGTTTTGAAAGATACCTGTAAAGAATGGATTGCGGTTCAAACGCATATATCTTTCCGCTTGCGCCGAGGCGTTCGAGAAAGAAATAAAGATAGCCCGCCTTGTGTGCACCGATGTCGAACACCGTATCTCCCGGTCTTACATGTTTCCTGATGTAGGCAACGCCGCCTTTGTCTTCCTTGAACTGGTATTTTTCTGCGCGGTGCTGCAACCTTAATTTTTCAACCGGGCGAGCGATCAGGTCAGGTATTGAAAGATGGTCTACCTGGTGTTTCTGTATCGGGTATATTTCAACAACCTGCATCGGCGTCAATTGTGAATGGTTTGTCCTGCATTATTGCTGATGTGTAATGTATCCTGCACCTGTTTCCCACCGGCGATGATCTTCTGCAGTATTGTATAAATACAGATGCGTATATCCATCGCGAAGCCCATATTTGAAATGTAGTGGTTGTCCCAGAGATAACGCATACGCACACTGTCTGCCGTTGTGGCCGGCCCGTGGTATCCCTTGATCTGCGCGAGACCCGTAAGGCCGGGTCTTACCAGGTTTCTCGATTTGTAGTTCGGTACCAGCGCAGAGAACTTCCTGCAGTCGGTATGCATGTGCGGACGCGGGCCCACCAGGCTCATGTCTCCTTTCAGTATGTTGAAGAATTGCGGAAACTCATCGATGTTTGATCTCCTCAGAAAAGCGCCAAGCGCAGTTATGCGGATGTCGTTCTCAAGTGCAGGCAAAAGATCTGCTTCGGCATTGGCCACCATTGTTCGCAGCTTATAACAACGGAACGTTTTTCCGCCACGCCCAACGCGTTTCTGCACAAAGAAAACGGGCCCTCCCGATGTGGTCCTGATCAGCAGCCAAAGAACAGGAAGCAGCCAGCTCAGCACCAGCAGGATAAACGAAAGAGAAAAAACGATGTCGAACAAACGTTTTGCAAGAAAGTAATTTCTCTTGCCATCTACCTGGTCCCTCAACCGGGTGATCTTCGGAACTACGCGTAGGTTCGGCGTCAGGATGTTGACGGCCGAAATGCTTGCATTGTCTGACATTGAGTATGATCTTACGGTGTTCGGGGCTTACCCGACTGATTCGTAAAAAGAGCCATAGCGGTTGCCTCAAATATTTTTTTTTGTTACCGTGAAATATGGTCATTTTGATAAGGCGAAACGAACGCTTACTCAATCATTTTTTTGGATGCCGCAAACAGTATATTAAGGGCCATCGCTTATTTCGATGTGTTCCGTTACCCGGTAACGGCGGGTGAAATATTTCTTTTCATGGACAGGCCCATAAGCCACGCTGCGCTTTGTGCGGAACTGGATCACCTGTTGGAAACAAAAAAGATCTTCCGTCTTGGCGAATATTATTCGCTGCAGAACGAACCCGGACTTGAGCAGCGCCGCATACTCGGAAACAACCGTGCAATGGGATTGCTTCTTACGGCACATAGGATAGGCCGCACATTGTACAAGTTTCCTTTTGTGAGAGGCGTTGGCATTTCGGGATCTCTTTCAAAAAATTACGCAGATCCGGATGCAGATATCGATTACTTTATCATTACCTCGAAAAACCATCTCTGGATAGCGAGAACATTTCTGCATGCCCTCAAGAAATTGAGTTTTCTTGCCGGGAAGCAACACTGGTTCTGTATGAATTATTTTGTAGACGAAGAAGCACTGTTGATTGCCGAGAAAAATGTTTTTACAGCAACGGAAGTAGTGACCCTCAAACCCGTTTGCGGTGCAAAAGGGTTGCAGTCTTTTTACAATGCAAATCTCTGGGCGATTGACTATTTTCCCAACCATGCCCCTATAGCGTTTGCAGAGACCCGGCGCAAACCGTTCCTGGTCAAAAGCTTTTTGGAGAAGCTGATGAACAATCGTCTTGGAAACAGCATCGACAATGCCCTGATGCGCATCACTGCAAAACGATGGGCAAAAAAGGAAGAAAATCACCAGCTCAACAGTAAAGGCAACCCGCTGGCACTGATCGCCGGTAAACATTTTGCCCGTCCCAACCCGGAGCACTTCCAGAAAAAGATCATGAACAGTGTGGAAGAGAGAATTCAGCGGATAGAGAATGATGTTTTGTCAAATGAAAGCTCCGCTCACTTTTTTCGCAGCGAAATAATGTAATAATCACCGATCGATCTCCATGGCATGGCAAAACGCAGCCTGTTTTCCATCCTGCACAGGAACGAATACAGGCCCCGGCGCTTTTCTGCAAATCCTTCTATGTACGACGGTGGAACGAGGGTGCACAAACCTTCCAGCAACACAACCTCGAAATCTTTTGCCAATTGTTTTTTGATAAAGGAAGGATTGTAATACCAACACCTGAAATATTCACCCTCGATGTGCGAACGCGCACCTTTTTTACCAGCGAACCTGCGTAAGGCGGTTTTTATCTTACCCCGGAACAATAAAAGAAATTCCCATAAACAGAATTTTGGGAGAACAACAAGTGTGACCATCCCGTTTTCTTTCAACAGGGGTGAAAGCGAATGCAGAACTTTATCAAGCCGGTCGGTACAATTCAAACCTGCAAAGTTGGAAAACACGTGGTCATACAACGCTGTTGTTTTCAGATTTTCAAGTGAGGTAAAACTGCAAACCTCGTTTGTTATCTTTTCATTCAACCCCCGCGCGTTTACTTTTTTTTGAAGTTGCTCCTGCATTGCTTCTGAAATATCTGTTGCGTGGATTGTATGGCCATGCCCTGCAAAAAAAACAGCGTCTTCGCCTGTACCGGCGTTCAGCTCAAGGATATGGCTCCCGGGTTTGAGAAAATGCTGAACGTGTTTTCTTACCCGGTCCCTCTTGTATTGAATGATGGTATCGCCTGAATACATCTCATCAAACAAAGCGGCCTGCCTGTTAAAAGCGTTTGCTGCATGTATTTCGTTTGATGTATCCATCAGTTGTGTTCGAGTTGTTTCATTTTCAGTTTTGCATAAACTGCTGCCGGTGCATAATACAGGATCGATGCCGTTCTTTTGATCCCCGGAAAACTGATGTTGAACCGCAGCAATGCCCGGGCAGCGTCGAGCGCAAGGTGTGTCCTGTATGTTTGATGAACGTACCGGTGAAGCTGTTTGTAGAAACCCGGATTAAATGTGTTCCTGAACATCATCTGCAATTCATCTGAATCTGTCCAGTTGGTTTTTTGTTTCAGGTCTGCTTTCACCTTATCATAAAAAACGGTGCCTGGAAGCGGGTACGATACCGAGATCCCGATACTGTGTGGCAGCAGTTGATTGATCATATCTATTGTTTGCCGGATGTCTTTTCCCGTTTCACCCAGGTAACCAAATTGTATGAAGAAAGAAGGTTTGATCTTGTGTTTCTTCAACAACAGGGTTGCTTCTTTGATCTGCCCCGTGGTTATGCCTTTGTCCATCGCATCCAGTATCCTCTGCGAACCGCTTTCGGCTCCCATCCACACATTGTCGCAGCCGGCGCGCGACAAGTCCTTCACGTAGTTCTCCTGCAACAGCAGGTCTGCCCGCGACTGGATCTTGAATCCGAACCGCAGGTGGTTTGATTCGACCAGGTCCGCAAAACGCTCTACCCATCCGGGTTTTAGGCCGAAGATGTCGTCGCAGAACCAGATGTGATCGAAGTTGAATTGTTGTTTGAGGAACAACAGTTCCTTTACTACATTTTCGGGAGAACGGGAGTTGTAACGGTTGCCATAGATCGGTTTTGCGCACCAGTTGCATTTGAACGGGCAGCCACGGGTGGTGCCTGTGTTCATCGAAAAATAGCCGCTGCTCTTCATCCACATGTTCCGGTATGGTTCAATGTTCACCAGGTCCCAGGCAGGCATCGGCAGGGTATCAAGATCCCTGATCACGGGTCTTCGTTGTGTTTTGATAACGCTGTTTCCCGTTTTATAGGCAATGCCCTGGATCTCGTTCAGGTTGTTGTTGCGGGTTGCGAGCGACTGCGTCAATGCAAGCAATGTGTGTTCCGCTTCGCCTAGCAAAACAAAATCGGCGCCTTCATCCAGGTATGCTTCGTAATGATCGGTGGAGTCTGAACTCGATACAATAACGATGCAACCTTTTTCTTTCGCGATCCTGCACATTTTAAAAGCGGCTTCGCGCATGTTGGTAAGACACATTTTGGTGAGATAATTGAAACCATCATCGTAGATCACGAAAAAATCGGGCAGCGTTTCTTCAAGCGGCGAAATGATCTCTTCTGCTTTTTTTGAAAACATGGTATCGAAAAACGAAACATCGTATCCGTTGTCGCGCATCAATGCTGCTGCGTACAGTGTTCCAAGCGGCGCATAGGGTTGGCCCGTTTCCCATTGTTTGGGATCGAAATGCATGAAATAGGAATGTGTAAACAGTATCCGGTTCATATGTTAGACCAGTTGGGCGCGTGGCGGCAGGTTAAGGTAACAGACGCATTTTAAACAGGTTTCGGTCTTGTCCATATCCAGTTCTTTGCGGAAACGGATCGCTTCCTCGCTGTTCAGTATCTCTTCAAATGAACGGTCCCTGATGTTGCCAAAGGATTCGTGAAAGAAACAGGGCCTCACATTACCATCCGCCTCTATCACAGCAGAAACCCAGGGGGCATTGCATTTTTTATATGGGAAATCATTCCTTCCGTACAACGCGCTGTAATGGTCGTGTATCTTCTGGATCTTCAACGCAGGCTCTGCAACAAAGCGGTTGGCAAACAGGCCGGCGTATTGTTGAATGATGTGATCGATCACCTCCTGCATTTCCATGAGCTCAGGTTCTGTTGGCAGCAACTCATCCTGCCGGTTTTTGTCCCATAAAGTTGCACGGTTGAATGCATGGCTGCTGATATCAGCCGGGAGAAAACTGACCTGGTCCAATCCCATTTCCCGTGCCGTTTCAATGATTGCGGGCCATTTGCGGAAATTCATTTTATGGATCACTGTTCTTGCGGTCACCCTGTAATATGGGTTCAATGATTTGAGATATTGAACGCCCTCTTTCAGTTTTGAGAACGCCGAAGGAATGTTCCTGATGCGGTTGTGCAATATTTCATCGCCGTCCAGTGAGACAACCAGGTCGTTCGTCCATTTCAGCAATTGTGTTGCGTTCCGCTGTAATGTGATGCCGGTCGACAAAACGCTGATGCGTATGTTCTCGCTTTTTAATATTTCACAAAGACGGAAAAAATTCGGGTTGAGCAACGCTTCTCCGCCCGACATCAGCACTTGTTGCGTGCCAAAACGTTTAAGGGCATACATGAGCTTTTCTACATCTTTTGCTGTAAGCTGTTTCAGGTTTTTATTTCCTTTCCAGATATCGCACATAACACACTGGCAGTTGCACGCGCTGTGCGGCATCAGTATCACCACCGGCAAGGCGCTGATGCGATGCGTTTGCAGGGTGCGGTAACGTTTATAGGTATGTGTGATGGATTGGACGGTCATGTTAAAATCCTTGTATTTCGGGTTGCCGGTATTTCCAGATCTTGTGCAGGAACTTTATTTCGTAAGGATAATGATAGATGTTCGTTTTATACCTGATGCCAGATACCATTTTCACCAGTTTGCGTTTCAATGAGCCGAGACGGATGTCGGAAACAGTAGGGTAGTAGCCGTTTAAAACGGTTTCAAAGTTCCTGATCTTATCAATCATCTCCGGTGTTAACCATGGCGTGAGCGGGTTTTTACGCAGGTCAAATTTTTCCCATTGCGGGCTGATCCAGTCTTCCAGTTTTTTCGGGAACGAAAAGCCGTTGTCGAGCACCTGTTTGTACAATTCGGAACCTTCTGCGGGCACAGGGCTGTAGGTATAAATGATGATCTCCGTATCGGGGTTGATCGCTTTGATCTGTTTGATGAAGTTGATGTCGAAATCGATCTGGTCCATCACTTCTTTTTCAGTGGGTGCAGGTGTACCCAGTACAAATGAATACTCCGGGATGATGTCGAACTTCCGCATGCGCTCTGCAAACCGTGCGATCTGTTCGCCTGTTTGTGTACCTCCTTTGTCCATTTGTTTCAGTATCTTATCGTTGCCTGTTTCGGCACCGAAGAAGATCATCTTGCATCCCGATTCGCGCATTGCGGCGATGGACTCGTCTTTGTATTTATCGATCGTATCGATGCGGCCCTCGCCCCACCATGTCATGTTCTCCGGTTTGATCAGTTGCGAAAATTCGACGGTTCGTTTTTCCGAAACAAAAAAGTTGTTGTCGTGGAACTCGATCGCGTTGGCACCCCACTTGTTTTTGATGTATGTGACATCCTTGTACACCTGCATCGCTGGTTTCGCTTTCCAGCGCGCCTCGTAGATGGGAACAACGGCGCAGAATGAACAGGTGAACGGGCAGCCAATGCTTGAGTGATAAGCAAGCGTTCTCGAACCCAGATAGGTTTTGCCCAGGTAGGTTTCAACAGGATAAAATGAATTCAGCTTATCATAAGGGAGGGCAGGCAAAGTGGATTGCTCGATGAGGTCTTCTTTGGGATTTTTGATGATGTGGCCGCCTGTCTTGTAAGCAAGGTTTTTGATCAGTTCATAGGGTTCGTTTTTCTCCAGTGCATTTACCAGGTTGGGAAAGGCGTGGTCGCCCGGCCCGTTGATGATAAAATCCACATACCCCGAATCAAGCACCACTTTGTGATGGCTCGAGGGAAAATAACCGCCCCAGATCATTATCGTGCCCGGGAAATCCGATTTGATCTGTTTTGCATAAGGGATGGCCTCTTTCAATTGCGGGCCCGGCATAACGGTAAAGCCGATGTACCTGAACTTACCCGTTTTTAAATGTTTACAAATGGCTGCATAGGCATCGCGTTCGCGGTTGCCGTCGACGATCACCCAGTCGTAGATCCCATCAACAGAAGCGGCTATGTTGAGAATGGAATTGGGGATACGGTATTTGCCGTTGCTGCTTCTTGGGTTAAATAATAATATTTTATTCATGGCTTTGGCCCGTGTTGATGCTTCATACGGTTGCATTCATTTCATTTCCACTCAATGGTACCGGAACCCGATCGTTCATTGTGATCCGGTAAACATAGTTCCGCTCGATCAGGTTCTGTACCTCTTTCACACAGGTAAGCGCAAACCCGTGTGCTCCGGCGATCGACCTGATCGCCTCCCGGTTACTGCCTTCGCAGAGGATCATCAGTATTACGGTTGTGCTGTTGCAATAGTTGCTTAACGAGTGGAATAAGTCCTGGAAATATTCACCGTTCTTTCCGCAATACCATGCATGCTCCCTGAAGCTGCGGGGCGAATCGAAATAATATGGGGGATTGATCACGATCAGGTCGAAGACCTGGAGCGGCAGATCATCGAACAGATCTGAAATGGCCAGGTTCACCGAAACACTGTTTGCCTGCATGTTCCTCCGCAGGTAGTCAATGGCAACAGGGTTGATGTCGGAAGCCGTAACAACGGCACCGGCCTTTGCCGCGGCAATCGAGATCAGCCCGCTGCCTGCGCCGAGCTCAAGAAAACGTTTGTTGCGGAGCGAAAGCGATCCCAGGTAATGCAGCAGGATCTTGGTGCTGTGAAAAAATCCCGGGTGAAATACATCCGGGTGTATTTTCAGGTGTATGTTCTTATAGGAATACGGCCTCTCTTTCGAAAGATATTTTACCAGTAAAGGTTTGTAAATAAAAGTTGCCAGGTAACGGGTGATGCGCCTCATTTTGCTATTTTATCTTTTGCAACCAACTTTATCATCAAATAATACGTACCGGGTTTAAAAAAGGCTGCTTCTATGCCTGCACCAACCCTACACATGCGCTCCACTGCCCGTTTGCGAAACGGTCAGGTATGGGCGATCGTGTTGGCGGGAACGGCTGTGCGACTGGCTTTCGGCTATTTTACGCGGCCCTGGCTGGCTTCGCCCGACCAGCTCGCGTGGTCGCTCGATATCGACGCCATGCTGCAAAACGGGCACTGGAGTTATTTCCAGCTCATGCATGCGCCGCACGAGGGTGCCGGTTTGTTCCTGGGTGTTTTTTCGATTCTCCTGAAACCCTTGTCGTCATTTATACCATCCTTTTCTCTTGTCGCGTTGCTTTGCGATGCGGCGGGCAGGTTCATCCAGGTGCGTGTTGCACAAAAATTATTCGGCAACGAAACAGCATGGTGGTTCGCCTGGTGGTCGGTTCTGGCTGTGCCGGTGCTGTTACCCTGGGGCACGGTCAATTTTGGGTTGCATGCGATTTTGTCGTTCATCCCTTTTTTGTTTTGCGTGGTATTTGTAAAGTACAGACACACAAAATATTTTCCGGTGGTTTGCGGGGTAGCGTCTGCCGTTGCGGTTTCTCTGTCTTACAACAGCGTGGTGCTGCCCATTGCTGCAATAACGGTATTCCTTTTTGATAGGGCGGGCGATGGAAAAAAGGTACAAACCATCCTCTTGTTCTGTGGTTCTTTTTTAATTGCCTTACTCCCTCATGTTCTGGTGAGGATGAATTTCGACGGGCCGCAAAGTACTGTTTTCGCGATACGTGACGTTGCAGTGTATTCTTTGAACGATGCGCAGCCTTTGGTAAACCTGTATACGGTGTGGTTTACTTCGTTACCCGGATCGTTGCTGTTGTTGCCGGGGAAGCTTATCTCCGGCATCGTCTTCCTGTTCCTGTTGGGCGGGTTTGTGTTTTACGTCAGGGCCGCGAAGGGAAAAGAAAAGGTTCTGCCGCTGGTGATCGTTTTTGTTTTTGTGGGGTTGTATTCCGTTGGGCCTTTTTACGGGAGGGAATATGGGAACCGGCATTATGTGTATTACCGTCACCTCTGTTATATTATTCCATTGATGATCGTATTGATGATGCATGGATTTGTGGTTGCGCGTGTGAGACTGGTATTGGCGGTATGGTTGTTTGTATGCGGATCAGCAAGCGCTTATTATATGCTCGGTGCGCCGAAAGCAACACCAGCCTATAAAGCAGCCGGGTGGATCCTTGCAAAGAAATACGAAAATGCGGGGGATCTGTTGTTCGCGATCCCTTCTGTTGCGCCGCCTGGTTACCGGCAGGAACTGGTGGAAGGATTTGGGTGGGGACTTGCTGCAGGCCTGCTGCGAAAGAATGACCCGGCTTCTGTTGCAAAACTCGTTGCACTCATCTGGAGCGCGCCACAAGATCTCCGGCAAAGCCTGCGCACTGGCGTGAGGCACGCATTTGATAAAGGAGTTACGCCTGTGCTGGATCCGTCTTTTCTTGTGGAGATCGATTTGAAATTGGGGGGACGATGAAAAGATGTTCTTGCCACAGATTTCACGGATTTGCACAGATTTATTTTTGTGTAAATCCGTGAAATCTGTGGTGGCAACAATGAATGCCTGGAAACACACTCGAAACTTTTAACGAACACTGATGATACACCTCATCGACATAACCTTTCATACAAACACTGAATACGCCGATACCGATGCGCTCCTGAAAGCACAGCAGGTATCCTTGTTTTACGTAGACGCTGTGAAGAACCGCCTCCAGATCGAAGTGATCAAACACGTAAGTCCCACCACCATCATCACTGAAAAACGAAACTTCCGGTTTTTTACCGGCCGCAACAGTCGCGGGCATATCCCCAAAGAAACAATCGCGCATCTGCGGTTAGCGAAACCACAGGTGGTGATCGTGCAGGGGCTCAGTTTTCCGTTGCAGGTGATCCGCCTGAAAATGATATTCCGGAGAAAAACGAAGATCATAGCATGGCACCATGCCGAGCAACCGCCCGCGTTTCCCAAACGGATCTTGTATAAGCTGGCAGACCTGTGCATCAGCAAATACTTTTTCACTTCAAAAGACAATGCAAAGGAATGGATCAACACCGCGATCATCAGTGGCCCGGAAAAGATCATCGAGCTGCCGCCAACCCTTACCGTTTTCAGCAAACGCGGTGTTACAGCCTGTAAAAAGGAAACCGGTATGGAGAACGGTATTCATTACCTGTGGGTGGGCAGGCTGCACGCAGTGAAAGACCCCCTCACCGTAATAGAGGCGTTCGGAAAATTTGCAGGCGCCCACACCGATGCAACACTGCACATGATCTTTCAAACAGGGGAGTTGCTGGAGGAGCTGGAACGCAGCTGCAAAAACAACAACCAGATCATCCTGCACGGCGCTGTTGCGAATGCCGAACTGGAAACATGGTACAGCGCCGCGGATTTTTGCATCTCTTCAAGCCTGCGCGAGGCGGGGAGCGTAACCATATTGGAAGCGATGGCATGTGGTTGTATTCCTATTGTGTCAGCCATTCCTGCTTCGTTGAAAGTAACGGGGGACGGTGCGCACGGGCTCAATTTCCCCGCGGGAGATGTGGATGGGCTCGCAGATGCACTGATCCGTTCAACGCAGATCGACCGCGCTTTTTTTTCAGCGCAGGTACGCCGCTTCTTTACAAAAGAATTTTCCGTACCAGCTGTAGCAGATAAATTAGTGGCTGCCTGTGAGCTGCTTGCCCGCGAATAATTGCATAATGCTTTTGGCCGTATCGCTCATTTTATAGGGCAGCACGGGCTTGTGATCAATCTCCACGGACTGCAGGATCTCCAGCGCAAGGGCGGCCATTTCATCGCTGTTCTCTGCAATGTGCCAGTGCCTGATCCAGGCATCCTGCGGACTGAAAAAACTGATCACGTGTGCGCCGGCATACAGGGCCTCGAGACAAGCGCCGCTGAATCCTTCGTAAGCGGAGGTGTGCAGCATGATCCTGCTGCGTTGTAAGAGAGAAAGGATCTCTTCGTGTTTTATTTCTCCAGTGAGACTGATGTTTTGCTGCAGGCTGTTGTCAATGATGAGTTGTTCAAGCTTTTTGTGTTCCGGCCCTTTGCCGCAGATCAAGACGTTTATTCCGGGAAGATGCGATCGCAGTTGTTTTACGACCGCAATAAAAACATCAAATTGTTTCAAAGGGATCAACGATCCCACGCCGATCACGTCGATGTCTCTTTTGGCTGCCGGGTTTGGATAGAGCGATGGATCGATTCCATTGGGGATTACGTTCGCCGGCCGTATTCCATAATTTTCATAAAAAGTTCTTGCAAGAAGATCGGACATCGCAACAAGTGAAGAAGCGGCAGGCTTCAGCAGCCTCACGTAACGGTTGCCGGGCCGGGCGTCCTGGCCTAAGAGCCAGGTAAAATGCGGGATGTTTTTCCGTTTACAAAAAGTAGCTCCCACAAACGCGCACTCATCCAGCCAGAAACTGAATACACCGGCTATCTTTTCCTTTTTGTGTAAATTTTTCAGGATCCCCCATGCCTTGTACCACAAGAACCAGCGGTGAAGCTTGTTCCTGTTGCGGCCATTGAGCGGGAGGATGCGGTTGCCATGCCAGGTATATGCCGTTTCCGAAAAAGGATATTGAAAGGCCAGCACAACCACGGAAACACCCGGAAACTCCCGGTTCAGCGCCCTGAGGAAAGCCTGCTGCGCCGGCAGGCAGGTAGAATCTGCTTCATTGGCGGGAAAGCCGGGCGACAGGATCACAAGGGTTTGGTTCTCGAAGTTCATCATTGCATATAAGGCACAAACGGGGGCAGCGGCGCTGTTTGCAGCGGTAAATTAATTGGAAAAAACCGATCCCCGGCAATAATCCCCGCGTTTTTAAGCACCGGCACCGGCTTCAATGCGCAAGTGTATTTACGGTTGGAATTTCGGTGTTTTACACAGGGAAATACGGTGTTTAAAACAATAGGGTTCACAGCGTAATGAAATACCTTGCTATGGTTAAGGTCCGCAGGAGCCGGTGACAGCTGCTGCTAAACATTTGCGTTGTTTTGGTATTTATAGTAACTGGAACAGGTTTTGGCGGATTTTTTCAGTTTATCATCCAATTTCCTATCCAGAAACCATTAGAGGAGCGATTCATCGTTCCTCTTTTTTTTGGCCAAAAATGTTCCATTTGGCCTTGAATATGCGATATTTATGTAAGGTATGCCTGCCGCAATGCCCATTCGTCTAAAAGTATTAGCTTTGTGCAGGTTTTTAGGTCCATTTTATACGTAGAATTAAAATCTTTTAAAAAGACAGACCATAATGAGAATACTGATTGCAGATGATCATACATTGATTAGAGAGGGGTTAAGGAAGATACTTGTTGAGTCTTTTCCTTTTGCGGATATTCACGATGTTTCGGATTCGGCGGATCTTTTAAAGAAAGCGGTTCATGAAAAATGGGATATTATCATTTCAGACATCAGCATGCCGGGTTATTCAGGCATCGAAATATTAAAGCAGATCAAGGAGAACGCCCCTCAAACACCGGTTCTCATGCTCAGCATGCACGCGCCTGAGCAATATGCCGTGCGCTCACTCAAAGCGGGCGCTTCCGGCTACCTTACCAAAGAAAGTGCTCCGTATGAACTGGTAAAAGCCGTTCAGCAGATCCTCAGCGGCCGCAAATACATCACCAGCGAAGTGGCCGAAGTACTGGCAGGCTCTATCGAACAGAACAATACACAGGCGCCGCATGAGCAGTTGTCTGACAGGGAGTTCGAAGTTTTCAAAATGATCGTTTCAGGTAAAAGCATTTCAACCATCGGGGAGATCCTTTCATTGAACGTGAATACCATCAGCACCTACCGTTCAAGGATCATGGAAAAAATGCACCTGCAGAACAACGCGGACCTGGTAAAATACGCGATCATGAACAACATCATCTGAGGAACAGGCGGTTTTGTAGGTTAATAACTACGACGAACAGGTGATCTTACTATTTGTTTGTAATTTCACTGCCCGTTTCTTTGCGTCGCAATTCAATGATAAGTAATAATCCTTCTTATCATTCCCCTTTAACCGGGGTATCCTATCGAGATTCCAGACTTCTTTATTGCCGGCCAGTATTACAATTTGATCATATTTTCCTGGAAAAACCATTTACAGAAAATTAAGGCTTCGCAACATTTTTGTTGCGAAGTTTTTTTTGCTCCTCATACCCCGGCGAATGATGCAGGTGCACTATGAAACCGGTTGCAGTACCGGCTTTCAGCGATTTTTGTTAAAGAGATCTCGCTGTTTTGCGCAAAATCAAACCATAAATTGCCAGGTTTTTTATGACCTATAAATGAGGGTAGTTTATAAACTACACAAGCTTTGTAGCATAGGCTACAAATCATTTTTTTACCCTCCGTTAATTTCGGTCTACCTTATTTTATTCAAATGAATACGAACGGACTCAAGGTTTTGTTGATAGATGACACAGTGATGATCCTTCAACGTTTGCAATCGTTATTAGCGGAGGTGAAACAGGTTAGCCGCACAGAATCCGCTACCAGTGCCGAAGAAGCATTGGTGCTGATGGACGGTTACCAGCCCGATGTAATGGTGCTCGACATCAACATGCCCGGCATGGGTGGGATCGAGATGCTGCGCAAACTCAACGTGAAACAAATGATCAAACCGGTAGTGATCATGCTTACCAACAATACTTTCGCAGGTTACCGCGATGAATGTATGCGGCTTGGTGCTGATTATTTTCTTGACAAGTCGAGAGATTTTCTCATGATCCCCTCAATCGTAGAAAAAGTGCAGGAACGGAATGTGCTGCAATTCTGAGGACACACCGATCAGTAAACCACTTACTGATCCCTGCTAAACTTTATAAAAAAGACCGGCCCTGTTGCCGGTTTTTTATTTCACAACAACCACCCAGGTCAGATGCCCAGCACCTGTTTCAGTTTGCCATACCCCGATTTGCTTACCGGTAATTTTGTGTTGATGCTGAGCACCGCGAGATGGCTCTCCTTTTCATAGGGATCGATGCGGGTAATGAGTTGAACGTTCACGATGTAGGAGCGGTGTATGCGGATGAAATTCTGTTCATCCAGCGTTTCTTCAAAATACCCCATGGTTTTGTTTTTCAGGAACACGCCATCGCTTGTATGGATCTTCACATAATCGTCTGCCGCTTCCAGGTACTGGATGTTTGAAGTGGGTATGATCTTGATCTTGCCATTGTCTTTTACCACAACCCTTGTTTGCTGTGCAGGATTGATGCCGGTTGTGTTGAGTATCTTTTCTGTTTCCGTTTTTCTTTCCTGCTGGTTTTGCGTCCGCCATTTCTGCAAGGCCTTGTCGAACCGTTCTTTGCTGAACGGTTTGAGCAGGTAATCAACGGCATGCGATTCAAAAGCTTTGATCGCATATTCTTCAAAGGCGGTTGTAAATATAACTGCAGGCGGCTGCTCAACCAGTTCGAGCATTTCAAAACCGTTGATCTTGGGCATCTGGATGTCAAGAAAAATGAGATCGGGCTGGTGCTGCTGAATCGCTTTGATCCCTTCAAAACCATCGCCGCATTCCTGTGCTATGTCAATGTCGGGATGGGAAGCAAGGTATTCTTTTACCATGCTTCTTGCCAGTATCTCATCATCAATGATTATTGCTTTCATATTTTGTATTGTGGGATCAGGAGTGTTGTTGTAAAAACCGTTTCGCTGCGCGAGGTTTGCAGGAGATCGTTCCTTGCAAAAAGCAGGTACAGCCTTCTTTGTATAGATGCCAGCCCGAATCCCGTTCCCTGTGTGCTCACCGCGGTTTCTTCGTCGTAAGGATTGGTGATGGTTACCTCTAACTGCCCGTTTAGGTTCTTTGCCTCCAGGGTGATCATCACTTCCCCGATCGTATCATACAAACCAAACTTGATCGCGTTCTCTACAATGGGTTGCAGCAGAAGGGCCGGTATCAGCATCTTCCGTGCCTCGTCTTCTACACGAACATCGGTTTGCAGGCGCGAACCAAACCTTACTTTTTCTATATCAAGGTACAATTCGAGGTGGTGCAGTTCTTCTTCAAGGGTTACGGATTGCTGTTCATCCCTTTTCAATGTGCCGCGCAGGAAATCCGAAAGCTGGTGGATCATGTGTCTTGCTTTCTCCGGCTGGCTGCCCGCCAATGCACTGATCGAGTTCAGGCTGTTGAACAGGAAATGCGGCTGGAGTTGCTGCCTTAGTTTCAAAAGCTCCGCATCTTTCGTCATCTGTTCCGCCTCTTCTTTTCTTTTATTGGCCTCCTGTTGCTCCTGCAGCGTAAACCAAAGGAGGCTCATGATGGCCATGCACCCCGTCATCAGGAAACCGATCACAAACCGCACGTAAATGGACCTGTCCAGAAACAGGAGGTAGTTTTCGTCGCCCGCAAAGATCATCCGCAACAGGTGTTTTACGATGAACAGCCAAAGGCTGCTCAACACCACGCTCATCAGCAACACGTACCAATACCTTTCTTTCTGCGGCAGGTAAAATTTCATGTTGTTGGTGATGAGCAGGCAACACGCAGCGAGCAGGAGGTTGCAAAGGATACTGTCTGTGATGCTTTGCGCCGATGTGGCCCCGTAACTGCTGATCACCATCATCTGTATGCCCGTCCACACCAGCCACCAGCTGGTAAACGTGATGCGGAATCTCTGGCCTGAAGTTACAGAAGCGATCATGGGGTTTAGAGCGACTGGATGAATTGTTCGGTACAGCGTTCAGACAAATATCTTGCTTTTACGTGTATGGTATGCTGGTAATTATCGCCGTTGCCGTCTTCGTAGATCCTCGAATATACTTCCGCGCCATCGGTCAGTTCTTCCAGCTTGTGCAGTTCGGTAACGTTGATGAATTTCCAGTGAACGGGTTGTTCCTGGCAGTTGTGGAAGCTGTCCTGCTCACGCTGGCCAATCAGTTGCGCTTTGTTGAATGCATGCAGCTCATCTTCCGCACAAACCAACCGCAATTGTTCATCAAACTGCGCGGTATGCTCACCGGATCCGCAAACGATGCGGTAGACGATTTTTGCGAGGTACCATTCCATGGGGTTGTGAGTTGGGATTAGGAATTTGGATGACCAGCCGTTCAATAGCTTTTGATCTCGATGCCACCAAAGATCGTGGTGCCTTTCAGGATGAGTATTTTGTTGGGATCGAATCCCCCCGGTTGCACGGGGCGTTTGTCTTCGATGCCACCAAATATGGCAACGCCTTCAGACCTGATCTCCCAATGCGGCGGAACGATCAGTTTGGTGCCGCCAAATGCCTGTACGATCTCTATGGTGATGGGCCCCGCAATGTCTGCCTGCGTCAGGTTATACTCGGCCCCGCCAAAAAAACAAATGATCTCGCCGCCTTTGAAGTTTTTCGATGTCACCACTTTCTTCACGCCGCCAAATACAGAAACACTTTCTATTTCATCCGCTTCCGAGCTGTACCTGCTGTCGGCGGTGTAGGTATCGCCAGCGGTTGACGCGGGTGGCAAATTGGGGTTTACGTTTACATAACTCACGCCGTCCCATCTTCCTTTCTCGCGGCGCCATCTTTTTTTGGGGCGCATGAGGAACATAAGACCGAAGCCGATGATCAATATGGGCCAGAGGTATTCTTTCAAGTTCAAACCGGCGCCGATCCTGTCGATCATGAACACCAGGCCAATGCCCACCATGATCAGCCACGAAGAATTCTGGAACCTGCATTTAAGTCCCGTTACAATACCAATGAGTATCAGGATCGGGGGCCAGTCGAATAACCAGTCCGGGAAATACACACCCATTTTATCGAGTAGTAGAACCGCGCCTACCACCAGGAGCGCAAGACCCGTCCAAAACCTGTCGTGCCGCTCTGCCCTGAATGTTTTTTTGTTTTCGTTTTCCATTTTGCTGTATTGTGTATTTGTATGGTTTGTTTGATGAAGCAAATCTACCATCGCGCATCCCGCGGGTCAAGCGGATTTAGGCTGTTGATAGGAAAAGCTCGGTAAGCGGGGGAAAAAGGTCGGTGGGGCTTTGCCTCATCTTTTCCACCCGATCAAAACCACGCCCGCCACAACCAGTATGGTTCCGAAGATCTGAATGGGAATGATCTGCTCGCCCAGGAACCAATGCGCCTGCAGGATGGTAGACACGGGCCCGATGCTGGTGATGATGGATACGTTGTTGCTGCCGATCCTTTTCATCGCGTTGCTCATTAAAAAGGAAGGCAGTACGGTTGCCACGATGGCCAATGCAATACTGTACGCAACCAAAGGGGTTGTAAATGGAATGTTCTGAACCGGGTGCGTAACCAGGAAGTTGATGAAGATACCTGCCGTAGCGGCCAGCATTGCGTAGGCGGTGTAACGCGTTACACCCACGCGGGGAACCAGCCTGCCGGTTCCTACGAGGTAGAACGAGTAGGTGATGGCGCACAAAAAGATCATAAAGGATCCGAAGAAGAAATCAGGGTTAGAGGTATCCACTCTCAATTCGCCAAAATAGGCGATGCCGATACCGAGATAGGTGAGCACAAGCGCCGCAACCTGCACCCGCGTTAATTTTGCTTTGAAATAAAACGTGTTGATGAGCACGGCAAAAGTGGGATAGAGGAAAAGGATCAACCGCTCAAGCCCTGCAGAAATATACTGGAGGCCGATGAAGTCGAAAATACTGCTCAGGTAATAACCGAGGATGCCCATCGCACTGATCAGCAGCCAGTCTCTCCGCGTCAGAACGATCTTATCCTGCTTCCGGGATACGAGCCATGCCGCAAAAACATAGAACGGTAAGGAGAACAACATGCGCAGCGACAACAGCGTAACCGGGTCTACCCCGGTTGTAGTAAAAGCTAGTTTTACAAAAATGGCCTTGGTAGAAAAAAGGATGGCGCCCAGCAGGGAGATGATGAATCCGGCCAGGGTGATCTTTTTATCCATGTGAAAGGGTTGGGGAGGGGATGAATGGCGGCTCCCCCCATTAAAAATTGAAACAACACAATTACAAATCCCGCGAAAGAACCCGCCATTCACCACTCGCTATTCGCCACCTACGCGCTTACATTGAAGTCGCGCAGCGCATCGTTCAAACTTGTTTTCAGGTCGGTGCTGGCCTTGCGTTGGCCTATGATGAGCGCACAGCTTACACTGTATTCGCCCGCGTTGAATTTCTTGGTATAACTACCCGGTATTACCACGCTCCGCGCGGGAACGCGGCCCTTGTATTCGATGGGTTCGTTTCCGCTTACGTCTATGATCTTGGTTGATTGGGTGAGCACCACGTTGGCGCCCAGCACCGCTTCTTTCTCCACAACCACACCTTCTACAACGATGCAGCGGCTGCCGATAAAGCAGCCATCTTCTATGATCACAGGGCTTGCCTGCAAAGGCTCCAACACACCGCCTATGCCAACGCCACCGCTCAGGTGAACGTGTTTGCCGATCTGTGCGCAGCTTCCTACTGTTGCCCAGGTATCAACCATCGTTCCCTCGTCAACGTATGCGCCAATGTTTACATAGCTCGGCATCAGTACCACGTTCCTCGAAATATAGGCACCGTAACGTGCCACGGCATGGGGTACCGCGCGTACGCCCAGTTCTTTGTAATTGCTTTTCAACAGCATCTTGTCGTAAAATTCGAAAGGCGGCAGCTCCCATGTCTGCATTTGCTGGATACCGAAATACATCAAGATCGCCTGCTTAACCCACTCATTTACCACCCAGCCAGTCTCCGACGGAGCGGCAACACGCAACCGGCCTTTGTCTACCGCTTCAATCACTTCACGAACCGCGTCTGTATAGGTTGAATCCTTCAACAATTCCCTGTTTGCCCAGGCTTCCTGTATCTGTGCTTGTAATGACATTTTCTTTGTTTTGTTTTTGGCAAAAGTAAGGAAACGGGGTTTTGGTTTGCCGCTTAATTTATGGGCTCGCCAGGATACCTTTTTTTTGGCTGGCTGGTTTTTTACGGCGGCCGGGCCTGCATCTTCCGGCGTTTGCACAGGTGAATTGAAAACAATTATCTTTGGCTCACAGAACAGGAAATATCAACGATCAACAAAACCTAAACAACAAACAAACAAACAAACCGCTTGCTCCCTTTCAACAACGATATCGAAGCCTGTCTTGAAAAACTGCACAGCGGTGGCCTGATCCTTTACCCCACAGATACCGTTTGGGGCATTGGATGCGATGCAACGGACCCGGTGGCGGTAGACAAGATCTACAAACTCAAACAACGCTCCGATTCCAAAGCGATGATCGTGCTGGTGGCCGATGAGCGCGACATACTCAAATACGTTACCCAACCCGAGCTCCAGGTTTTCGATTACATCAAAGGCGTTAGCCGGCCCACAACGGTTATCTACGAAGGCGCCGTTGAACTGGCAGAAAACCTGCTGGCCGAAGATGGTTCGGTGGCCATCCGCATTTGCGAAGATGATTTTTGCCGCAACCTGATCAAACGCTTCCGCAAACCGATCGTAAGCACATCCGCCAACATCAGCGGGTATCCGTCGCCTGCCTGTTTCAAAGACATAGAACCGGCAATCATCAATGGCGTAGACTACGTGGTTAACCACCGGCAGGACGATACTGAGTACAAAAAGCCCTCATCCATTATCAAATGGGAAAAAAATGGTACACTTACCATCATACGTCCGTAGCCTGTTTTGTGCATAAACCGGTGCGTAACTTGCATTTTCTGTTAATTTTTTGAAACACAGCCGATTACGAGGTTAAAACGGACAACGGCACAATACTTGGGGTTTTACGCTTGTGATTGCCGCCAGAATTTACCAATTTAACCTTAACAATCAAGCCATGGCCAAGATCAGTGTGAACGTACCGACCGAAAAAATGAACCCTTTCATCCAGGCGGTGATCAGCCTGGGTATTGATGCAAAAGGAGTGATCAAAAAAAGGTACAAGAAATCGCTTCTTCAAAAAAAGAAGATCGCCAATTCGTTGCGAAAGATCTCAAACAGTTTTATACTGTTCGATTGGGAATATTTCAGCAATGAACTGGAATACGAATAATTGGTGATGAATAATAGTGATTGGTTTTTATAATTAAATCCGCTTCGTAAGTTTTTTGCCCCGTACTTGGATGACCTGAAATAATATCGAGGGATATTTTTATAGGATCATTTATACGGGGCATTTTTTTTGGATGCCGCTATCAATTGCCCATTACTAATTCTTAATTGCTAATTTCGCGGGCATGCAGAAGATCCTCGTTATTCAGACGGCCTTTATTGGAGATGTTGTGCTGGCAACGGGGTTACTCGAAAAACTGCACGCGAAGTTTCCCGCCGGTGCGATCGACATACTGGTGAGAAAAGGAAATGAACCGCTTTTTCACGATCATCCGTTTGTTAATGAGGTATTGGTTTGGGACAAGAAAGGTTCGAAATATAGAAACCTCTTTTCGCTGATCGGTAAGATCCGCCGAACGCGGTACGATCTTGTGATCAACGTGCAGCGCTTTGCCGCAACAGGCCTCGTTACTGCGCTCTCCAAAGCGAAACATACCATTGGTTTCGATAAAAACCCATTCAGTTTTTTATTTACCGATGCCATCCGCCATGAGATAACCGAGCACGGGAAGATATTGCATGAAACGGAGCGCAACCACGCCCTGATCGCTTCGCTCACCGATGAAAAAGCCGCGAAGCCGAGGCTCTATCCTTCAAAAGAAAATTTTGATGCAGTGGCGCAATGGAAAGGCAAACCGTATATCTGTATTGCACCGGCATCGGTTTGGTTCACAAAGCAGTTCCCTGCGGAACAATGGGCAACTTTTATACGGTCCCTTCCCCCCAGCCTGCATGTATACCTGCTGGGTGCGCCGGGTGATGCATCGCTTTGCAGTAAGATCGGTTCCGGCTCGGGCAATGCTTCCGTTACCAACCTCGCCGGCCGCCTGGGTTTTCTTGAGTCTGCCGCATTGCAGAAAGATGCCGTCATGAACTACGTGAACGATTCCGCGCCCATGCATTTTGCCTCTGCTGTGAATGCGAATGTGGCCGCCGTGTATTGTTCAACCATTCCTGCTTTTGGGTTCGGCCCTTTGTCAGACAACAGCCATATCATAGAAATTGAACAAAAGCTAAGCTGCAGGCCCTGCGGTTTGCATGGAAGAAAAGAATGCCCGCTCGGTCATTTTCATTGTGCGGGATGGATCAGGAACGAGCAGTTGTTGCAGGTGCTCGATCGGTGATCCGGTCTTAAGCACCCGCTGGCTTACGCAAACTTCGCCCCCCGATTCATTACCTTTGCCGCGATGCAGATAGTTTTTACAGATAAAGAACTCGCGATCTTCAAAAAAATAGCTGCGGCCGCAGAGAAATTGGCTGTGCCCTGTTACCTGATCGGTGGGTTTGTGCGCGACAAGATCATTGGCCGCCCCACCAAAGACGCCGATATCGTATGCATGGGCGATGGCATAGAGCTTGCCCACGCAGTGGCCGCATCGTTCAAACCCAAACCGGTGGTGGCCTATTTTAAAACCTTTGGAACGGCCCAGATAAAACTGGACGAGCTGGAAGTGGAGTTTGTAGGCGCGCGCAAGGAAAGCTACAGCTCGCACAGCCGCAAACCCGAAGTGGAGCCCGGCACGATTGAAGACGACCAGAACCGCCGCGATTTTACCATCAATGCACTTGCGGTGAGCCTTAACAAACACGACTTCGGCACGCTCGTAGATCCTTTTAACGGCATGGGTGATATTGAAAAGAAGATCATCCAGACGCCGCTTCCGCCCCTGCAGACCTTCAGCGACGATCCCCTGCGCATGATGCGTGCGATCCGCTTTGCCGCACAGCTTCATTTCACGATCGCCCCGGAAACGTTCCAGGCGATCACCGACAATGCGGACCGCATCAGGATCGTATCGCAGGAACGGATCACGGATGAGTTGAACAAGATCATGCTCAGCAAAAAACCGTCTGTAGGCTGGGACCTTCTTTTCAGGAGCAGGTTGCTGCACATCATCTTCCCGCAGATGGCGGATCTCTACGGCGCGGAATATGTAGACGGCAAGGGCCACAAGGATAATTTTTACCATACCCTGCAGGTGCTTGATAACATTTCGGAAAAAACTGGCGACCTCTGGCTCCGATGGGCGGCCGTGCTGCATGATATCGCAAAACCGGCCACAAAAAAATTTGAAGAAGGGCATGGCTGGACCTTCCACGGCCATGAAGTAGTAGGCGCGCGCATGGTACCGAAGATCTTTACAAGGCTCAAATTACCGTTGAATGAAAAAATGAAACTGGTACAGAAATTGGTGCTCCTACACCTGCGGCCGATCGGGCTTACCAAGGAAAACATCACCGACAGCGCCCTGCGCCGTTTGTTGTTTGACGCGGGGGAGGACATCGACAACCTGATGATGCTTTGCGAGGCAGACATCACCAGCAAAAACCCGAACAAGGTAAAACGCTATCTTCAGAATTTTGAGCTGGTGCGCAGGCGGTTGCAGGAGGTGGAAGAGAAGGACCAGATCCGCAACTGGCAGCCGCCCATCACCGGGGAACTGATCATGGAGAAGTTCGGGCTTACACCCGGCAGGCCCGTTGGCATCATCAAAGATGCCATCCGCGAAGCGATACTCGATGGCATCATCAGCAATGATTTTGATGCGGCGTATGCATACATGCTCGGGAAAGCGGCAGAGCTGAACCTGAAAGCGGTGAAGTAGGCCTCCAGGAAACGAGGAACCGGATGCGGGGATAAGAAAACAAGGGGCAGGGATTGCATACAAGTTGTAAATTTGTAGATTCCATATAAAGACATAGGTTGGCAGCCCGGAAAACACAGGCGCAAACCCAAACTCCAAACCACACCAGAATGGCTATATTAAAATTCCGGATCTATTTAGACGAAGACGATGCTGTGTACAGGGATATTGTGATCAGGCATACGCAGAACTTCCAGGACCTGCATTTTGCGATCCTCAAATCGTACGAATTTGATTCGAAGCACAAGGCTACTTTTTTCCGCAGCAACGACCACTGGCAGCGGGGCCGCGAGATCAGCTTTGAAAAATACGATAAACCATACGTGGTAGAACCCCTGCTCATGCACGAGGTTACCATTGGCTCCGAAATACGCGATACCAACCAGAAATTTGTTTACGAATACGATTTTGAGAAGCATTGGGTGTTCCTCGTTGAACTGATCAATGTAAGCAAGGAAGAAAGCAGCAAAACAACCTATCCTTCCGTATCAAGAACAGAAGGCATCGGCCCGCAGCAATACGGAACCAAGAGCCTGCTGGGCGATAAGTTCGCCGACATCGAAGAAAAATACGACCTCGCAGAAGCCGCCGACGGATTTGGTACCGAGGGCGAAGATGGCGATGCAGATACAGATGATGGCGCCGCTGAAACCCACAGCGAAGAAGATTTCTAATTAATTAGTAATTAGGAATTAGTAATTAATAATTCCTAACTCCTAATTCCTAATTCCAAATTGAAATGAATATTGTCTTCATCATAGCCGGCCCTACCGCCGTAGGCAAAACCGATTTCGCCATTTCTCTCGCCAGGCATTTTGGAACCGAGATCATCTCGGCAGATTCGCGCCAGTGTTACAAGGAAATGAAGATCGGCGTGGCCCGCCCTTCGGAAGAAGAACTGGCAGCGGTAAAACATCATTTCATCGCTTCGCATGCTGTTACGGAAGACCTGAACGCGGGCAGTTTTGAAAAATATGCACTGTCGGCAGCCGATGCGATCTTTCGCGAACACAAAGTTGCCGTAATGGTAGGCGGTACCGGTCTTTACATCAAAGCGTTCTGTGAAGGCATAGACCCGATGCCCGTTGTGCCGGATGAAGTGAGGGCAAAGGTTACGGGCGGCTATGCACAAAAAGGATTGATCTGGCTCCAGAAAGAACTCCAGCAAAAAGACCTCGGTTTCTGGCAGGTGGCCGAGCAGCAAAACCCGCAAAGGCTGATGCGTGCACTGGAAGTTTTGTACGCCACGGGACAATCGATACTCGCGTTCCGGACGGCAAAAAGAACGGAGCGGCCATTCAGGATCATCAAGATAGGGCTGGAGCTGCCTAAAGAAATACTGCACGGGCGCATCAACCTGCGGGTTGACCAGATGATGAAGGACGGCCTGCTCGAAGAAGTACGTTCACTTCTCCCATACCGCTCTCACAATGCCCTGCAGACTGTTGGATACCGCGAACTGTTTGAACACCTGGATGGAAAAACGGACCTGGAAACCGCCATCGCCAACATCAAGACCAATACAAGACAGTACGCAAAACGCCAGATGACCTGGTTCAGGAAAGATCCGGAAATGGAATGGATGTCGCCTGACCCCGCGAATATTGCATTGGTGGCTGAAAAACGGTAACCCTGCTCAGTTTTGCGGATTGTGACCGGGAACCTTTTTTTTGAATCTCCCGAGGATGGAAAAAAATGCCGTCAGCGCAATGACTGTAAAACACATCTCTACCAAAGAACCCGTAAATGTGCCTTCGGGATCCAGGTATTTCCTGGCTGCTGCCCTGCCAACGTTGGCCATTACCAAAATAATAAAATACAGGCCGTATTTCATAAATGATGGGGTTTGATCTAAAGATAGGCGATTCTTTTTGTTGTTGAGGATAGAATTTAGCAGAATAGTAGCTAAAAAACTACATGTGCGGGGGCGCAGGGCTCGCGGCTAAACCATATATTGCATATCTAAAATTTGGATATGAAAAAATGGATTTCGGTGACGCTGGCAGCGTCATTGTTCAGCGGTGGGTTGCTGGCCCAGGCGCCCAAGATTGTTTTTGAGAAGTACACGTTGCCCAACGGATTGACGGTGATCCTGCACCAGGATAAATCGGCCCCGGTTGTGGCCGTATCTGCCCTGTATCATGTGGGGTCGAAAAACGAAGACACGGCGCGTACCGGTTTTGCGCACTTTTTCGAACACCTGATGTTCGAAGGAAGCGATAACGTGAAACGCGGCGATTTCGATAAGTACACTTCCAACGCGGGAGGGTACAACAATGCAAATACCTCGCAGGACAGAACCTATTATTTCGAACTCTTCCCGAGCAACCAGTACGCACTGGGTCTGTGGCTCGAAAGCGAAAGAATGCTGCACGCGAAAATTGAAGATGTGGGCGTGAACACACAAAAAGAGGTGGTAAAGGAAGAAAAGCGCCAGCGCATCGATAACCAGCCTTATGGCACCATCATCGGCGAGATCTTTAAACGCGCTTACAAGGAACACCCTTACAAATGGCAGCCGATCGGCAGCCTCGAACACCTGAGCAGGGCCAAACTGAGCGACTTTGTTGACTTCTACAAAACATTCTATGTTCCGAACAACTGCGTGTTGAGTCTTGCGGGCGATATCGATATTCCCGAAGTAAAGAAAAAGATCCAGGATTATTTCGGCTCCATCCCGGCAGGAACAAAACCGATCCCGCGCCCGTCGTTTACCGAGGCCGCATTGGGTGGTGAAGTAAGGGATGTGATCGAAGACAACATCCAGTTGCCTGCGGTAATACAGGCCTACCGCTCGCCAAAACAGGGCAGCGAAGAATATTATGCGTTCAACGTGCTGCAGACGATCTTATCCGGCGGTAACTCATCGCGCCTGAACAAGGCCATCGTTGACCAGAAACAGCTTGCCGTGCAGGCAGGCGCATTCAACTACGCGCTGGAAGATGCCGGACTGTTCATCACTTTCGGTATTGCCAATATGAACGTGAAACCGGAAGACCTTGAAAAGGAAATACAGGTAGTGATAGATGGCGTAAAGGAAAACCTGGTGGGCGAAAAAGAATTTACAAAAGTAAAGAACCAGATCACCACAGACTTTGTGAACAAAAATTCCTCGATGGCAGGTATCGCAGAAACACTGGCCAATTACCAGGTGTATTTCGGCGATGCGAACCTCATCAACACAGAGATCGACCGGTACAACAAAGTAACACGCGAAGATGTGCTGAAAGTGGCAAAAAAATACCTGAACAAAGACAACCGTGTAACACTGTATTATGTAGCAAAAGGTTCAAAAAAATAATTGCACACATACAGTACGATCTAATTATTCTAAAAGCATGACCATGAAAAAAATATTTCTTTTCTTATCGATAGCGATACCTGCAGCATTGATGGCGCAGGTAGACCGTTCAACCGCGCCCAAACCGGGTCCCGCGCCGGTGATCAAAGTAGGCGAGCCGGCATCGTTTGTGTTGCCGAACGGGTTAAAAGTATTTGTGGTACAAAACAGCAAACTGCCAAGGGTATCGGCAACGCTTACCATCGACAGGGAAGCGCTGGTGGAAGGAAACAAGGCTGGAATGACAACCCTTTTCGGCGAACTTTTCCGCCGCGGAACGGTGAAGATGAACAAGGCAACGCTGGATGAGGAGATCGATTACCTCGGTGGATCCATCAGCACGTCTGCCTCCAGCGTAAACGCGTTTGCGCTGAAAAACAACTTCCCGAAAATGTTTGCACTGATGTCTGACATCGTCCTGCATCCTTCGTTCCCCGCAGACGAACTCGAGAAGATCCGTAAACAGGAATTGTCGGGCCTCGCGCAAGCCAAAGAAGATGCCAACGCGATCGCTTCAAATGTAGTGAGCCGGTTGGTATACGGGAAGGACCATCCTTACGGAGAAGTGGAAACAGAAGAAACCGTGAAGAATGTTACACTGGATGATGTAAAGAAATACTACAACACCTACTGGAAACCCAACATCGCTTACCTGATCTTTGTTGGCGACATCACCGTTGAAGAAGCAAGGAAACTGGCCACCAGCGCATTCGGCACATGGGCCAGGGGCGTTGTTCCCAAAGAGAACTACGCTGTTCCCGCACCGCCTGCAAAAACATACATCGCTATCGTAGACAGGCCAAGTTCTGTTCAGAGTGTGATCAACATAGTGGCGCCTGTTCAGATGAAACCGGGCGCGCCTGATGTGATCCCTTCTTCGGTAATGAACAGCCTGCTCGGCAACGGCTCTTCCGGAAGATTGTATAAGAACCTGCGCGAGAAACACGGGTTTACTTATGGCGCTTACTCAAACCTGCGTTCAGACAGGCTGGTGGGCAACTTTACCGCGAGCGCCTCTGTACGCAATGAAAAAACCGACAGCGCCATAGGCCAGTTCCTTGTTGAACTGAACCGCATTCGCGCAGAACAGGTGGGTGCAGATGATGTGAGCCGCGTAAAAAATGAAATGAGCGGAAGCTTTGCCCGTTCACTGGAAAGCCCCGCCACCATTGCCAATTTTGCACTGAATGTGGCGCGGTACAACCTGCCGAAAGATTATTACCAGAACTACCTGCGTAATCTTTCAAGCGTTGACAATGCAACGGTCCAGGCCATGGCATCCAAATATGTTCATCCGGGTAATGTGCACATCATTATCGTAGGAAATGCAAAAGAGATCTCAAAAGGACTTGAAAAATACGGCGAAGTAAAATACTACGACGTATACGGAAACGAGAAAGCGGCCCCTTCGGAAAAGAAAATGGCGGCTGGTGTAACGGCTGAAAGCATCTTCCAGAAAAGCATTGCCGCACAAGGCGGCGAAGCAACAAAAGGGATCAAAGATGTGTTGCTCACCGGTAACGCAAGTGTTATGGGACAAAAACTGGATTACACCACGAAATACATTGTACCGTCTGGCTATTACAAGGCCCTCGGCATGGGCGGCCAGGTGATCCAGAAAGAAGTGGTAAAAGGAGATGTCTACGCAGTTTCGCAGCAAGGCACCGAGCAGAAAGTGGAAGAAGATGATAAGGAAGAGATGAACGAATCTGCTGCATTGTTCCTCGAGAACTATTTACTCGGTAACAAATTATACAAATACACCGTAAAAGGAATTGAGAGTGTGGATGGCAAAGATGCGTACAATGTAGAGGTAAGGGCATCAAAAGACAGGACCTACAACCTGTTTTACGATGTGGCCAGCGGCCTCCGTGTAAAAGAAGTGCGCACACAGGATGCGGGCCCTGCAGGTAAAGTTGCACAATCCATCACCACCACTGCATTCAAAACAGTGAACGGTGTTCAGTTTCCTGTAAAACAAACCATGGAAGTTGGACAACTTAAGATCGAATTCGAGGTCACAGATGTGAAGGTGAATTCGGGGTTGAAGTTGGATGATCTGAAATAGGTTTTATAGAGATTCCAAAAGAATTTTTGCCACAGATTTCACGGATTAACACAGAAGCTTTCGATGTTTCAAATGAAAAACGGCTTCTGTGTTAATCCGTTAAATCTGTGGCAATTTTAATTAGAGCCTTCAACGCCCATCCCTACTCAAAAATAAAATTGTTACAATAAAAATTCCCGCTTTGCCTGTTCTGGTGCGTGTTGAGGTCGAAGGCCTCGAAAGGCAGGCGTTCGTTGTTATTGATAAAGGAAACACGGTAGCCAAGGCTTTTGAGCAAGTTGATCGTCTCCATCATTTTTGCTTCGCCGATGTAAGCCGCATCGATCTCCACGATAATGCGGGGTTTGTATTGCTGCAGCGTATTCATTCCGCCTTTGAAAATATTGATCTCGTTACCCTCCACATCTATCTTTAGAAAATCGGGTGCTATGTTGTGTTTTGCGCAGTAATGATCGAGCGAAACGGTTGATACATTCTCCGTAAAGCCGATATCATCGCGCTCGTATTTCAGGATGGTAGCGCCCGGCGCCGATTTCCTGCTTACGTTGTTGGTGGGAATGAACAAGGTGGTCTCCGTTTCGGTATCAGACAATGCAATGTGTTCAACCGTAACATTGTCCCAGTTAAGCAAACGTTTCATCCTGCTGATGTAGCTGAACAAAAGCGACTGCGGTTCAAACGCAACCAGCTTTCCACTCTTGCCGATCAGCCCGAGCATGATATAGAGATAACCACCTTTGTGCGCACCAATGTCCAGTACCGTTTGCCCGGGTTTGATGGCTGTATACAGGTACCTGATCCCTCCGATATCGTCCTTGTTCTTGTATTTGTTGGCCCTGAGCTGTAGTTTGTATTTTTCTAACCACTTCATGTTGGATCGTTTGGTGCCAAAGATAGGTGTTGCGGGGTTTGGAGATGAGGGGGGAAGATTAAAAGAGTTTTAAACGTCTCTAAAAAACAAAAGGTTAAAGCGGCAAAAGTTTCAATGTCCTTTTTCCGCTTTAACCATTATCAGTAGCAACCCTTGTAAGCTTAAAACTTAAACCCTAACGTCAATACAACATTTCCCCGGCTACCCATTTGTTCGGCAAAGGTGTTGGGCTTGTCGTTGAGGCGGTACGCGAATTCGGCGTCTTTCATAAATGTGTGTGCGTAAGTGAGGTCGATGAAGATGCCATGATCGCGGTAACCTACGCCACCCGATGCCACGAGCCTGCTGGCGTCGATGGCATCATCCTTATAAGGGCTTCCGTAATAGGCGCCACCCAGGCGGAACATGATCGTGTGTAATTTCAATTCGCCACCGATGCGGAAATTGATGTTGCCTTTGTAAGTATCCTTGATCGCTTCGTTCACCTGCGAATAATAATTCACGAGGTTGGTGTTGTTATTGTCAACGGCGGAGAAACGTGCGCCGCGATAGTTCACGTATTCGAGGTCCGCGCTGATGAAGGCCCGTTGCCTGCGCGTATCAACAATTTCACGAAAAACATAACTCGCACTGGCGATCGCCCTCCATGGCGTAGTGAGGTCGTATTTTCTTTCGCCGGCATTGCCGCTGTTCAGGTTATCGCTGCTCTCTGTTCTTGCAGGAGGCGCATAGCCCTCGGTATTGGTGGTCATTGACGAACGGATCCTGTCGGTAAAAGTCATGAGCTGTGGCGTATGAAACGCAAAACCAATGCGCCAGAACTCCTGCGGTTTGTAGATCACCCCAAGTTTCGCACCCACACCAATTCCCTTTGAAGTAAAGGTTTCCTTGTATTCAAAAAACTGGAAATCGTTGGAAGGGTTGTTGGTCGCATCCGTTTCGCTGTACACCAGGTCGCGCTGGTATTTGATGATGGGTATGGTAAGGCTCCCGCCAACATAAAGCTTGTCTTCCATATTGCCTGCCAGGCCCAGCGCCACTTCGTTGTAGCCGCCGCGTGTTGTGGCATCGTAACGCTGGATTACGCCGGTGGATATCGGCACAAGGCTCTGGAACCCGATCACGTTGCCACCCGCATCCGTTTCCGTATCGATAAGATAGGTTCTGAAAGCGAGTGAGGAACCGAAAATATAATTGCTCAATGCTGCATTGGTATCGGCCCTGTCCCTGATCAGCTCTTCGAGGTATTGTTCTGAAAACGAACTTACATTGTTCAGTCCTTTGAACTGGATCCGGTTGTTGTAATTGGCAACCTGGTTCACAGAAATGGCAAAGGCGCTGCTGGTCCATTTCGACCTTGGCCTTCCGGCTGCGCCGAATACGATACCCGACGTTCCGTAATTAAAAGCATTTTTCTTGCCCGCCGTATCGGTACCGCGGTAGTTGAGTTTGTTGTTGTTCAGCGCGAAGCCCGGGGTGAGCACAAATTCGCGTGTTTTAAAAAGACCGAGTCCTGCAGGGTTGACGTGGTTGGCGGTGATGTCTCCACCCAAAGAACCCATCACACCCCCGGTTGCCATGTTTCTTGCGCTGCCGTTCTGTGTGAACCACGCCGTTCGCAATGCTTCATCGGGTGTTTGGGCTGCAGCAGTGAAACAAATAAGCAGGAGTATGGAGGATAGATATGTTTTCATCGTTTGCGTTTTGGTGCCTGGGCTGCGGGCTTTGAGCGGCAGTCGCGAGCTTTTTGATTAATGGTTGCATTGGTTTCCCGGCCCTGGAGCGAATACCCGGGGCCTGCAGCTCAAACAGCTGCCTCATGTGCATGTATCCGGATCAATTGCCTCTTCCGCCACGGCCAGAGCTGCTGCTCGAACCGGTGCTTCCGTACCCGCCACTGCTGCCGCCTGCGCTGCTGCTGGTAGCCGGTGGTGTTGACGGGGTAGTGGTAGAGGGCTGGTAAGTTCTCACCGGCCTGTCGTAGCTCTGCGTATTGTCTGTGCCCGTAGTGAACACTTTCTTCAGCAGGCTGCCAAAACCATTGTTGTTGCCGGAAGGAATGAATGCCCCGGTTTTGGGATCCTTGTAACCGTAATTGGAGTTGTTGTAAGATTTGTTCCTGTACGCAGAAATATTGCTTCCCGATGTGGTTCCAAAGGATGGGGTGCTGTACGCAACAACGGTGTAAAACGGACTGTTCCAGCCCCAGTTGTTGTAATAAGGGTTCCACGACCTGTAACCATATCCAAGCCCCAGGTTCCAGCCATGGTTCCAGGCGTAAGGATTGGTGGCGTTGTAATAACTGTATGAATTGTAAGAATTGAAATCGTAACGGCTGTCGTTCCAGTAATCGAAATTGTCGAGCGCGCCCCAGCGGTAGCGGTTGGCCACTTTCATACGCAGGTAGCGGTCGTCGAGGTAAGTGAAGTATTCTTCTGCTTCCTGGTTACGGCTAAGGCTAACCCTTTCTTCTTTTGCCGGCCTGTCTACGCCCGGCGAATAATACACATCATCCGGCGTTTGCCCTGCCTTAAATGCTGTGGTGCAACTGCTGAGTAAAACAATGCTTAGGGCGGATAAGAGTAGGGCGTGTTTCATAACGTCAGGATTGAAAAGTTAGATAATGTGAAGTTACATACATTTGCGTGCGCTTGGTCAACTGCCATCGAAGCAGCAAATAATCTGCCGGGCTAACAGTTGTAAGGTTTGTCAACGTTAAAAAATTGTTAATAGCATTTTAAAAATTTATATGGGTAAGGAAATCACATCCAGGGAGCAGGATTATTCGCAGTGGTACAACGACCTTGTGATCAAGGGCCAGCTGGCCGATTACAGTGCCGTTCGCGGTTGTATGGTCATCAAGCCATACGGTTTTGCGCTTTGGGAGAATATGCGCGATGTGCTCGACAAAAAGTTCAAAGACACAGGGCACCAGAACGCCTACTTCCCGCTTTTTGTTCCGAAGAGCCTTTTCGAGGCGGAGGAGAAAAACGCGGAGGGTTTTGCAAAAGAATGCGCCGTTGTTACGCATTACAGGCTAAAGGCCGATGTAAACAACAAGGGCAAACTCGTAGTGGATCCCGAAGCGAAACTGGAAGAAGAACTGGTGGTACGCCCTACAAGCGAAGCGATCATCTGGAACACGTATAAAGGATGGATCCAATCGTACCGCGATCTCCCGATCCTCGTTAACCAATGGGCCAACGTGGTACGCTGGGAAATGCGCACGCGCCTCTTCCTGCGCACCGCGGAATTTTTGTGGCAGGAGGGACATACCGCCCACGCCACCAAAGAAGAGGCCATCACCGAAACAAAACTGATGCTTGATGTGTATGCCGATTTTGTTGAGAACTGGATGGCGCTGCCCGTGGTAAAAGGTGTGAAGAGCCCGAACGAACGTTTCGCGGGCGCGGAAGACACGTATTGCATTGAGGCACTGATGCAGGATGGCAAAGCACTACAGGCGGGCACCTCGCATTTTCTCGGGCAGAATTTCGCCAAGGCATTTGATGTGAAATTCAGCGATAAAGAAAACAAACTGGATTATGTATGGGCCACCAGTTGGGGCGTGAGCACACGTTTGATAGGAGCGCTCGTGATGGCACACAGCGACGACGACGGGCTCGTGCTTCCGCCAAGGATCGCGCCGGTTCAGGTAGTGATCGTTCCGATATACAAGGGCGATGAACAGAAAGCGCAGATCGATGAAAAAGTAACAGAGATCGTGAAGAACCTGAAAGCAATGGGCATTTCTGTGAAATACGATGACAACGACAATGCAAGACCGGGATGGAAATTTGCCGAATACGAACTCAAAGGCGTTCCTGTGCGTATTGCCATCGGGGCAAGGGATCTTGCCAACAATGTGGTTGAGATCGCGCGCCGCGACACAAAAGAGAAGGCAAGCGTGAACATGGATGGCATTGAAGATTACATACAGACCCTGCTGCACGATATTCAATCCGCTATGTACAACAAAGCGCTGAAGTTCCGCGAAGAGCGCATCACGCGGACAGATAACTGGGATGAGTTTGTGCAACTGCTGGACACCAAAGGCGGGTTTATCTCCGCGCACTGGGATGGTACGGCGGAAACCGAAGACAAGATCAAAGAACTCAGCAAGGCCACCATACGCTGTATTCCGCTCGATAATGTGCAGGAAGAAGGCAAATGCATCCTTACCGGAAAACCGTCTTCGCAGCGGGTATTGTTTGCGAGAGCGTATTGAGCCAAAGGTTCATTTCGCAACCAGGCCACAACATTACTTTTGCGCCCATGAAGACGTATGATTTTTTACAAGGTGAGGTTTTACTGTTCGATAAGCCACTGGAGTGGACCTCATTTGATGTGGTTAGAAAAGTGCGCAACCTCATACGCATTCCGAAAGTGGGCCATGCGGGTACGCTCGATCCGCTGGCTACGGGGTTACTGATCCTCTGCACAGGTAAATTCACCAAGAAGATCAACGAGTACATGGGTATGGAGAAGGAATATACCGGCACGTTTACCCTGGGCGCAACCACGCCAACCTACGATCTTGAGAGTGAGCCGCGCGACCTGAAAGATATTTCTCATCTCACCGAACAACAAATACACAACGCCCCGCTTTCCTTCACGGGCAATATCATGCAAACACCGCCGATCCATTCGGCCATCAAACAGGCGGGCAGGCCGGTTTACATTGCCGCAAGAAAAGGGATCGATGTAAAACTTGAACCGCGCCCTGTTTCCATTTATCATTTCTCGATTGAAAAAATAGAATTGCCCGTTGTGCATTTCAGGGTGGTGTGTTCTACCGGAACGTATATCAGGAGCCTCGCAAACGATTTTGGCGCGGCCCTTGGTGTTGGCGCTTACATGAGCAGTTTGCGCAGAACCCGCATCGGGCAGTTTAAAGTGGAAGACGCGTTGTTGCTCGAAAAATTTGAGGAAGCGCTTAAAGGTTCGGCTTCGGGTTCGGTGCTATAGGTTTGCATGAACACAACCACAAATCACTTCTCAGAACGCAACCCGGCAAAACGGTTAGAAAGGCAAGCCGATGCCCAGCTGGAATCCCACGTTATTTACCTTCAAACCATTCGGCCGTATTTCATTCCATTGCAATGCGTTGGCCCATCCGTTGTTGGTTGGGCGCGCAGGGTCCTTTAATTTGTAGGCCATATCCAGCCGGATGAGGAAGTAGGAGAAATCGATGCGCAAACCTGTTCCTACGCCTATGGCCAGGTCGGTCAAAAGATTTTTGAAACTGAACCTTGCTTTCGGATCTACCTGGTTTGATTTTACGTTCCATACATTTCCCGCATCTGCAAACAATGCGCTTGCAATTTTAATCCCTGCAATGGTTGCAATGGGAAAGCGGTATTCGATGTTTGCTTCCAGCTGCATATCACCAAAGCGGTCTCGGTATCCGTTCTGCGATGTATCGGCTTCGCTTTGCACCGAGCTTCCCAGCCCAAGCTGCCGCAGCCCCCAGGCCCGCATACTGTATGGTCCGCCGGCGGAGAACTGTTTGAAAAAGGGAAGGGTCTTGTCGCGCAGCGTATCGTTCCCATAATTATATCCATACCCTGCAAATGCGCGGAACGCAAGCTCTGTTTTGTTCATCTTGATGGAAAAACGGTATTCGCCCTCTACTTTTATGTAGCGGTAGATCTGGTCGCGCAGCCCCCCGATCAATCCAAACAAACCACCGGCCTCTTCAATGCCCAACCTTAAATAATGGCTCCTGTTCGGGTTGGCAATGCTTGTATAATTGCGGATCAGCGTATGGTTCTGGCTCAATACTTTTCCCGAGTTGAAAGAGGTGCGCAGGAACGGGTTGATCTTAAACAGTGTATCCAGTCCATGCAATGTATCAATGCCATACAATTCAAGGTTGAAGGGCTTGTACAGCCATACATTGTTCCCTTTCTTGAATTCATATCCCCAGCTTGTTACGAGCGAACGCAGGCGGTAGTAATCGCGGCGGTCTACATACGAACCGTTTACGGTAACCAATGTGCGCTTGTTGTCGAGCCTGTTCAATGCCCGCCAGTTTTTAAAGGGCTGTATCAGTTTTGGAAAAACATAGGTATGCCCGAGGCTGATGAGAAATGTTTGCAGTACCCTGTCCTGGTTGCTCGTTAACAGGTTCAGCTCAACGCCCGTACGAAAGGAGGTAATGGATTGTATCGCGCTTTTCCAAACGTTCCTGTTGTTGTAAGTTAGATTGGTAGAAACACCCCACAGGTTGCCAAGTCCGATGTCTGCCGTATTGCGGCTCCCTTCCAGGTCGGCGCTGTAGCTGTGTTTGAGGGCCGGCACAAGATAAAAGTACATGTCGAGCGTATCTTTGTCCCTGATCCTCGGCCTTATATCCACCTGTTGCCACGCGCCGATCTGCCCGAGTGTATTGATCGATTTAAAATAATCGGATTCATTATACAGATCGCCATTGCGCATGTACGTGTGCTCGCGCAGCACGCGGTAGTTGAACAGGCCTTTTTTGTAGCGCATGGTAAGGTTACGGCGCTTCAGTTCAAGAAAACTGCTGTCGTTGGGCAGGCTGTCTACAAAATCGGAAAGTTTTGTTTCCGGGTAGTAATACATACGCCCGATGTGGTACTGTGTAAGTTTAGACGAATCGAATGTAGGCCGTTTGGTTACTTCGATATCCCACGACGGGTTTTCGCGCCTGCGCCTGGCGGCATCTGCGATGATCTGTGCCTGTTTAAAAGGATCCAGTGTAAGCTCCAGCAAACGCGTGTCCATCGAATCCACCACCGTGTAAATATCCTCGCGCGTGAAACCGTAGAAACCATTTCTGCGGTAAAGGCTCACGAGCCTGTCGAGCTCGGAGTTGATCACTTCTTTGTTGTACGGTTTCCCTTTTTTGAGAAATGTATTTTTTTGTTCTTCGGAAGTGAGCCGTTGTAACGTGGTATCGCCGAGGTTGTAGGAAACAGAATCTATGGTGATGTTCTTGCCCACATCAATGATCATGTGAAGTTTTACGCGCCGCTCATCGTTCACCGAATCTATCTTAACCGAATCGCTGAACTGCGCATAATAATAACCCTGCGAGTTCAGGTAGGCGTTCATGAAATTGATGGAGCGGTTGATATTGGCCGAATCAAAGACAGGCGGGTCAATAACGCGGTGCGAAACACCGAATTGAGTGATCTTTCTTGCCTTGGCACTGTCATCCCAGTAATTCTCAAGTTCGGTTGTTAACCGAATTTTCTCATCTTTGGGAATATTGCCCGACAGGGTGATCTTGTTATCGAAGACAAAAGGAGCGGCGGGCGCATTTTTTACAGTGGTACAGGAACTGAACATTGCCGGCAGCAAAGACAACATCAATAAAGAAAGGAAGCCAGTTTTAACGGTCAATTGCATAGAAATGTTAAGCAAGAATGAGCTCAAATATATTCAATCTTTGTGCCACAAAAAGCAAAGGCAGGAAGAAGGGCTGTTTATAGTGGAAGGCACCAAGCTGGTAAACGAACTTTTACAGAGTGGTTTTACCATCCGCAAGCTGTATGCATTGCCCTTGTGGGCCGAGCAATATAGGGGCAGCGTTCCGCTCGAAACCATTACCGGTACTGAGTTGGAGAAGATCAGCAGCCTGCAGGCGCCCAACCAGGTGCTTGCCGTTGCGGAGCAAAAACAGCCATCGGGCGAACCCGTCATTGAAAAACAACTCACACTTGTTCTCGACAGCATCCAGGATCCCGGTAATTTCGGTACCATCATCCGTATTGCAGACTGGTTCGGCATCAAACAGGTGATTGCAAGCGTGGATACGGTGGAGCTGTACAATCCAAAAGTGATCCAAAGCACCATGGGCAGTTTTGCGCGTGTAAACGTTTGGTACAAGCCGTTGGCCGGGTTCCTTCCGGCGGTTACGGTTCCCGTATATGGTGCGCTTCTCAACGGAAAGAACATGCACAACGAACCGCCGGTTACCGAAGGTGTGCTTGTTATTGGCAATGAATCGAAAGGCATCAGCAATGAATTGCTCCCTTTTGTTTCGCATCCCATTACTATTCCAAGGCTGGGCGGGGCGGAATCTTTGAATGCGGCAGTAGCGGCGGGGATCATTGTATCGCACCTGAAAAAAGCCTGATCTTTTTTTCTCCCGTACCGCAAAAACAATATTACCTGAACTGGATCGCTTTCACCGGGTTGATCCTTCTCACCAATAGCGTTGGTATGATCAATGCCAGGAAACAAACCAACGCAGTACTAAGGCAAACCGCAGCTACCTGCCACCAGATGATCTTTACCGGTGCAACGGCCACATAGTACGATGTTTCGTCGAGCCTGATGAAACCGTATTTCGATTGCAGTATACAGATCCCTATTCCCAAAACAAAACCGATACCGATGCCGAGCGTGGTGATCACCGTGGCATGGTAGAGAAATATCTTTTGTATCAATCCATCATTTGCGCCGAGCGCTTTGAGAACGCCTACCATTCGTGTTCTTTCAAGGATGAGGATCAGTAAACAGGTAACCAGGTTGATGATGGCAACGATCGCCATTACGATAAAGATCACATCGCGGTTCATGTCCTGTATATTGAGCCAGTCGAAAATGTTGGGGTATACCTTGCGGATGCTCCTCGCGTTCCATTCGTAGGGCAGGGCATCTGCGAGCAGGGTGCTGGTGGTATCGATCTTTTTGTAATCGGAAAGAAAGATCTCGTAGCCGCCGGTCTGGTCCGGCGCCCAGTTGTTGATCCGGCGGATGAGTGCAAGATCACCGATCACGAACAGTTTGTCGTATTCTTCGATCCCTGTTTTGTAAATGCCAACCACTTTCAGTTTCCGGTAGGTCTTTGCGCCGTCGTCGCCCGAAATAAAATAAACAGTGATGGTATCGCCCAGGTTGATCAGCAGTTCTGTTGCGAGCGGCCTTGAAACAATGATCTCTTTGCTGTACGATGAATCCTCAAAATGCAGCCATCTCCCTTCGGCCAGGTAGGGTTTGAGGCGCATGCTGTCGTAATCTTTTTCAACGCCCTTGAGCAATACGTTTTCGATCTCCTTGTTTTTTTCGAGAACGGCAGATTTGGTGGCAAAGCTCTGCACTTTCTGAACGCCCGGTTGCGAACGGAGCAGGGCCTCTATCGTATCGTTTTTGGTAAGCGCGGTTTCTTCTGCCACCAGCGAGCGGGAGGGTTCGTATTTCTGAACACGTACATGCCCCCAGAAACTGAATACCTTTTCAGAAACGGTTTGCTGGAACCCATTCACAAACGCCAGTGTAAGGATCATCGCCATCACGCTCAATGCCGTGGCCGCCACTGATAAACGGATGATGAAGCGGGAAAAAGATCGCTGCCTGTTGAATGCGATCCGCCGGGCGATGTCAAATGCAAGGTTCAAACGGCACGGTTTTAGTCAAATCTACACTGCCCTTTCCAATGGAACAAAAGCGTTTGACATTGTTAAAAAAAGAAACTTGTGTGGTGTAACCTGTATCTTGTGCTTTTTTACAGTTATACAATTATGCGGAAGATCTTCCTTGCATCCTTAGTCGTGCTTTCTGCACAATACCTGTGTGCCCAACGCCTGCCCGATCATGTATACATGCCGGAGATCCGCACCCCCAAACTGTTCCAGGCCACCAACCAGCAGAGCCTTCCTTTGATCGCGCTCAACTCTGGCGACCAGCTCGAGCTTCATTTCGATGACATGACGGGTTACCCGCGTAATTTTTATTACACCTTCGTGCTGTGTAACGCAGATTGGAAACCTGCCGATGTGAGCCCGTTTGATTACATCAAAGGATTTTCGCAAAACAGGCTCAGCCAGTACCGCGTATCAAGCATCACCAGTTCAAAGTATGTGCATTACCAGGCCCTGCTTCCCGAAAAGAGCTGTATGCCCGCCAAAAGCGGTAATTACCTGTTGAAGGTGTACCTCGATTCAGATACATCCAAACTCGCGTTTACCAAACGGATGATGGTGGTCGACAACCGGGCAAGCATAGGCGCGGCGGTTCAGCAGCCCTACGATAACGAGATCCTGCGCACGCACCAAAAGATACAGCTCGCGGTAAATACACAGCAATTGAATATGCTGAGCCCGCAGCAAACAAAAGTGGTGATCCTGCAGAACAACCGGTGGGACAATGCCATCAGGGACATACAGCCCACTTTTATACGCGGCAACGTGATCGAGTACAATGCGGAACAGGATTGTATTTTTCCCGCAGGCAAAGAATACCGCTGGGCCGACCTGCAGAGTTTTCGTTTTCAGAGCGACAGGGTAGACAGGGTTGACAAAAGAAATGACCCGGTAGATGTTTACATCAAACCCGATATGGAAAGAAACAACCAGCGTTATATTTTTTTCAGGGACAGGAATGGATGGGATGAGATCGCAACTACGGAATCGGTTAACCCGTGGTGGCAAACGGATTATGCCTATGTGCATTTTACGTTTGCCCCGGCCAATAACCAGCCGTTTGCCGGCAAATCGGTTTACATGATGGGAGAGGCCACGGGCAACCAGGTAGGCGACACATCCAGGATGTATTACGATGCGGCGCAGGGCGTTTACACGAAAACGCTGTTCCTCAAGCAGGGCTATTACAGTTATACCTATGTAACCAAAGACGACCGCAACCGCGATGCCAAAGCGGATGCGACCCTCACCGATGGGAATTACTGGGAAACCGAAAACGAATACACCGTCCTTTTTTATTTCCGTTCTTTCAGCAGCAGGCACGATGAACTTGTTGCGGTCACAACCCTCAACTCGAGGGGCGGGAGATAGGAGCAAGGGGTGAACCGGATCAATAAAATGAACCACCAAAAAACAACAACTGCAAACTGTTTTTGCAAATCGCTTCTCAACCCTTACTTTTGCGGCGGCAGGTCTTACACGACCAGCTCCTGCTGAACCTCCCCAGGGTAGGAATACAGCAAGGATAGGCGGTTGTAGCGGTGCGATGTGAGTAGCCTGCCACTTTTTTTCCCCTTCTCACGGGGATATTCATCATCAAAATTTCTCCGCCGCGGCGGAGGCCAGCGCATGAAATTTTTTATCGACACGGGCAACCTCGCCCAGATCAAAGAAGCAAACGACTTAGGTATTTTGGATGGTGTTACCACCAACCCAACGTTGATGGCCAAAGAAGGCATCAAAGGCGAAGAGGCCATCGCACAGCATTACAAAGCGATCTGTGAGCTGGTAGATGGAGACATCAGCGCCGAAGTATTGTCAGTTGATTTTGATTCGATGGTTGCCGAAGGAAAAAAACTGGCGGCCATACACCCGAACATCGTTGTGAAAGTTCCGATGATCAAGGACGGTGTCAAGGCGATCAAATGGTTTACCGATAACGGTATCCGTACCAACTGTACGCTTATCTTTTCAGCCGGACAGGCGATCCTCGCCGCAAAAGCCGGTGCCACTTATGTTTCACCATTCATCGGCCGTATAGACGACAGCGGTTGGGATGGCATGGAACTGATCGGCCAGATCAGGCATATATTCGACGTACAGAATTTCAAAACAGAAATATTAGCGGCCTCTATCCGCAACGCGCTCCACATCATCAAAGCCGCAGAACTCGGTGCCGATGTTTGTACCTGCCCGCTGTCTTCTATTTTAGGATTGCTCAAGCACCCGCTCACAGACATCGGGCTGGCGCAGTTTGTAGAAGATGCGAAGAAGATGTAAACTTAACTTTCTATCTGATCGATATAAAAAATGTCACGTTTTTGCGGGACATTTTTTTTTGTTGTCATTTGATGTGGGTCAAATCGAAAAAGCCTCGTTAACAAATTACGAACTTCCGGTTCCCTTTCGTTTCGCAGCCACGGGCGGCGTGGTTCTTGCTTCGCGTACACTCAATGGCGCCAGGGTATGCTCTTTTACAAAATTCCTTACCCAGTCACCATTCACTTTACCATACTCCCGCAAGGCCCAGCCGATCGCTTTCTGAATAAAAAATTCCTTCGATGCGGCACAATTCAGAATGTATTTGGATAACAATGCCGTATCGGTATCCTTCTTAAACGCTTTCTGAAACATAATGCTGCTGCGCTGCAGCCATATGTTGGCAGACCGGTTCCATTTTGAAGTAACCGGGACGATCTGTTGCGGGAACATTTTGAAATAAGCCGTGAGCCATTCGCTCGCAATGCCATCAACAGTGTCCCACCAGCTTTTTTGAAGAAGGCAATGTTCGATAAGACCGATGGATGCTGCGTTCCATAATTTTTTGTGTAAGGCAAAAAGCTGGATCCCGAAATATTGCAGTTCCCGCTGCGGCAATTGGAAACAGTCTTTTACGATCGCTTCAAGTTCGGCGGGCAATGTTAGCGGATGTTGTTTAACATGCGTTTTTGCGATCTCCCTGCGTGCGGGCGCGGGTACGCCGAAAAAATCGAATTGGTTGAGCATATAGCTTTTCATCCACTCCCTTTTTTCTGCATCGGCCGCGGCCTTGAATTTTTTACTGACGGGAATAAGATAAGGATGCATAAACGATCTCGATAAATAAAAAGAAGAGGCCCGGGAAGCAAAGGATCAGTGCGTGCCCGGGCCTTGTATTTTTTTAAAAAATTATTTCGGCGCTACTTTCATGTTGTAAAACATAAACGCCCATTTGTCTGATTCCGCCCTGATCACCTGTTCCATGGAACGCCCTGCACCATGGCCTGCTTTTGTTTCGATGCTGATCAGCACCGGGTTTTCGCCCTTGTGTTTTTCCTGCAGGGTTGCGGCGAATTTGAACGAGTGTGCAGGCACCACGCGGTCGTCGTGGTCTGCAGTAGTAATAAAGGTTGCGGGGTACGATGTGCCTTCTTTCAGGTTGTGAACGGGGGAATATCTTTTGAGGTATTCAAACATTTCTTTTGAATCTTCCGAGGTTCCGTAATCGTAGGCCCAGCCCGCGCCTGCGGTGAACTTGTGGTAGCGCAACATATCCATCACACCCACAAAAGGGAAAGCTACTTTACAGATATCCGGATGTTGGGTAATGGTGGCGCCGATGAGCAGCCCGCCATTGGATTCGCCCTGTATGGCCAATTTTTCGCGAGAGGTGTATTTGTTGTCGACAAGATATTGCGCCGCCGCAGCGAAATCGTCAAACACATTCTGTTTTTTTGTTTTGATGCCCGCATTGTGCCATTCCTCGCCATACTCGCCACCGCCCCTTAAATTGGCCACTGCATAAATGCCACCGTTTTCCAGCAGCACGATGTCGCTTGTGCTGAAATAAGGAGTGATGCTTACAGAGAAACCGCCGTATGCATAAAGCAAAGTAGGATTGCTCCCGTCAAGTTTGATCCCTTTTTTGTGCGTGATGATCATCGGGATCTTTGTTCCGTCTTTCGACTTATAAAACACCTGGTTCGATTCGTAATCTTCCGAATTGAATTTCACACCCGATTTTTTATACACTTCGCTTTTGCCTGATGCTATGTCCATTTTGTAAATGGTAGAAGGGGCGATGTAAGAGGTAAAAGTGAAATAGAGTTCCTTGTCCGTATCTTTTCCACCAAAGCCATACGCGGAGCCCGGCCCGGGTAACTGTACATCCCTGATCTTTTTCCCGGCCATATCATATTGCACCACTTTGGTAATGGCATCTTTGAGGTATACGCAGAAAATATTTCCACCTGCTGTGCCCGCGCCCAGCACTTCGGGTTGCTCGGGTACGAGTGTTTTCCAGTTTGCGGGTTTGGGATCGGCCAGCGGCGCCGTTACGATCTTTCCTTTGGGTGCATCCTTGTCTGTCTGGATGTAAAAATACCGGTCGTCTGCCCCAAGCACCCCGGATGAATTGTTCATGTCGCCGATCAATGCTGTAATGGGTGCATCGGGTTTGGTAAGATCCTGTACATAGATCTCGCTTCCATAGGTGCTGTTGGCCGCATAGATCACCAGCCATTTGCCGTTCTCGGTTACATCGCCGCTGATGTACCTGCGTGGCGTTGTGCTTCCCCCGAAAACAAGTTTGTCCTGGCTCTGCGGCTGGCCCAGTGCATGGTAAAATAATTTGTGCTGGTCCGTTTTCCCGGCAAGCTGGCTTCCTTCTTTCGGTTTATCGTAACTGCTGTAGTAGAAGCCTTCGTTCTTCTTCCAGGCAACGCCGCTGAACTTCACATCGATCATCGTGTCGCCGATCTGTTTTTTGGTGATGGCATCCATCACGATCATCTTGCGCCAGTCGCTTCCGCCTTCAGAAACCTGGTAGGCGCACAAGGCACCGTCTTTTGTAAAATTGATCGCTGCAAGCGAGGTGGTTCCGTTTGAAGAAAATGTATTCGGATCAAGAAAAACCTCCGCATCCGTTTCTCCATCTTTCTGCCTGTAGAGAACGCTTTGGTTCTGCAAACCGGTTTTTTTATAGAAGTAAGTGTAGTTGCCGTATTTTGTTGGCGCAGAATACGAATCGTAGTTCCATAGTTCTTTCAAACGGGATTCGATCTTTGAACGGAAGGGGATCTGCGACAGGTAACCCTGCGTTACCTCGTTCTGTGCCTTTACCCAGGCCTTTGTATTTTCTGCGGTATCGTTCTCCAGCCAGCGGTAGGGATCGGCAACCGTGGTGCCAAAATAATCATCTTTGATACTGGTGTCTTTTTGTGTTACCGGGTACTTCACTGTAATGGGTTTAAATTCTGTTGATGGTGTTGTCTTACACGCCGCAAAAAAAACGAGCAGCGGCAACAAGGGGAGAGATCGTTTCATATGGTTGTTTTGGTTGATTGTTTTACACCGGGCATACACCCAAGCCGCACATCTTTGCAATACGCTTAACCGATGGGCAGCGCCCTGCGTTGCCTGCTGCTTTCAAAACAGGTATCGATGATCCGCATTACACGGATGCCATCTTCGGCGCTTACCTGTACGGGTTTGTTGTTGCGGATCGATTCATAGATGCCATCGTAATAATCGTAATAATTGCCCTGTAATGTTGGCACTTTTCTGCGAATCACTTCTCCATCTTTTTCTGTATGCAGAAGGCCCTGTTCCGATTCCGGTTCCGTTCCCCAATCCGTTAGATTCGGTTTGTGGTTGGCCACCAGCATTGTCTCCTGCACATCGGCGCGGCTTTTCAGGAACGATCCCTTTCTTCCGTGAACCACATAGGCAGGAAACGGCTCTCTAACCTGGTAACCTGATTTCAACCGAACCCGGAGCATCGGGTAATAAAAAAGTATTTCAAAATAGTCGTCCACTTTAGAACCGGGTCTTGTCATGCGCAGGTCCGCAAAAACGGCTTCGGGCATCCCGAATAAAACAAGGGCCTGGTCGATCAGGTGCGGGCTCAGATCGTTCAGGATACCGGCCCCCGGTGCAGGTATTTCTTTGTGCGGTTTCGGGCTCAATTCCTCTTTGTACCTGTCGAAATGGATCTCCACCTCCATGATCTCCCCGAGCCAATCCTCGTCGATTATTTTTTTTACGGTTTTAAAATCACTGTCCCAGCGGCGGTTCTGGAAAACAGACAACACACTGTTCTTTTCTTCCGCGATCTTTTTCAATTCAATCGCTTCCGCGGTAGTGGTTGTAAATGCTTTCTCAACAACCGCGTGCTTGCCGGCCTCCAGTACTTTCTTTGTATAATCGAAATGTGTGGCAGTGGGTGTGTTCACCACTACAAGTTCGATGCTGTCGTCTGCCAGGATCTCTTCAAGCGAACGGTAGATAGTGGTGCCGGGATAAAAATGGACGGACTCAGATTTGGTCCGTTCCCAGATACCTGTAAGTTCAAAACCTTTGTGCAGGTCAATAAAAGGAGCATGAAAAGCTTTCCCGGAAAGCCCGAAAGAAAGGATCGCAGTTTTGATTGGTTTCATATCGGTTTATTCTACAATTAATGTCTGGATGGAATGCGGCAAACTTGTTGTCATCGCGCCTTGTCCCGCCACCCATAATTTATAATTGATCTTCTCATTGCTCTGGTTCATCACCACAACAACCAGTTTGCCGTCTGTATTTTTAAACGCGGTGGTCAACAGTTGCCCACGGCTCGTAGCGCTGATGATGCGCTTTGCGTTGGCGCCGATGAATTTTGAAAAATGGCCGATGTAATAAAATGAATTCATGTAGGTGATCTCTCCCGTCCTGGTATCGGCATGCACGGGTGCGAAGCAGAAATTTTTTACGTGGTTGGGGCCGCCGTTTTCATCGAGCAAAATATTCCAGTCGGTCCAGCCGGTTGTGCCGTTGTTGAAATCGTTGATGAGTGAGCGCCCGTATGCTTCCCCGTATTTCCAGTCTTTGATGGAATTGAGTTTGAACGATTCTGCACAGCCTTCTGTAAAGATCAGGTTGGTATTGGGAAAAGATTCGTGCACACGCTTTACGTTGTCGAACAGTTTTCCGCCGCCTGTCCAGTCTTCGTACCAATGAAAGCCGATGCCCCAAACATATTTCGCCGCGGCAGGGTCCGATAAGATCGTGCTGGCGCGGTGGTACATCAGGTCGCGGTTGTGGTCCCAGGCAATGAGTTTCTTATCGCCCATGCCCGATCTGTGTAAGGTGGGCCCGAGGTAATTCTTGATAAAATCCCTTTCCTGCTCCGCGGTGTAATTGCAGGATTCCCATTTCTGAACGGCCATGGGTTCGTTCTGAACGCTGAGTCCCCAAACGGGTATACCGCGTTTCTGGTATTCGTTGATGAATTTGATGTAATAGTTGGCCCAGCTTTGGTAAAATTCCGGTTTCAGGTTTCCGCCGTGCAGGATATCGTTGTTGGTTTTCATCCAAGCCGGCGGGCTCCACGGGCTTACGTACAATGTGAGTTTGCCACCTGCAGCGGCAATGGATTGTTTGATGAAGGGAATGCGGAACTGCTCATCGTGCGCTACGCTGAAAGATTTCAGGTCCTTGTCGTTCTCATTCACATAGGTATACGATCCGCTCGAAAAATCGCAGCTGTGTATATTGGTACGGATCAGCGAGTAGCCGATCCCTTTTTTCCTGTCGAAGTATTGCTCCAGTATCTCTTTCTGTTTGTCTTTGGGAAGTTTGAAAAATGTTTCAGCCGATGCATCCGTCAACGCACCGCCGATGCCGAGGAAAGACTGAAAGGTTTTACCAGGGTCCACAAAAACGGTAGGCTCGGTTTCGAGCGGCTGGCCCGCTGGAGCGAGACGCAGGCTGTCTGTCATACTAATCCTGTACCCTGTATTTTCCGCAGTGGTATACACGGTAACTTTTTTACCGGGTGGTGAAAAAGGCGCGTTTTTTTTATCGTTCAAGACAAACGAAAGAGAGGCGAGTAACCCCAAAGCAAGAAAAAGTCTTTTCATGGTTATGGTTTGATAAGCAATGGCTGAAAAATAAAGGGGTTAAGATACGGATTTGCGTTTGTAGTGAGGAAGCCCGAGGGGGGAGTGGGGGTAAAAAGTTGAAGGGGGCAAATAAACAAAGGGCTAAAGAGAGCCGCCCGCATGCAGGCTTTCTTTAACCCTTCTTACCGGTTAATTTTTGTAAACAGTTTAATCCCGGGTGTCAGGTCGCCTTATCGTTTGTATGCTTCACAAGGCCGATGCCCGCGGCAAAGAACACTGCGCCGAGTGCGCCGAATACGAGGATGCTCTTCACGTTGCGTGTGCCGCCGGATCCATTCATGAAACTTGCGCCGGCATAGATAAGGCCGATGATCCCGAGAATGGCAAGGATGATTCCCAATACGCGTTTTTCCATGTTGTTTTAAATTCAGGTAAATGATAACAGGAAATTGAACAATAAAACCATGCCATTGCCGCCGCCGTCATTGCGTCACCCGGCGTTTCGGGCCGTTCCCCATTTTGGGTAATTGTTCAAAATTTGGCTTAAAAAATAGCTAAGAATGGCTGCTTTTTCCGCATTTCGATAATTCTTACAACTTATAGTCCTATCTTGTCTTTTATGAAAGCGAAAAACTTTATTCATGTGGAGCGCAGTGAGCCTCATCGTGTGAGAACAAAGGAGATATTGAAGGAAGTACCGCATATGCGTAAACTGATCGGCAAGAACCCATTAACCATCTGGGCCATTGTAGGATTGGTTGCTTTTCAACTTGTTTTAAGCGGGCTGCTGGCCAACCAATCGTGGTGGCTGGTATTTGCCGCCGCCTATCTTTTGGGCGCTTTTGCGGATCACGCTTTGTTTGTGATGATACATGAGTGCGCGCACCGCCTCATCTTTAAAAAGCCGGAAGCCAACAGGCTGGCCGGTATCCTTGCCAACATTCCCCTGATCTTTCCAAGTTCCGTTTCTTTTGAAACCTATCACATCAAACACCACTCTTTCCAGGGCGTGCATGAGCTGGATGGCGACCTGCCCAACCATTGGGAAGCAAAGCTGATCGATAATTTTTTCATCGGTAAGGTCATCTGGTTGCTGTTTTACCCATTCTTCCAGCTGTTCAGGCTGGCGAGATTGAAGGAGATCCAGCCATTCAACAAATGGGTGGGACTGAACTGGCTGGTGCAGATCGTTTCGATCGGGGCCATCGCTTATTTCCTCGGGCCCAAAGCCGTTGTATTCTTAACGGCCAGTTTCTTTTTCTCTGTAGGGTTGCACCCGCTCGGCGCGCGATGGATCCAGGAACATTATCTTACCCACGGCGAACAGGAAACCTATAGCTATTATGGTATGTTCAACAAAGTAGCGTTCAACGTAGGGTACCACAACGAGCACCACGATTTCCCGTCGGTTCCCTGGAACAGGCTCCCGCAGATCAGGAAAGAGGCGCCGCATTTTTACGATTCACTTTCTTACCATACTTCCTGGACAAAGCTGTTTTTCCGCTTCCTGTTCGATAAAGAGATCTCTCTTTTCTCCCGTATCGTACGCGCAAACCGTGGAAAAGTGAACCTTTCCGACCGCTCCACGCCGGATGTGGACCTTACGAACGGGTAAATCCTGCAAAAACCTGCAGATTAACATATTTTTTACACTTTTATTTGCACACTCGTGCAGATAGCTGTACATTTGCACCCTGAAACTGAGCGATAGTATTCAAACGTTCTAACGAACAATCAACTCTTGCAATAATTGGATTGATTTCCCCCTGTTTTCCGCTCAGACAATTATTAATATTAAAAATGGAAATATTATGAAAAGTAATGTCATGCCCTCTATTGTCCAGATCGAAGCAAACGAACTCAAACAATTGACAACAGAAGTAAAAGAAACGGTAGCAACCGGAATGGTGCAGGTGAAACCTGTAAACACAAAAACACCAAGCTTTGGTGTGATCGATATGTGGAACATCCGTCGTGGTGCAAAGATCGCAAGATCGGATCGCCGCTGGACAATATAATTACTCCTTGAAAAACCAATGTCCAGGTCCTTCCGTGTTGCGGAAGGACTTTTTTTTTAAGCGATGGCAACGCTGCAGTAAAACCCGCTGAAGCCGGCGTTATTTACTTCGGAAGTTTTTCAAACACTTCCCTGAAAAAATCAGGCGGCGCCACCAGTTTTCTTTTTTCTGTGTCCATCCATGCCCCGTCGATCGTAAGCACTGCGGCGAGCGTGTCTTCGTTCTTGTAGATCTCGTGCACCATCGTCCATCTTCCCATATCGGCCGTGGCCGTTACAAGCTTCAGGTAGATGGTTACCGTATCGCTGAAGTGGATCTCCCTTTTGAAAACACATTCTTCCCTGAATAAAATAGGGCCGATGTGCTGCTGCTGCATATGCGCCGTGGTGAGCCCATGTTCGGCAAGAAATGAAATACGTACAAACGCCCCGAAATCGTAATAAACGGAATGGCGCAGGTGAAAATTAGCGTCGATGTCGCTCCAGCGGATCTCAACTTTTTTGAAATAGGAATGCATGGTTACAGTTTGGTAATGACAAGTTGTTCAATTTTACCGGGCAATGCATCGTCTTCGTACAGGGTCATCTCTGAAAGACTCAATGCATCGCAGATATAACTTAGTTCATGGGTTTTTAATTTGCCAGTGTTGTACAACTCATCCAGGCAACGATAATGTTCTTCCGTAAATAAGTAGTAGATGTCTTCTTTGAGGTAAACAGGGATGGTTGTTTCTTTATCGCGGTAAACTTTTTCGTAGGCGGTTGTCTCGGCCGCAATTTCGTTCCTGAAATTTTCGGCAGAAAGGGTTTGGTCGAGCAGTTGTTTTACCTGGCTTAATAACATCGCAATTTTATAAAGTTTCTTCCCATGTTTCAATCTCCGTAACGATCCCGTTTTTTGTTTTGAAAACAATGAACGAATTGCCCGGCCTGATCTTCAGTTTGAATTTTCCACCGGTATCTTTTGCATACGCCTTGAATGATGCAGGAAAATTCAAGGCAAATTCTTTTATGGATGCGCCGGGTTTGATGAGTTTTAATCCATACCCCATCACAAAATTATCTTCCGTTAATTTAAACCCATTGAATACACCGGCGGGTGATACGCGGAGTGTTGATTTGCCATAATAATAATCGGAATAGAGATCGGTTCCTTTGGTTGCTTCCGTTGTAACCACTTTCTGGGGCGTGCCGAACCGCTTTTCGAGCTCGGCTTTCTTTGATCCGAAATAAAGGCCGTTGATCCGGATCTTTTTGAAATCGATACTGTCGTATGTCAGCGGGCTCTGCGCCCTGGTGGTTACGCTGATCGCAATCATTGTCAGAAAGAGGAATAATCGCATGGTATTGGTTTTGTGCAAACTGTTTATGGTAAATCTGCAAAAATCATTCCGCTAAAAGTACGGCAGAATTTGCGTCCGCTCCTGATATTTAACGATTTGCCTTTGAAATGGCTGTCCCTGTCAGCAAAGAAAAGGCTCCCTAAGAATAAGGAGCCCGTATATACACATGAAAAATAAAAACGTTTACCATAAAGGGTTACCTTGATAGAAGTCGAGCACTTTTACACGCAGCAGGTAATCGTATTTGGCAGAAATGAAATTGGAGTTGGTCCTGTCAACATTGTTCTTGGCCAGCATGTACTCTACCGATGTATTCACGCCTGCGTTGAACCGTACTTCTGCGGCTTTGAACGACAATGTAAAATCCTGCAACTGTTTTGACAGCGCCTGGTACCTTTCAAAGGCCGTGTTCATATTGATATAGGCCTGGTCAACCGCCTGGCGCAATTGTGTTTTAACCGTCTGCGCCTCGAAATCCGTCCGCTTCTCGGCGATCTTTGCCTGCGTGATGTTCGTCCTGGCGCGGAGCCCGTTCAATATCGGTATCGCAATACCGATGCTCAATGATGAATTAAAGTTGTTCGACAGTTGGTCGGTATAATTGATCTTGCGGCTCAGGTAATTGTTCTGCGGTTCTACCAGTGCATATTTTGTTCCGCTGATGTTCACATAACTTGTGGTTGATACGTCAACGGTATTGATGAACTCCTGCCGGCTTGCCACACTTGAGTAATTTGTTCCGAACCCGCCGTTGAAAAGAAGGGTGGGGTAGAGTTGGCCTTTGGCCGCAAGATGTCTTTTCTGCGCGCTTTGTCTCCTGTATTCGGCCGCTTTTACCAGTGCGAGTTGTTGTGTGGCGGTTTGGTAAATGTTTTCCGCTGTGCCGTCGTACAAAGAGGGTGTTAAGGGATCGTTGATGTTCTCGAGCTGAACGGATGCGTTGTATTGAACGTTCATCAACTGCGCGAGACTGATCTTGGCGGTTTCGAGCGTGTTTTTGATGTTGATCACGTTCAATTCATCGCCCGACAACTGGCCACGAAGATCGTACAGCAGCGATGGTGCGATCGCGCCGCTTGCATTCAGGATCTCCAGCCGGGCAACCTGTGCCTTGCTCACTTCAACCTGGTTGCGTGCGATGGTGAGTTGTTCCTGGCTGCTCAACACCTGGAGATACGCGAGGATCACGTTGATGGTGATGTTTTCTTTCTGTTGCTGCCAATCCATTTCACTCGCTTTGGAAGCCAGTTCATTTTGTTTGATGTTGTTGCTGATGGCCGAACCGTTCCAGATCGTAACACTTGTATTGATGCTGTAATTGGCAAAATTGATCTGCTGGTTGGCATAGGTATTTGTAAAGGGATCGATGCTGCGGCCCTGGTTGATGCCATGGTTCACATTGCCCGAAATAAACGGAAGTTGGTTGGCCTTCGCCTGTTTGTAAATGGCCCTGTCAGATTCTGCCTGGTACTGTGCCTGGCGAACCTGTAAATTGTTCTGGATCGCTGTTTCAACACATTGCTTTAAGGTAAGCTGTGTTGTCTGCGCTTTGGCCATCATGCCCGCGAAAAGAAACAATGCCGCGAGGCCGGTCTGTATGTTACCCTTTTTCATATTTTATTTTGTAGCGTAGTTTTTAGTTTTCGATCCTTCCATCCAGCAAATGCACAATGCGTTTGCCATAAGCTGCATTTTTTTCAGAGTGGGTTACCTGTATGATCGTTACTCCTTCTTCTTCGTTGATCTTCTTAAACAGTTCCATGATCTCTTCTCCCTGTTTCGAATTCAGGTTTCCCGTTGGCTCATCCGCCAGCAAAAGTTTTGGCTTCGCCACCAATGCCCTTGCGATGCCCACGAGCTGTTGCTGACCACCCGAAAGCTGCACGGGAAAAAGATCTTTCTTACCAACGATGTTGAACTTGTCAAGTATGTCGGCCACCACCGCCTGCCGTTCCGCGGTTTTCATGTTCTGGTAGAGCAATGGCGTTTCTATATTTTCATACACCGTCAACTCATCGATGAGGTGGTAGGCCTGGAATACGAAACCGATGTTCTGTTTGTAGAGCTCGGATCTTTGTTTTTCTTTTATTTTGAAAACATCCTGCCCCAAAAAATGATAAGCGCCCTCTGATGGCTCATCGAGCATGCCGATCACGTTGAGCAGGGTAGACTTACCCGATCCCGAAGGGCCCATCACAGAGATAAAATCGCCTTCTGCCACCGACAAGTTGATGTCTTTCAACAGGAACACCCTGTTGTTCCCCGAGTTGTGCCATTTGAAAATATGTTCCAGCTGGATCATCGTTCTTTTTTTTAAGCTGTTTACAAATAACCAAAGCCTGTGCCATCTTCTGAAACCCTTTGCCAGCAAGGGTTTTCAAATGTATGAAAAACGATGGTGTCCGCATGCGGACAATAAAGTGTCCGAAAACGGACACTCTTTAAGGGCCGCTATTCTGTCCGCAAACTCTTCACCGGGTTGGCCATTGCGGCCTTGATGGCCTGTATGCTTACGGTGAGCAGTGCGATGGCTGCTGCGATCACACCGGCCAGGAGGAAGATCCACCAGCTGATGGAGATGCGGTATGCAAAATCCGACAGCCACCGGTTCATCGCGATCCATGCCAGCGGGAAGGCGAGCACAGCCGCAATGCCTACGAGTTTCAAAAAGTCTTTCGACAAAAGCATCACGATGGTTCCCGTACCCGCCCCCAGCACTTTGCGGATGCCGATCTCTTTTACGCGTTGCGTGATGGAGAAAGAGGAGAGGCCGAGCAGTCCGAGGCACGCAATGAAAATGGCAATGCACGAGAAAATGGTGAACAGCTTGCTTTGTCTTTGTTCCGAAACATATAATTTGTTGAAATTGTCATCCATGAAATTGTATTCGAACGGAATTTCCGGCAGGTACGATTTCCAGAGTTTTTCCATCGATCTTATGGAGCCCTCTGCGTTGGTGCTGTTCAGTTTTACAGAGAGCTGGTTGTAATTGTTCTGTTCGGGTCTCAACAATACCATCACGATGGGAACGATGCGTTGGTGCAGCGATTCAAAATGGAAATCTTTTGTTACGCCGATGATCTTCCCTTTAACGCTTCCGTATTTGAAGTTTTTGCCAATCGCTTTTTCCGGCGTGCCCCAACCCAGCGTTTGTACGGTGGCTGTATTGACTACAAAGCCTGTTGTGTCTGAAGAGAATGAACGGGAGAAATTTCGTCCTGCCGCCATTTCTATTCCGTAAGAAGGAATGAAATCGTGATCGGTAGCGAGGTATTTTAACTCGGTATGCACAGGCTGCAGGGAATCGCCTGATTCGGTTGATGCATCGTACGAATCGAGCAGCCTTCCCGTAGGAATTCTTGAGGAGCGGCCCATGTTCCTTACGCCGCTTGTGTTCATCAGTTCATTCCTGAACGATTCGTATTGGCTGTTGTTGTTGAAATAATACGGAACCACGAGCACTTGTTCTTTGTTGTAACCCATTTTTGCATTCTGCATGTATGTCAATTGTTGAAACACAACGGCCGTAGTAATGATCAGTACGATAGAAATGCCAAACTGGGCCACTACCAGCGATTTTCTCAACGAAATGGTTTTTCCGCCCACCCTGAACAGGCCTTTTAATGTTTTTGCCGGTTGAAAGGCCGACATAAACAATGCCGGGTATATGCCGGAAACAAAACCAACAACCACTGGGATCAGCAAAAACACCGTGATCCATTTCCAGGTAAGCAAAGGTTGGATGGACAGATGAAGCCCTGATAATTTATTCAAAGAAGGAACGACCAATGAAGCGGCTGCGATTGCCAGCAGCATGGCCATGCCCGATACCAATACCGATTCGCTGAGAAACTGCGAGATCAGTTCCCTGCGCGTTGCGCCGGCCACTTTACGGATGCCGATCTCTTTTGCACGAAGTGTTGACCTTGCGGTGGACAGGTTCATGTAGTTGATGCACGCGATCAGCAAAATGATCAGAGCAATGGCCGAAAATATGTACACGCGTTTGATATCGCCGTTTTCCTCCGCCTCGTAATCCAGGTGCGAGCGGAGATGAATGTCGGTGAGTTTTTGAAGATGCAGGGTCGTCATCTTCGAGGTGGCTACGGCATCCGGCCCGCCGAGGCGCACCTTTGTATCGAGGAACGAAGGGAACTGCGCCTCGATATTTGCTGCAGGATAGTTTTCGGGCAGCAGGATATATGTTAAAAACGAGTTGTTGCTGAAACTGGTCTGCAACCTTTTTTCGCCATAAACCGTGCTGTCGTTAAGTGTCTTGAACGAGACCATTACCTCCGGGTGAAAATGTGCATTGGAGGGAAATGATTTGTAAACGCCCGTTACTTTCAGGTTCAACTGGTTGTTTAATTTGATCATTTTATTCACGGGGTCCTCGCTGCCGAAATATTTCCTGGCAACGGTTTCCGATAAAACCACTGAATACGGATCCGAGAGTGCCTTTGCGGGGTTGCCTTTTGTAACATCAACACTGAAAACATTGAACAGGTTCTCGTCTGCGAAAGCAACACCGTCTTCGTTGAAAATTTTATCGCCATAGCGTACCGGTGTTTTGCCCTGCATCAATACCCGTGTCATCTTTTCGATATCGGGGAACTGGTTCAGAAGCAGCGGCCCGAAAGCAGGTGCTATCGTTCCCAGCCGCAGCGTAACGGCGCCGTCTTTGTTGTTGAACGATCGTGTGATCCGGTAGATCCTGTTTGCGTTTTTGTTGTATTTGTCGAAACTTGTTTCGTGAAAAATGTAAACAGTGATCAGCAAACAACAGGTAAGCCCCATCGTTAAACCAAACAGGTTGATGAAGGAGATGAATTTGTGCTTCATCAGGTTGCGCCAGGCCATTTTGAAATAGTTCTTTATCATGGTTTTGGAGTTTGTAGCCAGGCGTTTGTTTTGCCAAACGCCTTACTGTTTATTCTGTTCTCAGGCTTTTAACCGGGTTTGCCAATGCTGCTTTGATCGCCTGGTAACTGATGGTCATGACCGCGATGAGCAACGCAGTAAAACCGGTTAAGGCAAACATCCACCAGCTGATGGTGATGCGGTACGAAAAATCCTGCAGCCATTTCTGCATGATCCACCATGCCACGGGCGATGCGATCACAATGGCCACGATCACCGGGCGGATGAAACTTCTTGAAACCAATACGGCGATACCGGTAACGGAGGCGCCCAATACCTTGCGCACACCGATCTCTTTCACGCGCTGCGCGATAACGATCAATGTTATGCCGAACAATCCCATGCAGCAAAGCACAATGGCAACAGATGCGGCTATCGAAAACATTTTAGACAGGCGCTTTTCATTTTCGTACCAACGGTCCACATTCTCGTTTACAAAGGATCCTCTGAATTCCTTACGGGGTTCTATTTCCGCGTACACAGATTTAATCAGATCCATTGTCGCGGCGGGGTTATTGGTATTTACTCTTATCAACGCATAACTCATTTCATTTCCGGCAGTGACGCGGATGGTAAGCGGTTCGGTTGACTGGTACATAGAGTAGAAATGGAAGTCGGGGATCACACCCACTACGTTCCATTTGGGTTTGCTGCTGTCTGAGAAAAAAGAAAGCCCTACAGCGGATCCGCCGGTAAGTTGCCTGGCCATGCTTTCTGTAACGATCACAGCGTTGGCTGTATCCGACATGTATTCCGAGGAAAGGTCGCGGCCCTCTTTTGGTGCGATGCCCATCGTTTTGAGGAAATCAACATCGGCGGTAACCCAGGAGGTCTGTACATCTTTTCCTTTGTAGCCAAAAGTGGAGCTCCATTTGCTCACGCTTCCGTCTGTGCCGAGCCCGAGGTTGACGGATGTTCCGGTTACACCCACAACAGAGGTTTGCGAAGCGAGGCGCATACGCATTTGCCTCACGATGTTCTTCCCATTGGCCTCATTGTTGATCGGAACGCTCACGATCGAACTTGTATTGTAACCCAGCGGCGCCTTGCGCAGGTGCTGGAACTGTTCGTAAATAACGATCGTTGTGCAGATCAGGATCGTTGCGATCATGAATTGCACGGCTACCAGCGTGTTCCTGAACAGGCCATTGCTTTTCATCGAGATCTTGCCTTTGAGTATCTCTACTGTTTTCAGTCTCGTCATTACAAACGCAGGATAGCTGCCCGCAAAAAAAGAAACCAGGATTAGTATGGCCAGCAGCAACAGCACGATCTGCGGTTGGTAAAGCAGTGAGCTGTCGATCCGCGTAATAAACAATTTGTTGAAACCTTTTACCAGGAGAAGGCTGGCAACAATGCCGATCGCCATGGCTATGAAAGCGGTAACCAGGCTCTCGCCCCAGATCTGCAGCCAGATCTGTGATTTACCTGCGCCCAGGCATTTGCGTATCCCGATCTCTTTGGATCGCGTAAAGGAAATACCGATGTTCAGATTAATGAAATTGAAACAGGCGATCACCAGTATCACCACCGCTGTAAGAATTAAAATATAAAGGAACGAGCGGCTCGTTGTATTTCCCGTTCCGATCTCTGCATTAAAATGGATATCGGAGATGGGCAGCAACCGGATGCCTTCCATGTCGCCGCGCGCATCGGGTATGTATCCTTTTTCCCTCAGATACTGTTCGTCTGTCGGTATGTATTTTTTACTGAAGGCCCGCAGCCGCTGCTCAACATTGGCCTGCGTAGTGTTGGGTGCGAGCTGTACGTAAACGGAATGGTGCTGTGTAAACCACTGGTCCTTTTGTGCCGCATAATTATTGTCGAGTTCTATCCGTACAAGTGCTGCATAACCAATCGATGAATTTTGCGGTTTTGCCTTGATCACGGCTGAGACCACGAGCGATTTCCATTCGCCTCCCATTTTTACCTCGATCGTTTTTCCAACAGGATCCTCATCGCTCGAAAATATTTTTGCAGCCGTTTCGTCGCTCAATACAATGTCAGATAAATTGCCCAAAGGGGAGCTGTGATTGCCTTTGAGAATGGGAAAGCTGAACATGCTGAAAAAATCGTTGTCAACAAAAGTGGTTGAGATATCCAGCTCTTTTTGTTTGTACCTGATCTTGTTCCCGCCGTTTTTTATCCTTGTAGATTTCTGTATACCTATGTTCTCCGATTTCAAAGCCGGCCCCATCGGGAAGCCCATCGTGTTGCTGAGCTCAACACCGTCGGTCTTGCTGGAGAAATTGTAAACCTTGAACAGCTTGTCTTTGTTTTCGTGGAATTGGTCGTAAGACAGGTCGTTGTATACAGACAGCAGCAAAAGTATGCTGCAGGTAAATGCAACCGACATACCCGCAATATTCAGAAAACTGTGCAGCCGGTTCTTTTGCATTGCCCTGAATGTTGTCTTCAGGTAATGGCCGATCCATGCGGAGGTTGGTTGTGTTGACATAGTTCGTTGTGTTTTCGTGAATCTTCAATAATGGATGATCAATGATGAACAGTTGTGTAAACTGTGAATGCGGCATTCACCATTCAACCTTTATTCCGTCCTCAAACTTTTTACCGGGTTCATCAGCGCCGCCTTTACCGATTGGAAGCTGATGGTGGCCAGCGCGATCACCATTGCGCCCGCACCTGCGATGAGGAACACCCACCAGCTGATGTTGATCCGGTAAGCATAACCCTGCAGCCATTTGTTCATCGCCCACCAGGCCAATGGATAAGCGATCAATGTGCTGATGAAAACCAGTTGCAGGAAGTCTTTTGACAACAGCCCTGTAATGCCCGTTACACTTGCGCCCAATACCTTTCGGATGCCGATCTCTTTGGTTCTACGTTCTGCTGTATATGCCGCAAGTCCGAACAGACCCAGGCATGAAATGATGATTGTAAGCAGGGCGAATACCCTCGACAAAGTGCTGATGAGCATTTCTGCCTTGAATTGCTGGTTGAACTGGTCGTCTACAAAACTGTATTCGAAAGGGTAGGCGGGGTTGTTTTTCTTCAGCACCGCTTCCAGTGTTGCCAGGGCTTTTTGCGGATCTGTTTGTGGTTTGATGCGAACGTACAGGTATTTTGCTGCGGCTGGATTGTTGAAGAATATGACAGGGTCGCTTTGTCCGTACATATCTCCATATACAAAATCATTCACCACACCGATCACTTCAAAATAGTTGGAACCATCGTATATTTTTTTGCCCAGTGCAGAACCGGCGCCCATGAGTTTGGCGAGTGATGCTGTGATCACAATATTTGAAGTATCCGCCGCTGCATCCGTGTTGAAATTGCGCCCTTCTTTAAAATGCAGGCCGAGGGTGGGGATCATTTGCGCGGTGATGTTGCGGTTGGAGATGAGGATGTCTTTGCTTTTGTCTTTCCCGTTCCAGTCGTAACCCGACCCGTTGTTCCCGATGTTCATGGTGTTGAAACTGTTCAGGCCGGCTTCTTCGATGAGTCCGCTGCCCAGGAGTTCCTGCCTGATCACGCTGTAGTTTTTGATCATATCACCGCGTGCATCGATGGAAATAAGATTGTCTTTGTTATAGCCGAGATCGCGGCCCTTCACGTGCCTGATCTGTTGGAAGATAATGATGGTGCCGATGATCAAAACAATGGAAACCGTAAACTGTGTTACCACCAGCCCTTTCCTGATCCATGCGGCGCTGCCCGATCTTTGTTTGATGCTTTTCAATACCTGTACGGGATTGAAGGAGGAGAGATAAAACGCCGGGTAACTTCCTGCCACTATCCCGCAAAACAAGGCGATGCCCAGCAAGGAAGTGATGTGTGCCGGATCAAACAGGGATAAGGTCATTTGTTTTTCTACCAGTGTATTGAATGCGGGTAATACAAGGGCGATGATGATCACACCCACGGCAACGGATAAAAACGACATGCATATCGCCTCAAAAATGAATTGCCAGATCAGTGTTTTCTTTTCGGCGCCCATTACTTTTCTTACGCCAACTTCCTTTGCACGTTTCTCACTTCTCGCGGTGGAAAGGTTCATGAAATTGATACAGGCGATCAGCAGGATGATCCAGGCAATGATGCTGAACATGTTGATGTATTCGATCCTTCCACCTACCTGCTTGCCGCTTTCAAAACGATCGCGCAGGCGCCAATCGGTCATAGGGAACAGGAAGGCCCGTGCATTGGCACCCGTTTCCCTTTTCTGGATGAAACCATACAGCTGTGCATTGATGGCTGCAATGTTGGCATTCGGCGCAACTTCCACATAGGTGTTTGTACTGTTGTTGCCCCACCGCGATAAATTGCCGCTGCGCATTTTAAAGTATACTTCAAAGGGGATGAACCACTCATACTGGAATGAGGTATTCGCCGGCACGTCTTTCACTACACCGGTAATCAGGTAATCCTGCTTGTTGTCGAATCTGATGGACTTGCCCACTACCTGCCGGCCCTCGCCAAAAAAACGCGCCGCCATTTTTCTGGTGATCACGATGCAGTTCACATCCTTGAAAACATTGGCGATGGATCCCTGCACAAACTCCATGGTGAACATGCTGAACAATGCCGAATCCGCATAACATCCTTTTTCATAGATGGCCTTGTCGCCCACGCTGAACAATGCCTGCGTACGGTTGAGCCTTGCCGTATTCACAATACCCGGGATCTCTTTTTTGATCGCTTCCGCCATGGGCCCCGGTGAAGAGGTAAATGTGCGGGTATTGCCATCGTAGGTCTGGTTGGTGCGGATGTTGTACAGGCGGTCCTTTTTCGCATATACATTGTCGTAGCCCATCTCATCTTCCACCCACAAAAAGATCAGTCCCGCGCATGCAACCCCTATGGCAAGGCCGAAGATATTCAGGAAGCTGTACGTTTTGTTTTTCCAAAGCGTACGGAACGTGGTCTTGAAAAAATTCTTCAGCATGATAACGGATTTAATTATTAATTTCTAATTACTAATTATTAATTGGAACTATTCTGTTCTCAAACTCTTCACAGGATTCGCCACCGCTGCCTTGATCGCCTGGAAACTTACCGTGATCAATGCGATGATGATCGCGATGGTTCCGGCTGCGCAAAACATCCACCAGCTGATCGGCACACGGTAGGTGAATGCCTGCAGCCATTTGTTCATCGCCCACCAGGCAACGGGTGAGGCGATCAGGATGGCAACCAGCACGAGTTTCAGGAAATCCGCAGATAACAATGCGGTAAGGTTCAGTGAACTTGCGCCCAATACCTTGCGGATACCGATCTCTTTTTTTCTCTGCTCGGCACTAAATGCAGCGAGCCCGAATAAACCAAGACACGAGATCAGCACCGCCATCAGTGTAAAAGAATTGATGATGTTTGAAACGGTAAGCTCGGCCTCGTATTGATGCTGTATTTCCTCGTCCAGGAATTTATATTCAAAAGGAACGGAAGGGAAATTTCTTTTCCACGCGGTTTCTATTTTGCCGATCAGCGATTTGTAATCCGGGCTGTTCGCGGAGAGAACCACAATGGGCAGGTTGGCATCGGCGCCATAAACCAGCATGAAGGGTTTGATGTCGTCGCGCAGTGAATTGTAGTTGAAATCTTTCATCACCCCGGCCACTTCTACGGAATACGTGCCGCCGCCATCCCCGTCGCTGTACAGTTTTGTGCCCACCGCTTTTGCCGGTGTAAGGCCCAAACGTTTGGCGAGTGTTTCGTTGATCAATACACGTCCGGAATCATTGCTCCTGAAATCGCGTCCGCTAACCAGTTTGATGCCGTTTGTCTTTACAAAATGTTCATCCGTGGTCATGTTCTGCGCATCTGCCGAAGAGGCGCGGTTGCCGCCTTCCAGGAACACGCCGTGGTCGTTGGGCACGAATTGCCCCAGGAAGTTGTTCGCCCTGCTGACGGATGTTACTTCCGACAACGCACGCACATCGTTGATAAAAGCAGGTATGTTTTTCTTAGGGGCATCCGTGTAGAAATTGAAAACGAGTTTTTGGTTCTTGTCAAATCCAAGGTCCTTGTTTTTGATAAAATGCAGTTGGCTTTGTATGATGATGATACAGATGATCAGGACGATCGACAGCGAAAACTGGAACACCACCAGCGAACGCCGTATACCTGAAGCGGATACATGGTTTGTAAAGTTGCCCTTGATCACTTTGATCGCTTTGAAAGCAGACAGGTAAAACGCTGGATAGCTTCCGGCGATCAGGCCTGTGGTAAGTACCAGCGCGAGTAATATCAACCATGTTTGATAACTGCTGAAAAGAGATAAGGTTACACCCGATTCCGTGATCCTGTTCAGGTAGGGCAATGCCAATAACAAAAGAGGGAGTGCGATGAGGACGCCAGTCAGCGACAAAAGCATAGATTCACTGAGAAATTGTTTAACCAGGTCCCACCTGTCTGCGCCAACTACTTTTCTTACACCCACTTCTTTTGCTCTTTTCGATGCTCTTGCCGTAGAGAGGTTCATAAAATTGATGCATGCGATCACCTGGATCATTACTGCGATCAGCATCAGCAGGTACAAGAAGGAGGTGCTTGTTGTTTTGCTTAATTCATGCGCATAACCGCCCGATGTGTGAATGGCAGTGATGGGTTGAAGATGGATATCTTTCTTCATCCCTGCATCTTTTAACTGCACCTGCCCGTATTTATTGACAAAAGCGGGTAGTTTTTTATCCAGGGCCGCCGCATCGCTGTTCGGGTTTAGTTTTACATAGGATGATGCAAAATTGTTTCCCGACCATGTATTATTGTCAGCAGCATAGCTTCCGATGCCGCCGCTGTTCATCGACATAAATAAGTTTGCATGTATATGCGTTTTGCCAAGCCGTTCATCGATTACGCCTGTAATTTTGAACGCGTGCCTGCCGTATGAATTGTCTATATCGATCACTTTGCCCACAGGATCCTCGTTGCCGAACAATTTATCGGCAGTGCCCTTCATCAACACAAGGGAGTAGGGATCTGTAACGGCACGCGATGGTATCCCACCGATGAAATGATAGGTAAACACATTAAAGAACGCGGAGTCTACAAACACCGCATCTTCTTCGTACAGGCTTTTGTCGTTGTACAACAACAGGTGCTTTTTGACGCTGATGGTAGGCACGATGCGTGTATATTCCGCCACTTCCGCAAATTCCTTTTTCATCGCAGGGGCAATGGGAGGGGAGGATGTTGCATTCAGGCGCCTGTCGCCAGATAGTGTAAGGTCTGTTGTGATACGGTAAATAGATTCGGCCTGCCGGTGGTGCTTATCGTAGCTGTACTGTTCCTGCACATACAGTAAGATGTAGATGCAGCACAACGTGCCCACCGACAGCCCAACGATATTAATCAGACTATAGGTCTTGTTTTTCAGCAGGGCGCGCAGCGCGGTTTTGAAATAGTTTCTGAACATGACAGAGGATTTAGATTGTTAAACGTTGTCTTATTCCGATTTAAGGCTCTGATTTATAATTAGGAATTAGGAATTAGTAATTAGCAATTAGTATTGATCAACACCTTTCGTAATCAGCGATCAATAATTACTAATTACTAATCACTAATTATTAATTTAGTCTGTTCTCAGGCTTTTCACAGGATTTGCCAGTGAAGATTTGATCGATTGGTAACTGATCGTGATCCCTGTAATGACCGCAGTGGCCAGAATGGTTACAAGGAACATCCAGATGCTGAGTTTTACAGGGTATTTGAAATCCTTTAGCCATGCACTCATGAGCCACCATGCAACAGGCGCGGCAACTACAAAGGCAACCAGGATCAACCTTGAAAATTCTTTTCCAAACATCCAGAGAATGTGTGCAATGGTTCCGCCCAATACTTTGCGGATGCCGATCTCTTTTGTTTTTTGTGCGGCTATGAAAGAGACCAGTCCGTACAGTCCGAAGCAACCGATCAATATTGCAATAAGGGCGAACGATTCAATGAGTTTCAGCATCAGTTGTTCCGTCTGGTAAAAAGAAGCGATCTGTTCATCGAGGAACTCGAACTGGTAAACCTTATCGGGGTTTGCCTGCGACCATATTTTTTCGAGCGATGCGAGAGTGTGCTTTGCATCGGCCATATTGATCTTCACTGCATAGTTGTTAAAACTCTGCGGGGTGGATGCGATCGCCACGGGATTGATATCAGAATGAAAGGATTGGTCGTGAAAATCTTTGACCACCCCAACGATCGGGGCCTTTATCCGTCCGTTGATCGTCAGCATTTTCCCGATGAGCTGGTCGTTGGTAAGGTTTAATTTCCGGGCGAGTGTTTCGTTTACGATGTATTCGGTGGCGCTGTCGGACGGAAAGATATTTCTTCCCGCAACCAGCTGAAGTCCGAAGGTTGAAACATAGTTGTTGTCTGCAGACTTCACGTTGATCTTGAATACTTCTTCTTCTGTATTATCGTCGATCCGCATGGAGGTTGTCCAGTTGCTGTTGGATGCGGGTGCCCCATAACACAGGGATGTTTTTTCAACACCCGGTATTTTGCGGAAGCGGTCGGTCATGGTGCGCATGGTGGTAAGGTTTTCCTCCACTGTTGGTATCATCACAATCGCGTCTTTCGCAAAACCCATATCGGAGTTTGTAGCGTAATGCATCTGCAGTCCAATAACGATCATCCCGATGATCAGCACCTGTGAAATGGCAAATTGGGTTACGATCAACGACCTGCGGGTATTTAACCCGCCCACCTGTGTTTGCGTGATTTTGTTTTTCAGCGCCACGATCGGCTTGAAGCCCGACAGGATCAACCCGGGATAAGAGCCGGCGAAGAATGTAACGACAACGATGAGTGCGCCTATAAAGCCCAGCAAGATCGGGTCGCTCAACGGATTGAGGTTCATCTGCGAGCGGAACCAGTTGTTCACTACGGGCAACGCGAGATAAGACAGGCCGATGGCCGCAATGGCGGCGATCAACGTGATAAAAAATGTTTCGGTGATAAATTGCCAGAAAAGCTGTCCGCGCAAACTGCCAAGCACTTTGCGGATGCCAATTTCTTTTGACCGGTTCATCGCCTGTGCGGTAGCGAGGTTGATGAAGTTGATGCACGCGGTAACAATGAGAAACAAGGCAATGCAGGTGAGCACCCACAGGTTCTTTTTCTCCATCACGCCATCGTACCTGGCATTGAAATGAATGTCTGAAAGCGGCTGCAGTTTGTAATGATGCACATTTTTGGCGCGTGGCCTGAATTTTTTTACGTAGGTCTGCAATGCATTCTCAACCTGGTACGGCGGTACATTGGGAAGTAATTTCACAAAGCATTCCATGCCGCTGTTGATGCCGCCCCACGCATCATCGCTGCCCAGCCAGCTGTTGAAGGTTTTGAGCGTTGGATAGGAGAGGTATACCTGGGTGTTGTTATCCGTATTGACCGGCAGGTCTTTCAGTATGCCGGTTACTTTAAAATCAATACTATTCTCAAGTGTGATGATCTTATTGAGAGGGTCTTCATTTCCGAAGTACTTTTTTGCCATCTGCTCCGTGATCACCACCGTGTTGGGCTCGGCCAGGGCAGTTTGTTTGTTGCCCATTGCAAAGGGGAAATTGAATATGTCGAAATACCCGCCCTCTACAAATCCAACGCTGTGCTCTTCCATGAACTTCTTGCCGCCGCCGCTGTTCTTAATGGTGATGAGCAGGTTGTTGAACCTTGCCACTCGCGCAACTTTTTCCGCATACGTGTAATCCTGCCGGAATTGTTTGCCAAGCGGGGTAGGCACACTGTTGGTGTACGAGACCGCATCGCGGTGCTGCTCGGTAACAACGCGGTAGATGCGGTCAGAATCCGCATGAAAATTGTCAAACCCGTTGTGGTATTTGACCATCGTAAAAATCAATATCCCGCAGGCCATACTCAATGCAAGCCCGGCAACGTTGATAAACGTGTACGCCTTGTTCCGCCTTAGGTTGCGGAGAGCGATGTGGAGATGGTTTTTTAACATAACCCCGATTGTATAATTAGTAATTAGGAATTAGTAGTTAGTAATTATCAATTGTAATTAAGAACTGGTGCTTGCCAATCAGTAACTATTACAATTAGTAACTATTGATTACTTTTCAAGTGATCAGCAATCAATAATTATTAATTATTAATTGCTAATTATTAATTTATTCTGTCCTTAGGCTCTTCACCGGGTTTGTCAACGCGGCTTTTATGGAACGGTAACCCACTGTTAGCGCAGCGATCGTGAACGTGCACAGGATGGCCAGTACGAAAATGCCGGCGCTGATCTTGATCTTGTGTTCAAAATCCTGCAGGTATTTTGTCATGGCCCACCATGCCACCGGTGATGCAATCACAAATGCGATGAGCAATAATTTCGTGAACTCCTTTCCAAACAACCAGAGTATGCTCTTGATGCTTGCGCCCAGTACCTTTCGCAGGCCGATCTCCTTCGTTTTTCGAACGGCCATGAATGAAACCAATCCGTACAGCCCCAATGAGCCGATCAGCACCGCGATCGCTGCGAACACCTCGATCAGTTTCAGCATCACCGTATCACGCTCGTAAAAACGGCGGATCCTGTCGTCTACAAACTGGTGCGAATAGAAATACTCAGGATAGGTTTCGTTCCATATCTTTTCAAAAGACGCTAATGTGCTCTGCGCGTTTTTCATGTTGATCTTGACGGCCAGGTTGCGGTAGTTCTGTGTGCTCGTCATGATGCAGATCGCCGAGATGGTACTGTGAAACGAGTAATTGTAAAAATCTTTCACCACACCAACGATCGGCGCGGATTGTGAACCCCCGTTTATGGCGAGGCGCTTCCCGATTACCTGGTCAGGGGAGGTGAGGCCCAGCTTTTTGATGAAAGTTTCATTGACCAGGAATTCCTTGATGGAGTCTGAAGGGAATATATTCCTTCCGGCAATCAGCTTGATGCCAAACGTTTTCAGGTAGTTGTCGTCGGCATATTTGAGGTTGATGCTCCAGTGCTCATCTGCATCCCTGTTGTCGAAGCGGGCGCTCGTGTTGTTGTTCGATCCCCAAGCCGGCGCGCCGAGGCAAAGCGCTTCGTTCTCAACACCGTTCACCCCTGCCACGCGGGTGCGTAGTGTGTTCATCTTCACTTTATCGTTGATCGGGAGCGGGAGCATTACCAAGGCGTCTTTGTTAAACCCGAGGTCCGTTGTCTGTGTAAAACGCATCTGGCTCGCGATCACGATGGTTCCGATGATCAGCATTTGCGAGATGGCGAACTGTGTAACCACGAGCACCCTCCGTAATGAGAAGCCACCAATGTGTTTCTGCGACAACTTGCTTTTCAAAGCGAGCACTGGTTGAAACCTGGCCAGTATCAATCCCGGGTAAGAGCCCGACAGGAAGGTGACCAGCACGCCCACCACCAACAGGAAGAGGAGCAATGGTACATTGCTGAACAGGTGCAGCGTGATCTGTGTCTGGAACAACCCATTCACAAACGGTAATGCGAAATAGGCGAAACCAAGTGCCAGTACAATGGCGAACAGTGTGATCAATGCTGTTTCGGAAATGAATTGCCAGAACACCTGCGAAGGCAGGCTGCCCAATACTTTCCTTATGCCAATCTCTTTTGATCGGTTCAGCGCCTGCGCGGTTGCAAGGTTGATGAAGTTTACGCATGCCGTGATGATAAGGAACAAACCGATAAAGAAGAATGCCCATAAATATTTTTTATCGGCTTCGCCATCAAAGTCTGTATTGAAATGCACATCGTTCAGCGGCTGCAGTTTGAAGAACCATACTTTCTGGTCGCGGCCGGTGTAATTCTTCATCACCAGTTGTTTGAGACCGGCATTGGCTTGTTCGGGTGTAACATTCGGTTTCAACAAAACATAACACTGGCTGCCGCTGTAAACACCGCCCCAGCTGCTGTCGTTTGCGATCCATGTGCTTTGCGCTTTCAGGTTCTGGTAGGATAAAAATATTTCCTGGCGACGGTCTGTGTTTGGCGGAAGATCCTTCAATACTCCCGTGATCAGGAAATCCGTATGGTTGTTTACACGGATGGTTTTTCCCATCGGGTCCTCATTGCCAAAATATTTTTTTGCAAGTTTTTCAGTAATGGCCGCTGAGTTCGGGTTGTTCAGGAAGGTTTTTTTATCACCCTTCAGCAACGGGAAATCAAGGATGTCGAAAAACGCGGGTTCTGTATACACAACACCTGGCTCTTCGTTGAACTTTTTCAGTTCTTTTCCTGTGGGAATGGCAACCAGTGCATCGTTGTAATCGATCACACGCGCCACTTTTTCTGCGTAAGTATATTCGCTACGGAACGCCCTTCCCAGCGGACTTGGCACTGCAGCAGAGTGGCCCACTTCATCATCGTGCCACTCGGTTACAAGACGGTAAACGCGGTCCTTGTTCTTGTGGAACGTATCGAAGCTCAACTGGTAGCTTACAAACGCGAAGATCACAATGCTGCAGGCAATGCCCAATGAGAGCCCGAAAATATTTATGAACGCATAAGATTTATTCCTTGTCAGGTTGCGCCATCCGATTTTGAGGTAGTTCCTTATCATAAACCCGGTAGTTAATTGGTAATTAGGAATTAGGAATTAATAATTGGGGTTTAATAATTCCTTTCTGTTTTATTTTATTTATTTGGTTGTTAGATTTTATGTGTTTGTTAGATGTATTTTTTCAATTAATCAATTATTCATACTCACTATAATTATTAATTACTAATTCCTAATTATTAATTATTAATCATCGGTTTATTCTGTTCTCAAACTCTTCACCGGATTCGCTGTCGCTGCTCTTATCGCATGGTAGCTAACGGTGATGAGTGCGATCAGGATGCTGAGTATCGCGGCGAAAGCGAAGATCCACCACTCGATGGTTACCCGGTATGGATAGCTTTGCAGCCAGTTGTGCATGAACCACCATGCTACAGGTGATGCAGCTACGAAGGCGATCACTACGAGACTCACAAAATCTTTGGAGAGCAGGGTGGTGATGCCCGTTACCGATGCACCCAACACTTTTCTTACACCGATCTCTTTGATGCGGCTCTCCGCCATATATGCTGCCAGTCCGAACAGGCCCAGGCAGGAGATGAAGATGGTGAGCCCCGAAAACAATGCGGCCAACGTTCCGGTGCGTTGTTCTGATTTGAATTTGGATGCGTAATCCTCGTCAACAAACTTGTACTCGAAAGGGTATTGCGGGTTGTATTTTTTGAAGATCGCTTCCGCTCTTTTCAGGTTGTCTGCCGTTGCGTTCCGGTTGTTCAGTTTCATGTGAATGATGTTGAAGTAGCCGTTCGCACCTTCGATCACCATTGGTTTCATTGGTTGGAAAGGCGACTGAAGAATGAAGTCCTTGATCACACCCACTACATGATAGGGCTTGTCTCCATCCTTTACAATTTTGCCGATGGGGTCTTTGAATCCCATCGCCTTTACGGCAGACTCGTTCAGGATCATACCGGATGAATCGGTTGGGAACTCTTTGAGGTTAAAATCGCGGCCCTGCACAAATTGCAGGCCGATGGTTTTACCGAGATCATCTTCCGCACAGAACCTGTCGAAATCTGTTTTATCATCTACCGCCTTGCCTTCCCATTCAAATCCCCAGCTATCGCTCCAGCCTTGTGTGATGGGCGAACTCGTTTTTACTACGGCGCTCGCAACGCCCGATGCAAGCAGCTCATTTTTCAACAGCGGGAAATTCTTCCGCAGGTCGCCGGTCAATGAATGAAAAACGAGGTTTTCCTTGTCGTAGCCCGTGTCCCTGTTGCGCGCATGCTGGATCTGTTCTTTAACGATGGTGGTGCAAATGATCAGTATGATGGCAAATGTGAACTGCAGTACCACCAACACTTTTCTTGGCGTTACCACCCTGTTCGATTTCAGGAATGTTCCCTTCAGCACTTTCACCGGCTTGAATGCCGATAGATAGAACGCCGGGTAACTTCCCGCGATCACCCCGGTGAATATGATAAATCCTATAAACAGCAACCAGAAGTAAATGTTACCGTAATCGATGAACAATATTTTGTCGGTCAGTTTTCCGAATGCAGGCAACGATAATTGTACGATCAGCAGCGCTACCAAACCGGCTAGGAAGGCGATGAGGATCGATTCGCCGAGGAACTGGCCTATGAGCGAGGCCTTGTTGGCGCCAACCACTTTCCGGATGCCTACTTCTTTTGCGCGTTTCTCGCTTCTTGCCGTACTGAGGTTCATAAAGTTGATGCAGGCGATCAGCAGGATAAAGGCTGCGATCACGGCAAACATTTTTACAAAGTCGATCAGCCCGCCATCTTCCTTTCCATTCTCAAAACGGGAGTACAGGCGCCATCGGCTGATGGGGTAGAGGAACATTTCATTGGTCTTTTCATCCTTGTCGTATTTCCGTTTGATGTAACGCAGTTTTGGCTCCAATGAGGCGAGCGACGCGTTTGGCTTCAGCAACACGTAATTGCGTGTTGAGTTGTTGCCCCATGATTCGTCGTCGTCGCCCTGTTTCCTTGCATACGCCCAGGGAAGAATGTAATCGAATTTGAAACGCGTGTTGTTGGGAAGGTCCTTGAGGATGCCCGTAACTGTAAAGTTATCTTTGTCGTTGATGCGGATGGTTTTTCCCATCGGTTCTTCGTTGCCAAACAGGTTTTTGGCGCATTTTTCTGTGAGAACGATGTTGAACATATCCTTCAGCACGAGATCCGGATCGCCCTTCAGCAGCGGGAACGAGAACATGTTGAGAAAGTTGGAGTCAACAAAATTTCCCTGTACCGTTAATCTTTTTTCGCCGATGGAAAACAGGTATTGCCTGGGCCAGCTCACGCGGGTGGCCTGTTCTATCTCGGGAAAATCGCGTTCAACGGTTCTTGCGAAAATTTTTGGGGTCGTGTTCCAGCAATGCAGTTCTCCGCTGAAAGTATCCTTGTTCCAGGCTTCGAAGATCCTGTCTTTCTTTTCGTGGAACTGGTCGTAATCGATCTCATGTTTGATCCACAAAAGGATCAGTATGGCGCTGGCCATACCAACCGACAATCCTATCACATTGATGAAAGAAAACCCTTTGTTTTTCAAAAGGTTCCTGAGGGCGATTTTCAGATAGTTCCTGATCATATCATTCAGTTTGAAAGCGTGTTTATTCGTTTCTGAGACTTTTCACCGGGTTGAGCAAAGCAGACCTGATCGCCTGGAAGCTGACTGTCAGCAGGGCGATGATGAATGCGGCTGTTCCGGCCAGTGCAAACACCGTCCAGCTTATGTTTATGTGATAACTGTAATCCTGCAGCCATTTGTTCATCGCCCACCAACCGATGGGGAAGGCGAGGAGGATGGCGATACAAACCAGTTTGATGAATTCTTTTGAAAGCAATGCCACCAGGCTCTCTACCGATGCGCCCAGTACTTTTCGTATGCCGATCTCCTTGGTGCGGCGCTCCGCGGTATACATCGACAGGCCAAACAAGCCCAGGCAGGCAACGATGATGGAAAGACAGGTGAATACGCCAAATACAAAACCCTGTTTCTGGTCTGCCCGGTAGAGGTTCTCAAAATTTTTATCGAGGAAAGAATATTCAAATGGAATAGAGGGAGCCAATTGTTTCCATTTCGATTCCATCTGCTGCAGGGTTCCCTGTATGTCTTTGTCGTCGATCTTTGCGATGATGAACCCGGTTCTGAGCCTGTAGGTTTTGGAACTGAGGTTGAACAAAGCGAACGGGCCGATCGCGGAGCGGATCGATTCAACATTAAAATCTTTTACCACGCCGATCACCTGGAAACGCTGGTTGTTGTTGCCGGAGTAAGTGATGAATTTGCCAAGCGGTTCTTTCCAGCCGATCTGTTTTACCGTTGCTTCGTTAACGATCACAGAAGCGGAGTCGTTGAATTCTTTGGAGAAGTTCCTTCCTTTGACCAGCTGTATGTTCAATGAAGGAATAAAGGATTCATCCACCATATACGAGCTAAGGCCGATGTCTTTTGCAAGCGGTTCTTTTACGCCATTGATCTCGGGCACGTAAAAATCGCCGAACGCATTTGCTGTAGGAACGCTCGAAGAAAAACCCGCGAACTTCACACCACCGATGCCCTGGATCTCCTGCCTGAAAACCTGCGCGGCGTTGTTTTCGAGTTTTTCGGCATTAGGGATGATCACCACGTTCTCTTTCTTCAATCCCATGTCTATCTGTTTGGTGTATTTCAGTTGTTGAAACACGACCACGGTACAGATGATCAACGCGACGGAAACCGTGAACTGGAACACCACCAATCCATTCCTGATAAACAAACTGGAAAGGCTTTTGGAGAAGAAGTTTCCCTTGAGCACTTTTACCGGGTTGAACGCGGTAAGATAGAATGCCGGGTAGCTTCCCGCAAGTAAACCGGTAACAATCGTTAACAGGATCACAAACAACCAGGTTTGTGAAGTGAAGATCGTGCTGTACACCAGTTCTTTCCCTGAAATGGAATTGAACAAGGGCAACAGCAGCGCCACGAGGAACATAGCGATGATCGCGGAAATAAAACTATAAAGCAATGCTTCCGCGAGGAATTGTTTGATGAGTTGTTTTCTTCTTGATCCCAATACTTTTCTTATCCCCACTTCTTTTGCCCTTCTTGCCGATTGGGCCGTGCTCAGGTTCATAAAATTGACGCAGGCCAGTACCATGATGAACAAAGCGATGGCGGAAAAAATGTAGATGTATTTGATATCGCTCAACGTTGTGAGGAACGGAGAACTGATGCCGGCGGAGCGGAGGTGCACGTCGGTTAACGGCATGAGGTGAAAATCCCATTTGCCGCCTTTCTTGATGAACTCGTCAAACGGCTGGCCGATGCGTTTGAATGCAGTGGCTGCCTGCGTTCTCACCATTTCTGGGAACTTGGCTTCGAGCGTTTGCATGCTCTGTTTGTCTGCCGCGGCCGTTTTGTTTAATACCACGTAGGTATTCATCTGGCACCAGATCCAGCTCCAGCTGAAGCGTTTTACCGGCGGGCAGGCGCTGGTCGGGATCAGCAGGTCAAATTGAATGGAAGCCTGTGCGGGCAGGTCGTTCAGCACCGCAGTTACCTTGAACGGTTCGCTGTATTCGTCCAGTACCAGGTTTTTGCCAATGGGGTCTGCGTTCCCGAAATATTTTTTGGCTGTTGTTTCCGTGAGTACGATGGAATGCGGTTCAACAAAACAACTCGTTGCGTTGCCCTGTTTGAATCCGTAATCGAACACTTCCAGAAAATTGGAATCAACGGCGAGAAATTTGCTTTCTGTAAAGTGTTTCGGTTCCGCAACATCATTGCTGGTACTGATCACTTCGCGGCCCATTACAAAATAACGGGTATAGGTTTCAATTTCGGGGAACGTTCTCTTCAACGCCGGGCCGATGGTGGGCGGCGTATTGGAGATATAGGCTGCCTGTCCGCCCATTACCGCATCAAGGTTTACCTGGTAAATCCGGTCCGCTTTTTTAAAGAAGCGGTCGTATCGTTTTTCATCCTGCACAAACATCGTAATCAGTACAACACAAGCAATACCAATCGATAAGCCGGCAATATTGATGATACTGTTCGCCTTGTTGCGGAAGAGGTTCCGCCAGGCGATCTTGATATAGTTCTTGATCATTTGCTTAACATTAGTAGTTGGTAATTAAAGGGCCGGCAATTTTAATAGTCATTGATGCTTCTTTGATGAATACCATCGCCGCAGGTGCTTACACCAGGATGTTTTCTGTAACCGTTTGTCCATCCAGCATTCGTATGATCCTGTGGCTGTAACGCGCATCGTGTTCCGAGTGCGTTACCATGATGATGGTGGTGCCCTGCTCGTTCAGGTTTGTCAACAGTTCCATCACTTCGTTTCCGTTTGATGAATCGAGGTTACCCGTTGGCTCATCGGCGAGGATCAGTTTCGGGTTGTTTACCACGGCGCGGGCAACGGCAACACGTTGTTGCTGTCCGCCTGATAACTGTTGCGGGTAGTGGTTGCGGCGGTGCATGATCTGTACTTTCTCAAGCACTTCTTCCACTTTCGCTTTCCTGTCTGCGGCCTTTACGCCGGTATAGATCAACGGAAGCTCCACGTTTTCAAAAACAGTAAGTTCATCGATCAGGTTAAAACTCTGGAACACGAAGCCGATGTTGTGTTTGCGCAGGTCGGCACGCTGGCGCTCGTTGAATTTCGCGATCTCGATGCCGTTGAAAATAAAACTTCCCGCATCGGGGTCGTCCAGCAAACCCAATATGTTCAGCAAAGTTGATTTGCCACAACCCGAAGGGCCCATCACGGCAACAAATTCTCCTTTTTTGATTTCGATTGAAAGTTTGTTGAGCGCAATCGTTTCCACTTCGTCTGTGCGGTAAACTTTTTCCAGGTCGGTGATCTTTATCATGTTTCAGTGTTTTTTGTGAGTGTTGAATGGTTAATGTGTTTTTTTTCTCCGGATGTTCGGCTGCGGGTCATCATTCCAACCCGCAAACCTTCATCCGTCAACTGTAATTGTATCAACCGCGTTTAAGGTTTCTTCAGAACGAGTTCCTGCATCGTTCCATAATTTTCGTAACTGGATGTAACTACTTTATCGCCCGGTTTCAATCCTTCCAGCACCTCGTAATAATCAGGGTTCTGCCTGCCGAGCCTGATCTCTGTTTTGTATGCGATGGTTCCGCTTTCATTTAACTTATAGATCCAGTTGCCACCGGTTTGTTGGTAGAAACCTCCTTTCGGAACAAGGATCGCCGTTGTTTCGTCGCTCAGTGCAAGGAGGATCTGCAGCGTTTGTCCGCGACGAATGCCTTGCGGCACCGCCCCCTCAAACTGCATATCTACCTGGAAACGGCTGCCGGTTACCTGCGTAAATACTTTTGTGATCTTGAGTTTGTAGTCTTTTCCTGCAAATGAGAACGTACCCGCCAACCCGATGAAAACGCGTGAAATATAATGTTCATCGATGTCTACGCGCACTTTAAAGCCGCTGAGCACATCTATCTGCCCGAGCCTTTCGCCCTCTCTTTTGTTCTGGCCGATCTCTGCGTCCAATGCGGTGAGTTGTCCGTCAACAGGCGCACGAACAACCAGGTCGCCCACTTTTTTGCGCATCACAGACAAAGCATTCTGCGATCCTGCATAAGATTGTTTTGCCTGCTCCAGCTGCTGCTGGTTGGAAGCGGAATCCTGTTGAAGGATCTTGTTGGTGAGTTGTTTCTTTTGTTTCAGGTAATTGTAATTGTTCTCGGATGTTTTGAACTCCTGTGAGCCGATCGCTTTTTGTTCGTACAGGTGTTTGTTGAGTTTATACAGGCGTTCGGCTTCGGTGAGCTGGCTCTCCACATCCGTCATCTGGTTGAGTTTGTTAACCGTATTCTGCTGCGCAGCATTCCTTGAGATCTGCATCTGCGTGAGGAGGTTGTAAACGGAAGTTTCCTGGTTTACCAAACTCAGCTGAAGGTTGGTATTCGACAATTTGAGGATGGGCTGGCCTTTTTTCATCATTGCGCCGTCTTCCACGTATTTCTCTTCCACGCGGCCCCCCTCGGTTGCATCGAGGTAGATGGACGTGATGGGTAATACGATACCGTTTACAGGGATCAGGTCTTTGTAAGGCCCTTTTTTAACTTCGCTGATGGTGATGCGGTCTGTATCTACATTCAGTTTGGAATTGCCCGATGTAAAATACCATGCGCCAAAGATCAAGGCAGCCACGCCAACAATGCCAACGATCGTGAGGATCCGTTTTGTACTCCATTTTTTCTTTTGAATGACTCTGTCCACTGTTTTGGTTTTTATGTTTCTTAGATGAGTTTGATGATGCCAAGGCTTGCTTTTTCACCAGAACAAGCCGAATCATTGTTTGAATGCGCGCGCATCAGGAACAATAATCCCAGCGTTCCCGCGATCAGCAGGATGGTTGCCACGCGGGCCGGATGTTGCATAATGTGTTTCATGGTCAAAAAATTTCAGGAATGTGTAAGAAACGATTGTGCCAAAACCTAACTATATTGATTTTCAATGTTTTATTTTCAGCTTTTGCCGAACACTGTACGCATACGGTACAGGAAGTGTCCGGTTTTGATACAGTGCATTTGGTACGGTTTTATCTAAAGTGCTGTCTTTCAAAAGGTTGATGTTTGTGGTGTAACGTTTGTTTGTGGTTGTTACGGGTTACTGTTTTATATTGGCGGACTTTATCCATGAACCCCCGTTTCAACAGAACTCAGAAAACTGCGAATTGTTACAAAACGGTGGTTGCAAAAAACAGTAGCGCACAACAAAACGAACAAGAACTTCAGTCCAAACTGCCTTACAACATGAGTTTAAAGAAAGCCAGCATTTTAGTGATCGACGACGATACCGATGTATTAACCGCAGTGCGTCTCCTGCTTCGCACCGAGGTTAAGGAAGTGGTGACGGAAAAGAATCCCGAACAGATCCCATTTTTACTGGGCAAGGGTGATTTTGACCTGGTACTCCTGGATATGAATTTCAATGCATCCATCAACACCGGTAACGAAGGCATTTACTGGCTCCAGCGCGTTAAGCAGCTGAAACCCGAGGTGTCGGTGATCATGATCACAGCCTACGGCGATATTGACCTCGCCGTACGCTCGCTTAAAGAAGGCGCCTCTGATTTCGTGGTGAAACCATGGCACAATGAGAAATTATTGTCTACACTTACCACCGTGCTGAAAAACCGTGAAAGCAGGAACAGCAATGCGCCCGCACGCGCCAAAAGCGGCAATGTGAGCAATGCGATGATAGGGGAGAGCGAAGTGATGGAAGATATCTTTCACAAGATCGATAAGATCGCACCAACGGATGCGAATATTTTGATCCTTGGAGAGAACGGAACGGGTAAGGACCTGATCGCGACCGCCATCCACGAGCAATCGCTCCGTGCCGATAAGCCTTTCATTAAGGTAGATGTGGGCGCGCTCACCGAGAGCCTTTTTGAAAGCGAACTGTTCGGCCACAAAAAAGGAGCGTTCACAGATGCGCGCGAAGACAGGATCGGCCGGTTTGAAGCGGCCAATGGAGGCACGTTGTTTTTGGATGAGATCGGTAATATTTCTTTGCAGCAGCAGGCCAAGCTCCTGACCGTTCTGCAAAACAGGCAGGTTACCCGTCTGGGAACCAACCAGCCCGTTCCCATAGACATCCGGTTGATCTGCGCCACGAACATCCCACTGAGCGAGCTGGCGAATGAGAACCGGTTCAGAAAGGACCTGATCTACCGCATCAACACCGTAGAGATCACCGTTCCGCCGCTGCGGAAAAGAAAAGATGATATTTTATTGCTGGCCAACCATTTTGCGCGGATCTATGCCAACAAATACCTCAAACCGAATATCCGGTTCCAGCCGTCGGCGCTGGAAAAACTGCAGCAATACCCGTTTCCAGGCAACGTACGCGAGCTGCAATACACGATCGAACGGGCGATCATCATGGCGGATACGGAAGTGATCGAGGGTTCGGATCTTTTGTTCTCACCCATCGAGTCGTCTGTTACGGCAGAATCGCAGGAAGACGAGGTGATGAAACTGAGTACGATGGAGAAGAATACGATCATGAAAGTGATCGACAAGCACAACGGCAACATCAGCAAAGCCGCGAAGGAGCTGGGTTTAACAAGAACCGCATTATACAGAAGACTTAGTAAATATGACATTTAAGAAATTTCAGTGGGACATACTCATCCGTGTTTTGTTCCTGTTCGCTACGCTCAGTGGTGCGGCCTATATCATGGTGATCGGGGAGTATTTGTGGGAAGTGATCCTTGCGCCCATCATCATTTACCAGGTGATCGATTTTTACAACCTCCACAAACAGGCACAGCGCGAGGTGGAGCAGTTTGTAGAATCGATACAGTACCGTGATTTTTCCAGGAACTTCAACGTATCGCAGGCGCCGCTCGATCTGAAGCCCTTGCGCAAAGGCTTCAACGAGATCAATTCTGCATTCAAGGTGATCTCAAAAGAAAAAGAAACACAGTACCAATATCTCCAGAAAATTCTTGAACTGGTAGATACCGGCATCATCTCTTACGAAATCGAAACAGGGGAAGTGGTATGGATGAACGAGGGCCTGAAACGGATGCTGCTGCTGCCTTATCTCAAAACCATCCACTCTCTGCAGCGGCGCGATGAGCAGTTGTATGAACATGTGGTGAATCTTAAACCAGGCACCACGCACATTGCAACGGTGCACCAGGACAAGAACACATTCAAGATCCTTTTATCGGCCACTGCTTTCCAGACCGAAGGGAGAAAGTACCACCTTGTTGCTTTCCAGAACATCAACGAGGCGCTGGATGAAACAGAATCAAAGGCCTGGCAGAAACTTTTGAGCGTGATGACGCATGAGATCATGAATTCGGTTGCGCCTATTTCATCCCTCGCCGACACCCTGAAAAACAGGCTGCACGAATCTGTTCAGCATCTCGACAACAGCAATGGCGTGGTGGATGATCTTGAAGTGGGCATCAATACGATCAAAAGAAGAAGCGAGGGATTGTTGAAGTTCGCGGAAGTATACCGTAACCTCAACAAGATCACCACACCCAACCTCAAACATGTTTTTGTGCGCGATCTTTTCGAGAACATGCACAACCTTATGCAGCCCACATTCAACCAGAAAGGCATTGAAATGGAGATCATCCTGAAAGACCCCGAGCTGGCGCTGGATGTGGATACGAACCTGGTAGAACAGGTGCTGATCAATCTTATTGTTAATGCGATAGAGGCGGTAAAGGAAAGTGCGCAGCCGCGCATTGTACTATCCGCCATTGTATCGGCAAACAACAAAGTGGCGATCAAGGTGGCCGACAATGGCTATGGCATGAATGAAGAGGTGATGAACAACATCTTCATTCCATTCTTCAGTACCAAAAAGAACGGGAGCGGTATCGGGTTGAGCTTGTGCAAACAGATCATGATGCTGCACAAAGGAAACATTACTGTAAATTCGGTGGAAACAAAGGGAACGGTGTTTACGCTTCAGTTTTAAAGATGCGGCTCTCATCCGCTTCAGTCGTTTTAAGTTGTTCTTAATCCATTAACCGATTTTATCTTCCCTTTCACCCCGAAGTTTTTTTTCATAGCTTCATCGGGTTAAATTTGAAATACCCGTTAAATCAATCAAAAACTACTGAAAGAGAATGAAAAAGATTTATGTAAGCCTTTGCCTCGTTTGTGCTGCGGTTGCTCTTACGCATTGCGTTTCAACAAGAAGTTTTTCCGGAAACAGTACAGCGGCGGTTTCTGCTCCGAAGAAAACAACTTACCAGGACAATGTAACGCAGATCCTGCAAACGCAATGTGCGCCCTGCCATTTCCCCGATAAGGGCGGCAACAAAAAACCATTGGATTCCTACGCGGGCGCAAGCGCGCAGGTGGATGAAATATTGCGCCGCATCCAGCTCCAGCCCAACGAAAGAGGCTTTATGCCACGCCAGCATCCAAAGCTTTCAGACAGCACGATCAACGTGATCAAAGCCTGGAAAGCCGAAGGGTTGCTCGAAAAACAATAAGAGATTTTACTGTATGATAGCGGGTTACGGTGTATGGGGCAAAGTATAGACAATTATGTTGCCGTACTTATGACCCCTACATCGCATCTGCTATTGCTGTTCCCGCTCGATGGCAGTAATGATTTTCTTTGATTTGCTGATCGCCGAATCGTACCGGTCGATCACTTCTTGTGTGAAGGAAAGCGTGATGGAAATGTTGTACGCCTTGTCTGTGATCAGTAAATCCGGCATGTTATTAGAGCCATCCGGATTTCGCTTCATCGTATCAAAAAGATACGCAAACAATACTTCTTTTCTTTTCGTGTAAAGATTTGTGCTGCTGATCAGGTTGGGAAGATCCTCCTGGTACAGGTCGAGAATCGTGTTCTGCAACTCTTCATTTTCAATGGTGCTGAGCTTCCCGCTCGATTTAAATCCCTGGTAACGGCCGTCGTTGGGTACGAGGCCGGTTGTGTTCAATATATATCCCTGGTGCTTTCGCAGCGAATCGGGATTTAATTTTTGTCCGGGGGGCAAACTCGTCAGGTACCTGAATGCTTTGGCCGCGCCTATGTAAGATTTTTTATCAGACTCCATTTCCCTGATGTCGTTGGTAAGATCTGTTTTCAACCCGTTCAGGAAAGCATGTACTTCTTTCTGTTCGGAGCTGTGTTCTCTCTGCCGCTCCAGAAAGGCCGCAAACGAAACGGCAAAAACAATGATCAACACTTCAATTCCGATCTCTTTTACTTTTTTCCATGGAGAGATGTCCTGGCTCTTCCATAATTTGTATACTTTCCTGCTGTGCCCGGTGATTTCGTGTTCCATTTGTTTTGGTGGGTTAGGTGTAACGAAGATAAGGAGAAGAACACAAGTGACAAGGCTGCCGGCAACAAGTGCGCACGCTTCAGAACCGGCTGTTTCATGCACTTGTATTCTTGTTCCCCGCCCCGCTGTTTACCCTACCTTTGCTTAATGAAAGTCTTTACCACCCCCAGCCGCATCATCATTACCTGTCACAAATGGCTGTCGCCCGCACTGCAATCAGAAGTAACAGAACTCGGTTTCTCCATAGTGCGTTCGTTTCAAACGGGTGTTGAGTTGAAGGGAACGGTCGCGGACTGTATACGCCTGAACCTGAACCTGCGTTGCGCCAGCCAGGTGATGTATTCGCTGAAAGCATTTACCTGCAACGATCCCGATGAGTTGTACCGCGAACTGGTTTCCGTTGAATGGGAAACGATGCTTGCGCCCGACGGATATTTCTCTGTAACGAGCAATGTGTTTCATCCTACCATACAGACCAATCTTTTTGCCAACCTGCGTGTGAAAGATGCCGTGGTTGACAGGATGCGCAACCAAACCGGCAAGCGTCCGTCTACCGGTTCCGGATTAACCGGCGCCGTGGTTTATCTTTTCTGGAAGCACGAAGAGGCTGAAATATTCCTCGACACATCGGGCGAAACCCTTGCCAAGCACGGCTACCGCAAGCTGCCGGGCAAAGCGCCGATGCTGGAGGCATTGGCCGCGGCAACGATCCTCTCTACTAAATGGGACAAACGCTCCCCCTTCATCAATCCCATGTGCGGTTCGGGAACCCTTGCCATTGAAGCGGCGCTGATCGCAACAAACAGGCGGCCCGGCCTGTTGCGCACCAATTACGCGTTCATGCACATCACCGGTTACGACAAGCAGGTGTATGAACATGAGCTGAAGCTTTTGCGGGAGCAGGTGAAAGAATTACCGGGATCGATCATCATCGCCTCAGACAGGAGCGAACTTGCCATCTCCACTGCAAAAACCAATGCGGCTGCGGCGGGTGTGGAAAACATGATCGATTTTATGGTCTGCGATTTTGAAAAAACAGTGGTACCCGAACAACCCGGTGTGATCATGTTCAACCCGGAATACGGCGAAAGGCTGGGTGATGAAATTGAACTGAATGCCACCTACGCACGCATGGGCGATTTCCTCAAAAACGAATGCCGCGGTTATACGGGCTATGTGTTTACCGGCAACCTCGATCTCGCCAAAAAAATACGCCTCAAACCAAGCCGGCGCATCGAATTCTTCAACGCAACGATCGATTGCCGGCTGCTGGAATACGAACTGTACGCCGGCACAAAACGCGGGGATAAAACGGGGCCGCAGGTATCGTGACCGTTCCCGGTTCCCACGTTGCAAAACACTCACAGGCGTTAGTTCATTTTATTAATTGAATTGCACTATTTTCATGGCAAAGAAGGTTTGCCTTATGAAAAGATATTGTCTTGCACTCGACCTCATCGACGACGATGAACTCATCAAGGTTTACGAACAGTGGCATCAGAACATATGGCCGGAAATTGCGGAAAGCATCCTTTCATCTGGAATTGAACAGATGGAGATCTACCGTGTAAGCAACCGGCTGTTCATGATCATGGACGTGGGCGACGCCTTCTCATTCGAAGCAAAAGCAAAAGCCGATGCATCCAACGAAAAAGTGCAGGAATGGGAAACGTTGATGTGGAACTTCCAGCAGCCGTTGCCTTTTGCAAAACCGGGGGAGAAATGGGTGTTGATGAATAAAATATTCTCCTTAAAATAGTTCAGGAAACATGTTCAATCTACAAGGCAAAACAGCCGTGGTAACCGGCGGCGGAAGCGGGATAGGCAAAGCGATCGCACTTACGTTTGCCGCACAGGGCGCCGTTGTTCACATCATCGATCTCAATAAAACCGCAGCCGATGAAACCGCTGCCGCCATCAACAGCAATGCCGTTGCACATGCGTGCGACATCACCAGCCAGCAGGCGGTAAAGGATGCATTTTCTGCCATCGGGCCATTTGATATTCTCGTGAACAGCGCAGGTATTGCGCATATAGGCAAAGCCGATACCACGGACGAAGCAGACTTCGAACGCGTTTTCAACGTGAACGTAAAGGGCACCTACAATTGCCTGCACGAAGCGATCGGTGTTTTCAGGAAAAAGGGTGGTGGGGTAATATTGAATGTGGCGTCGATCGCTGCCTTGGTGGGCATACCCGACCGGTTTGCCTACAGCATGAGCAAAGGAGCGGTTTACGCGATGACATTGAGTGTTGCCAAGGATTATCTCAAAGAAAACATCCGTTGCAATTCCATCTCGCCGGCGCGGGTGCACACGCCGTTTGTGGATGGTTTTATCGCAAAGAATTACCCTGGAAAGGAAAAAGAGATGTTCGATAAACTGTCGGCCTCGCAACCCATAGGCCGCATGGGCAGTGTAAACGAAGTGGCCGCGCTCGCCTTGTACCTGTGCAGTGATGAAGCGGGTTTTATTTCGGGCAACGATTATCCATTGGATGGAGGATTTGTTAAACTCAACAACTGAATACATGAGAAAACTCACTGCTTCCGCTGCGTTTGTTTTAGCGGCTTTATGCGTAACCGCACAATCGTATTTACCCACTGCCGAAAACAAAGCGGCCCGCGAAAATTTCCAGGACATGAAATTCGGGATGTTCATTCACTGGGGCGCCTCGAGCGTGCTGGGCGCAGGGGAATGGGTGATGAACAACCGCAACATACGCGTAGAAGAATACAGGAACCTGGTGCGCGTTTTCAACCCGGTCGATTTTGATGCGAAAGCATGGGTTGCCACGGCAAAGAACGCCGGGATGAAATACATCACCTTCATCACGCGCCACCACGATGGCTTCAGCAACTGGGATACCAAACAATCCGACTGGAAGATCACCAATACACCCTATGCAAAAGATGCATTCAAACAACTGGCGGATGAGTGCCACAAACAAGGCATGAAACTCTTCTGTTACTATTCCCTGCTCGATTGGTACCGCAGCGATTACCAGTACGAAACAGGTAAAACAGGCAAGGGTACAGGCAGAACGCAGAAAAGCAACTGGCCATCGTACATCAATTTTATGAAGCAGCAGCTGACGGAACTGTTGACCAATTACGGGGAGATAGACGGCATCTGGTTTGACGGGCATTGGGACCAGCTCGACAATGACCACGACAAAACATTGCAATCAAAAGTAGACTGGCATTACAACGAGATCTACGGTTTGATCCACAAACTGCAACCCAAATGCCTGATCGCAAACAACCACCATTTATCACCCATTGCCGGGGAAGACTTCCAGGCATTTGAAAAGGACCTTCCTGGTGGAAATACAACGGGTTTCGGCGGCGCAAGCATTTCGCAGTTGCCATTGGAAACCTGCGAAACGATGAACGATGCGTGGGGATACAATATGACCGACCGCAAATTCAAATCATTCCCCGCACTCATCCGCTACATGGTAAATGCCGCAGGGCGCAATGCCAATTTTTTACTCAATGTGGGCCCGCAGCCCAATGGCGTGATACAGCAGGAGTTCCGCGATACACTTGCCAAAGTGGGCGCATGGATGCAGGCCAACGGCAGCACGGTATACGGAACGCGTGGCGATATCATTCCTGCACAGGAATGGGGTGTTGTTACCGCGAAAGGGAAAAATGTGTACGCGCACATACTCAATAAAAACAAGGTACTGCAACCTTATATTTTTCTCCCGGGGTTTGATGCAAAGAGCAAAATAACCGCGGCTGCTGTTTTTTCAAACAAAAAAAACATCCGTTTCAAACAGGAAGCGGAAGGCGTGTTTGTATACCTCGACGATGTGAAATTTGACGAGGTGGATACCATCATACAACTAACCATACAATAAAAAAGAATTATGAAATTGATCCGTTTCGGCGAGGCAGGCAAAGAGAAACCAGGTGTTCACATCGATGGGAAAAATTACGATGTGTCGGGCTTTATCAAAGACTACGACGCCTCTTTTTTCGCCAACGGCGGTTTGCCGCACCTGGAGTGGGTGCTCGCAGAACACAGGAATATGCTGCGCCCCCTGCCTGCAGATGCCCGCCTCGGTTGCCCGGTAGCCAATCCTTCTAAAATACTTTGCATCGGTTTGAATTATGCCAAACATGCAAAGGAAACAAACGCACCGATACCGAAGGAGCCCATCCTTTTTATGAAATCCACCACATCCATCACGGGCCCGAATGATGTGATCATGATCCCGAAGAACTCCGTGAAAACAGACTGGGAAGTGGAACTCGCTTTTGTGATCGGCAAGAAAGCAAGTTACGTGGAAGAAGCAGATGCGATGGACCACGTTGCCGGCTATTGCCTCCACAACGATGTAAGCGAACGCGAATTTCAACTGGAGCGTGGCGGTACCTGGGACAAAGGCAAGGGCTGCGACACATTTGCCCCACTTGGCCCATGGATGGTAACCAAAGACGAGATCGCCGACCCGCATAAACTGCGCCTTTGGCTAAAGGTGAACGATACAATGATGCAGGATGGGAACACCGACGATCTCATCTTCAACATACCCCAACTTGTAGCGTACCTCAGCCAGTTTATGACCCTGTTGCCGGGCGATATTATCTCAACCGGAACACCTGCGGGAGTGGGTCTTGGCTTTAACCCGGCCGTGTACCTGAAACCGGGCGATGTGGTTGAACTGGGCATTGATGGGCTGGGCGTGTCAAAACAAAATGTGATCGCATACAGGAATGACTGAGCAGCGCAACATAAATGGCGATAACGATACATCCTTTCGAAGCGAAGGGAACCGGGCGCAGCACCGGCCAACGATGAGAATTGATGCGCACCAGCATTTCTGGCGCTACCACCCGGTAACACACGACTGGATCAATGCTGAAATGACCGCGATCCGGAAAGATTTTTTGCCGGCCGATCTAGCGCCGGTACTTGCGCGGAATAGTATTGAAGGATGTGTTGCGGTACAGGCCGATCAATCGGAACAGGAAACGGATTTCCTGCTTGCGTTGGCTAAGGAAAATACTTTTATAAAAGGCGTAGTGGGTTGGATCGATCTGCGTTCACAGGATATTGAAGAACGTTTGGCGCATTACAAACAAAACCGCCACCTCAAGGGCTTTCGCCATATCCTGCAGGGTGAGGAACCGGGTTTTATGTTGCAGCCTGATTTTTTAAAAGGAATTTCTTTGCTGAATGATCACGGCTTTAGTTATGATGTGCTGATCTTTCCCCAGCACCTGGAAGCAGCGTTGCAGTTGGTCAGGCATTTTCCGCAACAGCGTTTTGTGATCGATCATCTGGCGAAGCCCGGTATCAAAGATCATTTGATCGACGAATGGAAAAAAGGGATCGGCGCGATCGCGGAGCATCCCAATGTATATTGCAAGGTTAGTGGAATGGTTACGGAAGCAGACTGGCAGAACTGGAAGCCAGCCGATCTTTATCCATACCTCGATGTTGTTACCGAGGCTTTTGGTACCGGCAGGCTCATATACGGATCAGACTGGCCGGTTTGCCTGGTAGCCGCATCGTACGATGAAATGATCGCGCCCGTAAAAGAATATTACGCATCGTTTTCAGCATCGGAGCAGCAAAAAATATTCGGGGCCAACGCAATGGATTTTTATCATTTATAATTTTTGAAACATGGATCTGCAATTGCAAAACAAAGTGATACTCGTAACCGGCGGCGCCCGCGGCATTGGTGAAGGCATTGTTCGCGTGCTGGCCAACGAAGGCGCAATACCCGTGGTGATCGGCCGTAATGAGGCCGATAATGTGAAGCTGGTAACGGAGCTGGTTGATGCGGGCCTGCATGCCTGGCAGGTTACCGCAGAGCTTGCAGAACCATCCAATATCAAAAAACTGGTTGATGCAGTGATCGAAAAATTCGGCAGGATAGAAGGGCTCGTGAACAATGCTGGTGTAAACGATGGGGTTGGACTGGAAAACGGCAACTACGAAAAATTCATGGAGAGCCTGCATAAGAACGTGGTGCATTATTACCTGGTTGCGCACGAGTCGTTGCCCGAGCTTATAAAGTCGAGAGGCGCCATCGTAAACATTACTTCTAAAACGGCGGAAACAGGACAGGGAAACACTTCCGCCTATGCCGCAGCAAACGGCGGACGAAATGCACTCACACGCGAGTGGGCCGTTGAACTGCTCAAACACAAAGTACGTGTGAACGCCGTGGTGGTTGCCGAATGCTGGACACCACAGTATGAAATATGGATACAAACCCTGGCAGAGCCTGAAAAAAAATTACAGGAGATCAATGCTAAGATCCCTTTTGAGAACCGCATGACAACCGCCGAAGAGATCGCAAACATGGTTGCGTTTTTGTTGTCGCCAAGATCGAGCCACACCACGGGCCAGCTCATCCATGTGGATGGGGGGTATGTGCATCTCGACCGTGCACTGGCAAACGCATAGTTTAAATCACTAATAAAAAAAGATGAGAGTATTGACCTGCACAACACCCGGCGCCTTTGCCTATTCGCACGAAGACGAACCGGTTCTGCCTGCAGGGCATACAATGCTCCGGATCAAACGCGTGGGCATCTGCGGAACGGATCTTCATGCATTTGAGGGAACACAGCCGTTCTTTTCTTACCCCCGCATATTGGGACACGAGATCGCAGCAACCATCGAAGAAACCGACCGCGAAGATTTTGAGAAAGGAGAGGCGGTTACGATCATTCCTTATTTCAATTGCGGAACCTGTATTGCCTGCCGTTCTGGCAAACCGAACTGCTGTACGCAAATCCGCGTGTGCGGTGTGCATGTTGACGGCGCGATGCGGGATCTTTTTTCAGTTCCATCCGCATCCCTGGTGCATGGCAGGGGATTGGGGTTTGATGAGCTCGCCCTGGTTGAGCCGCTTGCGATCGGGGCGCACAGCATCAGGCGCGCAGGTGTAAAGGCGGATGAGTTTGTCCTGGTTGTGGGCGCAGGGCCGATCGGTTTGGGTGTGATCGAATTCGCCCGCATCGCCGGCGCAAACGTGATTGCAATGGATGTGCAGGAGAACAGGCTTTCTTTTTGCAAGAATCACCTGCAGGTTCCTCACATCATCAACGCGGCAACGGGAAATGCAACGGAAAGATTATTGGCAATAACCAACGGCGATATGCCCTCCATGGTGATCGATGCAACAGGCAACCAGAAGGCGATCAACCATTCCTTTCAATACCTCGCACATGGTGGGAGGTATGTTCTTGTTGGATTGCAGAAAGGAGAGATCAGTTTCAGTCACCCCGAGTTCCACAAACGCGAAGCCACACTGATGAGCAGCCGGAACGCAACGCGTGAAGACTTTGATCATGTGATGGACTGTATGAAGAAGGGTCTTGTACAACCAACCCACTACATCACACATCGCACCGCGTTTGAAAACGTGCAGGCAGAATTTACAAACTGGCTGAACCCCGCAAACGGCGTGATCAAAGCGATGGTATCATTTGATTAAATGACTGCTATGAAAAAATACCTGTTTGTTTTTTGTTTTGTCCTGCCCCTGCTTGCCCTTTCGCAAAAACAGGAGTGGATCCATCCGGGCGAAATATGGCCCGACCAGGATGGGAACCATATCCAGGCGCATGGCGGCGGCATTACCAAAGTGGGTAAAACGTATTACTGGTATGGGGAAGAACGCAGGCAGGGGCTTGATTCCAATAAAAGATATGTGAGTTGTTATGCATCCAGGGATCTCATCAACTGGAAATTCAAAGGCGATGTATTGCAATTGTCCGACCCCGAAAACCTCGGCAGGCGCTGGGTTTGCGAGCGGCCGAAAGTGTTTTACAACAAGAAGACAAAAAAATATGTGATGTACCTGCACCTGGACAACAGCACATACAAACTCGCCCGCGTTGCCGTATGCACCAGCGATAAACCCGATGGTAATTTCACTTACGTAAAAAGTTTCCGCCCGCTCGGCCACGAGAGCCGCGACATTGGCCAGTTCATCGACGACGATGGCACGCCTTACCTGATTTTTGAGGACCGCCCTTTTGGTTTCCGCATAGCAACCCTGACGGAAGATTACCTGGGCGTAGACAAAGAAGTATGCCTGATACCAATGCACATGGAAGGAGGGGCGGTGGTTCATTACGGGGGATTGTATTACGCCATCGGTTCCGCATTAACCGGCTGGGACCCCAATCCCAATAAATATGCAACCGCCGTTTCGCTGGCGGGGCCGTGGTCGGAGTTCAAAGACATCGCACCGCCCGAAACCAAAACCTACGGATCGCAGTCAACACTCATGCTGAAGATAGATGGCAGAAAAAAAACAACCGTCGTCTTCATGGCCGATATCTGGAAACCCCGCACCCAATGGGATTCCCGCTACCTCTGGATGCCAATAGAGATCGGCGATGGAAAATTGTGGCTGCCCCAACCCCGTCCATGGAAAGTGGATGTGAAGAGCGGGGAGGTAAAGTTTAAGTAAGCATAAAACATCGCTTACGACCAATTGGCCATTGCTACAATACCCTCACCCTTATATTCTTAAAATGTACGATGCTGTTCGGGTCGTGGCCCTGCAGGGCAAAGGTTCCGCTTGAGATCACACGCTTTGCATCGTTCGGGCCGCGTTTTACGTTTTCGGGTTCGGTATAATCTACCACGGCTTTGTCGTTGATGCTGATGGTTACATGTTTTCCTTCCACCTTAACGGTTTCGGTGTACCATTCGTAATCCTTCACATACACTTCGCGTACATCATTGATGCCATAGAGGCTTCCCGTGCGGCGCCAGTCTGTGTGTGAATTATTGACCTGCACCTCGTAACCCTTTGCGGGCCATCCGCCCTGCTGGAAAGCGGTGTGAAAGTAGATGCCTGAATTGGCGCCGGGATAGGTCATTACATCGGCCTTGAATTCAAAGTTGGTAAAGTTGTGGTCATTCACCGGGCCATCGTAAAACAAATGCGCGGTTTTGCCGTGAACGATGATCATGCCGCTGTCTACCGAAAACGTTTCGGCATTGTTGCCCACTTTCCAGTTGGAGAGCGATGTGCCGTCGAACAGGCTTATCCATTTTTCAGAAGATGAGCGCTTACCTGTGCCACATGAAAACAGGGCGGCGATAGCGATGGCTGCAAAGAGATGTTTTCTCATGTTGTATGATCAAATAAGGATATGAATCTAACCATTTATGTTCGATCCATTGTTAACCGCAAGTGATTATTTACTTATTATTGTAGCAGAAATGCTATTCAAATGGGAGAAATTCAGATCGTGGCAGTTGATTCAGGATCGGTTTACATAGAAAAGCTCAACAAACGTCTTTACCACGAGATCGAGTGCGCCCATTACTACCACGAGGTAACGCAGCTGGGCAAAGGATTACAAAGATCCCTTCATCTCTTCCGGAACATTCAAAACCCCGAGTTCCTCCCCGTACTCCTGAGAAGTTACGAAACGCTCGAAGGAACTTACCTGTATTCCGGCAAGGTTCTTTCCATCCGCCAATACTACATAGCCGGGGACGCCGGACCGGAAGGAAGACTCAAGATCCAGGCAGACAACAAACAACTTTATGATGTTCCGATTGAAGCACTGAACGCCCTGGGAATTAATTAGGAATTAGGAATTAGGAATTAGGAATTAGGAATTGTTTTGTTTTTCAAAACGAATCAACAATTTCTAATTATCAATTTACTGTTGTTGTTCATATTCAATTGTAATTACCAACTTTAATTCCTAATTCATAATTCCTAATTCCTAATTACTAATTACTAATTATTAGTTGTTTTCTTTCCTGATCGCTTTTTTCGCATCACGTGTAGGATGTTTTACACCCAGTGCGCGGAGGTCTTTGGCGTCCTGGTGAATTTCTTTTCTTTTGGCATTCACCACATCCTGTTCCTTACCTGCCTGTTTGATCTTCAGCTTTGCAAGATTTTTTATCGCCGCTTTTTTATGGGCGCGTTTTACTTTGATATCACTTTTGATCTCTTTCTCTTCGGGCCTTTTCGAGATGACCTTGGTCTGCGCCATGGCCGACATGGAAATACCGGCTCCCAAGAGGATAAATAATAACGTTTTCATACTTCGTGTTTTAGTTAATGTAATGATAGCCGTAATAAAAGCGGACCACCAACGCCGGCTTGCGGTTTTACCTGCGGGATAGCGTAAGCGGGAGCGTCAAACATCGCAAACCACATCGCTTCAGCACGCTTCTTGCAGTACACCCGTAGAAATATTTGCAAATCGCCCTTTTCTTCCCTATAATTGAACCTGAAAAGCATTTTAAAAAGGTTTAATGGGATGAGAAGAGTTGGCTTGCCTGTAATTGTGTGGAAAAGAATTCCCATTATGATGCCATACCTGAGCTGGCCATCGAACCAAAATTTAAGTCATTTTATGAAAAATGATAAACTGCTTACGTCGCTTCACAAACGTGGATCGATGTTATCTGGTGATTTGGTGCAACATTACCGTGGCAACTGCCCCTTTTCATCACGCACCCTTTACGCGGCATGCATTGCGCTATGCATAGCTGCATTCCCGGTCCTGGCCGCCGCACAGTCTACCCTGCCTGCCGCCAGTGAATTGAAAAAATTATCTTTCGAGGAACTGATGAACATCGAGGTCACCTCCGTATCAAAAGCACCCGAGAAACTCACCGAAGTTGCGTCCGCGATACAGGTGCTTACAAACGATGATATTTACAGGTCCACCGCCAACTCCCTCCCCGAAGCATTACGGCTCGCATCGAACCTGCAGGTTGCCAAAACCAATTCGCACGACTGGGCCATTTCTGCCCGTGGTTTCAATGCAACGCCTTTGCGCAACAATACGCTTTCAAATAAATTATTGGTGATGATCGATGGCCGCTCCGTGTATACGCCGCTTTTCGGCGGTGTGTTCTGGGATGTTCAGAACGTGATGCTCCAGGACATCGACAGGATAGAAGTGGTAAGCGGCCCTGGCGGGACCCTCTGGGGCGCCAACGCGGTGAATGGTGTGATCAATGTAATGACCAAAAGCGCGCGTGAAACACAGGGCATGTTTGTAACCGCATCAACCGGCACCTTCCTCGAAAACCACCTGGCTGCAAGGTTTGGTACGCGCATCGATACCAACCTTTACCTGCGCGTATACGGGCAGCACTTCAACCAGGGCAGCATGAAACTGGGCAATGGCAGCGATGCCCGCGACAACTGGAACCTGACGCAGGCCGGTTTTCGCCTCGATTATTATCCATCCTCGAAAAATTATCTTTCCATTCATGGCGACGTGTATGGCGGAACAGAAGAATCCCCTGTCAATTCAACGCAAAACGGGCAAAACCTCACGGGGCGCTGGGTGCATTCTTTTTCCAATAATTCAGAACTTGTGGTACAGGCATATTTCGATCGTACCTGGAAACTTTTGTCGGCCACCAATTTCCGCGAACTGCTCAATACCTACGACCTCGATGTACAACACCGCTTCCGGCTGAACAGGTCGAACACCATATTGTATGGCTTCGGTTACCGTTATATGGACGACAACACCAGCAATAGTTTCAACCCGTTGCGCAGGCGGCTGAACCTGATCAATACGTTTATACAGGACCAGATCAGCATCGTGCCGAAAAAACTGGAGTTTACCGTAGGCACCAAGTTTCTCTACAACGACTATTCCAAAATGGAATTTCAGCCCAGCGCAAGGCTTGCGTATACACCCACGCAGCACCACACCATCTGGGGCGCCGTGTCAAGGTCTGTACGCACCCCGAGCCGTTTTGAAACAGAACTGGTACCCTCAACAACTTTGGGTACACTGGCAGGTTTCAAGTCGGAAAAAGTGATCGCCTACGAGTTGGGGTACAGGGCCAGTATTGCTGACCGCGTATCATTGTCGCTCGCCGGCTTTTACAACTACTACACCGACCTGCGCAGCTTTAACACCAACCCGGCCGCCCCGCCAACGTATATTTTCGGGAACGATCAGCGGGCCAACACATGGGGATTTGAGTTCTCATCAAACGCCGTATTAACGGGTTGGTGGAGGATCCGCACGGGTTATACTTTCCTCGACAAGAAATTTGAATCAACAAAACCAACGGTGCTTCCTACTTCTGCCTACATAGAGGCGCTTGATCCCAAACACCAGGTCATGTTCCAGTCGATCATGAACGTCACACGGAATCTCCAGTGGGATGTAACGGCACGGCACGTAGGCGATATCGAAAGCGTGCTCACTGTTGGGGTTGGCGTTGTATCGTACACGACGTTCGATGTGCGGTTGGCCTGGGAAGGGAAAAAAGTTACCTATACTTTGCAGGGACAAAACCTTGCAGCGGCCGACCATACAGAATTTGTAACAAGACAGGTTCCAAGAAACATAAGCGCAAAAATCAGTTTCCGTTTTTGAGAGAGCTAGTGCAACATATCATTCATCGTAAGAGAACAGCAGCATTGTGTGTTGCCATTCTTTCGTGTGTATGCATGGGCGCAACGGAGTTGAGAGCGCAGGCGGTCGCTTCGAAGGAATATAAACTGAAGGCAGTGTTCCTGTTCAATTTCACACAATTCATTGAATGGCCCGCCAGCTCTTTTGCCAGCGCGGGGGCGCCGTTTGTGATCGGGATCCTGGGAGAAGATCCTTTTGGAAGTTCCATAGACGAAACCGTACAGAATGAAAGGGTAGGCGGGCATCCGATCGTGGTGCAGCGTTACCACGATATCAGGGACATGAGGCCCTGCCATATTCTTTTCATCAATTCAAAAGAGCCTGAAAAAATAAAAGAGAGCCTGCTGGTTGCCGGGAGAAATACGCTTACCATAAGCGATGCAGAAGGGTTTGTACGGATGGGGGGGATGATCCGTTTTATCACAGAGAACAACAGGATACGGCTGCTGGTTTACCCGGACCTTGCCAAAGCAGCAGAGCTAACGATCAGTTCCAAACTGCTGCGTGTTTCTGAAATCTATGATCCAAAGATGCCGAGATGAGGAAGAGAACCGAGCCGATAAAAAGAAAACTCATACGCGTCATACTCCTGACCTGTAGCGTGGTGCTGTTTCTTACCTATGCCTCTTATTTTGCGTACGAATATTTCACGTACCGTGAAGTAACCAAAAACCAATTGACTACGCTGGGAAAAGTTGTTGCTGCCAACAGTACCGCTGCATTGGCCTTCGAGAACAGGACGGATGCAAATGAAATCCTGGATGCATTAAAAGCGGAGAAAAATATAGTGGCGGCATCCCTTTACAACGACAGCGGGCACCTCTTCGCAAAATACCCAAGGGATATTGCCGTATACAAACTGCCACGCAAACCTTTGCACGATGGCCCCGAGTTCAAAGACTATCACCTGGAGTTGTTTCAGCCGGTGATCGAGAACGGGAAACGTTGGGGAACGCTGTACATAGAACTCGATATGGCGGCGATCTATGAGCGGTTGCGTTTGTACGGGATCATCGCGTTCCTGGTGATCTTTGTTTCGTTTGTTGTGGCGTACTTCCTTTCAAAGCGCCTGCAGCAAACGATCTCGGAACCAATATTGCAATTGGCGGATACGGCGCGAAGGGTGTCGGAACACCACGATTATTCAGTGCGTGCACACAAGACGAGCAACGATGAGATCGGTGTGCTCACAGATGCATTCAATCACATGCTTACGCAGATAGAAGTACAGAACTCTGAGATCCTTTCCTTCAACATGCAGCTTGAACAGCGGATCAAGGCACGTACCATTGAACTGGAAAGCACAAACGAGAAGCTGGAAGTAGTGAACGAAAAACTCGTCCGGTCAAACAACGACCTCGAACAGTTTGCTTATGTGGCCTCACACGACCTGCAGGAGCCCCTGCGAAAGATCCAGATCTTTACCGAGATGGCTGAGCGGAGCGCGGGGAACAACAAAGAGACCGTGACCTATTTTGAAAAGATACATGCTTCCGCCAAACGCATGACGGAGCTGATCAAATCGGTGCTCAACTACAGCCGCCTCTCCAAAACAGAGGAGCAATTTGAAAGAGTGGACCTCAATGCGCTTGTAGAAAATGCAAAAACAGATTTAGAACTTCTCATCACCGAGAAACAGGCGGTGATCAAAAATGAGGTGCTGCCAACGATCTATGGCATACCGCTGCAACTGAACCAGCTTTTCCTCAATCTTTTCAGCAACGCGTTAAAATTTTCTACCCGGTCGCCGGTAATCACCATTACGTCCAGGACATTGACACCCGCGGAAGTAAACCAGAACGAACACCTGCACGGACGCGAAAAATACATCGAGATCGTGTTCTCGGATAACGGGATCGGTTTTGAACAGCAGTATGCGGATCAGATCTTCACCATCTTCCAACGCCTTCACGATAAGAAAAGTTATGAGGGCACGGGTATCGGTCTTGCGCTTTGCAAAAAGATCATCGAGAACCACCACGGCTATATCTTCGCGAAAAGCGAACCCGGGAAGGGAGCCTCGTTCTATATGTATTTCCCGGTTAGCTGATGGGAGAGCGTGGATTTAGACGGTACTTTTTCTTTTTGATAAATGCATTACAAACAACAGGCGATCGTTTTTGCGATCGCCTGTTGTTTGTAATGCCAGCGGTAAAAGTATCAATTGTTTTTCTTGAGTTTCTTCTGTGCTTCTTTTGCCGCTTTTATCGAATCTGCGATCCGCTGTTTTTCTTTCTTCTTAAAATAGCCGCGGAACAGGAAGCTGTTCTGCACCGCTTCCATATTGTTGCTGAAACCTTCCGCGCCTTTCTTGATGCTTTTTACTGTTTCAGTGGTTGAGCTCAATGTACCCTCGAGGTTACGGGCGAGCTGGTCGTTGTTGATCAGCCTGCCGAGCGAACCCTGGCCGTTGTTCACTTTCGACACAATACCGGCGAGATTACTGGTAAGCACTTCCGCATTGGTGGCAATGCCATTGAGTTTTACCATCACCTGGTCCATGTCCATCGGCGTTTTACCCGTGATCAGTGTTTCGTCTTTTACCTCCGGGTTGCCAGCTGTGCCGGCGGATACCTGGATGATCTTATCACCCATCAACCCATCACTGCCGATGCTTGCGGCTGCGTCCTGGTGAATGAACTTCTTTACGCGCGATTGAACACTCAGGCTAACCTGTACGGTGGTATCGTTCACGATACTGATGTCGTTCACCGTACCCACGTTGATACCCGCAAAACGAACGATGTTACCCACCTGCAAACCGGATACGTTCCTGAAATTCGCTTTGATCGTGAACGTATCATCGAAAAGGTTTTTCTGGTTGCCGATGATAAACACAGTAGCCACCAGGATCAGGATCCCAAGGGATACAAACAACCCGGTCTTTACTTTTTGCGAGAGATTGGTTTTCATTTCAGTTTATTTAAAAAATTGTTGTACAAATTCGTCTTCACTGTTTTCCAGTTCATCATACGTGCCTTCGGCGATCAATTGCCCGTCGTTCATAATCACCACCCTGTTTCCCGCTATCCTGGCACACTGCATATCGTGTGTGATGATGATGGAGCTCGTCTTGAATTTTTTCTGAACATCCAGCATCAGGTTGCTGATCTCTTTTGATGTGATGGTATCCAGCCCGGTCGTGGGCTCATCATACAAAATGATCTCGGGGTGCACGATGATCGTTCTTGCGAGCGCCATCCGTTTGCGCATACCGCCCGACAGATCGGATGGCATTTTATCTATCGCATCGCCCAGCCCTACGGCTTCCAGCGCCTCCACCGATCTTTTTTCGATGTCTGCTTCGTCTTTTATTTTCAGTACACGGGTGAGTGCAAACGCAAGGTTCTCACGCACCGTCATCGAATCGTACAATGCACCGCTCTGGAAGAGGAAACCGATCTTGGTGCGCGTTTCTTTCAGTTCATCTTCGTTCATTTCAGAGATCTCGTTGCCGAATACTTTAAGGGTTCCTGCATCGGGGGCGATCATTCCCACCACACATTTGATCATCACAGATTTTCCCTGCCCCGATTTGCCCAGCACCACCACGCTTTCGCCTTTCTGTATATTGAGATTGATGTCCTTCAACACTTCATGGTCGCCAAAGCTTTTTTTCAATCCCTTTATTTCGATAATATTTTCCATAGTAGCTTGTAGCCGTTAATTGTAAACAAATGCGCTGGTGATCTGTACCGCGATCGCATCGAGTACGATGATCCAGATAGAGGCCGCAACCACGGCTGAATTGGCGGCAAGACCCACGCTTTCTGTTCCCTTGTTGGAATGATATCCCTTATAACAACCGATGAACCCGATTGCCAGTCCAAAGAATATGGTTTTGATAACGGCAGGAAAAAAATCTGAAAAATACAGGGTCTCGATCGCTTTCTTGTAATACAGCGAAAGGCTCATGGATCCTGCGCTGTTCATGCCAACGTAACCGCCCACCAATGCGAGCAGGTCGGCCCACATGGTGAGCAGCGGGATCATCAGAGTGCATGCGAGTATCCTGGTTACAACCAGGTATTGAACAGGGTTGGCGCCTGATATTTCCATGGCGTCTATCTGTTCGGTAACATTCATGCTACCCAGTTCGGCGCCGATGCTGGATGCGATCTTTCCGGCGCAGATCAAACCCGTTATAACGGGGCCGATCTCCCTGATCACAGAAATACAAACCATACCGGGCACATAACTCTGCGCACCAAAATCTTTAAGCGTAGGGAGCGATTGCAACGTAAATACGAAACCGATCACAAAACCGGTGATTGCAACAATGCCGAAAGATTTATAGCCCACCACATAACACTGGCGGATGAATTCACTCCATTCAAAACTGCCTTTGAAAGTGTTTCGCACAAACGACTTGAAGAAATTTGCCTGGTCGCCTGTTTTTTCAAAAAAATTGTTAATGGGTGGATATAGGTTCATGAGGGTGAAATTCATATGCAGTGTGAAAGAACTATACCCCACCGTTTTTGGTGGTTGGAGGGGAAATTGTTCTACAATTCAACCGATGCGGGTGTATTCCGGTAGCCGGTTTTTTACCGGCTACACTCCGGCTAACCTTGCGGATAGCCCAACCGGGGAGGCGTTATGGCCGGGCTTTGTTGTTTGTACCGTTAAAAACTGGCATAGCTTTTTTACCTCCTATCAAAACACCACTTATGTCAATCAACATTGCAGAAGAAGTGCAGAAACGGTTGTCGTTCCCGCCTCTTCAGAAGATCGATCCGAATACGGAGAACACAAGGCAGGAAACAAATGATATGGTTTATCCTGCTACGCAGGCTGCCGTAATGGTGGCTGTTGCGGGTTTGTATAAACTTACGCGTACAACAGAAGGAAGCGTAAAACTTTTATCGAGCGGCAAACATGCCTGGCTGAAAGAAGTGTATGCAGACCAATATCCATCCACCTTGATGCATGTGGCCAAGTACACGAGCGGATCGCTCCAGGAGATCGAATCGCTGGTAGAGCGGGCGGCAGATGCTGCGGTGCTTATCCTTCATGAACAACTTGCGGGTAATGTGAATGCAGACGGCGTAATGAACTTTATGAGCGGACAGCGCGATCATATCCTGGTGTACCTGCCTGCGGGATTGCACCTGGGCGAGATGCTGCACGATTCGACGCTCGACGACAACACAAACAAAATGGAAGGCCCTGTTTCTTCCCTGATGCATAAGATCGAAAATATTTTTTCCGAAGGGAAATAGCAGGAAGCAACAACAACTATACACTATTTAAATCCGATACAATGAAAGTACTTGGCATCTGCCTGATCATCTTAGGCGTTGTGATGTGTGTATTCACATCCGTAAATTTTACAAAAACAGAAAAGGTGGTAGATCTCGGCCCTGTTGAGATCAATAAGAAAGAGAACAAACACATTGGCTGGCCGGTGTATGCGGGTATTGGGGTTGGGTTGATCGGGGTGGCAGTTTTGGTATCGGCTAAAAACAAATCATAAAAACACAGAACCATGGAAAAGAACCTCCACAACGAAGAAGCGGTTAAAAAGTTAAAGGAAATGGTGAGTGATATCAGGACCTGTATGATGATCACCTCAGGCAAAACCGGCGCACGTGCATCGAGACCCATGGCTGCGATTGAAACAGATCACACGGGCAATATCTGGTTCTTCACCAATATTCAATCCAATAAAATAAAAGACATAGAGCTCGATCATTTTGTGCAGCTCGTGTTTGCGCACCCGGGCAAAGACAGTTACCTCGACATACGCGGCCGCGCAAACGTGATCACCGATGCGGCATCCATCAAAGACAAATGGACACCACTGGTAAAAGCCTGGTTCCCGGATGGGGTGGACGACCCAAACCTGTGCCTCTTACAGATCAAAACAGACGAGGTACATTATTGGGATACTTCCTCCAGCAAAATGATCAACATGCTCAAGGCGGCGATCTCTGTGGTTGCGGGGAAACCTTTGGTAGAAGGGGTGCATGGGGAACTGAACGTGGGAGCCTGATGGCAACCCGGCCGGGCGCTACAGGAACGGCCCAAACTACAGGTATTTCTCAATATCATTCAAGGAGATGGGCTTCTCCAGGATATTGATGTTTGCAGCGATCTGGTCCTTCAGATCCTTCGGCATCTGGAAAGCGCTGATCAGTGTGATATGCATGCTGGGATAACGCTCATGGATATGGGCCGCTTCTTTCCAACCCATGCCATCGGGTAAATTGTTATCGAGCAGGAGCACATCTGGAGCAACAGATTCCAGCTTTTTGAAACCATCGTGAAGGGAATGCGCAGTATGTACCTCGTAATTTTTTTTACTGAGGTAGGATTTGATCAGCATACACAAATCGATCTCGTCGTCAATAATTAAAACACGTTTCATAATTCTGCTGCGTCTGTGGTTTGGCAAGCGTTTTTTATACCTCAAAAATACAATGTAGACCTATTTCCTCACTAAATACGGCTGGTACCCTTATAATAACGGTACAATTATTTTAAAAGTATACCGTAATCATTATAAAAAAAATTAAAAATCTACAGTTATGACTAACACAAGTAAAATTATTCTGGGAGTAGTGGGAGCTGCTGCTGTCGGCGTAGCGATCGGGATGTTGCTGGCGCCGGAAAAAGGCTCAGATATCAGGAAAAAAATCAGCGACACTGCCGGCGACCTGGCTGGTAAAGTGTCTGACCTTATAACCACCGGTAAAGAAAAACTGCAGGAAGTGGCGAGCACTGTTACCAAACAGTCTGAAGGACTTGTTAACGACGTTAGCAAACGCGCCGACCGCGTTAAAGAAAGTGTTGGATAAGTGTAGTGTTGAAAGAAGGCGGATCGTAAGATCCGCCTTTACACTTTGTGTTTTACAAAAGCCGCAACCCATGGAAAAAACATTCGACAAACTGAACGCAGAAAAAGAAGACAACCCCAACATAGCCGAGCTGGCCGCTGATTATGCGGAGACTTATTACAAGCTCACCGTTGTTAACATCAACCAGAAGATCGCCGATATTTCTGCGGGCGCATCCTTCAGCATGGTAGCCGCAATGATCGTATGTTTTGTGTTCATGTTCATCGGCATCGCCGGTGCTTTGTGGCTCGGTAAACTGGTGAACGACCAGGCGCTGGGCTTTCTTTTGTTTGGCGGATTTTGTATTGTTGTTCTGATCTTCCTGTTCGTTACCAGGAAAAAGATCTTTTTCCCTCTTATCAAAAACATGGTCATCAAGAGCATTTATGAATAGCCACATCAATACATACAACGATTTACTCGAAGAAAAAAAACGCCTCAAACTTTTGCTCGAAGAGCGTAAGATAAAGGTGCAGACAGAGTTTGAAGAGATCAAAGTGAAACTGAAACCGGTAGGCGCTATCATTGATACGGTTCAGAAAATGACCACGAAAGACAAGAGCAACCCGCTGCTAAACATGGGCATTGATGTGGGTGTAAACCTGATCCTAAAAAAATTACTGCTCCGCAACGCAGGATTCATTATGAAACTGCTCGTGCCGATGCTGGCAAAAAACTACCTTTCACACGAAGTGGAAGAAGACAATAACATCTTTTCCAAGGTTGGAAAATTTTTCAGGAAAACTTTCAGGCATCAGCAAGCGTAGCCGTTTTAAGCCAGTAGGTGTGGATGTCCTGGATCGTTTCTACCAATGAATCAAAATTTACGGGTTTAACGATGTAAGTATTCGCGCCAAGGTCGTAACACCGTTTTACCTCCATCTGGTTTTTCGTAGTGCTGAACACAACAACAGGAATCTTTTTGAATTCGCTGTCTGATTTGATGTTCTTCAACACTTCCCGTCCATCCATTTTCGGCATATTGAGATCGAGTAAAATAAAACCGGGGTAATGGCCATTCTCCTGCGCACGCGTTTCGTTGAGGTGGTCGATCAACTCAACTCCATTCTCTACAAATTTTATTTTTATATCCTTACCCGTTTCCTCAAGTGCTTTCTGCATCAGGAAACGATCGTCGGAGTCGTCTTCGGCTATCAGGATGAAAAGAGAGTTCATGGCGGAAAGATAATACAGAAAGTTTGAAGTGATGGAACGCGGGATCGTTTTATCAACCTGCCTGGCATTGAATTTTTCAATTTATAAGACACAATCAAATTCATGAACCTGAGTTCCGGTTATCCGTTCGACCTCATCCGAAACGGGATCCCATACGATTATCCACGGCTGGCCTCCGACCGGGTTACCGATGTTGTTGTGCTCGGCGGCGGTATTTCGGGTGCGCTCATTTCATATTACCTGCAGAAAGCCGGCATCGCGTCTTTGTTGCTTGATGGAAGAACGATCGGCCTGGGCAGTACCTGCGCGAGCACTTCTTTGCTGCAGTACGAGATCGATACACCGCTTTACCGGCTCTCCTCCATGATCGGTAAAAAGAAAGCGGAACGTTGCTACCACCTGTCGGCCGCCGCGATCGATTCGCTTGAAAACATCTGCGGTGAAACGCATTTCAAAGACTTCCACAAAAGCGACAGCATTTATTTTGCCGCCACCAGGAAGGATATGAGCCTGCTGAAAAGAGAATATGAAGCAAGATCAGCGGCCGGCTTTGCCGTTAACTGGATGGATGAGGAAGAATTAAGGAAGGCGTATGGCCTCAAGGCCCCGGCAGCCATTCGCTCAACACAGGCGGCGCAGACAAATGCGTATATGCTTACACATGCACTGCACCGGTTCAACATCAAAAAAGGGATGGAGGTGTTTGACAGAACACCGGTAGTAAAGATCGATCATACCCGGAAAGGCGTTTCGCTGGTTACTTCAGAAGGGTTCAGGATCCGTTGTAAAAAACTGGTGTATGCAACGGGGTATGAGTCCGTTAAATACATCGAAGAAAAAATAGTGAAACTCTCGGCAACTTATGCCGTTGCCAGTGAGCAGTTCAACAACCCGAATTTTCCGTGGCAAAACCGTACGGTGTTCTGGAACACGTCAGACCCTTATTTCTATATGCGGCTGACGGAGGACAACAGGATACTGACCGGCGGGAGGGATGAGCGTTTTACTTCAGACAGGAAAAGGGATGAGATGATAGCGGAGAAGGCCCGGGGCCTGGCCAGAGATTTCAACCATTGTTTTCCATCTATACCGTTCAAGAAAGAGTTCAGCTGGACGGGCATATTCGGCTCAACCAAAGATGGTTTGCCCTACATCGGGAGCTATAACAAATTACCCAATGCATTGTTCGCTTTAGGGTTCGGGGGAAACGGGATCACGTTCAGTGTAATGGCCGCAGAACTGGTGAGTGCGTTGCTGGCGGGTAAAAAAAGCCGGGATGCCGGCCTTTTTGCCTTCGGGCGGTTGTGACTGATTTTGAGACCGATCTGTGTGCAATGGACCCGTTTGCATAATACGGATGGGGTTTTTTTTACCCAACAATGGAAAAAAAGCAACGGTATATTTTTTTCAATATGCATTGTTAAAATGTCAAAACCAACATGTCACAAAATCGAAAACAAATATTTATCCATCATTTTAAATCAATTCTTATGAGCAACAGGAAACTTCTATTCTTATCATGCTTTCTGCTTTTTGCATTCTTCTCGAATGCGCAGAGCACCAGCAGCACCGACGATTGGGGCTGGAGCTGGAGAGACAGCGCAGTTGTTCCCGTACAGAGTATGGAGCAATACAATCGTTTTATTGCAAATGATTTCCCTTATCCTCCAAAACCCCGTAACATGTGGGAGCTTGGTTTCGGAGCAGGTTATTCTTACATCGTAGGTGATGTGAATTCAAAAGCAGGATTTGGCGGTACGGTTACTTTGAGAAAAGCGATCGACCACACCTTCTCTATCAGGACGGGTCTTACCGGAAAATGGAACTGGGGTTCTCCTAATGCCTACGGCACGGCCATCGGGCAGGTTGATTACAAGAACAAGACCTTTTCATTGGATGTAGACCTCCTTACTTCATTGAATTCTTCAAGCATATACAGGGGCAATCCAAAAACAAATGTGTATGTGATCACAGGTTACAGCCTGAATGCAGCACTGGTTCAGTATAAAAGGCCTGCAGGTTTGGGTGCGCAGCCGGGTAACTATTCGTACTATTACGGGTACACAGATGCGGGTCAGAATCCTAACAGCCAAAACGGTATCATCGCTACATTTGGCGGAGCAAAGATCAACAACAGTCATGCGTACAGGTTGTTTCATGGCGCCAACCTCGGTATGGGTATCGCGTTCAAGATCAACAACCGTGTTAACTTCGCTATCGAGCAAAAATACACCTTCACTGTTCCAGGCTACGATTACCTCGATGCATGGTCTGGTGGAAACGGCTCAGGCAAGAACAGCGACGACTACTACAGCTTCACAACACTCAGGCTGAACTTCAACATCGGCAACGCCGCAAAAAGAACACAACCACTCTGGTGGCTCAACAAATACAACTTTATCTACAGCGAGCTCAACAGGCCTCAGCACATGAAAATTCCGCCACCAGTATTGCCTGATGCAGACGGTGATGGTGTAACAGACCAGTTTGACCTCGAACCAAACACTCCAAAAGGTGCTCCGGTTGATACACATGGCCGCGCGAAAGACACAGATGGTGATGGTGTTCCTGATTACAGAGATAAAGAAGTGTTGACTCCACTCAGCTGCTTCCCAGTTAACAACGATGGCGTAGGTACCTGCCCAGAACCAGCATGTTGCAAAGAGTTGAGGGATATGATCAAAAATCTCCCTACAGCAACAGCACCGGTAGCGCAATGTACAATCGGCGACCTGCCAAGCATCCAGTTCGGAAGCCGCGCAGTACTTACCAAAGAAGCGCAAAGAATGCTGGCTGATGTAGCATCACGCATCAAAGCAAACCCTAACTGCCGCGTTAAAGTGATCGGTTACGGCGCTGCAAGCAAAGCTGCACAACAGCTGAGCTGGGATCGTGTAAACGCAGTGATCAACTACCTGGTTGAAAAACAAGGTATCGCAGAAAGCAGGTTGCTGTTTGTTTACCAACAGGATGGTGATTCAAAATCAGTGGATCTCCAGGGTACAATGGAAGAAGGCGCAAGCTATGTTCCTGCACCGTTCCCTAACCTTAAAAGCAAGAACTAATCATTTAGATCAAAGCATATGAATTGAAAAGCCTCCTGGTTCTCCAGGAGGCTTTTTTTTTGCGACGGACTGTTCTGTACGGTATCCGATAAAAAGACCCGCCTTTTGCGATGCGCAACCATTTGCCAATGCTTTTTTACAGCGGGGAAATTTAAACGCAACTATTTCTACACGGTATCAACTGTTGAATTATTTCATCTTTTTTTGCGCAAAAAAAAGCCGCTCTTGTTTTTAGGAGCGGCTTTTAAATAAAATGATATGCTATTAATCAACTGTTCTTCTGCCGAAAATAATAGACAGGAGGAACAACACAACAAAAACGAAAAACAGCACTTTGGCAATGCCTGCGGCACTTGCAGCGATGCCACCGAAGCCAAATATGGCCGCGATGATCGCGATGATGAAGAAGGTAACTGACCAGCGTAACATAATAGATAGGTTTAATTGTTAGGAATGTTTCGATTTCTACCCATAAATAATAAAAAACCATACCCGCCGCCACCCGTTTCTACAAAGTAGTACCGGAAATACCATGGCACCTGTTTTGGAATAGAAGAGGTATAATAACAAGTGAAATGAAAAAAGTGTGGGGCATAGCGAGAGACATGATCAGGGTAGTGTGCGTTTGCATCGTTTTCCCGGGTATAGACATCGACATCGATAACATTCCGAGGTATTTTGGGAAAGAGGACGAATAGGTGGCCGGCTTACTTAGTGGGTCCGCATGTTCTGTTGCGATCCGGATTCCGGCCCTGGAACCTTCGTATACTGGTTGAACAGTTCGTGATTACACAGGAAAATACATCCTGAATGTGGCCCCAACGCCTTCCTCTCCACTCGCATTTATGTAGCCATAATGATTGGTCATGATTCTCCGGGCCAGTGAAAGCCCCATCCCTTTGCCACCATAAGCCTCCTGCGTATGCAGGCGCTGGAACAAAACAAAAATCTTCTCCTTAAATTCATTACCGAAACCGATCCCGTTGTCCGAAACCGTTACCTGGTGGTAACGTTTGGTTCGTTCTTTCTTCCAGATCATCGACGTGATGCTGTCGCCCTCGGTGATGCGGTAGGTTACATTGATCACCAGGGTTCTTTGGGGATGCCTGTATTTGAAGGCATTGTCGAGCACCTGTGTAAAAAGCATTTCAAGTTGCGGCCGGTATCCCTGCAGCACCGGCAAGGTGCCATACAGGTTCAGTTTGATCGTTTGATCCTGTTCCCTGATCCTGTCGAACGCATTTTTGAATACGGCGCCGAGGTCAACTGCCGCCGGTTCTTCCGTGGTATTGAGGAGGATCGTGAAATTGACGAGGTCGTTGATCAGCCTCTGCATTTTCCCTGTAGCCCTTTCGATGCGCTCCAGTATGTCTTTCTCTTCCGCACCCGCCCGGTCGCCGATCCTCCGGTTCAGCAAGGTACTCAGGGTTCCAATTTTCCTCAGTGGTTCCTGCAGGTCGTGTGATGCCGTGAAGGTGATCTGTTCCACTTCTTCATTGCTTCTTTTCAGATCGAGCACCGTTTTCTCCAGCATTACCTGCGCCTGTATCCGCTTGCGCAGTTCGCGGATGATGAGAAAAACGGCGACCGCACACACCAGGCAGGCAAACAGGAAGCCGTATTTCACATACGTGAAGTTGAGTGACTGATAATATGTTTTTGCGTTCCTTCTTTCCACCAGCAGGTTCCCTTCTTCCACTTCGATCATCTGGATGTACTTGTGGATCTTATCCATCAGCAATTGCCCGTGCTGGAACCGGTCGAGGCTTTTCTTACCCTGCGCCGGCAATTGAAAGTTCTGTTTGAGGATGGCGAGCCGCTGGTCTATGGCCAGCCGCAGCAGGTGCAGGTTTACGCGCTGGTTGGGATTGTCGTTCGTTAGCTCTTTTAATGCCTTCCAGGCAGAATCGATCCTTGTGATCGAGGCATCCGCCGCGTTCTTAAAATGATCGTCGCGGGTGATCACAAAACCCCGTTGGTTTGATTCGGCATCCAGCAACAGCTTCTCGCAATATTGCGCGGTAACGATCACATCGTAGGTATGCTCAACCGCTGCGGTATATTTAAGCTGCACCTTGTTCTGCTCTGAATAGGTATACCCGAGCCATCCAAGGGCCACCAGCGACAAAGCAAACAGCGGGTAAATAAATCTGTTGGTTCCCATTCTTTTACCAAGATAACAACGTTCGTGTGGAATAAATTACCCAATTTCAACCGCATATCGCGTCCGGGAAATCAGATAAAACTTTTTTCATTTATTAAGACAGTGATAATCAATTATTTATAATAGATTTTACAGAAATTGAATTTGGAACCGTAATTGCAATATTAGATACATCCATTCACAAAACTGCCCGATTATGTTACAACAGTCACAACTCCAGAAACAGTCACTGAAGATCTTGCCGCAGCAAATTCAGATGTTGGGCATTTACCATTTGAATACCATTCAACTTGAACAGCGGATCAAAGACGAGCTTGATGAGAACCCTTTACTTGAATTGAACACCGACGACGAAAGTATTGATGCGCAGACCGATAAGGATCAGCCCAAGGATTACCAGGATTACGAAGAATACCAATACGACGATATTCCCGATTACCGCCTGGAAGCGGAGAGCTTCATTCACACCAATAACCTGAACCTCCCGATAAAAGATACGATCGATTTCAGGACGAATATCAAACAACAACTCATCAACCTCAACCTGTCGGAAAAAGAACTGACGATTGCTGAGTACATTGTTGACTGCATCGAAGACAATGGTTTCCTGGAAAGAAGCTTACAGGAGATCGCAGACGATATTTCCTTTTCACAAAAGATGTTTGTGGAAGAATCCGAAATCGAAAAACTGCTGGTACAGATCCAGGAGTTTGAACCTTTTGGCGTGGGATGCAGGAACATCCGCGAATTTTTCCTGAAACAACTCAACAACCAGAAAAAATGCCCCATCGTTAAAAAAGCGATCCAGCTGGTTGACAAATATTACAACGAACTGCAGAAAAGAAATTTTGAAAAGATTTATGCAGGGCTGGGAATCGACGATGAAGAATTGTCCATCCTTTTCAAACACATCAGCAGCCTGCAACTGAAACCCGTTAACGGAGCCATTGAAGGGCAATTGGTGAAAGAAACCATCATCCCCGATTTTATTTTGACAGTAGAAGGAGAGACGCTGATGGTGGATCTTTACAAGCAAAAGTCGAACCTGCTTTACATCAACCAATCGCTTATGCAAACGGTTGAAAAGAAAGAGGGCAGAACGGCAGATGAGAAAGCGGCGATGCAGAGCTTTAAGAACAAACTCACATCGGCGATGTGGTTCATCAATGCCATCAAACAAAGGGAAGACAACATGCTGCGCATCATTCGCGCGATCGTGAAAAGGCAGAAAGAATATTTCCTGACCGGCGATGCGGCTTATATGCGCCCGATGATCCTGAAAAACATTGCGGATGAGGTGGGACTGGATATTTCAACCATCTCCCGTGTAACCTGTAACAAATACATCGATACGCCATTCGGCTATGTATTGCTGAAAAACCTCTTTACACAAAGTATCGTTAGCGAAGATGGCTTGTCTGTGAGCAACCGCGTGGTTCAGATCAAATTAAAAGCGATCATTGATGCGGAAGACAAAGACATGCCGTACAACGACCAGCAACTGGTAGCGCTTTTGGAAGAGGCCGGAATTAAAATCGCCCGCAGAACAGTGGCTAAATACAGGGAACTCCTGAACATCCCTGTAGGAGATATGAGGCGGATCTGGGCAAAAGCAATTTAAAAGGTACCTGAAAATTTGAACTTCGGTTCGTACCTCGTACTTCCTGTAATTCGTACTTTGCAATAACTTTAGAATTAGCCACCCGAATAAACCCATTATGAATAAAATTCTGATTATCGACGATGACCTGGATATGTGCCGTTTGCTTGACCGTTTTTTGACACGTAACAATTTCGACGTAAAGTTTGCCCATACAGGGAAAAAAGCGCTCGAGGAACTGGAAAAAAACACGCCTGATGTGATCCTGTGCGATTTCCGCCTGGAGGATACCGATGGCAAGGACCTGTTGATACAGATCAAAGAAAGAACGCCACAGGTGCCGGTGATCATCATAACAGGATACAGCGATATCAAGGTGGCCGTTGAGGTGATCAAGCACGGTGCCTACGACTACATCACCAAACCGCTTTTCCCTGAGGAGATCCTGGTTACCATCAAGAAAGCCATCAGCCTCTCGCAGGAGCCTGGGGCCCAGCACAATGGCATTGCCCAGCCTGTTAAGGAAAGCAAGTCTGAGGGCAAGCCATCTGCAGAAAAGAAAGTAAAACCAACCGGTAAATACATTTTCAGCGACAGCAACGAGTTCAGGCCCATTCTCAAACAGATGGACCTTGTTGCGCCCACCAATTACAGCGTGATCATTTACGGCGAGAGCGGGAGCGGAAAAGAGGCCATTGCCCAGGAGATCCATTCACGCAGCAAAAGAAAATCAGCGCCGTTCATCGCCATCGATTGCGGTGCGTTGTCGAAAGAACTGGCCGGCAGTGAATTGTTCGGCCACGAGAAAGGCTCCTTTACAGGCGCGCTCAACCAGAAGCTGGGCAACCTCGAACTTGCCAACGGCGGTACCGTTTTCCTTGATGAGATCGCCAACCTGCCCTACGATGTACAGGTTTCCCTGCTGCGCGTGGTACAGGAAAGAAAAATGAGAAGGTTGGGTGGCAGCAAAGACATCGACCTCGACATACGTATCATCGTAGCCAGTAATGAAAAGTTGTGGGATGAATCGAAACGCGGGCGTTTCCGCGAGGACCTGTACCACCGTTTCAACGAATTCAGCATCAATGTTCCGCCATTGCGCGAGCGAAGAAGCGATATCCTGATGTTTGCGCATTTCTTCCTCGACCAGACCAACAACGACCTCGATAAGAACGTAAAAGGGTTTAAACCGGAAGTGGAAAACATCTTCCGCTCTTACTACTGGCCGGGTAACCTGCGCGAGTTGAAAAACGTGGTAAAACGTTCGGCGTTGCTGGCAGACAATGAATGGATAGACGTAACCGTGCTCCCGTTTGAGCTGGTTAACCACAACAAACTAGCCTTCGACACCGTATACCGTGAGCCGGAAACCGACAGGAGGCCCGCGGCTACCGCTGAACGTTCGACAGATGATTATACAACCACTTCGTCTTATGCTTCGCCAACAGCATCATCGGCAGAAACAGAAGACAAGACCATAGAAGTAAAACACAAAGCGGTAGAAGTAAGCTCGCATGCGTTGAAAGCAGTGAGCATAGATGCGGAATACGAGATGATTGTACAGGCCCTTAAGAAAGCGAATTACAACAAAAGCAAAGCGGCTAAGCTCTTGAATGTAGACAGGAAAACGCTCTACAACAAAATGAAACAATACAACGAATTCAACGAGCATTAGACCCCTGACAAACATGCTGGAATCATTCTTATCAGACTTCGCCTTTATAAAAGAAACCCTGGATAAAGGAGGGAACCCTGATTTTTTGGGGAAGCATTTTTCTTTTTATTCCACTGAGCCGGTCCTGTTCTACAACCTGGAAACCGACCGGATCATTTACATGAACGAACGGTTTGAAGATGAGTTCCAGTATACTGTTGAGGACCTTGCAAAGAACAACTACAGCATCTTTCCCTTGCTGCATTCCGACGATCACCAGCCTTTCCGTGAAAAAATACTCGAGTGTTTAAAGAACAACGACGGCAATGTATCGGGGTGTGAGTATCGTTTGCAGTCGAAACAGGGCAAACATAATTTTTACCGTGTAAAGCTGCGCAAGTTGTATGGATCGTATTACTCTGTTCACCTGGAAAACATTAGCCAGCTGAAAGAGCACGATCGTTTGCTGGAACAGAAAATAGAGGAACTCAATAAATCAAACCAGGAGCTGGAAGAATTTGCGTACGTGGCATCACACGACATGCAGGAACCTTTGCGTAAGATCTCCACTTTTGGCCAACGCCTCAAAACACAGTTTGGGAATGTGCTGAATGAAGATGGATCCATGTATCTCTCCCGCATGATGAATGCTTCGGAGAACATGCGCAACCTGATCGACAACCTGCTCGAGTTCTCACGCGTGAGCCGCAACAAACAGGCATTTGAGAAGGTTGACCTTTCAGAACTGCTGAAGGCCACGATCGACGACCTGGATCTTAAGATCGATGAAACCGGCGCCGTTGTTGAGGTTGATGAACTACCCGCGATAGAAGCGATACCGAGCCAGATGCGCCAGTTGTTTTTCAACCTGCTGCACAATGCCATCAAGTTCAGGAAAAAAGATACTTCGCTTGTCATCAGGATTACCCAACACGTACTCTCAACACAGGAAAAATCAAATTACCAGTTGCCAAGGGCACAGGAATATTTTTTAATAAAGATCGCCGACAACGGCATCGGGTTTGAGCAGCAATATGCCGAACGTATTTTCCAGCTTTTTCAAAGGCTCGAAGGTAAATCCGAATACCCCGGCACCGGTATCGGCCTGAGCATCTGCCGTAAAATCGTTGTCAACCACAAAGGACTCATTTTTGCAGAAAGCGAACCCGGAAAAGGAACCGCTTTTTCTGTTATCTTACCAAAAGAACAATAGCCCAGCTTATGCCTACCAATCAGCAGTTACTGCGGATACTCGTTGTTGAAGACGATGAAGATGATTTTTTGCTGATCAATGATTACATAAAACACCTGCGCGCCTGGAAATGCGAGGTAAAGTGGATCTCCCGCTACGAAGAGGCCATTACCGAGCTAACCACGCACTCATACACGATCTGCTTTTCCGATTACAGGCTGGGTGCGAAAAATGGTATCGATCTGATCAAGGATATACAAGACAGGAACTGCAATACCCCCGTCATCCTTTTAACGGGTAAAGGGAACTACGAAATCGATATAGAGGCCACCAAGGCTGGTGCGTTTGATTACCTCATCAAGGCAGATCTCGACGAAGACAAACTCGAGCGCACGATCCGTTACACGCTCGAGCGGATCAGCAACCTGCAAAAGATCAAGGACAGCGAAAGAAAGTACAGGAACATCTTCGAGAAATCGAAGGATATTGTATTTATCGCCGACATAGACACCTCACTGCGCACGGTAAACTACGCAGTAACCGATATCCTCGAGGTTCCGGTGGAAGCATGCGTTGGCAGAAAGATCACTGATTTTTTCAACGCGCAGACGCAGGTAGACGTATTCATGCAAACGCTGCTCGAAGATGGTGAAGTGGAGAATTACGAAGTGGAACTGGTTACCGCAGACAAAACCGTCAAGACCTGTCTTGTAACGGCATCGATCGAGGTTGACAGTGAGAACCTGAACTATATCCAGGGCATCATCCACGACATTACCAGCCTCAAAAAAGCGGAGCTGGCGAGCCTGCAGGCAGAAAAGCTTGCGGCAACCAGCAGGTTCATCAGAACGATGGCGCACGAGGTAAGGAACCCGCTGAACAACATCAATCTTTCTGTGGAGAACCTGGTTCAGCAGATCAGCAATGAAGACGACCGGCTATACCTCGAGATCATCCAGCGAAATGCAAAACGCATCAACGACCTGATCACAGAATTGCTGCAAAGTTCAAGGCCGGCAGACATGGCACTGCAGCCGATCTCTTTGTTGGAAATGATCAACGACGTGATCAGCGCTGTGCAGGACAGGGCAACCCTCCGCAAAATAACCATCCGTTTCAACCCGCCGAAAGAAGATTGCATGATCAGGGCCGACAAGCCCAAACTGGAGATGGCGTTGCTGAACATCGTGATCAACGCCATAGAAGCTGTTGCAGATGAAACCGGCGTAATCGATATCAACATCCATCCAAAAGCAAATGCAACGGTACTGACCATCAGCGACAACGGCTGTGGAATGAATCCCGAAACAAAGGCCCGTTTGTTCGAGCCCTATTTCACTTCCAAAAGAAATGGGTTGGGATTGGGCCTTGCGTCCACGCTCACCATACTCAATGCCCACAATGCAGGCATTGAAGTGAATTCGCAGCTTGGCGCGGGTACAACATTCGAACTCACATTTAAAGGGTAAGGTTCCTCCACCTCCAGGGGAACAGGTTCATAAAAAAGAGGCGATCCATTGGATCGCCTCTTGTGATACTTATTGTTTGGGAAACTAAAGACCGATTCCCACGTAAAATGTAAATCCGCTGTTCTTCGCATTCTGCAGAAAGTTTGAAGTAGCGCCCGGTTTACCAACTTCCTGGAAGCCTTTTGTGTAACGTGCCCCTAAAGTTGCACCGCCGATGTCAAACCCAAGACCGCCAAACAGACCCCAGTCAGTAGAATGGAAGTTGTCGGTGTTCAGTTGGGTTACGCCATTAACGGTTCCGTTTGCATCAACGTCTTTTACTTTTGCTGATAACAGGAACGCAACATAAGGCCCTGCATGAATGTTGAAGTTGGGCGCGATGTTGACCACCGCCGCTACCGGTACTTCGAGATAATCCAGATTAAACCTGTATTTGCCACTTCCGAGTACGCTGTTGTAAGTGGTCTGTGATCCCTTCATTGAATAAGTGATCTCCGGTTGAACTGCAAAACCGGTTGCAACGGGAAGCTTCGCATAAAGTCCAACGTTCGCGCCTACTTTCATGTTCTGGTCGGTAACGTTGTCTACGTACAGGTTGTTTAAATTGATACCGCCCTTGATACCGAATGTAGGATTGCGTCTTGATACTTCCTGTGCTGATGACGGATTGCTCACCACGAATAAAGCCATGGTTAAAACTGCCAGTGAAATGGCTCTGATTGGATTTTTCATAAATGGATTTTAGTGAATAATAACTGTCTGATGTAAAATTCTCGTCGATAAGTGTACACGTATTTATGCAAAATGCCTGTCGTTCTGTGTTTCTGGATTGTAATAAAAATCTTCTGCCGGAACAAAGATCTCGCTAACTGCTTTTTTCAGTTTTGAGAACCATGATTTTTTAACATCGGCTTCTTTTTCGTAATAGTTCACGTTGGCCATCTTCACGCTCAGCAAAAGTTTGTCGCTGAGCACACCGTTGCTGATCTCATTGTCGATCTCCGCGCATGCAAGCTCCTCGGGATCGATCACGATCCTCGCGATTCCAAATACGTTCACGAAAAAGGGAACACCTTTCTTGTAAAAGTTCAGCGCAACGGGAAACTGGGTCTCAAATTCAGTAACCGCCTGAACGGGCCTGTTTACAAAAAACCAGATATAACCATTGTCATCGATCTTCAAAACCCTGATCACTGTTGGATTTAGGGTCAGCACACTATTGCTGTGACTGTGAAACACAGCGGTCTGTAACTCACTGATCTTTGAAGTGATAAAATCGAGTTGTGTAGGCGTATTCATAACGGTTGATTTGCTTGTATAAGTCCAAATTGCGTTCCATAAAGCCGTTTTATATCTAAATACCAGTTCTTGTGGAATTATATACACAGCGTCATTTTAACAATCGCTGAAAACCTGCTACAATGCGAAAATTCCTGTGGTATGTTTTTCGCACATAGGGAAGTATGAACAAATGGAAAAAATGGATCGGCAGAATACTTTTGGGCATTCTACTGCTTCTTCTCCTCTTGGTTCTATTGATTCACACGGCGCCTGTGAAGAATTTTTTTCGCGGAAAACTGGAGGCCTACCTGGTCAAAAAGACCCAATCTGAGATTCACATCGGCGCTATCAACTACCGTCTTCCCAAATGGGTGGAGCTCGACGGCGTATTTTTCAGGGATAAGAAGGGCGACACATTGCTCTACGGCAGCAAACTGCGTGTGGATGTGAACATGCTCAAACTGCTCAAAGGACAATACGAAGTGAGCCGCATCGAACTCGGTGGTATTACTGTAAACATTAAAAGAGCGGCAAACGATTCCATTTTCAACTACCAGTACCTTGTAGATGCATTTGCAAGCAAGGAAGCAAACCCGGCCCCCAAAAAAGAATCTACGTTTTCGATCCGGCTCGACCAACTCGATATTACAAAATCGGCGATCAGGTGGGATGACAAATATGGCGGAACCATTCTTACAACCAGGATCGGGGATCTGAAAGCAAACGTAGACAGCCTCGATATCTTCAAACAGAAATATGCGCTCAGCAAATTCACGGTTGCCGATATGTTCTTCGATCTGCAGCTGTTGACAACGGGCCGATCCAGCGAGGCCATTGCAGTAAGCGACTCCGCAAAAGAAAGCATCCTGCCATCCATCATGATCGGTAAGATGAATATTGCGCGGTCGCATTTTGCTTTTTACGGCCAGGCTTCCGGGCTGCGCACCGTTAACGACATCAACGAATTCAACCTGAACGGGCTCGCTGTTGCGGCGCCGCAGAAGATCTCGCTCGACAAGGCCGAGCTGAACAACTCATCGCTTTTACTGGATCGGAACATCATTGAAAAAGCGGTTGAAAAGATCAAACAGATAGACACCGTTACAAGCAGCCTTGCCGTGGTGGTGAAAGAACTGCGTTTGTCGAACAACAATATCGCATACAACAATCCATCCGCAAAAAAAATGGAACGGGGGTTTGATGCAAATCATGTAAACCTGCTTCGTTTCAATGCAGGGCTGACCAATATGGGTTATGGCGACAACACGATCAGGATCCATGTCGATTCACTATCCTTTAAAGAAAAAAGTGGTTTGGTACTGGATTCCCTGCATGGCGATTTCAGCATGGACGACTCTACGATACTCGCAAAAAACATGTTGTTGAAAACGCCTTTCTCGCGCATCAGCGGTGAGGCGTTGGTGTTTCCGGCAAGCATCGATGGGCAATACAGGGGCAACCAGCAGAACAGGTTGGTGATGGCCAACAATGTGATCGCCCGTAAAGACATCCAGTTGCTTGCGCCATCGATCATGGATAAATACAACCGGCAGTTACAAGGCGTTTCGTTCATTTATGTTACAGCAGATGTTACCGGCAACCCGAAAAAAGCGGTGATCAAAACGCTGGCACTGCATTCAGATAAGAACGACCTGATCCTAAACACAGCAGGAACGGTTTCCAATGCAATGTCGAAAGACGCATTGATGTACGACCTCTCGATCGCAAGGCTCACCGCAACAAAAAGTTTTCTCGAGCCGTTTGTAAATACAAAAGGAAAAAAGCTGGTGAATCTTCCTCCGGTGATGAATATTACGGGAAAACTGCGCGGAGATATGCGGCAGTTGACGAGTGACCTGCTGGTTACGAGCGCGTATGGACAGGCCTCTGTGAAAGGGCAATTGCGCAATTTTACCAATCCGGATAAGCTGGGCTATAACATGCGTCTCATCGCCAAAGATCTTGAAACAGGAAAATGGATCAACAAAGACTCCATGCTGGGAAAACTGAATGGAAATATTTATGTGAAAGGGTCCGGCATCGATTACAAGACCGCATCTGTCGAATCTAAGATCGACATCAACTCGTTCCGTTTTCAACAGCATTTGTATACGGGCATCAATTTCAACATCAACGGAACATCCGGCGCATACGATGTGAAGGGAAAGATATCCGATTCGCTGATCAGGATGAACATGGATGTGAAGACGGCCCTGAACCAGCAATACCCCTCTGCAACAGGGAAAGTAAATGTGGACAACGCAGATCTTTTTGCGCTGGGTTTTTACAAAGAGCCGTTCCGTTTCAGATCGATGATAGACCTGCAGGCGAAGGATCTTTCACCGCAAACATTGAACGCGATGGTTCGCCTCGACAGCACGATCGTTTACCAGGAAAAAAGAACCATAAGAGTTGACAGCATCATTGCCAAGGGCTCTATCGACAGCGGGCAGACATTACTCACTTTGTGGGCGCCATTTGCGGATGCAGCCGTTAAAGGCGATTACAGGTACAACGAGTTGCCGGGTATCCTGCAGAACTACATGGCGCGCTACTCGAAAACACCGGCTGTAACAGCGCCTGTGCAAGGCAACGCCAACTTTACAATGAATGCAAACCTGAAACCCGATCCGATCTATGCTATGTTGCTGCCGGGTTTGTTTTTTGATAAGAACATCCACGCAACCGCGAAACTTGATACGAAGCAGAAAGACAGCTCGCTTGTATTTTACCTGGCTGCCCCTGTGGTCGTGTATGAAAACAACCGCGTTTCAAACCTCAACATCCGTGCAACGGGTGTGAACGACTCGATCAAATATGCGATTGTATTGGATACGGCGCGCGCCTCATCTATTCAGTTGTTTTCGACTGCTGTTACCGGTGGACTGGGAAAAGGGAACCTGACGGCGAACATCGTTACAAACGATGCCAGGAAAAAGGAGAGATACGCGCTTTCCATAACCGCTATGCAGCAAAACAACGACTACAGGATCCGCCTGGGCAACCGGCTCAAACTGAATTATGCAGACTGGAACGTTGACAACAACAACATGATCACCTATGGGAAAGGAGGCGTCAACATAAGCCAGTTCAATATCCGTAAGGGAACGGAAAGCATTTCGATCAATAGCGCGAGCACCGCGCTCAATGCGCCGATCGATCTGAAAGTGGATCGTTTCTCGCTGCAGAATGTAATGGGACTGATGGACCGCGATTCCCTCGAGATCGCCGGCATGCTCAATGTGCAGGTAAGGGTAGATGGGCTTGATAAAACAGTTCCGCTCTTCAATGGCAACGTTAAAGTGGACAGCCTGGCATACCAGGGCATCCCGGTCGGCAACCTTGTTGTGAATGCCGCCAGCGACAACAACCAGGCCGTGACCTTTGACGGTAAACTCACCGGCAACAACAACAATGTTGACATAAAAGGGAATTACAACCAGGATAAAATAGATGCTACGGTTTTGCTTCAACCCATGGAGCTGAAAACGATTGAACCGTTTACACAGAAAAACCTTACACGATCTACGGGAAAAGTGTCTGGCAACGTAACCATCAGCGGCAATGTAAAAAGTCCTGAATGGAATGGAAACCTGACGTTTGATTCCGCATCTACAACGCTTGCAGAATATGGCACGGTGTTGAAGATCGACAACCAGCAGATCGTTTTCAAATACCCGGATGTCACGCTCAACAATTTTACGGTCAGGGATTCACTCAATCACCCGTTAACAGTGAACGGAAAAGTTACGCAGGGGAAATCAGGTTTTGTTACGGACCTCTCTGTGAAGACAAGGAACTTTACTGCACTCGACAACACACCTGTTGCCAACAACCAGATATACGGTAAGGCCATCGTTGATGTTGACGTAACGATCAACGGTCCGGTAACGGCGCCGGATATAACCGGCAATGTTGCGTTGAAGGAAAAATCGGCAGTAACATTTGTAAGACAACCAAAGATTGCCAGCGCCAAAGACAGGGAAGGAGTGATGGAATTTGTAGATATTGATACGGTGAAGAATTTTGTTTTCCGTCCTTCGGATACAACGACCGTTAGCCGCTCGCGGCAGGAAATGGCATCGCTCAACTACAACCTGAACATCGATATCAGTAAAGATGCGAAGTTCAGCATCGTTATCGATCCACTGACAAGGGACGAGTTGCAGGTGCAGGGGGCCGGACAGTTGAATGCGGCCGTGAACCCGAATGGTGATATTTCATTGACCGGCGCCTATAACCTTACCAAGGGAAGTTACCAGCTCAATTATAAATTCTTAAAGAGAAGATTTGAACTGCAGGAAGGAAGCACCATTGTGTTAAGCGGGGATCCGGCCAATGCAGAAGCAAACATCACAGCGGTGTACGAGATCGAGGCATCGCCATTCGATCTTTTGTCGAACGAGGTGAGTGACAATAGCAACCCGGCGATCTATCGCCAGAAAATACCTTTTGAGGTTGTATTGAAGATCAAGGGCCGTGCAATGGAGCCCGAGCTTACGTTTGATGTGCAGTTGAAAGAAGGAACAAAGGGCATCAATTCGGATATGTCTACCACCATCGACAACAAACTAACGCAAATGCGCTCCGATCCGTCTACGATGAACAAACAGGTATTTGCATTGCTCGTGATGGGACGCTTTATCGGCGAGCAGAGCAAAGACTTTTTCGGAACCAGCAGCAGCGACGGGTTGAAGGCCGACCAGGTGGTGAAACAGAGCGTGGGCCGTTTTCTTGCAGATGCAGTGAGCCAGGTAGCGGCAGACCTGATCAAGGGTGTTGAAGTGGATGTGGACCTGAAGACGGTTGACAATTACACAGACGCTACACAACGTACCGACCTGAACCTCGCATTATCAAAAAGATTCCTGAACGACCGGTTGAGTTTGACCGTCGGAAAAAATTTCACCGTAGAAGGAGAGGATCCTTTGGCGAAAGGACAGGACAATTCAAACATCTCGTTCCTGCCGGATATTACAACTACCTACAAGCTGTCTAAAGATGGCCGCTACATGGTAAAAGCGTACCAGAAGAGCGATTACGAAGCGATACTGGATGGCTATTTTATTGAAACAGGCGTGGCCTTTACCTTAAGCATGGATTACGACAAGTTCAAGGAGTTGTTCAGGAAGAGCAGGGATAGGAATGCGAAGGCAAACAGGAAGGCCGAGAAAGAGAGGGCGAAGCAGAAAGAGATAGAAGAAAGAAAAAAAGCAGAAGAAACCAATCCAAAAGACGCCGCGAAAAAAGAAAATGAAAAATAGGATAACCATATATCATTTCGTCCTTATTGCCGCCATATGCACGGCATTGTCGTGCAGCATTGGCAAACACCTGCCACCCGGAACACAACTGTACAAAGGTGCGAAGTACGAAATAGTAAAGGAGGAAGGGAACAAAACAAAAACAAAATCGATCAAAAAACAACTGAAAGCCATCACTTCTCCCGTTCCCAACAAGACTCTTTTCGGGTGGCCTTACCGGGTTGCCTTCTGGTATGCCGTTGGAGAACCGAAAAAGCAGAAAGGGTTTAAATACTGGCTGCGCAACAAGATAGGCGAACCGCCCGTACTCAGTACGCAACTGAATGTGGCTGCAAATTCTGCAAACTTCCAGGCATACCTGGAGAACAAGGGATATTTCAAAACAGGTGTGGGTGGCGATACAACCATCAAAGGCTATAAGGTAACCGCAAATTACAAAGTAGATCTTGGCATGCCCTACAACGTGAATGCATTCCAGTGGGTAATGGACAGTACATCCAGCATTGGAAAAGACATCGCAACCTTGTCACCCAAGGATAATTACATCAAGAAAGGCGAGCAGTACGATTTTGACAACATCAAAGCGGAAAGATCAAGAACGGATTTACACCTGAAATCAAAAGGATATTATTATTTCTCGCCGGATCACATCAAAGCCTGGGTAGACAGCTCCATCGGCAACCACCAGGTAAATATCTATTTCCGGCTGAAAGACGAGATCCCGGTTGCCGCCGTAAACCCGCAAACGATACGATCGATCACCCTGTTCCCCAATTACACATTGGTATCGCCGCCCCCGGATACATCGAAGGTGGGATTGAAGATGTACGACAGCATCTACATCCGTGATACAGTGAATAAGATCAAACCTTCGGCCCTGGTGCGTTCCGTAACCTACCGCCCGGGCAGTTTGTACAGCATGCGCCGGCAGAACAGGACGCTGAACCGTTTCATCAACATGGGAGTTTTCAAATTTGTGAAGAACAGGTATATCGGCGATCCCGATTCGTTGAACCCGCATTACCTGGACGTATATTATTATCTTACCCCGCTCAAGAAAAAATCGATACAGGCAGAGATCGGCACCTTCTCAAAAAGCAATTCGTTCACGGGTGCGCAGGCCAGTGTTACGTGGAGAAACCGGAACCTGTTCAAAGGGGCGGAGCAGTTGTATATCAGGACCTATGGTTCGTTTGAATCATCCAGCAATGATTCGCTGCGCGCAAACAACAATTTCAGCCTGGGTGCGGAGCTTTCTCTGATGTTCCCGCGTTTTGTAACGCCATTCAAAATCAATGAGAGCCATTATTTCCCGCCAAAGACCAAGTTCACATTGGGGTACGAATGGTTCCGCAGGCAGGGGCTGTATACCAAGAATTTCTTCCGCTTCCAGTATGATCTGACATGGAAAGAAAAAGTAAACAAAGAACACACGTTTTCACCGGTCAGCATTACCTACAATACAACATCAGCGTTCAGCCCCGAATACCAGGCGTTGGTGAACCAGGTGCCGATACTGGCGCAGAGTAATTTGCCGGAGATCATCATGGGATCTTTTTACAACTACACTTTTAACAGCGTAAATGCAAAAGCCAAAAACATTTTTTACTTCAAGGGAAACCTCGATGTTGCGGGTAACGCTGTTGGCTTGTTTAACAAGGCCGGTGCACCTTACACCAAAACATTGCTGAACGCCTACTATTCACAATACGCAAAAGTGGATGTTGACTTCCGCTACAACAGGCGGATCGATGAAAATACCTATTGGGCGAGCCGGGTGATCATCGGGCTCGGGTTCCCATACGGCAATTCATCATACCTGCCGTTCTCGAGGCAGTTTATCATCGGCGGCGCGAGCAGCATCCGTGGGTTCCAGCCAAGACAACTGGGGCCTGGGCGCGTTCGTGCAAACGAACTGCAGCAGTTGTATCTGCCGCAGGTGGGTGGCGATTACAAACTGGAGCTGAATACCGAACTGCGTTTCCCATTGATCTCGAAACTGCGTGGCGCCCTGTTTGCAGATGCGGGCAACATCTGGACAAGAGACACCGTACTGTATGGTAAAGACGCGCAGTTCACAAAGAATTTCATGAAAGACATAGCCATCAGTGCAGGCGTTGGCTTCCGTCTTGACCTGAGCATTTTATTGATCCGTCTCGATATTGCCGCGCCATTGCGCGAGCCTTATCTGCCAAGGGGAGAAGAATGGTCCATCAAGAACTTTAATTTGTTTAACCGGGATTGGCGAAGGGAGAAATTGGTATACAACATTGCGATCGGCTATCCTTTTTAATTGGTTTTATGCGGACAAAAAAAATTGTTTGGATCATCGTGGCCCTTGTGTTGGGTGCTGCTGTGTTCTGGTGGACAACCATCAAGAAAAAAGTAGTGCGTAACGCGGTAACCAACACGGTTCTGAAGAAAACGGACAGCCTCTACCGCATCACTTACGATACCTCCGAGGTGGATGAATTGAATGGCAACATCTACCTGCGCAATGTGCAGGTAAAAGTAGATTCCGCCCAGTGGGCGGTGCTGATAGAGAAAGACTCCATGCCGCCTGTTACCATTGCGGTAACGATTGATAAGATCACGATCCAGGGATTAAAAGAATTGAAATTGCTGAGCAACTCTTCGCTCGATGTATCCGATATCATTCTTGACAATCCTGTTTTCCGTCTCGACAAATGGGTAAGAAAGAAACCGTCTGACGAAAAATTAAACGATACGCTTGAGATCTACAAACGGCTGGTTGGTAATTTCGATTTTCTCCGCGCAAAGAACATACAGGTCATAAACGGCCACTTTTCTATGTTCGATCAATTGCGGAAAGAAGTTTTTTCTGCCAATGGCATCAATGTTGCGATTGAGGATTTCCTTGTTGACAGCACGCACAATTATAGGAACATCGTTTCCTACTTTATCAAACAAACCCGGGCAACGATCAATGGATTTGTTGGAACGGAACTGAAGACAGGTAAGGTCTTATACGATTCAAAACAGCATATTCTCCGTGTAGAAGACCTGGCAACGATCGATGATGCGCCAATGAAGTTTAAGGTGGTCGATATCGCCGGTTTGTCGACACAGGATTTTATTGAACGCGGCGACATCAACGCCAGGCGGATCCTTTTACAGCAACCGGAGATCATCATCAAACCCAAAACAAAGAAAAACAAGAAGCCCGCAACGATGTCATTCAATGGCTCGGTTGATTCACTTGTGGTCGAAAAAGGAAACCTTACGATCCATTCAGCAAAAGGAAAACCGGTTACCGTGCGGGATTTGTCGGTATTGGTGAAAAATGTAAAAGCAGATCACGGTGTTATCCCGTTTGAACAATATGCCAATGCATCGTCGCTTGCATTTTCTGTTGGATCGGTACGTATCCCGATGGGGCTTCATATGATGAATCTGGACAGGATCAGTTACCCGGTGAACGGGGACAGGCTCACTGTTGCCAGGATGCAGATGAACCCAACGATCACAAGACAGCAGTTGAAGGATCGGATCGGGCGGCAGACAGATATGTACACGATCACAGCCAATGCAATAGTGCTCGACCGTTTTGATTTTAAAAAATTACTGAAGCAGGACGCCATCGATATCCAGAAAGCCACGATGCAATTAAAACTGCAGGTTTTCGACGATAAAACGCTGCCGGTTGACTCCGTAAAAAAAGGACGCGGTCGTTTCCCTTACGAGGCGATCATGCTGTCGAAAAAACCGATCAACATACGGGCCATCGAAATCAGAAACTCAACCATCGCATACGAGTCGCAGGCCGCAAAGACCGATCTGAACGGTGTTATCTTTTTCACGGATGTGAATGGTACGGTGTCCAACATCACCAATGTGCCGTCGTTGCTCAAGCAGGATAATGTGATGAAGATAGAGGCGAATGCGAAAGTGATGGGCAGTGGCCGCCTTCAATCGCACTGGGCCATACCGCTGAATTCACCCAACGTAGAGTTCCGTGTTACCGGCGATGTTGCGCCGTTCCCGATGGTAGCAATGAGCAAACCATTTGAGAATTTAAGCCTTACCAAAATAAAATCCGGTACGGTAGACCGCTTCAGCTTTGAGATCAATGCCAACCGCCAGGGAAGCAAGGGCACCCTGCTGCTTAACTACCATGACCTGAAAGTAGAAATGCTCCGTAAGTACGGGGAGGACTCGCTCGAGAAAAAAGGATTCCTCAGTTTCATCGCCAACGCAGACATCCGGAACAAATACCAATCAGACAAAGGAAAGGAATTCACCTATAAACGCGACAGGTACAAATCTATGTTCAACCTGTTATGGAAATCTATTTTTGAAGGAGGAAAGAAGACGATACTGATAATACATTAAAAATTAGGAATTAGGAATTAGTAATTATAGAGTGGTAATTTTTTATAAATTATTAATTTCTAATTACTAATTCCTAATTCTTAATATTAAGTTCCTTGCTTTCTGTTTTAATAATATAGACCGCCTGCTCATCGGGCGTAATGCCGGAGCCAACTTCGCGGCTGTGGATCTTGGTGTATTCGGCGCCAAAATACAGGATGATGGAGGTGTAATAGACCCATAAAAGGATCACGACAATAGAAGCCGCGGTGCCGTAGGTAACGCCGAGTTTTGAATTGCCTATATAGAACCCGATCAGGAATTTGCCGATGATAAAAAGTATTGCAGTGAAGGAGGCGCCGACAGACGCGTCCTTCCACCTGATCTTCGCATCGGGAAGTACTTTGAACATAACGGTAAAGAGGCCGGCAATAACCGCGAATATGAATACGAGGTTCAATCCATAAAGCAGATCTACGGAAGTATTGTCGAACATTTGTTTCAGACGGCCGTAGAATACATCCATCAGCGAATTCAGCAGGAGGGAGACGAGCAAAATAAACCCTATGCTTACCACGAGTGAGAAAGAGATCAGTCGGTTGATCACGAGCTTTAATAATCCTTTTTTGGGTTTCGCTTTGATGCCCCACATAAAATTGATCGATCCCTGGATCTCTGTAAAAACGCCCGTTGCAGTGATGATCAGAACAACACCGCCAATGATGCTTCCCCAAAGGCTTTGGTCTTTAAGCTCAACGTTTGCAATGATGGTCTGTACCTGTTTTGCAGCGTCGGGGCCAATGAGGTCTTTGATCTGGCCGTATACGTTACCGCGTACCGCTTCAATGCCGAACACGCTGCCGGCAAGAGAAATGATGATCACAAGAAAAGGTGCAATGGCAAATATGGTAGAGTAGGCGAGTGAAGCGGCCAGTTTCATTCCATCATCATCGCTGAAAGAAATGGCGGAGCGCTTCAAAATACCAAAGAATCTTCCGATCTTTTTCATATTCTGATTATTCCAATTCCCATTCCATCCAGGCGCGCAAACGCCTGTAGAAAAATTTGCCCGCCAGAAAAAGGCCCGCCGTATTCAACAGGTATGGCACAGAGTTTTAACCATTATCTTAAATTAATTACTATGCGCAGTATCCTCTATTTATTCGCAGTGATCCTTATTATTGGCTGGCTGATCGGCGTATTCGCCTATAGCGTAAGCGGTATCATTCACGTGTTACTCGTATTGGCCATCATATCTCTATTGCTTGGTTTGATCAGGCGATCATGACGCTTTGTTTATTGTTGCGTGTATCATTATTAAACGATAATACAATTCCTCCATATATAGGTTTCGGTAAGCCGCACTTTGGTGCGGCTTTTTTTAATTGTAGGGAAGCAATGACGAATGCGCCATCAATCGCATCATCCGCAATAAAAAACCGCAGGCACTATAATCCCGAAAGATCATAGCGCACTGCGGCCCACGTAAATGAAATGTAATAAAGCTGATGTTGCTTCCACGGCTCTAAAGCCAACGGTTCATAGCAAACGCTGAGAGCCGTTAGTTACTTTTTCTCCCCGATCTTCTTCTGTATTCTCTCAACATCGAGCATAAAACCGGTTTTGTCAGGATCGGCCCCGGCGCCATAAGCGTCAACCAGGGTTCCTTTGGTTTTGTCTTTTGTTTCGATGGCATAAAGGATCGAGTTATCGCCGGGATCCGACTGGCCCTCAAAACGGAAAAAATTATTGATCGTTACATCTTCCGGTGTATACTGTTTACCGGTGGTCAGCGATTTCAAAAGATTATCTGATACAGTGAATTCTTCTTTATAACCGTCTGCATTCAGTTTTTTCAGAACCTCGGTCATTGTTTTCAGGTCCGGTGCGGTTGGGGCGTGCATGGTAGTAGTATTTAGGTGGTGGATATAGTTTAAATAAGACTGGTGCTTGCGCACCAGTCCGTGTATTACCGGGTGAGATAAACTCTTTGATGTGGATCGGTTTCCTTATGTTATATTCTTATGGCAAATAAAAAGTCTAATTTCAGGTGTGATCCCATCGACCAACGGTAACTATTTTGATATCGTTGCTACAAACTATGCAGTCTGCAGGTCGCGGTATTTTTTGATCATATCGTGTGATTCTTTCAAAGACGCTTTCTGGCTCATGATCACCTGTCTTGATTCCGCGTCGATCTCTGCATCGGAGCTTAATGCTTCCTTGTATGCTTTTTGTGCGGCATCTTCTCCAAACTCACATGAGCTCAATATGGTTTTCCTGTCGCTGCCGCTGAATGCTGCTTTCACATCCATCCAGGCGCGGTAGATCTTGCCGGGAACAGTTGTATCGGTTGATACTTCCCCGCCTTTTCTAAGAATGAGTTCACTCAGTTCTTTTACATATTCCTGGCTATCGTTCGCCATTTTGCGGAACATACCTTTGAGGTCTATGTCTTCATCGTTGATCTCATCTATGGCTTTTTCGTAGCCCGTAATGCGGTCGTTGTTGATCTTCACAAGGTCATTCAGTACCTCGATCAATGATTCGTTCGTTTGCATAATTTTCAGTTTGATACAAGCAATTAATTAAAATAGTATGCCAACGGGCCGCGGATGGATTGTAGAAAACGCTACCCAAATGGCCCCGGGCCTGCTCGTGCCAGGCATTAAAAGCCTTTCACCCGGCGGAAATGACAGAACCCCAGCCAGACCTGTACAACTTTGGCAGAGGCAGTAGTGTGAAGGGATGTTATACAACGGCCAGTAATTTCATCAATATCTTCTCGTCCCTGGTTAACCCCGTAACTCCATCGGGCGTTTCAATTCCATCCAGCTCTTTCAGGTAGGCTTTCATCTTGTCCTCTTCGTACAGCCGGATGATGCCCGGGTGCACATAGTATTTTTTGCAAACGGTGCGCGTATTGCCGAGCCGCGTGCTCACATAATCAAGCGCCTGGTTGATGTTCTGTTTACACTGGGTCGTATTCTCATAAAGACCGATGTTTTTAAAGGCCCGCAACAGGTTAAGGCAACCCGCCCATGTTCTGAAGTCCTTGGCGGTGAAATCGCCCCCGCTGAATTCCTTGATGTACTGGTTTACCATACCCGAATCGATGGCGTGCGTGTTGCCATCGGCATCGTAGTACTGGAACAGCTCATCGCCGGGAATATCCCTGCATTGTTTTACCACGCGCGCCAGTCTTTTGTTTTTCAGCGATACCTCGTGATAGATGCCTTTTTTCCCTTTGAACGAAAAAGAAAGTGCGGCACCCTTAATGTCTACATGTTCATCGTGAAGCGTAGTCAACCCATGCGAGCCATTTTGTTTTTCGTATTCGGCATTGCCTATCCTTATGTAGGTGCGTTCCATGAGACTGATCACCGCAGCAATCACTTTTTTATCATTGAGTTCTTTCTGCTGCAGGTCGTTCTCCAGTTGCAAACGCAGTGCAGGCAATTGCTTGCCGAATTCGAGGAGCTTGTGAAATTTTGTCTCGTTCCGCAGCATGCCCCACAGTGGATGATAACGGTATTGCTTGCGGTTGCGCGCATCGAACCCGGTGGCCTGGATGTGGCCGTTGGCTTTGGTGCAGATCCATACCTTTTCCCAGGCCGGTGGAATGGCAAGCTTGCGTATGCGCTCAATTTCGTGTTTGTCTTTTACCGGGTTTGTACCCAGAACATAGGCAAAACCCTTGCCTTTGCGCAGGCGTTCAATACCTGGCTCTGTATCGTTAACATACACCAAACGAGCGGCAGCAGCGGTTTTGGCGTAGTCTTTTACAAGGTTGATGTGTTTTTTGTGACTCAGTTTTACCGTTTCCATGCAGCTTATTTTTGGGAAGCTTCTTTTTTCAGTTTGTTATACTTGTCGCGGTTGTTGTCTTCGGCCTCATCAATGGAGTGCGACCGGAAAATGTCTTTCTCTTTTTTCGACAACCGGGCAAGCGTTATGTAGAAACTCTTCAAGGTATTAAGCTCTTCGTCTGAAAGATCTTCAATGTTAACAAGGCGGTTGCTGGATCTTTCGTTCGTGGCGATCAGTTCATTCAGCTTGAGCTGGATGGCGGTGGTGTCTTTGTTCTGCGAATGCTGGATGATGAAAACCATTACAAAGGTGATGATCGTGGTACCGGTGTTGATCACCAGTTGCCAGGTATCGGAATAATGGAAGACGGGCCCCGTGACCAGCCATGCAAAGATCACGATCAATGCAAGCAGTACAGCAGTGGGGCTACCGGTTGCCCTCGTAACTCTGGTTGAAACTTTCTCGAACCAGCGGTTAAACCAGTTTTTCTTCTTGGATGTTGTTTTCATAACTCGTTCAGGGTTCTTTTGAACTCTATTAAAAAAGGCGGACCAGTGGATCGGATCGGTGCGTGCAGGAGAGAATTGCTGTGCTATGCCCCAAAACAAAAGCCCCGCAGGAGACAAATGCAACAGGAGGGTTGTTGTTGCGTATCGTTCCCACGGAGCTTTTACTATTATTGAAACGGTATCCTATGCAGGATCGATCCAATTATTTCTTCGCATCCTTGATCGCCTTGATCACATCAAGGTGTTTCTGGATCACAGGTAATTTTCCTGCGGCCCAGGCTTTCAGGTCAGGATCGTTTCCTTTTTCTGATTCGTCTTTCAGGGCCTTAACAGCGTCTTCATGCTCGTTCACCATCAGGTCAACATAAGCCTTGTCAAAGTCTGCACCTTTTTTAGCTGTGAGGTCGTTGAGCTTTTTCTGTTTGTCATCGCTCAATGCTGCTGGCAGGCTTATGTTTTTCTTTGCGGCCACATCCTTTAATTCTGCCGCGGCGCCGGTATGATCGTCTACCATCATCTTCGCAAAGTCTTTCACATTGGAAGCAATGGCGCTGGTAAGGGCCAGTTTAGACGATTCAATTTCAAGCATACCGCCATCCGCCAATGCAACGGCAAATTTGGTGTCGCCTTCAATGTTGGTTGAATCGAACTTCTGGTTGTTTTCTTCTTTTGCCACTTCTTTACTGTCTTTTTCGCCGCTGTCTCCGCAGGCAACAAATGTGAGCGCAGAGCAAACAAGCAGGCCGGCTAATACTTTTTTCATGATTAATTTGTTTGGTTTTTAATAAGGGTGTTGGGAATAAATGAATACACCGGAATACCCGGTGTTCATTGGCTCTTTTATTAAAATTTTATACCTGCCTATTTTGTAGAAGATAATACTCCAGCCGGGAAATAAACATTTCTTTAGGATTTTCACTAAACTTTTGGGCGAGAAGGGCATCATAGTTGTTTGTTCCCGGTCGAAACAAAGAGGATGCGCATGAAACTATACAAACAGGTAGACAATAAAGTAGAGCTATGCATACTTCCCAGGATGGAAGCCGAGGTGAACAAGTTATTTGCGCACGAGGTAAAGACCGGCTCACGCAAGGAACTGCCCGATGGCAGGATCCACCTGGTTTTTGAGGTAGCGCCTGAAAAGGCCAACCTCCTGCTGAACCTCGGTTTCCAGGCAGTGAACATCAACCGCGAACAGTAAAGAGCGGGCCATGGCAGGTTCAAGGCCGGGGAAGATCAAAAGCCAAGGTTTAAAAGACGGCGGAAAACAAGAGGTTTGTTTTCCTTATCTTTAGCTGATTATTAAAAATGAAGACGAACCTTATTTTCGTTGTAGACGACGACATGGATGACCTGATGCTTTTCCAGGATGCCATGAATGAAATAGATTCCCAGATAAAGATCGAGACTGCCGGCAACGGCGTTGATGCCATCAAAAAATTGACCCAGGGCCTGATCTCGCAGCCCGACTATATTTTCATAGACCTGAACATGCCTTTGATGAATGGGATACAGTGCCTGCAGGAGATCAAGAAAATGCCTGCCTATTCAAGCATCCCCGTCATCATCTATTCAACTTCTTCTTACGAACGGGACATATTACAAACGATCAATAGTGGGGCCTTTCATTACATCGTTAAACCGTTCAGCTTCCAGGAGCTTTGCGAGAAACTGAAAAAGGTGCTCGCCATGCCTAAATAATAAAAAGCATGCTTCTGTGTAATTAATTCTACAAAAATCCGGAAGCGATTAATATATTTTATAAAAAAATCATATCACACACTCCAAAGGGCTTTCAAAAGCCCTTTTTTCATTGGTTTTAAGGTCATATATATAGATACAAACTGGTATAGTTTTTTCTTAAAAAGGGAAGGTGAACGCTTGCCCCAACCCTACAATATGCAGAAAATTCTAATCATAGATGACGACAAAGACCTCTGTTTCTTACTGAATCAGTTCCTCTGTCGAAAAGGGTACGAGGTAACAGTTAAATATTCCGGCGAAGAAGCGCTTGAATACCTGCAGCATGCAAGGCCCGACCTGATCATTTGTGATCTGCGTTTGGAAGACATCGATGGCATCACTTTGCTTGGCAAGGTGAAACAAAAATACACAGACCTGCCCGTGATCATCATCACCGGGCATTCCGACATCAAAACATCGGCCCTTGCCCTGAAGCAGGGTGCATTCGATTACGTGGTAAAGCCGCTGGTAACGGAGCAGATATTGCTCACCATTCATGAGGCGCTGAGCAATAAGAAAGAAGGACAGGCCTCTGCCAACATACAGATGGCCGACAAGCAGGCCGGCGAATATTTTTTCTGGGGCGATACCGAGTCGTTCAGGATGCTCAACAAACAGGTACAACTGGTTGGGCCAACGGACCACAGCGTGATCATTTACGGGGAAGATGGAACCGGCAAGAAATCCATCGCCAACGAAATACACAAGAAAAGCAAACGCAGCCAGCAACCATTTGTAGTGGTGAAAGCGGGCGCGCTGCTCAAAGACAATGCGCTGGAAGAAGTGTTTGGATCGGAAACCACCGCGGCGAACGGGGAGAAAGAAACGCATAAGGGCGTGCTGGAGCAGGCAAACGGCGGCACCTTATTCATCGTAGAGGCGCAGTTGTTGCCGCTGGAGGTGCAGGAAAAACTGCTGCAGGTGATCCGGAGAAAAAGAATGCGCAGGGTAGGAGGCACAAAAGACATAAACGTGGATGTGCGTGTGATCATCTCCAGCAACAATATATTATGGAGCGCAACCCGCAATGGGAAATTCAGGGAGGACCTATACCACAAGCTGAACGATTTCAACATCGTGATCGCGCCCCTGCGGCAGCGCAGGGAAGACATACCGGTACTGGCCGATCATTTCCTGAAACTCTACAACGAGATCTTTAGTAAATCGATCAAAGGATTTACAACCGAAGCATATTCTGTTTTGAAGAATTACGATTGGCACGACAACATACGTGAGTTGAAAAATGTGATCAAGAAAGTGGTACTCCTGAACAAAGACGCCCACATTGGCGTGGAGAGCCTGCCCGCTGAGCTAGTGAACCAAAGCGTTCCGGTAAATGCAAACCCGGAAGAACAATTGTAAAAAAATGTTGCCGCTGCAGCAGTAAACTACTGCTGAACGATCAGGTACAAATGACCGGAATTAATAAGTACATCAGGAAAAGAAAAATTTATGAAAGCATTTCAGGGGAAAAATGATACAAAAGACATTTTTGAAATGCTTCCACAGGCGCTCGCGGCGATAAAGAAAAACATCATCAGTCCTTTTCTCAGCGAAAGTTTGCTGGAGCGTTACTCCAATGAGCTCCCCCCGCTGCGCGCAGAATTGTTCAGCGCGGAGCAGATCGAAGAGTATGCCAGGAAACTGGCAAAGAGCCACACCCTTATCACAGAACATCCTTCGGAACAGTTACTGAAAAGGCTCGCCAGCAATGAAGATGCATTGGTTGATGTGCACAGCCTTCTCACCCAAAGCGTGAAAGACAACCAACGGATCACACCCGCCGGGGAATGGTTGCTCGATAATTTTTACCTCATCGAAGAACAGATCTATACAGGTAAAAAACATTTACCCAAAGGATACAGTAAGGGACTGCCGCAACTTAAAAAAGGAAGTTCAACCGGGCTGCCACGCGTGTACGATATCGCGGTAGAGATCATCTCGCACAGCGACGGACGTGTTGACCTCGCGAGCCTCACCGGTTTTATTACGGCGTACCAGTCTGTAACACCACTCAAACTTGGCGAACTGTGGGCCGTGCCCATTATGCTGCGTTTGGCATTGATTGAGAACCTTCGTCGTTTGGCTACACAGATTGCCATCGACATGACGTATAAAAAACTGGCGGAATACTGGGCCGATGAAATGATCCGCACCGCGGAGGAAGATCCTAAAAACCTGGTGGTGGTCATTGCCGATATGGCCCGCTCCAAACCACCGATGGTGGGGCCATTTGTTGCAGAGCTCACCAGGAAACTGCAGGGCAAAGGCTCTGCATTGTCGCTCCCTTTAACATGGATAGAACAACATGTTTCCGAAACAGGAATATCGAGCAACGAACTGGTGGGTCTCGAAAACCAGAAACAGGCATCCGACCAGGTGTCTATCAGCAACAGCATCAGCAGCCTGCGTTTCCTGGGGGCGAACGACTGGAGGGATTTTGTGGAAGCAACAAGTGTTGTGGAACACATACTCGTACAGGACCCTGCCGGTGTGTATTCGGCAATGGATTTTTTCACGCGCGACCGCTATCGCCACGCAGTGGAAAAGATTGCAAAGGGAAGTTGCTACGCAGAAGAAGACATCGCCGCACGCGCCGTGCAACTGGCGAAGGAAGGGGTTGAAAGGAACGATGTGGATGAAAGAACAAAACATGTGGGCTACTATCTTGTAGACAAAGGCGCCTACATCCTCGAGAAGTATGCGGGAATGAAGCATTCGTTCCGCGATAGTTTAAAAAGAATTTTCAACAGGATCCCATTGATCACCTATGTGGGTTCGATACTCGCACTGACCGCACTGCTCAGCTGGCCCCTGCTAAACAACGCGCATTCGGAAAGCATCGATACATGGCAATACATCCTTGCTTCCCTGCTGATCGTTGTGGGAACGAGCCAGCTTGCGCTTCATTTTACCAACTGGATCGCAACGCTGATCGTAAAGCCGTCGCTGCTGCCACGTTTGAATTTTTCAAAAGGCATTCCCGAAACAGAAGCAACAATGGTTGTGATACCAACGATGCTGGGCAATATGGCAGACATCGATCACCTGCTTGAATCGCTCGAAGTACGCTTCCTTGCCAACCGCGATGCGCATTTGTATTTTGCATTACTCACAGATTTCAAGGACGCAAAAGAAGAGACCCTTCCTACAGATGCGCTGCTGATGCAGGAGGCAGAGGACCGCATCATTGAACTGAATAAAAAATACGGGAGTGAGAACAACGGGTTCTTTTACCTTTTCCATCGCCCGAGAAAATACAACCCCAACGACAAGATATGGATGGGTTATGAAAGAAAACGCGGCAAGCTTGCAGAACTGAATGGTTTGCTGCGCGGGCATGGGCGCGATAATTTTTCATTGATCGTTGGGGACGAAACGGTTTTCCCAACCATCAAATACATCATTACGCTCGATACCGATACAAAACTTCCACGCGATACTGCTTGGAAAATGATCGGAACACTGGCGCACCCTTTGAACCGCGCCATTTACCCGGAAAAGAAACAACGCATCGTGCATGGATATACCATCCTCCAGCCGCGTGTATCCAACAGCTTGCCCGCACCGGGCAGCTCGCTGTATGCACGCATTCATGGAAACGAGCCCGGCACCGATCCGTATACACGCGTAATCTCAGATGTGTACCAGGATCTTTTCCAGGAAGGATCGTTCATAGGCAAGGGTATTTATGAGATCGATGCATTTGAGCGTGTGCTCAGCAACCGCTTTCCCGATAACAGGATTTTGAGCCACGACCTGCTCGAAGGTTGTTATTCACGTTCGGGCCTGGTCAGCGATGTGCAGTTGTATGAAGAATACCCTTCTTCGTATGCTGCAGATATGCAGCGCCGGCACCGCTGGATCCGTGGCGACTGGCAGATCGCGAACTGGTTCCTTCCTTTTGTTCCAAAACGGGAAAAAGGCCTGGTTGCCAACCCGCTTTCGGCCCTGTCGAAATGGAAGATCTTCGACAACCTCCGCAGGAGCCTTGTGCCCTTGGCGCTGACCCTGTTATTGCTTTACGGGTGGCTGTTCTCGAATGCGGCATGGTTCTGGACGCTGGCCGTACTCTTCATCATTGGTTTGCCCGCTGCTGTGATCCTTTGCTGGAACCTGATCTGGAAGCCGAAAGATGTGATCTTTATGCAACACCTGATCTACACGGTTAAAGCGGCAAAAGATCATTTCACCCAACATGCCATCGATTTTATTTTTCTTCCTTACGAAGCGTTCACCAATCTCGATGCTATTCTCCGCACCGCGTGGCGCATGTGGTTCTCTCATAAAAAATTACTGGAGTGGAACCCTTCAGGCTCCGCGCCAAAGACAAACGGCATTGCGGGTTCTGTAAAGAAAATGTGGTTTGTGCCCCTGCTGGCAATGGTGCTGTTCTTTTACTTTACCACGTATGCACCACTCGTCCTCTTTTCAGCCCTTCCAGTTTTGATATTGTGGTTCATTTCCCCATTCATTTCATGGTGGATCAGCATGACGAGCGCCGTAAAGAATGCGAAACTGTCTGATGAGCACGAGATCTTTCTTCACAAACTCTCACGCAAAACATGGGCATTCTTTGAGCGTTTTATGGGGGAGGAAGACAACTGGCTGCCGCCGGATAACTACCAGGAAGAACCCGTTGAAAGGATCGCGCACCGCACATCGCCTACCAATATGGGACTGGTTCTGCTGTCCAATTTATCGGCCTATGATTTCCGGTACATTACCGCATCGCAGTTCCTGGAGCGTACCACCAATACCATATCTACCATGCAAAGGATGGAGCGATACCGCGGGCATTTTTACAACTGGTACGATACCGTAACGCTGCAACCCCCGCATCCAAGATATATTTCAACGGTAGACAGCGGCAACCTGGCCGGGCACCTGCTCACGCTTAAACAGGGGTTGATCGCATTGCCGCATGAGAAGATCATTCATTCGGATGTGTTTGATGGCATACTCGATACCGCCCGTGTGCTGGCTGAAAAAGCGCCTGGTAACCTGCATGCAGAGCGCTTGCGCGATGAGATCGTTCATCTTTGTGCCAACAAACCGAAAGGGTTGATCGCCATCAAATTTTTGCTCGACAAGTTATTGAGCGCATGCAACCACATGTCGTTCGAAATAAAACCCGATAACGAGGACCCGGCGTATGAATGGTTACAAAAAATTACCAGTCATATCCAGACAACGATCAACGATCTTGTTTCGTTCCTTCCCTGGCTGCTCATTGCCGTGCCTGCCAAGTTCTCCGATGCATTCTCGCTGATCTCTGTGGCGCCTACTTTTTATGAGCTTGCCAAGATCGAAGAGTTTTTATTGCCGCGCATCAGCAGTTTCTACAAGGAAGAAAACACGAAAGAAGAAGAGCAGTGGCTGGACCAGTTCAGGATACACCTGATACAGGGCAGCCAGCGCGCGAAAGAATTTATTCTTATCACCCAGCGGCTCACACAGCAGTGTATAGAGCTGTCTACCATGGATTATGATTTCCTGTACGACAGGTCGCAGCACCTCCTGTCTATAGGCTATAACCTCGAGGAGCAGAAAAAAGACAACAGTTATTACGATCTCCTCGCTTCTGAAGCGCGGCTCACCACCTTCGTTGGTATTGCGCAGGGAAAACTGCCGCAGGAGAGCTGGTTCGCATTGGGCAGGCAGCTCACCAACGCAGGCACAACGCCGTTGCTGCTTTCCTGGAGCGGCTCGATGTTCGAGTACCTGATGCCGATGCTCGTGATGCCGAGCTATGAGAACACGTTGCTCGACGAAACCACAAAAGGCATTGTAGAAAAACAAATAGAATACGGAAGAAAACGCGGTGTGCCATGGGGCATCTCTGAATCGGGATACAACCTTGTGGATGCAAACCTGAATTACCAGTACCATGCATTCGGCGTTCCCGGAACGGGCTTCAAACGAGGGCTGGGCGAGGACCTGGTGATCGCACCGTATGCAACAGAAATGTCGCTGATGGTAAACCCCACCGAGGCCTGCCGCAATCTCAAGGTTCTGCAAAAAGAAGGCTTTGAGGGCGACTATGGTTTTTACGAAGCAGTAGACTATACACAAAGCCGTTTGCCGCGCCGCCAGAGCAATGTGGTCGTCCGTTCATACATGGTGCACCACAAAGGAATGGGTTTCCTCGCGATGGCCTATTGCCTGCTGGATCAGCCGATGCAGAAACGGTTTGAGGCCGAAGTACAGTTCAAGGCAACTTTGCTGATACTGCAGGAACGGGTACCGCGCATCACCAGCTTCTACTCACCAATGGTGCATATTGCAGATGCGGGCATCAGCGCGGGATCCGATACCTCGATGCGGGTAATTACCACGCCGCATACTCCGGTGCCGGAAGTACAGCTTTTATCGAACGGAAGGTTTCATTCTATGGTTACCAATGCAGGCGGCGGTTACAGCCGATGGAAAGACATCGCCGTTACGCGCTGGCGCGAAGATGCAACCTGCGACAACTGGGGCACATTCTGTTTCATCCGGGACCTGGATACGAACCTGAGCTGGTCAACGGCCTATCAGCCTACTTTAAAACAAGGCGATAATTACGAGGCCGTGTTCTCGCAGGGTCGCGCAGAGTTCCGCCGCCGCGATCATTCCATTGAAACGCACACCGAAGTTGTTGTTTCACCCGAAGACGATGTTGAGCTGCGCCGCGTACACATCACCAACCGCTCACGCAAACGCATGACGATAGAGGTGACCAGCTATGCGGAAGTAGTGCTGGCGCCCGAAGCGGCCGATTCCTCGCACCCGGCCTTCAGCAATCTTTTTGTTCAGACGGAGATCGTGCCGCAAAGACAGGCCATCGTTTGCACCAGGCGCCCGCGTTCCGCAGGCGCGCAGATGCCGTGGATGTTTCACCTGATGAAAGTGCACGATGCGGAAGTGATCAATGTTGCCTATGAAACCGACAGGTCAAAATTCATTGGCCGCGGCAATTCAATCCATCACCCGATAAGCATCGATAAAAAAGAACCGCTCAGCGGAACGGCAGGGTTTGTGCTCGACCCGGTTGTTGCCATACAATACAGAATTGTGATCGAGCCGCAGCAGACAACCACGATCGACATGCTGATCGGCGTAGGTGAAACAAAAGAGATCTGCGATGGTATGGTGGAAAAATACCAGGACCGCCACATGGCCAACCGCGCACTGGAGCTGGCATGGACGCACAGCCAGGTGATCCTCCGCCAGATCGACGCGAGGGAAGAAGAGGCGCAGTTGTATGGGCGCCTGGCAAGCTCGATCATCTTTATGAACCCGGCGATGCGCATCGATCCCGCCATCATCCTGAAAAACCACCGGGGCCAGTCCGGCCTGTGGGGCTATGCCATTTCAGGTGATGTGCCGATCGTATTGCTGCAGATCGAAGACTCATCAAATATTGAACTTGCACAGCAGATGATACAGGCGCATGCCTACTGGCGCCTGAAAGGATTGATCGTTGACCTGGTGATCTGGAACGAGGACCATGGCGGATACCGGCAAACCCTGCAAAACCAGTTGCTGGGATTGATCGCCTCAGGCATCTCTGCAAATGTGAAAGAACAACCGGGTGGAATTTTTATAAGGTCCGCGGACCAGGTGTCGAACGAGGATCGCATCCTTTTCCAAACCGTTGCACGCATCGTTATTTCCGGAAGCAACGGTACGCTGGAAGAGCAGGTGAACAGGAGAAGCAAGCTGAAAGGACTGATCCCTTATTTCAGTCCAACCAAATTCCACGCAACCGTTGCCACAACAGTTGAGCCGCCTAAGGATCTTTTGTTCTTCAACGGTACCGGTGGTTTTTCAAAAGACGGCAAAGAATACATCATCACCACCACACCAAACAAACGAACACCCGCGCCATGGATCAATGTGCTGGCCAATCCGCATTTCGGAACCATCATTTCAGAAAGCGGGCAATCGTATACCTGGGTTGAGAACGCGCACGAGTTCCGGTTAACGCCATGGCAGAACGATCCTGTGAGCGACAAGGCTGGCGAAACATACTACCTGCGCGACGAAGAGAGCGGCCGTTTCTGGTCGCCGATGCCTTTGCCGCAAAGGGGTAAAGCGCCTTACATCACAAGACATGGTTTTGGATACAGTGTGTTCGAGTACAGCGAAGACGGCATCTATTCAACGGTAACCGTATTTGTTGATACCAACGACAGCATCAAGTTCATTGCGCTCAAACTGAACAACCAATCGGGCCGCCCGAGAAGGTTATCGGCCACGGGTTATATGGAGTGGGTGTTGGGAGACCTGAAATCGAAATACCAGATGCACGTGATCACGGAAGTTGACGCGGGCACCGGCGCCATACTTGCAAAGAACGATTACAACACGGCGCTCGAAAACCGCGTGGCGTTTTTTGATGTGAGTGAGACCAACCGTTTTTACACAGCAGACAGAACGGAATTCATTGGCCGCAACGGCACGCTTGCCAACCCGGAAGGCATGAACAAAGCAAGGCTCTCTGGTAAAACAGGCGCGGGGCTCGATCCTTGCGCGGTGCTCCAGGTTGTGTTCGACCTGCAGGAAGATGGAGAGAAAGAGATCGTGTTCCGTTTGGGAACAGGCAGGGACGCAAACGATGCAAAAGCGCTGATCAAAAAATACAAGGACGGCAATGCAGTAACCAATGTATTGGCAAGGGTAAAAGAATACTGGAACAAAACATTGAACGTAGTACAGATAGAAACACCTGACCCGGCACTCAATGTGCTGGCAAACGGGTGGCTGATCTACCAGACCAATGCCTGCAGAATATGGGGCAGAAGCGGGTTTTACCAATCGGGTGGTGCATTCGGGTACCGCGACCAGTTACAGGATATGCTGGCGCTGCTGCACTCACATCCAGACCTTGTGCGCGAGCATATTTTGTTGTGCGCCTCAAGGCAATTCAAAGAAGGTGATGTGCAACACTGGTGGCACCCGCCAGCAGGCCGTGGCGTTCGAACCACCTGCTCGGATGATTTTCTCTGGCTGGCCTTCGTAACGGCACGCTACGTGACTGCCACCGGGGACACGGGCATACTCGATGCTTCTGCAAATTACCTCGAGGGAAGGTTGCTGAATGTGGATGAGGAATCGTATTACGACCTTCCCATTCGTTCAGACCAGTCTTCAACCCTTTACGAACACTGCATACGCGCAATAGAAAACGGCATGCGCTATGGCGTACACGGATTGCCGTTAATGGGATCGGGCGACTGGAACGATGGAATGGACAAAGTAGGGGAGCATGGCAAGGGAGAAAGCGTATGGCTCGCCTTTTTCCTGTACGATATACTCAAACGCTTCAGCGTGCTGGCAAAAATAAAAGGCGACGATGCGTTTGTAGAAAAATGCAGCAACACCGCCCATGCACTTAAGAAGAGCATTGAAGAACATGCATGGGATGGCAACTGGTACCGCAGGGCCTACTTCGATGATGGAACTCCATTGGGATCCGTGCAGAACGATGAGTGCCGCATCGATTCATTGCCACAGAGCTGGTCGGTATTATCGGGTGCGGGCGACGAGGAACGTTCTGCAACCGCGATGGCATCGGCAGAAAAATACCTGGTAAAAAAAGACATGGGCATCATCCAGCTTTTTGATCCACCGTTTGACAAATCAGGAATGAACCCGGGATACATCAAAGGGTACGTACCCGGTGTTCGCGAAAACGGGGGACAATATACGCATGCTGCCATATGGCTCACGATGGCCTTTGCAAAAATGGGTAACCGTGAGCGTGCATGGGAACTGATCCGGATGATCAACCCGATCAACCACTCGCTCGATGATGCGAACATGCATACCTATAAGGTTGAACCTTACGTGGTGGCAGCAGACGTGTATGGCGTTGCCCAGCACAAAGGACGCGGTGGCTGGACCTGGTATACGGGTTCCGCAGGATGGATGTACCAACTTGTGATCGAGCATTTCATAGGGCTGAACAAAGAGGGAGACCAATTGTATTTTGCCCCATCGGTACCCGAGAACTGGGGACCGTTCAAGGTGAAGTATAAGTACATGGATACGCAGTACGAAATCACAGTGCACCCCGGAAAAAAAGAAAGCCGGATCGTGCTTGATGGCGTTACACAAGACACCGCCAGGATCACGCTGGTGAACGATGGGCAAACGCATACGGTAGAAATGATACAGGATTAGCGGGCATAGGATTTGTATTGGTATTGTTAATTACTAATCCATAAAACCTCCAAACTATGAAAACAGTAGTACCAGTTGCCAGCGCACTTTTGTTGTTTCTCATCGTAATGTTGCTCCCGGGTTGTTCCGCTATTGCAGGTATTTTCAAAGCGGGCGTTTGGGCAGGGATCGCTTTGGTAGGAGTGGTGTTGCTGCTCGTGATATTTTTATTCAGCAGGAAGAAATAAATGATTTCGCGGGAACAATCATTGTTCCCGCGATCAAACATAAACAAACGGGTAAGAAACGAAGTTTTCCAAATGACTTTCCTAAATGTTGCTACCGTTGATACGGTACTGCATCCAGGCCAGGCACCAGGCAAACTCCTTTCTTACCCGTTTATTTATTGGTAATCTTGTTAACGCTTTTTGTTGGGCAGGAAGATAGTGAAGCTTGCCCCATCCCCCGGCTTGCTTTCTGCTTTGATGTAGCCCTCGTGGTTGTCCACTATTTTCTTGCAGATGGCCAGGCCGATACCGGTGCCGTCGTATTCAGAGCCAGACAGGCGCTGGAAAATACCAAAGATCTTTTCCTTGTACTGTTCGTCAAAGCCAATACCGTTGTCGGATAATCTTATGCAGACAAACGCTTTCGGATCAATGCCGAATTGTTGTGCATCTTCCTCGCCGATCTCTTCGTGGCTGATATGGATCACCGGCGCACCTGAATTGTTGAACTTGATCGAGTTGGAGATCAGGTTCTGGAAAAGCTGGTGGATCTGCCCGGGAATCGCCTGTATCACAGGCAGGTCGTGCATCTCTATCTTTACATTCTTTTCCTTGATCGATACATCCAGGTCGTCTATAATGTTGGTGATGATCTCCTCTACATTTACCGGCTCGTAAGGTATATCGCTGTTGGATAATTTTGACAGGGTCAATATGTCCTGGATCAAAACCTGCATCCTGTTGGCCGAGCGTATGATCTTCTCGAGGTAGTTGCTGTCTTTGCTGTCGATCTTGTCTTTGATGTTCTCATGCAACAAATTTCCAAAGGTCTGAATCTTACGCAGCGGTTCTTTCAGATCGTGAGAGGCAACGGACGCAAATTGCAGGAGGTCAAAATTCGATTGCTCCAGTTGCGAGTTGATCTGGTTCAACTCATTGGAGGCTCTCTGCAGTTTGCTGTACGATTCTTTTGCCTGCGAAATATTGGTAAACGTGGTTACCACGCCTTCAAACATCTTTACCGCACTTACCTCCAGCCACACATTGCTTTGTTCGTTGAAGCATTCAAAATTGAAGATCCGGTTGCTTTCCTTCGCCTGTAATAAACTGTTGAAATGCGGGGCCAGCATTTTGGGGAAATCAGCGATCCATTTTTTTCCAACAATGGCTTCCTGCGAGTAGCCAAGAAACTCCTTACAGGTGTTGTTTCCGGAAATAAATTCGAAATCGATGACATCGCCTTTTTTATTGGTAACCGGCCGCAGCGCTGTAATGGCGCTGGTGGATGCGTTGAAGATCGCTTCGATCAAACTGTTCAGGCGTTTTGATTCGGTTACATTGCTGAAACTGATCACAACACCATCCGCAACTTTATCCTGTTTGATATACGGCGCGATACGCATCAGGTAGATCGCCCCGTTTTCTGTTTTGATCTCTTTTTCGATAGGTGCATCGGTTTTTAACACCTTCCTGATATCGTTGATGAAATCGGTGTTCTGGAAATTGATTGAAATATCCGTGATCGACCGGCCAATGTCGGACTCGATCAGGTTTACCTGCCGTGTAGCAACAGGTGAGAACTTTTTGATGATCATGTTCCTGTCGATCAGGATCTGCCCAACTTCCGTATTGCGGAAGTAATTGTTCATGTCATCATTGAGTTCGATCAGCTCTTTGATCTTTAACTGGTGCTCCGCATTTACCGTATGCAATTCCTCGTTCAGCGATTGCAGCTCTTCATTGGTGCTCTGCAGCTCTTCGTTGGATGAAATGATCTCTTCGTTGCTCGACTGCAATTCTTCATTTGCCGATTCCACTTCCTCGATCACGGCCTGCAGGTTTTCTTTTGTATTGCGCAGTTCTTCTTCCAGCTCCTGGTAACTGGCCACAAGCGATTCATCAATGCCGTCTTTGTTCACGAAGGACTGGCGTTGTTCCGCCGGTTCTTCATTCAGTATGATAAATATGAACGGCTGCGTGTACGTTTGCTGGGATAGATAAGGTTTGATGATCGCGTTTATAAACCTTACCCGGTGTTTCTCCGTAACGCGCACTTTTTTAAGCACCACTTTCTCATCGTTGGTGATGGCCTTGCGGATGGCGGTGTTCAGCATGATGGACAGATCGGAGGGAACCAACCGAAGCAAATTGAAATTGAAGTTGCCTTCCGGGAAATTGATAAAATTCTTAAAGTTGCCGATCGCCTGTTTAACTTCAAACTCTTTGTCTATGTAGATGCCCGCATAGTTTTGCTCTTCAAATAATGTTTCTTTGAAAATGTCCGCTATATTGTGCAGCGCATTTTTCGATTTCGCTTTAATTGAGATGCCTGGGTGCGGCACAACTCTTTCTGCCGGGTTCAGGAAAGTATCATGATCGCCGGGTTTTGGTTTGGCCGTACATTGGTAGATCTTCCATTTCTTATCGATCTCTTTGACCGAATCCTTCAGCATGCCAACATTCTCACTCGGGCCAAGGAAAAGGTAACCTGTCTCGTTCACCGCGAAATGAAATTTCTTGAGCACGTTTTTCTGCAGTGTCGGGTTCATATAGATCAACATGTTCCGGCACACAAGCAGGTCTATCTTGCTGAAGGGGGGATCCCTCAAAATATTATGTTTGGCAAACACCACCATCTTACGCAGCGATGATGTTACCCTGTATGAATCCCCTTCTTTGTTGAAGAAACGTTTGCAACGGTCCTCGCTCATGTCTTTCATGGATGCAGCGGAATACACCCCTTTTGCCGCAAAATCTATCGACTCCTGGTGAATATCGGTTGCAAATATTTTTACCTCCCTGTCGTAATGCTGCGCCATCTGCATGTGCTCCTGGAAAAGTATGGCGAGCGAATAAGCCTCCTCGCCTGAGCTACAGCCCACCGACCATACCTTGATCGGGTCCGTACGCTTGTTGTCTACCAGCATCGGGATCACTTTCTGTTTGATCAAGGCATACGCCTCTTCATCCCTGAAGAACTTTGTAACATTGATCAGGAACTCTTTCGAAAGGGCGGTTACTTCCGCCGGTTCTTTTTTCAGGTAATTGTAATACTCCGAAAGCGTTGTAAAACCACGTTCCGCCATTCTTTTGGTGAGGCGGCGGTTGATGGTGGGGCGTTTGTAATGGCTGAAATCGTGCGAGGTCACATCGTAGATCAGGTCCATGATGTCTGCAAGTATGGCTTCTTCCTGGCGGTTGAGGGTATTGAATGTTTTGGCCAGGGGAGACTCTTTCAGGAAATCGATCAGCTCGTCTGCAATGATCTCGGGCGGAAGGATCAGGTCTGCGTGCCCCGTAGCGATTGCGCTGTTGGGCATCCCGTCGAATTCGGCGGTGAGTGGGTCCTGTACAACAACGGTACCTCCATGATCCTTTATGTGCGCGATGCCTTTAGTGCCATCGGTGCCGGTGCCCGATAAGATCACGCCGATCGCTTTCTCCGCTTTGTCTTTGGCGAGCGATTCAAAAAAGATATCGATGGCGTTGTTAGGGATGTTTGCCTTTATTTTTTCTTCGAGTTTGATGCGTCCATGCTGGATCGTCATTGTTTTCTTCGAAGGAAGAAGGTAAACGCAGTTGGGAGAAACCAGCGCGTTGTTTTCGGCTTCTGCCACCGTCATTGAAGTGTGTTTCGACAGCAGCTCGCCCATCAGGCTTTTGTAATCGGGCGATAGATGCTGGATGATGATGTATGCAAAATTGGTATTCTCCGGGATGTTGTCAAATAATTCGTTGATGGCTTCGAGCCCCCCGGCGGAGGCGCCTATTCCGACAACGTAGAGATTGTCTGTGGTACCAGTAACCTGATCTTTTTTTGCTGCGGCCATAATCTCTAATAAAACGGCTTAATGGGTGAAAATATTTTACTGTTGTTTGATTATTGAGTACTTTTAAACTCCAATGAAAGAGTTACGCATTTTACTGATAGAAGACGATACCGATGATATCGAACTGATACAGGATGCGTTGCAGGACAACGATGTTCACAACACAATGCAGGTTCTTAAAGATGGTGGAAGCGTGTCCAGTTATCTCGAAAAAAATAGTATTGTGCCGGATATCATCGTAATGGATTTTAACCTGCCAAAAGTTCACGGAAGAGACATTTTGAAGAACATCAAACGCACCGATCAATACAAACATGTTCCCGTTGTTATCTTAACAACCTCTTCTTCTCAAACTGATATAGACTATTCTTACAAAGAAGGTGCCAGCCGGTACCTCATCAAACCCACCACTACAGAAGGCTTCAGGGATGTTGTAAAAGTGATCCAGGAATTGGCTGGTTGATTAAACAAAATGCCGGGTTGGCCTTCCTTTAATAATCCGCTGTGGAAAAAATACCACAAAATCTATATACCTGCAAGTTCATTCAATAGTTTACCGATCTGTTTCCCGTCCGTGATATGGTCCACTTTGAGCCGCGAGATGGCTTCATTGGGCATATAGGCCACTTCTGCACTAGATGGATCCTGCACGATACAGGTGCCTCCTTTTTCCTTGATGCTCTTCATCCCTTCCGCACCATCTGCGTTGGCACCGGATAACAGGACCGCGACCAGTTGTTCACCATAAGCATCGGCTGCCGATTCGAAACCTGCATCGATACTGGGCCGGCTGTAATTTATTTTTTCCGAATCATCCAGTGAGAACGACCCGTCTTTTTCAATTAGTAAATGATAATCGCCCGGTGCAATGTATATGTGCTGCGCAGCAATGCTGTCTTTGTCGTCTACTTCTTTTACCGGCCATTTTGTTTTATCCGCCAAAATTCCCGCCAGCGATGAGTCGCTTGATGATTTGCGGTGCAGGATGATCACGAACGCATAGGGTGCCGTTTCATCAACAGTGGCAACGATGTTCAGCACCACTTCCAGTGCCCCGGCCGAGCCGCCGATGATCACCACTTGGAACGGAGGTGTCAATTCGTTTTCTGCCATATCTTTTCGTTGTTTACGGGCTTGTACAGCGCACTGACCGCAGAAAATTTAAGGCTCTCCTTCGATCCCAATGCAAGAAACCCGCGCTTCTCCAGGCTGTCGGTAAACAGGGTCAGTACGCGGTCCTGCAGGTTCTTTTCAAAATAGATCAACACGTTCCTGCAACAGATCAGTTGAAACTCGTTGAACGAGCTGTCGGATGTAAGGTTGTGTGTGGATATGATCATCTTCGTGGCGAGCGACTGGTCAAATTTCGCCAGATTGTATTTCGCCATGTAATATTGAGAGAAATCGCGCGTGCCGCCGGATTTTATATAGTTCTCCGCATACTGTTTCATATTCGCCAGCGGAAAGATTCCTTTGCGTAGTTTTTCAAGCACGCCGGGGTTCACGTCCGTTGCATAGATCAGTGATTTGTGCAACAGGTTTGCTTCGTGCAATAAGATGGCCATGGAATACACTTCTTCACCGGTTGAGCAGCCCGCGTGCCAGATGCGTATAAAAGGGTAGGTGGCCAGCATCGGCAGTACATCCGTGCGCAAGGCCTTGTAGAAAGAAGGGTCGCGGAACATCTCCGTCACATTTACCGTTACTTCCTCTACAAAACGGTGAAGGTAATGCGAATCGTTCTGGAGCTTGTAACGGAACTCTGCATAGGAAGGAAAACGATCTATCGACAACAAACGGTTGATCCTTCTTTTCAATGATGCGCGGGAATAATCTGTAAAATCATAGCCATACCTGTCCAGCACATCTGCAAGCAGCTGTTCCATTTCATCATCCTGTATCTGCAATGATTTTTCGTACATAATTATTGTATGAAAGTGCTCATCAGGTTCAATAGTTCATCAATGTTAACCGGTTTTGAAATGTACCCATCCGCACCTGCGGCCAGGCAGCGTTCCCTGTCGCCCTTCATCGCCTGCGCGGTTACGGCAATGATGGGCGTCGAGCGGTTTTGTTCTCGCGCGCGTATCAGCGGGATCGCCTGGTAGCCGTCTATATCGGGCATCATCATATCAAGCAGGATGATATCAACATCCGGGGTTGCAGTTAAAATATGAAACGCTTCTTCCATCCCCAATGCTTTCAGGCACTCAAAACCTTTGGCTTTCAGCACGGCCGACAGTGCAAATACGTTCCTGTTGTCGTCGTCTATGATCAGTATTTTTTTTGCTGGCATGTTTTGCGTTTTATACGTCTGCATCATACAGCCATACCCTTAATAACGACAATAGCTGGTCGATGTCAACCGGTTTGGTAATATAATCCGAGGCGCCTGCGTTGATGCATTTCTCCCTGTCGCCCAGCATTGCCTTAGCGGTTACGGCAATGATCGGGAGGTTGCGGTATTTGCCTTGTTTCCTGATCTCCTGGATGCTTGTATACCCGTCCATTTCTGGCATCATCATGTCCATCAGCACCACATCCACTTTTTTGGATTCTTCCAGTTTTGCCAGCGCTTCTTTTCCATCCATAGCTGAGATCACGTTCATGCTGAGGTTTTCCAATGCCCTTGTTAACGAGTAGATGTTGCGTACGTCGTCGTCTGCGATCAGCACTGTTTTCCCTTTCAACACATCCTGCAGCATACCCAGTTTTTTATATTGGCTGTCTGCGGGTTTGATGTTCTCTTCCACCAGGTGAAGGAAGATCGATACTTCATCTATGATGCGCTGGTAAGAGTAGGCGGTTTTTACAACGATCGAGTCTGCATACTGGCGGATGCGCTGTTCTTCCACCCTTGATAAACTTTTACCGGTGAAGATGATGATCGGCAAATGTTCCAGCCCCGGTGTCTTCTTCACCTTTTCCAATGTTTCATAAGCATTCTGCGCAGGAAGTTCCATATCGAGGATCACGCAGTTCACGTCCTGGCTTTTCAATGCCTGGATGCCCGCGTCTACCGTATTCTTTATCTCCGAGTTCACATGGTATGTTTCGAGGAAGTAGGCGAGGGCCTTTGCATGCTTCGGGTTTTCCTCAACGATCAATACTTTCTGCGGGCCCTGGTTGAGCACATATTCCAGCTTCTGGAAAATATCGTTCATCTTCTCAAAAGCAACGGGTTTGCTTATGAAATCGATCGCACCTTTCGAAAGGCTCTTCATTTTCATTTCGTGCGATGACATCATGTGAACAGGAATATGCCTGGTCTCCGTGTCGTTCTTCAACTCGTCCATCGCCTCCAGTCCATCTTTCACCGGAAGCTGTATATCCATCAAAATGCCGGCAGGTTTGTACAGTTTCGCAAGCGACAAGGCCTCGTCGCCACGAACGGTTACAACGGCTTTGTAACCTTGTTTGTGTGTGAACTCGACCAGCGATTTTGCAAAGTTCACATCGTCTTCCACGATCAGGATCACTTTGTCGTTCCGGTTTATTTTGTTGCGGTCGTCCGGAACATCCGGCGGGATCACCTCGCTGAGGTATTTGTTTTCAACAGGATGGTTTGCCGCCTGTGTTTCTTCCAGCACCTTTGTTGCGATCTGCACCGGTGTTTCAACGGGTTGTTGTGCCGTGTGTTTCAATGGAATGGTAAGTGTGAACGTGCTTCCTTTGCCCACTTCGCTTTTCAAAGTGATCTCGCCGCCCAGCAACTTCGCGAGCTCGCGGCTGATGGAAAGCCCAAGTCCGGTTCCGCCGTACTTTCTTCTTGTGGAGCCATCTTCCTGCTGAAAGGCTTCAAAGATGAGCTGTTGTTTGTCTTCCGAAATTCCGATACCCGTATCCGTAACGGCAAACGAAATGTTGCTGCCCTTCACCGATACGTGTACGCCCACCGAACCACTGGCTGTAAACTTCAGTGCGTTTGCGATCAGGTTTTTCAATACCTGCTCCAGGCGCATGTTGTCTGTTTCAACCGTGCCCGGCACATCGCGGTCTATATCAACCAGGAAGCCGATGTGTTTCTCCTGCGCAAGCGGCTGGAAGATGGAGCTGAGGTTCTTGATCACATCGTGTACAAAAACATCTTCAAACACAAGATCCATTTTTCCCGCTTCGATCTTCGAAAGGTCAAGGATCTCGTTGATCAGCGCCAGCAGGCCCTGCCCGGAACTCTGAATCACTTTTGCGTATTCGATCTGTTCTTCTGTAAGGTTGCTCTCGTTGTTGTCAGACATCAGCCGCGATAACAACAGTATTGAGTTTAACGGCGTCCGCAGTTCATGCGACATATTCGCCAGGAACTCCGATTTGTATTTGGTACTTGCGGCCAGTTGCTCTGCCTTGTTTTGGATCAGGATATTGCGTTCGTTGATCTGCTGGTTCTTTTCTTCGAGCTGTCTTGCTTTTTCTTCCAGTTCGTTGTTGGCGTGAATGAGTTCTTCCTGCTGCACTTTCATCTCTTCATCGGAAGCCTGTAAACGTTGCGCCTGCATCTCGAGCTCTGCGTTTACGTTTTCGAGCTCGTTGTGCTGCGCCTGTAGTTCTTCTGATTGTGATTGTGTTTCTTCGAGCAGTTCCTGCAGCTTTTTCCTGTTTTCTGCAGTAGAAAGCGCGGTGCCGATGGCAGGAGAAACCATTTCAAGGAAAGCGATATCGTTCTGTGTGTAATTCTCCATTGAAGCAAGCTCGATCACACCCGTAACCCTTCCCTCGTAATAGATAGGCGTAGCCATTACGCTTTTTGGTTTTGCCTGCCCCGTTGCATAACTGATCAGGATGCTCGATTCAGGAATGTCTGTTAGCACGATCGTTTTGCCTGTTTGTGCCGCCTGTCCCGCAATCCCCTCACCAATAGCAATTTCCCTGCGTTTGTTCTCGTCGGCAAAAGCAAAACTGTTTACAAGCGAAAGGCGGTCGTCTTCTGCCACATACACAACGCCAACAAGACTGCGTGTATAACCGGCGATGAATACGATGATCTTTGATGAAAGCGACCTGACGTCAACATCACCGATCATTTCTGTGTTCAGGTTTGCGATACCGGTTTGCAGCCATTCTTTGTCAGACAGCAATCCAAAAGAATAAGAAAGTGATTCCGCCATTTTGTTCAGCGAAACGGAAAGGTTGCCGAGGCCATCTGCACCTTCGTCTGTTGCACGTACCTCGTAGTCGCCGGCTGAAATTTTTTCGGCGATCCCCTGGATGATGTGTATCCTGCGGGCAATGTCTTCGTCTTTGTCCTGCAGTTCTTTCTGCAGGATCTGCCTGCGTTTGAAATCGTTGTTGATGCGTACAAAAAACACCAGTGTGATCACGATCGAGAGAATGGCAGCGACCAGTATCAGTAAAGGCGTATTTGCGGAAGACGTTTTTAATTTTCCGGTGCGCTCCTGCAGAATTTTCTCTTCATGATCGGCTATCGCCTTCACGATCCTCCTTGCTTCATCCATGTGCTGTTTGCCTTTCTCGAGCCCCGAAGCATCTATCGTATTCTGGGTCTTTTTCAGTTCGATCAGGTTCTGCAGCAATTGGAGCCGGTTTGCGATCACGGCTTCCAGGTCTGCATAATTCTTTTGCTGTACAGGGTCGGCGTTTGTCAGTTCTTTTGCAGCCTGCAATTGCGACATGGCTTTCTGGTACGCGCCGTGGTAAGGTTCAAGAAACGTTTCGCGGCCGGTGAGCAGGAAACCACGCTGGCCCGTTTCTGCATCTTTCAAGGTAGATAAAGTTCCTTCGATCGTTTGGATGATCTTATCGGTACGTTGTACTTCCTCTACGCTGGTCAGCAGGTTTTTGATGCTGATGTAGGAGGCAATTGAACTAACGATCAGCAGGAACAGCGACAAGCCGAAACCGACCAGTAGATTTCTTTGAAACGTAGATTTCATCGTTATGCGTTTGTTGTTTGGTATTCTGAAGGATCGGTTTGATGCAAAGGCAGCAATACGGAGAACGCGCTTCCTTTACCGGGTTCGCTTTTGGCCGTGATGAATCCTTTGTGTGTTTCCGTTATTTTTTTGGCGATTGCGAGCCCGATGCCCGTGCCCTCAAATGCGTCGGAAGAATGCAGGCGCTGGAAGATCGAAAAGATCTTGTCGCTGTATTCGTCCTGGAACCCAATGCCGTTGTCTTTTACCGTGATGATGCAATATTTCGCGCGCGACACATCAACCGGTTGGGCGTTCCAGTCTTTTTCTTCTATGAGCTCGGCATTTACGGCGATCATAGGGTTCACGCCATCGCGGGAGAACTTGATCGCGTTGGCCACAAGGTTTTGCAACAGTTGCCGCGCCTGGATAGGGATCATTTCGACCACCGGTAAATTGTTTTTCGAGATCACGGCGTTCTTTTCTTCGATCAGGATCTCAAAATCGTTGATGATCTCGTGCAGCACCTTGTTCAGGTCAACCGGTTCAAACTTTTTGGGGATGTCGATGGCGGAATAGGCAAGCACATCGTTTACAAGCGCCGACATGCGGTCTGCCGAGTGTATCACTTTCTGCACATACAGTTCGCTTTTTTCGCCCGGCGTAATTATTTTATCTTTAATGAGGTTCCCAAAGATCTGAATCTTACGCAACGGCTCTTTCAGATCGTGCGAAGCGATGTAAGCAAACTGCTGCAGCTCCAGGTTCTTCTTGGCGAGTTCGGCGTTGGCGCTCACCAGGTTTTCCGTACGCTCCGCGATCTTCTGTTCGAGCGATTGGTTCATGGCATTGAGCTGTTGCTCCGCGTCTTTACGGAACTCGATCTCCTGGCGAAGCTCCAGCTGGATATCGTGGAGTTTTTTGTTCTGGTCGTGGAGACGGCTGAATGTTTTTACTTTCAGCAGGAGGATGTCTGGATCAAACGGCTTGGTAACATAATCGATGCCGCCCGATTTGTAACCTTTCTGTATAAACCGTTTGTCGATGCTCACCGCGGTAAGGAAAATGATGGGAATGTCTTTCGATTTGCTGTACCCGCTGATGGCCTCTGCCACTTCAAACCCATCCATTCCGGGCATCTGCACATCGAGGATCACGAGTTCGTAGTCGGATCTGAGAATTTTCCGGAGGGCCTCTTCACCGGAAGCGGCGGTATCAACCTCGAATTTGTGAAGCTCAAGGATGCTTTTGAGGGAGAGTATGTTTTCCTTACGGTCGTCGACGATCAGTATCATTCAGCCAGGCCTTTTTGCAGGGTAAAAAATCGCGGTCGGAAGATAAACCATTTACAAAGAAATAGCATTGCTTCCCTGCGATAAATAGATTGAATTGGATAGGATATCGGCAAACAGCTAGCATTAAAAAAATCATGCCAGCCTGTGGCCTCTTATATGGCACACCTTTTATGACCGTTGTAGGTATGGCACTTACACTCTATAAAAAGAAACGGAGTTTTACGAAAACACCAGAGCCCACCGGTGGAAAAGCCGATGGCAAGGCATTGCGTTTTGTGATACAGAAACACGATGCCTCGCACCTGCATTACGATTTCAGGCTGGAGATGGATGGTGTATTGAAAAGCTGGGCGGTGCCCAAGGGCCCTTCAACCGACCCGGCAGTGAAACGACTGGCGATGATGGTGGAGGACCATCCCTACGATTACAGGACCTTCGAGGGAATCATCCCGCAAGGGCAATATGGTGGCGGTACCGTTATCGTTTGGGACGAGGGAACCTATGAACCCCTTGAACCGGCTGAGAGCAAAAACGCCCAGGAAAAAGTACTGCTCAAGCAACTAAAGGCGGGCTCGCTCAAGTTCAGGCTGCACGGTGAGAAACTAAAGGGCGAATATGCTTTGGTACACACGCATGGGAGGGGAGAAAATGCGTGGTTGCTCATCAAACACAGGGATGAATATGCAAAAACGAGCGACGTAACCAGGAAAGAAAAGTCCGTTGTTTCGGGCAGAACCCTGAAACAGGTGGAAAAAGCCGCAGACAATGTTTGGAAATCGAACAGGGAGGAAAAAAATACGAAGAAGGCGGTTGATAAAACACCTGCGTTGAAAAAATCCGCTAAGAAAACCGCACCCAAAAAGGCGCCGGCAAAAAAGACAGCCGCAAAGAAAACCACCAGCGTGCGTTCGGCCGCCGCTAAAAAAAAAATTGAACCCGTAGCGGGAAAGAAAGCCGCCTTCCCGAAAGATGTTTCGCCCATGCTGGCAACTTTGGTAGACAAGCCATTTGACGATCCGGGTTGGCAATACGAGATCAAGTGGGACGGATACAGAACCGTTGCCTATTGCAGGAACGGCAAAGTAGAACTGCGCTCACGCAACAACAAATCGTTCAACGAAAAATTCTATCCTGTTTACGATGCGCTGAAAAATGTGGGGATGGATGTTGTGCTTGATGGAGAGATCATCGTTGCAGGCAAATCGGGGATCTCTGATTTTGGCAACCTCCAGAACTGGCGCAGTGAGGCCGACGGGGAACTTAAATTTTATGTATTCGACATTCTGTGGCTCGATGGCAAGTCATTGCTTGATGTTCCGTTAAGTGAGCGGAGAAACATCCTCAGAAGCACCCTTCCGCAAAACGAAACCATATTGCTCAGCGAAAATTTTGACGTGGCGGGAACGAAATTCTTCGCCACCGCTGCCAAAATGGGATTGGAGGGCATCATGGCGAAAAAATCAGATAGCCTGTATACCCCCGGACTCCGAACCAAAGAATGGCTCAAGATAAAAGTGAACCAGCGGCAGGAAGTGGTGATCGGAGGATTTACGAGGAACGACGACAGTTCTAAACTTTTCAGCGCCTTGCTCGTGGGTGTTTACAAAGGAAAAGAACTCAATTATATCGGGAAGATCGGAACCGGGTTCTCGGATGCGTTGCAGAAAGAGATGATGAAGCAGTTCAAACCACTCATCACCAAAACCATCCCGTTTGCCGCGGAGCCTGACATCAATAAGCCATCGAGGTTTCAGCCCAACCCGCCGCACGCAACGGCCACATGGCTCAGGCCGCAACTGGTTTGCGAAGTATCGTTCACAGAAATCACAAGCGACGGGGTAATGCGCCATCCTTCTTTTGAAGGAATGCGCATCGACAAAGCCGCAAAAGACGTAGTTATGGAAAAAGCAACCGCAACAAAAAAGGCCGTTAAAAAAACAAGCGTGCTGCACAGGCAAAAGATCCTGACGGCACAGGAGGGCACGGAGCGAAAAACGTTTCTCAACCCTACGGATGAGACCCAGGTGCGCAAGATCGGTGGTAAAGAGATCAGCTTTACCAATCTCAGCAAGGTCTACTGGCCCAAAGGCAAGATCACCAAACGTGACATGCTGAATTATTATTACCAGGCAGCGCCGTTTATGTTGCCGTATATGAAAGACAGGCCGATGTCGCTCAACCGCCATCCCAACGGCATCAACGGTGAAAGTTTTTACCAGAAAGATGTAACGGGAAAAGTGCCGGACTGGATCAAGACCTTTCCTTACCACACAGACGAAGGGGGCGACCGGAACTTTATGGTTTGCAAAACAGAAGCGGATATTTTATACATGGCATCGCTTGGATGTATAGAAATGAACCCCTGGAGCAGTACCATCAGGAAGCCCGATAACCCGGATTGGTGCATCATAGACCTGGATCCTTCTGAAAGAAACAAATTTGAAAAAGTTGTGGAAGCCGCCAATATGGTAAAGCAGGTACTGGATAGTGCGGAAGTTGATTGTTACTGTAAAACATCCGGCTCAACAGGACTGCACATCTATATCCCGCTTGGCGCAAAATATACATACGAGCAATCCAAGGAATTTGCGCGGTTGATCGTAACGATCGTTACGCACGAGCTGCCCGGTTTTACCAGTATTGAACGGATCGTTAAGAAAAGGAATGGCAAGATGTACCTCGATTTCCTGCAGAACCGCCCGCAGGCCACACTGGCAACCGCATACTCGCTCCGGCCCAAACCGGATGCAACCGTGTCGATGCCCTTGCATTGGGAAGAGGTGAAGAAAGGGTTGAAGATGCAGGATTTTACCATACACAATGCCATCGCAAGGATCAAGGAAGAGGGCGATATTTTTAAACCCGTGCTCGGCAAGGGGATCAACATGAAAAAGGCGATCGAAAATTTACAAAACCTGAGTGCAGAAGAATAAACAGTGTATATGGCCAAAGCAAAAAAACAAACGAAACCCCGTCAATCGCAACAACGGCCGGGATCAGAAACAAGGATGCATCCCAAACCGGTATCGGAACCCGTGTACCCGGGGAGCGGACGGTTGCGGGATAAAAAGTTATTGATCACCGGGGGCGACAGCGGCATCGGTAAAGCCGTGGCCATTCTTTTTGCCAAAGAAGGCGCAGATGTTGCCATCGTTTACCTGAACGAGAACGCGGATGCGCGCCAGGCAAAAAAAGAGGTGGAACAGTACGGCAGGCAATGCCTGTTGATCAAGGGCGACCTGGCCAAAGAAGCGTTCTGTAAAAAAGCGGTGAAAGAAACCGTGAAACAGTTTGGGCGCATCGACATCCTGGTAAACAATGCGGCACTGCATTACGAAACAAAAAAGATCGAAGACATTACCACGGCCAAACTGCAGAAAGTGTTCGCGGTAAATGTATTCGCGATGATCCACATCATACAACATGCTTTGCCTTTTATGAAAAGAGGCAGCTGCATCATCAATACTTCTTCTGTAACGGCATACCGCGGCAGCAAGCATTTACTGGATTATGCGGCAACAAAAGGTGCGATCGTTTCATTCACACGCAGCCTGTCGGCCAACCTCGTAAAAAAAGGAATACGCGTAAACGGGGTTGCGCCCGGGCCGATCTGGACGCCGTTGATCCCCGCCAGTTTCAAGGCAAACCGCGTGTCGCACCACGGCGCCGAAACGCCGATGGAGCGGGCGGGCGAACCGGCAGAAGTGGCGCCCGCTTTCCTGTTCCTGGCAACGGAGGATTCATCATACATAACGGGTCAATTCATTCATCCCAACGGGGGAGAAATTATTAACGGTTAAATTATTTTTTTATGAGGTCATTATGGACAGGTTCCATCGGTTTCGGATTGGTCAACATCCCGATCAAGCTGTATGCGGCAACGCAGGAAAGCAGCCTGGACTTTGATATGCTTGACAAAAAGGATAATGCAAACATCCGTTTCCAGCGGGTCAACGAAAAAACCGGTAAGGAAGTGAAATGGGAGAACATTGTAAAAGGGTACATGCTCAACGATAAATACGTAGTGCTTACCGATGAGGATTTTGAGAAAGCGAGCCCGGAGAAGACCAAGATGATAGAGATCACGCAGTTCTGCCTGCAGGAAGAGATCGATACGATCTATTACGAGAATGCTTATTACCTCGAACCCGACAAAAGCGGTTCAAGGGCGTATGCCCTGCTTCGCGATGCGTTGGAAAAAACGGGCAAAGTGGCGTTGGGTACCTATGTGCTGCGCAACAAGGAAACCATCGCGATGATCAAGCCAACGGGTAATGCCCTGATGCTGTACAAGCTCAGGTTCAAACACGAAGTGCGTGCACACAGCGAGCTCAAGATCCCTTCTACCAAAAGCAAACCGGCTGAAGTAAAAGTAGCGGCAACGCTGATAGAGCAGCTTACAAAGAAATTTGACATCAGTGCATTTAAAGATGTTTACAACGACAAACTATTGCAGTTCATCAAGGCCAAAGCGAAAGCGAAAGGAAAAACAGTGGCGAAGCCAACCATGAAAGTGGTTCATACTGCATCCAGCGACCTGATGGAACAATTGAAACAGAGCCTGGGCGGGCACAAGAAAACAACCCGCAAAGCTTCTTAGCTTGTTGCTTACTGAAAGGCATATCATAAAAAAGATCCATTGAAAACAATGGATCTTTTTGTTATCGGGTAGAAAAAAACTACGATCTTTTTTTCGCCGCTTTTTTCGCACCGGTTTTCCTGCTGCTTGCTTTTTTTGCGCCTGATTTTTTCGCTGCTTTCTTTGCGCCTTTTTTAGGAGCTGCTTTTTTCGCGGCCGATGTTCTGCTGGATTTCTTGGCTGCAGTTTTCCTGCTGCTGGTTTTTTTAGCCCCGGATTTCTTTGCAGCTTTTTTCGCTCCAGCTTTCTTCGGCACTTTCGCACCTTCTTCGCGGGCCTCAGACAAACCGATGGCAATGGCTTGTTTGCGGCTTGTTACTTTTTTACCACTGCGTCCACTTTTCAAGGTGCCCGCTTTTTTCTCGTGCATCGCGCGCTCAACTTTGTCGCCCGCTTTCTTTGAATACTTTGGCATAAAATGGGTTTTGTTTGAATGAAAAACAAAAAAAGAATGCCAGAGAAGAAAGGGCCGTTCTTTTATTGTCCAACGACCGGCGTGATTCATCAGTTATCCCCGCGCCCGATAACCACTGCCTCAAGATCCGTTGACGCTGGGCCCGTCAACACTTCGCCATCAATGCTGAACCGTGCCCCATGGCAAGGGCAATCCCATGAATTCTCTGCCGAGTTCCATGCGATCGTGCATTTCATGTGCGTACAGCTCGAATGGATGGCGTGCAGGTTCCCATGTTCGTCTTTATGGAGGGCAATCGTGGCGTCTTCGTATTTCACAACTTTGGCGTCGCCGGGAGCCAGCTCCACGAGTGCGTTGAGTTTATCCGCGGGCCAGATCTTCCCGATCATCTCACCCGCAACCGTTGCGTTGTGTTTGATAAAGTTCACAAATCCCGCCACCGGTTTCACGCGGTTGGGATCGAACAGTTTGGTGTAAGGTGTTTCTTCTCCCAGCAACATTTTGCTGAGCGTGATGGCGGCAACGCTGCTGTAGATCATCCCATTGCCCCCGAAACCCGTTGCCACGAGCACATTTGCAGCGTGGCCCGGCAGGTGGCCGATGTAGGGCAATCCATCCGCGGGTTCAAAGTATTGAGAGGACCACGCATAGATCACTTCTTCCACATCAAAATGGGTTCTCACATGCGCCTCGAGCTGCAGGAATATCTTTTCGGTATTTTCTTCCGCCGCCGTCCGGTGATCGCAGCCGCCTGCAATAAGGTATTTAACGCCATCTATTTCCTGCGTACGGTAATAATGATAGGGATCTTTGCAATCGTAGGCCAAACCATACGGGTAGTCTTTTTCGTCTTTCAACCTTACTCCAAGCGCATAGGTACGGTAAGGTATGCAACGGAGATGCAGCAGGTTGATGCCGATGGGAATATGTGTTGCAAAAACAACTGCTTTCGCCTGGCAGGTTGTATCGCCGGTGATGCTGATCACATCATCACCCTCAATGCCTTTCACTCTTGTATTTTCAACGATCACACCGCCGGCCTCTTCAAAAGCTTTTGCCAGGCCGTATACGTATTGTAAAGGATGGAACTGCGCCTGGTTGTTAAACACAATGGCTTTGTTGTGCGTGATCGGAACAGGTATCCTGTCGGTGTAAGCAACTTCTACACCCACCTGTTGGCACGATTCAAGCATGTCGTCCAGTTCTTTGGCTTCGTCTTCGTTTTGCGCGAACGTGTAGCCGGGAACATGTTTAAAGCTGCAGTTGATCCGCAGGTCATCTATGTTTTGTTTTATCAAAGCGATTGCCTCCTTTGCTGCATGGGCCACCAGCTTTGCGTTGTCTTCCCCGAAATTTTTGATCATCACATGGTAAGGCGTATCGAGCATTGTATTCAGGTGAGCCGTTGTTCCCCCGGTGGTGCCGAAGCCGATGTTTTTTGCCTCGAGAACGAGGCATCGTTTGCCTGCTTTCTGGAGCAGCCACGCCGTGCTCAACCCGGTAATGCCCCCGCCCACAATGGCAACATCGTAAACCATTCCGGCTTCCGGTTTATTCGTTGGCCCGTAAGGCTCCATACTGTATTGCCAGATGCTGGTACAGGCGCCGTCTCTTGCGATCATTTTTTTACTGTTTGTTCAAGTGATTCTACAAAAACCCGTGCCAGTGCGGGCGATCATGCTTTGTCAGCGTTCCCTTCGCACAGGTATTTTTTTTGAAGTTGTAAAATCATGGAATGGTGGATAAGCATTTTTGGTGAAGGAAAAGAATTGACCGCTTTGCAGATGTCGGCCCGCGCCGTGGTGGTCTTTGTGATGGCGCTCGTGATGTTGCGTGTAACGGGGCAGCGGACGTTTGGCAATAAATCTGCCGTTGACAACGTCGTAATGATCATCCTCGGCGCGATCCTGAGCCGCGGCATAACCGGCAGTTCCCCTTTTATTCCCGTGATCTGTGCAAGTTTTGCCATTGTATTGTTCCATCGTTTCCTGAGCTGGACGGCCCTGTTCAACAAAACGATGGCCCGCTGGATCAAGGGCAGCAGGGTGAGCCTTTACAGCAACGGAAAGCAACACAAAGCCAACATGCGAAAAACATTAGTGAGCCACGACGATGTGATGGAGGCAGTTCATTTACAGACCAACACCGATTCGGTAGAAAATATTGCACAGATATACATGGAAGCATGCGGTGAGATGAGTGTAATAAAGAAAGATGAAATGGCATGAGATTTTTTGCCATTGTATATTATTAATAATCTAAAATCGTCAATCATGCCTACGAAGAGTCCCGCCAAAAAAACGGCGACAAAAAAGAAGAGTCAACCCGAATCTGAAAATACAGCGGATCCGGCATTAAGAGAATTTTTTGTGGATGAGATCAAAGACATCTACTGGGCAGAAAAGAAACTGGTAACCGCCTTGCCAAAGATGGCAAAAGCTGCCGGCACACAGGAATTGAAAGACGCGATCACCGATCACCTCGAAGCAACAAAGGTGCATGTGAGCCGCCTCGAACAGGTTTTTGAACTGCTCGGCGAAAAAGCACAAGCCAAAAAATGCGACGCGATGGCCGGTATTCTCGAAGAAGGGAACGGTATTGTTGAAGAAACCGAAGCTGGTACCGCCACAAGAGATGTGGGTATCATCCTTGCTTCTCAAAAAGTGGAACACTACGAGATCGCAACCTATGGCGGGTTGGCCACATTGGCCGCTACGCTTGGGTTAACAGACGTAAAAGAAATCCTGGGGCAAACACTTTCTGAAGAAAAAGATGCGGATCAACTGCTTACCGATATCGCAGAGAACAGCGTAAACTACGAAGCTGCAGCGGAAGTAGAAGCCTAGATGTACTTAAGAGTTTGTGGTTGGGGGTTTTGGGACCGCTAAGGGTTTCAAAATTTCCCAATCAACAAATTCACGATCGGGCGCAGAACTGACACAAATAGCGATCCGCTATACCTTTTTCTGAAAACTCATCAGTTCCGCAGGAGGGAGTTCGAGCCCGGCCGAGAGGTCAAGCACGGTTAAAACGGTTACATTGATGCGGCCCTGCTCAATTTTAGAGATCTTGCTGTTGTCGATGTTGCACGCATACGAAAGTTCGCGAAGGCTCAGCCCTTTGTCTTCACGCAGCCTGCGTATATGGGCCCCGAATTTCTGGAGTAGTACGGTGTCTTTCTTACTGATCATTGAATCGCTCTTCTCGCTCTGAAAATCATTCTGAACGATGAAAGTCAAACAAAGAATTTAAAAAGCCGAGGTCTAAAAAGCCCTCAACCGGCAAAAAACCTGGTTTGTGAACAGATCGAGTAAAAAAGATCAAAAAAAGGTCAACAAATCCGGCATACTGGCACGCAATTGGTACTTCCTTAAACATACACATGTATAGGGGTGGAAATTCTTCCTGAGAAATATACCCATAGCATCTGATCCGGGTAATGCCGGCGAAGAGAAAGATACATGTACGAGGCTCCGGTTATATGCCGGAGCTTTTTTTGCGGCATAGAATTTTATGTGTCTCAATCGGAGGCAATCATTAAAGAGGGCCCTTTTATGACATACACCAACCAACCCGGCGACAAAGACCCCGCATTCAGCAACGATAAGCTGACCGACCTAGTGATCCACAAAGACGATGATGCTTTGTATTCAGAGGAGGAGGAGGAAAGCGGAGAAGGAGAGAAACCCATGGAAGAATGGACGGGGGATGGTGTGAACGACGGCAACTGCTGGATCCCGATTCACTTCACTTATAATGGCAAGGATTATACTGCCGATGTACAGCAGAAGCTAAATATTTACAAAGAATACCATGTAAGCGGTATTACGCCCGCGGTAGACCGTTTGCCTGATCCTTTTGTGATCGCAGAGCATTTTACCAGGGAAAAATTTGACTTCCCCGTTAACGAAGAATATTATCCCAAATCTTTTGGCGACGCGGTTTTAAAAGCCATCGAGGATGGGGCCAACCTGGAAGGGAACGAAGGCGAAAACCAGCGCCCGGAACTGCCGGGCGAAAGTGCCTGATCCGCGGCTGGCAACAGGCCATTCCCGCCCATGCAGGTAACAATAAAAACACAGTACAGTCTTCAAATAAAGTCATTACTTTATCCCTTAAAAAAGGGATATGAACTCACGCAGGGATTTTTTAAAGAAGGCAGCGGTCTTTTCCGGTGGTACCGCCATGATGAATATGTTTCCGCCGGTGATCCAGAAAGCGCTTGCGATCAACCCTGCATTGGGCAGTACTTTCCTCGATGCCGAACACATCGTTTTCCTGATGCAGGAGAACCGTTCTTTCGACCACCAGCTCGGCACGCTCCAGGGTGTGCGTGGCTTCAACGATCCCCGCGCGATACAGCTTCCCGATAAGAACAAGGTTTGGCTGCAGACCAACAAAGAAGGCGAAACCTATGGCCCTGCGCACCTCAATGTAAAAGACACCAGGATCGCATGGATGGGTTCGCTGCCGCACAACTGGACCGACCAGACCGACGCGATGAACCTCGGCAAGTACGACAAATGGCTCGACACAAAGAAGGCACGCAACAAGGCATACGCCGCAATGCCGCTGACCATGGGTTATTGCGACCGGTTCGATTTTCCTTTTTATTATTCCCTGGCAGATGCATTTACGGTTTGTGACCAGAATTTCTGCTCAAGCATCACCGGCACACATTCCAACAGGCATTACTGGATGACGGGAACAAACCGCGAGAAGAACGACCCTTCAGGCATTGCGCATGTATGGAACGTAAGCAATTACGAGTACCCGGAACTCGATTGGAAAACCTATCCCGAACGCCTGCAGGAAAACGGCATCACCTGGAAGATCTACCAGAACGAATTGACGATGGGCTACGGGTTGAAAGGAGAGGAGAGCGCCTGGCTGAGCAATTTTGGCTGCAACGTGATGGAATATTTCAAGCAGTACAATGTTCGATTGCACGAAGGCGGAATCGAGAACCTGGAAACCAAAAGAAAGAACCTCACAGAAGAAATTGCAACGCTGGAAAAGGACCCCGCGAAAAATGCAACCCGGTTGGCCGCGGCGAAGAAACTGTTGGGATTGATCGCCACGGCGCAGCAAAGGTTTACAAAAGAATCATTCTCAAAATTGTCGAATGCCTACCAGGAAATACACAACCGCGCGTTTGTAACCAACAGCAACGATCCGTTGTTTCACGAGCTGGCGCCATTTGAATACGAGAACAACGGCGAGAAAAGAAAAATGAACATGCCCAAAGGGGATATTTTTCACCAGTTCAGGCAGGATGTGAAGAACGGTACCCTTCCAACCGTTTCATGGTTAACACCACCCGCTAATTTTTCCGATCACCCGGGCGAACCATGGTTCGGTCCGTGGTATGTAAGCGAGGCGATGGAAATTTTATTGGAAAACCCGGAGGTATGGAAGAAAACCATTTTCATTTTAACCTATGATGAAAACGACGGGTATTTTGATCATGTGCCGCCCTACATCGTTCCCAATCCATACAAAGAAAATACCGGTAAGGTTTCAAAGAACATAGATCCGAAAATGGATTTTGTGTTGAAGGACCAGCAGCACAATTCATCTGCGAGCGCGGCCAATATACGCGAGGCATCGCTGGGACTGGGTTACAGGGTTCCGATGGTGATTGCATCTCCATGGACAAGGGGTGGTTTTGTATGTTCGGAATTGTTTGATCATACCTCGTCGTTACAGTTTCTTGAAACCTTTATCGAAAAGAAATTTGGCAAAAAGATCAAGGAGGAGAACATTACAGAATGGCGCAGGATGATCTGCGGCGACCTGAGTTCGGCTTTCCGGTCTTACAACGGCGAACCCATAAAGAAGCCGGAGTTTATTGCGCAGAAACCTTTTGTGGAAACCATACACCAGGCCCAGTTTAAAAAAGCGCCGGCAGATTTTAAACTGCTTGGTAAAGCGGATATAGATCTGATCAACACCGATCACGCCAAATCACCTTATTTCCCAAAGCAGGAAAAAGGCATTCGTGATGCGTGTGCATTGCCTTATGAGTTGTATGTGAATTGTGAGGCCGACAGGAACGCAGTGGGCATCCGGTTTGCTGCCGGCAAAAAAATATTTGGCAACAAAGCCGCAGGCTCTCCATTCAAAGTGTATGCGATGAACCCATACCGCAAGGAAGTATTGCGTGTATGGGATTACAGCGTATCCCCAGGTGATGTGCTGAAAGATGAATGGAAAATTGCTGATTTTGACAACAACGCCTACCATCTCCGCGTGTATGCCCCCAATGGTTTTTACCGCGAGTTCATGGGCAATCCAAACAATCCCCTTGTAAAAATTACTTGCGAATACGAAACGGGAAGGATCAACACAAAAAAACTTACCGGCAACCTGGTGTTATCGATCACCAACAACGAGAACAAGGCCCTCAAATGCACCGTTCGCGATAACAGTTACAAAACCGGCAGCAAAACAAAAGAGATCGCCCCCGGCGCTAAAACACAACTCGTGTTTGATCTTTCAAAAAGCTATCACTGGTACGATTGCAGTGTTGTGTTTGAAGGATATAGTGCTTTTGAAGAAAGGTTTGCAGGAAAAGTAGAAACAGGCGAGCCCGGTAAAACAGACCCGTTGATGGGAGATGTGGTGAGTTAGTGAATCCCGATTGGAAGTAAGGGACCAGGAGTTAGACAGCGAAGCAGTAATCTTTGTTGGACAAGAAAACTGTAAACGTTTATATACGTTTGGTAAACGCTTATAAATATTTCAATCGTTCGCAAAACGAATACGGTTTGCCCGGCATTGCAACCTGAACGATGCCATTAATGTTTCGCATATTCCGATAAGTACCCGAATGCATCCGTCAACGCCCCATCCTTTAATATGGTGGCGCGGTCGATGGTTGGGGAGCCTCCTTTGCGGATATCGTCCAGTACGTATTTGATCAGTTGTTCTCCAAAATAACGGCTCGCATCGCGCGGCAATTCGTTGGGAAGATTGCCAACGGCCATAACGTCGATGCTGGTGCTTACATACGGCGCCGTTTTTTCGCCGCTGACCCGGTCAACACCATATACAGGATCTTCGATCGTGGCATCACCAAGGTTACACGGAACGCTTCCGTTCTTGTCGTCTGTGATATCGGCAATGGTCTGTATGCGGAAACCCTCGCTGCGCAAGGCTTCCATGCTGAACAGCCGGGGAATGGATTCCTCCCAGTAAATGCCATTCATTAAAATATCGGTGTGGTTGCAGAACTTTTCGAAAATGCAATCGTAGTTGCCCGCATTCGCGTGGAAATCTTCGCGGTTGTAGGTGCCCGTTTGTTTGTGGCGATAGAGATCGCTGCCTTTGAGGTGAACGTAAACGGGGTATTCGAAGTTGCGCTGCAGGTATTCTTCCGGTTCCACTTCCTGTATATCCATCAGGTTCATGATCTCCAGTATACCATGCGCCACGCGGCCGCTCCCGGTTACGGCTATTTTGAGTTTGGGTAGTTTGAGGCCGAAATACGTATGAATGAGTTCAAGATAATCTTTAACCGCTGTTACACGGCCCAGGTGATAGGCTCCCGTGCGGGTGCCGTGCGCCATGATGCCGTTGTGCGCACCCACAATACCCGCGAAAAAACCGAACCCGATGATCCGTTGCCCGTCTTCGTGCTCGAGGCATTCATAATCCACCAGCGTGATCTTTTGATCCGTCATTGCATGCAGCAGCCCTTGGTTGTGCGGCTGTTTCTTTCGCGTATGGGAAAAGAAAAGGTATTTTTTAGCAGGGATGAGTTGCGCAACCGGCACTTCTTTGATGCCCAGTAATAGATCACAGGCAGAAAGATCTTCCGTTACTTCAATTCCGGCATGTGTATATTCTTCGTCTGTAAAACAGCGGTTGGGCGATGACTGCACAAGGATCCTGATATCGGGAAAATGTTTCACCAACCATTTGCATTGCGACGGAACAAGTGCTACCCGGTTGTCTGCGGGCACTTTTCCTTCCCTGATAAGGCCTATTGTGAGCATTGCTGGATTTTTGTGCAAGATAGGTTCAAATCCATAGCGGTGATCATGCAGCCAGCAATTAAAGGAATATTCAATTTGATTTACCTGATTAACTAAGATGCTTCATTCCGTTCGTGTTTGGAAAATCGTTCTTGCCGGCAACTGGTTACGGTGCGGTCCGTGTGCGATGAATGCTCGGGGCAAAAGAAAAAAGCCGTGGTTATCAAACACGGCTTTTTTGTTCACTCACCAGGAAGATGTGCTAATTGGCATCGTCCTCGGTCTCATCGTCAGCGTCGGCTGGAATGTCTTCACCCAGGATTTCTTCGTCATCAGGATCAACTTCTGCGTCAAGAGAATCTGTGTCGACGGAATCGCCGGTAACGTCTTCATCGTCGTCTTCCAGATCGTCGTCGTCTGCTAACTCATCGTCCGTTAATTCATCGTCTTCTTCAGTCAGCGAATTTTCGGGAACGTTGTTTACAACTTCGTTGTCTCCGCCGCCGATTGTTTCGCGCGGATCCAGGAGACGGAATAAAAATTCATGTTTCATGTTGTGGGATTTTAGGTTTATGTGACGAAAAGCATACCACGAATGCCCAATGAGTAGAACCATGCACAGAGGTAATGGTAACTTAATAATCGATCGTAGATTTTGTGGAACGTGACTTGATTTCGTATATACTTGTACCGGGTATTGGGATTGACATAGGTATTGCGGAAATAAATCCCGATTATATTTTCGGCCGACAATGCGCTCTATAACATCGTTTTGGATTAATCACGCCAAGTCGTATTGCATAAAACGTATCTGTTGCAGACGATGTTATTTTAACCAATTATAAGGTGTGGTTTACTGGCGAGGAGATGTGAGGCACGCCGACCGCGGAGTCCCCTCCGGGAGACGTCCGCGGAGAACAGTGTGATTTTTTTGGCCATCGGGTACCTTGGGGAGAAGGGGAAATACAACAATCCTGAATGTTCGCCGCGGACGTCTCTCGAAGAGGACTCCGCGCAGCACGGGTTAACTATTCATCACGACCCTTCAATGCCTGCGAACGAGATAAATCAATATCCTGCAATTCCAAATAGGTGATCACTGGGTAAACACCTTGTAAACCCGTGTAATAATACCTAGCCGAACTGTGCACATAGTCTTCGGGTAGAATTGCTAAACCGTCTTTGCAGGGGTTCATATGAATGTAGTTCGCTTTTTGTTCCATAAACCGCAAGCTGTAACATTCTTTTTTATCGAATGAGGGTTCGAACACCTCATGCTTTTTGTTTTTCATCCTGTCTGTTGCGTTAACCCATTCGGCCAATTGCCGGAGTATATCATGATTACCATTACTTTCGAGTAGCCGCACCAACTCATACGCCATAAAACGTTTACCGTTGCCCACGATCGCATTGATCGACTTACTGGTTGTAGAAAACGCAACTAATGCATGCACATGGCTCGGCATAATCACATAGCCAGATACATGATGACCTTGCTGTTTCAGATAATCAAACCATTTATAAACTGCAGCATATCCATCTGTAATTTTGAACAACGGCAACCAGCGTGCGCAGGTCAGCGTGATGAAGAACACGCCATTGGGTTCTGCAATATTTTTTCTTACACTCATTGGAGCAATTTAGCACGGTAGCAGGTTCTATTTTTTGCGGCATAAACCTGATTGTGCTTGTTGTTTCACCTGAAATTAGAAATGTGTTTTATTGGCGGGGAGGGGTGTGCGGCACGCCGACCGCGGAGTCCCCTCTGGGAGACGTCCGCGGAGAACTCCGTAATTTTTTGAATGGACACCCTGTGGAGAACGAATACAATGCGATTTACAGCATCGTAATGTGATGTTGTAATCATTCATATATAAAAAGCAATTGACACTGAAAAAGATAGAACAGAAGAAGGATGATTGGTAAGAGATCGCAGTAATTGAATGCAACCGTAGTATCTTTAAAGGAGTGAGATGATTACACCTGGTGATATGTACTTATGATTACAATTTGAATAATGACCATTAACTCATCAAAAGTTCGCCAGAAAAAACAGTGGTCAGTTTAATCGGATTTTGCAATGACTGATGCATCGGTAAATAAATTGGCTGGGTTGTTTCTTGAACAGGGCCAGACGGGAGTAGTACCTGGTTAAAATCTGCTAGTTTACTTTCTCTCATTTTCTTCTGGTTTACGTTGCGGCTTTCGTTTTCTGGGGCATCGCCGGTTGTGTCACTTACTTGTATTTTTAAGCACAATATCGGCTTGCCGCTATTGCTTAATGATCGAATTTTGCAAGGCGTTCTGAAATGAGTTATATTTAAGGACATTCTGTTGTGGAGAATAAAAAATTATAAGAGTTTCTCGCGAGAAAAGTGAAGAGAAAGGAGACGTTTTTTATTTTTATACATGATCTTGAAAACAAGGATACGTATTCGCAAGCTGATTCTTGCTGGGTTACTGATAACGTTTTTCTTTATCTTGGGCTATTGCCTACCGCAATCTCATAAACTGCTTGTTCCTGTCAAGTCCGTTTTGTTTCGAATCGATCCTCAAAGCTTTTGGTATTATCCTTGGGGGGAGTCCCTGGTCCACAAGGGGGTGGATGTGTTTGTTGAAAAAGGTACAAACGTTATTTCGCCTGTTTATGGTATTGTGCTTAAAACTGGGACAGGATCTATTAGCGGTAATTATATCTATGTATTAGGGCCAAAATGGCGCATATATTATTTCGCCCATTTGGACACGGTTTATGTACGCCCGTTTTTAACAACCCGTACTGGAACTGTAATCGGTAAGGTTGGAAATACGGGGAACGCGGCCGGCAAACCACCCCATCTGCACTTTTCGATTTTTACTGTCTTTCCGTATGTGAACCGGTGGGATAGCAGAGCAATTGATGGTTGGAAAAAGATATTTTATTTAGACCCGCTTGAATATTTAGATATTGGAAAAGATAAGCTAGGACGTTGAAGACAATTACTGGTAAATGATCGCTTCAAGATCAGGATCGCTACTTTTGAAAGCCATCAGATCTTTAATTTGGGCTACGCGATCCATAAAATTTTTGCTTTGGTTTAATGGGTTCAAAGTTTGAGGACTCGGAAGACATGCAGCTAATCTTGCCGACTCCTCTTCCGTTAGATAGGCAGATTTTTTTTTAAAAAAGTGGTTTGATGCAGCTTCTATTCCATAAACTCCCTTTCCGAATTCAATTACATTCAGATATATATCAAGTGTCCTTCGTTTACCCCAAACAGCATTAATCATAAGCGCAAAATACCCCTCTAGAACTTTTCGAAAATAAGACCTGCCTTTCCATAAGAACACATTCTTAGCCGTTTGTTGCGTTATAGTACTCGCGCCAAATACCACCGAATCTCTATGTTTACTGTTGAACTCCCTCGCCTTTTTAATTGCTTTCCAGTCAATTCCATTATGTGCGCCGAACCTTAGATCTTCAGATGCGATAACGGCGAGTTTGATGTTTGCGGATATGCTATCGTAGGGGACATAATCGCGTTTTATTGTTGAGGTTCCGTGTAAATGAGATTCCGCAATGTAATAGGCCTGGGTAAGTGTGATTGGGGGATAGAGCCATTTGCAGAATACAACGTAAACTAGATTACTGAAGAACATAAATAGGAAAACCTTATACAAGATTCTTATCCATCTTCGCAAACGGGTCTTTTTCACAAATCTCATAGTTTATTTAATTTTTTTCTAACGCTTTTTGTTTAATATAATTTACGGCATTCGATGGGATTTTTACAGGTGTGTTCAGTATTAAAGAGTCGTAATATTTTTGTCCTGCGGAATCCTTGCGCTCCTTGAAAATTGTCATTAAATCGTAAAGCGGAATAAATCGGTTAGGGATTATGTTGTGAGCAAGCTTAAGATGGTATATCGAACGGGTATAGTCTTTTCGTTGTCCATAAATTTTTCCAAGTAGCAAATTTGCTTGATATTGATTGAGGTTCTTGTCTGAAGCGATAAACTTTAACGCAACTGCACTATCAAGCGCGAATAGATTGTCAAGATGTGATTTTGCAAAGTTCCGGTTGGCGTGTAAGATCGGCTCAGCATTTCTGAAATATTGTTCGGCAGTTTTAGGATCGGACATTGCCCAAAGTGTTGCTGTTTCCCAATCGTCGGAAGCTCGGTTATAGCTAATCCAGTTCCATAAAATCAAGGATGCTACACAAAAAACAGCAAAGCGCCATATGCACCGATACGTACGCGATTTATCCTGGTATAGAAAAAATAAGATCAAAAAAAGGAAAATAAGTTGATTCAACTGTACACTAAATGGAGCATATACAACTGAAAAAATTAAGAAAACAATGAGTTCATATAAAAGCACTTTTTTCCAGTTTAATGAGTTATACTTATATCGTATCAACGGTATCAAAAAAGCGCACAATAATCCGCATAACCCAGCAAATCCGTACTCGATAAAATAACGTAGGAATTCGTTATACGGGAATTCAGGGCAATCAGCCAGCACATGGAATTTGGACCAGGAAGCTTGACGTTCAAAGAAGGCAGCCTGCCATTGACTGTAACTAAACGCGAAAGTGTTCCGGCCAGTCCCTGTTCTCCAGTAGTCACTTAGGTTTGTTAGACAGACCTTCCATATCATTAACCTCCCGAAAGTGGAATTCCATTTAACGATTAAGATCAGAATTATAAAACCTATTGAAGAAATTAAAAACGTAGGATTGAGCAATTTAAATCTATAGTTCATCGCTGTAATAACTGCTATTGAAAAAAAACCGGCTCTGCTGTCAATCAATATCATCAGACTTGAAAGAAAAAAAAAGCATGCGAACCTCAGAACGAGGTGCGCATGCAAATTTTTTCTAAAATACCAGATAACTGGCCCGTATAGCAATGAAATATATAGTCCTGTATTGATGGAGTTTATTTTAGAAAATCTAAGATCTTTTTTTCTATAAGTTTACTATGCAAAAATAGCCGGGGAAATGATTCATTTAACAGTTGCTGTTTTTGTACTTCTCGTTTTTCAGTAAAAATAGCGCCGCCAGAAAAAAGCAAGTTTGGTCCTTTGGTTTCCTTAAATTTTAATTCAACAGTCTTTTGATCCTGATCGGTAATTGTTTCGTATGGGTCTGAAACAGTGATCATGTATTCATGTTTGTTTGCTTCTTTGTTATACGGCAGATACCTTGGTGCATATGGAGTTTTTGCAACTTCTATGCTTTTAATTTTATATGAACTTGGGAGAGATATCTGCAAAATACCGGTTTGACCTATGATAAAATTTTTATTGTTATACCTTTTTTCGCCATCTGGGTGAATTATTACTAATCCTCCGCCCTCCTTTACCCTCAACTCAATATAAATCGAATCCCAGTTTGAGGTTCCATAACTCTTATAGTTGAAGGTATCAGTGGAGTAACTGCGAAAACCATTTTTTGAGAATACCAAGGTTAGCATATCCTCCATTACCTGGAACGTACCCTCAGATATAGAAGAAAATTGTTCACCTTTTACCGGGGTTAGATCTCTGGAGGAGGACTTTAAAAAAAGAAACCTTCCTGTCTTAAATATCATGTATCCGTTACCATTACCGGGCAGGCTGACAGAATATATTTTGCTATTTTGAATAGGAACTTGTCCCATGACCGAGGTTGAAAAAATCAGCAAAAAAGATAGGAGGCTTGGCTTCATATTGTAATATAATAAAGTTTAAACTTGTTCTTTATCTACGGGCATTTTTTACCCACAGGTTCAATAGGCGTGCCCCACTGGTCAAGACCTGTGCCGGTTTTTTCTGCATCAATACGTCCCTGAATCCTTTTTCGTTCAGACTCGTCCATGTCCTGAAATGCCCATGTTTGCTGAAGGCCGGACCATAAGAGATCTTGTATGTATTGGGATGATACTGTTATTCCCTCTTTTGATGCAAATTCGTTAAGTATCCCGGAAAAAGGACCTATGTACTGCATTTGTATCACATTATGTGTGTCACCATTTAGATTGTACCAGAAGCCAAATGTATTCATTGCATCTACATCATCCTTGATTACATAACCAAAATTTTCAGCAACATAGCGTTGGGAAGCAGTGTCACCCAATGTTACAGCCTTGTTGTATAAGGCCAGTATCTGTGCGTGAGCCATCTCATGTAGTAACGATGCAGCTTTTGACAGGGTTGTAATAGTTCCATCGAAATTGGAATTGATTGTAATTTCGTAGTCACCTTGGGAAGTGGTGTTCATGTTTGTCGTCCCTCCGCGTGAGTTTCCTAAATTCGCTGTTTTGATAACTGTGCTGAAATCCGGATCGGAATAGGTATTGCATCGCAACGCCATAGCAACTGTATTATTTAAGGTGGCAAACGTTTTGAGAATTGCATCTATACAAGGGTCATTGGAACTGTCCTTTACTTTTTCCTTCAACCAATCCTGATCATCTTCCCACTGCTGGTGGGCAGCTTCGTTGAAAAAATCTTCGTCCTGAAAAAGGTCATCTAGGTTATTGATATTGCAATCTGTGTACTCACATGGGTTGTTGCCTGGACCTGAAAGTAATGAAAAGTCAAAAATTACCCCTGTCAAAGTATAGAAACTAAAAAAAGTGTTGTTCCCGCCCTGATAAACAGGATTGCTAACGACTGTCACAGGCGGTAGCCAGTCGTCGGTACGAACTTGCTTCAATTTTGAGGATGAAGCGGATTTTCTAAAGTTTGTTTTAGCATAGTCTTCCGTTACGCGTTTAAACTGCAATGAACCGACAGCGATAGCGTTTTCAAATTTCAGTCCGCGTACAAATCCCTTTTTTAAATCCCAGGCTGTAATCAAACCCGTAAAATCCTTTGCGCTGATTTTTCCCTTTTTGGTAGCAACATATTTGATGCTGGGTTCAAACTCTACGATCCGCGCGGCAAACCCTGTGCTTCGTCTGAATGGATAAAGATAAAGCAGTCTTTTTGAGCTGTATCCGCTGTGTTTTGTTATTTCTCTCATAGGTACAACGATCACACGGTTGTTACTCGAAAGTACTTTTTCTTTTGCTTTTCCCCATTCGACCGTCGCGTTTTGGAACACTTCATTGAAACTTGATCTGTTTTGGGATTCAAACCATTGTTGAGCGTTTGTAAGCCTCGACTTGAGCATAAAGCTATCTGTGTGACGGCACGAGAAAACTGCAACGATACAGAGTACGAAAGAAAAGAAAAAATACGCGAATGTTTTCTTCATTAGACAAAGTTTTGAATTGTTAATAATTGAATACGTCAATAGCGCACCGAGCATGGTGGTCTATTAGCAGCACCCAGGATGTTTTGCAAAACGTTGTTATAGATCAGCGCTTCTTTTTACAGCAGAATAGAGTGCTGTAACGGGGGGGGATTTTGTGCAATATAATAAATAATCGATATTAAAAAATACACTTATTGATAGTTTTAGCGTAATTCATTTATTTTATTTTTTGCAATTTTTTTTCAATTTGATGATTTGCGTGCAAAATCCGATTGCAGTGATCCATTAATTCCGATTCAAAGTGATGACTCGTCCTGAAAAAACCTTACACTGTTAGTAGATAATCCTGGTATTTTCTTTACACTAAATTACGTTTCTATTTATTCAGTTGCTCTTTTGTATTTCTTCCACCGCTTAGGGATCGTTCCCTCGGCTGTATGTGCTACTTCTGGTGTTAAATAATTCAAGCTGGCATGTGGCCTTCGACTGTTGTAGGCTTCTATTATACT
>NZ_JAACJS010000014.1 GCF_009939005.1 Sediminibacterium roseum | reverse complement strand
CATTGTTAACCGTTGCGGTGATTGCGCTGAGTGTTTGTGTTGTGATGTTTCCAGTTACAGTCAATGCACTCAATGAAAGACTTGTGATGCTTGACAATGCACCCGCACCGAGTGTACCACTGAATGTTCCGCCAATGATTGTTCCAGGAACAGTCAGGTTACCGATCAAACCAGTTACAGTGCTTAAACCTTGTGATGTTATTGTGCCGGTTGATGTCAGGTTACCGTTAACATTCGCATTATTTACAGTGGCATTTATAGCGCTGAGCGATTGGGTTGTTACAGTTCCTGGAACGTTCAGGTTGCCGATCAAGCCGGTCACTGTGCTCAACCCTTGTGATGTGATCGTTCCTGTTGAAGTAAGGTTGCCATTCACATTAGCATTGTTAACAGTAGCATTTACAGCGCTGAGTGATTGCGTTGTGATGTTTCCAGTCACAGTCAATGCATTCAATGAAAGACTTGTGATGCTTGACAATGCGCCTGCACCAAGTGTGCCGCTGAATGTACCGCCAATGATTGTTCCAGGAACAGTAAGGTTGCCGATCAAACCAGTAACGGTGCTCAATCCTTGAGATGTTATCGTTCCGGTTGAAGTAAGGTTGCCATTAACATTCGCATTGTTCACAGTAGCATTTACAGCACTCAATGATTGTGCCGTCACATTTCCTGTCGATGTAAGATTACCATTAACATTCGCATTGTTCACGGTTGCATTTATAGCGCTCAATGATTGTGCCGTCACATTTCCTGTCGACGTAAGGTTACCGTTAACGTTAGCATTGTTAACCGTTGCGGTGATTGCGCTGAGTGTTTGTGTTGTGATGTTTCCGGTCACAGTCAACGCATTCAATGAAAGACTTGTGATGCTTGACAACGCACCCGCGCCAAGCGTGCCACTGAATGTACCGCCAATGATTGTTCCAGGAACGGTAAGGTTACCAATCAGGCCGGTTACAGTGCTCAATCCTTGAGATGTTATCGTTCCGGTTGAGGTAAGGTTGCCGTTTACATTGGCATTGTTAACAGTTGCATTAATTGCACTGAGTGATTGCGTTGCTACAGTTCCAGGAACGTTCAGGTTGCCGATCAAGCCAGTTACAGTGCTCAGACTTTGAGAAGTTATAGTTCCTGTTGAAGTAAGGTTGCCGTTAACATTCGCATTGTTCACAGTAGCATTTACAGCGCTGAGTGATTGCGTTGTGATGTTTCCGGTCACGGTCAATGCATTCAATGAAAGACTTGTAATGCTTGATAATGCGCCCGCACCAAGCGTGCCACTGAATGTACCGCCAATGATTGTTCCAGGAACAGTCAGGTTACCGATCAGGCCGGTTACTGTGCTCAATCCTTGTGATGTTACAGTTCCGGTTGAGGTAAGGTTGCCGTTTACATTGGCATTGTTAACCGTTGCATTTATTGCACTAAGCGATTGCGTCGTAACAGTTCCAGGAACGTTCAGGTTGCCGATCAAGCCAGTTACAGTGCTCAGGCTTTGAGAGGTTATCGTGCCGGTTGAAGTAAGGTTACCATTAACATTCGCATTGTTCACGGTTGCATTTACAGCACTCAATGATTGTGCCGTCACATTTCCTGTCGACGTAAGGTTACCGTTTACGTTAGCATTGTTAACCGTTGCAGTGATTGCGCTGAGTGTTTGTGTTGTGATGTTTCCAGTCACAGTCAATGCATTCAATGAAAGACTTGTGATGCTTGACAACGCACCCGCACCAAGTGTACCGCTGAATGTACCGCCAATGATTGTTCCAGGAACAGTCAGGTTACCGATCAGGCCGGTAACTGTACTCAATCCTTGAGATGTTACAGTTCCGGTTGATGTCAGGTTGCCGTTAACGTTCGCGTTATTTACAGTTGCATTTATAGCGCTGAGCGATTGCGTTGTTACAGTTCCAGGAACGTTCAGGTTGCCGATCAAACCTGTTACAGTGCTCAGGCTTTGAGAGGTTATCGTGCCGGTTGATGTAAGATTACCATTAACGTTTGCGTTATTTACGGTTGCAGTGATTGCACTCAGTGTTTGTGTTGTGATGTTGCCAGTCACAGTCAAAGCATTCAATGAAAGACTTGTGATGCTTGACAATGCACCAGCACCAAGTGTACCGCTGAATGTACCGCCAACGATTGTTCCAGGAACAGTCAGGTTTCCGATCAAACCAGTAACGGTGCTTAAGCCTTGTGATGTTATTGTACCGGTTGATGTAAGGTTGCCGTTAACGTTCGCATTGTTAACAGTAGCATTTATAGCGCTGAGCGATTGCGTCGTAACAGTTCCAGGAACGTTCAGGTTGCCGATCAAGCCGGTCACTGTGCTCAACCCTTGTGATGTTATCGTGCCGGTTGAAGTAAGGTTACCGTTCACGTTCGCATTATTTACAGTAGCAGTAATTGCACTCAGTGTTTGTGTTGTGATGTTTCCAGTCACAGTCAATGCATTCAATGAAAGACTTGTAATGCTTGACAATGCGCCTGCACCAAGCGTACCACTGAATGTACCACCAATGATTGTTCCAGGAACAGTCAGGTTACCGATCAAACCAGTTACGGTGCTCAATCCCTGAGAAGTTATCGTTCCGGTTGAGGTCAGATTACCATTAACATTAGCATTGTTAACCGTTGCATTTATAGCGCTGAGCGATTGTGTTGTTACAGTTCCAGGAACGTTCAGGTTGCCGATCAAGCCGGTCACTGTGCTCAACCCTTGTGATGTTATCGTGCCGGTTGAAGTAAGGTTACCGTTTACGTTCGCGTTATTTACAGTAGCATTTATTGCACTCAGTGTTTGTGTCGTGATGTTTCCAGTCACAGTCAATGCATTCAATGAAAGACTTGTAATGCTTGACAATGCACCTGCACCAAGTGTTCCGCTGAATGTACCACCAACGATTGTTCCAGGAACGTTCAGGTTGCCGATCAAGCCAGTTACAGTGCTCAGACTTTGAGAAGTTATAGTTCCTGTTGAAGTAAGGTTGCCGTTAACATTCGCATTGTTCACAGTAGCATTTACAGCGCTGAGTGATTGCGTTGTGATGTTTCCGGTCACGGTCAATGCATTCAATGAAAGACTTGTAATGCTTGATAATGCGCCCGCACCAAGCGTGCCACTGAATGTACCGCCAATGATTGTTCCAGGAACAGTCAGGTTACCGATCAGGCCCGTTACAGTGCTCAATCCTTGTGATGTTATCGTGCCGGTTGAAGTAAGGTTGCCGTTTACATTAGCATTGTTAACAGTAGCATTAACAGCACTCAGTGATTGTGCCGTCACATTTCCTGTAGACGTCAGATTACCATTAACATTCGCACTATTTACAGTCGCATTTATTGCACTGAGCGATTGGGCCGTCACATTTCCTGTCGACGTAAGGTTACCATTAACGTTCGCATTATTTACAGTAGCGGTAATTGCACTCAGTGTTTGTGTTGTGATGTTTCCAGTCACAGTTAATGCATTCAATGAAAGACTTGTAATGCTGGACAATGCGCCGGCACCCAATGTACCGCTGAATGTACCTCCAACGATTGTGCCAGGAACAGTCAGGTTACCGATCAGGCCAGTTACTGTGCTCAGACTTTGAGAGGTTATAGTTCCTGTTGATGTCAGATTACCATTAACATTAGCATTGTTAACCGTTGCATTTATAGCGCTGAGCGATTGTGTTGTTACAGTTCCAGGAACGTTCAGGTTGCCGATCAAGCCGGTCACTGTGCTCAACCCTTGTGATGTTATCGTGCCGGTTGAAGTAAGGTTACCGTTTACGTTCGCGTTATTTACAGTAGCATTTATTGCACTCAGTGTTTGTGTCGTGATGTTTCCAGTCACAGTCAATGCATTCAATGAAAGACTTGTAATGCTTGACAATGCACCTGCACCAAGTGTTCCGCTGAATGTACCACCAACGATTGTTCCAGGAACGGTAAGGTTACCAATCAGGCCGGTTACAGTGCTCAATCCTTGAGATGTTATCGTTCCGGTTGAAGTAAGATTACCATTAACATTCGCATTGT
>NZ_JAACJS010000013.1 GCF_009939005.1 Sediminibacterium roseum | reverse complement strand
TTACTGCACTGAGTGATTGTGCAGTGATGTTTCCCGTTGAAGTAAGATTACCGTTAACGTTCGCATTATTTACAGTTGCATCAACAACACTAAGTGATTGCGCAGTGATGTTGCCAGTCACAGTCAACGCATTTAAAGTAAGATTTGTGATGCTGGATAATGCACCAGCGCCAAGTGTACCGCTGAATGTTCCGCCGATAATTGTTCCAGGAACAGTAAGATTTCCGATCAAGCCCGTTACTGTGCTCAATCCCTGAGATGTTATCGTTCCGGTTGAGGTAAGGTTGCCGTTTACGTTAGCGTTGTTAACTGTTGCATTTACTGCGCTCAGTGATTGGGCAGTAACATTTCCTGTTGAAGTTAGATTACCGTTAACGTTCGCATTGTTCACAGTCGCATCAACAACACTAAGTGATTGCGCAGTGATGTTGCCAGTCACAGTCAATGCACTCAAAGTAAGATTTGTGATACTTGACAATGCACCAGCACCAAGTGTACCGCTGAATGTTCCACCGATAATTGTTCCAGGAACAGTAAGATTTCCGATCAAGCCCGTTACTGTGCTCAATCCTTGAGAAGTTATTGTTCCGGTTGAGGTAAGGTTGCCGTTTACGTTAGCGTTGTTAACTGTTGCATTTACTGCGCTCAGTGATTGGGCAGTAACATTTCCTGTGGAAGTCAGATTACCATTAACGTTCGCATTGTTTACAGTCGCATCAACAACGCTGAGTGATTGGGCAGTGATGTTACCAGTCACGGTCAATGCATTCAAAGTGAGGTTTGTGATGCTTGACAATGCACCCGCTCCTAATGTACCGCTGAATGTTCCGCCAATAATTGTTCCAGGAACAGTCAGGTTACCAATCAATCCGGTTACAGTGCTTAATCCTTGAGAAGTTACAGTTCCAGTTGACGTCAGGTTACCATTTACGTTCGCATTATTTACAGTCGCATTTACTGCGCTTAGTGATTGTGCAGTAATATTACCTGTGGAAGTCAGATTACCATTAACGTTGGCATTGTTTACTGTTGCATCAACAACGCTAATTGATTGGGCAGTGATGTTGCCAGTCACAGTCAAAGCACTCAAAGTAAGATTTGTGATGCTTGATAATGCGCCCGCTCCTAATGTACCGCTGAATGTTCCGCCGATAATTGTTCCAGGAACAGTAAGATTTCCGATCAAGCCCGTTACTGTGCTCAATCCTTGAGAAGTTATTGTGCCGGTTGATGTGAGGTTGCCGTTTACGTTAGCGTTGTTAACTGTTGCATTTACTGCGCTCAGTGATTGGGCAGTGATGTTTCCTGTTGAAGTAAGGTTACCATTAACGTTGGCATTGTTTACTGTTGCATCAACAACACTGAGTGATTGGGCAGTGATGTTGCCGGTCACGGTCAATGCATTTAATGTAAGATTTGTGATGCTCGACAAGGCACCCGCACCAAGCGTACCGCTGAATGTTCCGCCAATGATCGTTCCAGGAACAGTCAGGTTACCGATCAAGCCAGTTACGGTGCTTAATCCCTGAGAAGTTATTGTTCCGGTTGATGTAAGGTTGCCGTTTACGTTAGCGTTGTTAACTGTTGCATTTACTGCACTGAGTGATTGTGCAGTGATATTTCCTGTGGAAGTAAGGTTACCATTAACATTAGCATTGTTCACAGTCGCATCAACAACACTAAGTGACTGCGCAGTGATGTTGCCAGTCACAGTCAACGCATTCAATGTAAGGTTTGTGATGCTGGACAATGCACCCGCTCCTAATGTACCGCTGAATGTTCCGCCGATAATTGTTCCAGGAACAGTCAGGTTGCCGATCAAGCCCGTTACTGTGCTCAATCCTTGAGAAGTTATTGTTCCGGTTGATGTAAGGTTGCCGTTTACGTTAGCGTTGTTAACTGTTGCATTTACTGCACTGAGTGATTGTGCAGTGATATTTCCTGTTGAAGTAAGATTACCGTTAACGTTCGCATTATTTACTGTTGCATCTACAACACTGAGTGATTGCGCCGTAATGTTACCAGTCACAGTCAACACATTCAATGTAAGGTTTGTGATGGTTGACAATGCACCAGCGCCAAGTGTACCGCTGAATGTTCCGCCAATGATTGTTCCAGGAACAGTAAGGTTACCGATCAAGCCAGTTACAGTGCTTAATCCTTGAGAAGTTATTGTTCCCGTTGATGTAAGATTGCCGTTAACGTTGGCATTGTTAACCGTTGCATCAACTGCGCTGAGCGATTGTGTAGATACAGTTCCAGGAACGTTCAGGTTACCGATCAAACCAGTTACTGTGCTCAGGCTTTGAGATGTTATCGTTCCAGTTGAAGTAAGGTTACCATTAACATTAGCATTGTTCACAGTCGCATCAACAACACTAAGTGATTGCGCAGTGATGTTACCAGTCACAGTCAACGCATTCAAAGTGAGGTTTGTGATGCTTGACAATGCGCCAGCACCAAGTGTACCGCTGAATGTGCCCCCGATGATCGTTCCAGGAACAGTAAGGTTACCAATCAAGCCAGTTACAGTGCTTAATCCTTGAGAAGTAATTGTTCCAGTTGATGTAAGGTTTCCGTTTACGTTAGCGTTGTTAACTGTTGCATTTACTGCACTGAGTGATTGTGCAGTAATATTTCCTGCTGATGTCAGATTACCGTTAACGTTCGCATTGTTCACAGTCGCATCAACAACACTAAGTGACTGCGCAGTGATGTTGCCAGTCACAGTCAATGCATTCAAAGTAAGATTGGTAATGCTTGATAATGCACCAGCGCCAAGTGTACCGCTGAATGTTCCGCCGATGATCGTTCCAGGAACAGTAAGATTTCCGATCAAGCCCGTTACAGTGCTCAAGCCTTGAGAAGTTATTGTGCCGGTTGATGTAAGGTTGCCGTTTACGTTAGCGTTGTTAACTGTTGCATTTACTGCACTGAGTGATTGTGCAGTGATATTTCCTGTTGAAGTAAGGTTGCCGTTTACGTTAGCATTGTTTACAGTTGCATCAACAACACTCAATGATTGGGCAGTGATGTTGCCAGTCACAGTCAATGCATTCAATGTAAGGTTTGTGATGCTTGACAATGCGCCCGCTCCGAGCGTACCGCTGAATGTTCCGCCAATGATCGTTCCAGGAACAGTAAGATTACCAATCAAACCAGTTACTGTGCTTAATCCCTGAGATGTTATCGTTCCGGTTGAGGTAAGGTTACCGTTAACGTTAGCGTTATTTACAGTTGCATTTACTGCACTGAGTGATTGTGCAGTGATATTTCCTGTTGAAGTAAGGTTGCCATTAACGTTCGCATTATTTACAGTCGCATCAACAACACTAAGTGATTGCGCAGTGATGTTACCAGTCACAGTCAACGCATTCAAAGTAAGGTTTGTGATGCTGGATAATGCACCAGCGCCAAGTGTACCGCTGAATGTTCCGCCGATAATTGTTCCAGGAACAGTAAGGTTACCAATCAAACCGGTTACAGTGCTCAATCCTTGAGAAGTTATTGTTCCGGTTGAAGTAAGGTTACCATTAACATTCGCATTGTTCACAGTAGCATTTACTGCGCTCAGTGATTGTGCAGTGA
>NZ_JAACJS010000012.1 GCF_009939005.1 Sediminibacterium roseum | reverse complement strand
GCTGCAGCTCAACGGCGGTGATCAGCATCTGTGTAACGGATGTAAGGGTGCCTGGCACCAACGGCGCCAAAGTATATGTGTGCCACACCCCATCGGGCAAGAACAAAACACCGCAGACACTGCAGGTAGCCTTGAACCAGGTGTCCTCGCACATAGGCTCCGGCTCATGCGGAAGCGATAACAACGACAGGCTGGGAAGCTGCGACCTGTCGCCATGCAACACGCCTGTTGTGAACACGATCGTCTTTGGCGGCAACACATCAAAGACCACGAAGGAGGAAGGGGAAGCGGTTGTTACCAGCGATGAGGACCTGAAAGTAACGGTAATGCCAAACCCATCCACCACCTACTTCACGCTGAAACTGGAGAGCAGGTACGACCAGCCGGTGAACATGCGCGTGATGGATGCAAGGGGCAGGGTGATCGATGCCAAATCGAAGATCGGCGCCAACAGCACCCTGCAGATCGGGCACAATTACAGCAGCGGAACGTATTACGCAGAACTGATACAAGGAACCAAACGTAAAGTGGTACAGATGATCAAAGGCAAGGGATAATGTTTGGGGATATTATCGATTACCCGTCACTGTATCATTTTCATGATCCCGCTCGAAAGAGCGGGATCTTTTTTGTGATCATGTGTGCACGAGAGAAATGCGGGAAAGCCTGTAATGGCAAAGCAAGCAGGTGGGCTTAAGTGTTTTTACGGATAGAAACGTTTGGCAAGTGTTTGGTAAACGTTTCTATCCGTTTATTATTTAACGGTGTAGAAGTGGTGGATCACCAGGTAACCAAACGCGCAAAGCAACAAAATTCCAAGTATCGCCACGATCAGCCAGGTTTCATCTTTCCTGAGGCGGCGTTTCTTCTTGCGTGCGATCTTGCGCGCGGTGTGTTTCTGCAGCTGGCGGTTGAGTTGGGCAACATATTCCTGCACCTGTGCGGGGTCTTTGAAATCCTGCAATCCTTCGATCGCTTCGTTTACAAAAGATGAATCGGCCATCTGCTTTTCAACGGCAAACCTTTCCTCTTCCGATGCCTCGCCCTGGAGGTAACGGATCATTTCCTCGCTGCTGAGATCGAGTTCATCGTCGTGGTTCAATATGTCTTTCAAGTCCGTCATCCGGAAGGTTTCATTTTCTTTTCTACCAATAATTTTAAATTCCTCTTTCCGTTCTGTATGTAACTCTTCACCTGTAAAAGGCTAAAGCCGGTTGCCTCAACAATTTCCTGGTAGCTTTTTTTCTGCAGATAGAATAAAGTTACACAGGTTTTTTGTTCAGGGTTCAACTCCGCGAGCGAAGTTTCAAGCAGTGAAAGCGTTGTTTCCTTGTCGGCCAGTTCTTTTTCGCTACTCTCTGCCGCAGCAAGCTCTGCGGTGTTTTCTACAGGAATGAAAATATTTTTATCACGCAGTTTCATCAAACAATGGTTGCGTGCTACCATATACAACCAGCTTTTGATATACGATACCTTGTATTTCGCCAGTTCCGTTATCGCTTTTAAGAATATATGCTGAACGGCATCCTTTGCTTCTTCTTCGTTCTTCAAATATTTCATGCATACACCCAGCAACAACAACGTGTACCGCTGCAACACGATTCCCAGCCATTGGTTGTCGTGATCGCTGTAGAATCTTTCCAGTAGTTCGTTGTCGGTAATATGGTCGTACTTCTCTTTGCCCACAGCTTGAAAATAAGCATTTTTAGTATAGATGCCGTAGTGTTAAAATTCCATATCTTGACTTCAAATTAACCGTATGTCTTTTGTAACCTGTATTGTTCCCGCAGCGCCTATGCGCAAAGAAGATGCGCATCGCTCTGAAATGGTGAGCCAGCTCTTATTTGGAGAAACCGCCGAAGTATTGGAAGAAACAAAACTCTTTGCAAGGCTGCGCTGCACTTACGACGGCTATGAAGGATGGTGTCAGCGTACCCAGTTAACCCCGGTTTCTGAAGAACAGGTGCAGCAAAAAACCGAACTGCTTACCGGTTCATGGCAAACCACGATAACATTCAACGGCGAGCCCATGCATCTTCCGCTTGGCAGCTCATTGGGCTTTCTTGCGGATGGCAGGGCAGAGATCGGCCCTTTCTCATATTCTTTCGATGGAACGCCGTTTGATCCTTCCGCCGCAATCGTTTCTGAATCGGCCCTCAAGGAAAGGGCGCGCCAATACCTCAATACGCCTTATCTATGGGGTGGGCGTTCCGTTTTCGGGATCGACTGCAGTGGCTTTGTACAACAGGTATTCCGTTTTTTTCAGCAGCCCCTGCCGCGCGATGCGTACCAGCAGGCAACCACCGGTGAGGTAGTTGGATTTTTGCAGGAAGCGATCTGCGGCGATCTTGCTTACTTCGACAACGACGAAGGGCGCATCACGCATGTTGGTATTTTGCTTAACAACGATACCATCATTCATTCCTCGGGAAGGGTACGGATCGATAAGATAGACACCCAGGGCATCATCAGCGGCGATACGGGAGAACGCACGCACAACCTACGTATCATAAAAAGAAATTTCTAGCGCCGCGATCTTTCCCGGCAGGGAACAAAAAAGGCAATGCCGTAAAGCATTGCCTTTTTTTTATCATTCAAAGACCGGTTTAAAACAGATCCAGCCCTTTTGCGAAATACGTTACGGTGCCTGGGAGCGCCAACCAGAAGAACTCACGGTAAACCACCAATAAAGTGATCATAATGGCTAACCAAATAAAACAAAGTACCCAGTATTTAGCTTTTGATGTTCTTTCCATGAGGTTTATTTTTTGCAAAGATAGGGGGGAGGACTGATTTTTCAAGAGTTCACAGACCGGTTTGTTGAATTTTTGTGGAAGAAACAGCCTGATCCTTTGGTGGCGCGGGTTTGCTCCGATCAAAAAACAACATTTTGACCGCGATCAGCATCATCACCACTGCGAATATCTTTTTCATTTTCTCCTCGCTCAACGACAATGCCAGCTTACCCCCCAGGAAGCTTCCCAGTATAAAAGCCGCCGAAATAATGAGCACATAATTCACGTTGAGGTAGCCTTGCTTGTAGTACTGGATCACGCCCAATATCCCAACAGGCAGCAGCAGGATGCCCAGCGAAGTTCCCTGCGCAAGCTTCTGCGAGAACCCGAGCAGGATCACGAGTGCGGGCACGATGATCACGCCACCGCCAATGCCAACGAGGCCGCTGAGAAATCCGGCAACCAATCCTACAATAACCAGCAGGACGATAATGGTGAATGTCATTTTGTTGTTTTTCTGATCGGGCAATGCTTGCTATTTAACAAAGGTGTCTTTGTAAAAACGGATCGCTTCCTCGATGATCGAAAGCGCTTTGGCCTTATCGCCAAACTCTTCTACCACTACTGTTTTGTTTTCCAGTTTTTTATATTCTTCGAAGAAATGCCGCAGTTCATCAAAAAAATGTTTGGGCAACTCTTCGATGTTGTTGTAATGGTTCATGCCTGGATCGGTTGCCGCCACGGCGATGATCTTGTCATCGGGGTCACCACCATCAACCATCTGCATAACACCGATCACTTTTGCATCCATCAACGTAAGTGGCTGCACGGGCAATGAAGTGATCACAAGAATGTCCAGGGGATCCTTGTCGCCGCCATAGGTCTGCGGAATAAATCCGTAATTGATTGGATAGTAAAACGAAGAAAAAATAACGCGGTCGAGTTTCAATAACCCACTCGGTTTATCGATCTCATACTTGCACCTCGAACCCTGCGGTATCTCGATGATCGCATTTACAATCCGCGGCGCATGGTCTCCGCAGGGAACCCCGTGCCAGGGATGAAGTACGTTTGTGTGTATCATTTTTTATTTGGTTGATGTGTTGAATGGTTAAACCGGTCAACTGGATGTAAAAATTGAGGGTTCATTTTGTGATCGTATGGCCCAAAGCCGCGGCTGCGAAACCAAGCACCAATGTGCCGCCGGTGTAAAGGGCAAAAGCCCCGTATCTTTCCTGGTTCATCAGCTGGAAATTTTCCCAGGCGAAAGCGGAGAAGGTTGTAAATCCCCCGCAGATCCCGGTGGCGAGAAACAGGCGCCAGTTCTGGAAATTTTCCTGTCGCCCCGCTACGCCCATCACCATGCCTATAACCAGTGAACCCACTACATTGATCGCAAAGGTAGCATAGGGAAAACTTTCGTGCCTGATGAAATACGATACCAGGTAACGGCCCACAGAACCGATCATCCCGCCCAATCCTACCAGTATGATGTTTTTTAACAGCATTTAGTTCCTGCCAAGGTCCACCAACCAGTTGCCTTGTTTTTTTACGACCGTTAAAGCGCGTGGTTGTTTATCGAATGAATAATTGTAATTGATCTCCGTGCTGCTGTCTCCCATGCTTTTCACCTCGTTGATGTTGATGGATGCCGTACGCAATTGCTGTCGGCCTTCTTTGTCTTTTTCCCTGTACGACTTTTCTATTCCTGCCAACACCGCCTTGTTCTTTTCATCCTGTATAATATAAAAGGCCGCCTTGTCAAAATCGCCTTCCATCGTGGCATTGATGTATTCACGACCGGCATCGAGCGCATCAGTGGCGGGCTGGTAATTTTTTTCTTTTCCTGCGCAGGAGCAGAACAGGACCAGCAATATGGGCACAAGTTTTTTCATGGGTAAGGCAAAGGTAACGAAAGCGGGCCGTTGCAGCAACCGGGGCAATTCACGCGCTAATGCGACGAAACAAACTTCAGCCCTGCGATCGACCCGATCAATGTAACAATAAAAAACAACCGCCAGAAATCCGCCGGTTCTTTGAAAAACAGGATGCCGATGATTACCGTTCCTACGGCGCCGATGCCCGTCCATACTGCATAGGCCGTGCCCATCGGAAGGGTCTGGGTGGCTTTGTACAAAAGGTACATACTCAGGGCAAGACTGATAAAAAAGCCCACGAGCCAAAACAGCGAGGCATTCCCGGTGGTGGTCTTTGCTTTGCCGAGGCAAGTGGTAAAACCCACTTCGAACAGTCCCGCGATGATCAACAATATCCAGTTCATACGATTAATTTAACAGGGTCAGGAAATCATCCACCAGTTCTTTGAGCGAAGCTAATGTGGTTTCGTCCGTGATCACGCCTTCTTCCGTAATCTTTGTTTTTGGCCCCTGGATCAGCAACGAACCTTTTTCGCCCAGTTTTACCCCAACCGTTCTCATAACGAGGTCGAGCGACTCGTGTGCTTTTTGTCCAGATGATGATGCCGTGATCAATGCCGCGGGCTTGCCGGTAAGAATGGTTGTGGATACCATCCATTCGATTGCGTTCTTCAAACTGCCGGGCAGGCTGAAAACATATTCGGGTGTACAAATAACGATCCCGTCGGCCAGCTCCATCTTTTTCCGGAGCGATGCAACGGCAGGCGGGAGCGGGTCTTTGTCGAGATCCGGGTTGAAATGTGGAAGCTGGTCAAGGCCATCGTAAATTTCAACAGCAAGCTTCCCCTCGTACAGGCTGGCAATTGCCTGCAGTATATGAAGGTTAACAGAACGGGAGCGTGTGCTGCCCGGAACCGCGAGTATTCTTTTCTTCTCTGGCATCCGTTTTTATTTAGGCTGGAACAGTCCGGCAAACCACCGTAGTGAACAAAGGATCATCCACCCGATGATGGCGCCGATCGTATTAAGGATCACATCATCGATGTCTACGGCGCGGTACACGCCAAAGCTGCGTTCAATGTATTGGATGAATTCGATCGATGCAGAGAAAAACAACCCTGCTAAAAATATTTTTACAAACGAGTTGATCCTTTTGATCACCAGCGGCAACAGGAACCCGAACGGGATGAACATCAAAACGTTTCCCGCTGTATTCTGAAACAACATGCGTACACTGAAGCGTTCGTATCTCATCGCCTGTTTGATGGCCCTTATGGTGGGTTTAAACGGAACCATGTTGATGTCATTGGCCTCGGGCGCCCTGTGTACCGAATAAGAGAGCGGCACGATCGTGATCGCGGCGATGGCGATCAGGTACAGGTAAAAAACAAACAACAGGAATTCTCTCGAGAACGAAATGTCGATACCCGTTGTTCTTTTCCTGAACGCCCCACGCGCAATGAACCAGGCCGGGATGGCCACGGCGAGCAATACAACTACCGGTTTAAAAAAAGTGCTGTGCAACACGTGGCTTCGTGGGTTGTTTATACTGGTTAACGTAAGGTTTTATCTGTTCAGGGGTTGCCTGTGCTTCAACCATTGGCCGATCGCTGTCAAAAATAAGCTTAGCCCCATAAAAATCAACACCATTCCCAAACCATTTAACAAAGCCCTCGGGTACCCGAGCCTTGTTACGTCGATAAAAGGATATGGGTAAAAACCCGATGCTGCGCCCCTCAGCGCCACAAACAGGATGTATGCAAAAGGAAAGAGCAACCATAAAAAACAATTCCTGTATACCAAACCGTCTTTACGCACGTATTTTACCCAATACACAACTGCCGACACCGGTATGATGGTATGCAGCAATTCATCTGTAAAACGCTGCATGCCTTGGGGCGACCACAGAAAACGCAATACAAGATTATAGATCAATCCCACTACAATGATGTAAACCGTTATGGCGGTCTGCACACCGGGCCGCGTAAAAAAAGTATTGTCCGAAAAAGCGGTCAGGGTAACCATAACCGCAACCAGGATATTTGTCAGGATCGTGAAATAGCTAAAGAAGCGGATCACCAGTTCCATACGCGGAACGCCCTGTACCTGCATCAGCAGGAAAAACTGCATGATCACCGCGAACCAACCCGCGAGTGCAATGATCGCTGCTGCTGTTTTATTCATGTGGTTAATTTTTTCCGGGTAGCAAAACGATCTTCGCTACGTTCTGTCCGTCGAAAAATTTATTTGCCAAAGCTTTCGTCCGGTCAACGGTCAGCTGTTGAATGCGCTGCGCCCCACTGAGTATTTTACCTGGATCGTTGTTGCGGAAAAACTGCTGCTCCAGCATGTAACGCCAGTAACTGTTTTCTTTCAGGCTGTTCTCAAGTGCGCGTGTTTGTTCGGCAATCACTTTGTCGATCGTGTTTTGTTCAATGCCTTCCTGTTTTGTTTTCCGGATCTCTTCTTTTACGAGTGCCACCAGCTTGTCTACGTTTTCAGGCGCACATCCGAATGTTACGCTGATGCTGTATTCTGTTGCGGGCTCCCGGCTGATGCCGCCGTTCACGCCTACGCCATACACACCACCGGCATCTTCGCGCAACACCTCGCGGAGCCTGATGGCCAGGGCCTTGCAGAGTTGCCCGAGTTGAAGCTCATCCATTTCGTCGTATGTTGTCGTTCCCGTGAAATACAGTCGTACACTGGCCTTGCTTTCTTTTCCCTTGTAAATTGTTTTTTCGATCTGTCCTTTCGGATAACGTATCCCCACATCCCTCCACATGTCTTTCTGCGCACTGGCCGGAAGCGAGGCGATGTATTTTTCGATCAATGGGCGGATGCTGTCTGTATTGAAATTACCCACAAACGTAAACAGGAATTGTCCGCCATTGCTGAACCGCTCTTTGTAGATCTCGAACGACCTGTCGAGGTTCATCCTGTGCAGATCCGCGGTGGTAAACGGTTTCCGGCGGGGATGGTAGCTGCTCATGATATAGCCCACTGAATCTGAAAACACGGATCCCGGGTCTTTGTCCTTGTTCTCTAGCGATACGGTCAACTGTTGCAGCATCACGCTGTACATCTGCGGATCTTTGCGCGGCGCCACAAAATAGCCATGCATCAGCTGCAGTGCGCTTTCAAAATCTTTCACATTGCTGGTGCCGTTGAGGCCCTGCATGGTTGGCGAAAGGGAAGGGCCAACATAAAAATTCTTTCCTGTCAATGCTTTTTGCAGCGCCTGTATGTCCATGTTGCCAATGCCCCCGATAGAGGCAACTGCAGCGGCGTTCGCGGCATTGATGGCATCTTCATCACTGTACAAAGAAGTACCGCCCCAACTGATCGCCGAAAATTGTATGTCATCGTTCTTAAATTGGGTGGGTTTCAGAATTACCCGGGCGCCGTTCGATAATATCCATTCTGTTGTGCCGATGTTCCCGTATTTTTTCTCGCCGGTTATTTTCCCCGCAACCGGTTCGGCCGGGAGGAACGGGCCAGAGGAAACCTTGTCTGTGTACGGTTTCAGTTTGCCCGCGGGTTTATTCAGCAATGCAGTAACAGCGGACTGCGTAGGCAATGCCGGTTTTTCTTTTTCCGGTGCAGTGATCACCACGGAGCGGTCTGTTGTTTTGAGCCATTTGCCTACGAGGCTGTTCACTTCTGCGAGCGTGACCGTTGGCAGGTATTTCTGGTAAAGCTCATATTCGTAAGCGATGCCTGGGATCGCCTCCTCTTTTAAAAAATTGCCGATGAGTTCCTGAACGAGTTCTGCGGATTTTGTTTTGTCTCTTTCGTTGTAGAGGCTCTCCATCCGCGACAAAGTATTTTTAACCGCCCGGTCGAGTTCCGTTTGCACAAAGCCGTACTGTCTTACCCTCTCATTTTCCGTAAGCAGGGTTTGAATGGATGCCATGATGTCTTTTCCTTTCTTGGCCACTGCAATGAGGCTGAATGCATCTTTGTCGCCGATAAAACTGCCGTAACTGCTGTTGCCAAACAGGAAGGGCGCTTCTGGCTTTTGCGAGATCTCATCCAGCCTGCTGCTCATCATCTGGTTGAACAGGTCGCGAACGATTCCCGAGCGGTATTGCAGATCTGTTTTTACCACCGGCGCTTCGGGTTGCATGTAATATACCTGTATCACATTGTAGGGTTGTTCCGCATCGGTAAGTATGGCGGTTCTTGTTTCTACATGGGATGGTATGGTATACCTGGTTCTTTTTTTGGGATTGACGGCCGCTGGGATCTTTTCAAAATGTTCCCTGATCATCCTTTCCGTTTCTTCCACATCCACATCGCCCACAACGATCACCGCCTGCAGGTCGGGCCGGTACCAGTCTTTGTAGAAGGAGGTAAGCATATTGTAATGCGCCGTGTCTATGTTTGCTCTCGTGCCGATGGGCAGGCGCTTTGCGTATTGGGAACCTTTGAAGAGCACGGGAAAATATTTATCGCGCAGCCTTGCATCTGCACCGCGGCCGAGCCGCCATTCCTCAATGATTACGCCGCGCTCTTTGTCTATTTCTACGGGTTCGAAACTGATGCCGTGCGACCAGTCTTCCAGTATCTGCATTGCCTGTTTGTACACCATCGGACTGTCTGTAGGAACCTGTAATTCATAGATCGTTTCATCAAACGAAGTGGAAGCATTCAGGTCGGCCCCGAAATTAACGCCGCTTCTTTCCAGGAAGTTCACCAGTTCATTTTTCCTGAAGTGTTGCGTGCCGTTGAACGCCATGTGCTCAACAAAATGTGCAAGGCCCACCTGTTTATCGGTTTCGAGCACAGAGCCTGCATTCACCACCAGCCGCAGCTCTGCGCGGTTTTTCGGCTCCGCATTTTTACGGATGTAATACCTGAGGCCGTTGCGAAGTTTGCCCGTCTTTATGTTGGGATCCACAGGAAGCGCGCGGTCTGTTTTCTGTGCCGTAAGGGAAAAAGAAACAGCGAATAAAAATAGGACCGTGATGATCTGTTTTGAATGCGGCATAGCGGAGGTTTAGCAGGCTAAATATAACAAATAACCTTCTTGGCTTCCGCAGCCCTGCCGTTCGTTAATAACGGAAGCCGAGATTGTTAACAAGTTCTGCCGGCAACCGCGGCAATCTTTTCCTTTCGATCAGGTAAGTTGAAAGTCCCGACAAATCTCTATACACATAATGCTTGCTCAACGCGCCCTCCAGGTAACCCGCGCCGGATGTATTGCCCGTGCCCACGCGCATGCCGATCATACGGCGCACCATGATGAGGTGTTTGTGCCGCCAGTTGCTCATAAGATGGTCTATTTCGATAAGAGAGTCGAGGATCTGGTACGAGGTCTGGAACACCGGGAAATCGCGGTACAGCATAATAAACAAAGCGGCACGAAGCGCCGCGGGAGAGAAGTTGCTGCGCAGTTGCTCGAGTTGTTCGGGCGCGTATCCCTCCGGTAATTTTTCAAAAAAGACATAGTCAAAATCGTTGATCTTGTTTTGTTCACGCTCCGTAAGGCCTGCTTTGTAGATATCGCGGTAATCGTCCCAAAAAGGATGCCGCGTTACAGATGGTACGGTAACGGGTTGGTATTGCTCCCAGTATTCCGCTTTGAAAAACGGCATCCGCTCCAGCCAGGCGTTAACGAGCTGCAGCAGGTTTTTCTGTTGTTCTGTTTCCGAGATCTGGTTGTAATCGCCTTTGGTAAAACCGCCCTCGTTGGTGCGTTTGTAATAATCTTTCTGGTGGCGCTGGTCTATCTGCAACCCCAGCGCCGCTTCCACCAGCCGGAACTGTTTGCTTTGAAAACCCGAAGAGGGCGTGAGCAGGTTCCTGAACTCAAGAAAATCGAGCGGCGTCATCGTGTCCAGGATGTTCACCTGCTGGTTCAGTAGCTGCATGATACCGATCACCCGGCGCAGGCGGTGCCTTACCAGGTTGAGGTCTTCGGAGTTGTCGTTGATCTTTTCCTGTCCAAATACCTTCATCGCATAATCCAGCTCAAAACGGATCTGTTTGAACCAAAGTTCATAAGCCTGGTGGATCACGATAAAAAGCATCTCGTCATGCGCCGGCTCATTGCCTTTTTCAAAACTCACCGGGTGCTGTGCATCCAGTATTTTATCGAGCTGCAGGTAATCGCCGTAATACATGGTTTGTTTTTCCATAAAAAGAATCGTTAGAAATGCAAAGATGGATGTTTTTTGGTTTATGGGTTTGTTAGTTTATTTGCTTATTGAATCAATTGCACCAAACGCTCCCGTTAAATCAATCGAACGGGCGGCAGCCGAAAATTAATAAACCAATCAACTATCTTCGTCCCATGAACCGCAACCAGCTCATCGAACAGATCAGGGAGAAAAAAAGTTATTTGTGTGTGGGATTGGATACCGACGTCACAAAGATCCCGAAACACCTGCAGTCGCAACCCGATGGCGTTTTCCAGTTTAACAAAGCGATCATCGATGCAACAAAGGATCATTGCGTAAGTTACAAGGTCAATACTGCGTTTTATGAATCGCAGGGATTGAAGGGATGGGAGGCGATGGAACAGACGCTGCACCATATTCCCAAAACGCATTTTACGATCGCGGATGCAAAGCGCGGTGATATCGGCAACACCTCATCACAATATGCAAAAACTTTTTTTGAAGTATTGCCTTTTGACGCGGTAACCGTGGCGCCTTATATGGGTGAGGACAGTGTACGTCCCTTTCTGGAATACGAAGACAAATGGGCCATTGTTCTCGGTCTCACTTCCAATGCCGGCAGCAACGACTTTCAGCAACTCGCCTTGTCAGGCAAAAACAACGGGGGCCGTCTTTACGAAACCGTTCTTCACACCGTTTCTTCCTGGGGAACGCCGGGTAACCTGATGTTTGTGGTAGGTGCAACACGCGCCAGTGATCTTGCGTCGATACGCTCGATCATTCCCGAACATTTCTTGCTTGTACCGGGTGTTGGCGCACAAGGGGGAAGCCTCGAAGAAGTAACAAAATACGGGTTGAACAACGATTACGGCCTACTGGTGAACGCAAGCCGCGCCATCATTTTTGCAGGCGGGGGAGAGGATTTTGCAGAGAAAGCGAAAATCGTGGCGGCAGGGTACCAGGATGAGATGAAGGGGCTTTTGGGGGCGTGATGAAAGCGAAATCTTTAAACTGTGATAAACCGGGAGCAGCCGGTATTTAATTTTCACTATTGAACATTCACCTCACAATCATGGACCGCAGAAAATTTCTCCAGCAAACCTCGCTTTCCGCAGCTGTTCTGTCTGTTGCGCCCGCATCTTTTTTATCGGCGGCGCCAAAGCCTTCAGCGTTTCGGATCGCTTTTCTCACCGATGTGCATGTGAAACCGACAGAGATCGCCGAAACCGGCATGCGCAAAGCATACCGGCACGTGAATGCGTTGAAACCTTCGGTTGATTTTATCATGAACGGCGGTGATTCCATTATGGATGCCCTCAATGCTTCCAAAGAAAAAGTGCAGAAACAGTGGGATGTCTGGAACACGGTTTTGAACGAAGAGAACCGCCTGCCCATCCGCCATTGCATCGGCAACCACGATGCGTGGGGTTGGCAGATGACCGATCCCGCAGTGAAGAATGATCCTTTGTATGATAAGAACTGGGTGATCAGCCAGCACAAGATGCCGGGCCGTTATTATACTTTCGAGCACAAAGAATGGAAATTCATTGTGCTGGACAGCGCCCAGGAAAACAATGGCGGTTACATCGCGCGCATAGACGAGGAACAATTTGCGTGGCTGGAAAACGAGTTGAAAAAAACGGCCCCCTCGCAGCACATATGCATTGTGTCGCACATTCCCATCGTGTCTTTTTGTTCCGCTGTTTTTTATGATAAGAACGAAGCCAATGGCGACTGGAAAATTTCACGCGCGCTGCTGCATGTGGATTCGAGAAGGATCACCGGTCTTTTCAGGTCGTACAAAAACATCCGTTGCTGTTTGAGCGGTCACATCCATATGGAAGACAATGTGAATTACCGCGGCATTTCATATTACTGCAATGGTTCCATCTGCGGCGACTGGTGGGGCGGAAAGTTCCACGATTTTGATCCTGCCTACGCTGTGTTTGAATTTGGAAAAGATGGATCTGTTAAAAGAGAAATGGTTACTTACGGATCAGTTGTTTGATGATGTCCGTTGCTTTCTCCGCCCATATCGCGTGGGCCTTTTCTGAGTAATGCAAACCATCGGGTGCAAGCAGTTCAGGGTCGTCTTTTGCCTTGCGGCTGTCTTCTGTGATGTTGATGTAATGCGTATCCAGTTCTTTCGCTGCAGATTCACATACTTTGTTGAACGCATCGATCTCATCGGCTATCTTTTGGCTGTTCCTCTCTTTTGCAAAAGGTGTAACGCCCCAGTCGGGGATGGATAAAACGATCACATGATCAGGCTTCTCTCCACTCAAGTGGATCGCTTTGCGCAGCAGGAAATTAAAATCTTCTGCAAACTCCTTAACCGGTGTGCCGCGGTATTGGTTGTTTACGCCCACGAGAAGTGTGACAAAATCGTATTGCTCATTGAGTTTTGTGTGAAGTAAATGTTCGGCCAGTTCAAAGCTCGTCCAGCCCGTTTTGGCAATGACCTCTGGCGCATGAAAATGCAATCCATCATTGCGTAGCGTTTGTATCATCTGGTAGGGAAAACTTTCGTGCAGGGCAACCGATTCTCCGATGGTGTATGAATCGCCAAGGGTGAGGCAGGTGAAATAATGCTTTGTCATGATCGTTTGTTTTAGCGGTTCCCGTTTTTCAACGCATCCATGGATTGTTAAGAGGCGCAATCGTTACAAAATACAAAGTATCTGTGGCAACCCCTATTAAAAATGATCTCGTAATATTTCATAAAACCGGAACACATCTTCAAAGCTGCAGTACATAGGTGCGGGCGCCACGCGTATCACACCGGGCTCGCGGTAGTCTACGATGATGCCGTTTTCGATCATCTTGTCGTGGATCTCTTTGCCGCGCTCCTTAAAGAACAGCGATAACTGTGCGCCGCGGCTCCCGGCATCGGCCGGCGTGATCACCTCGAACCGCAGGTTGGGCAACTGTTGCAACAGGTACTCCAGGTAGGCAGTGAGTTGTACACTCTTCGCCCGCAGGTTTGCAATGCCTGCTTTGTCAAACAGCTCCAGTGATGCGTTCAGGCTAACCATATTAAAAACCTGTGCCGTGCTGATGTTCCAGCCGCTGGCATCGGTTTTGGGTACAAAACCTTTTTCCATTTTAAAACGCGTTTTCTCATCGTTGCCCCACCAGCCGCCAAGACGCGGTGTGTTGCTGTCTGAGGCGAACCTTTCATGCACATACACGCCACCTGCGGCACCCGGGCCCGCATTCAGGTATTTGTAGCTGCACCATACGGCAAAATCAACGTTCCAGTCGTGCAGCTTTACCGGAACATTACCCGCCACATGCGCCAGGTCGAAACCCGCTGTGGCGCCTGCTTTGTGAGCGGCATTGGTGATGGCCTGCATATCGAAAAGCTGTCCCGTGTAATAATTCATCCCGCTGAAAAGCGTGAGGGCGAGTTCGCTGCTGTGTTGTTCAATGGAAGAAAGGATGTCTGCCGTATGCAAAATCTTCTCCCCATCGCGCGGCGCTATTTCTATGATGGCATCGGCCGGGTCGAGGCCAAAATGTTTTACCAGTGTTTCCACGGCATACTGGTCGGAAGGGAAGGCGCCTGCCTCCATCATTATTTTATAGCGGCCATCGGCCGGTTTGTAAAAACTCAGCATGAGCAGGTGAAGGTTTACCGTGAGTGTGTTCATCACCGTAACTTCTTTTTCGTGGCAGCCAACGATCTTTGCAAGAGTGGGTTTGGAATAATCCTGGTAAAAAAGCCATGGGTTTTTTCCGCCGAAATAGCCGCCAATGGCTTCCTGTTTCCATGTATCGAGTTCTGCCTGGATGGCCCCCTCCACATTCCTGGGCTGGAGCCCAAGCGAGTTTCCGCAGAAATAGATCACATCCTTCCCGTTTTTCTGCGGGAAATGAAATTCGTTTTTGAAAGGGGCCAGCGCATCCTCCGCATCGGCGCGGAGCGCGAAATCCAGATCGGTTGTGAAAGACATGACAATCGTTTGGCGCAAAGTACGAAGGAAGCAGTGTGAAAATTGAATTTCACGCTTCACGGCATTGTATTTTTTATGGATTCACCGGTTAATTGAGCGGATTTAGGCGGTTTTTGACAAATGGTTGTTTATTTTATCCCGTTTGCTTTATTTTCATTGCTTCCAAAACTAAAAATTTAAATACATGAGAAGCTTCCTGCTTATTCTGCTTGTTGCACTATCCACGGCCGCATTCGCCCAGAACGCGCCGGTCATAAAATCAAATTACCAGCTTGCCTCTCGTTTTTCCCCGAAGAAGATCGGCAAACTCGTTTTTTCTACCAGCGTGGATCCGCATTGGCTGAAAAAAACCGACCGTTTCTGGTACGAGTATGAAACCACCGACGGAAAAAAATGGTACATCGTTGATCCGGCAAAAGGAGAAAAGAAATTGTTGTTCGACAATGCCGATCTCGCTGCAAAGATCACCCGCATTGTGAAAGATCCTTTTGATGCGCAGCACCTGGGGCTCGACAGTATGCGTTTCATCAAAGACGAGAACTGGATCCAGTTTGAAGTGAAAAGCACGGAAGAGATCGAGAAAAAAGACAGCACCGCTAAAAAAGGTACGCCTCCCGTAAAAGAAAAAAAGACCTTTTATTTTGAATACAACCTCAACACAGGCGAACTGGTTGAACTGAGCGATTTCAAAAAACCAAAACGCAAACCCAACTGGGCCTCTGTTTCGCCCGATGGCAACCTCGTGATCTTCGCACGCAACCAGAACCTGTTCTGGATGGACAAGGCCAATTATGAAAAAGCGCTGAAGAACGAAGACGATTCAACCATCGTTGAAAAAGCTTTGACAACAGACGGCGTTGAGAATTTTGCATACGGCTCTGAAGGCAATGAGAACAATGTTGACAAAGAAAAGAACAGGAAAAAACGTAAGTCGGTATTCGCGTTCTGGTCGCCCGACTCGAAACATTTTGTGATCGAGCGCACCGACAACCGCAAGGTGAAAGACCTCTGGGTGCTCAACGCCCTCAGCGATCCGCGCCCTACGCTTGAAACGTACAAATACTGGATGCCCGGTGAGAAAGAAGCGCCGGTTGACCATGTCTACCTCTTTGATATGACCAATATGACGAACAAAGAGATGGTATTGTCTGCGTTTAAGGACCAGACCATTTCTTTATGGGCCGATCCGGGAAAGATCAATACACGCGACGATGATTTCCGCGCATTGAAATGGTTGGGAACAAATGATAAATTCTATTTCACACGCACGGGACGCGACCTCAAACGGGTAGACGTTTGCGTTGTTGATGTGAATACCGGTGCCGTAAAACCTTTGATTCAGGAGCGTTTCAATACCTACATCGAAACAAGAAGGCTCGGCCTCGTGAACGATGGCAAAGAGCTCATCCAATGGAGCGAACGGGATGGGTATGCGCATTTGTACCTGTACGATGAGAATGGTAAACTGAAAAACCAGATCACTTCGGGAACCTATCACGTTGAAAACATCATGGGCATAGATGATGCAAAACGCATTGTTTATTTCTCCGCAAATGGAAAAGAAAATGGCGAAGACCCTTACTACCTGCACGCCTACAAAGTAAATTTCGATGGCACCGGCCTCAAATTGCTGAACCCGGGCGAGTTTGAACACGCCATGAGCATCAACGATTCAAAAACCTATTTTGTAGACAATTACTCGAGGGTGAACACCGTTCCCAAATCAACGCTTTATGCGGCCGATGGCAGGAAGATATTGGATCTCGAAACCGCCGACCTGAGCTCGCTGATGTCTACCGGTTATAAGTTCCCTACCACTTTCAAAGTAAAAGCAGACGATGGCATCACCGATATCTATGGTGTGATGTACAAACCATTCGATTTTGATTCCACAAAAAAATACCCTGTTATCGAGTACGTTTACCCCGGCCCGCAAACAGAAGCGGTGAACAAATCGTTCAGCCGCGGTATGGACAGGACCGAACGTCTTGCGCAACTCGGTTTCGTTGTGATCACCATGGGCAACCGAGGCGGTCACCCGGCGCGCAGCAAGTGGTACCACAACTTTGGTTACGGCAACCTGCGCGATTATGGGTTGGCTGATAAGAAGGCCGCAGCGGAACAGCTCGCCGACCGTTATCCTTACATCGATGTTGAGCGTGTGGGTATCCACGGGCATTCCGGTGGTGGATTTATGAGTACGGCAGCCATGCTCGTGTATCCTGATTTCTTTAAAGTGGCGGTTTCTTCATCGGGTAACCACGATAACTCTATCTACAACCGTTGGTGGAGCGAACAACACCATGGCGTGAAAGAAACGATCACCGATAAGGGCGATACCTCTTTCCTGTACAACATCGAGAAAAACCAGGACCTCGTTAAGAACCTGAAAGGCCACCTGATGTTGTCAACAGGCGATATCGATAACAACGTACACCCCGGTAACACCACCCGTGTTGCGAACGCGTTGATCAAAGCCAACAAACGTTTTGACCTTGTGATCCTGCCCGGGCAAAGACACGGTTATGGCGATATGACCGAGTATTTCTTTTGGCGCATGGCCGATTACTTCACGGAGCACCTGATGGGCGACAGGACGCCTCGCCCGGTTGACATCAACGAGATGAACCGCGAGATCGAACAAAGCGGCCCTAAAGGTGGTGGCGGGGCTAGAAGAGGAGCACCGGGTGAAGAAGAAGAAGAGAATTAAATTCATTGAAAAAGCCGTTCAGTTTTGAACGGCTTTTTTTGTCTCGTAGCGGGAGGAGATTATTACTTCGCTTACCATCAACTCCGTGAAGGTTTGCCTGTGGCTTTGCCCGCTGTAAGCGCATCCGGCGAAAGATCGTGTCCCAACGTAATCTTCCCGAAATTGCTTTTGATCGTTACAGGGGCGGTGCCGCTACCGGCTTTGCCGGCGTAACTGCGGCTGTTGAAGGCGCCTCTTTCATCATCGTCATCGTCGTCCCCGCTTTTGCCCACCGCAAACGAAGATTGGTTCGAAAAGTTGCCGAAGCTGGTTTTGATCCTGAAATTGGCGTTCAGGTTTTTAGGGGCATCGATAAAAACGTTTCCAAAATTATTTTTGAGATCAAGTTTTTTCAATCCGTTGTCGAGTTTGAGGAGGATCGCTCCTGTCTGGTTGAGATCTGCAACCACGTCACCACTGAGTTTGTTCACCTGTGCTTTTGAAAAACCGATGCGCAGTGTCCCGCCATCCATGCCTTCGATCACCGATGTTTTCTTTCCGAACTGCAGGTTTACTTTTTTCGGTTTGGCCAGTTTCCCTGCGGTGAGCATACCAAAACTGCTGGTAAGGGTAATGGTACCATCGTAATCGCCAATGGAAAGTTCGCCGAAGCTGTTGCTCGCATCGAGTGTTGCATAGGCGGGGAGATAAACGGTGTAATTGATCTTGAAACTGGAGTTCTCGTTGTTGTGCTGTTCACCCCCGCCGTCGTCGTCGTTCTTATCGCCCACACGTGTTTTAAAAAAGATCTCGGCGCCGTTTTTTCCATCCTCGATGGCGATCCGGTCCATTATTTTCTGCGCGCGCTCGTCGGTGCGTGCTTTAACCGTAATGGTTACATCAACCTTGATCTCATTCTTTGCCCAGGTACTGATCCTGAGATCGCCAAAAGTATTGCTCAGTACAATTTTATCATTGCTGCCTACCGCATACGTTTTGCTGTAGTTTTTTGATTTTTCACTCTCGGTATCTCCTGTGTTTTTTGCAAATACGGCATTGGCGAGAAGTAGGAACAGGCTAAATATTTTTATTGACCTTTTCATTTTTTTGTTGTTTTAGTTTTTGATAAATCGACAACTGTTGATTCAGTAACTCCTGCTGCAGACCGAGGTTCTGGATCATTGCTTCTAAAAGCGCTTCTTTATTGGGCTGTGTGGCCAGTTCTTTTTCAAGCTCCCTGTAATTGCTGCTCAATTGAGAAAAGGCTGCTGTGAATTTTTTATATAGAAATGGGTTGGATGATTCGATCTCTTTCAAAGCCGCCTGTTTTATTTCCACTACGCGGGAGATCTGGTCGATCGTTTGTTCGGGCTTCTCTTTTTTATCGTCAACCTGCTCTGTCGGCGGCGCAACCGGTGTTGCCGCTATGTTGGCTTCGGGTTTGCGTTGCAGCAGCACAAGGATCACAACCGCATTCACAAGCACGAGCAGCGATGCCGCAACACGCGTTCGCGTGAAAAATTGTATGAGCTTTCCTTTGCTGTGCGGTGTTGTGTCTATTGCATCCCACACGTGATCACCCGGTAGTTCCGAATCAAACGACTCACGGTGCGTGTTCACAAATCTTTCCAGTTTGTTTTTCATGACAGGTTATTTTGACTGATGATCTCCAGTAATTTTTTCTTTGCCCTTATGTATTGCGTACGAACCGTTGCATGTGCAATACCCAGCATGCCCGCGATCTCTTCGTGTTTATAGTTCTCAACAAGATGGAGGGATAATACCGTCCGGTATCCATCCGGTAACTGTTTCATCGCCTGTTTGATGCTTTCTACCTTGTACACAAAATCATCCTCATCAATTTCAGGTTCATCGATCTGGTAACCATCGATCGATTCCATATCAACTTCCACCCATCTTTTTCTTTCGCGTTTTACTTTGTTGATCGATTTATTGATCACGATCCTTTTCAACCAGGCCCCAAACGTTGAGCGGTTCCTGAAGGATTCCAAAGAACGGAACGCATCGCTGAATGCCTCCTGCAGGATGTCTTCCGCATCCGCCGCATTGTTCACGATCCGCAACGCCGTATTGTACATGGCCTTGGCGTAGTGGTTGTACAGCAAACGGAAACCATCCCTGTCGCCCTTTACGCAACGTTCAACCAGCGTGTCTACAGTCATATCAGGGTTCAGTTGCGGTACGGGGTTTATAATAAAGTCACCGGAAAGAATAGAATGTTGCATGGGGCTGTAGTTTTACTGTGCATTTTGCCGCACAGGCTTTGGTTTACAGGGTATAAACGTCCGGGTTGCAGAATCGTTACAAAAAAAGCTTTGTGTTTTGCACAAAGCTTTAAAAATGTATAACCGGGCAGGCCTTTCTACAAAGGCATTACAATACGCGGATGTTTCCGTAATTGCTTTTGATATTGATCATGGTTCCGCCGCCTTTTCCCAAACTGCCCGTGTATTTGTGTACCGGGTTAAAATTGTTCGTTCTGCTGGTGTTGGGGTTGGCAAGCTCTTCCTTTATCACGATATCATTCTTCCCGGTAACCCTTGCATTGTTGGTGGTGATGTCGTAATTGGCAGAGAAATCCTTTGCCGCCATCAGGTACAGGTTGGTGTAATTGTTCTTCAGCTCCAGTTCGGTTAATGCATTGTCTACCGGCATATCAATGCTGTTACAGTATTCAAAACCGCCGCTGATTTTCCCGGATAATTTTTCGATGTCTACCCTCGAATAGCGGAACAATACTTTCCCCTCGTTCACCTGCTGGATCTTCGCACGCCCATTATGCACCGCGATGGATTTATTGTTGAGCAGCTTACCGGCCGTAAGCGTTCCATACCTGCAATAAAGTTCTGATTCTCCTTTGTAGTCTCCTATGGTAAGCGGGCCGAAATTGTTTTCTGCGATCAGCTTTGCATTTGCGGGCAGGTGCACAACGTAATCGATCCTGAACTCATGCCCGCCATTGTTATCGTAGGTCCAGCTCTCTATCTGGGTCTGGTATTCGATGCGGTCGCCTTCTTTCTTGTCCGTTACCGAGATCTTTTCCAGCGCCTGTTTGGCATATTCGTTCGAATGGGAACCAACCGAAACGTGAACATCCACTTTTACTTCGTTCTTGTCCCATGTCTCGATTTTCATCGCCCCATACCGGTTGGCAAGTACAATGGTTTCGTTGCCCACGGGATAAGATTTGCTGTAATCTTTCTGCAGGTTCACGGGCCACAGGTAAGCATCCTTCTCCTGCGCGGAAAGCGCAAGCACAATAAAAAGGGTGAACAGGCAAAGCAATATTCTTGAGAGCCAGGTGGTATTGATTGTCATACAAAGGATTTAGTAGTGAATGATCCCTAACAGGAGAACCCAAACACCAAAAGGTTGGAAAACCACCCCGAAATTTTCCGTCCCGCCAAATAAACACCCCCGAAAACACCGCCCGCTCGGCGCTTCCCTTTATTTTTGCGGCGTATTATAAAACAACACCCATGGCTGCCAGGACAGATCTATTCCAGTCACCCGACTACTTTATGTTGGACGATCTTCTTACCGAAGAGCACAAAATGATCCGCGAGTCGGTACGTGCCTATGTGAAGAAGGAGATCTCACCCATCATCGAAGACTACGCCCAGCGAGCGGAGTTCCCGCAACAGATCGTTAAGCAGATGGGCGACCTGGGCTGTTTCGGGCCCACGGTTCCGGAGCAATACGGCGGTGGCGGACTGGATTACATCAGTTATGGATTGATGATGCAGGAGCTGGAGCGCGGCGACAGCGGTGTGCGCAGCACCGCCAGCGTGCAGGGGAGCCTGGTGATGTTCCCGATCTATGCGTACGGAAACGAGGAGCAACGCAACAAATACCTGCCCAAACTGGCGAGCGGCGAATGGCTGGGATGTTTCGGGCTTACTGAGCCTGACCATGGAAGCAATCCCGCGGGCATGCTTACCAATATCAAGGATGCGGGCGACCATGTGATCCTCAACGGCGCAAAAATGTGGATCAGCAATGCGCCCTTTGCACAGGTGGCGGTTGTATGGGCGAGAAATGAGCAGGACGAGATCCGGGGAGTGATCGTGGAGCGCGGCATGGAAGGTTTTTCAACACCAACCACGCATGGCAAATGGAGCCTGCGCGCAAGCGCAACGGGAGAACTCGTTTTTGATAATGTAAAGGTGCCGAAGGAAAACATCTTACCCAATGTGAAAGGATTGAAAGGGCCGTTGGGCTGTTTGTCGAAGGCCCGCTACGGCATCGCCTGGGGCGCACTGGGTGCGGCAATGGATTGTTACGATACGGCGCTGCGCTACGCGAAGGAGCGGGTGCAGTTCGACCGGCCCATCGGCGGTTTCCAGCTGCAGCAAAAAAAACTGGCGGAAATGATCACAGAGATCACCAAGGCACAACTGCTTGTGTGGCGCCTCGGTGTTCTGATGAACGAAGGCAAGGCAACACCACAGCAGATCAGCATGGCAAAAAGGAACAGCTGCGAGATAGCCACCAATATTGCCCGCGATGCAAGACAGATGCTAGGCGGTATGGGCATCACCGGCGAGTACAGCATCATGCGCCATATGATGAACCTCGAAAGCGTAATCACCTACGAAGGAACACACGATATACATTTGCTGATAACGGGAATGGATGTTACGGGGTTGAATGCTTTTAAATAATCTACATTGTGAATTAGGAATTAGTAATTAGGAATTGATAATATTGCGTTTCATGAAATTATTCCTCATCGGCATGATGGGCACGGGGAAAAGCTACTGGGCCAAAAAACTTTCTAAGAAGTGGAAGGTAGGTGGGTATGATCTTGATTTCCTGGTTGAGTCGCACGAAGAAAAAAGCATTGCAGAGATTTTTGCCGAAGACGGGGAAGATTATTTCCGCAAAACAGAGTCCAGGGTATTGCGCTGGTTTGGCGAGAAGAAAACATTTGTACTCGCAACGGGCGGAGGAACGCCGTGTTTCCTGGATAACATGGATTGGATGAACAAAAACGGTGTTACCATCTGGATCGATGAGCCGGTTACCGTTCTGGCCGAACGGCTCAAACCGGGCAGGGACCATCGCCCTTTGATCAAAGATCTTTCAGACGAAGCGCTGTTGCAATTCCTGGACAACAAACTCGCAGAGCGTTCTTCTGTTTACGGCCAGTCAACTTATCGTTTACAGGGTGAAGCCATCAGCGATGAAGGTTTTGCCCGCATCATCAAACAACATGCATAAAAGATTCCTTGTTATTGCCGCATTCATGGGCGCACTCGCTGTAATACTGGGCGCCTTCGCCGCACACAAACTCAAAGAACTGCTTACCGACGAGAAAATGCTCAACGCATTCGAAACAGCGGTACGCTACCAGTTTTACCATGTGTTCGCACTGGCACTTACCGGGGTTTTGTATGGCCAGTATCCCGGTAAATTGATGAAGGCGGCGGGCCAGCTTTTCATCCTCGGAACCCTTTTCTTCAGCGGCTCGCTTTACCTGCTTGCCTTCGGCGAAGTGCTGGAAGTTCCAATGAAATGGGCCGGCCCCGTTACGCCATTGGGAGGTTTACTTCTTGTGGCGGGATGGATCTGCCTGGCATTCGGGCTCGTAAAGAAAAAAGCGTGAACGTGGAAAACTGTTAAACCTGTGCCCAGTTTTGCACATACACCCGCCGTAACGGTTTCTGCTGTGTGGCATGGCTTATATTTGTTACCATGGCCAACAGCTTAAAAAAGAAAACGCCGCCACCGCCAAGCCCCGAGAAACTCAATGCAGACAAGGAAGCTGAAGTTACGGTAACGGAAGTTGTGAAGGATGAACGCACCGCCAAAATAGCCGGAGCAGCAAGTTTGTTGCTTACCATTTTTCTATTTATCTCACTCACCTCGTACCTGTTTACCTGGCAGGAAGACCAGGACAAAGTGCACCAGTTCGGTATCCGCATTTTTGCAACGGATGATGTCAAGGTCACCAACCTGCTGGGTGTGCTGGGCGCTTACGTGGCGCATGGCATGATCTACAAGGGTTTTGGCCTCGCTTCGTTTTTATTCTGCTCCACTTTTTTTGTGCTGGGGGTGAACCTTCTTTTCGGGAAAAAAATATTCAGCCTTTTACGCAACCTCAAATATGTTCTCGTAGGACTACTCGTGCTCAGCATGGCCTGCGCCTTTGTTGCCCGTGGAAGTGAATTCTCCTGGGGCGGTGCGGTTGGCGAACTGCTTACAGAATGGTCCATCAAATGGATCGGTAATGTAGGAACGGGAGCGGTGCTGCTGCTGGCCGTGTTCAGCTATTTCATCTGGCGTTTCAACCCGGTGTTCAAAGTGCCAGACTGGAAATTCAGCAGCGGTAAAAAAGCGGAAAACAAGGTAATGCCGCTTACAGAAGACGATGAACAGCCTGTTTTCAAACAATGGAACGGCGAAGAAGAGGAAGAAGAAGCCGCGCCTGCGGGAATGGTTGAAGAAGACCCCGAAGAGCCGGTAAGCAATAACAAAATGAAGAACGATGGCAAAGGCGTTGTTGTGATCATGCCACAGGCAGGCGCCGCAAATCCTATGACCGAGTTCGACATGATAGAAAAAGAAGAAGAAGAAGAGGTTGAGGAAGAAGAACCGGAGGAGGAGGAAGATGCAGAAACAGGAGAAGAGATTCCTGAACCGGTGCACCATGTAACAACGATCCCGCCGGCACCAAGGGCGGCGGCGCCGAATCTCGAGCTTGAGATCAAAGAAACGCCCGAAGAAGAGGAAGAGGAGGAAGAGATCCCTGTGAAAGCGGCCCCGGGCAAGATCGGGTCTAAATACGATGTTACGCTTGATCTGAAGGATTACAAATATCCATCCATCGATCTGCTTGAAACCCATGGCAGCGAAAAGATCGTTCATGATCCCACAGAGCTGGAAACAAACAAGAACCAGATCATCGCCACCCTGAAAAATTACGACATCGCCATCCAGCGCATCGCGGCCACGGTTGGGCCAACGGTAACCCTGTACGAGATCGTGCCGGCGCCGGGTGTGCGCATCAGCCGCATCAAGAACCTGGAAGATGATATCGCATTGAGCCTTGCCGCACTTGGCATACGCATCATCGCGCCGATACCGGGTAAGGGAACGATCGGTATTGAAGTGCCGAATGTGCGCAAGTCGGTAGTAAGCATGAAAACACTGCTCGCTTCCGAAAAGTTCCAGTCGAGCGCCTTCTCCTTACCGATCGCCATCGGCAAAAAAATCGACAACGAAAACTTTATCGTTGACCTCGCCAGCATGCCGCACCTGTTGATGGCGGGTGCAACCGGGCAGGGTAAATCGGTTGGCCTGAATGCGATCCTTGTTTCGCTGCTGTATAAAAAACATCCTTCGCAATTAAAGTTCGTATTGGTAGATCCGAAGAAAGTGGAGTTGAGCCTGTACCGTGTGATCGAAAAACATTTCCTGGCCAAATTGCCGGGTGAAGAAGAATCGATCATTACCGATACCAAAAAAGTGGTACACACGCTCAATGCGCTTTGTATAGAAATGGACAACCGCTACGATCTCCTGAAAGAAGCAGGCTGCCGAAACATCCGCGAATACAACGAGAAATTTACGGCGCGCAAACTGAACCCCGAAAAAGGGCACCAATACCTGCCATTCATTGTGTTGGTGGTGGATGAGTTTGCCGACCTGATCATGACCGCCGGTAAAGAAGTTGAAATGCCTATTGCACGCCTTGCTCAGCTTGCGCGCGCCATCGGTATCCACCTGATCATCGCAACGCAGCGCCCTTCGGTAAACATCATTACCGGTACGATCAAAGCGAATTTCCCTGCGCGTATCGCATTTAAGGTATCGAGTAAGATCGACAGCCGCACCATTCTCGATGCGGGCGGCGCAGAGCAGCTGATCGGGAAAGGGGATATGCTGGTGAGTTACAACGGAGAGATCACCCGCCTGCAATGCGCATTCGTGGATACCCCCGAAGTGGAAGGCGTATGCGAATTCATCGGCGACCAACGCGGTTACCCGCAGGCATTTCTTTTGCCCGAATACGTGGATGAAAAAGACATGGAAGGAAAAGATTTTGACGCCAGCGATCGCGACCCGTTGTTTGAAGACGCGGCAAAACTCATTGTCTCAAGCCAGATGGGCTCTACATCCCTTATACAGCGCCGCATGAAACTCGGCTACAACCGCGCCGGCCGGCTGATGGACCAACTGGAAGCAGCTGGCGTAGTGGGCCCCAACCAGGGAAGCAAGGCCCGCGAGGTACTGTTCAAATCGGAAATGGAACTACAGGAGTTCCTGGATTCGATGGTTTAGAAATGGATGAACTAAGAAAGTTATTTAACAATCTTTTTCCTTCCTGCAATATTTTAACAATCCTGTTCCATTTTTTCCAGGCCTTTGGACTTTTAAATTTTAAACCTGGACCATCGGCTTCCGTCAAACACTTATATTTGCCCACCCAATTGAAATACTGATGAAAAAATTATCTGCAGGTGTTGTAGCTCTTTTGTTATTCGCGGGAATGGCCGCCGCACAAAACGATCCGGCTGCAAAAAAAGTACTGGACGCTGTAGGCGCCAAAGTGAAAACGGCGAAAGGCATTACGGCCAATTGTTCGCTCAGCTCCGTTACCAGCAAAGGGAAATCGAACGGCACACAGAATGCGACCATCCAGATGAAAGGCGAGAAATATGTGATCAAACAAGGCAAAACAGAGATCATCTGCGACGGTGTGAACGTGTACCGTTACGATGGCGAAAAAACCATTACCAAAACCTCGGTTGAAGAGAGCAGCCAGACCCTGAGCCCGCAAAAATTACTCGCGGGGGCCTACGACAAAGATTTTACCTACAAACTTCTTCCAACACCCGGCGCATTTTCCGAAATAGAGATGAAGCCGATCGACAGCAGGAAGAACTTCCAGAAAGTGAACCTGTTCATCGATAAGGCAAAAAGCGCTTTCTCAAGGGCAAAGATCCTGGACAAAAGCAACAATATTACCGAAGTAAAGATCTCGAACCTCAATCTCAATGCAACATTGCCTGATGCGGCATTTGTGTTCAACAAGGCAAAGTATCCGAAAGATGTTGAGATACTGGATTAAGAAGTAAGGGAAACAAAAGGATAGAAGACAAGGCAACCGGGTATTGTTAAAAGCATGGTCCGGTTCCCTTGTCTTTTTGTTTTGTCTGCCTTCCTTTCGTAAATTGTTCACATGGAAAAAATAGTTTTCGTTTGGTGCATGGTGTTGTCGCTGCAGGCGGGCGCGCAGTTCACCGTCCGGCTGGTTGTTACGGATGTGGCAACGAAGAAGAACGATGATATCTACATCACCGGCAATTTCAACAACTGGAACCCCAGGGATGAGAACTACAAACTGAAACCCTTCGGCGGAAGCCGCAAAAGCATCGTGCTGAGAGATTTTGCAGCCGGTACGTATGCCTTTAAATTCTCGCGCGGCGCACAGGACAAACTCGAAACCACCGCAGATGGCAGAGACATTCCCGACCGTGTTCTGGAAGTGAACGAAGACGTATCAAAAGAATTTACCGTGGCGGGATGGAAAGACGATTATCCCGAAGTACCCAAAAAATACACGGCAAGTCCGCAGGTGCGCATCGTAGATACCGCCTTCAACATGCCGCAACTGGGCAGGAAGCGCAGGGTCTGGATCTACCTTCCGAAAGGATATGCCAATTCCTCAAAACTGTACCCGGTATTGTATATGCAAGACGGGCAAAACCTGTTCAACGAACAAACGGCGCCCTACGGCGAATGGGGAGTAGATGAGGCGCTGGATACACTGCAGCAGAAAACGGGAAAGGAATGTATTGTGATAGGGATAGACAATGGCGGAGACAAACGGACAACCGAATACAATCCCTACGACGATGCAAAAAACGGGAAGGGCGAGGGCAAACAATACCTTGAGTTCATCGTAAGAACGCTGAAGCCCTTCATCGATTCAAAATACCGGACAAAGAAGGGGCCGGAAAATACATTTATTGCGGGGAGCAGCCTTGGCGGCCTCATCAGCTTTTACGCGATGATCAAATACCCGGAAGTATTTGGTGCAGGAGGAATTTTCTCTGCATCGTTCTGGGTAACGCCTGAAATTTTTACCGACGCAGAAAAATTTACCACCACGGCCACGCAGATGCCTCGTTTCTATATGTACGCAGGCAAAATGGAACCGGCCAACATGGTGCCCAACAACGAGAAGATGGCGGAGCTTTTAAAGAAGAACCAGCGTTATTCGATCAGGCTCATTACCGACCCGCTCGGTAAACACCGCGAAGCTACCTGGCGGCAGGAGTTCCCTTCTTTTTATACATGGCTGATGAATTATTAAAAGATGAAAACAGGAATAGGCATTTCAGGGTTGATGATCCTTTTTTCATTCGCGCCGGCGAAGCAGGCATCGTCTTTTCAGCAATTGCAGCAATTGGTGGGCGGAACATGGGTGATGCAGTCAAAAGTATCTGTTACCTGTGAAGAATGGAAGCGAAAGAACAGCAACGGGTTCACCGGCATTTCTTACCGCGTTAAAGGAAAGGATACGATGCAGCTCGAAACCGTTGAGCTTACGCTGAAGGGAGAGGAGGTCAATTACATTGCAACCACGGCCAATCAAAACGATTCAAAACCTGTTGCGTTCAAACTGGTGGAAGTAAAAGGCACACGCTTCACTTTCTCAAACCCGCAACACGATTTTCCGCAGCGCGTGATCTATGAGTTTGTGAACAGCGATTCGTTGCATGCATGGATCGAGGGAACCTATATTTCAGAGGGAACAACGGTGCCGAAGGAGATCAGGCGTGATTTTTATTACGCGAGATCGAAAAAAAACAGGACCTAGATCTTATAAGTAACCCCCTCAATACCCAACTCCGTTTCCGGGAACACTTCACGCGCCTCCTCGAGAAAAGCATCCAGCCTGTCGTATTTGCTGCTGAAATGCCCGATCAGTAATTTCTGAACGCCTGCACGCAGGGCGATGGTAGCGGCCTGTTCGGCGGTTGAGTGAAAACGGGCATCGGCTCTTTCGGTAAGGTCTTTCAGGTAAGTGGCCTCGTGGTACATTACCGTAACGCCTTTTGTTTTTTCGCAGAGCGATTCATCAAATTTTGTATCGGCGCAGAAAGCATAGCTCCTGGCGGGTTTGTTAGCGATGGTTACAGATTCGTTGGCAATGATGCGGCCGTCTTTTGTTTCATAATCTTCTCCGTCTTTCAAACGCTCGTAAAAAGCGGCCGGTATATCGTTGGCTACGGTTTTTTCTTTAACGATCTTTCTTGGTTTCCTTTTCTCCCGTATGATAAAGCCCCAGCAGGGGATCCTGTGCCAGGTCTGGAAACTCTCTACGCTGAATTTCGGCGTATCCACCAGCATCCCTTCGCCCTCCAGCGCATGAAAAGTAAGCGTGAAGGGCAGGGTAATGGCCGCCACTTCCAGCTGCAGGTCGATGATGGCTTTTAACCCGGCCGGGGCATGCAGGTGAAGTTCCTGCTCGCGGCCAAGAAGGCCCATGCTGGTGATCAGTCCGATCAACCCGAAATAATGATCGCCATGCAGGTGCGAAATAAAAATATGGTTGATCTTGCTCCTGCGTATGCGGTACCTGGCTATTTGCATCTGCGTGCCCTCGCCACAATCGATGAGGAACAACTGGTCGTTCAGCGTAACCACCTGCGCCGTCGGGTGCCTGTCGTAAGCCGGGATGGCCGAATTGTTCCCTAAAATTGTAACACCAAACATGCGCTGCGGATTGAATTGCAAGATTAAGCAAAAGCTGCTAGTTTTGGTTACCGGCTTCGGTAGTTGGCCATAACTATTGGTTACCGTCTTTGATTGTTTTGTTCACACACAGAGCCCAACCGCGGTCTTTGGTTGATTTTGGTAAATTGCCCCGCGGAGAACCACCCACGGGCAAAGCCCAAAGCCGCATTAATAGCTGCACAAAAAATTCGATAATTCCGAACATTGTCCTACCTTTGCACCCGATAAAAAAAACATAAGAAACCATTCCGGAGTCTTTTTAAACATTTTGAGATGCCTTATTTAACAACAGAAAAGAAAGCAAGTATTTTTGCTGAATTTGGTGGAAACGCCACCAACACTGGTTCAATCGAAGCGCAGGTTGCCTTGCTGACTGAACGTATTTCACAGATTTCCAAACATTTACAAGCTAACAAGCACGACCATTCCACCCAGCGTGGCCTGATGATGCTGGTTGGTAAACGCAAACGTTTACTCGCCTACATGCAAAAGCACAACCTTACAGGTTACCGTGCTTTGATCGAGAAATTAGGCCTGAGAAAATAATCAAGACGTATGAAAAGTGCTATTCCCAACTGTCGGTTTTAAGCGGTTGGGAATAGTCATTTCTGTTCATACCTGTTTTTGCTTCGCTATTCTTAACAAGGGATCACGGACCTGTTAGTACAAATCCTACCTTTTCCCGTTCCCGTATTACAAAATCAGATTATGTTATCACAACCAATCAGTGTGAGCTTCGATCTGGGTGGAGGCCGCGAGGTTTTCATCGAGACCGGAAAATTAGCCCGCCAGGCAGATGGTGCCGTTACCGTTCGCCAGGGCAACTGTGTTATTTTAGCTACCGTTGTAGCCAATAAAGAACCAAAAGAAGGGCAGGACTTTTTTCCTTTGAGCGTAGACTACCAGGAAAAATTTGCTTCCGCCGGCCGCATACCAGGGTCATTCTTCAAAAGAGAAGCCCGTTTAAACGATTACGAGATCCTCACCAGCCGCCTGATCGACCGCGCACTGCGTCCATTGTTCCCGGAAGATTATCTCTGTGATGTTCAGGTACTTGTAAGCCTTATTTCAAGCGATGATGAAGTTCTTCCGGATTCACTTGCCTGTCTTGCAGCCTCTGCTGCACTGGCAGTTTCGGATATCCCGGTGAAAGAGATCATCAGCGAAGTTCGTGTAGGAAGGATCAATGGTGAATTCATCATCAACCCGACCCGCTCGCAAATGAAAGCATCGGACCTCGAGTTCATCATTGCGGCTACCGAAAAGAACCTGATGATGGTGGAAGGTGAAGCGAAAGAGTGCGGCGAGGCCGACCTCGTTAAAGCGCTTCAGCTCGCACACGATGCCATCCGCATCCACATCAAGGCACAACAGGAACTGAGGGCCAAAAAAGGCATTACAACCGTAAGGGACTATAAAAAACCGCCTTCCGACGACGCGATCATGGAAAAAGTGAACGCTTTCGCAAAAGACAGGGTTTATGAGATCTCAAAGAAGGGTTCTTCGAAGCACGAAAGAAGCGATGCGTACAGCGCGCTGAAAGACGAGCTGATCGCTTCATTGGGCGAAGAGGCAACAGACCTGGAGAAAAAACTCGCTAAGAAATACTACGAGGACCTGAAATGGGAAGTGGTACGGAACATGATGATCGACGATAAGATCCGTCTCGACGGCCGCAAACTCGACGAGGTTCGCCCGCTGGCCATGGAAACAGAACCCTTGCCAACCCCACACGGTTCGGCTTTGTTCACCCGTGGTGAAACTCAATCACTTACAACGGTTACTTTCGGTACTAAATTAGATGAATTGCTGGCGGAAAGTGCAGCAAAATCGGAATACAGCAAGTTTATCCTCCACTACAATTTCCCTCCGTTCTCAACAGGCGAAGTGAAAATGATGCGTGGTGTGGGCAGAAGGGAAGTGGGCCACGGAAACCTCGCGTTGCGCAGCCTCAGGCAGATGATGCCGGATACGAGCACGTATGCTTACACGGTTCGCGTAGTAAGCGATATCCTCGAAAGCAATGGATCCTCTTCTATGGCCACCGTTTGTGCAGGCTCACTGGCATTAATGGATGCCGGCGTTCCTTTCAAAAAGCACGTAAGTGGTGTTGCGATGGGATTGATCACCAGGGCAGACGGTAAATACGCGATCCTGACCGATATCCTTGGTGATGAAGATCACCTGGGTGATATGGACTTCAAAGTAACCGGAACCCGCGATGGGATCTGCGGTGTTCAAATGGACATCAAAGTAGACGGTCTGTCGATGGAAGTGATGATGGAAGCGCTCGAACAGGCAAGAAAAGGACGTTTGCACATCCTGGATGCAATGTATGAGTGTATGCCTGAACACCGTCCGGAAGTAAAACCACATGCGCCACGTATGATCAAGCTGATCATCGACAAGGAATTCATTGGTGCGGTGATCGGGCCGGGTGGTAAAGTGATCCAGGAGATCCAGCGCGAAACAGGTGCAACCATCAACATCGAAGAGGTGGGCAATACCGGAGAGGTGAGCATCTTCTCTGCGTCCAAAGAAAGCCTCGATAAAGCCGTTACATGGGTCAAAGGCATCACCGCAACCCCGGAAGTGGGCGATGTATACGAGGGCCCGGTTAAGGGAATCAAGGAGTTTGGTGCGTTTGTGGAATTTATGCCAGGCAAACAAGGCTTGCTCCACATCAGCGAGATCAGCTGGAAACGCCTCGAGACCATGGATGGCCTCTTCAAAGAAGGCGATATGGTTAAAGTGAAACTCGTAGGTGTTGACCCGAAAACAGGTAAATTCAAATTGAGCCGCAAAGCATTGATGCCAAAACCCGAAGGCGGAAAGCCGCAGGGTGGAGGTGAAAATGCAGAAGGTTAAGATACAGGAAACCCTCACCATCAACGGTGGGGGTTTTTCTTTTTACACGGCTTCCTGAAATAAACCGGGAACAAAAAAACAGGTCATGGGTGATTATAGTGAATTAACGATCGAAGCAACCGAAGCCATCCGCGAGATCCTCATCGCCGAACTGGCCGCTATAGGATACGACGGCTTCGAAGAATCGGATGGCATATTGAAAGCTTACCTGCCCGCTTCTGATTTTAATCAGTCAGAGTTGGATATTTTATTGAATAAGTATGATGTAAAATATTCCAAATCAATTATTAAAAAGCAGAATTGGAACGAGGTCTGGGAGTCGAATTTTGAACCTGTCCGGGTGGACGATTTTGTGGGGATCAGGGCAGGTTTCCATCCCCCGTTTGATAATGTGGCGCATGAAATCATCATAACGCCTAAAATGAGCTTCGGCACCGGCCACCACGCCACTACGTATATGGTAATGAAGCTGATGGAGGAGATCGATTTTCATGGCACGACCGTATTCGACTTCGGTACGGGCACCGGTATCCTGGCCATCCTGGCGGAAAAACTGGGTGCAAAAGCTGCAGTTGCGGTTGATAACGACGACTGGTGCATAGAAAATGCTTCTGAAAATATTTCAATAAACCATTGTAATCGTATTGATATTGAGAAGGTTGATAAGATGAATAGTGATAGAAAGTATGATATTATACTTGCCAACATCAACCGTCACATCATTCTCGATAACCTTGGGGCGCTGAAAGGATCAATTGAGGAAAATGGGCAACTAATTCTTAGCGGTTTATTAAAATCCGACGAGCATGAAATTTTAGAAGCATGTTCAGCGTTAGAGCTTCGCCACAAGAAAACCCTGGAGCGGAACGGCTGGATTGCTTTATGGTTTTTTTAGGGATCGGTACCGGTGTTCAATATGAATAAATCGTTACCTTCGAACCTGTTATATTTGACCCCCAAACTTCAACCATCGACCAATGAACGAATTATTGCTCATTGTATTTGCCTATTTGATCGGATCTATTCCTACAGCAGTGTGGCTCAGTAAAACGATGTTCGGGATCGACATCCGCGACTATGGCAGCGGTAACGCCGGCGCCACCAATACGTTCCGCGTGCTTGGCTCGAAATGGGGAACCATCGTAATGGTGGTGGATATCCTCAAGGGCGTTTTGGCAACCTCTCTTTACATCTTCCTGAATTCTTACCTGCAGAACGAATTGCACAGGACCAACCTGATGATCGGTCTTGGTCTCGCTGCGGTTATAGGACATATTTTCCCCATCTGGGCAAATTTCAAAGGTGGTAAAGGCGTGGCCACGCTACTGGGTATGGCCGTTGCCATCCAGCCGTTGGTGGCCCTGTGCTGCATCGGTGTTTTCCTGCTGGTTCTTTACCTGACGCGGTTTGTGTCGCTCAGCTCCATACTGGCGGGTGTGGCGTTCATGGTCTTTATCCTTTTTATCTTTAATGAAAGGGAAACCCTTTACAGGATCTTCGCGGTAATGGTTGCCTTGATGGTTGTGCTTACCCACCAAAAGAACATCGGCCGCATTCTCAAAGGAACCGAATCAAAAGTTCCCATTCTCAAATACCGCGACCGCCGCAGGCAGCGCCGCAGGGACCAGTAAACCATCTGCTGTTTCTTCTCCCGTTTTTCTATCGGACCCGTTGTTCCGGGTTGTGGACCTTTTTGCAGCGATCTATCCCAAACCCCATGGCGCAAGATTTGCATACCCGGTTACAAACCTTTTCCTATGAAACGAATACTATTTTTGATTACAATCTGTGCTTCCCTCGTTTTTTCGTCCTGCATCAGGAACGCCGTTACAGGACGTAACCAGCTGAGCCTGGTTTCTGAAAGTGACCTCCAGTCGATGGCACTTGTTCAGTATAAAGAATTCCTTACCACGAACAAACCCGCCGGCGGCAGCAACGCCGATATGGTAAAAAGAGTGGGCAACAGGGTAGCAACTGCCCTCCAGCAGTATTATGCGAGCAAGGGGCTTACCAACCCTGCAGCCAATTACAGTTGGGAGTTTAACCTGGTAGAAAACAAAGAAGTAAACGCATGGTGCATGCCGGGTGGTAAGGTGGTTGTATACTCAGGAATTCTTCCCGTAACACAAACCGAAACAGGATTGGCAATTGTTTTAGGCCACGAGATTACACACGCTATTTTCGGTCACGGTAAAGAAAGAATGAGCCAGCAACTGGCTGCCGAAGGATTGGGCGCACTCGGTGGTGCGGCGCTTGGCGGCAACGCAAAAGCGGCCAATATTTTCAACAATGTGTACGGCGTAACTGCACAGTACGGAGCATTGTTACCAAACTCACGTAAACAAGAACTTGAAGCCGACCATTATGGTTTGATCTTCGCCGCCTCAGCGGGGTACAACCCGGCAGAAGCTGTGGATTTCTGGACACGTATGGCAAACCTTAGCCAGGGACAAAAAACACCGGCTTTCTTCAGCGATCACCCAAGCGATGAGGACAGGATCAACCAGATCAGGAAGGTTCTGCCGGAAGCACAACAATATTACAAACCACGGTAAACGATTTACGTTAAGATAAAAGCCCAACCGCTGGTGCAGGTTTACTGCATTCACCGGTTGGGCTTTGTTATTTCGCGCGGTATTTGCGGTTAGCTGCCGTGATCAACGCCTATCAACGCTAAAAATCCAGTGTTTTTGCGCGTTTCCGCAGAAATACCTTTCGATTCTCTTCGAAAACTGGTTACAATTTTTTAACTTTGCACTCCCTAATTTTCGAACTTTAAATTTCCTTTTTGGCATGTCAAACCAAACCGTACTCGAAAAGTTACAGTTAAAGGATGAGAAGAACCTGTTGATCCAGGGCCTGCCTTCGGCGATCGAAAAGCAATTTGCCAAGCTCACCTATGCTAAAAATGTGACACCGCTCCTGAAAAGCAAGAAAGTAGACTTCGCCCTGGTATTTGCACTTAGCCAGAACCAGTTGAACAATGTTTTGAAAGAAGTGTTCCCTGCCTTACACGAAGACACCAAATTATGGGTGGCCTATCCAAAAACAACCAGCAAGATCGTGAGTGATCTCAACCGCGACTGCAGTTGGGACATGCTCACCTGCCAGGAATACGAATGTGTGCGCCAGGTAGCGCTCGACCATGTCTGGAGCGCGATGCGGTTCAAAAAACGCGATCAGATCAACCGTTCGCCAGAGCCGAAAAGCAATGAACTGAACTCCATCGATTTTGAAAAAAGACTGGTGGTTCCGCCGGTAGAACTGGGCAAGTTGTTTACCAAACACAAAGCCGCGCAGGAATTTTTCACTTCGCTTTCCTTCACCAACCAGAAAGAGTACGTGACCTGGATCGAAGGCGCAAAAAAGGAAGAAACGCGCCAGCGCCGCTTAGAAACAGCGCTCGAAAAATTGCTGGCCGGTAAGAAAAACCCGTCTGAAAAATAATGAGCCATATCAATATCGAAATAAAAGCAAAATGCTTTCACCCAGAAAAAGTGGAAGCATTTTTGCTTTCTAAACAGGCCCGTTTCGTTGGGCTCGATCACCAGAAAGACACCTACTTCCATGTGCCGTCCGGCCGCCTCAAACTCAGGCAGGGCAACATCGAACAAACACTCATTTACTACAACCGCCCCGACCAGGAAGGCCCCAAACAATCCGATTTCTACCTCAGCAAAATGAGCGACGGCGCCGCAACCGAAAAACTACTGGAAAAAGCACTGGGTGTGAAAGTTGTGGTAGACAAGTACCGGAAGATCTTTTACATCGACAATGTTAAGTTCCACCTGGATGAAGTTCCCGGCCTTGGATCATTTGTAGAAATAGAAGCAGGGAACCTGGCAGACCCATCGAAAACGATCGATGATTTGAAAGCGCAGTGCGATTTTTACATGAATGCGTTTGAGATTGCCGGTGAAGACCTCATTCACCACAGTTACAGCGATATGATCCTGGCGAAGCAATCGCAGAAAAGTTAAAAGGCCCGGTTAATAAGAGGTAGATCTGTCCGCTACTTGAGGATCACCGTCCCCAATTGCTTTGTCAGTTCCCGTTCCACTTCTTTCAGGTGGCGGTGCACTTCATGCAGTAATTTGAACTCTTCGTAAGAGGCGTTCTCGATATCGCGCTGGTTCTCTTCGATCATCTTTTTCACTTTGCGCAGTTTGTAATAGTTTACGCTGAGCAAAACATCCTGGTGACTGGTGTCGCGGTTTACGATGTTCATGCTTTCCATCACCTCGTCCCATTTCTGGCTGAGCTCAAACGGGTTTACACTGATGTTGACAACGAGGTTGCGGATCGTTTCATCGTCGTGGTAAAGCATTGTTTTGGTAGTGGGCTCGAGTCCGCGTACATACCATGCCTTGTATTCTTCAAACAGTTTTTCATTGCTGGGGTTATCGAAGTGAAACTGTTCCAGTTCCTCAAAAATATAATCGGCCATGCTGCGAGTTTCATCCCAGGGGCGGAGGCCGTATTCCATCAGCACACGCAATATGTTTCGTTCGTGGGCCTCGTCCTGGTGAAAAAGAAGTTGTGTATCGTCCAGCACATCTTCCGGCTGCTGTGCCTGCTCCTGCATGAGCTGGTTGGCCTCATCCTGCGAGATCTTTTTTTCTTCCTTGATGATCTTGTCGCGCTTGTACTTGTTTACAAGATTGGTGAGCCCCGTCTCATCTATCTTCAGCAATGCCGCGCACTGGCGTATGTAATCCTGTTGCTTGGTAAAATCCTCCGCTTTGTTGATCCTGCTTAATGTTTCGGCAACCTGGTTTACAACCGTGCTTTTTTTGTTCACATCGTTCCCTGCTTCCTGCAGCATCACTTCGAGCTGGAAGATGATGAAGTCTTTTTTCGATGCGGCAACAAATTCGTTGAATGCTTTTGCACCCACTTTGTTTACATAGCTGTCGGGATCCTCGTTGTCGGGGATCAATACGAGCCGCACGTTCAGGCTTTCTTCCAGCGCCATATCGAGGCCGCGCAAAGCAGCTTTTACGCCTGCATTGTCGCCATCGTAAATGATGGTCAGGTTGTTCGTGTATTTTTTGATCAGCCGCAGTTGATCCGTTGTTAAGGAGGTACCGCCGCTTGCCACCACATTTTCGATCCCTGCCTGGTGAAGGCTCACCACATCGGTATAACCCTCTACCAATAAACATTCATCTGCTTTGTCGATGGCCGTGCGTGCCTGGTAAGCGCCGTAGAGAATCTTGCTTTTTACATAGATCTCGTTTTCCGGCGTATTGATGTATTTCGGGCCGCGATCACTTTTGCCGATCACGCGCGCGCCAAAACCGATGATCTTTCCCGTGTTGTTGTGAATAGGGAAGATGATGCGGCCGCGGTAATTGTCAACCAGCTCATCCCCGTTGCGCACCGATACCAGGCCGGTTTTGGGAAGCAGCTCTTTGTTGAACTGGTTTGCGATCAGCGCCTTCGTTAACTGGTCGCGCGCATCCGGATTGTACCCGATCTGGAACTTTTCAATGAAGTCGTCCCGGAAGCCGCGTTCTTTCAGGTAGGAGAGCGCGATGGCGCGCCCGTCGTCTGTATTCATCAATGCATTGGTAAAGAAATTCTTTGCAAAATTATTGATGATGTATAAACTGTCTGCCGTTTGAATGATCGCTTTCTGCTCCGGGCTGGTTTCCGTTTCTTCTACCTCGATGTTGTAACGCGCAGCGAGCCAGCGAAGGGCCTCAACATAATTGAACTTCTCGTGCTCCATCAGGAACGTGATGGTATTGCCGCTTTTGCCACAACCAAAACATTTATAGATCTCCTTTACCGGTGAAACGGTAAACGAGGGCGTCTTCTCGTTGTGAAAGGGGCACACACCCAGGTAATTCGTTCCCCGCTTCTTCAGCTTCACAAACTCGCCCACAACATCGATGATGTCGATGCGGTTGGTGATCTGCTGGATGGTGTTTTGGGTGATCATGAGAGATGGCCGGCTCCTGTTTTTTTCAGGCGTACGAAGTTAGCGTATCGGGTTCTATCTGGAACAAAAAAGCTAATAGCCCAAAGCCGGCAGCTAACATCTAAAAATTCCCTACATTTATTCTATGCTTAAGAAAGAACGCCAGGCCTACATCATCCAGCAGATCAATGTGCATAACAAAGTGTTGTCGTCAGACCTCAGCGTGCAGCTCGATGTGTCGGAAGATACGGTTCGGCGCGACCTGCAGGAGCTGGCTGAAGAAGGCAAGCTGATCAAGGTGCATGGCGGCGCATTGTCGCGCTCGTTCCATTTTACGCTCGAGAGCCATTCGATCTATTCACTCCCGGAGAAAAAAAGCATTGCCTACAAGGCCATCCAGCTGATACAGGATGGAATGATGGTACTGCTTTCCGGGGGAACCACGATCCGCCAGCTGGTAAAATCTTTACCGCCCGATCTGAATGCGACCTTTATAACCGTGAGCGTTCCCATAGCGCTGGAGCTGCTGGAGCACCCCACCTGCGAAGTGATCTTTGTGGGCAATAAACTCTCTAAGAATGCGCAGATGTCGGTAGGCGCCGAAGTGATCCAGCGGCTCAGCACCATCAAGGCCGATCTCTGTTTTCTTGGAACCAACAGCATCGATGCCAATTTTGGCATTACCGATCTTGAATGGGAGATCATCGAGGTAAAAAAGGCGATGATCAAATGTGCCACCAAGAACGTATCCCTTGCCATTTCCGAAAAACTCAATACCATCCAGCGTTTACAGGTTTGCCGCCCGGAAGATATAGATATGCTCATAACGGAACTGGAGCCTGATGAACCGATCCTAACGCCGTATAAGGAGAAAGGGATCGTGGTGTTGTAATCACAGGCTTTTCTCTGTCCGTTCGTCAAGCGGCTATCCAAACAGGCTCCTTCCGGTTCAAAATGCCCGGATCAGCCTGCTTTCGTTTTGCTTCCTTTTGTTTCTCATTGTATAATACTGGGCCGTTGGCCGAGGTGTAGTCCCATGTCCCATACCCAAAAAAACTGCGTCTTTCTGCGGGTTTTAAATTATTATTAAATCGGTCAAAACAGGCGTGGAAAAAAATGGTGAAAAATAAATTCGCTAATATGGAAGGGAAATTTTAACATTGCTTTAGAAACTTGTGTCATTTTAGGGTCATTTGTTTTTGCAGCTTTTTGCGTAAAATAAAATGCCTGTTGCTGCAATGTTTTGCGGTTTACCTGGATTGCACACTAAACGCCTATTGAAAACAAAAAAAACTGTTATGAGAAAACATGTTTTCCAGAACACAGCGGTTGTGTTTACAAAAACAACCACAATGAGAAACGCGCTGAAGCTCCTGCTCAGTTGCCTGCTTTTCGCCCTGCTTCTTCCCCCGGCCTTACACGCGCAAGACAAAACCATTACCGGGGTTGTTACTGCGGATGGTGGTGCGTCGGTTGCTGGCGCCACTGTCAAGGTTAAAGGAACCAACAGGGCCACCCAAACCGATGCAGATGGTAAATTCAGCATTGCGGCCAGCCAGGGGCAGACACTCCAGTTTACCTATGTGGGTTTTGCAGACCAGGAGATCGTTGTTGGAAGCAGCAATGTATTGTCCGTTAAAATGGTTTCTTCACAAACTGCCTTACAGGACGTGGTAGTGGTAGGGTATGGAACGCAACGGAGGGGTAACCTTACCGGCGCCGTATCTACCATCGATGCCAAAACATTACAGAACAGGCCCGTTGCCGATGTGGGAAGGGGATTGCAGGGTGCAGCAACCGGCCTCAGCATCACCGTTCCGAGCGGAGAGGTGGGATCTGACCCTATCATCAAGATCAGGGGTCAACTGGGTTCTCTCAACGGGGGCAGTTCTCCTTTGATATTATTGGACAACGTTGAAATACCAAGCATACAGGTAGTGAATCCGAACGACATCGCTTCCATCACCATATTAAAAGACGCCGCTTCGGCTTCCATTTATGGTTCGAAAGGTGCATTTGGTGTGATATTGATCACAACGAAAAAAGGTGCAACGGGCGATAAGCCACAGGTTGGCTACACCAACAACTTTTCATGGCAGAACGTTTGGAAGGACCTCCAGATGGGGGATGTAGATGCACTCAAATATTATATCGACGCGCAGGAAAGGATCGGCGTTACCACACCAGGTGGCGCATTTTACTTAACAGACCGCAAAAGTATGTTGAAGGCCTACGAATGGAAAGCCAAATACGGAAGCACGGTTGGGCCGAATGACCCTACTGTTTACGGAAGGGACTGGTACGTGCAGAACGGCGTGAAAATGGGTGTGAGAACCTATGATCCATACGACCTGATGATCAAAGAATGGGCGCCCACGCAACAACACAATCTTTCAGTAGGCTTTACCCAGGGCAAAACATCGTACAACATTGGCCTTGGCTTGCTGCAGCAGGCGGGTATGACCAAGCCGGCGAAAAAAGACGATTTTTCGCGCTACAATGTATCGCTTCGTATTTCGAGCGAGATCAACAAATACCTCACCATCCGCGCAGGCGGAATGTATTCGAGGAGAAACAAACAGTATCCTTATGTTACCGCAGCGGGAAATGCTGATCCATGGTATTACATGTACAGGTGGAGCTCATTGTATCCGTTTGGCAACGATGAGAACGGCGACCCGATACGCAGCCCATGGAGCGAAATGCAATCCGCCAACACCGGAAGCATTTTGCAGAACTATTCCAACTATAATTTAGGTGCAACCGCAACCCTCGCCAAAAACTGGAAAGTGGATTTCGATTATACTTATTCTTTACAGGATGAATTCTGGACAAGGCCCGGTACAAGGTTTACGGCAAGGGATTCATGGTCTGCTGCAGTGGCAAGAACAGATGCTGCCGGCAACCCGATCTACGTAGATTCTACCGGCGCAGTGGTAAGCAGTACGGCCGTTGGCGCGATGCCTGCTTACGACCTGGCAAAATCAACCTACACCGGCATCGGTTCTTCACCGGATCACTTCGCACGTACGGTAACCAACTTCTTCAGCCATACGATCAATGCATTTACAACGTATACGCTGAACCTGAACGAGGACCATGCATTCAAATTCATAGCGGGTCTGAACCGTGTTGCGGCAACCACCGAAGCACAAACTTCACAGATCACGGCATTGTCTAACATAACCAACCCGCAGTTCGCATTCGGAACAGGCACCCCAACGCTTTCAGGATCTAAATTCTGGGAAGCGCAGCTGGGCTATTTCGGACGCATCAACTACGCATTCAGGAACAAATACCTGGTTGAGGCAAACATCCGTTACGATGGTTCTTCCAAGTTCCCTGAAAGACTGTGGTGGAGATGGTTCCCTTCTGTTTCTGCAGGATGGGTGGTAACCGAAGAAAACTTCATGCAATTCGCAAAACCTGTTGTGAGCTCTCTTAAACTGAGGGGATCATGGGGTTCTATCGGTGACCAGACCATCCCAAGCGGTTTGTACATCTCCAGCCTCGTGGGAAGCCAGTCGACCTGGATCGGCAACGGAGCAAGGTACAACCAGGTGGGAACGCCTTCTATCTTATCGTCTGACATCAGGTGGCAGGACATCGTTACCAAGAACATTGGTGTTGACCTGGCGGTATTGAAAAACAAACTGAATTTCTCATTCGACCTGTACCAGAGAAATACCAATAACATGATCGTTGGCCAGGAAGGCATACCTGTTACCCTCGGGGCAGGCGCGCCGCTCGGCAACTACGGTCAGCTGGAAACAAACGGTTGGGAACTCACCATTGATTTCAACCACACGTTCAAGAACGGCCTCCATATTTTTGCACGCGGTAACATATCAGATTCAAAGAGCTACCTCAATGCAGTTGGTTCGGGAACATCTGTTACCGGCAACTACAACGGCAAACTGGTTGGAGAGATCTGGGGATACCGTACAGACAGGCTCTACCAGATGGATGATTTTGAACTGGATGCTGCAGGCAAACCAATCCTGATCACGCTCACAGCCGCTGAAAGCGCACTCGCTGCCGGAAAGCAGGCCTATAAATTAAAAAGCACGGGTGGTAAAAAACCGGTGTATCAACCCTTCCTGCAAAACAGCTCAACCTTCAGGTTTGGCCCGGGCGACGTTAAGTTCATAGATGTAAACGGCGACGGTGAGATCAGCAACGGCGCAGGAACACTGGCCAACCATGGAGACCTTGAAGTGATCGGTAACTCGAACCCACGTTATGAATATGGTGTTCGTCTGGGAGCCGATTACAAAGGATTCGATGTAAGCGTGTTTCTCCAGGGAGTAGGCAGCCGCAAGATCTGGGGCGAAGGCATGCTCGCCGTACCGGGATACAACGTGGGCGATGGCGCAATGCCACAGGCAATTGCCGGTAACTATTGGACGCCAACCAACACCACGGCCTTCTACCCGGCGGCATACAACAACGGAACCAGCAGCGTGATCAACAATATGCAGGTACAGGATCGTTACCTCCTGAACATGGCTTACCTGCGACTGAAAAACCTCACCGTAGGTTATTCATTGTCGCCATCAGCACTGCGCACATTAAAAGTGGTTAGCTCGGCAAGGTTGTATGTATCATTGGAAAACTTCGTTACATGGGATCATCTCGGCGGACTTCCGATTGATCCTGAAACCATCAGCGGGTATTCAATGTGGAGCACAAACTACAATGCCGGCCGCACAGGCATGGGGGTTCCTGGATTCAAAAGTTTCTCAGTAGGCCTTCAAGTTAACTTTTAAAAACGATCAATATGAAACATCTTAAATATATCTGTAGCTTTTTAGCCTGTGTATTTCTTTTCTCCTGTAAAAAGGATGTGCTCGACAGGCCACCGTTGACCAGCTATGCTGATAACAACTACTGGAGAAACGAAGACGATATCCGCATGTATGCGAATGCGTTTTACACTCAGTATTTTAACGGGTTCAATACCGGTTACGGTACAGACTATGCACCTGTAACGGGATATACATTCAGTGACGACCTGACCGGCAGAAATGCACAGGGTAATTTCGAAAGCAGTGTACCCACTTCCAGGGGAACCACTGCCGAGGGCGCTGCATGGCTGAGCACTTATGCGGGTCCGGACTGGAACTTTTCATGGGTGCGCAAAGCGAATGTATTGCTCGACCGCCTCGACAACGAAGCCAAACCCAACATCACGGACGCAGCATACAAACACTGGACAGCCGTTGCCAAATTCTTCAAGGGATTTGAATACAGCCGCCTGGTGAGTGTGTTTGGCGATGTGCCCTACTTCGACAAAACTGTTGAGAACACCGATATGGCTACGCTGTACAAGGACCGCGACAACAGGGGAGTGGTGATGGACAAAGTATACGATGACTTCAAATATGTACTCGCCAACATCAGGGAGAACGACGGTGTAAATGTGCTGAACCGGTACATCGCAGCGGCATTCATTTCACGTTTCATGTTGTTTGAGGGAACATTTGAATACTACCATGGCCTTGACCAGACCAGGGCAAAAAAATACCTTGAGTTCGCAGTTGAAGCGGCACAGATCGTGATCAACAGCAACAAGTTTACGTTTACCAGCAATTTCAAATCACTGTTCTCATCAGAGAGCCTTGTGGGAAATCCTGAAGTTCTGATGTACAGGATCTATGATGCGGCGCTGACCATTACACACTCCGTAGGTTCATACAGCAACGGAACAGAATCGCAAAGTGCATCGGCGAATCTTGTCCTGATCAAATCGTTTATTGCAAACGATGGCAAGCCATGGCAGAATTCGACGGTGGCAAATGCAACGAGCTTTTCTATAGCAGACCTGGTAAAAACAAGGGATTCGCGTTTTGAAGCCTCATTTATAGACAGGCCGCTTAATACAGCGGGAAGTCTGTTGTACTCTTACAAATTTGCTTCAAGGGATGCGATCAAATTCATCGGCAGCCCATACCCGGCGCAATGGGGAAGCAATACCAATACCAGCGATGCGCCTGTAATGCGTATGGCAGAAGTGGTGTTGAACTGGATCGAAGCAAAAGCAGAACTGGCAGAACATTTTGGTGGGACCGCTGTTGGCCAGTCAGACATCGACAAATCCATCAACGCCATCCGCAAACGCCCGCTGGATGCGGAAGCGATCGCCAAAGGCGTTAAACAAACAAGCCCGTTGCTGCTCGCTGCAATGCCTGTTGATCCTGCAAAAGATGCAGATGTATCCGCATTGCTCTGGGAGATCCGCCGCGAAAGAAGGATGGAGTTCTTCTTTGAACACACAAGGCTGCTTGACCTGAAGAGATGGAAAAAACTCACCAACATGGATCTCAGTACCAACCCGGATTATTTCCTCGGGCCATGGGTAAATGTTCAGGCAGAGATCCCAAGCTACCTTACCGCAGCCAACGTTGGTAAAGTACGCGTGAAGAAAGCAGACGGCACCGTTGTTACCTACAACGGCACCAACGGATCGGATATGGTGGGTTACTGGATGATCGAGAATGTGGCCAACAGGAACGCATTCACCGACCGCTCGTACCTGGCGCCGGTAGGGCAGGCGCAGATAACGCAGTATGCCGACAAAGGATTTAAACTTACCCAGACAAAGGGTTGGTAATAGGATAAGACACGTAATTAACCGGGAGTATCATGCTCCCGGTTAATTGTTTGTTTAGTGATGGATAACAGGCTTATGATGCACCAGCAGCGTATGTCTGATTTTTTTATTTTAAGGAGAAAAATAATTTAAATAAAAATAGCAAACAGCTGCAATGTTTTGCAGAGCCGGTTTGTCTAGTAGAACCAAAGCCCCTGTATAAAACCAAGTATAAAAACCCAAAACTGTTATGAGAAAATTAGCATTGATTTTCCCCGCAGTAGTTCTATTGCTACTGTTTTCACCCCCAACCGGCCTGTTTGCCCAAAACCAGGCTGGTAATGTTTCAGGAACGGTAACGTCTGAAACAAACAACGAGCCGCTCGAAGGCGGTACCGTTGTGAACCAGCGTACCAAAAAAACAGCCATCACTTCAAAGGTCGGTTTCTTCAGCATCCAGGCCGTGAAAGGTGATGTGCTGGAATTTACGTTTGTTGGTTACGACAAAAAACAATTCACCGTTGAGAACACCGCAGCGATTACCATCAAGATGACGCCTTCTACCAGTGGGCTGCAGGATGTGGTGATTACCGCGTATGGCATCAACCGCGCCAAGAAAAGCCTTGGGTATTCTACGCCAACCGTAGCCGGTGAGGACGTATCCAATACCCAGCGCGAAAGCTTTGTGGCGGGTCTTGCCGGACGTGTACCCGGTCTTTCCATCAACTCAACATCAGGCGCACCGGGAGCATCTTCGCAGATCATCCTGAGGGGTGTGGTATCGTTGGGTGGAGACAACCAGGCGCTCATCGTGATCGATGGTTTGCCCATCGATAACTCGATGTTCAACCAGAATGCAATGGTGAACGTGGGAACCAACAGGAACCAGGATTATTCAAACCGTTCCATCGACATAAACCCTGCAGACATCGAAAGCTACACCATTCTCAAAGGGCCGGAAGCAACTGCCTTGTACGGAAACCTCGGTGCAAGCGGTGCGATCGTGATCACCACCAGGAAAGCAAAGTCGGGGCGCGGCGCGGTCAGCTACAACAACTCGTTCCGCTGGGAAACACAAACCAAGTTCCCGGAAGTACAGCAGGTGTACAGCCAGGGTGTATCAAACGGCATCTATGCTGGCAATACACGTAACTTTTTTGGCCCGAGGTATGCAGCCGGATCACCGATCTTTGACAACGTACACAGCTTCTTCAGAACAGGTACCGCCCAGAAGCACAACCTTGTGATGGAAGGCGGCACCCAAGGATTTTCATACAGGTGGTCCAACGAGTTCAGCGATAACATGGGTACCATCCCCGGTACGCGTTTAACGAGGATCTCTTCAAGGATCACAGCCGTTGCGCAGATCTCGCCGATACTTTCGGCAACTTCTACCTTCACTTACATGAACACTTCGAACCTGAAAGCGAACAAAGGCGACCGCGGATACCTGATGGCCCTCCTTACGTTCCCTTCCCGTTACGATGTTAAATACTGGCAGGATGCATCCGGCAACAGGGTGTTGAACACTTCCGATATTTATGGTGAAACAGACAACCCGTTCTGGGATGTTTACAAGAACCTCAACGAAGACAAAACAAACCGCCTGCTCGCCAACACGAGCCTTACGCTGAAACCGGTAAAATGGTTAAGCATCAACGGTATTTTCGGAGCTGATATCTCTACTACAAACGGTATCAGTGTTTACCACGCACAATCGTACAGGGGATCAGGAAGCGCAGGTACGCCAACAGGCGGAACCATCGACCTGTACCAGTCTGTAACAAAAGTATTGAACGGATCGCTCGTTGCCACTGCCACACACAAAGCAGGCGATTACAGCGGTACTTACCTGATCGGCGGAAACTTCAGCGACAACAATTACAACATTACATCGCAACGCGGTCAGAACATGTACGACCCCAATTTCTACAGCATCAACAACACGCTCCCTACCACGCAGAGAAACAAACTCACGGTAAACAGGTTCAGGAACATGGGCGTATTTGGCCAGGCCGTAATGGGTTACAAATCGATCCTCTATCTTACCATGACGGCACGTATGGATGGCGCATCGCGACTGATGCCCAACAATCCTTACTTCTTCTACCCGGCAACCAGTCTGGCATTCAACTTTGCCGACCTGGGCTTCATGAAAAAATACTCATGGATCACATTGGGTAAACTGAGGGCGTCATTGGGTTACACGGGTAAAGAACCAAGGTCGTATTACATCACAAGAACACAACTGGTTCCTACGGGATCAACCGGTGGTGGATTTACCTACGATCTTGCAAACGGTGGAAACGACAAACTGAAACCGGAACGCACACGCAACATCGAAGCAGGTCTCGAAATGAAGTTCCTCAACAACCGTTTGGGATTTGATTTCACCGCGTATAACCTGCACAGCTTCGACCAGATCATCAACCCACGCCTCAGCTATGGTAGCGGTTTTGTGATCAAAACAATGAATGGCGGAGAGGTGATCAACAAGGGTCTTGAGATTCAGCTGACAGGAACACCGATCAAAACAAAAGATTTCAACTGGGATGTGATCGTGAACTACACACAGAACAGGGGAACAGTAGATAAGATCTCTGAAGACCTTCCTGAATTCTACGATTCAGATACATGGTTACAGAATGGCGTGCGCGCATCGGTTTACCCGGGCTCAAGCACCGGCGCCATGGGCGGATGGGTGAATGAAAGAAACAACAAGGGCGACCTGTTGATCTCTTTAACAACAGGCCAGCCGATCCTGAAGAACTCAACGGATTTCTACGATATCGGCGACAGAACGCCAGACTTCCTGATGGGTTTTGTGAACAAATTCACTTACAGGAATTTCAGCCTCTCTTTCCTGATCGACCTGAGAAAAGGCGGTGATGTGTACAATGCAACGGATTACACATTGTATACCACGGGACTGAGCATGAAAACACTCGACAGGGAAGTGCCGCGCGTAGTGAAAGGTGTATTGAAAGATGGACTGGAAAATACAGCCAATCCAACCATCAATTACATTTCGATCATTCCGTACAACTCGTCTTCTTATTATACATCAACCACCAACGGCGTAGCTCCTGAGCAGTTCGTTGAGCACAACATCAATGCATTGCGTTTGAGGGATGTTACATTGTCTTACAACCTTTCAAGAGACGCGCTGAAACGCATCAAATGGATCCAGGACCTGGGTGTGTTTGTAACGGTAACAGATGCGTTCCTGCTGTCGAACTACTCAGGTATCGATCCGGACAGCAATGGTACAACACCGGCAACTGGCGGGTTGGGTGGATATGGAATTGACATCGGCAACATGGGAAGGCCGCTGGGCTTTAACGTGGGAATGAGAGTGAAATTCTAATTTAAAATGATGATTAAAAAAAACAGTATGAAATTTATCAAATACCTGTTCATATCCGCCATTATACTAAGCAGTGCGAGCTGTAAGAAATGGATGGATATCAACACAAGCCCTGCCAACCCGCAGGAAGTGAACCCGGAGATCCTTCTCCCGCCAATGCAGTACCAGATGGCCAACGGAACCGCGAGCGATTACGGTGGATACCTGTTCAAGTACATCCAGTATTGCAGCAACCAGAACGCCGACGCGATCTGGGAAAAACACGGATACGAAGCCGCTACGGATTTTTCTGGTGTAATGTGGAGAATGACTTACGTTAACCTCGGCCCGAACCTGGAAGAGATGATCAAAAAGTCGGTGACGCAACAGAAATACATTTATGCAGGTATTGGTATGGCCATGAAAGCATGGTCGTTCCAGATCCTCACAGATTACCACGGACCGATCATCCTCGATGAAGCATACGACCAGACCAAGCTCCACTTCACATACCAGGAGCAGGACAAGGTGTATGAGAAAGTACGCGAATGGTCGTACGAAGCGCTCGCCTTTTTGAACAGGACCGATGGCAAAGACGATCCGAATATGCTGAAAGGTGTAACCGGCGACCAGATCTACAAAGGCGATGTGAGCAAATGGAAAAAATTCGTTTACGGTTTGCTCGCGCAGCAATACAGCCACCTGGTTAACAAAGCAGATTTCAAAACGAAGTATGCAGACAGCGTGATCAAATTCACCGATCTGTCTTTTGCAAATGAATCAGAGGATCCAATGGTTTTCTTCAACGGAACCATCGCAGCTGATGCAAACCCAATGGGTGTGCTCAACTCTGGAAACATCCTGAACTACAATGCAACCACGGCAAGGGTAACCGGCCGTATCTCAACCCCGATCCTCAAGGCCCTTACCGGTGGTTTGAGAGGAACGGCGCTGGTTGATGTGACCGCTGCGAGCCCAACCTACGATCCAAGACTTACGCGCATGCTCACGGCTTGTCCCGACGGCGTATTCAGGGGCGTAATACCAACTTACGGCGACCCGGCCACCACAAAACGCATCCCGCACATTCTCGGAAGCGTTTCGGCGCCGTACCCTGGTAAATACATTTTCGCAGACAAGGCGTTGTATCCTTTGATGTCGTACTCTCAAATGCAGTTCATCCGCGCCGAAGCATTGCTGATCAAAGGCGGAAGAGAGGCGGAAGCCTACCAGGCATACATCAATGGTATCGACGGGCACATGGATTTTATAAACAGGTATGGACTGAACGGCGGTTCATCGGGCATGACGATCACACCGGCACAGATCGCTGCGTATAAAGCCGGAACAGAAGTGGCGCCGAATGCAGCGTCGCTTACGATCGCAGACATCATGGGTCAGAAATTCATTGCACAATGGGGTTGGGCCGGTGTTGAACAATGGTGCGACCTGCGTAAATATGACTACAGCGCCGCTATCTTCAAAACCTATTACCAGTTAACAGGCAGTGAGATCTATTCTGTGAACAACGGCAACTATGTACATAGGGTGCGCCCGCGTTACAATTCAGAGTACGTATGGAACAAGGACGAATTGGCGAAATGGGGCGGTTTGAACAACGATTACCATACACAGAAAATGTGGTTCAGTAAACCTTAAAAAACCTAACTAATGAAACTATCAAAAATAATACTGGCAACGTTTGTAACGGGAACCGCCTTGCTGACGGGTTGTGAGAAGAATGTGGTCGACGACTATGTTCCTTCAACCGAGATCACCGCGAACGATGCACAGCTTAAGATCAATTTCAACTCCGCGTACGCCGCAAACCCGAGTGTATACTTCAGGATCAACGGTGCAAAAGTGAGCGGACCAACTACCGCGCGTACGCCTTTCCCCGGCGGTGGATTCAATACCGGTGGTGATGCGCGCGCCGACTACCTGGTGCTCACACCCGGTGAAAAAACAGTTGACGTGATCCTCCCTAAGAAATTAGTGGTGGAAGATTCAGTCAAATTGTACACAACAAAAATCACCATCGAAGCAGGCAAATACCACACCCTCCACATCACCGATACTGCGGCAAATACACAGTCGGTATTGGGAACGGAAGACGTTTCAAGACCGGATTCCGGTTTTGCAAAACTCAGGTTTGTGAACCTGATGCCAAACGTTCCGGCGGTTGACCTGTATTATGGAACAACGGTTGTAGCGGCGAACATCGCTTACAAAAGCTTCAGTCCGTATTTCCCCATAGCAGCAGTTTCTACGCTCACCTGGGCCATCAGGAAGGCCGGCGATCCAAGCACCACAACGGCGCTTGCCACTTATGCAGGAACAGCGTCGATCAGCGCAAACAGAAGGGTAACCACTGCGTTCGCCATCGGATTCAACGGTGCAACGGATGCGACCAGGAAACCTTATATATCTTTCCTGTTGACGAATTAATAAAGCCCTGGGCCTTGCGCCCCGGCTGCGAGCCGTCCCGCTATGCGGGGCGGCTTTTTTTTGTGCGTGCTTGTTGCGATTGCGAAAACAGCCATCACTGGTTTGGTTAACGGCGCCTTGTTTTGATTGCCGGGCCAGCGGGCGGTTTTCTAAACTGCCTGGTTCCCTTTAGTCGCGAGGTAGGTTAAAAAGCAAAACAGCGCCGCCAACGCCAGGGCGACATAGATCTTGTAGCGGTTCCAGAAGTATTGTTGAGAAGACTGCCGGACAAACTGCGTAATGAGACGCGTATTTCCCGCATCGTTTTCTGCGAGGGCATTCAGCTTTGAGAACAATGGTTTTGCGTAGGGAAAAGGTAAATGAAAGGCGGATGCGAGGATGTTTTGAAGGATGCTCGTTGTAACGGCGTTGTTCTTCTCTTCTTCGAGGATCCCGAGGTTGTGGTCAGACAGGATTTCCATCAACCGGAAGAGCAAAATATCGCGGTCGATACGCAACGGATCGCGGTGCTGTATGTCAACGGCAAGTTTGCTGCTCTGCAGCAGGATCTCTTCCGCCGATCGAGCCAGCGGTTTTTCCTTGTAATGCGAGTGGTTCAGGTAACGCTGGTAATTGTATTCCGCGCGTTTTTTGGGATCCGACAGTACCGCGTAGGCTTCGTTGATGCGCGAGAACTTTTCCGTGGCAGCCGCGCTGTTGTTGTGTTTGTCGGGATGCAGCTCCATCGCCAGCTTCCTGAACGACCGTTTGATCGCATCCGCTGAAGCAGACGGGGATACGCCCAATGCCTGGTAATGGTCCTTGAAAGCCATTATGCGTTTGATTCAAATTCCATATCGTCGCCGTCCAGCAACTCACGTTCGATCTCTTCCATCTGCACAATATCCCATGCCTCGCTTTCGGTTGGCGTAACATTGAGCATCTCGAGGAGCTCTTTCTGTTCGAGCTGCTCTTCAACGGCAGGCTGCAGGCAGCAGATCACAAAAGATGCATTAGATTCGTAGAATTGCTGCGACATTTCTAACAGCACCGCCGCCGCACCGTCGTCTACCGCCGAAACCTGTTCCATCTGCAGGATCACATTTTTGACGTCTTTTTCCAATATCCCGGAACCCGTTTGGGCAAGTTCCGCTGCAATATTGGCAGACAATACCCCCGAAATCGGCGTTACAACAGTAAATTTCTCCTTGGTATCAATTTTGAAATGCATAATGAGGGTTTGAGTTGGTAACCGGCGGACTGCAAGCTACGGGCCGCGGGTTATAAAAGAAGGTTTACCACCCGAAGCGCACAGCTCATCGCTCTGAAAACAACATTAACAGTTGTGCATAACTGCTACACAACTTCGATCAAATTTATTCGTTATAATTGTATAAATCCAAATTAGGCCATGGATAATAATTTTTCAGCACAGGTTAAAGAGATCATTTCTTTCAGCAGGGAAGAAGCGTTGCGTTTGGGAAATGATTTTATAGGAACAGAGCATTTACTGTTGGGTTTGATCCGCGATGGGGACAATACGGCCATTAAGGTATTAAAGCAACTCAATGTTGACCTATATGAATTACGGAAAGAGGTTGAACTCGCCGTAAAAGATAAAACAGGAAAGAATATTGCGAACATCAACAGCCTGCCGTTGACCAAACAGGCAGAGAAAGTGATCCGCGTTACCGTTCTTGAAGCAAAAGCTTTGAAGAGCCCATTGGTAGAAACGGAACACCTGATGTTGAGCATCCTCAAGAACAAAGAAAACATTGCCACACAGATCCTGAACCAGTTTGATGTTGACTACGATCTGTTCCGCAATGAACTCGGTATGGTGGGCACCACCAATCCGCCGCCACGCAGCGAATTCACAGACGACGACAACGATGAGTTCGATGAAGAGAAACGCGGCGCCGGGTACTCACAGCAACGCGCAGGCGGCAAACAGACCGGTGCTGCCAAAAGCAAAACACCCGTACTCGATAATTTCGGCCGCGACGTTACCAAACTCGCAGAGTCCGGAACACTCGACCCCATCGTGGGCCGTGAGCAGGAGATCGAGCGCGTGAGCCAGATCCTGAGCCGTCGTAAAAAGAACAACCCGATCCTCATCGGCGAACCCGGTGTGGGTAAAACGGCCATCGTAGAAGGGCTCGCGCTCCGCATCGTGCAAAGAAAAGTGAGCCGCGTATTGTTCGACAAACGCGTGATCTCCCTTGACCTTGCAGCTTTGGTGGCAGGAACCAAATACCGGGGGCAGTTCGAAGAAAGAATGAAAGCGATCATGAACGAGCTCGAAAAGAACCGTGATGTGATCCTCTTCATAGATGAGATCCACACGATCGTTGGCGCCGGTGGCGCAAGCGGATCGCTGGATGCATCCAACATATTCAAACCGGCCCTCGCAAGGGGCGAACTGCAATGCATCGGCGCCTCAACATTGGATGAGTACCGTATGTACATTGAAAAAGATGGGGCATTGGACCGCCGTTTTCAAAAAGTACTGATCGAGCCGCCTAGTGTAGACGAAACGATCCAGATCCTCACCAATATCAAATCGAAATACGAAGATTTTCACAACGTTACCTACGGTGATGATGCGATCGAAGCATGTGTGAAGCTCAGCGACCGTTACATGACCGACAGGTTATTGCCAGACAAAGCGATCGATGTATTGGATGAAGTAGGCGCGCGTGTTCACCTGAAGAACATCAATGTGCCGCAGGATATCGTGGAGCTGGAGAAGAAGATCGAAGACGTAAAGAACGAAAAGAACAAGGTAGTGAAGAGCCAGCGCTTTGAAGAAGCCGCTTCACTGCGCGATACGGAAAAACGCCTCGGCGAAGAACTTGAAAAAGCAAAAGCGCTGTGGGAAGAAGAAAGCAAACACAAACGTTACCCGATCACCGAAGAAAACATTGCTGAAGTAGTTAGCATGATGACCGGCATTCCCGTAAAACGGATGGTACAGGCCGAGACAGAAAAACTGCGCAGGATGAGCGAGGATATGATGGGTATGGTGGTAGGACAGGACGATGCCATTCAAAAAGTGGTGAAGGCCATACAGCGGAACCGCGTGGGCCTGAAAGATCCAAAGAAACCGATCGGTACATTTATATTCCTGGGCCCTACGGGTGTTGGTAAAACCGAGCTGGCGCGTGCATTGGCGCGGTACATGTTTGATTCGGAAGATTCTTTGATCAGGATCGACATGAGTGAATACATGGAGAAATTTACCGTGAGCCGTTTGATTGGCGCACCTCCGGGATATGTAGGTTACGAAGAAGGTGGACAGCTTACCGAAAAAGTGCGCCGCAAACCGTACTGCGTGATCCTGCTCGACGAGATCGAAAAAGCGCACCCGGATATTTACAATATCCTGCTGCAGGTATTGGATGACGGGCAACTGACAGACGGCCTGGGCAGGAAAGTGGATTTCAAAAACACCATGATCATCATGACCTCAAATATTGGCGTGCGCCAGTTGAAAGAGTTTGGCGATGGTGTGGGCTTTGCAACGGCTACCCGGATGCAGAATGCCGGGGAGAACAGCAAAGCGGTAATTGAAAAAGCATTGAAACGCACTTTCTCACCAGAGTTTTTGAACAGGATCGATGATGTGGTCGTGTTCAATTCACTGAGCAAAGAAAATATTTTCAATATCATAGACATCCTGATGAAGGGCGTGTCGAAACGCCTCGCCAATCTTGGTTTCTCCCTGGAGCTGACCGCAGAAGCGAAAGACTTCATCGCAGAGAAGGGATACGATGCAGAATTCGGGGCAAGGCCGCTGCACAGGGCGATCCAGAAATACCTGGAAGATCCGCTGGCAGAAGAGATCCTCAACTTCAACGTAAAAGATGGAGATGTGCTGATCGCCGACCTTGATAAGGAATCCGCGAAGATCACCTTCAGCTTCCGAAAGAAAGTAGAAGAGAATGAGCCGGAAGCGCAGGCATAAAAAGTAAGTACAGTTAGCATAGAGCCCCGCAGGTTGCGGGGCTTTTCGTTGTTGCAGGGGTATGGCCATCTAAAAGTAGTCAAACCCGTTGCGGGTTTCGCAGAAACGGTTTGTACTGATTCCGGAACAAAGATGTTTTTATTTCCCGCGGTTACAATTACGCTCCCCAGCGAAATGTTCGCACATCGATGCCGGCCAGGTCGAGCGCACGGTCAACAACCGTTGCCGCAACTTCTTCGATCGTTTTAGGGAGAGAATAGAAGGAAGGGGTGGCAGGACAGATGATCCCGCCCGCAAGCGTTACCAGTTCCATGTTCCTGATGTGGATAAGCGAATACGGCGTATCGCGAACCATGAGAATTAATTTGCGACGTTCTTTGAGCACCACATCAGCGGCGCGCGTAACAAGGTCATCGCTTACGCCGTGAGCGATCCTGCCCAGTGTGCCCATGCTACAGGGTGCAACGATCATCACATTGTATTTGGCAGAGCCGGAAGCGAAGGGTGCAGAAAAATCGTATTTGTCGAAGTACCGGAAAGGGTAGTTGTTGTAGTCTTCATTGCCGAGTTCTGTTTTCCAGATCTCCTTCGCGTTGTTGCTCATCACGATGCCTGCCTCTTCGTATTGGCCCTTTAACGCAACGAGCTTGTCGAGCAAAACCTTTGCGTAAACTGCTCCGCTGGCACCTGTTATGGCAACTGCTATCTTATGCACAGATTGAGATGATTTTGTTTGATAACCAATGATCCTTTGCAAAACAAAGATACACGATAAAAAGTAAGCGTTCTTTAATTACAAGATCCCGGCGGGTTTGTTGAGGCCTTTACCGGTATTCCATCCTGATGATTTAAACAGGATTTCATCATCACATAAAAAAAGAAAGCACCGCGCGGGTGCTTTCTTTTTTTCATAACCAGGCGGTTGAAACCAGCGCTAGCCTTTGTACATGATCTCGTAATACTCATGTGCCATCCTGTTGCTGTCAAACTGGAACCGCACATCGCGCATTCCGTTTTTCTGGATCTGCCTCCAGGTATCAAAATCGTCGTAGTAAAGCGGAAGTATTTGCTGTTCGAGTATTTCGTAGACTTTGTTGAGGTCGTATTCGTCCTGCTCGTGCACGTTCATGTTTGCATAGTCGGCCTTGGGAACAACGAAACCGTTGTTGCCATGGTTGATGAATTCCGGGATCCATCCATCATCGGTAGAGAAATTCACCGCACCGTTCATCGCTGCAGTCATACCGCTTGTGCCCGATGCTTCGCGCGGAACGCGCGGATTGTTCAGCCAGATATCCGCCGCCTGTTTGATGCGTTTGCTCAATGCCAGTTCATGGCCGATCAACACGGCAACATTTTTATATTTCTTGCTCAGGTGAACAAGGTTGTTGAACTGCGAGATTGCGGGATGGTCTACCGGGTAAGGCTTTCCTGCCCAGATGATCTGTACGGGGTATTTTGTGCTGCTCAACAATTTTTCAAAACGCTCCATATCGTAAGTGAGCATGTCGGCGCGTTTGTAGCCGGCGAAACGTCTTGCCCAAACGATCGTAAGCACATTCGGATCGTAGATTTTCCCGGTTTGATCCGCAACGATCTCGAATGCCCTTTTCTTGAGGTGTTTTTTCCTGTCGTCGAATCCAAAATCGTTCCCTTCTTCCATGAAGCGGTACATCTGTTTATCCGCCCAGTAACGCCAGTTCTGCGCGTTGGTGATGGATGTGATGGGGCAGATGCCTTCGTAATGCTTCCACATTTCCCGGCTCACCACGCCATGCAGCGCAGACACGCCGTTTGCCTTGCGCGCAAACCGAAGCGCCGCAAGTGAATGGTTGAACTGGTCGTCTTTGATGCCGGTGAGTTTGCGCACTTCATCAATGCTGAGCCCGCAGAAATAACTCATCTTATGGCAGAGGTACATATCGTGTTTCTCATTTCCCGCTTCTTCAGGGGTATGTGTTGTGAAGACGAGGCGCTCCCTTACTTTGTCAACGCTCTTGTATTTGTTCAATAGATAAAAAGCAGAAGAGATCCCGTGCGCTTCGTTCAAATGGTATACATCGGGGTTAAAGCCCAGCTCATCGATCAGTTTTGCGCCGCCCACACCGAGCAGGATGAACTGCGCCACTTTGGTGGCCACGTTTGCATCGTACAAACGGTGCGTGATGGTTTGGGAAACATAATCGTTCTCAGGCAGATCGGTGCTCAGCAGAAACAAAGGGGCGCTGCAAAACGTATCAGGATTGAGGTACAGCACCTTCACCCAAACCGGCGCCTCATGGATCATGATCTGGAACTTTATACCGGTATCTTCCAGGAAACTGTAGTTTTTTTCCATGAAAGTAACCTGCAGGGTCTGGTCCTGGTTGCGGGTCTGGTCGTAATACCCGTATTTCCACAGGATGCCGATGCCGATCATGTTCTGCCGCAGTTCAAAAGCGCTGCGCAGGTGGGAGCCTGCAAGAAAACCGAGCCCGCCGCTGTATATTTTTAAAGGTTGGTGAATGGCAAATTCCATAGAAAAGTACGCCGCCTTCTTCGCATATTCTTCGTTGATCGCATAGGGTACTTCGTAGTTTCGAAAATTCATGTGTTTTTGTTTGGTTAGTAGCAGGCAAGATAAGGGTTTCTGTGTATTTTTTACACGGTGTGGGTATTCGTTGCAGGGCTCGGGCGTAAAGCAGTGCCGGGGAGCAGACAGCTTCCGGCCAGGCTATTTCGCTGCTTTCTTCTTCGGTTCTTTCTTCTTCACAAATGTATCGTCGAAATAACACTTGATTCCCCTGTGGTTGCCGCAGCTGCCCTGTTCCTTAACGGTGATCTCATTACCGCTGAAGGTAAAATCGATCACGCACGGGTCGCCGTTCTCTGTGAATACGGCGGTGTTGGGCGACCTGAATTTCATTTCACCTTTGAGTTCTCCCGTACAGCCGCCTTCGTTCTTCTCGAAATGAATGAAGAACTGGTACACATCGGGTTTGTGCGTGTCGCGGATGGAGATGTAGTTCTTTTTATCCTGCACGTAATCGCCGCTGTATTTGTTCTTCCGCGGCAGTGTATCGATCGGGTTGATCACCACCATTTTTTTCGGGTCCTCGTTTGAATCGTTGATCACCACCATGAAGATGCCTGCACTGTTGTAAACCCATCCCGTTCTCGAGTACTGTATAGCGTTGTCCTTACCCACCTTCTCTTTGCTGATCAGGAACGTAGGCTCGCGGTTGATGGAAACAGAATGCAGGTAACCATCATTGTGATTGGTGTTGAGCAGTTCTTTGGACCCGAGAAACCTGTTCTTCTCATCCGTAACAAACACTGCCAGTTTGGTCTGCTTTTTTCCTGTATTGAAATTGAGCAGCAGGTATTTTTCCTTGTCTTTTTCAATGATGCCCACAGGGTGGATCACTACTTTTTTGTTGTTGCCCACAACAGGCGCCACCGCACTGTCTGGAAAAAACTGGAGCAACGCCTTGTAACCGATCGTAAGTGTATCGCTCACCTTGTTGATATTGGTATCCGCCACCAGGTAGTTTCCTGTGATCTTTTTAAATACTCCCATAAAGTCTGCAACCTTGATGGGCGTTTCCCCGGAGAGGTCAACCTGTTTGTCCTTACAACCAACAGCAAACAAAAGGACAAACAGTATGGGGAGGCTGTTCTTCATAAACCGAATATTTTCATAAAAATAGGGTTTTAAAGAAGACAAGACACAAGAAGGCATTACCCAAAGCACGGGTACAGGCAATAAACCTTTGTTTTGTTCCTTGCGGTGTTGATTTATTTTTTTAGATTTGTCTAAAATTAATTTTAGATACATGAGTTTTTCGGTCACGGAAGAGAATTACATCAAGGCCATTTTTCACCTGCAGCAGGAGGATGGGAACGTGTCTACGAACGAGCTGGCGGCAGAACTGAATACAAAAGCGGCTTCGGTTACCGATATGCTTAAAAAGCTCAAGGCTAAAAAGTTACTCAGTTACGAAAAGTACAAGGGTGTGCGGCTGAGTGCAGAAGGTAAAAAGCTTGCCTTGGCCATTGTTCGCAAGCACCGTTTGTGGGAGTTTTTTTTGGTGGATACCCTGCAGTTTGGCTGGGACGAAGTGCACGAGGTTGCCGAGGAGCTCGAACACATCAGCAGCAAGAAGCTGGTAGAGAAACTGGATGCTTTCCTGGGCCACCCGAAATTTGATCCGCATGGCGATCCGATCCCCGACAGCCAGGGAAAAATGGCGGTACAGCAACACATCAACCTCATTGATCTGCCGGTTAACAGGATGGCGGAAGTGAGCGGGGTAGGGAGCCAGTCGTCTGAACTGCTGGAGCTGCTCAAACACAAACACATTGGTATCGGAACAAAACTGGAGATCAGGAAGAAATTCAGCTTTGACAATTCGATAGAGATAAAGATCAGGAACCAGAATGCATTTACGATCAGCCAACAATTAGCGCAGGCGTTGTTTGTAAAAATTGTGTAACGAATGAACAGGCATGCAGGCGAACAATCACTCAGCGAAGTACACGAGTCGGTAGATACCACCGCTCCCCGCAAGGGATGGCGAAGGATACTTGCATACATAGGCCCTGCCTATCTTGTAAGTGTCGGATACATGGACCCCGGCAACTGGGCCACCGATCTGCAGGGTGGCGCCCAGTTCGGTTACAAGCTCATCTGGGTGTTGCTGATGAGCAACCTGATGGCGCTGTTGCTGCAAAGCCTGAGCGCGCGTTTGGGTATTGTGCGCAGGCGGGATCTTGCACAGGCCAACCGCGAAACCTATCCGCCCATCGTTAATTTCTGCCTGTATATTTTAGCCGAGCTGGCCATCGCCGCATGCGATCTTGCGGAAGTACTGGGAATGGCCATCGGTATACACCTGCTTACCGGGTTGCCGCTCATCTGGGGCACGGTGATCACGGTGCTCGATACATTTTTGTTCCTCCTTTTACAACGCTTCGGCATCCGCAAAATGGAGGCGTTCATCATTTGTCTTGTGGCCATCATCGGCGGTTCGTTCCTCATCGAGGTACTGATCGCCAAGCCGCATATGGGCGATATCATACAGGGTTTTGTGCCCACAAAAATGAACAACGCAGCGTTGTACATCGCCGTAGGCATCATTGGCGCCACCGTAATGCCGCACAACCTGTATTTGCATTCGGCGCTGGTGCAGACAAGAAAGATCAGCAACGATGAAAAAGGCATACGAAAGGCGATCAAATACAACCTGATCGACAGTACCATCGCGCTCAATGCGGCGTTCTTTGTAAATGCGGCGATATTGATACTCGCAGCGAGCGTGTTCTTTACCACGGGCAATACCGAAGTGGCAAAGATCAAAGACGCGCACCGGCTGCTCGAACCATTGATGGGGAGCCAGCTGGCGCCGATCTTATTTGCAGTGGCGCTGATCGCCGCCGGGCAAAGCTCCACACTCACCGGAACACTTGCCGGGCAGATCGTAATGGAAGGATACCTGCAACTCCGCATCAACCCCTGGCTGCGCAGGTTGTTAACGCGTTTGATCGCGATCGTTCCGGCCGTGCTTGTGATACTGGTGTATGGTGAGGAAAAAGTAGACGACCTCCTTGTATTCAGCCAGGTGATCCTGAGCCTGCAACTGGGCTTTGCGGTGATCCCGCTGATCCATTTTGTGAGCGATAAAAAAACGATGGGCATCTACGCGATCAAAAATTATACAAAGGTGGGCGCATGGCTCATCGCCATCATACTCGTATACCTTAACGTAAAGCTGGTGATGGACGAGATGGTGAAAGTGTTTGCATCCAATGCCATGTGGTACTGGAAAATAGCGCTGGTGGTTGGGGTGATATTGTTTGTTGGATTGTTCCTCATCATGACGTTCCTTCCCCTCCTCAAACAACGCAGGGAAAGACAGCGCGCCGTATTGCACGGGGAAACCGCGGTGCTCAATAACCTCGATGTAAAACATTTCAGGCGCATCGCCATCGCACTCGATTTCTCGAGATCGGATGAAAAGCTCATCGCACATGCCATTGCGCAGGGAAGGGAGCCGGTTACCTATGTGCTGATGCATGTTGTGGAAAGCGTTTCCGCACGATATCTCGGCGAAGCAAGCGATGACGATGAAACACGCCGCGATAAACTCCGCCTGCAGAATTATACCGAGCAGCTGCAGGCAAAAGGATATACCGTTGAGGCCGTCATCGGCTACCGCAACCGGGTAAGCGAGATCATCCGTATTGTAAAGGAAGCAGACGCCGATATGCTCGTGATGGGCGCACACAGGCACTCGGGGTTGAAGGATTATATATTTGGCGAAACGATCGAATACGTAAGGCATAAACTGCCGATACCGGTATTGATCGTAAATGTTTAGCGCGCCCGCGGTTTTTACTATTGGCCGTTAGTTTACAGGGGGGCGGCTTTGCCCGGAGCCATGGCTAAAAGCAGGCACACAAAGGCCAAAAGCTAGCTAAAACCCCTACATTTGTCCTCGTTTTTAACCAACCTAAAAGAACAGCAATGGCACAAAAAATCAAAGTGGCAAATCCGGTGGTAGAACTGGATGGAGACGAAATGACCAGGATCATCTGGAAGTTCATCAAAGACAAACTGATCCTTCCTTACATAGAAGTGGATATCAAATATTACGATCTCGGTATGGAGTACCGCGATGAGACCAACGACCAGGTTACGGTGGATGCGGCCAATGCGATCAAACAATACGGCGTAGGCATCAAATGCGCAACCATCACACCGGATGAGGAGCGTGTAAAAGAGTTCAAACTGAAACAGATGTGGAAGAGCCCCAACGGCACCATCCGCAATATCCTCGACGGAACCGTGTTCCGCGAGCCGATCGTTTGCTCAAACGTTCCGCGTCTTGTACCTAACTGGACCGCGCCGATCTGTATCGGCCGCCACGCGTTTGGCGACCAGTACCGCGCAACAGATTTCGTAACAAAAGGCAAAGGAAAACTTACCGTAAAATTTGAGGGCGAAGACGGAACCGTGCAGGAGTTTGAAGTTTTCAATTTCAAAGGCGATGGCGTTGCACTGGCCATGTACAACACCGATGAGAGCATCAAAGGTTTTGCACGCAGCTGTTTCAACACGGCGCTGGCGAAAAAATGGCCTTTGTACCTGTCTACCAAAAACACCATCCTGAAAAAATACGATGGCCGTTTCAAAGATATTTTTGAAGAGATCTACCAGAACGAATTCAAAGCGGCGTACACAGAAGCAGGCATCACTTACGAGCACCGCCTCATCGACGACATGGTTGCCAGCGCGCTGAAATGGAACGGTAATTTTGTATGGGCATGTAAAAACTACGATGGCGACGTTCAAAGCGATACCGTTGCACAAGGTTTCGGTTCGCTGGGATTGATGACATCTACCCTCATCACCCCCGATGGAAAGGTGATGGAAGCAGAAGCCGCACACGGAACGGTTACCCGCCACTACCGCGAACACCAGAAAGGAAAACCAACTTCTACCAACCCGATCGCTTCCATCTTCGCATGGACAAGAGGCCTCGAGTTCCGCGGCAAACTGGATAACAACCAGGAGCTGGTCGATTTTTGTCACGCACTCGAAGCCGTATGCGTTGAAACCGTAGAGAGCGGTAAAATGACAAAAGACCTCGCCGTTTGTATCCACGGAAACAAAGTGGAACACGGTAAAGATTATCTCTACACAGAAGAATTCTTAGATGCATTGGATCAGAACCTGAAGGCTAAATTGGGCCGCTAGTTTTTTGATTGCGATTCAACATAAAAAAGCTCCCGCATGTTGCGGGAGCTTTTTTATAATGGGCCGTGTATGGTTATTAAGTTGTGCATCAAAGGCAAACCTGCATTGCGTGCGCTTGCTTCTTTTTAAGCACTTGTATCACTTAGTTTACGTCAAACCAGAGTTTTGTTGTCAATCCATCCACACCCTGTCTTGCCACGGCCGCTTTATAGCTCGCGCCATTGAGCGATTGTTCGGTGCCCGGGTAGATCAGGCGCACGGGTATTTGCCCGTTGAGTACCGTTGCACTTGATGCAGTAAGCTGCGGGTAATCGAGGCGGCGCCGTTCTGCGAATGCTTCGAGGCCCTCGCCAAACAGGGCGATCCATTTCTGTTCGCCGATCGATCTTTTGAAATTTACGGCATCATACTGCACCGCTGTTTGCGCCAGGTAAGTTGTGGCCAACGCATCTGCAATGCCGTATTGTTTGAAGGATGCTTTGATCGCCTGCTGGTAAAGATCCGCCGCATTTTCTGTGGTAAAACCACGCGCAGCAGCTTCGGCCCGGTCGAAGAGCAGTTCGGAATAGTTGAAGATCACCGCCGGCGCCTGCGCTGCGAGAAAATATGCGCCGGGCTTCGATGTTTTTGCAAAACCTAAATTGCTCGCATCCGAATTCGTTAAACCATTGGGCACACCAACGTATTCCTGCGGTGTAGTGGTTTGTGTTTTGCTTGCATAGACAGGCAGGCGCGGATCGTTCAGTTGAAACAGCTTGTCAACGATCGTTTTGCTGATGCGGTAATCATCACGTGTTTCAAACGATGCATTTACCGGGTTCTGCTGCGGCGATGTGAGGTAAACGAGTTGTGCATTGTCTGCATTGTCGGCCAGGTAACCATCAGCATCAGCCGACAATTCTGTTATTACCTGTTTTGCCTTATCGGGTTCCCTGTCGGAAATACGCAGCGCAATACGCAAACGCAGCGAGTTGGCGAGTTTTCTCCAGCGTGCGATGTTGCCATTGTAAATAACATCACCGCCAATCGCCTTACCCGCGGGGTCAAGCGATGCTTTGGCCGTTTTCAGGTCGTCCAGCAATCCAAAATAAACATCCTTTTGTGCATCGTATGCAGGCGTGATGTATTCGGAGATCGATCCTGCCTGTTTGTAAGGGATATCGCCATAGGCATCAGTAAGCAAAAGAAAGGTCCACGAGCGCAGCACAAGCGCAACGCCTTTGTAGTTCGGTATGTTTTGCTTCGGACCAAGATCGATCAGTTTGTTGAACGCGTTGATGCTTTGCGAATAGCCCGTTGACCACAAACTTGTAAAACTGCTGTTCGAAAAAATGAAGCGGTCCTCTTCCGTGTACTGGATCTTTGCCCAATGCTGTACAAACAGCAAGCTCGAGTTCATGTTGTTGGTAGTACCCCAGTAGGCGTCAACCGTGCTTTTGATGGCGCCTGTTAACAGGTAATCGGGTTGTGCATTTTCGGTGGCATTCGGGTTTACGTTGATGCGGTCCAGTTCCTTGTTGCACGATGCGGCAACCAGGGCAAAGACGAGCAGTATATATGCGTTGTATTTTTTCATGTTGATGGAATTAGAATTTGAGGTTGAGGTTGATGCCATAGCTTCGTGAGGTTGGATTGGATAAGCTTTCCAGCCCCTGCGCATTGCCTGTATTGAAAGCTACTTCCGGATCGATGTCTGTTGTGTTCCTGTGCAGGATCAGGAGGTTTCTTCCCACCAGCGAAACAGAGGCATCCGCGAGCCCGATGGAACGGACCCATTTTGAGGGAAGGTTGTAATTCAGTTTTACTTCGCGCAGCTTTACAAACGATGCGTCGAAAATATTTGCCTCATCGATCGTGCGGAACGATTTGTAATAGGTTTGGGCGGAGATGATCTTGGTATTCGCCTTGCCATCGCTCGCCACGCCTTTGAAGATCATACCGTCATCATACACGGTTTCACCACCGGGTGCCGTGGCACCGGCCTGCAGTTGCACGGTACCGTTCGCTTTCAGGTTGCCAGGGTAATAATAATACAGTCCGCCATATTCAGCGGCCCTTCCCGGTAATGTTGAAGCCAGTACACCGGTATAGGTTCCGGTTGCATAGGTGCCGTTGTATATTGATCCGCCAAAACTCGCATCGACCAGGAACGAAAAGCTGAATCCTTTGTAGCTGATGGTATTGGTAACGCCGCCGATCCAGTCGGGCGTATATTTACCCAGTACCCTCTTCGTCGGGTCGATCTGCGGTGTGCCTGTTGCATTCACCAGGATATTGCCGGAAGCATCCCTCAGGAACGCATTGCCAAACAAGGTTCCGTACGGTTGTCCAACAGAGGCGATCACCTGTGCCGAATTGCTGCCGATCACATAGTTCTGTAACAATCCCGCTTTGTCCAGTTCAATCACCCTGCTTCTGTTCACTGCGTAATTCGCGTCAATATCCCAGGTGATCTTTCCTTTTACCGGGGTAACGCCCACCTGCAGTTCAAACCCTTTGTTGTTGATACGGCCCGCGTTCAAAAGTTTTGAACGGAAGCCCGTTGCATTGCTTACATCCACACTCAATATCTGGTCGAAACTGTTGGTATTGTAAAAACTAAGGTCAACACGCAGCCGTTTGTTGAACAACACGGCTTCGGCACCGAATTCAGTAGAGTTGGTGGTTTCCGGCCTTAGGTCCGGATTCATGTCTGTGGCAGATGCCGTAAGCTGCGGGTACGCGCCAAACGGAGTGCCGAATGAATAGGTGTTCACAGAACGATAGGGATCTGCATCCTTGCCCACTTTAGACCATCCGCCACGCAGTTTCGCATAATTCAACACATCACTCTTTATATGGAAGGCTTCCGTAACAATTAAACTTCCACTGAACGAAGGATAGAAATAGGAGCGGTTCTTTGCCGGAAGGGTAGACGACCAGTCGTTGCGCGCCGTCACATTCAGGAACGCAAAATTGCGGTATCCCAGTTGCGCAGCGGAGAAAAGGCTGTACGATTTTAATTTGCTGAAGTTGTTCGATGATGTCAGCGGATCCCTCGAATTCGTCAGCGAATACAAACCCGCCACAGCGAGCCTTGGCGCACTCTGTACGTTTTCTTCCGTATAACTTGAACGGATGTTTCCACCGCCCAGTATTTCAAAGCTAAGGTCGCTGTTGAGTTTGCGGTTGAAGTTCAGCGTTCCTTCCGTATTGGTTTCGTTGAAAGTGAAGCCTGTTTCTGTATAGGATCCATACGGCGTGCCATTGGTGCCGAAGGCGATGCGGATCTTGCGCCTGTCGTTGTAATAATCCGTTCCGGTACGAAAATTAAAATCGAGCCCTTTAACGATCTTGTAATTCAGCGCCACGTTCCCGATCAAACGGTTGCGTACCTGTGATACTGTATTTTCATACGCAACAAAATAGGGATTGCTGTAATAGCTGTTGTTCCAGTTGAAAGGAACGCCGTTCTCATCCAGGTAATTTTTGAGTTGATTGATGTCTACCTGTCTCCCGAACCAGGTAAACTGCAGCATCGTACTTGTGGCCCTTGTTCCACCCGTACCCGGCAGGTTGTCTGATGCAAGCTTGTTGTAATTCGCATTTGCCGTTAGCGTGAGCCTTGGCGTAAGACGCAGGGTGGTATTGAGCGCAAATGAATTCTTGCCTTGCCCTGAGTTGGGGATCACGCCTTCCTGTTTCAGGTTGTTGTACGACAAGCGATAATCAAATTTTTCAGTCGCGTCGGCGATCGAGATCCCATTGGTAAGCACATAACCCGTTCTGAAAAAATCGCGCACGTTATCAGGATGTGCAACAAAAGGAACGGCCTGCCCTTTGGAATAGAATTGTGGGATCAGCCTGCCATCCAGCTTTGGCCCCCAGCTTTCATCAACGCCGTCGTTGATGCCGCCGCCCTTTCCATCTACATAACTGAATTTGCCTTCGGAACCTTGCCCGAATGCGTTTTGGTATTTCGGCAGGGTAAGCAGGCTTTCAAACACGAGGTTTGAATTCAGGGTAATGCCTGCGCCGGTTTTTGATTTACCTGTTTTCGTTTTGATCAGAATCACGCCAGCCGCTGCGCGCGATCCGTACAGGGCCGCTGCATTGGGTCCTTTGAGCACGCTGATCGTTTCGATGTCGTCGGGATTGATGTCGGATATCGTATTTGCGTAATCACGCGCACCTCCGGCATTGCGTTGCGAATTGTCAACCGGGATGCCATCGATCACAAACAAAGGCTGGTTGTTGCCGGCAATGGAGGTCTCACCCCTGATCACGATGCGCGACGAACCCATATCTCCCTGGCTGTTGGTAACACGCACACCGGCGATCTTTCCCGAAAGGGCATTTATCAGGTTGGGGTCTTTTGCTTTCGACAGGTTGTCTGACTTCAGTTCCTGCACGGCATAACCCAAAGATTTTTTCTGCCGGTTGATGCCCAGCGCCGTTACCACCACTTCGTTCAAGGCATTTTCTGCCGGTTGAAGAACGATGCGAAGTACACCGCTGTTATTGGTTACGGTAGTCTCCTGCAACTGGTATCCCACATAAGAGAAAACCAGCGTACTTTTCTCCGGCGCCTGGATGGAGAAATTTCCTTTGGCATCTGTAACCGCCGATTGTGTCCCGTTCTTTACAAGCACAGAAACGCCCGCGAGCGGCTCATCATTTGTTTTGGAAAACACGGCCCCGGTAGTTGTAACCAATTGCGCATTGGCTGCATGCACCCACAGCAGGAGCAACAGCGCCGCAGGTATTTTTAATTTGATAGACATTGTTAGTTGGTTTGAAATGAACGGCTTCACACAATGGCATACCAATAGCGTTCGGTGTTTTGCACCGTTGTGAGAAACCGGTTAAATAATCAGGATTAAATGCAGGCGCAATGCCTGCAGGTGTATTTTAGTATGCGCTGCAACAGCAACAACACGGGGAGAAGTGATGGTGTTTCATTTGTACTGCAGTGCTTCGGTCGGCTCGTTTTTCGTTTTTCATCTTTTTTTATTTACGGTATGATGGATCTTATCCAGAACGGGAGCGGGGTACAGGCATAAAAAAAGCACCCCGTAAACCAGGAGTGCATTATATAGAGAAATCCTATCGCATTCAACTGATCTACTTAACTACCCCGGTTTTCACCAGGATGGAATTAGCACCATTTCCTTTCGGATGGTTGCTAAGGCTTCATCGGGCCAGTCCCTCTGCCTTTCTTGATAAGTATTTTGTAAGAACTCCGGCAAAGATAAGCGGATTTTCAATAAGTCTATAAAAAAAGTAGACTTTATTTTTTTTGTCTTTTTTTTCATTTGGTTTTTGAATGCTGTGGCGTTTTTTATTTCCTATAAAAACAATAGACTAAGCAAAAAGGTTCTATTTTTGTCCATTATTTTTTTACTTAAATTTTTTAGCATGGATATTCTAAAGCGCTGCGTGTTTCTTTTGTGTCTTCTTGTTGGCGGCTCGTCGCTTGCTCAAACTCCTGATGCGTATACCCAGTCCGTTAACCAATGGCACAAGGAAAGAGAAGCGGGCTTGAAACGCGAGAACGGCTGGCTGAACCTTGTGGGGTTGTACTGGTTATCGCCCGGGAAAAATACATTTGGCGCCGCAAAGAACAACAACGTTGTTTTTCCGAAAGGATCAGTCGAAGAATATGCCGGTTATTTTGAACTGGGTGCCGACAATACCGTTACGGTGGTTCCTGCAGAACATGTTGCGATCAGAGTGAACGGGGCGCCGGTAACAAGGGCGATTATCTTTCACAACGACTCCACACGCGTTACAACCACCTCATACAAAAACCTGCGGTGGACGGTCATCAGGCGCAACGACAAGATCGGCATCCGCCTGCGCGATCTGCAGAGCGCTGCGCTCACAGCTTTCAACGGTATCGAACGCTATCCCGTTTCCGCCGCATGGAAAGTTAATGCCGTTCTCGAGAAAACAGGAACGCCTGACCGCATCGATATAACAAATGTACTCGGGCAAACCAGCCAGCAGAAAGCGGCGGGCAGGCTCTCTTTTTCCATCGGGGGCAAACATTATTCGCTGGATGCGCTTGACGAAGGCGGTCCCGATCTGTTCGTGGTTTTTGCGGACCAGACCAATGTTTCGGAAACCTATCCCTCGGGAAGATTTTTGTCTGTGAACCGCCCGGATGCAAACGGCAATACGGTAATCGATTTCAATAAGTCTTACAATCCACCTTGTGCATTCACCGATTATGCAACATGCCCGTTGCCGCCACCGCAGAACAGGTTAACTATCGCGGTGCCTGCGGGTGAAAAGAAATGGGGGCATCATTAATGCAAAAAGGGCATTTCAAACGAATGCCCTTTTTACCGGTATACAAATTTTTTTTCCTTATTTCTTTATATCGTAAAACCTCCAATTGGTTTTAAAATCTTTCGTGATCTTCTGGTCCGTCAATATTACACGCAGCAATTCGATCGGCATGCTTCCTTCTGAGTAGATGGCGTCGTTGTATTGTTTCAATGTCATTTTTTTGGAATCCACCAGTTCTTTTTTCAACGCATACAACTGCATACCGCCTGTCATGTAAGCGAGTTGGTAGAGCGGGGGATAACTGCCGTTGAAAGAACGGCGTACTTCACCTTCTGCGTTTGCCCTTTCGAAACCAACGCGGTCAACAAGAAAGTCTACCGACTGTTGTGTTGTCCATTTGCCGAGGTGGAAATTGAGCGAGAACATGATCCTCGCGCAGCGGTGCATTCTCCAGAACAGCATACCGATCCTTTCTTCGGGTGTTCTCGGGAACTTCATGTCCCACAACAGCAGCTCATAATACAAAGCGCTTCCCTCGCCCCAGAACGGCGTGTTGGTGTTGAGCAGGTCGCGGCGGTAGGTTTTGTTGCGTTGTGCCATGTATGCCTGCAGCCAGTGGCCCGCGATCAGTTCGTGGTGAACGGTGGCGCGTGAAAATGCGGGAACGTTTCCGCGCATGCTCATCATTTTTTCATCGTAACCCATCGTATTGGTAGGGTAAGAAATACTGAGTGTTTCGCCACCGGTGAAGAACGGGTTCACAAGCTGGCGCTCGGGTGTCATCATTACCATGCGCCATGTTTCTTCTGATAACTCGGGGATGGTTACCATATCGTTCTTGCGCAGGAATTCTACCGATTGTTTATAGAGCTCGTACATCTCCTGCGGTTGCTGCCCGGGGGGCAGGAAGCTGTTCTTTACTTTTTCCTGTGCGTCTTTCCATTTGTCGCCAAAACCCATTTCGCGCGAGGCCTTCAACAGCTCCGCATCGCAGTAAGCAAATTCTTTCTCTGCGATGGCGATGAGTTCTTCGGGTGTATACGGGATGTATTCGAGCGCGAGCTGGCGAACCAGTTCATCCCTCCCCACCGCGATACCGGGGATGGTGCTGCCGTCGTCTTTCGGTTTGGGTGAAAGATCTTTTCCCTTGCTTCTCAAAACAGCAGCAAAAGAAGAGAGTGTGCTGTCGAGATCCGAATAGGTTCTGGGAACCCACCATGTATACATCGGGTCATAGCCATTGTAAAACTCAAAAGCATTTTTCAATGAGCCCTGCAGCGAACGGATCGCTTCTCCGCCAAGGTTGGTAAGTTTGATATCGATCGTTCCTTCTTTCTTCAACGCGTCTTTTGCCGCAACTACCTGTTTGATGATCTCGTTCATCTGTTTGGCAACCTGCTCTCCATTCACATTCAGGCCGCGGCGCCTTGGCCGCTCGAGTTCGTAGACCTTTTCTGCAAACGGCATGTAGCCGGCGATCTTTGCGTAATTCTCGTCTTCTGTTTTCAGTTTGTCTTTCGAATCATCCAATATTCTTTTAAAAAGAATGTAATCAACTTTCGCGTACACACTGATCTTGTCGAAATTCACCGCATCCATTTTCTTCTCATACGATGCGATGAGCTTCTGCATGCGCGCCCTGCGTTCGGGAGAATTGTAGGTGTTGCCCTGTCCGCCGCCGCGCCCCCCAAAACCTCCGAAGCCGGTGTTGGCATTGGTTGCATAAAAACGGGTGATGTTGCCCAGATCGGCATTGTACTGCACCATCATATCGTGCATCTCGCTTGTTTGCGAATAAAGCCTTGCATTGGGGGCTTGGGCCGAAAGGCGCAAACCCATACAAACGGCAAGCAGCAGGCAAAGGCCCGCGATCTTTTGTTTCATAAGCATTATTTAGTATTAGGTTGTCTAAAACTAACTGCTAATGAACTGGGTTGCGTTTAAGAATTTAGCTGAATGTAGCAGGATTTTGACTTTATACCGCTGCGCCGCGGGCCAGGGTTTGCGGCCACGACATTTGATGGGATGAGCTTAACCTTACCTCGGGTGACTTATTTCCCCGGTTCCCTGCAAGATATTTTTGTTCCAGATCAGGTTCCAGAACGACGCTTGGTATTTCCTGTTCACCTCCCAAAAACCATTGGCCCTGTAGCGGCGCGAGGAGGATGGTTGCAGCAGGCTGTTGCAATAGGCCACTTTCCCAAAACGGCAGAGCTTCCCGCCCAGGTCTACATCGTCTCCGTAAAAAGTGAGCGATGTATTGTAACCGCCCGCCCGCTCCAGTATCTCTGCGCGGATGAATGCATTGCCACCGATGAGTATGGCTGCGCGGCCCGTTAATTGTGCAAGCCCGCTGGCAAGCGGGTACAACAACCGTTGCGAGAACAAGCTCCAGGTACGCATCGCTCCCGGCCCGTCGAAATAATCGTATGGGCCGGTAACGGCAACGCGTTTGCCCCTGCACAACTGCGTTACGCCTTTGCGCAGCCAATCGCACGGCGGAATGCAATCGGCATCCAGCTGCGCGATCACCGACCCGGTGGCCGATCGCCTTGCGCACTCGCGCGCAAAGTTGGTGCCCTGCCGTTCTTCCCGCACAAGTACCACGCGAAGCATCTTAACCGTAAGCATCTCCATGAATCGGGTAACTACCTGCGGAGTACGGTCTGTTGAATGGTTGTCGCATACGATGATCTCAAAATCTGGATAATCCTGCACGAGCAAAGCATCCAGTACGCGCTCAATGTATTTTTCTTCGTTGAAAGCAGGAATGATCACCGAAACTTTTGGCAGTGTTTGCATTTTCATACGGTACCGTTTTCATCATAAAATAAATCCATGCAGGTAACGCCAGTATGAAGCATGCGTTATCATACTATTAATCTCTGGGGGGACGACAGGTAAAGGGAGGTAACGTTTATTTAATCGTGTATTCATCAACCGTTCACATTGCGGTGGTTCCTTTGTAAAACCCATTTACATGAAACCTATCTTCGTGTTGTTCTTTGTATTGCTTTCTTTGATGTCTGCTTCGCAACCATCAACGCCCCCCGCGCGAAATATTTTTATCATCACGCTCGATGGTTTCCGCTGGCAGGAAGTGTTCAGGGGTGCTGACCCGGAGCTGATCAGGAACACCAATTATGTAAAGGATACGGCGTTGATCTGCCGGCAATACTGGGACGATGACCCCATCATCCGCAGGAACAAACTGCTTCCTTTTTTCTGGAGCGTGATCGCCGGAAACGGACAGCTATCGGGCAACCGCGATTTTGAGAACGATGTGAATGTTGCCAATCTCTACAAAATATCCTATCCCGGTTACAACGAAATATTTACGGGCTACGCAGACAAAAGATTCATCCCTAACCTTGCCGTACGCAATGCCAACATCAACATATTAGAATACCTCAATGCAAAAAATGAATACCATGGAAAAGTGGCCGCATTCAGTTCCTGGAACGTTCTTCCTTTCATATTAAACGAAGAAGCCGGCGATGTTCCGGTAAACAGCGGTTACGAAATGCTGGAGGAAGGTGGCGATACTTTGAATGTAATGATCAATGAAGTGCAGAAGAACATCGTACGCAAATCAAATACAAGACACGACCAGCTCACTTTTACCAGTGCAAAGAATTACATTGAACAACATCATCCGCGTGTTTTGTTTTTGGGATTTGGCGAAACAGACGAGTTTGCACACAAAGGCGCGTACGACCGTTACCTGCAGAAAGCACACCAGGCAGACGAGATGATCGCCGAGCTCTGGTATCTCGTGCAAACAGATCCCTTTTACAAAGACAATACGACGCTGATCATTACAACGGACCATGGCCGCGGACAGAAAACAAGTTCCTGGAACAAGCATGGTTTCTGGGTAAAGGGTTCCGGGCAAACATGGATGGCGATGATCGGTGCGGGTATAAAGCCGGTGGGAGAGTTGCGGTACAAAGACCAGACCTATCAAAAACAGATCGCGGCAACGGTATCGGGTTTGCTGGGAGAGAAGTTTACGACAAACCATCCGGTTGGCAACCCGATCTCCCTTTCTAAATAAAACAGATGACAGCGATCCTAGCGCAATACATTCTTACCTACGGCTACCTTGCCATTTTCTGTATGATCTTACTGCAGGAATGCGGTGTGCCCGGTTTGCCGAACGAACTGGTGCTGTTTTATTTCGGGTACATCAGTCACCAATACGGGCTCTCGTTTTTACTGGTAACTGCGTTGGTGATCGTTGCAGATATTACCGGTTCTTTTACCCTGTATCTTTTGTTCTTTCACGGCACCAACTGGCTGACACGCCTCAGGCCCACGAAACTTCGTTTGCCGGTGAAGAAAATAGAGCGGCTCAAACACAAGCTGCTTCGCGGCAACGGAAGAAACCTGTTGATCGGGAAACTCACACCGTTCATACGCGGTTATGTTCCTGTTGCCGCAGGCATGTTACAGGTTCATCCCCTGCGCTATGGACGCGCCGTTTTGCCGGCTGCAATAGTTTGGAGCGGTGGATGGGTTAGTGTGGGATGGATAGTCTTCAATTAGTAATTAGTAATTAGAATTAATAATTTTGCTGGCATTCTTTTTTCTGTTCTTCGATAAAAGTTGCCATGAACCATAGTCCGAATCCACAAAATCCTGAAGTAACACCGGGGCCGAACAAGCCGGAAGTTCCTTCACCTGCGCCCAATCTTCCGGAAACGCCGCCGCCTGCCACACATCCTGAACCTCCTACGCAACCGGAGCCTGGTGCCCCGGAAGTGAGGTAATGAAGCGTGCAAAGTGTACAATGTTGAAAGCCGTGAGGCTTATGTTTTAACGAACGTACGGGCAACAAAAACTTAACACGGGATTGCGCCATACTTTGATAACTTTAAGATCAACCAATCCCTTCAACCATGGGTGTACGCGAGATCTTGTTATTGGTGGTCATATCGCTCGGCGCGATCGGGCTGATCGTTTTCCTGGTGAACAGGAACCGGAAAGACATCAAGGTGCTAAACCCGGATTCAGAAGATAGTACCGTAGAAGTGCACACAGACCAGGAAAGGCGGAGAGATTTCATGCAACTGTGACAATGCTTCATATTTTGATAACGCAACGCGTATGTATTGATGTGAAGGCTGCGATACCTTCACGCCGTCATAGGCAAGCAACTTCTAAGCAATTACCGCGCTTTGTTTCTACATCGCGCGGTTTTTTTTGTCAGGTGAACGATCAACGATAATTATTCCTGTTGATCGGCGTCATGCCTCACCATATAAACGTCCCAACGCTGCCGGCTGGCAGCGAGCTGAGTGTCCATTTGCCGTTGTGGCGGATGTTGAACAGTTCTCCGCTGGCGCCGTCGTTCTCTACGATCAGTACTTTGGCACCTGACGGAGTTTTGAAGGCAACGGTGTTCAGGTTACCGGTGATCGTGCTCGAAATACGCACCGAGCCTGCCGGCACAAATTTGGACGCGTGTGCGATGATATAGTAGGCCACGTTCCTTGTATAGTTACTGCTGTTGTCCACGGTGATCGCTCCTTTACACGCATCACAGCCACCTGTTGTGTGCGGGCCGAACGCTGAATTGTTGGCGAGGTTCCACTCGAGGGCCACGCGGCTCCAGTTGCGCATCGATCCGATCACCACGTTTTTCAAATGCCATTTCAGGTCACCGCTGAAACTGCCGGTGGCCGATGTCCACTGCTCCGTAAAATACAATGCCTTGTCGGGATGCGCGGCCTGTACGGTAGACAATGCGCTGATATCACCACCATACAAATGAAAGGCGGAGCCATTGATGAATGCTTTTGCAGCCGCATCGTTCAAAACAGAAATAGGATAATCGGGTTTGTCTGCATTGTGATCGTAAATGATGATCTTGGTGCTGATGTTGCTGTTCTTGAATGCCGGCCCCAGGTGGTTCTTGATAAAGTCTGCCTGTTGTGCGGCTGTCATCACCATGCTCGGGTTGTTGCCGCCATGAAGCGGTTCGTTTTGCGGGGTGATCGCGTCTATGGTGATGCCCTGCGCTTTCATCTGCTGCACGTACTTCACAAAATATTGGGCATACACAGAATAGTATTGCGGCTGAAGGCTTCCTCCCATAAATGAATTATTGTCTTTCATCCACAGTGGCGCCGACCATGGGCTTCCAAGTATTTTGATGTTTGGATTGATCGCAAGGATCTCTTTGAGCAGGTTTACCACGGCCATGTCTTTCGCAAGACTGAAGTTCGCGAGCGGCAGATCTGTTTGTCCCGCAGGAAGGTCGTCGTATGTAAACGGCGATGCATTCAGGTCAGACGCGCCGATGCTCACGCGCAGGTAACTGATGCCGATGGATGTGGCGCTGTTGCCAAACAGTTCCTGCAGCAGTTCCGTTTTTTTTGAAGCGCTCAATGTATTGATCACTTCGGCGCTTCCGCCGGTAAGTGTGTAGCCGAACCCGTCAACCGACTGGAACGCTGCATTCTCATCCACATCAATGTAAGGCGCGGTGTTCACCGGTGAGTTGAAGGCTATGTTGCCGGTTTGCTTTCGCAGTTTAACGGTGTCGTCGCCTTTGGTTAACCAGAAATCCATTTCATTGGGCAGGTTAACCGGTGGCTGAACGGGAGGGGGGGGCGTGGGTGTTACGGTTTGGCCTTTGCAGCAGATCAAAAGTATGGCAGCAAGCGAAAGCAGGTTCAGTATGCGTTTGCTGTAGGGTATCGGGTTGAATATGTTCTTCATCATAATAATTGTTAACAGCCAAGATCGTACCATTATTTTTCTTTGGTGTATACGCGCACATAATCCACCTCCATGGTGCCGGGAAACACCGAGGTGTCCACACCGTATTTTCCCCCCAGGTTACCGCCTACGGCGATGTTGAGCACGAGGAAGAACGGATCGTCGAAGGGCCATTCTTTTTTTGTTTTGTGTTCGTTCACTATGTGGTTGTACAAGGTACTGTCTTTGTAAAAATCCATGTACTCCGGTGTCCATTCTATCCAGTAATTATGGAATGCTGTGTAAGGATCCGCGATAAAAGTTTTTTTTGTTTTCTGCGTGCCCTTTACATGGTTGTAGGCATCGGTGTGGATGGTTGCGAGCACGGAATCTTTTTCATAACCCACATGTTCCATGATGTCGATCTCTCCGCTCATTGGCCAGCCCACTGCCGCTATATTGCTGCCCAGCATCCAGATAGCGGGCCAGAGGCCGCGCCCCGGCGGGAGCTTTGCGCGTATTTCAATTCGCCCATACGTAAAATCCTTTTTGCCCCTCGTAACCAGCCGGGCAGAAGTGTATTCCCGGTTTTCCATTTTCTGTTTGATGGCGCTCAGTTTCAGCGTGCCATTGCTCACCTGCACATTCAATGGAGAGGCGCTGGTGTAATATTGAAGCTCGTTGTTGCCCCATCCATTCCCACCGGTCTCATAACTCCATTTGGTTGAGTCGGGAAGGCCGGTATAATTGAATTCTTCGCTCCAGCTCAGTTTCCATGCGCTGTCGGTTTTCCTGGTGTCGTTGGCATGATCTGAATTGGATGCATTACATCTTGTAAAACAAACAACGATCAGCATTAGGCAAACAAAACGCATAAGTATTAATTAGGAATTAGAAATTAGGAATTAGGAATTTTGCGTTAAGAATTAAGAATTAAGAATTAGGAAGGGTAATCATCCAATCAATCAATCAATCAATTCCTAATTCCTAATTACTAATTCCTAATTATTGAAATACTCTTACATAGTCCACAAACATCCGCTGCGGAAACATTGTTCCGGCATCGGGGTCGCCGGGCCAGTTGCCGCCTACGGCTACGTTGAAGATGAGGAACTGCGGTAGGTTGAAAGGGTAGTTGGCCGCGCCCACATCTGCTTTTGTCATGCTGAAGAACAGCTGGTCGTCTACATAGGTCTTGATCTGGTCCTGCGCCCATACCAGGCTGAACACGTGAAATTTGTCGGAGAAATTACCGGAAGGCAAATTGTATTCCGATCCTTTCGAAGTATTGGTACCGCTGGTGGGTTTCCAGTGCATGGTGCTGTAAACGCGCCCTGGATAGGTGCCGATCAGTTCCATGATATCGATCTCCCCGCATGCCGGCCACGAAACGGTATTGATGTTTGTGCCCAGCATCCACAATGCGGGCCAGATGCCTTTGCCTACGGGCAGTTTGGCGCGTATGTCTATCCTTCCGAACGTAAATGATTTTTTGTTCTGCGTGGTCATGCGCGCAGATGAATAGTTGAAACCGCTGATCGGTTCCTTGCGTGCTTCGATGATGAGGTTGCCGTTGGATTGAAACACGTTCTTTTTATCGGCGGTATAAAATTCTTTTTCATTGTTGCCCCATCCGCCGCTGCCATTGCCTGTTTCGAAGTTCCATGCATTCCCATCCACATTGGCGCCGCTGAACTCATCGTTCCATACCAGCGTGTAGCCGGGATAGGTATTAGGGGTTGCGTAACCGGTGTTGTCTGTTGAAAGGCTCGTTCCGTTCTCCGTAATGATGGTTCCTTTGGCAGAAGAGCCGCCGAGCTGGCCGCCTTTGGCGTTAATGAGTTGTACCGTGAAGGTCAGGTTTTCCTGGCGGGTGTCGTTTGCATCCGCTTTGATCTGTACGTCTATCGAACCAATGGCCGAATTGGCCGGGATGGTTACGGTTCCGCTTGCGGCCGTAAAATCTTTTCCTGAAACGGCTGTGCCGTCGATTAATGTGTAATCAAAGGAAACCGGGACGGTTGTTGTTTTATCGAGCGATACATTGAAGTGCATCACACCCGCAGAAGTGGTGCGCGCCTGCGATGCGTCGTCCACTTTGATCACGGGAACAACAGGGGTAGGGGATGTTCCGCCGCTGTCTTTCTTCCCGCAGGAAAAAAACAACACACACAACAACACCGGGATGGTATAAAAGGAAGATGTTTTCAGCATATCAGAACATTTGGATTTTGTTGAACACGCGTAAGCAGCAGGCCTGGAAAACGAAATGGAAGTTTTGAAGACAGGGCCTTTGTAAACAAATGCCCCTGCGGATCCGTATGTAAAATCCAGATCCAATGAAACAAAGCACAGGGCAAAATTGCCCCGTGCCTGTTGGAATTACACTACTTGCCTAATGAACCCAGGTGTTCTATCGGTTAGATAGCTTTCAATTTTAAGTACCATGCATTTCCCGTTTCAGTTCCCTGAACGCGGAGGTACATGGTGGTTGCGGTGATGGAGAGGATCTCATACTCTTTCAGCTGCGCACCGTAGCCGATGTAGGTGTTGTTGCCACCCAGTACCATCGCTACTTTTGTTGACGCCGATGAAGGAACTGCCGTGCCCGATGCCACGAACGCAAAAGAAGAAGTTCCACCCGCGTACGGATAACATCCTTCTGCACCCGATGCCGGTATGCCTGGCAGGCCGCCAGCCAATCCACCTGTTTTGGTAAATGCGCCATCAGGACTTGCCACCGTTAACGAATAGGCTCCTGTGGTCGTATTTTTTGCAAACGTGAATCTTGCAGTGTAGAAGCAATTGCAGCAACCTGCTTTTTCGTTTGGTGTTGCAGCGTACCATTCAGGTGTTGAAGAACCTGTCCATGGCCCAACGCCAAAGTGGCCGTTCGCATCTTTGTCAACCGCCCATGTTTTTGAATTGGTTGCACCAACGAGGTTTGTAACCAATGCTGCAGGCGGATTGTAAATCGTAAGCACGGTAACATCTTTTGTAACAGTGGTTGCCGCACCGCCGGTTCCATATGCTACCACGGTAACGCGGTAGGTGTTGGTTCCCGTGGTTGTATATTTTTTGGTGGCTTTGCCGGTAGGAAGCAGGTCGAGCACGATGCCATCGCTTGCATCGTAGTCGATCTTGTAGGCAAGCACGCCCGTGCCGCTGAGTGTAAACGCTACATCTCCCGAGCCATCGCCATTGGGATGCGTACCGTCAACCCCTGCAACTGCTGCAGTAATGGTTACGTTGGTAGGCGCGGCGATGGGGCCGAGGCTGTAATCAGATTTTTTCTCACAACCACCCAACACTGCCGCGAATGCGAGTATGGTTGCGGATGATTTTATAAAACGTGTCATAAAGTAGTGGTTTAATTGGTTTGTCTGAAATTGTCAACATAGATAACAGCACCTGCGCCATCAACGCTGTCGTTGAAACGGAGTACGAGCTGGTTGAATTTTGCCGTAGCCGGAACTGCGGCCACTGTTCCGAAATCAAATACCAGTTCTTCCCATGCCCCCGAAGTGGTGAAAGCCGTTTTCAGCACCGCAATACCGTTTGCAATGGTTCCTGACTCGAGTTCCACGTTCAATGCCTTACCGATCAGCGCCGGGTTTGGATTGTAGGCGAGCACCCTGATCTTTTTGCCATTTGCCATGTCGATGGCGGTGTTCAGCGGACTGTACGTTCCGCTCCATCCTTCAAACCCGCGTGTGAACATACCTACGTTATCGCTGGTGTTGAGACCCGATTTGTTGGGATTGGCAACTTTTGCAAAAAGCTGTCCGCCGCCAAACGTGCCAAAGAAATAGTCGACACTCGCAGATTCGAAAGTGATCGGCAAACCAAAATTATCCATGATGGTTACCGCTGTTGTTTTTTCAGTCTTAGCGGCACCGCCACTGTTGGCCACAACTTTTACGTTCTGCGGGCCGGCTGCTGCGTAAGTGTGCGCCACTTCTGCATTGCTTGCGAGTGGTGTTCCCACTTCGTTTGCCACATCGCCCCAGAATACGGTGTAGTTTGCTGCGTACAAAGCAGACGCTTTGATCTTCAGTTCACGTCCTGCAACAGTTGGTGTTACTACCAGGTTTTCAGGTGCGCGGTAGGTAACTACCAATGGATAAGTGTTCGTAGTAACTGTACCATTCATGGCTTTGGCCGCGATGGTTACGGTATAGTTTCCTTCGGGATAGGCATGTGATGCGAAGTTGCCCGGTGTTACCGTTGCAGATGCGCTTGTTCCGGTACCATGCCCGAAAGTAACCGTGTACGATACAGCGCCCTCACCGGTTGGCGTAATTTTTACGTTGCCCGAATTGTCGTTGCTGATATCGAAAACTTTATTGTTGTTCGCTGTGGTGGCAGAGTTTAGAAAAGAGGTATCCTGGCTGATGCCGTCCTTCTTGGTACAACTTTGTGCAGCCAGCAAAACAACGAGGCTGAATGCTATGGTTATTTTCTTCATAATGCTCGTTTGTTATTTTTGATAATTAGGATTCTGGGTCAGTTTGGTACCGATCAGTTCTCTTGCAGGGATCGGGAGGATCTCGTTCTTGCCCGCCACGAAGCCCCTGCCGCCCAGTTTGGCTGCCGCATCGCCCCAACGTACGAGGTCGAAGAAACGGTGTCCCTCACCGGCCAGTTCTAACCTGCGTTCTGCCTTGATGGCTGCAAGTGAAACGGGAACGGGTGTAAGTCCTACACGCGCACGCACCGCATCAAGCAAAGCCTGTGCACGAGTGCCTGTTGCACCGAGTGCCTCTGCTTCCAAAAGATAAGTATCTGCCAAACGGATGATGTAGTCGTTCTGCTGGAAGTTCAGCTCAAGCGTTCCGCCGCCAGTGCGCTGGTCTGATCGCAGCGGCAGGAATTTCTTGATGAAGTAGCCTGTGTTCATGTATCCATCGATATAGGTTGCCATACCTGCCGCCACATATGCTTTCGCATCGAATACGGTAGAAGGGAACCTTGGATCGGCCTTGATCGCATCATAAAAATCCTGTGTCCATGTATTGAAGCTCCAGCCCGCGCGGTAGATATCCGGGCCGTTGTAAGTGGCCGTAGGCGCAAAGCTTCTCGGACCTACCATCTGGTTCACAGAGTTGCCTTCATCCGCGCTGCTTCCCCAGAAACCCCAGTCTGCATTGGATTGGTTGGTATGAACGCACTCCAGGATCGATTCGCTGTTAAACTTGTTGGTAAACACCCACAGGTCTGCAAAGTTTGCAAGCAGCTTGTTGCCGTATTGGTTTGGCTGGCCCGGTGTAGGGCCATTTACCAGCGCCAGTTGCGTTGCGGCCTGCGCCGCTTTGCCATCGTACAGGTACACTTTGCCAAGCATTGCCTGCCCCGCGGCTTTTGTTAACCTGCCTGCTTCTGTTGCAAGTACAACCGTGTTCGGGAGATCAGGAATGGCTTCTGAAAGGTCTTTTTCGATCTGTGTATACACCGCAGTTGGAGCGGCCTGTGTAACATTGTAGATGTCGTTCGCGCTTACCGGTTCGAGCAGGAGAGGGATGTTTTTGAACATTCTCACGAGGTTGAAATAGTAGATCGCGCGAAGCGCTTTTGCTTCTGCCGTAAAACGGGCTTTTTCAGCCGCGTTCATGTTTACCGCGCCGATTTTCGAGAGCAATACATTCGCCCTGAAAATACCCTGGTAATGGTCGTTCCAGTAACTGCCCGGAACAAGGTTGGGGTTGATGGTAAAGTTTGCAAAGCTCTGTATGCCCGCACCATCAGAGGAGTTACCGCCTCCCGAATAGTTATCGTCTGAAGCCGCGTTGAAGAACGTGATCATGTTCTCAAAGCCACCCGCATTCTTGCGCAATACATCATACACACCCACCAGGCCCGTATATGCCTGGTCGCGGTTGGAATAGTAGTTCTCTGAAAGGAACTGGCCTTGCGGCGTAATGGTGATAAAATCTTTTTTACACGCCGTCATCAACGTTACCGTTGAAACAAGCAGCGTAAACTTCATTTTTATATTTTTCATATCGAAATGTTTTTTAGGATTAGAATTGAAGTTGGAGTCCGCCAAGAATTGCGCGCGCCTGTGGATACTGGCCTCTGTCTACGCCAAATACACCACCGCCTACTTCAGGGTCATAACCCGTGTATTTGGTTAATGTGAACAGGTTCTCTGCAGTTACGTAAAAACGTACTTTCGAGATGCCCGTCTTATTAAGCAATTTTGCCGGCAGCGTATACCCGAGCTGGAACACTTTCAAACGCAGGTAATCGCCATCTTCAAGATAGAAGTCCGACATCCACGCGAAATTGTTGTTCGGGTCATTGCTCACCAGTCTTGGGTAATCGTTCGAAGTACCCGGACCTGTCCAGCGGCTCAACGCTTTGGTTGTAAAGTTTGAATTGGCAATATCCAGCCTGCGTAATCCCTGGAAGATCTTGTTTCCGCCCGCACCCTGGAAGAATGCAGTCATATCAAATCCTTTGTACTCGAGGTTTACGGTAAATCCAAATGTGTATTTGGGCAGGTTTGATCCGAGGAAGGTTTTGTCCTTGTCATCGTTCGTGATCACGCCATCTCCATTGATATCGGCCCACATAAAGTCACCCGGACGTGCATTGGGCTGAATAGGCGTTCCTGCTTTGTTCTTGTAGTTGTCGATATCGGCCTGTGTCTGAAACACACCCAGTCTCTGGAAGCCAAAGAAGCTGTTGTAAGATTCGCCCACTTTGATCCTTGTGATCGTTCCCATCGACTGGAAGCCTGCGCCGCCAACGATAAAGTTGGTATCTGCAGCCACGTAAAGCACTTTGTTCTTGATGAACGTTACGTTACCATTTATGCTGATGTTCAGGTCGCCTGCGCGTTTGCGGTAACCCAGTTCAATCTCCAGCCCTTTGTTTTCCATATCGGCCACGTTTGCCCATGGGCTTGCTGATACACCTACATATCCGGGGATCAGTATCGGGCGGAGGATACCGGTTGTTTTTTTGTTGAACCAGTTTACGGTAAGGTTGAAGTTGTTAAACAACTGCGCATCGAGGCCGATGTCTGTAGTTGCCGTTTTTTCCCAGCGAAGGTCTTTGTTATCGAGTGTAAGCGGCGAGTAACCGGTAGTAACCGTTCCGCCGTTACCGATAGAGTAGTTGTAACCGCCTACTACGGTAGACAGGTACCTGAAATCGTCGGAAGCATCGTTACCCGATGTACCGTATCCGCCTCTCAGTTTCAGCTGGCTTACTACTTTGTTTACCGGGAAGAATTTTTCCTTGTCTACGTTCCATCCCGCAGAAACGGAAGGGAATACAGAGTATTTCTTATTAGGTCCGAAACGCGTAGAACCATCCTGGCGAATGATACCGGTCAAGAGGTATTTATCCTGGAAAGCATAGTTCAAACGTCCGAACAATGAGCTCACCTTGTGTTGTGTCATATCACTTGCATACCCTTGCTTATTGGCCAAAGGCAGGTCGAAGTTGAACGATGCATCTTTATAGCTTGTGATAGGCAGGTTGAGATAGGTCATACCAGTGCTTGCGCCAATGTTCTCAACATAAGCGCCTTGCCCTGCAAGAACCGTAACGTCATGATCACCAAATTTCCTGTTGTAAGTGATCGTGTTTTCCACGTTCCAGTTGAATGTCCTGTTCTCGCCCCTGTTGTAGCTGTTCTGTGCCTGCTGCACGGTTGGGCTCAGGAAGAATACAGGTGTGAAACCTACGTTACCCCAGTATGCTTTCTTTACACCCACACTTGTGCGGATCTTCAGGCCTTTAACAGGCGCTACTTCGAGGTAGGCATTTCCTACGAAATCATCAGACCAGTTGTAACCACCCAGTCTTGTTTGTATGTAGGCAACCGGGTTTGTCATCTCTTGTCCAACAGCCAGAGAAATACCATAAGGATTGCCGTTGGCATCCCTGATGGCGCTCGGGTTGTTGGCATAGAGTGGGGTAGCGGCAACAGAAGGATCGGTAACTACGATTGGCGTAATCGGATCAAGGTTGATCGCTGAGCTCAACGGCCCGCCGAACTCACTGTTGGTGTTGCCGAGGCCGATGCTTTTCTGGTAAGTGTAACCGATGGTTTGCCCGAAGGTTACGTAATTGCCGATCTTGTGTGTAGACGCAAGACGGATGTTTTTCTTCTCATATTTAGAGATCTCGGTAGAAACGATACCGTTTTGTTTCTGGATACCGGCAGACACATAAAAAGTTGATTTGTCTGTACCGCCACTCAGGCTCACTTCATGCAGGTACCTGGAAGCGTTGTTGTTGAAGATGGCTTTCTGCCAGTCTGTTCCCACACCGAGCGTTGAGATATCGTTGTACACAATACCACCGCCGCCGGCAATCGAACGTTCATTGATCAGCGTTGCATACTGCGTGGCATTGAGCAGCTCAAGCATTCTTGCAGGGGCAGATGTTCCGTAGAAACCATTGTAAGAAACAGAAAGTTTCCCGCTGCGGCCTTTTTTGGTCGTAACAAGGATCACACCTCCTGCGGCACGTGTACCGTAGATAGATGCCGATGCATCTTTCAATACTTCGATAGACTCGATGTCTGATTGGTTGAGGTAACCGATACCACCCGCATCCACCACAACGTTGTCAACCACCCAAAGCGGGTTGTTGTTGTTGAACGTAGTGATACCGCGCACCCTGATGGTGGAAGCCGAACCAGGCTGGCCTGAGTTCTGCATGATGGTAACACCGGATGCACGTCCCTGGAGCGCCTGTTCTATGCGCCCGTTTGGCACATTTTCCAGGTCCTTCGCACGCACACTCGCAACCGAGCCGGTAAGGATAGACTTCTTGGTGGTACCATAACCAACCACCACTACCTCGTCCAGAGCCGAAACAGACTTGGCCAGGGAAACGGATACGTTGTTGTCGGCGCCAAGATTGGTAATGCTCACCTCCCTTGAAACAAACCCAACAGAAGAAATAACCAAAGCTGTGGCAGATGGTGCCACCTGGATTCTGAATTCGCCGCGGTCGTTGGTAGTAGTACCCGCGGTTGCACCTTTAACTGTAACCGAAGCGCCGGCAACCGGAGCGTTCGAGTCGTCAAGGACCTTTCCTGTAATGGTTCTGTTCTGCGCCATCGCGACGCCAGCCCACAGGAGTAAAAAAGGGATAAGCCCCCCCTTCAGGAGTTTTTTCATACGGCAAGTTTTTGGTTTTAAAAGCAAAAAATGATACAAGCAGGAACAAATTTATAAGAATTTGTTAAAGAACTGTTTGAAAAATATACATCAAAACTACATCAAAAAAATATAACTGTTTGATTATCAATATATTTAAAATACATCAACACTACATCATATTGGTAATTATATTTATGGTATGAAAAAGATGTTACCGTCCATAGTTTTCGTGATTTTCGCATCGACCGGGTATTCTCAAAATACCATCGGTTTACCCCAGATCCTCAATTTCAACAATTCCATCTTCCAGGGCGGGGCACAGACCTGGGACATAAGGCAGGACGAGAAAGGCCGTATGTATTTTGCCAACAACGAGGGACTGCTTGTGTACGATGGCAATTACTGGAAGTTGTATCCCCAGCCCAACAAGACCATTTTGCGGTCGCTGGCGCTGAAAGATGAAAAGATCTTTGCCGGCGGGCAGGACGAGATCGGTTTTTATGCGCCCGATGGGCACGGGATCCTGCAGTATACATCACTCAAACCACTTATCCCGAAGCAGTACAGCAGTTTTACGGACCTGTGGGACATAGAAGTATACAAGCAATCGGTTTTTTTCCGGACCTGGGAGCGGATCTTCGAGTACAAGGACGGGGCGATCAAAACCTACCCGGCCGGCACCGGGTGGGAGATCATGAAAAAGACGGGCGACAAACTCGTGGCGCTCGACAGGAAAAAAGGCCTGTTCCAGTTCCTGAACGGATCCTGGGTGCCAATGGGCCCCGAATCGTCCAGCCCGTTCTCAGAAGTTACGGGCATCGTTGCGCTTGAAAACGACAGCCTGCTGGTGAGCACGCTTGTGGGTGGCCTTTATGTTTACCACAAAGGCGTTGTGCGGAAGAAAACAACAGAGGCGGACGCCAGCTTTGTAAAGAACCATATTTACAGTTTCGAACGGATCAATGCCAACGAATATGTAGTGGGCACCACTTCTGCAGGTTGCGTGGTGATCAATGCACGCGGGCAGGTGGTGCAGCAGATCGCAAGACCGGAGGGGTTGCAGAACAACAACGTACTTTCTGTTTTCCTGGATAAGGACCACAACTTATGGGCAGGGCTCGACAATGGCATCAGTTTCATCGCTTACAATTCCGCGATCAAATACATCAAACCCGGGAAGCCGGATGAATTGTCGGGATATGCTGCGCGCGTTTACGACAACGGTTTGTATGTGGCCACATCGGATGGCGCCTACTACGCACGGTTATCGCAGAATGCAAAGGACCTTAGTTTTTCGAAAGGCGATTTTGTAAAAATAAAGAACAGTGCGGGGCAGGCGTGGCGGTTGGATGAGATCAACCACCAGTTGCTGATGGGGCACCACAACGGTAGTTTCCAGATCCGCAACAATGAAGCTGCGCAACTTACAAAGGAATCGGGTGCATGGCTCTTCCTTCCCACCTCAAACGTTTATCCATCGCAACATGTGCTGGCCGGAACCTATGCGGGGCTCACAATGCTGAAATACGAGGCCAATACCTTTACGAGCCTGGGCGAGATACAGGGCATGCACGAATCGTTGCGTTTCCTGGCGATCGATAACAACAACCATGTATGGGCATCGCATCCCTACCGCGGTGTTTACAGGATATTGCTTGCTGCAGACGGACGATCGTTCAGGTACGAATTGTTCACAGAAAAAGACGGGCTCCCATCCACGCTCCGCAACAACGTGTTCCGTGTAAAGAACCGCGTGGTATTTGCAACGGAGAAAGGCGTGTACGAATTTGATGCCGAAAAAAAACGTTTTATCCAGTCGCCGGTGCTGTATTCGATTTTCGGCAACATCCCGGTGCAGTACCTCAATGAAGATGCGGACGGAAACATCTGGTTCTGTTCGGGCAAAAGGATCGGCGTGGTGGATTTTACAAATGCCGCAAAACCAGCGCTTACTTATTTTCCAGAGTTAACGGGTAAGATCTTATCCGGCTTTGAATATGTGTATCCTTATAACAACGAAAATATTTTTATCGCGTCTACCATTGGCATCATTCACCTCAACTATAAAAAATACATCAAGGGCAATGCAAAACCGGAGATGCTGCTGGCGCAGGTAAGGGCCTCGGGTAAATCCGACAGCCTTGTGTTTGGCGGGTATTTTCAAAGCAACAACAACGCAACGTTGTATGTACCGAACAGCAGCAACGCTTTTCATTTCGAATTCAGTTCGCCCGCTTTTGGACTCAACAGCAATATCGATTACAGTTACCAGTTGGTGGGATACGACCGCGGCTGGTCGGCGCCCACTTCCAAAACGGAAAAGGAATACACCAACCTGGGTGAAGGCAGTTATACGTTCATGGTAAAGGCATACGATAACCTGGGCAACGAATCGGAAACGGTGAGTTATCGTTTTGTGATCAACCCCGCCTGGTACAGAACCGTATGGGCATACCTGTTTTATTTCTTCCTGGTGTTGATGCTGTTTTATTACATCTATAAATCGCAAAAGAAAAAGTTCCAGAAACAGAAATTGCTTTTTGAAGAAGAACAGAAACGTTTGAAATACATTCACCAGCTTGAAGTGGAGAAAAATGAAAAAGAGATCATCCAGCTACAGAATGAAAAACTGGTGAACGAGGTGATCTATAAAAACAAAGAGCTTGCCGATGTAAGCATGCACCTGGTAGAAAGAAGCGACGCACTCATCAAAGTAAAAGACGAGCTCCAGCGCCTGCACAAAAAAACAGGTGGCAACCACGATGTGAAGCGCGCGATCGAGCTGGTGAACGAGATCGAAAAAAACAATTCCAACTGGGAACAGTTTGCCGCGCATTTCGATGAGATCAACAACGACTTCATCAAGAAACTAAAGCTCAGGTTCCCGAACCTTACCAGTACAGACCTGAAAGTATGCACCTACCTGCAGCTCAAACTCGCCACCAAAGAGATCGCGCAGCTGATGAACATCACGGTACGGGGCGTAGAGATCAGCCGTTACCGGTTGCGGAAGAAGATGAACCTGAAAACAGGGGAGACGCTGAACGATTTCCTGAACGAGATCAACCTCGATGCGGGTTGATGCATGTGGCGCTGTTAGAGCTTGCCGGTTACCTGTTGCCCGGGGAAACAAACTTTTTCACTTCCACTTTCTTCGACCTTACTTTTATTTCGAAGTCCAGGCTGCTCACGCCGCCGGCTTCGATCGTAACCTGCCGGTTGTCGTTGAGCGGCTCTGTTTCCGCAGGTAAACTGGCGCGGTCAATGGTTATGGTATAAGTACCAACAGGGATATAGAATACGTACCGGCCATCCATTCCTGTTTTGGTTTTGTAAACACGATCGCTGCTGTCTGTTGCAGTAACCAGGATACCGGAGCGGTCGTTACCGATATCGTAGCTGAATTCTGTTTTGGTATAAGCGATCGTTCCGCGCAGCGTTCCTGTTCTTTGCAAAGGGATCTCGATACGCGTTTTTTTGTCGAGGCGAATGTTCCGTTCGGGTGCATACCATCCTTTGTTCACCGGCATGGTCAGCCGGTAGTTTTCAACGGGCAGGTTTTTATAAACCACATCTCCATCCGGTGAGCTGATGAATATATCGTTGTTGATGTAAAGCAGGTAACCGGAAGCGGTTGAGTCGCCGGCATCGTAAACGCCGTTCCGGTTGAGGTCTTTGTACACAAAGATCTCGAGCGAATTTGTTTTATCTCCCGCTTTGGGTAATGCAAGTTGCCGGGTTACGCCCATTTCAAGAATGCTGTAGCCATACCCCGCATAGCGGTTGTGGTTGAGCGAAGTGTACACCGACATCTTTTTCGACACATCGTATTCGGCTCTTCCTGCAATAAACCAGCTGCTTCCTGCGTAACCGCTGTTCTGAAAAGCAATGCTCAGCTCCGTTCTCAGCTTGTTGCGAAAGAAATGCTGCTGGATGGAAGGGATCACGTTGAGCATATAGGTAGCGCGGGTCTTGCTCACAAAATTGTTTGCGGCTTCGCCTAAATAAAATGTGCCGAATTGTAAAGTGGTATTCAGGTTGAAGATCCCTTTTTTATAAAGGGCATTCGAGCGAAGGTGTATGCGTTGCGACGGATCGAAACTTGATGAATAAGTACCTGCTTCTGCATTGAACGAAAGGTACTGGTTGGTGCCGATCAGGTAATTCAGGGTTGCATTTACGTTCCACGCATCCAGCGAATGAACCAGGGTGGTGGCGCCAAACTGATAGGCGTCGCTTGTTTCGTGTGTGTGCACAGGGGCGACCGAGAAATTTATCTTGCCAATCTTTCCCGACACACCGATCTCTGCACGCAGCATCCCAAATGAAGGGAGGAAATATTGCGACGCAGAAAGTGTTTTGGGTTGGTAATTGTAATAGTCAACGTTCATCCATAAAGAGGAATTGGGGCGGACCCATGTAATGCGTTCAGAAAAATTAAATGCACCGCGTTGTATGCCGGGATAGTACCCGCTGCTGTAGTAATTGTTGCTGTTGAAGGAAATGTTTCCAACCGATCCACTCGCCGAAGCGCCCAGTGCAACGCCAAATTTTTGAAGGCTGCTGTTGCTGAATTCAGCACTGCGCGATGCGTTTGCGATGAAACCATAACGGATGTTTTTGGGTGTGGTGATGCTGATGTTGTTTCCAAAGATCGCATCGCGCGCGTTCATCGCGGGATTGCTTTGGTACACTGCAAAATTATTGTACTGCCATTGTTTGGCGCTGTGTGTAAAAGTTGCCCAGCCCGCATTACCGGTAGGGAAGAGATAAAAATTATTACCGAGTAAGTTGCTGTTGCCATCGATATAGCCGGCTTCGAAACGGTTGCCATGCGCCGTATCGCTAACAAATGCCGATGCGCCGCGGCCATATAAATTCAGGTCGAGCATCTTGTTGAGGTTGCCTGCACGCACGCCGCTGTTGTTCTTTTGAAAATCAACCCATGTGTTTTGCAGCAATGCAGGCGCATAACCGTTTTTCCACGCGGTAAGATCGAGGTTGTAACCCAGGTGGCCCCCGGCAATATCGGCGTTGCCGCGTCCGCGGAGCATGTAAGATTGTGTCGGTGCAAACATGCTTTGCGAACTGAGCGTTATGGTATTGTCGTTGAAATCATCGCTCCCCTGGATATCCCTGTAGTTGCGGTTGCTGCGCGCGCTCTGTACGCGTATGTAAGCCATCCCGAGCACATCGCTGTTTTCGTAAAGACCGGTGATGGTAACATTGAACCCCTCCGAATTCACCATTTTGCGTGTAACGGGTTTGCTGATGTTGATGAGCGTATCGGCAGAGGGCTGCAATACGATCTGGCGCGTTGCATGAAAGGCCTGATCCTGAACAGCTGCGGGCAGTGAGGCAATGAGTGTGATCTTCTGTACCGTGTTTCCTGCATTGGCAATGCGTACGGGAATGACAAGGGAATCGATCGTATTATCGAGCAGGATGTTTGAAACCATTGAAAACAGGTTTACACGCCGGTTGATGCTTACACGCAGCTGCGTTCTTGTTTCTGCAAGCACGGCCTCATTCTTCCCGAGCAATAAAAATTGGAAGGAATGAAGTTTGCCCGATTGCGCCTTCTTTCCCACAAACACTTTTACAGCAATGAACATGCTGTCGCGCGCAGGGATGGTGAACGGGATCTCGGGTTTTGAAACCAACTCGAAATTGGCAGGAACATTGATCACGGCCCTGGCATCCAACGGAATCGCGGAAGTGTTTTGCACTTTCAGCACCAGGTCAATCAATTCTTCATTCGCCGCAGTAACGCTTGTTTTGTTAACCGAAAATTGGAGCGAGGAATTTTGGGCGTGAACAGACAACTGCGACAATACAAAACACAGCAGCAGCACACAAACATTGCGTACAGTGTTTTTCCTGGATATTGGATATGTGTTTGTCAATTTGTTTTTGCCGGGTGTTTTGCCAGTCCCTTGATTGCATTTAAAATTTTATTGCGGTATCACTACAAACACCACGCTGGTAGTGTAGGTTCCTGCGGCGGCGTTCAGTTTTGTATCGCCGGCCAGGGTGTAATAACGAAGGTTGTATTGTACTGCCTGCTGCGTATAATCATTCATGGGGTTGGTGATGATCACCTGGTCGAGGTTCGACAACTTTCTTGTAAAAACATTGATGCCGCCAGTGGTAGATGTATTTTTTGTTGTCTGGAGATTCACCACCGATACAGGAATGGTGCTGCTTCCCCCTGTAGAGGAGGTGAGGTTGGGCGAACTGGTTTTTACGATCACCTGGTACGGACTGTACCCCGTTATCTTCAAACCATTTGTTTTCGTAACGGATACGCCATTGGTGTAATTCGCAAGCGTATTAAAATTCATCGAGATGTTGTCGGCGCCATTCTGGAACACTGCCGTAAAACTGTTTACAGAAGAATTCACCGCAAAAGACTGTTGAACCGTACTGGTAGAAACAACCTGGTTTGACTGGTTATACAGGGTGAATACAAGTGTACCAGTATAGGTGCCATTGGGAAGCAGCAGGTGGTTTCCGCCCTGGATGATCATATCAAACTTGTGCTCGGTGCCTGTGTTTGCCACGAAACCTGCATTGGATTGATTGATCAGCGTAACATCCGAAGTACTCAAAGGAATGACGGTATTCGTAACACCGATCGATGAAGCAGTTGGCGATCCCGAACTCACCCTGTTGAAGCGCAACGAAAAATATTGCGGGGCAACAGAGCTGGCACCGTTGGTGAAATTGCCGGTGGCCCTCACTTTCAAAGTCCACCCGCTGCAGGTGGCCTGGTTGGGATTGTATTGAATACTGAATGCATCCGTAACCGTTGCGCCGCTCATTTGCTGTGCATACGTTGAGAAAGAATATTGGTTGCTTGTATACGTTCCGATGGTAGCGCCGGTACAACTGCTGGAGTAATTCACAACAAACGACAATGGCACGTCACTCTTTGTGGCCACCGTGATCCCGTTCTTATCAACGAGGCTCAGGGTAACCGTTCCTGTGTACGTGCCCGCACCAAGTGTAAGATGGGCCCCGCCCTGGATCTTCATATCGAAACGGTGTTCAAAAAAATAAGTAGGTGGTGTAACGATTGCTGTACTTGTGCTGATCAATGCTGCATCCGCGGATGTACTCAATGTTTTGAAACCCGTTCCGCTCACGCCCGAAGGGCCGCTTAACGCAGCGGCAAATCCCAGCGAAATGTATTGCGGTGGAATGGATGCGCTTCCGTTTGTAAAATTTCCATTGGCACGTACGCGCAATGTCCAACCCGCTGCATAGGTTACCCCATTTGTAAAACCGCCGTACTGAACGGTAAGATAACCGTTGGCGGTACAGCCTGCATTAACATCAGTGATCGTGTTGAACGTGCAACCGGTGCCATTGTAAGTGGTAAGGGATTGACCGAAGGTTTTGGAAGACGACATGAAAATACCTGCCGCGATCAAAACGATCACCACGAGTTTGTTCCACATGTTGCGTTGTATGTTTCTGAATACATTCATTTTGTCATCGTGCGAATTCGAGTTCAACAACTTTCAGTTCGTCTTTGTTGCCGTAATTGATCACTGCGGTGGCCGTGTATTTTCCTTTTTTAAGATCTGCCGGTAATGCTGCCCTCACGATGCGGAGATCGCCGGGCAATGAAAAAACATCCTGGTCTTCAAGTTTTCGCTTTTCGCCGGTCTGCGTGTTCAGCAGTTCCCATTTGATCTTTCCCTCGAGCCAGGCCTTGCCGGTGTTCTTTAAAGTGAGTTCGAGAAAACCGGGGTTCTGCCCGGTATCCGCAACATCTTTCAGGTTGAGTACTTCAATATCGCGCTCTTCTGTTTGAGAGAAGGAGTGGTAGAGTTTCACGCCCATGCGAACGGTAACCTTGATGGCAGTACCATCGCCTGCTTTGGCATCACCGGGATTGAGCTGCGTTAAAAAGATCATCGCATTGTGCACGGGAACCGACTGGTCTGCATTTGCAGGAACGTTGAACACAACGTTCAGTTCCCGTTTCTCACGCGGTTGCAGGGTGAAATAAGATCCGGGCATCACCTGCACCCAGTCTGCACAGGAAGTGTTGAGCGTGCCCGCATCGTAAGTAAGGTTGTTGCCGAGCGAATCATAGTTCCAGTCGCTGATGGAAACGCCGATCTCCAGCTCTTTGTCGTTCGGGTTGCTCACCACGATCCGCTGCGTGGCAGAACTGCCGGCGCCTTGTTTGAAATACATTTTGCCGGGACTAACCGTCATGCCCGCCTGCGCAAAGCCTTTGCTGCAAAGGGTTGTGAACAGGAGCGAAGCGATAAGAAGAAGTTTGTGGTTTTTCATAGTGTATAACGACAAAAAAGGCGTTGCAGCCTTTTTTGTAAAATGATTATGGTAAACGTGCTGGTACAATTAAGGCTGTGTAACGGTGTAAACAACGGGGATCACGTTCGCGCCTGTTGCTTTACCGGCATAAGCGCCGTTGGCACCGATGAGGTAAGAGATGTTGAATTTGTTGGTAGAATTGGCACCATCCCATGAGCTGTTGCTTGCGGTTACGATGGTTGCAGCAGCGCCGCTGGATGCGGGCAATACAACATCGCTTTGGAAAGTTAAGCCGGCGGTATTACCGTTGTTGGTTGCACCGATCGCCGAAGTGATCTTGATCGTGCCTGGCAGCAACGAAGCAGAACCCGTTACGGTACCCGCTTTTGCTTTGATCACATAACCACGTGAGCTTACCACGCTGATATGGTCTGTTGCGAGGGCGGTGATGCCGTTGTTGTATTTCGATTCACTGTCGAAGTTCACGCTCAACCCAGCGGGTTGTGAAACGGTGAAAGAAAGTACATCCGATAAAGTGATGTTCAGGTTGGCCGTTTGCGCAAATGTTTTGCTGCCGATAACCGATAAAACCCCAACTACTGCTACTACTAAGATCTTTTTCATGTTTGTTTTATTTTTAATTTGTTTTGTTCGAAAATGGTTGGCGCCGGTACCTGCCGGCTCCTGTTGTTTTTCTCAAAATTTCCGCGGTAAGTTTTGGTGGGCGGGAAATACTTAGCATTTGTACTCCTTAGTCGCCCGTCATCCTTGCTCCGAATGACAAAACAAAAGTAGTGTTATTACTACAAAATAAAGTGTTAAAACTACAAATAAATTTAAAATAGATTGAAAATCAATAGATTTTGGAAACCTGAATTGTAGTGGGAGTGTCGTAATGATTGGAATATTCCCAAAAATGATCGTTTAAACATTGATTCAGAAGATCCGTTTTTTGGGGTGCTGTTGTATAGATAATCGTGTCTAATATGCACGAAATGCTCGGTTCCCGGCAATAAAAACCAGTACGGGGAAAAGCAAAAGCGTTGTTGGTTCGTGGAAATACACGTCTAATCCTTCGGCAATCCAGTGAATGATTCAGCCCGTTTATTAAATCCCTTACCCAACGTTCCAATTAATTGACCGGGCAGTTGTAACTTTTTTACATCCGGCGCGTTTGCAATAATGGCCCGTTACCCTGTTTGCAAAATTCTTCCGGCAAGTTGGTTTTGCGTTTTACAGTTCGGCTTTGTAACGGGCTGCTTTTATTACAACAGTTCTTCCAGTTGCTTAAGATGTCGTTCGGTGTGAAGAATATTAAACTTTATCCATTCCTGCGAAACCATTGGCCCGAACAGGCGGTGAGGTGCATCGTAATTGACCAGGTTCATGTTTCCCGAACCGATCAGCGCTGCGATCCTGTTTCTTTCTGATCGGATCTCCGCGATCATTCCTTCCTTGTCTTTTTCATTTTCCGATGGAACAAGGAACGGCGGTGCATCGAGTTTGTTGGCTCTGTCCGATAAACGCGCCGTGAACTTTGATACATTTTCCCCGCCCTCATGTGTTGCCTCACTGGCTGCGCCCTCAAGTACGATGGAAAATCTTTTATCGGCCAGCAGGATGTGTTCCGCAATATCTCCTGCGCTCCATCCGCCGTCGGCCCTTTTGGTATTGAAAGACGACGCATCGAAACGGGAAAGTGTTTGCAGCAACGCGTCTGTATTGGCGAGCCATTGGTTTTGCAGGATCTGAGACATAGGAACCAGGTGTTTAAGAAAAAATAAAGTTACAGAAATTGTCGTTTCCAACTCCTGCCATAACTCCTACAGGTGGAGATAATACGCTTTCAAAAGCCTGGTGAAAGCCGCTGTATAATTATTGTCTTCCCGGATGGCGAGTTCGCTGTGCAGCGGTGTAATTTCATCCCGCCCAAACAGCAACATGGTTCTGAAAAATGAATGCGTGGTGGTTTGTTTTACATCCACACTGTTCACAAGGAAAAAATGCATGATTTCCGCCAGCTCCAGCATTGTTTTTTTACGATGAAAGGGGAGAAGCACAGCGAAATTGCCGGTTGGTGTTAAATGGGTTTCTGCAATACGCAGGAGTTCGTTGAGATCCAGTTCGCTGCTGTGGAGCGCAAGGTTTCTTTGTTGGTCAGCGCTTTTGAGGTCGTTTTCGAAGAAGGGTGGGTTTGTAACGATGAGATCGTATTTTTTGCCGGTCGTTATTTCCCTTGCATCGCCTTGCAGAAGATGAAGTCTTTCCTTCCACGGCGAAGCGTTGAAGTTCGAAGTTGCCTGCCCGGCCGCGCTTTCATCGATCTCTATGGCATCTATCGTGGAACCCACCGATTGGGCCAGCATAAGGCTGAGCAATCCTGTTCCGGCGCCGATGTCCAGGATCTGTTCCGGCGCTTGCCCGCGAAACTGGTTTGCCAGCCAGGCGCCAAACAAACAGGCATCGGTGCACACTTTCATTGCACAGTGTTCCTGGTGAACGGTGAACTGTTTGAACTGGAAATAGGTATTGGCCACGGGCGGCAATCTACAGGAAACAAGAATACGGCCGGTCAAGTTGTTTAAAAAATTATCTTAGTTGTATGATCGGCAATTTTTTGAAAAAGCACAGGATCGTATTGCTGTACGGCAGTTCCATGGCCGTATTGCTGGTACTGCTTAAGTGGCTCGAACTGCGTTTTGTGATCTACGATCATGCGATGGAGCTGTATGTTGGGGCGATCGCGCTTGTGTTTACGGCATTGGGCATCTGGCTCGCGCTCAAACTTTCCAGGCCAAAGATCAAAACCGTGATCATTGAAAAACGCGTGGAAGATTTTGTATTGAACGAAAAAGAACTCGCGGCAACCGGCATGAGCAAGCGCGAGCTTGAAGTACTGGAACTGATGGCCGAAGGACTCAGCAACCAGGAAATTGCCGGCCGTCTTTTCGTATCACTCAACACCGTTAAAACACATTCTTCCAATATCTTCGAAAAAATGGATGTGCAGCGCAGGACGCAGGCGGTGGAAAAAGCAAGAAGACTGAATCTGATCCGTTAGTGAGTCAACGCAAACTCCAATAAATTCAAGCAGTAAAGAAAAAAACACTACTACTTAAGCGTGAAAATCATTCTCCCGATCAAAATCACCCAAAAGTATGACCGCTAAAAATGCCGGAAGCCCCATTTTTACGGTCTAACAATCAAAAATCAAACGTATGAAAAAAATTGTTCTTGTTTATGGATCGATCGCCGGTTCGGTAGTGGCCGCGATGGGGGTGATCACCACGGCTATTTATTGCAACAGCGGTGATTTCAGTAATGGAATGATCGTTGGATACACATCCATGATCATCGCGTTTTCAATGGTGTTTGTGGGGGTGAAGGTATTTCGCGACAAATACAATGGTGGTGTGATCAGTTTCGGCAAGGCTTTCAAGGTGGGCATATTGATCACGTTGCTTGCTTCCACTTTTTACGTGGTTACCTGGCTCATCAACTACACTTTTTTTGTTCCTGATTTTGGAACCAAGTATGCTGCGCATGTGATCGACGGCCTCAAAGCGAGTGGCGCTACCCAGGCCGAGATCACCAAACAGTCGGATGAACTTGCCCATTTTGCAGAAATGTACAAGAACCCTTTCTTCAACGCGGCCATGACCTACATGGAAATCCTGCCCGTTGGCCTGCTGGTTACTTTGATCAGTGCGTTTGCGTTGAAAAGAAAACCGGTAAATAATTAGTAATTAGAAATTAGGAATTAGTAATTAGTAATTGTTGTTGCTGTCATTTCGTTAACAGTTTGAGCAGTACATCTCAATTCCTAATTCCTAATTACTAATTATTAATTGGAAGATTGCATCGTACCCAAACCTCACCAGGGTTGCTGTTATGATCAAAAGGAAGAACACGCGTATAAACCGGTTCCCTTTTGAAATGGCGAGTCTTGCGCCGAGTGCGCCGCCGAGGCCGTTGCAGGCGGCCATGGGCAGGGCGATCTTCCAGATGATGGTTCCTTTGAGCAGGAAAAGAAGGATCGAGCCGAAATTGGTAGAAAGATTCACCAGTTTTGCATTTGCGCTTGCATGAAGGAAATCAAAACCCAGCAGGCTGATGAACGCAAGCACCAGGAAACTTCCCGCCCCAGGGCCTATGAACCCGTCGTAGAAACCTATGCACACAGCGATGAGTATGGCATAGAACATTTCTGTTTTGGCCGAATGCGTTTTGTGTGTATGCTGCCCGAAATTCTTTTTGGTGTAAGTGTAGATGGCAACAAACAGGAGTACGATAAAAATTACCGGTTTCATAAAACGGTTGTTCACCAGTGTAAGCACCTCGGCGCCCAGGAACGCTGCGGAACAGGCAACGAGGCACATGGCGATTGCCATTTTCCAGCGGACCTTTACTTTTTTAAGGTATTGAACGGTAGCAAAAGCGGTTCCCGTGAATGCGGGGATCTTTAATGAGCCGATAACGGTAGCCACCGGCAGTTGCGGTAACAGTACAAGCGATGCAGGCGTCTGGATCAAGCCGCCCCCACCAACAATGGCATCTACGAACCCGGCGGAGAAAGCGAAAACACAAAGAAGAACAAGGGTGAAGGTGGTCATGGGCTGCAAGATAGGAGTGAATCGTGAATCATGAATAGTGTAACGTTGATCTAGGGTCGTGATCCGTTAACGATCAATATCCATCACTTCGGGAACCACCGGCAGCGGGCGGGGCCTTGTATTTGCAAGCGCCAGTCCGCCGATCACTACCACACCGCCTATGATGTGAATACGCGTAATTTCTTCGCCCAGCAGCCATACGGCTTCAAGCGTGCTGAAGATGGGGATGAGGTTGCCGAAGAGCACCGTTCTTCCTGCACCGAGTTTTTGAATGGCGATGTTCCAGCAGAGAAAGGCGGCGACGGAAGTCCCGGCCCCGAGGTAAAGGAGCACTGCCAGCACTTGCCAGCTCCATTGCGTAGGCATTCCCCAGGCCTGCTCGGCCAGGAAAAAAGGGAACAGCATGGCGGCGCCCATGGCAAAAATCACAAACAGGAAATTGAGGGAAGAGATCTGTGCAGGTTTTTTCCTGACCAGCACATTGTAGATCGCAAACGCAAAAGCGCCCGCCAGCACCCAGAGGTCTCCTGTAGAAAAATGAAAATTGACCAGTGTTTGCCAACTGCCCTTAGAGATCAATAACAATATTCCACCCACGCAGGTAACTATACCTATGATGCGGAACATACCCGGTTTTTCCCTCAAAAAAATCACCGCAAGTATGGTTGCAAAAATGGGGGAGGATGTGGTGCCGATCAGCGCAAGATTGATGGCGGTGGTATAATGTCCGGCAATATATACGAAGGTATTGAACAAGGCAATGCCCGTGAGCGATACCCATGCCAGGTATTTCCAGTTGAAAGAAACCGTTTTTCGTTCTGCAACAAATTTCTTCCATGCAAAGGGCGCGATAATGACCGTTGCCATCAGCCACCTGTAAAACGCCAGGCTCACGGGCCCTATGTAATTGGTTACGCCACGCGATACGATAAAATTTCCCGACCAGATGACCACCGCAAGCACGGCGAGCAGGATGCCGGTATAAGTGTTGTTTTTGGTTGCGGGCATTGAATAGATATGGAAGGAAAAAGAATTGTAGTGATCGTGTTTTTGCCCGCGCAAAATAACCTAAAAAAATTACAACCATTCAGTTTGTTCCGTCAACAGGCGAACACTCTGTCAGTGCTACACATACAGATCACCGCCCGCGAAATCATGCTCATAGTCTCCCTTGATCCTTTCCATCGACGGGTTAAAATAGCCAAAACGCAATTGCGGAAATTCTTCGCGGATGAGTTCCATCATCTGCTTCATGCCCAGCATCTCGCCGGTTTCGTGTACGCCGATCTTGCCCATGTACCAATCGGGATCGATGTTGAAATTACGCCACTGTATCATCTTCAGATCCGTTTCGATGATCAGTTTCCGCAATGCCTCGTATTCTTCCACGCTGTCGGTCATACCGGGGAAAACAAAATAATTGATGCTTGTCCACCCGCCAAACCCCGTTACCACCTTTAAACTTTCGATGATGTCTTCGAACCGGTAATTGTTCGGGCGGTAATAAGGTTCGTAAATGTGTTTCCTTGCAGAGTTGGTACTTACGCGTATGCTGTTCAAACCCGCTTCGCACAAGGCTTTCACGGCATCGGGTTTTGAGCCGTTGGTATTGATGTTGATGCTTCCCTTATCTGTGTGTTTCCTGATCTGCAATATCGATTCGCGGATCGTTTCCCACATCAATAAAGGCTCGCCTTCACAACCCTGCCCGAAACTTACGATCGGGTACGGCGCATTCATCAGGTGCGGAACGGTAAACTCCACGATCTCTTCCGCCATCGGTTTGAACGTTAACCTGTCTTGCGTAGACACGATCGTTTCTTCTTCCGGCTGAAAAGAAATACAACCGATGCAGTTGGCATTGCATGCGGGCGATGTGGGTACCGGGCATTCCCATCGGCCGAGTGAGAAATTGCGTGCGGCGGGACAATTGTACGTCATGCAGCAATTTTCCATCAGGTGTTTTACCAACCGGTTATCGGGATAAGCCTGGAGAAGGTTGTGAGCGCCGGTCTCTATTTTTTGATCGTCGTACCCCGCGCATTCCTGGCGGATGTCTTTCTCGATCCTCACCGCGGGAACATAGTTCTTGTTGTTGAGCCAGCCCACTGCGGTGTAACAGAACAGCGGCAGTGTAGGCGCATCGGGTAATGTTTCAAAAGCGGCTATGTACAAACCGGTGTGTGCGGGTGGAATGAATGCTGCAACGGCCCAGCCTTTTTCGCAGAGGCGCATTTCGCCTGTTGCCACGTCTATGCCAATGCCGCGGCGGCCGGGCAGTTCGTAGAGGTTGCCGCCATCGGGAAGTTCTATCCACTCATCCGCAGGCACAGGAAATGCATCCCAGCCCGCGCGGCCAACGGCATAGAGCGTATCGTCTTCAAAGATGTTGCCTTTGCCGTCGGAATAGAGAATGTATGGTGACTGTGTGAACATTGGTATGTGATTGCTGTGGATTTATAGCCATCGGCCGTAAACATTCAGCTTTTAAGGTTATGCGTTTTGTGTGGCGCGTTCTTTGTTTAACATGGTTGTGCAAAAAGCGTTGAATTCTTTCTCTTCATCCGGCGAAGCATCGGATTCGATTTCTTTCTGGATGAGTTTGTTGTTTTTGAAATCGATGGTGAGGATATTGTCTTTCAACACAACATTGCTCAGCGCCGACCATGCGTATTCTTTTTTAGGAAAAGTATTGATCACGATTCCCTCTTCATTGAAAGCGATCTCTTGCGGAAATTTCACTTGTTTTTCTGCGATGGTTACGATGCCATACAGCACAGGCACCCATAAAGGGCCGCCGTAGCGGTAGGCGATCACCCAACCGATCGTTGCAAGCAAAAGACCGAAGCGGTAAAAAACGATTTCGCCCCGATTGATGCGAATCGTGCAACGGATCCACCACGCGATCATCCCGATCACCAGTACCGACATGGTTACCGTATACCAGTTCACGTTGCCTACGTAAATTACGGCGTACCCAAAAAACGCGATGGCGATCATCAGCATCAGCCTGCTCACCAGGTCGGCAATCAGGTACGATGGCTTCCTGAGCTCTATGATATAGTCCTGCAGTTTTACCGGCATGTTTTAATTGGATTGGTTTTGTATGAACAGGTTGCACAGCCTCCACAAAATATGTGCACCCACATTGCTGTCCCAGTCTGTTTGTCCCACACCAATCTCCACCAGGTCGAACCCGATCAGTTTGCGCCCGCTTTGGTTGATCTTTTTGAGGATGTAAAAAACCTGCTCTGTTTCAAACCCGCCGATCACTGGTGTGCCGGTATTGGGTGATGATTTCCTGTCGAGCCCGTCGATGTCGAAACTCAGGTATACTTTTTCCGGCAGTTGCGAAACGATCTCGTCTGTGATCTGCTTCCAGGTTTCGCCTTCGTATTGTCTTTCCTTGAGTTGTTTATCCAGGTAGGTAACCACGCGGCCGTTGCTGTTGGTGATGAGTTCCCATTCTTCTTCACAGAAATCGCGGATGCCGATCTGTACCAGTTTCTGCAGCGCCGGGATCTCCTGCAATGCATTGTACATAACCGAGGCATGGGAATACGTAAAATGTTCATATCCTTTGCGCAGATCGCAATGCGAATCGATCTGGAGCACGCCGAACGGCCCGTGTTTTTCGCCAAGGGCCATCATAAAACCAAGCACGGTGCTGTGATCGCCGCCGAGCAGTCCAACAAGTTTGTCTTTTGCCAGCAACGCCTTGCTGTGCTCATACACCCACTGGTTCATCATCGCGCTGCCCTCATTGATTTCCTTGAGGCTTTTGCACATGAATTTGTTTTTCTCAACAGACTCGCCCCTGGATATATAATCTATGTACAGTTCCGCTTCCTTGCGCAGGTAATCGCTTTTCATCAGGATCTTGCGATCGATATCGCGCATGTAAAAACCCTGTCTCCACCCAAAATGCCCATCGGTATCAAACAGGTCAACCTGCTTGCTGCATTTGAACACATGCTCCGCTGCGCGGGATGTGCCGGCGCCGTAGCTAACGGTTACTTCCCAGGGCACAGGCAGGATCACAAGACGGGCATCGTCTTCTGAAAACGGAAGGCCAAAAAGGTTGTTGTTGGGATTGCCAACTGCATTCGGGTCAAACAGCGATAGATCGGCCATGATGGTAAGGGGTTCAAACAGGGCGCAAATTTAGCGTCAATTTTTGAAAAGCAGCGTTTTTTAGCAATGAGCTTGTAACCACGGCCGCGTGCGGAAGTAAAATGGCCAGAACCGAACCAAAATGTTCACAAAACGTTAACTGATATAAATAAAGCGCCCGGCGCGTTTCCCGGCGCTCGCAGCTTGTCTTTTTGAGTTACTTTTGCACCGCTAAAACAACCCCGATGAAGAAAACCCATATCGCTCTCCTTGTTTGTATTGCCGCAGCCATTGTGGTGTTGATCAGCTATACCGGGAACCTGACCACGTACGAGACCATCGCTTCTGCCAAACAGAAAGAAGGCAAGTTTGTGAACCTGATCGTGCAGCTGGATAAAACCCAGCCGGTAGAATACGACGCCGTAAAGAACCCGAACTACCTTACTTTTCACGCGGTGGATACATTGGGCAACAACATCAAAGTGGTGTATCACAACAACAAGCCCACCGATATGGAGAAAAGCGAGCGCATCGTGTTGAAAGGCAAAGTACAGGGCGATCATTTTGAATGCAAGGATATCCTGCTGAAATGCCCATCCAAATACAAAGACGACCCGAAAGCAAACAAGGCATCGGCCTCTTTGTAAGTTCTCAGGCATTTCTTTAATCGAACCCCCAGCTACATGAATTATATCGGCGAACATTTACTTCCTGGACAGATCGGCCATTTTTTTGCAGTACTTTCTTTGATGGCATCATTGCTTGCCACCATTGCATTTGCCAAAGCGTTCCGCACGGCGGACCCCGGCCAGAAACAGGGCTGGCTGCGTTTGGCGCGCGCCGTGTTTTTTGTGGAAACGGTTTGCGTGGTAGGCCTGTTCGCTACTTTGTATTACATCATTTCGCACCATTATTTTGAATACCAGTACGCTTACAAGCACAGCGACAAGGGCCTGCAGGTTCAGTACCTGTTCGCCTGTTTCTGGGAAGGGCAGGAGGGAAGCTTCATGCTTTGGTCGTTCTGGCATTGTGTATTAGGATGGGTGCTCATCCGCCGCTCAAAAAACTGGGAAGCAGGTGTGATGATGGTGGTGAGCTTTGCGCAGTTCTGCCTGGCAACCATGATCATCGGTATCTACTTCTTCGGCTTTAAGGTGGGAAGCAGCCCGTTTGTACTGCTGCGCAACGAAGGCTTTTTAGATTCGGCCCCTATTTTCCAGGATGTGGTCAATGGCGGGATCCGCGCCGATTACCTGCGTTTGCTGAAAGACGGTACCGGGCTAAACACTTTGCTCCAGAATTACTGGATGGTTATTCACCCACCCATCCTTTTCCTCGGTTTTGCATCCACCATCGTTCCATTTTCCTATGCCATCGCAGGGTTGCTGAGCAAAAAGCACGACTGGATCAAACCTGCCCTGCCATGGGCCTCCTTCTCCGCCGCGGTATTGGGAACGGGGGTGATGATGGGTGCGGCCTGGGCATACGAGAGCCTTTCTTTTGGGGGATACTGGGCATGGGACCCGGTAGAGAATGCATCGCTCGTGCCCTGGTTAACATTGGTAGCGGGCTTGCACACCAACCTGATCTACCGCAACAGCGGGTATTCGTTGCGCCCTACTTATTTCTTTTACATCATTACCTTCTCATTGATCCTTTATTCAACGTTCCTGACGAGAAGCGGGATCCTGGGAGAAACCTCCGTGCATGCATTTACAGATCTTGGCATGAATGCGCAGCTGTTGCTGTTCCTGCTGGTATTTGTTGTGCCATCGCTCGTGCTGTTTGTTGTGAATTACAAGAAGATCCCGTCCATTCCCAAAGAAGAAAATACCTACAGCCGCGAATTCTGGATGTTCATCGGGTCACTGGTATTGTTTCTTTCAGGAATCGTGATCATTGCCAAAACATCGGTTCCGGTGTTCAACAAAATGTTCGGCACCAATATAGCACCGCCCGAAAATCCTGAACTGGCTTACAACCGCATACAGATCTATGTAGCCATCGTGATCGGGATACTCACCGCGGTTACACAATACTTCAAATACAAAGACACGCCGCGATCGTTTTTTGCGAAGAAAATCTGGATCCCCACACTCATCGCCTTGCTGATCAGTATCGCGATCAGCGTGTTTGGGAACATCAACTTCAGGAAAGAGGGTATCGGTTTCCTGGCTTCCATCCATGTTGCCATTTTAGCCGCTGTTTATGCAGTGGTTGCCAATGCGGCGTATATCTGGAAGGGATTGAACGGGAAGGTCAAAGCGGCCGGCGCATCCATTGCGCACGTTGGGTTCGGACTGGTGCTGGTTGGGATATTGATCTCTTCAAGCAAAAAAACAGTACTTAGCTGGAACACGACCGGCGTAACACCGTTGCAGGCGGCCGATCCGAAAGACAAAGGCAATGCGGCGGGCGATCCTGCAGAGAACATTACCCTGTTCAAATCGGTGGCCACGGATATGGGAAAATACATGGTAACGTATGTGAAAGACACGATAAATCCCAAAGACCGCAAACGCTATTTTGAAATTGATTTCAAAGGGAAGAATGCGAACCGGGATGATTTCAAATTATACCCCGATGTGATCAAACAGAACAAAGGGGGAGAAGGCTTCTCGGCAAATCCTGCGGCGCAGCATTACTGGTACAAAGACATTTTCGTGTACATCACTTCCTTCCGCGAAAACGATCACGAGGATACGACCAGCTTCCGGAACAGGGAAGCCAAAACGGGCGACAGTGTTTTTTACAGCAATGGTTTTATGATCTTCAACAAGGTGCTCGTGAATCCTGAAGAACTGAGGAACCGTTACGCCGATACCGAAACAGCCGTGGTGCTCGACATCACCGTTGTAAACAAGGACGGGCGCCGTTACCCTGCGCGCCCGGCAATCGTGCTGAGCGGGGAGAACAGCAGGTTTATTGTAGACACGGTTGTTTCGCAGAGCCTTGTGTTGCGTTTCAATAAGGTGATCGATAAAGAAACCGGCAGGATGGAGATCGGCATCAAGGAAAGCGGCGCCATTACGGACCTCATCACCTTAAAAGTATACGAGTTCCCGATGATCAACGTGCTGTGGCTGGGCGTGGTGGTTATGGTGGTCGGTTTTGTAATGTCCATCGTACAGCGTGTCAAAAGCAGCAACCGCGGCGGTTTACGCGTTTCTTAACAGTTCTGCGGGTTACTTTTAGCGTTCATACAGCATTAATTGGCACGGAAGTGTCTATTTTTAAGCCGTTGAAACGCCCGTTCCCACATATCATCGTCGCCTGTTTCTCTGTTGTATTATTTACGATGATCAACACCCGTGCACATGCACAGCGCGGGCCTTACGACACGGTTAAGGTGTACGCCTTTATTACCCCTGAGGGCGATACCATTCCCGGGAGCGTTCTTCCCCCGGTGGAAGTGTATACGAAGATGTCGAAGCACTGGAAAAATTACTGGGCCGACTGGACGCGGCTTCGCAACGCGGTGTATGTTACCTATCCTTACGCAAAAAGGGCAAGCCTGATCATGAACGAGATCAATGCGCGGCTGGTGAATGTGTACGACCGCAAGAAACGACGCGAGATCATCAAATCGCGCGAGCGGGAACTGAAGCGGGAGTTTACAGACAAGCTGAGCAATCTCTCTATTTACCAGGGCAAGGTGCTCATGAAACTGATTTACCGCGAAACCGGCAACAACTGTTACGAGATCATCGACGAATACAAAGGCTTTGTAAGCGCCGCATTCTGGCAGGGCGTGGCCGTTCTCTTCGGCAGCAACCTCAAACAGACCTACGATGCCAACGGGAAGGATGTGGAGATGGAAAAGATAGTAAAGGACGTTGAAAAAATGTATGGCTATAAAAGCTGAATAAAAGCCGCCGCTTCAACCGCCGATGTTCGCCTTTAGCGTTTGCATGAATTCTTTCCGCGGGATCATTTCCGCTCCCAGGCTTTCTAAGTGCTGGGTATACACCTGGCAATCGATCAGCACCACTTTTTCATTAAGCAGTTGGCGGGTATAATTGATAAAAGCAAATTTGCTTGCATTGCTCACTTTGCTGAACATGCTTTCTCCGAAGAAAAGCCTGCCCATGCGCATGCCGTAAAGCCCGCCCACCAGCTCATCGCCGATCCAGGCTTCTGCGCTGTGGGCGATGCCAAGTTTGTGTAGTTGGTTGATGGACGATTCAAGTTCATCGGTTATCCATGTTCCATCCTGTCCGCTGCGCTGCAGTTCCTTACACGAGCGGAGCACCTGCGCAAACGCGGTATTGCTGGTAAAACGGAAAGTATTTTTACGCAGTATCACTTCCATGCTCTTGCTCACTTTCAATTTTGCGGGAAACAGCACGAACCGCGGATCGGGGCTCCACCAGAGCGGCGTATCGCCATCGTACCAGGGAAAAATTCCGCTGCGGTAAGCAAGGATCAGTCGCTCTGTACTCACATCACCGCCCATGGCCAGCAACCCATCTTCCAGCGCATCTTCAACAGGCGGGAACCAGAGGGTGGGGGGGAGGATTTGAAGAGACATGAATGGTTAGGAATTAGAAATTAGGAATTAGAAATTAGGAATTAGGAGTTAAAAATTATAGGATTGAATTACGGGCAATGAGAGGAATAATCTGATGGTTTGGGATCGGGATCGTCGGGTTCGTCGGAATAGTCGGGATTGTAGGCAATGGTGCCAATTCCCAATTACTAATTTCTAATTCCTAATTTCTCTCACTGATCTATCGTTGCTCCTATTCCTCTTTCGGTGATCGCGTCGCGCATGGGTTTGAGGGTGTCGTAGTCGCCTTTTTTAACGGCGTACTTGCCCTGGGTGTGAATGAGCATGGCGCATTGCTCGGCCTGTTCATTGGTATGGCCGCAGATCTTGATGAGCGTTTCGATCACCCATTCGAATGTATTTACCTCGTCGTTCCACACGATCAGGCTGCACGAGTCGGTAACATCCGTTAACAGCTCCGTTGCTTCTTCCTGCCAGGGTTTGGTAGCATTGTCCCACATCATATAACAAAGGTAAGATTTGGAATGAATGTGTGATGAAACATCGGCCATACTTATAAAAAATGGCAACGTTGACCGAACCGGAAACGGCAATTTTTTTTCGGATCATTTCACCTAACTTCCGTTGCAAAAAGTGCGACTTCTATTAACATCTGCCGGCATCAGTAATCCCAGCATTTTTGCTGCCCTTGAAGAAATGCTTGGCAAACCTGTGTCTGAGGCAAATGCCTTGTTCGTGCCAACCGCGATATATGGAATACCCAACGGCGGCGATATCGTACGCAGGGTGATCTGCGGACAACTGGGAGATCCGTTCTGTGATCTAGGGTGGAAGACGTTGGGCCTGCTCGAGCTCACGGCTTTACCCAGTATAAAAAAAGAAGTGTGGCTCCCTGCGCTCGAACAGGCGGATGCTTTACTGGTAGGCGGCGGCGATTGTCAATACCTTACTTACTGGATGCACCACTCCGGGCTGGCCGGGCTCCTGCCATCGTTGCTGGAGCGGATGGTTTATGTCGGGCTCAGCGCGGGCAGCATGATCATGACGAGTTACGGAACAACGTATGGCAACCACACACTGCCACCGGGATCGGATAAATCGCTGGGCATCGTAGATTTTGCCATCCATCCGCACATGAATTACGAAAGCTTTCCGGACAATACAAGGACCAACCTCGAAAAACTCGCGGCATCGCTGCCCATGCCTTCTTACCTGGTAGACGACCAGACCGCCATTAAGGTTACCGATGGTGTTGTTGAAGTGGTTTCGGAAGGAGAGTGGGTATTGTATACGCCTGAGTAATTGTTGTTCCATGTATTTTTGCGGGGCCTGGTTTCTGGTTTGCACTGCTCCGGATGAAATGCAAAACAAGCGACGGAGCAAAGTATAAACTGGTAAGTATTTTATCATGTCATTATTCAAGGCCTTCTTTACTTCTGAAATCTGTAAAGGTCTTTCCATCGTAGCGGTGCACACCGGTACCGGATCCATACCAGATGCTTCCATCGTTGGCTTCCAGCATACCCAGGAAAGCCATTGTTCGGCCACGCCTCATTTCTGTTACGGTGGGCGTTTTATTGTACAACGTTTTTGCATCATAACGTGAAAGCGCCCAGGCTTCACCACCGCGCGGATTAACCGGGCCCGTGGTCCAGATGTTTCCTTTTTTATCCTGGATGATGGCATAAGCGCCCCTCTTCGATACGTTTGTAAAGGTTTTGCCGTCGTAGCGCCAAAGGCCGTCAAAGTCGCCGAACCAGATGCTTCCTTTCTTGTCTTCGATGATCGACCAGACATTGTTGAAAGGTTTACCGTCTTTGTTTTTTAAAACGGTATAGTTTTTCCCATCGTAAACGAACATGTTTTCCAACTGTGCGCCAAACCAGCGTTTGCCGGTTTTGTCTTCAAGGAGTAAACGGATCTGGTTGCTCGGAAATCCATCTTTCGTAGTTAAATGTCGAAAGGAAATGCCGTCGTAAAGGTTTCCCCCGAACCAGATCTTGCCGGCCCTGTCTTCGTAAATGTGTATCACTGTATTGCTTCCCAGCCCATTCTTTATTGTAAAATGCTGAAAGGATTTTCCATCGTAACGATAAATTCCTGAATCCCGGGTGCCGAACCAGAGATGTCCTTTCCGGTCTTCGAGCACATCCCAGAAGCTGGAAAAGCGGGGCGGGATTACTGTACTTGTGAGGTTGGTGAAAGATTTCCCATCGTACCGTAATACGCCCAGGAAAGAGGCAACCAGGATGTCGCCGTTCCTTGCCTGCTTTATGTGCCGGACCATACTCACCGGAACTTTGGCGGTAGCTGCTAATCTTACAGCCAGGGCGCCTGCGCTGTTCTCTTTTAGTTGGGGCTTTGCGTCTTGTTGTTTATGGGTATCATCCTGTTGTGCACCCGTTTGGTTTTGTGCGCAGCGGGTGAACAAAAGAGACAAGAGGAGCAAAGAACAAGTATATAAATGCTTCATAACCGTGGATCGATTTGAGGCCGTAAACTACGCCCACATCCTGTTTCCCCGGGTGCCGATATTGTAAATTAAAGTGTAATCATTGTAAATAAATGGTAAAGGATGGTGCATGTCAGGCTAAAACGGGCGTCGGGAACGGATGAGCAATTTGGGCAAATAAAAAAAGCGCTAAATTATTGCGGCGATGCGATAACCGGCTTTGCCGGATATTTTTAACTCGGCTCACTAAAAAAAAACGACGTTATGAAATATATTTTGTTAACCACAGGGGTGATCCTTTTGTATGTGTCCTGCAAACCATCGCAAACCAATCGGTTGGCTGAACGTGGCAGCCGGGAAGTATATGTGTATTCTTTTAAAATGACCTACTTTAAAAAAATGCTGCTTTCCGGTTTCGACAACAGTGCCGCCATCAAAACAGTTGTAGCGTCGGATCAAAGCGGTTACAGCGAGATCGTTTTGTCGATGGATGATTTCAGGTTCATCGACAGCGTGGTAGCGGCAGACCGGGCCAAGCTGTCCGCAGATTCTTTGGCGGGTATCGGCCGTGTTGCCGAGGGCGCCGGGGGTAAAAGGGTTTTTGATTGTGCATTGGCCAGGTACGAGAGCAAATGGCTGAACGATGCGGCGACCAGGCGATCCCGCTATTACGTGGATGCTGCTTCAGGCCTGAATCAATAAATTCTATGGGGGTGTAACAGGTTGCAAATAAAAAACGGTCAGGCGATGATCGTCTGACCGTTTGATTGTTGAGTGGGAGCACACGGGTTCGAACCGCGGACCCTCTGCTTGTAAGGCAGATGCTCTAAACCAACTGAGCTATGCTCCCTTCGTTATTGGGAGTGCAAAAATAGGGGCTGAACACTATCCTCCAAAAAAAACTTTGTCTTTTTTAAAAATTAATTCAGCTGCACTGCCGGTAAACGATAATGCTGGCTGTCGTACACAAATAATTCTTCTATCTGGTACGTCCAGTATTTATACAAAGGCGATTTGGCAAGATAGCCATCGGCCTCCGCTTTGTCTTCGGCATTGATCGCTATCCAGCAGGTCTGGCTCTCCATGCTAACTGCATAGCTGTCGATGATCCCTTTATTCAGTAAATAATTGACGTAGGTACGGTGTGGTGGCACAAAAGACATAAACTGGTCATCCATCGTAAACTTGATAATCGCCTGGTACTTTCTCATTCTCTTCTGTTTTACAGGTTATCAACTGCAAGATTCATGCGGCACTTGTTCTTGTGGCAAACTGGCAAGCTGCGGGGCAAAATCTCTGCATTTATTGCAGTATTTTAGCCGTTCCGTTAATTTACGACATATGCTGAAAACTGTTGCATTGCTGGTGCTTTCCAATGTGTTCATGACTTTTGCCTGGTACGGCCACCTTAAACAGACCAATGTTGCCTTGTGGAAAGTGGTCCTCATCAGCTGGGGCATTGCTTTTTTCGAGTATTGCCTCATGGTGCCTGCCAACCGGGCGGGTTTTCTCAACGGGTTCAACGGGTTCCAGCTCAAGATCACACAGGAGATCATTACCCTGGTGGTTTTTGCGGTGTTCGCGGTGTTTTATCTCAAAGAGCCTTTCCAGACAAAGTACCTTCTCAGTTTCCTGTTTATACTGGGCGCCGTTTACTTCGCGTTCAAGAAATGAGTAAGATCAGGAAATGTGTTCCTCAACAAATGCTTTGCTGAACGCCTTTATCTGGTCCCTGACCCTCGCAAATTCGTGCATGATCTCCGTTTCCGATCCGGCAGCTTTGGCCGGATCGGGGAAATTCTGATGAAGCCGTTCTGCCGTTGAAGGAAAAAACGGGCAGCGCTCTTTCGCATGGTCGCACACGGTGATCACATAATCAAACGCTTTGCCTGCGTATTCGTTGATGTTGTTCGATGTGTGCTGCGAGATGTCGATCCCGTCTTCTTTCATCGTTGCCACCGCGCGCGGGTTTACGCCGTGGGTTTCCACGCCCGCGCTGTATACTTCTGCTTTTCCTTGAGAAAAAAAGCGGAGGTAGCCTTCGGCGATCTGGCTGCGGCAGCTGTTGCCGGTGCAGAGAACCAGTATCTTTTTCATATCAGTGTGTTTTACTTAATTGCAGCAGCCAGGCGCGCAACATGCCTCGTTTTGTTTTTCAGCGTATACCGTAATACTCCTGATGCCGGTGCCGGATTGTTTGAACCGCGCTATTTCTTCGTTTGAAAGGTACTTCGAAAGAATATCATCGGGAACAATGATCGGCTTGTCTTTTTGTATCGTGATGTTGCTGAACCCATTTACCCTGATCAGTTCAAGATAGGTTTCTTTTTGAATGGCCCCCGCAACACAACCCGCATACATCTCCGCCGCCTCCTGGATCTTAGGTGGAAGCGTTCCTTCCAGCACAATATCAGAAATGCTGAAATGCCCGCCTTTTTTCAGAACGCGGAAGATCTCTTTTACTACGGCATCCTTGTTGGGCACCAGGTTGAGCACACAGTTGCTGACGATCACGTCGGCCGTATTGGCTGCCAGCGGAAGGTTCTCGATATCGCCCTGCCTGAACTCCACGTTGTTGAAACCGCGCACATCGTTGTTCCTCCGGGCGAGTTCTATCATGGCAGGTGTAAAGTCTACGCCGATTACCTTTCCCGTTTCACCTGTTTCTGCGCGTGCGATAAAACAATCGTTCCCTGCGCCGCTGCCAAGATCCACCACCGTGTCGCCCTGCCTGATCTTCGCAAACTGCGTGGGCAGCCCGCAACCCAGACCGAGATCGGCATCGGGATTATAGCCTTTCATGTCTGTGTAATCGTCCGTCATAATGTTGTAAACCTCGGTAGAACAGCCGCCCGAGCCACAGCAGGATGATTGGTTTGTTTCTTTGTCGTTCATGGCAATTTCAGCATACTTGCGTTGAACCATTTCTTTGAGTTCCTGGTCGGTTTTCATGATGTAGTGTTTAATTGATTGTAATATTACGATAAATGACTGCAAAAAAAATCAGCAACAGTTTCCTTTCAGGTCTACGATCTTGAAAAAGGAATGGAACAGTTCCCTGTACTGTTTCCATACTTTCGGATCGATACAATAGCAAACGCTCACGCCCTCTATATTACCCTGGATGATTCCTGCATTCTTCAGTTCCTTTAAATGCTGCGACGTAGTTGCCTGCGCCAACCCAAGTTCGTCTACAATGTCTCCACATACACAGGCATTCTTCTTTACCAGGTATTGCAGGATGGCAATACGCGCGGGGTGCGCAATTGCCTTGGCCATTGCTGCAAGCTCGTTCTGCTGCCGGGTAAAGAGTTCTGTTTTTGTTGTGCCCATATCTATCGCAATAATACGATCAATTTTGAAAACGGCAATATTTTTTTTAAAATTTTTTTATTCGGTCCGTTAAAACTGTTACATCATTTTGGAAGGAAGCGAAATAAAAAAGGGCTCGCCGTTTCCGGTCCGCCCGTTTTACCCTGCTGCATAAGAACTGCGTTTATAAACACCGCGTGTTACGCGGATCTGTTGTTTGCTTTGTATAATAGACCACGTGAAAACACGAAGGTTTAAAAAACCCTGCCATTTTTTTTGGGGAATGGTGAAATCTTTTTTCAGGATCTCCCGGCGCAATGAAAACAGCGCGCTGTCTTGTACGGTGTTCGAACAGGAAGTCAATACCGTAGCTGAAACCGTATCGCTAAAACTAAAAAACCAGCTTTGCGATCTTCCCGTTCCCGGCGAGGAAAACGGCTTTGCCTTTTTTGGCTTTCTGGCAAACATGAAAACCATCTTTCGCCACCAGTTCCCAGTTGTTTCCGCCGTCGGTGGAGATGTCGATGCCGGAGGTTCCGCAGGCAACCAATGTTTTCTTGTTGAGGTAGATCACGCAGGAGCGGTAGCCGTGCGGCGGCGTTTGGGGAATGGAAAAAGTGACCCTGCCCTCGGCAAGATCGATCAGCGCGCTGTTGTTTGAACCGATCGTGTCCTTTGCAAAATCACCACCCACCACCATTGCCTTTGTGCCCAGTACCGCCAGCGAGTTGGCGCCGGTCGTTTCTTTTCCCTGCATGATCGGTATGTTGAAGCGGCCCGGTCCAAAATAAAAATTCGAACTTGTTCCACCTGAAACATAAACGGGTTCGTGGCCCATTTTTTTAATGTTGGTTCCACTGGATGCGAAGAATGCTTCGCCTTCTTTTAACCTTGCTTTCTGACTGGTTTCGGGCAGGTCTTTTACCTTGGTCCATGTATCACCCTGGTCGGACGTAAAAAGCATGTACAGTTTTTGCTGGTCTATGGGATCGCCGATCGCAAAACCGCTTTTGCCATCGAAATCCATGGCATCGAGGAACGCGCCTTTGGCCGTGTCTTCGAATACTTTGCTCCAATGCTGTCCGCCATCTTTTGTTTTCAGGATCACCGCAGGGTTTGTAATGCCCATGATCACGGCGGTTTGTTTGTCAAAGGCTTCTATATCCCTGAAATCCATTTTCTCGTAACCCGGTACTTTCATCCAGGTGAATGTGTTGCCGCCATCTGTTGAGCGTGCGATGTTTCCGCCCGATCCGCTTACCCAGATCACCTTATCTGTTACCACGCTTAACCCGCGCATACTCGTTTTCTTCCCCGATTCAATGATCTGGAGGGTTGGTTTCTGTGCATACGTGCCAATGGCAAAAAGAATCGAGGCTGATAAAAAAACGGTACGGAGCATGGGATGGTTTTGTTGTTAAATGTACATCATCAACAGATACAACGTATGTTATTGCGGGGAGCGGGTATGGCCCTTAATACAGCAGGTAGTCCTCCATTTCTTTGCCCCAGTTCCTGCACTGCGTGCGTTTCGTAATCTCTGCGATGAACCTGGGCAAAGGCAATTCGAACAGTTGTTCGCTGCCTGCTATACCCAGCAATTTGTCGAGATGGTTTTCACCTGTGGGGTTTACCAGTGTAGGGTAGGGTTTCCATTCGAAATGTTTGGGGTAGATCTGTTTGATCAACCGCAACAGGATCAATCCATACGAAACAGACTGAAAATAAGCGGGCTGTCTTACTTCCATTCTCACACCGCCGCATTCCTGGTTCTGGTATTTAACAGATGGCGCTGCCGGGGTAAAACGTACCGGTGAAACGATCACGTCATCCAATCCCATTTCATTTAAAATTCCCGCGATCGCATTCCCATCCATCCATGGCGCGCCCGCCGCACAAAAAGAATGTTCCGTTCCCCGCCCCTCGCTGATGTTGGTAGCCTCGAGCAGGCAAAGCCCCGGGTACAACAGCATGCTTTGAAAATGCTGTATCGCCGGTGATGTAGGCACAAAACGCGTTTTCCAATCGGGCTGGAACATGCCCCTGTCCCAACCCCCGCACCTGATCACTTCCAGGTTGGCATTGATGTTTCGTGTGGCATTGAAATAGCTGGCCAGCTCGCCGATGGTACAACTGTGCCTGACCGGCATTGGCCACCTGCCGATAAATGATGCCTGCGCTTCTTCAAGCAGCGGCCCTTCGGCCAGTTCCATTTTTCCTGAAACCGGGTTGGGGCGATCGAGGATCACCAGCTTTTTCCCGTTCAATGCGCATGCTTCCAATACATGCGTCATCGTCCATAAATAAGTATAGAATCGGCTGCCGATGTCGGGGATGTCGAACAGCACGATATCAATGTCTGCAAGATCCTCTTCCGATGGCGCCAGTTTATCGCTGTACAGGCTTACTACGGGGAGGCCGGTCAGCACATCGCTGCCGTCTTTCATTTTATGCCCGTCTGCACCCCGCACATCGAGCCCGTGTTCGGGCGAGAACAATTTCACAAGGTTAAAACCCCTTTTCAGGAGTGCCTCACGCGATGGTTGTAAATCACGCGTAGTTGCCGCATGGTTTGTGACCATGCCGAGGCGGCTGCTTTTCCAGGCGGGCGGTTGACCGGATGTTATACTATCTATTCCAAAATGTACCATGATCGGTGATGTTGAACGGCGTCAGCCGCGCTCAAATGCCATTTCATCTTTCAGCTGTTCCACCACATTAAAAATGATCGGGCACCGCTCGTAATGCATGAACGTTGTAAAAAGACGCCTTTTGAATTCGGGAAGATGCAGCGCCGGGAATTCCTTGCAACCCTCGAACCGGTGCTCGTAAACGGTGCATTTGTGGTCACTCAAAAACGGGCAGGGCATGCGGTTCATGATCATCAGGCCATTACTGCCTTTTTCGAGGTATTGCGCGTCGAAAGATTCGCGCGACTGTTGCAGGTGGTTTGAGAGATGGTCGGCCTCCGCATCGGAGATCAGCACCATCAGGCTCTTGCAGCAGTTGCCGCAGTCTGTACAGCTGACCCGTGGCGAAACCCGGTCGTTCAATACATTAACCATCCTGTCGATCTGCTCACTGTCGTGCGCCTTCACAAAATCGCGGAAGCGGTCGTTTTCTTCGGCATGACCGGCTGAAAACGCGGCAATGCGGTCCAGGTCGGTTTCTATATATGGGGTTGCGGGTTCGATCGGGCAAAACTAACTTTTAGTCGGTTTATAATGAATGAAATCCAGGTTTTTAACAGGTTTATCCACATTCTTACGCCAATTGTCGAAAAGTAAAATTGGGGTGGCGCGGGAGGTAATTAGATTTGCGGCTTAAGCAAACACGATGGAAGCTGGAATACCGTTCCTGGTAATTGACGAAAACAAAGACGAGATATGGCAGAAGTGAAGAATATGTTTGAATACAACGAAGAATCGATCCGGTCGCTCGACTGGAAGGAGCACATCCGTTTGCGCCCCGGTATGTATATCGGTAAACTGGGGGATGGATCGGCGCCGGACGATGGGATCTATGTTCTTATAAAAGAGGTGATCGACAACTGTATCGATGAATACACCATGGGCCACGGCAAACAGGTGGAGCTCACGATCGAGGGAAAAACGGTTTCGGTGCGCGATTACGGCCGCGGGATCCCGTTGGGTAAAGTGGTGGATGTGGTGAGCAAGATCAACACAGGCGCCAAATACGACAGCAAAGCGTTCCAGAAAAGTGTGGGGCTGAACGGTGTGGGTACCAAGGCCGTGAATGCGCTCAGCCAGTATTTTAAGGTTACGGCTTTCCGCGATGGCAAACAGAAAACAGCGGAGTTTGAGAAAGGCGAGCTGGTAAACGAGCACAAAGAGGTAAAAACGTCCGAAGCCAATGGAACGCTGGTAGAATTCATACCCGACGATACCGTTTTCCGCAATTTCCATTACATACACGAGTACCTCGATAACCAGTTGTGGAACTACTGTTACCTCAACGCGGGGCTGGTGATGAATTTCAACGGCAAAAAATATGTGAGCAGGAACGGATTGCTCGACCTGCTCATCCGTAAGACCAATGCCGACGAACTGCGTTACCCGATCATTCACCTGAAAGGCGAAGACATCGAGGTGGCCCTTTCGCACAACAACGATTATGGTGAGGATATTTTTTCATTCGTCAACGGCCAGTACACTACCCAGGGTGGAACACACCAGCAGGCTTTTCGCGAGGCGTACGTAAAAGTGGTGCGTGATTTCTTTAAGAAAGATTACGAGGCGTCGGATATCCGTACCAGCATCGTGGCCGCCGTTTCGGTGCGTGTTCAGGAGCCGGTATTCGAGAGCCAGACAAAAACCAAACTTGGTTCGCAAACGGTTTACGAAGGCGGGCCGAGCATGAAGAATTTTGTGCTGGATTTCCTGGCGAAGGAACTGGATAATTTCCTGCACCGCAATCCGGCAGTGGCAGATGCGCTTAAGAAACGCATCGAACAGAATGAACGCGAGCGGAAAGAGCTGGCCGGCATCAAGAAATTAGCGAACGAACGCGCGAAAAAAGCAAACCTTCACAACAAAAAACTCCGCGATTGCCGCGTGCACCTCAACGATGAACCGCCGGCAAAAAACAAGGAAGAGTTCGAGGCACTGAAGAAGAACTCCACCATATTCATTACCGAGGGCGACAGCGCCAGCGGAAGCATCACCAAATCGCGGAACGTAGACTCACAGGCGGTTTTCAGTCTCAGGGGAAAACCGCTCAACTCTTTTGGTCTCACCAAAAAAGTGGTGTACGAAAACGAAGAATTCAATTTGCTGCAGCATGCGTTGAATATAGAGGACGGGCTGGAGGGACTGCGTTACAACCAGGTGATCATTGCAACGGATGCCGATGTGGATGGAATGCACATCCGTTTGCTGCTGATGACCTTCTTCCTGCAGTTTTTCCCCGATCTTGTTAAGCACGAGCATGTTTACATTCTCGAAACGCCGTTGTTCCGGGTGCGCAACAAACAGGAGACGATCTATTGTTACGATGAAACGGAGAAAAAAGAAGCGGTGAAAAAATTAGGCGGCAAGCCCGAGATCACGCGTTTCAAAGGGTTGGGAGAGATCAGCCCGGAAGAGTTCGGCAAATTCATCGGCCAGGACATGCGCAAACAACTCATCAGCATCAACAACGAAGTGGCGATACACGATGTGCTGGATTTTTATATGGGGAAAAATACGCCCGAAAGACAGGACAAGATCATTGAGAACCTCAGAACGGATCTTGACCTGATTGCAGCAGAATAAAGACGAACCAATTTTTTACAGTTAACAACACGCAATGATACACATCGTATTTAATGCAAATGAAGTTGAATTGATGCAGAAAGTGTTTGAGCTGGATGAAAGCCTTACCGGCGAAGTGATCCAGGTAAAAGACGATTTTGCAGTAGGCCCCGTGCGCGATCTATTCAGCGCGGAGGGTTACCAGCAACGCCGCGAGTGGATCAAAACAACGCTGGAATATTCGCCTTATACAGACCAGCTCGATATTGTGGATGATAAACTCACCATGCACAACCTCATCAAAAAACTCGACGAAGAACCCGAAGAACAGGTATGGATCTGGATGGCGCAGAACGCGCATGATGTATCGGGTTATTATTGGGTGATGAGCCAGTTGAAAGAATACCAGTCGAGGATCCATGTGCTTTACCTCAACAATCTCCCTTTCATCAACGAAAAAGGAAATATCTTTTATCCGTCGTGGCTCTCCGAAATACAACCCAGGGAGTTCCTGAAAGCAAAAAAACTGGCCCGCCCGATCACGCTGAGCGAATTTGAAGTGGATCCTGACGAATGGAAGAAAACCATGAACGAGAACGCGATGGTGCGTTTCCTGGAAGGCGGAAAAAAGATCGTAGGCAAGGATGCAGATTTTTACGACAAAGACATACTGGCACACGTAACCGGTGCGCCGCAAAAACTTACCAGGCTGCTTACAACAACATTGGGCAAGATGAAAATAAAAACCGGCGACGCCTTTCTTGCCTGGCGGATCCGTGAAATGGCGGCTGAGGGGAAACTGGAGACCGCAGGCGATTGGGAGAAGGGCTGGAAAGAGATCACCGTTGCACTCCCGGGCGGAACCGCGGGGGCAGCACCGGCAGAAACAGAAACCGAAGCGTAATGCTGAAAATTGAAGCGATACACCATGTGGCAGTGCTTACCAGCAGCGAACTGTATGAAACTTCAAAATCGTTTTACACAAACGTACTGGGATTTACAGTGATCGCAGAGGTGTTCAGGGAAGAACGGAACTCTTACAAACTGGACCTTGCATTGAACGGGCGGTACCAGTTGGAACTGTTCTCTTTCCCCGGTTACTGCGAACGCGCATCGTTCCCGGAAGCGAAAGGATTGCGGCACCTGGCCTTTGCAGTGAATGATGTGAAAGAAGGTTTCGAATGGCTGCAAAAAAACCAGGTTCGTGTGGAACAAATACGGATCGATGAACATACCGGTAAAGAATTTTTGTTCTTTTATGATCCCAATGGTCAGCCGCTTGAACTATATCAACAATAACCAACATGGTAAAAGTGATTCCTGTTAAAAAAGCAGGTGAAGACGAGCGGGGCAGCACGCATTATTTTGATACGGAGCGTACGGGACAGTTCATCATTGCCTACCGCAAGGCAGGGAGCGCAAGCGGGAGGCACTACCACAAGGGCACCGCGGCAAAAAAGAACCCCGAGCAGATCATCATCATGAGCGGGGAAGCGACCATCAACTGGTACGATGTACGCGACACATCGGTGAGCGGAACAGCCAAAGCCACAGCACCGGCCCTTGTGGAAATTCAGGCCTGGGCCTGGCACGAAGTAATGGCAGATACGGATATTGTGGTGTTTGAGATGAATGCGTTGGAGGATGGGAAGGAAGACACCTATAGGTAATTGGGAATTAGGAATTAGAAATTAGGAATTGGGGACCTGGGCAATGCATTGTTGATCTTGGTTTTTGATTGCTTATCGGGATAATAAAATCAGGGGGTAAAACAGATGGCTAAAGAAAAAAAAGAGAACCGGGTATTTGAGAATGAAACGGGTGTGCAGGGACAATACAAGAACTGGTTCCTTGATTATGCTTCTTATGTAATATTGGAGCGCGCGGTGCCGGCTATCGAGGATGGGCTGAAACCCGTGCAGCGCCGTATTCTTCATTCGATGAAGGAGATGGACGACGGGCGCTTCAACAAAGTGGCCAACATCATCGGGCAGAGCATGCAGTACCACCCGCACGGCGATGCAAGCATCGGGGATGCATTGGTGAACCTGGGACAGAAAGACCTTCTCATAGAAACACAGGGAAACTGGGGCGATGTAAGAACCGGCGATGAGGCCGCCGCCTCCCGTTACATCGAGGCGCGCCTGTCTAAGTTCGCGCTCGAAGTTGCCTTCAACAGCAAAACAACCGAATGGCAACTCAGCTACGACGGAAGGAAAAACGAGCCCGTAACATTACCGATGAAATTTCCGCTGCTGCTCGCACAGGGGGCGGATGGGATCGCGGTGGGGCTTTCAACAAAGATCCTTCCCCATAATTTTTGTGAACTGATCGAAGCATCCATCAAAAGCCTGCGCGGAAGGAAATTTGAGCTGTATCCCGATTTTCAGACCGGGGGAATGATCGATGTGACCAATTACAACGATGGCAAACGCGGCGGCAAAGTGCGCGTACGGGCGCACGTGGAAGAGCTCGACAAAAAAACGCTGGTGATACGCGACGTTCCTTACGGCGTTACCACCACGCAGCTGATGGAATCCATCACCAAGGCGAACGACCAGGGAAAGATCAAGATCAAAAAAGTAACGGATGTAACGGCAGCGGATGTTGAAATACAGATCGACCTCGCGCCGGGCATCTCACCCGATATTACCATAGATGCATTGTACGCATTTACAGATTGCGAGGTAAGCATTTCGCCAAACGCATGCGTGATCGTAAACAACAAACCGCAATTCTTAACGGCACATGAATTGCTGAATGTATCTACGGAAAATACCAAAGCCTTATTAAAGAAAGAGCTCGAGATCAGGTTGGCGGAGCTCGAAGACAAATGGCATTACACCTCGCTCGAAAAAATATTCTTTGAAGAAAAGATCTACAAAGAACTGGAGCAGAAACACGCAACATGGGATCATGTGATCGAAGCGATAGACAAGGCCTTTGTTCCCTTTAAGAAAAAACTGAAAAGAGCCATTGAGCGCGAAGACATACTGAAGCTGACCGAAAAACCGGTAAGAAGGATTTACCGTCTGGATATCAATGAACTCAACGAACAGATCAAGGGCATCGAGGCAGACATCAAACAGGTAAAGTTCGATCTCGAAAACCTGACCGATTTTGCGGTTGCCTATTTCGAAATGCTGCTGAAGAAATACGGGAAAGGAAGGGAACGCAAAACAGAGATCAAGGAATTTGATACGATCCAGGTTAAACATGTTGCGATCGCCAACACAAAATTATACCTGAACCGTGCAGAAGGTTTTATCGGAACATCACTGAAGAAGGATGAGTTTCTCTGCGAATGCTCCGACTACGACGATATCATCGCTTTCACAAAAGGCGGAACGATGAAGGTTGTAAAGGTGCAGGACAAAACATTCATCGGCAAAGACATCATCCATGCCGCTGTTTTTGAAAAGAACGACGAACGCACCACGTATAACATGATCTATCTCGATGGTAAATCGGGAGTGAGTTATGCAAAGCGTTTCAATGTGACCGGTATCACGCGCGACAAAGAATACGATCTCACCAAGGGTTCGGAAAAAAGCAAGGTTCATTATTTTACCGCCAACCCGAATGGAGAGGCCGAAACCGTAAAGGTGGTGCTGAGCCCTAACTCCACCGCGCGCATCAAGGAATTCGATTTTTATTTTGAAGAACTGGAGATCAAGGGCCGCGGAAGTATGGGTAACCAGGTTACAAAATACCCGGTGAAAACAGTAAAGCTCAAAGAAGCCGGCAAGAGCACACTGGCAGGAAGAAAACTCTGGTTCGATGATAAATTCGGCAGGCTGAACACAGAAGAAAAAGGCAAATACCTCGGAAGCTTTGAAGATGAAAAACTGGTGGTGTTTTACAAAGATGGATCCTACGAATTAACGGATACCGAGATTACCCAACGTTTTGAGCCGGAGAAGATCATGCTGATCGAGAAGTTTGTTCCCGAAAAGATCATCAGCGCCGTTTACCTCGACAACGACAAAGGGCAATACAACATCAAACGTTTCAAAATAGAAACCACTACTTTGAAAACGCAGTTCACCTTCATCAAGGAAGGCGATGGCAACCGCCTGGAGGCCGTTACCACAGACGAGGAACCGATACTGATGGTGCAAACGGGCCGCGGCCAGCAGATCCGCAAAGCGAAATTCAAGGTTGCGAAAATGGTGGAGGTGATGGGGTGGAAAGCAGTAGGGGCAAAACTTACCGACTACAGCAAAACAATAGAGATGGAATGGGAAGCAAAGCCAAAGGACGAAAACGCACAGCCTGAATTGTTCGGGTAGCGTGACCAGGCGAATACGGTCGTAAGAAACCATTCAACCGCATTTCCCGTAACTGGATAACAAATTGTTTTATTCATGTCTGCGCATTATGCATTCGTTACCCGTTGGCAGATCAGGGCTCCCTTGCCACAGGTGTGGGATGCAATCTATCATTCACTCGAATGGCCGGGTTGGTGGAAAGGTGTTGTAGCCGTAAGATCCATAGAAGAGGGCGACGAAGACGGGATCGGCGGCGTGCGCGAATACACCTGGCGGAGTGTGTTGCCCTACCAACTCCGTTTCAGCATGCGGCTCACGCAAAACGAAAAATACAAACACCTCAAGGGCGAAGCATACGGTGAACTGGAAGGAGAAGGCGAGTGGTTCTTTGAAGAGAAGAACGGGATAACGTATGTACAATACAACTGGACGGTGTTTACCAATAAAAAATGGATGAACTGGTTATCGTTCATCCTAAGGCCCGCATTCAGTTACAACCACGATGTTGTAATGCGATGGGGCGCAAAAGGATTGGCAAAGAAACTGGATGCGGAGCTGATCAGTTGGTAAAAAATGTTCTCAACCGATGTTGATCACATTCACTGCCAGCGTCCACGGTCATTTTTTCTTCACGAGTTTGATGGTAGCGCTTTTACTCAGGTCGCTCGAAAGCAGGGTCTCGTATTTTGTTGCGCCATCGTAAATCACCAGTGCCGCGGTATTGGGTGGAACGCGCCCGAGGTTTTCAGCAAACATGCTCAGTTCGTTGTATTCCAGTGATTCATCAAGCTTGATCGACAACCGTATTGCACGATGCGTAAGACCCGAGCTGGGCAATATTTTTTTGTTGTTGAGATACAGGGCCACCACATCGCCGTCGATCTCGCCATTGTCGTAGATCTCGAGGCGCAATGAAGTATTTTCAACCTCGATTATTTTGGTGAACACTTTTGCGCGCTGAACAAAATTATTGGTGGTCTCGTCTCTTTCTACAATGGTATCTTTTTTTTGTTGAGTGGGTTTTATTTCCTCGGGTTCATCATCCTGCATCACCAGGCTGGCCGTATCGTTCGAACGCTGGAAACGGAAATTGATCGGGGGCGTTGTACGGCGGTGGTCGGGATCGCTGAGCAAACTGCCCGATAACACAGATTCCGTTTTGGACACCACGAGGTTGAACTCACCGCTCATGTTCACATCGATGCTGTTCTTTGCGCTTGGAGAAAGAAAATAGATCATCGGGAAGGGTTTGATACGGAGCTTGCGTGTCTGCACATCGTACAGGCCGCTCACCGGAACTTTCATCAGTGTATCTTTGAAATAATAATTCAATGTACCCGAAACGGTCTTGCCTTTCTGTTTCAACACCAGCTCCGACATGTAATTGGTATAGTCCTTCGCCGCATCTATGATGCCAACGCCATACCAATGCCCGTCTACCTGCTGCGAAAAAGAGGCCGAACTCAACAAAAGAAAGAATAGTACGATAACAATGCTGCGCTTACGGTTCATATCGGTGCAAAATATCAAAGTCTTGTTTTGATCCTCCCGAAAAGTTCCTAACATATGAACATCTGCCCTGCGGCCGGTTGGCGCGGCGCAGGAAGAGGGCAGGAGGGGGAAGTTCCGTATCTTTGCGTTCCATGATCTTTATTGCCCAATACAATACGCTGAAAGTTTCCCGCAAGGTAGATTTCGGTTTTTATCTTGATGATGGCGGAGAAGGCATCCTTCTTCCCAAACGTTTTGCGCCACGCACATTGCGTGTGGGTGATGAACTGAAAGTGTTTGTGTACCACGATTCGGACAACCGCCTGATCGCTACCACGCAAAAACCAAAGGCAATGGCCGGCGAGATCGCCAAACTGGAATGTGTTTCTGTTACCAAACAGGGCGCTTTCCTGGATTGGGGATTGATGAAGGATCTCTTCGTTCCCAAATCCAAACAGATCAGCGGAATGCGTGAAGGGGCGGAATACCTGGTGAAACTGTATGTAGATGAACAGACCGGCCGTATCGCGGCAACAGAAAAAATAGATGCGCTGCTGAGCAACGACGAACTTACCGTAAAGGAGAAAGACATCGTGGAACTTCTTGTGTACCGCGAATCGGAGTTGGGTTTTGTGATGATCATCAACAATCTTCACACAGGGCTGCTGCACAGCAACGAAGTATATACGAAACTGGAAACAGGCGATAAATACGAAGGCTTCATCAAAACGATACGCCCGGATAACAAGATCGACGTGGTGCTCGGAAAACCGGGCTACCAGCGCGTGGAAGACGAGGCCGCAAAGATCTTACGCCTGCTCGCAGAAAACGATGGATACCTTCCCTACAACGATAAAACCGACCCGCAGGAGATCTACGATTTCTTCGGGATGAGTAAGAAGACCTTTAAAATGACCACGGGCAACCTCTACAAACAACAGAAGATCGCTTTCGCGAAAACGGGGATACAATTGGTAAAGGCCGACTAACACCCTGGACCAACAGGTATACAACTGTTTAGAAAGGGTACGAAAACACAGTGTAATTGCCGTAGCAAAACCATGCGCGGCCGGCTGTTAAGCCTTATGGATATTTTTTCATCTTGTTTTTCGTCTTGTCATCGTCCTTCATCAGCACCATTACCAGGGCCAGCAGCAAAACAAAACCACAGCGGAACGCCATGGGAATGTTTACAGCCGGAACCGTTAGGTGGATGAGAGCTAGTTGAGCGCTAAACATGTAGGTAGATATTTGTAATGGTTCGTGGAATCGGGGTTAGTTAAACTTGTATGGTAATGACACGCTAAAATTAGATTCCGTTGCCTTGCCAACCTACGGGAAATACCCCGTTTTTAAAGGGAGTTTCCCCGGGAATCGTTCATACTTAAGCTGTTGGGTCTTTTTTTATGAACAAACGCCCTCTCGTAGCTAACGCCTGTTAGCTTTAATTGCTTATCTTCGCTTTCAAAACAGGATCATGGATAAAAGGACCGTTTATATTGTTTCTGCCGTTCGTACGCCCATCGGCAGTTTTGGTGGAAGCCTGAAAGACATTACCGCACCACAGCTTGGCGCTTTTGCCATCAGGGCGGCGGTTGACAAGGCAGGAATCAAGCCCTCGGATGTACAGGAAGTGTTGATGGGTTGTGTGATACAGGCCAACACCGGGCAGGCGCCGGCGCGCCAGGCCGCGAAGTTTGCGGGTCTTCCCGACCAGGTGATCTGCACTACCGTGAACAAGGTTTGCGCAAGCGGAATGAAAGCCATCGCGCAGGGCGCGCAAAGCATCCTGCTTGGCGATGCCGACATTGTTGTTGCCGGCGGTATGGAAAGCATGAGCAATGTTCCCTTTTACAGCCCGAACCTGCGTTGGGGCAATAAATACGGCGACGTTAGTTTGATCGATGGCCTTGCAAAAGACGGGCTCACAGATGTGTACAACAACTACGCCATGGGCAACGCCGCCGAACTGTGTGCCAAAGAATGCAACATCACGCGCGACGAACAGGATGCGTTTGCGATCGAAAGTTACAATCGAAGCCAGGCCGCATGGGCCAACGGGAATTTTGATGCGGAGGTAGTTCCCGTTGAAATACCACAACGCAAAGGCGAAGCTGTATTCTTTGCAAAAGACGAAGAAGCCTACAACGTAAAATTTGACAAGATCCCCACGCTCAAACCGGCGTTCACAAAAGACGGAACCGTAACCGCGGCCAATGCCTCTACCATGAACGATGGCGCAGCGGCGGTTGTGCTCATGAGCAAAGAAAAAGCAGAACAAATGGGCATCAAACCACTGGCCGTCATCCGCAGTTATGCAGACGCGGAGCAGGCGCCCGAATGGTTCACCACCACGCCGTCGCTTGCCGTTCCAAAAGCAGTAGAGAAAGCAGGATTGCAGATGGGCGATGTTGATTTTACCGAACTCAACGAAGCATTTTCTGTTGTAGGCATCGCCAATATCCGGAAAATGAATCTCGACCCTGCAAAAGTGAATGTACACGGCGGTGCAGTATCACTCGGTCACCCGCTTGGCTGCAGCGGTGCACGCATCATCGTAACGCTTGTTCATGTGCTGAAACAACACAATGGCAAGATCGGCGCAGCAGGTATCTGCAACGGCGGCGGCGGTGCAAGCGCGATGGTGATTGAGCGCGCTGATTAAAAAATAACAAATACCGGGCGGCCATCCTGGTGCTTGCCGTCCGGGTTCTTATTCCGCATTTATCATTGTGTACCTGCAGTGAATGATGCGGTTAATTTTTGATGTATGATCCATCTTAAAACAGCCACACCAGCCGATGCAACCTTGATCGCCGCTATCAGCCGCGAAACATTTGTGGATACGTTCGCTGCATTCAACACCAAAGAAGACATGGATAAATTTCTTGCTGAACAATTCAGTAAAGAAAAACTCATTGCGGAAGTACACGATCCCGCAAACCTTTTCCTCATTGCCTACAACGATCTGCAACCCGCAGGATACATGTTCCTGAAAGATGAGATGCACCCGCACATCCCCAATGAAAACGCGGTTGAGATCTCGCGCCTGTATGTGCGCAGCGCGTTCATCGGTAAAGGCGTTGGTAAAATGCTGATGCAGGCTGCCGTATCGCATGCGCTCGCAGAAAACAAGACCTTTATCTGGCTCGGCGTTTGGGAACACAACAAACGCGCGATCGGGTTTTACGAGTCGTTCGGGTTTGAAAAATTTTCGGAACACGATTTCATCCTGGGCAATGATGTACAGCGGGATTGGCTGATGAGGTTGAAAGTTGTTTCCTAACGATCGGTGTTGCGTTACGAGTCCATCATTTCCACGGACCATACTTGTGTTGCAGCTCATCTTTCCCGTCGGTATAAGGGCCAAATGGATGGTCGAAAGGTTTTTTAGAAATATCGGGCCAGTCTTTGCCCAGGTCTTTCGATGGCCTTGGTTGCGAGTTTACAAAAGCTGCCACATCCCAGGCTTCTGCATCGGTTAGTTGGGGGGTGTGGTAGTTCACCGGGTTGGGCATGTTGTTCTTCACATACCCCGCAAAACGCGAGATGCGGTAAAGACCCGCGCCGTTGTTGTAACTGTTGTTGCCCCACAAGGGTGGGTAGGTGTAGCCCTTTGCGTCTGCATTTGCCTGTCCTTCCCCGTTCCTGCCATGACATTTTTCGCACTGCGTTGTATAAACCACTTTGCCTTTTCCGGGATCCGCCGCGCGTGGTAAAAAAGGAAGCTGCATAATGCCCGAGCCCTTGGGTTTTGTGCCCTTCGGGATGCCCTCGCCCAGCCACCTGATGTATGCAACAATGGCCTGCATTTCCCTGCTGTTGTTTTCGAGAGGTTTCCCGTTGAGGCTTCTTTCGAGGCAGTCGTTCACCCTTTTTTCGATGGTCTCTATCGTACCCGAGCGCTCGCGGAACTTTGGATAAGTGGATGCAACGGCGCCATAATTATTTCCCCACGGTTTGGTGCCCGCTTCGAGATGGCAGTTCTGGCAATTCATTCCGTTGCTGATCTTCGCAACGGTTCCACGTGGCCCGAGATAGTACGCCGTGTTTTCAATGAGGTTCCTGCCATAACGGATCTGCAGCCCTTGTTCGTCAACCGGTATCTGGTTAACGCCGGCGCCCGTCCAGCAGTTGGCGGTATCAAAGTCAGGCTGCAGCTCGGGCTTATCGTTTCGTACAACCCATATTGCCGTCAAAACCAAAACCAGGCACCCAAGGATGAGCAAACTATTGCGGGTTGATCTGGGTTTCAATTTGATGGCGTGTTAGCGGGGTTTGTAAACGACCCTAAATATACAATCTAACTGCTAACGCTGAAGTGTGCAGGTTCTGTACGGTCTTACAATTGCTTGAAAAATACCTCGTGCATAATGATGTAGATGCCCATCACCAGCACAAACCAGCCAAACCATTTTTTGAGCCTTTCGCCGGCCATGTCCTGTCCGAGCCTGCGCCCGATAAACGTTCCCGTAACGGCAATGGCCGTAAGGGGAAGCAGGCGTTGCCAGTCGAACTGCTGGTGAAAAAGATCGCCCGCAAAACCAGACAGCGAGTTCATGGCAATGATCAGCAGGGAGGTTCCGATGGCATCTTTCATGGGGAGATGAAAAGAAAAAACGAGAACGGGGATGATGAGAAACCCGCCACCTGCACCCAGTAACCCGGTCAGCGTTCCCACTGCAACGCCGCGAAGCAGCGCTTTTGTGAGGCGGATGGGTTGGTCGTGGTTGTCTGCCGCCGGTGTTACCGGTTTCTGGATCATGTTCAGCGAAGCAAAGATCATCACCACACCAAACAGTAACATGGTAAGCAGCGATTTGGTGACCACGAAATTCCGGATCGTAAAGAGGTCTTCGGGAATGACGGGCATCAGCAGTTTACGGATCAGCAATACGGTCAGGATAGAAGCGATGCCGAAATAAAAAGCGGCTTTGAAATTGATGAATCCCCTGCGCCAGTATTTGTAAGCGCCGGCCAGGCTGCTGCATCCCACGATAAACAAAGAATAGCCAGTGGCAAGTGTTGGCTTGATGTGAAAAAGGTATACAAGTACCGGAATGGTTAAGATAGAACCGCCGCCACCGATCAGACCCAGGGATATACCAATAAGCAAAGCGGCTACATAGCCTGCAATTTCCATGTAATTGTACTTGTTAAGGCTGCAAAGATGCTGAATAATTGCGAAGAAGGAATTGGGAAACAGGATTTAGAAGAAATTGAAAAATAGCCGGTAACCATTCGTAATTGTGAACCGGCAGGGGCGCAACAAATAATGATCAACAAGTTAATGTCAACCATTTGTTGTTAAATACGAATAGGTTTTTGTTTAATTATTCAGCGCTTCGGCGATTTCATCCATTCTGATACCCATATGGCTTTCATCGTATACACATTCCCCATTTTTGATAATGAGTACCTGGGGCGATTCGTGGTAAACATCGAACAACTCGGCAATTTTGTTGGAAACATTGCGGTGCGCAATGAGATCGAGAAAATAGAAATCCGTGGAAGCCGGGGGCGCAGACCGCTCGAGCCTGTCGAGAACCATGCTGCTGATGCTGCAGCGCGTGCTGTGTTTGAAAATAACCTGCGGAACGGCGGCTGATTTCTCTTTGATCTGATCGAGTTGTTCTTCTTTGGTAAGGGAGATCCAGTTCATAGCAAACTTTACAATTACCAATACAACAATCCTGCCGCCGGTTTGTTCAGCAATTACTGCCTGAAGTACTTAGGATTGGTGGTGGGGCATCCTTTCCTAGAAGGGGCACAGGATGTAAATACCGCAACAGCAACCGAAACGGTAAGTAATAAAAGGACAATCTTTTTCATGCTTGTTGTTTAAATAACGGATTACGCTGTATTTTGCGATACTGCAAAGATAATCTTTCAGCTCTAATTGTTGCCTGCCGGCTTTACACATTTTGTTAATTTGTTCCGGCTGGTTACCAAATAACAACGTATGCGGGTACATTTTATTTCAATCGGGGGTAGCGTAATGCACCAGTTGGCCATTGCATTACACAAAAAAGGATACAAAGTGACCGGAACGGACGACGAGATCTTTGAACCTGCCAGATCGAACCTCGCGGCTGAAGGGCTGCTCCCCGCCGAAACCGGCTGGCGCCCCGAACTGATCACCAGCGATATAGATGCCGTGATCCTGGGCATGCACGCCAAAAGCGACAACCCCGAGATCAAAGCGGCGCAGGCGCTTGGCCTGCCCATTTATTCCTTCCCCGAGTATATATACCACGAGAGCCGCGCGAAAAAAAGGGTAGTGGTGGGCGGCAGCCATGGAAAAACAACAACTACCAGCATGATCATGCATGTGCTCAGGAGTGCCGGTAAAGATTTTGATTACCTGGTAGGTGCGAGGCTCGATGGCTTCGACCAGTCTGTGAACATCACCGATGCGCCGGTCATCGTCTGCGAGGGCGATGAATATCCCGCCAGCGCCATCGAGCGCAAACCCAAGTTCCATTTCCTGTACCCGCATGTGGCAGTGCTTACGGGTATTGCATGGGATCACATCAATGTGTTCCCGACGTTTGATTTTTACCTGGAACAGTTCGTCGTATTCATCAATAGAATAGAAAAAGGAGGGGTGTTGATTTACAATGAATCAGACGCGGTATTGAAAAAACTGGTTGAAGATAATTTACGCGAAGATATACGGTACCAACCCTATGGCGTTCCGCAGCATTCCATCGTCAACGGCAAAACAACCGTTACGATCGGGGGCGTTTCCGGCGAACTGCGGGTATTTGGCAACCACAACCTGATGAACCTGAATGCGGCTTATTACTCGTGTAAAGAACTGGGTATTTCTGCGCAGGACTTTGTTGCCGGCATCGCAAATTTTACCGGGGCCGCCAAAAGGCTGGAGCTGCTCGGCGCCAATGAAACAACAAATGTGTACCGCGATTTTGCGCACGCGCCCAGCAAAGTAAAAGCCACCATCGAAGCGGTGAAACAACAATACCCCAACAGGAAACTCATCGGCATACTCGAGCTTCACACGTTCAGCAGTCTCAATGAACAATTCATGAGCGAGTACAAAGGCGCCATGGATAAGGCCGATGTTGCCATCGTATTCTATTCGAGGCATGCACTCGAGCTGAAACGCATGCCGTTCCTGCCCGCAGAAAAAGTGTACGAAGGGTTTGGCAAAGAGGGGTTGCTGGTGATGAACGACAAAGAAGACCTGTGGAAATGGCTCAAAGCGCAATCTTATGCCAACACTAATCTCGTTTTAATGAGCAGTGGCAATTATGATGGCTTAGATATGCTTACTTTCGCGGCGGGAATTACTTCGTAGTATATTGGTACCGTGAGCAGCGCAGGCATTTCCCGGGAGCCGGAAAAAGAACGGGAGCCCAACAACCCAATAAATCAAACAGACCAACAGCGCATCATGAAATTGCAATTAACGCGCCCCATCGCTTTTATCGATCTGGAGACAACCGGTGTGAACATCAGTACAGACCGCATTGTAGAGATCGCCATCGTAAAAATACTGACAGACGGAACGCAGCAGGTAAAAAGAAAGCTGATCAATCCCATGATCCCGATCCCCAAAGCATCGAGCGATATCCATGGCATTACAGATGAGATGGTAAAGGATGCGCCAACTTTCAAAGAAGCGGCCAATGAGCTCAAGCAATTCATGGACAACTGCGACATGGGCGGCTACAACAGCAACCGGTTCGATGTGCCCATGCTGATAGAGGAATTTCTGCGCATCGGGATGGAATTTTCTATCGAAGGAAGGAAGCTGGTAGACGTGCAGAAAGTTTTTCACATGATGGAACAACGCACACTCAGCGCCGCCTACAAATTTTACTGCCAGAAAACACTCGAAGGCGCGCACAGCGCAGCAGTGGATGCTTCGGCTACCTGGGAGATCCTTGAGGCGCAGGTAGAACGTTACCCGCAGATCGGCGCCACGGTGGAGAGTATTGTAAAATTTACGGGAGAAGACGATATCGTAGACTTCGCCCGCCGTTTTGTAAAAGACAAAGGTGTAGAGGTATTCAATTTCGGCAAACACAAAGGCAAACCGGTAACACAGGTGCTTAAGGAAGAGCCGCAGTATTACGACTGGATGATGAAAGGCGATTTTGCCATGAACACCAAACAAAAACTCACCGAAATATTAAACAGGACGCTTGTTAAGAAAACATGAACTGTGATTTAGCGCTTTCTTATGAGCTATTTTTATAATTGAAACGTTCAATGTTGTACCTTAGGTTTTAAAGCAGACCCCCATACGCTTGGAAAAAATAGTTATCATACCTACTTATAATGAGAAGGAGAACATCGTCTCAATTATAACCGCCGTGTTCGCACTCGGCAGCAACTTTCATGTGCTGGTGATCGACGATGGCTCGCCCGATGGTACGGGCAATATTGTGCGCGACCTGATCAATGTATATCCCGGCCAGCTTTTTCTGGAGGAAAGATCCGGCAAGCTTGGCCTTGGCACTGCATACATCCATGGTTTTAAATGGAGCATCGCCAAGGGGTATGCGTATATTTTTGAGATGGATGCAGATTTCTCCCACAACCCCAACGATCTTTTGCGCTTATACAACGCCTGCAAAAACGAAGGCGCCGATGTGGCCATCGGCAGCCGTTATGTTCCGGGTGGCAAAACGGAGAACTGGCCGTTAGACAGGCAGCTTTACTCACGCGGCGGCGCTTTTTACACAAAACTCATTACCTGGATGCCGGTGAACGACCCTACCGCAGGGTTTCTTTGTTACAAAAGAAAAGTACTGGAGTCGATCAATTTCGATATGATCCAGTTCGTGGGTTATGCCTTCCAGATTGAAATGAAATTTGCCGCGTGGAAGCTCGGTTTTAAGATCAAGGAAGTGCCCATCACTTTCATAGACCGCAAAATAGGCGTGAGCAAAATGAGCAAGGGGATCATCAGGGAAGGCGTGCTCGGCGTGCTGCGCATCCAATGGAAAAGCCTCTTCAGCAACTATCGCAAAAAAGTAAAGAACGATGTGAACGATATGGTTACATCGAAAGCGGGATAGTTTTTCAGCACTCATTTGATAAAAACAAGTAACAGTGTTGCACTGGCCTTAACCGCATTCAGGGTATTGCCGGTTCTTTGATGCCTCTTTTTTCTTCGTTACCGTTTTATTGAAACTCGTTAACTTCCGCCACACTTACGCTCATGAAACAGGCCCTCATCAAACTTCATATCTCCGTTTTCCTTGCCGGTTTTACCGGTGTATTGGGAAAACTGATCGATATGAATGAGGGGCTGCTGGTATGGTACCGCATCATGCTTACAGTGGTAACCTTGTTTGCATGGCTGAGCTGGAAGAAAAAAATCACACGTATTTCTGCATCCAATGTCTGGAAGTTATTGGGCATCGGCTGCCTGATCGCTATGCACTGGGTTTGTTTTTATGGCAGCATCAAGATCGCCAATGTATCCATCGGGTTGATCTGTTTCGCATCGGTAGGATTGTTTACCGCCATCCTTGAACCCATGCTTACTACCCGGAAACTCAGCTGGGCCGAAATAGGATTGGGGTTGCTCAGTTTACTGGGCATATACCTTATTTTCCACTTCGATGCCCGTTTCCGCACCGGGATCTTATTGGGAATAGCTTCGGCGGTTCTTGGTGCCCTGTTCTCCGTGCTCAACAAAAAAAATGTAGACGTTGCCGAACCGCAAACGCTGATGTTGTACGAACTCAGCGGCGGTTTGCTGATCCTTACGATCGGTATGCCTTTGTACCTGTATTATTTCCCGGCCGTTTCCATACTTCCTACCTGGAGCGATTGGGGCTGGCTCCTCATCCTCAGCTGGCTCTGTACCGTGTACGCCATGGATCTTATGCTGCAGGCACTCAAAAAAGTTTCGGCCTTTACGCAAAACCTTACCCTTAACCTTGAGCCGGTATACGGCGTGCTGCTCGCGTTCGCCCTATACAACGAGAACAAAGACCTCAACACAAGTTTTTACGCCGGGTTTTTCCTGATCGCCTTATCGGTGGTACTGCAGATGTTGAGAGTGGTGCGGAAAAAGAATGTCTGATATTGTTGCTCACGGACCTCATCGCGAAATACGCCGCTACCGTAATCCAAAGATGTACGCGCCAAAAAAAATGCCTGCCCATATCCGGACAGGCATTCAGTAAATGAAGCATTGTAAAGTTGGTGCCAGGTTGTTCGTAACACCGGCTACCAGAACTCGTCACTTCAATTGATAAGCTGCGATATGGTTCTTAAAAAATGTGGGCACATACAAGATCTTTTTCTTCGCGTCGTATCCTATATCGGCTGTGTTCACACTTTCTTTGCGGGTGTCTAGCAAAGTCGTTTTGTTTCCATTCGCCTCAACATAATAAATGATCCCGCTCCAGCAGCTTACGATGTATTCGTTGGTCTTTACCATTTCAATTCCGTCGGTGCTGGGGTCCATGCCCTCGGCAAGTTTGTCGAGGTTGCGCGATTCGGTCATCCTGAGCAGGCTGCCTTTGTCGAGCACATACAGTTCCTTTCCAACCGCGAGCAAACCATTCGGCCCCTGGAGCCCTTGCAACAACGTGAACACGTTCCCGTTTTCGATTCCATATACTTTGTTGATGCGTGTGTCGCTCACGTAAACAATTCCTTTTTTGTCGATCGTGATATCGTTCAGAAAAACAGAGCCCGCTACCGGGATCTTTTTTTCGATCTGTGCCTTCGCGATATCGATCACCACCACTTCGGTCAGATCGGCCACATACATTTTGCCTTTGTAGATGCCCATGCCTTTGGGTGCGTTCAGCCCTTTAACCCATTCCACTTCTATGATCTTCCCGTCGAGTCCCACTTTACCGATAGAGCCCTGCCCGTCTTTACCATCCGGCGCGCCATCGATGTTGGAAACATATAACAACTGCGCCTTCTCGTCAAACAAAACCGACTCCGGCGTTTTCAATAAAGGTTCTGTTTGCCAGATCCTGGCGAGGCTGTGCGATTGGGCCATTGACGGCGCTGTTGTTACCAGTGCAATGGCGAGGAGGGTGATGATGTATTTCATGGATTGGTTTTTTAATCGTGAATGATCGATCTTAAAAATATGGAATATGACCCGCCTGGCGGATTAAATACCGGCTTCAAATGTAGTGTCTATCCGCGACAGGCACACACTGTTCACACCCCTGCATCTCCGTTCAAATATACCCCTAACTTCATTATCTTCGGAACTCTATAAAATCAATGCGCAATGAAGAAAATCCTTTTTGTTTTCGGTTGTTTGCTTTCGCTGGGTGCCCTGGCACAGAAAAAGCCGCTCGACCATTCCGTGTACGATGGCTGGCAGAGTGTTGCCGACAGGGCCATCAGCAACGATGGAAAATACGTGATCTACACCGTGAACCCGCAGGAAGGCGATGGCAGCCTGTATGTACAGTCTTCCGACGGCCGCTACAAAAAAGAGATCCCGCGTGGATACAATGCCATGATCACAGACGATAACCGTTTTGTGATCTGCCGCATCAAACCTTTTTTCAAGGACACACGCGATGCTCGCATCAAGAAGAGAAGACCCGATGAGATGCCGAAAGACAGTCTCGCGATCCTCGATCTCTCCCAGGATAAATTAACCAAGGTGCCACGCGTACGCAGCTACAAAACGCCCGATGAAAGCAACAATGGCTGGATGGCCTACCTGCTCGACAAAGGCTTGCCCGACCTTACCACACGCCCCAGTGCAGTGGATTCGCTTACACGTATCAATACCATGTACTCTGTAGCAGACAGCCTGCAACGGGTGGCCGACAGCATCCGCAACAAAGCAAACGATGCCAAAACAAAAGGCCTGGCCGTGTTACAGGCGCCAAGGGGCGGCGGTAATTTCGGTGGACAGGCGGGAGGCCGTGGTGGAAGGGGCGCGGGGGCAGGCGCGCCTGTGGCCGGGGGCGATGATGCCGTAGAAGAAGGAACAGAGATGGTTTTACTCAATCTCAATACAGGTGAAACGCGTTCTTACTACCTCGTGAGCGAATATTATTTCAGTAAGAAAGGAAATGTGTTGCTGTATGAGACCACGAAGAAAACGGGCGATAACAAAGTATTGCCGGCCGTTGTAAAACTCGATGTCGCATCCAAACAATTCACCACCATCTTCCAGAAGTTCAACGATGCAAAAGGGTATGCGATGGATGAAGAAGGAAAACAGGTTGCCTTTGTTGCAGAGCGCGACAGCGCCAGCAAGGCGCTTCAGAAATTTTACAAACTCTATTATTACAAAGATGGAACCGACAGCGCAACATTGCTCGCTTCGCGGGATACACGCGGCATGGTTCCCAAATGGACCGTTGCAGAAGTTGGCGGTGGCGGAGGAGGCAGAGGTGGCGCCGGTGGACCGGGCGGCGGCTTTGGTTTCGGCGGCGGTGCGGGCGGCGGATTGAGCTTCAGCAAAAACGGCCAGCGCCTGTTTTTTGGAACAGCGCCGGTATTGCCCCCGAAAGATACATCGTTGCCCGATTTTGACAGGGTGAGTGTAGACATCTGGCACTACAACGACGACCAGGTGCAACCCGCACAATTAAAGAATGCCGATGCAGAAGCGCGCCGTTCTTACCTCGCAAGGTTCGATATGGCAAACAAAGAAGTAGTGCAACTGGGCAATACAGCCTTGCGCACCATGTTGCAAACACAGGAGGGTGATGGCAAAACGTTTTATGCAACCACCGATACCGGGCGCCGCATCGCGAGCCAGTGGCAGGGTTTCACTGTAAGCGATATTTATGCAGTGAATCCGGAAACAGGCAAGGCGGAACTGGTGAGAAAGAACTTCAAAGGAAGCGCCGTTTCACCTTCGTACACAGGAAAATACCTTTTGTTCTTCGATGAGATCAAGCAGGTGTACAATGTATACAACAGCGAAACCAGGCAGGTGTACCAGGTAGCCAAAGACATCGCCTATAAATTATACGACGAAGAGAACGATGTGCCGGATGATCCGAATGCATACGGCGCGGTAAGATGGATGGAGAACGATAAATACGTGCTGATCTATGACCACTACGATATCTGGCAGGTGGATCCGGAAGGAAAAGAGAAATCCGTATTGGTAACGCATGGTAGAAAAGATAAGATCCAATACCGTTATCTTAATACGGACAGGGAAGAGAGATATCTTTCGTTCGGGCAGAAAATACTGCTGCGCGTGTTCGATGAAAAAGACAAGAGCAGCGGGCTTTCGGTACTTGAACTTTCGAAAGGAAATGATCTTTCGGCAAGCAAACTGGTAACGCTTGTTGCAAAAGAACCGGTAACCATCGGCGCGCCGGTAAAAGCGAAGGATGCGGATGTGTATTCATACACCAAAGAATCCTACATCAAATCGCCCGATGTGTATGCGCAGAAACTGATGGACGCTTCGGTAAGATTATCCTATACCAACCTCCAGCAACAGGAATACAACTGGGGTACATCGGAACTGTTCAAATGGAAAGCATATACAGGAAAAGAAACAGAAGGTGTTTTGTACAAACCGGAAGATTTCGATCCGAAAAAGAAATACCCTATGATCGTTTATTTCTACGAGCGCAACAACAACACCCTTCACAACTACCTGGCACCGGCGCCAACACCGTCGCGACTCAACATTCCTTTCTTTGTGAGCAGGGGATATGTAGTATTTGTGCCGGATATCTGGTACAAAACAGGTTATCCCGGGCAAAGCGCCTACGATTACATCCTGAGCGGAACAAGGGCCGTGGTGAAGCAAGGGTTTGTTGACAGTACAAAGATCGGTTTGCAGGGACAAAGCTGGGGTGGTTACCAGATCGTTTACCTCATCACCAAAACAAACCTGTATGCAGCGGCATGGGCAGGCGCACCTGTTGCAAATATGACGAGCGCATACGGCGGCATCCGTTGGGGAACCGGTATCCTTCGCCAGTTCCAGTACGAAAAAACACAGAGCCGCATCGGTGCAACGCTTTGGGAAAAACCGGACCTGTACATCAAGAACTCGGCATTGTTTTCACTGCCCAAAGTAACCACGCCGCTCGTGATCATGGCCAATGATGCAGACGATGCGGTGCCCTGGTACCAGGGAATTGAAATGTATTCGGGCATGCGCCGTCTTGGTAAAAAAGTGTGGATGCTCACTTACAACGGCGAGGCGCACAACCTTGTGGAAAGAAAGAATCGCAAAGACATCCAGATCCGCGAGCAGCAATTTTTCGACTACCTGCTCAAGGGCGACAAACCCGCAAAATGGATCAGCGAAGGTGTTCCTGCGGTGATGAAAGGAAGGGACCTGGGATTGGGATATTGATCCTTGAATTTGAATACCTTGTTTAGGTTCAAAGCCGGAAATGATTTACTCATTTCCGGCTTTTTTTGTTGAATGCAGCGTAGCGGGGGAAGACAACAACGGACCATGCGTTTCATACTTTTGCCTTGTCCGCCGCCCTGTTGTAACAGCCGGAGGTCCGCAACCTGCAGCCGCTTAAATCCGCATTAAATTACCGTTATCAACCGCTCCAAACGGTGTGCATAAGTTGGGAGGGAGGTTTTATCCTATACCTTTACCTTCGAACTTATTCTAATAATAACCACGATCGCAGCGCCAATATTCCCTTTGTGAACCAAGTACAAAATGAGAAAAAAGATTACTGTGTGTGCCCTACGGGCCAGGTTCCGCGATCGAAGGATGCCTGTTTGTCTCCTGTTCCCTTTTCTTTATTGATGCTTAACCGTTTTTACAATTAAACACGTTGTATGCGTAGATTTTTTACCCTGACCAAAGCCGGTTTATTTATTGTTGCCATGATGGTTACCGCTGTTGCCGGTGCGCAGACCATCGCCTGGAATTTCTCGGATGGCACCGCCAATCCATCAACCACATCCGTTGTTGCGAGCAGCGCCATCACCACTGCCAATAACCTGGGAACCATCTCGGGCGGCTTTGTTGTATCCGCTTCTGTGTCGTCTGGCTATACAGGTGCATCCGGCACGTTCAATGCCGGCATCGCTGCAAAAACAGGCGCTCTGAATACGGCCGCAGGTGGGAGCACTTATTATGAGTTCACGCTCACCCCGCCATCCGGTAACATTGCCACCCTCACCGCGATCAGCTTCGGCGTGCGCAGCACCAGCACAGGCAGCCAGGCATATACACTACGCAGCAACCTTGACAACTACGCAACAGATATAGCCACCGGCACCGTTGCCAACAACAGCAGCTGGTCGCTGAAAAATCACACGAATCTGTCTGTAGCATCCGGCACCGGAACCCCGGTTACTTTCCGCATTTATTTTTACAACGGCAGCGGCAACGCTTCCAACGGTACCATCAATACAAGGATCGACGACCTCAATTTATCCGTAAGCGCCGCACCGCCGGTGATCTCCAATAATGCGGATCTTGCTGCATTGTCTACCAGCGCGGGCCCGCTTTCCCCTGCATTCAGCGCATCCTCTTATGCGTACTCTGTTACCACGGCGAATGCCAACAGCTCCGCTACCATCAGCTTTACCAAAGCCAATACCAACGCTACCGTTACCGCAAGCCTGAACGGAGGCGCATTTGGCAACCCGTCTGCCAGCTTTCCCTTGTCTGTCGGCAACAACACCATCGATGTAAAAGTGGTTGCGCAGGATGGCGTTACCCAAAAAGATTACATCATCAGCATCAACAGGGCCGCGGCCGCCACGCCGCTGCTGCTGATCTCGGGCAATGCAAACTTCGGAAGCATCTGTCTTAACAACGCTTCCGTACAGGGTTTCTCACTCGATGGAAGCAGTCTGGATGGAAGCAACATCAACATCGCCGCACTAAACGGCTTTAGTTATGCTGAAACATCGAACGGAACCTACACCAATACTTTATCGCTCAGCTACACCGGTAATGCTTTCACAGGAAAACAATTCTTTGTGAAGTTTACGCCAACGGCTGCACAATCTTACAATGGCGACCTGGCCATCAATGGTGGCGGAACAGGCATCCTTGTTTCTGCATCGGCGGCGGGCATCAATACCGCGCCAACCGTGGCAACAGGCGGCAACCAGGTGGCGGGCACTTCTGCAACATTGAACGGAACCATTTCCGTTACCGGTTGCACCAATGTTACCTCGTTTGGTTTTGAATACAGTACCATTTCAGGTATCGCGAACGGAACAGGCATTTCTGTAACTGCGGCCAGCCTGAACGGCGGTGCATTCAGCAAAACGGTTACCGGCCTTGCTGCTGCAACAACCTATTATTACAAAGCGTTTGCAACCAATGCCGGTGGCACAACCTACGGCGCAGAAGGAACATTTACCACCTCGTCCGTTGTTCCGGTGATCATGGCTTCGCAACCGTTGCTGCGTTACACCGAGAACTTCAATGCCATCAGCGGATGGGCAGCAAATTTTGCATCGGGCACGGGCGCCAACCGCTTTTCTTCCGTTGGTGTGAACGTAACCGCTACGGCCATTCCTTCTCCAACACGCATCACCACTTCGAGCGCAACATTTGCTTCGGGCTCAAGCGGCGGTGTACAGAAGGGAGCCGGCTCACTGGTTTTGCTGTCTACCGGGTCAACCGATAACTCAAGTTCTGTTGCTGTTGATTTCTATATGGACTTCACCGGCGTAAATGCAGGCACACTCAGTTTCGACTGGGCGGCGGTTGCGAACGGTACCGGCGACAGACCCGGTTCGCTCCGCGTTTACGGAAGCGTGGATGGTGTGAATTACACAGAGCTCACTTCTGCAAGCGTACTCAATTTTGCCAACAATGTTCCTGCAACAGGAACGGTGAACAACATTGCATTGCCTGCGTATTTCAGTCATAGCCCGGGCGCAAGACTGCGTTTCTACTACCACAACGGAACGGGCAGCGGCAGTGGTTCAAGACCCAAGATCAGCATCGACAACCTTGTGGTTACCGCGGTCGCATCCACACCATGTGCAACGCCGTCTGCTGCGCCAACATCGCTGGTGTTCAGCTCGGTTGGTGAAACAAGCGTGAATGGAAGCTTTACAGCGGCCAGCCCGTCTGCAAACGAATACCTGGTGATCATGAGCACCAACAGCACACTCACCAACAACCCGATAGACGGACAAACCTATACGATCGGTGATAATGTAGGCGACGGAACCGTGATCGCCAAAGGCGCAGAACTCAACTTTACTGCCGATGGCCTCACTGGCGCAACCACTTATTATTTCTTTGTATTCTCAGTAAACAGTGTGTGTACAGGCGGTCCTAAATATTTAACAACAGATGTATTGGAAGAAGATGTTACCACTGTTGCAGGGCTCCCATCGTGCACGGCGCCAGTGTCGCAGCCATCGGGCCTGGTTACAGTTGCATCGATCAACTCAATACAGGGTTCATTCACCGCTACTGCTGCTGATGAATACGTGGTGCTGCAAAGCACAGGAGGCACCTTCTCCGGAACATTGGCCAATGGTGTTGTATACAATGCAGGATCAGCAATAGGTAACGCTATAGTGGTTCAGCGCAGTTCGGCAACCACGTTCAATGCAACAGGGCTTGCGCCCGCAACACAGTACTACTATACTGTTTTCAGTGTAAACGCACAAGGCTGTGTGAACGGGCCGGTTTACAACACCGTTGATCCGCTCGCCGGAACAGCAACCACATTGCCACTGCCCGTGTGCAGCACACCGTCGGCGCAGCCATCAGACATTGCATTCAATGCATCCTACAATAACATTACGGCAACATTCAATGCAGGCGGAGGATCGAACCTGAATTATCTCGTGGTGATGAGCACGTCGCCAACCTTGTCTGCAACACCTGTTGACAATACAGATTACAGCGCAGGGGCAGGCCTCGGTGGCGGAACGGTTGTTTCGAACGGAACATCCACCAGCTTTATCGCAACCAATCTCACCAATGCGACCACTTATTATTTCTTTGTTTTTGCCGCGAACAAAAACTGTACGGGCGGAACAAAATACTTAACCGCATCGCCGCTCAGCGGATCGGCCACCACCACCAATGCGCCACTCAACAATATTTATTTTGGAACGCTTCACTCGCATACGGCTTACTCAGACGGACAAAAAGACAACGCCGCAGGCACGCCGGCTGATGCTTATGAGTTTGCATCACATTCTTTGGGAATGGATTTCCTCGGCATTTCAGAACACAACCACTTCTCAACCGTAAACAACCCAGGAAACGAGATCGCCAACTACCATGCAGGCAGTGCGCAGGCAGCGGCATTCAACGCTGCGCATCCGAACTTCCTTGCATTGTATGGAATGGAGTATGGTGTGATCTCAAACGGCGGACACGTTCTGGTGTACGGCGACGGACTCACAGAGCTGTTCGGATGGGAGTCGAATGTAAACGGAAATGTTGGGCCGAACTATGATGTGTATGTTCCCAAAAGCACTTATCTCGGTGTGGAAGGATTGTTTGCACGCGTGAACGATTACAAAGCGAAAAATGCATTCACCTCACTCGCTCACCCGAACAACGCCGATTACAACAACCTCTCGAACATTGCGTACGACGCAGCAGCAGACAGCGCAATCTCCGGCGTAGCCGTTGAAAGCGGGCCCGCCACTTCGAAGGTTACCAATTATTCTGATCCGTCGTCGATGTCGTATGTATGGTATTACAACAAATTGTTGTCTAAGGGCTACCACCTCGGGCCAACCATCGATCACGATAACCACTACACCACATTCGGAAGACATACACCTGCAAGAACAGCGGTGATCGCGCCGGAGCTGACACAGTCGGCGATCATCAAAGCGGTGCACGATATGCATTTCTATGCAACCGAAGACATGGACTCAAAGGTTGATTTTACGATCAACACACGGATCATGGGTTCTGTTTTTGAAGACAGGAACGCGCCATCCATCGCAGTTAACTTAACAGATGCAACAGACAATGTGGGCAATGCATTGATACGCGTGATGTATGGCGAGCCGGGAAGCAACATCAACCCGGTGGTCATCGATTCTGTATTCGGAAGTTCACTGAGTTATGTAGACAACGCGCTTGCCAACCATGCAACGGGTTATTACTACATCGACATCACACACAACGGCAAACGCATCCTGACCTCGCCGATCTGGTACACACGTACCTGTGCATCGGCGGGCGATACAACCGCAACAGTGTGTGGAAGTTTCGACTGGTACGGCACCGTTTATACATCGTCAACAACCGTAACAAAAACATTTACCACTGCGGGTGGATGTGATTCAACCGTTACACTGCACCTCACCATCAACAACCCGCCATCGGCTGTAACGCTCGCTGCGGTTGGTTCAGACAGTGGCTGCCCGGGCACAGGCGTTGCGCTTGCCGCATCGGCCAACGATGGGGGCAACGGCGCGGTGGCTTCGTACAAATGGATGCAGTACGGAAACCTGGTAGCAACCACAACTACCGCAAACTACACGGCAACGGCAAGCGGAACCTATACGGTAACCGCGGTCAACACCGGTAATTGTGCGGTAACCTCCAACGCGATCACGGTAACCGTGAGCGATGATGTTGCGCCTGTGGCAAACGCTTCCACATTACCGGTGATCACCGGGGCATGTGCGGCAACCGTATTCACGGCTCCAACGGCAACAGACAATTGCGCAGGAACAATAACAGGAACAACATCCGATCCGCTTAGCTATACAACACAGGGAACCCATACCATTCACTGGACATTCAGCGATGGCAACGGGAACACAAGTACGCAGAACCAGACCGTGATCGTATCAGACACAGAAAAGCCAACCATTACAGCACCTTCAGAAGTAAGCGTGGTGAATGATGCGGGGCAATGCGGTGCAACGATCAACAACATCGGCACACCGGTAACTGCAGACAACTGCGGTGTGGCAAGTGTTACAAATGACCATCCATCCAATTATTATCCGGTAGGAACAACGATCGTAACATGGAAAGTGACGGATGTGAATGGCAACACAACAGATACGGCAACGCAGCGCGTAACCGTTATCGATAATGAACTGCCAACGATCACCGTAAACAACATCACGGTAAACAACAACGCAGGCGCTTGTGAGGCAACCGTAGTATTGGCGGCCCCGGCAACGGCAGACAACTGCGGCGTGGCAAGCGTAACAAACGATCACCCGTCGAACATCTTCCCTGTGGGAACCACCACGGTTACCTGGACCGTTACAGACAACAATGGCTGGACAAATACCGCAACGCAACTGGTTACCGTGAAAGATGTAGAGAAACCAACCATTACTGCACCATCAGAAGTAAGCGTGGTGAATGATCCGGGTGCATGCGGTGCAACGATCCTTAGTATCGGCACACCTGTTACTGCAGACAACTGCGGTGTTGCAGGTGTTTCGAATGATCATCCGTCAAATTACTATCCTGTAGGAACAACCATTGTAAGATGGAGCGTAACGGATGTGCACGGCAACGTAACAGATACGGCAACACAGAAAATAACAGTGATCGATAATGAATTGCCAACGATCACAGTGAACAACAAAACAGTAGCGGCAGATGCGGGTTGCGGCGCCAATGTAGTTTTGCAGGCACCCCAAACTTCAGACAACTGTGGCGTGGCAAGTGTAACGAACGATCATCCATCGGCTTATTTCCCTGTTGGCAACACAACAGTAACATGGACGGTGACCGATAACAACGGATGGACGGCAACCGCAACGCAGGTGATCACGGTTACGGACCAACAGGCGCCAACCGTTGTAACCAAACCGGTAACGGTGTATCTCAATGCAGCGGGCGTTGCAGGCATCGGTATCAACGATGTCAACAACGGCAGCACAGACAATTGCAGCATTGCATTGATGAGCCTGAACAAAACCGGTTTCAATTGCGCAGATCTCGGTGCCAATACCGTTACACTAACCGTTACGGATGCATCGGGCAATGTATCTTCTGCAACGGCGGTTGTTACCGTGAAAGACAATACGCTGCCTACACTTACCACACAACCCATAACCGTTTACCTTGATGCATCAGGAACCGCAACCATTACAGCGTTGCAGCTTATCGCAGCAAGTGCAGACAATTGCGGCGTGAGCTCGTACAGCGTAAGCAAAACAAGTTTCAACTGCTCGAACCTTGGAGCCAATACGGTAACGGTTACCGTTGTGGATGCAAGCGGCAACAGCATTGCTGCCAATGCAACCGTAACAGTGAAGAGCAATATCCTGCCGGTTGTTACCGCCGTTCCTGCACAGGCATTCTGTGTGAATGGTACATCAAACTATACCATTCCTGCACTGGCAGCGGTGGCGAATTGTGGTGCGGTAACCACTTCATACACGATCACGGGCGCAACAACAAGAAGCGGTACAACCAATAACGCAAGCGGAACATTCAATACAGGTGTGTCAACCATCACCTGGACGGTAAAAGATGCAAGTGGAAACGTTTCAACAAGCAGTACCACGGTAACCATCAGTGCATTGCCGGCAACGGCAATTACTGTAAGCAGCCCGGATGCATTCTGTAACAAACTCACGCTTACTGCGAATACAACAGGAGCGGGGGCCACGTATAAATGGACATCGGGCGCTGCAACCGTTGCAACCACGCAGCAACTGAACCTCGGTCAAACCAATGCAGATGGTGTTTACCAGGTTACCGTAACATTGAATGGCTGCACCAGTGCGCCGGCTGCTTACAATTACCAGAAACAAAACCTGGTGAGCAGCTATACACTTCTTGCAACAGATAAAATTGACCTCGGAACAAACAACACGGTGGCAAGTGGAAGTGTGGGTGTTACCGGTTTGAAAGGCGAAGTTGAGCTGGGCAGTTTCAGTACGATCAATTCACCTGGTTCTTTTGTAAAAGCGAAGAACATCGATAAAAATGGTTTATTCATCACAATCGGAAACCCTGTATACGCAGCGGCGACCGGCATTGTATTACCTGCGATGCAATTGAATACGGCCAATACAAACAATCTCCCGAATAAAGATGTTGCGCAGAACAGCGTGAGCACCGTTAACGGAAACTACAAGAACCTGACGTTGAAAAAAGGTTCACGCACCACGCTCACCGGCACTACGTTTGGTACCATCCGTGTTGAGCAGGGCGCGCAGGTAACGTTTACCGCTCCCGTGATCAGCATCGACCAGTTGAATGTAGTGAAGGGCCCGCGCAATGGCTACAGCTACGTTCGTTTCTCCGGTGATGCTAAAGTGTTGGTAAGCGCTGGCGTTTCTATCGGAAGCCAGGTTTTTGTAAACCCCGACAACAACAATGTGACCTTCTACATGGGTGATAAAAAATCCGACGATGAAAAATTTGTTGTGAACGGTGGTGATACAAAAGTAAACGCCAACATTTACATCCCTAAAGGAAAAATGCAGGTCAACGGCGGATACAGCTACGGTTCCTATGGTTTGTTCGGATTGGGCGATTGTGACCGCGATGATGATGAAGCCAGGTATTTCGGTCTTGGCAATGCATATGTATACATGACCGGAACCTTTATTGCAGAGAACATCACCGGCAACGGTAAAAATGTGATCTGGAACAGCTTCGATTGCAGTGCACCGCCTGTAACCGTATTGAATACCGTTCAACAGGTGAACACACAATCAACCGGCAGCGAGAAGGCAACGGTTACAAGCGAGGAAACATTGAAAGTAACCGTTCTTCCAAACCCAAGTACTTCTTACTTCACACTGAAGATTGAAAGCAGGTACGAAACGCCAGTCAATATCCGCGTGATGGACAGCCGCGGCAGGGTAGTAGATTCCCGCTCGAAAGTTGGCGCAAACAGCACCATCCAGCTCGGACACGATTACGCAGGCGGAACCTACTTCGCGGAACTCACGCAGGGTGGATTGAGGAAGGTGGTTCAACTGGTTAAAGTTCGCGGTTAGCGCTGGGCCTATCTGAAACGAATCATTTCTAAGTATATAAAACAAAAGCGATCATTGCGATCGCTTTTGTTTTTTAGTAAAGAGGTTGGTGAAGTGTAAGCGTTGCGCTGTCACCCATGTTAGCGAGGCAATGGCCGAATGATGCCGTGCTATTTTCCAGTTTTAACAGCAGTCCAGATCTAATTACGGTGTCGAACAAAAGGAAGCAGTTGTTGACCTGCAGCAACTGTTAGTTGCCCAGTATATCGAACTTGCTTTTCGGTCTCCTGTCTTCCAGCCATTTGAATCCGCGGAGTTTCAATTCCTCGTGGTTTATCTGCCGCATGGGGTATTGAATGTCGTCGTAGCCCTGTATGTAGGAGATGCGGCGCACCTTGTTGTTGCTGTCGAAGAGTATGTTGATGGCGCTTGATTTGGCTTTGTCAACACTCCGGAACCGGTTCTTTTCATCCTGCGAATAATACACGTTTTCCGCGCTGCCCTTGAGGTGCAGCGAGCTGATCTTGCCATCAAAAAAACGAGCATTGATGGTGTTTGATTTTGCCTGGTTGAAGTATTGTGTGCTGTCAACCCTCCCGATCGCCATCGCATTCTCAAAAACATAGAGCCGCTCGGGATTCTTATTTTTGATGTACAGGTAGATCGTATCGCCTGTAACCTGGCTGTTGCGCGACCACAACACGGGATTTTTAAACAAGCGGAAAACAGAATCCTGCAAAGAATAGAAAAGGCTGTCGCAAACAGACTGCACAGAATCCATGTAGATCTTTACATTGTAATAGGCTTCAAAGTATTTGTTGTTGCTGCTGTCTGCCTTGATGGAATAATCAACGGGTGGCGACAATGTATCGCGCCCGGCAGAATCGCGTACATCCGGTAACTGCCTGAATTTTTTGAGATCGCTGAGGCGGGCGGAGTAGAAAGTATCCGCTGTTACAAACACCGAATCCTTGCCCTGTTTGATGATGAGTATCGGCTTCTGCGTTGCAAGAAAAATGTCTTTCTTCCGGTTTGTTTTTACATTGTTCGCAATAAGGTCATATCCTTTGGCAGTGTCTTTTCCCCGGTACACCACATTGCCCCGGAACTCGTCCATCTTGGTTGAATCGTCAACGGCCATATCGTCTGCGGTAAAGGTTGCCGTACTGTCTTCGGCCACTGAGCGTTTGTTGAGAATGCCGCGTTTGTTCTTCATGTCAAAATACCCCAAACGCGTTTTGATGGTGCGTCGCCCGCTGTCGCTGTAAATGGTAGTAGGCGAGGTAAAGTTGGCGATCTCCGTATTGGTGTTGTATTGCAGCGTGTCTGTGATCACCTTGTATTCCGGATCGATGAGTACCACTTTTTTCTTGAAGATCACATCTTTTGTTTCGCCATAATAATACCCTTCGGTACTTGTTAAAACCGATTTCTTGTTGACCAGCTTTCCACCTTTCAGGTAGGTGCCTATTTTTACCGTAACATCGTATTCAAGTTCTTCTGTTGTAAGTTCGCCCTTGCCGTCTGTAAGCCTCACTTTTCTTTTCAGGAAGGCTTTCTTTTCTTTCCCAAGGTATTTCACGTATTGCGCATAGGTATGAACGCTGTCTGCATCATTGATGTGTACATTGCCAAACGCTTCCAGCGAATTGTCGTAATGGTTCACCACCATACTGTCTGCAAAAAAATCGGTTTTGTCCTGCGACACATACGATTGCCTGCCGCCTTTTATCTTGCTCAGCGAAGTGAGGGTATGGACAGAGTCGATCGCATCCATGCGCAGGAGGTCGCCGTGTTTGATCAGTAAGGTGGTTCCTACCTGCTTTGCGGTATCTACGGCGGTACGTTGTGCCGCTGCGGACCGGGCCGTTAACAACAGGATGAGTAAGTAAGGTATATATTTTGCAGCCATCAGTTTATTTCTGGGTTGAATCAACAACCAGCGGCGCCAGTAACGGGCCGTCTTTGTCTTTTCTGCCGAACACCGAAATGTTCACATAGCGTTTCGGATGTACTCTAAGATCATCCAATAATATGTTTGCGCTGCGTATGGTATTGCTAAGGTTATTGTAAAGTGTTTTATCGTTCATCAGCTTGCCCAGCGAACCATCGTTCGAGCTGATCTTCTCGAGGATCCCGTTCATCCTCCCGATCGTGGCCTTCAACTGGTCAACGCTTCCCGCGATATCCGCTTTCGAAAAATTACCGGTTGCGGTTTCTACGTTGGTCAATAAACGGGTTACTTTATCGTTGTTGTCTGACAGGTTCCTGGTAAAGCTTGCCACATTGTTCATCGATTGCGTGATGGCACCGGTCTGCTGGTTCATCATCGCCTGGATAGAAGTGGCAGACACCGCAAGGCTGGCCGTGGTGCGGTTGATATTGGCGATGGTCTGTTGCAAATTGTTTTTTGTATTGGGATCGAAGATCGTGTTCACATTGTTCAACACGGTATCGAGTGAATGAAGCGTTGCTTTCAACTGGTTGGTAACCGGGGTTAGCTGGTTCATTACATTATCGAGCATACCGGGCGCGGTAGAAGTGTTGATCGATTCGCCGGTCTTGAGATAGGTGGTTGCGTTTCCCATCGTAATGATCACCTGCGGCGAACCAAGCAGGCTCGATTCGATGGCGGCAACGGAATTGCTCGGTATATTGTAATTGTCTTTGAGCTTGATGGTAACGATGATCGATGAAAGGTTCTGATCGGCATTCTCAATATCAGCCACCGATCCAACTTCAAAACCATTGATGAGAACCGGGTTAGACACTTTCAGTCCTTTCGCATCCGGGTATTTCGCATAAATATAGTTGCCGGTTTTGAACAAGGTCTTCCCCTTCAGAAAGTTAAAACCCAGGATCAACAGCGTAATGGCGATAACGGTCAATGCCCCAACCTTTGTTTCGTTCGATATCTTCATGAGCGCAAATCTAAGCTTTCTTGTGTTTATGACTGTGTTGCGTAAAAATGCTGTGCCATCAGCCGGCAATTTTAAGATGCCCGTTTTTTGGGATGCTTACCAGCGATCGGCCACTCACGACCCCGGTCTTGCGCTCCCGGGCGCCTCCGTTCCGCTGATCTGTTTTTCTAACGAGTATTTGTACCTTTTCAACGCCCGCACGATCGATTCGCAGATCTGGATCTGTCCCTCCTGGCTGTTGAGGTAATCTTCTTCTTCGGGGTTGGAGATGAACCCGGTTTCTACCAGCACCGCAGGCATGGCCACGGCCTGCAGCACCCAGATTCTTTTCTTCCGCTGCTTTGCCTCGCGGCTCACCCGGCCCACTTTCTGGAACTCTTCCTCTATGGTGAGGGCGAGGTTCGTGCTCCGCGCAAAATAGCTCTGCAGTTTCATATTAATGATCATCATCTTCGCCGGGTCGTTGGGATTGAAGTCTTTAAGCTCCTTGGCCGATACGCTGTCGAGGTACATATCCTCATTCTCACTCAGCGCTTCCTTGGCCGCATTGCTCACATCCGAACCATAGATGAAGGTTTCGGTGCCCTTGGCGGTATTGGGGGTGGTCCAGGTACGGTACTCCTTTACTTTTACCTTGTAGGCCTTCCTGTTCTTGCCTTTTCCTTTGTAACGCGTTTCTTCTTTGTACCCTACAAATTCCCTGTGTCTTTGCGGCCCGCCGCCTTCGTTTACGTGTATGCACACAAAAAGGTCGCCTTTTTCACGGTTGGCTATCTGGGCCTTAACGGTAACGGGGTCGAATACATCTGTTTTGCGGGTGAGATAGGTTTCCACATCCGGTATTTCAACGCGAAGCATAGAATCCAGTTTGAGGGAAATGGCCAGCGCAATGTCTTTTTCAAAAGAATATACGCCGCTGGCACCATGGTCGCTGCCCCCATGGCCCGGATCGATGATGATCTTCCGCAGCGGTTGTTTGGGTGTAGGTTTGCCCTGCGCCGTCACCCGGGTGAGCGGTATCGAGAGCGAGAAACTTAACAAAAACAAAGCAGCGAATTTCCTGATCATCATATCATTTCGTTAAAGGATTTTACCCGGAATAGCTTTTACCCACCGAGAACCCTATTTTTGCCTCCGTGAACATGAGTAAACTTCTCAAAATTAACGTAAAATCAGCCTTGGGAATAGCCGTTGGGGCCAGTTTACTTATATTAACGTTTTATGCACAGGCCACCTCCGGTACCGGCCGCGGGTTCTACCGTTTCTTCTCCGGGTCTGATACCATCCCCCTTCAAAAAACAGATACACCACGGCGCATTTTGCTGAAAAGCGATGTCGGCAGAAACGATACCTCCTCCCGGAAAGACTCCACATCGCGCCGCGATTCGCTTGTATCTAAAGTGGATTCGGTCCTGATCTCATCCGATTCGCTCGATGCCATCATCCGCTCGCATGCCGAGGATTCGGGTGTGCTGGTGGTAGACAAGAACCAGTTCTATCTTTATGGAAAGGCCAAGACAGAGCAGAAAGACCTTTCGCTGGAAGCGGCAACCATTCATTACAACAACGAAACGAACATTGTAATGGCCTATGGAAAAACCGATACCACCGGCAGTATCGAGAGCAAGCCACAGGCCAACCAGGGCGATCTCCAGACCCGCAGCGATACCATCGCCATCAATTTAAAAACAGGGAAGGGGCGCTCGCAGAATACTTTTTTACAGCAGGGCGAGATCTTTGTCAATGCCAGGTACATCAAGAACATCAACCGCGAAGAGGCTTTTGCGCAGGATGCCCGCTTTACCACCTGTAACCTCGATACGCCGCACTTCGCGTTCCGTACAAAGAAGATGAAGATCATCAACAACAAACTCGGTGTTACCGGCAGGGTATACCCGGAAGTGGAATCCGTTCCCATACCGATGGTGTTCCTTCCCTTCGGCATCTTCCCGCTTAACCCGGCGCGGCACTCGGGCGTATTGCTGCCTTCGTTTACATCGAGTGAGGACTTTGGGTTGGGACTGGAGGGACTGGGTTATTACAAAGTGTTCGGCGAACATGTGGATGCCACCACCCGGGCCAATATATATTCCTATGGTGGATGGAACCTGAATGTGAATTCAAAGTACATTGTTCGTTATAAGTATACCGGCAACCTCAACGTAAGTTTCCAGAATACAAAATCGCTGAGCAGGAACATTACGGCAAAAGATGAGTTTACCTCTACCAGATCGTACATGATCAACTGGAGCCACAGCCGCGATTCGCGTGCGCGGCCGGGCACGAGTTTTTCGGCGAATGTGAACTTCGGAAGTACCAAATACAACGAAACACTGCTGAACAATCCTTTCCAGAATTTTCAGAACCAGTTGAGTTCATCCATCAACTATACAAAAGATTTCAACGGCAAGTTCAACCTGTCGATGAACATCAACCACAGCCAGAACAGCGTAAACCGCCTGGTAAACCTCAGCCTGCCCACGTTCAACCTGAATATGGTAACGATGTACCCGTTCCAGAAAGCCGACCAGGTAGGAACGGGAAAATGGTATGAGAAGATCGGGATCGGTTACAGCGGGAACTTCATCAACCAGGTATCGTTTTATGATACGGCCTTCAACTTCAGGAGACTGCTGGATACGCTGCAATACGGCGCACAACACAATGTGCCCATCACCTTGTCGCTGCCATCCCTTGGGCCGATTACCTTAACGCCCAATGTTTCTTATGAGGAGCGTTGGTTCGGACAAAAGAACCTGCGCAGATGGAACGATTCAACCAAACGCGTAGATACGTTTACCACGAAAGGGTTCTATACGCAGCGCCAGATGAGTTTTGGAATGGGAGTGGCCACGCGTATTTTCGGAACCTATACATTCGGGCCCAAAAGCAATGTGATCGCGATCAGGCACGAGATGCGGCCCAACTTTTCGATCAATTACCACCCTGATTTTGTGGCGAAGAGTTTTTACAACCTCCGGGTAGATACTTCGGGCCGCACTTACCGCGTTTCGCAATACGATGGCAACGTGATCGGATCTTTTTCGGAAGGGATATTCGGGGGCATCAGTTTTGGCCTCGACAACCTGCTCGAGATGAAAGTAAAGGATAAGAACGCCGATACCACGTTGAAAGGAAAACCCGCAGATAAAAAAGTAAAATTGATCGAAGGATTCGGGTTCAGTTCCGCCTACAATTTTCTTGCAGACAGTTTTCAATTGCAGCCCTTCAACCTTTACGCGCGTACAACGCTGTTTGAAAAGCTCAACATCAGTGCAGCCGCGAACCTTGACCCATACGATGTGGACTCGCTCGGCAACCGCGTGAACCGGATCTTGTGGGATCCCAGGCATTTTAAGATCGGAAGGATCACAAGCGGAAACATTGCACTCTCCACATCGTTCAGCAGTAAATCAAAAGACGGGAAAGACGACAAGAACAAACAGCTTCCCATCGACCCTTTCATGACGCCCGATGAACAGCAACGGCAGATGCAGTTTGTGCGCGCCAATCCTGCGGAGTTCACAGATTTTAATATTCCATGGACCGTCAGCCTCTCGTACTCCCTCAGCTTCTCCCGGGTGCTCAAGCCCGATTACAGCGGTTATACAACGGAAACCAGTTCCGGACTTACATTCAACGGCGATTTCAGTCTTACGCCCAAATGGAAAGTAGGCGCCACCGGTTCTTACGATGTAACCAACAGGTCGCTTCAGCAGCTCAGCACCTTCATCTCGCGTGAGATGCACTGCTGGCAGCTTTCCATCAACATCAACCCGATCGGGTTGTACCGTTCGTTCAATATTTCTTTCAGTCCTAAATCGGGAATATTGAGGGATCTTAAGATCAACAGGACAAGAAGCTTCCTGAGCGAGAACTAAGTTGTATTGCGCTGTTCATGTATGAAAAGAAATCCTTTCGGCAGGGCAAGGCCGCTTGGTATCGATCAAATGTTATCCCTGTAATGATCCCACATTATTTTAAAAACTTTTTCTTTCAGTTCATCACTTGAACAATTGGTTGATGCTACCGGGGGCAGGAAATGCATTTCAATCCGGTGCGGGAGCATGTAGAACACGCGGTTGGCAGGCAATATTTTTTTTGTGTGAAGAAGCACGGTAGGGAGAACGGGTTTGCCGGAATCTTTTGCCAGGCGGAACGCGCCGTCGTAGAATTTTTTGAGCGGATCGCCGGTGCGGTTACGGGTGCCCTCGGGATAGATCACCATATCGAGCCCCATCTGCAATACTTTTTTCATGTCTTCGATGCTCTTGCGCCGGCTTGCATCGCTTTTGCGGTCTACCAGCACGCTCCCAAAAGTATATACCCATCCGAATACCGGCACTTTGCTGAAGCTTTTTTTAGCGATCGTTTTGTTGGCGCGCGGCATGAAAGGGGTGCAAACGGGAACGTCCATCAGGCTGTTGTGATTGCAGACAACAACATAGTTTTGTCCTTTTTCAAAATGCGCCTCGCCTTTTACGCGCAGCGGGCAGCCGATCAGGTGCAGGTATACAAACATCCACACACGCGATACATGCCGGTGCCAGTAGGCCTTCGCGGGATCGTTCAATAAAAAGCAGGGCAGGTAAAAAAGGATCGCGATCATCAGTGTTGCCACAAACAACAAAAGCGCCCACAACGCCCAGATGCGCGCGAAGATGTCTAAAAAAAGATTTGATTTGTTTTTTGGATCGCTCATGCAGAATTATCGAACGCGAATATCGGGTATCGGATCTGAATATCGAATTCTGATTGGGTAACGAAGCACAGTGCTTAATTCTTTCGCGCCGGTTAATCCAACGGGTTCCAGTCGATTGCTTCAAGTCCCTGCTTCCGCAGTATCTCGTTTGTTTTGCTGAAATGTTTGCAGCCAAAAAAACCTTTGTCTGCACTGAAAGGCGAGGGGTGTGCGGCTTTGAGCACGGTGTGCCTGGTTTCATCGATCAGCGCCTGTTTTTCCTGCGCAAATTTGCCCCACAACAAAAACACGACGCCTTCTTTGTCAGAAGAGATCTTCCTGATCACCGCATCTGTAAAATCCATCCACCCGATCTTCGCATGACTCGCAGGTTCATTGGCGCGTACGGTAAGTATCGCATTCAACAGGAACACGCCCTGCTTAGCCCATTTTGTGAGATTGCCCGTTTTCGGAATCACCATGCCGATGTCTTTGTGCAGTTCCTTGTAAATGTTTACAAGCGATGGAGGCGGCGGAACGCCGTCGGGTACCGAAAAACTGAGGCCGTGTGCCTGCCCGGGATTGTGGTAGGGATCCTGCCCCAGGATCACCACTTTCACCTCGTTGAATGGGGTTGTATTGAACGCATTAAAAATGAGGTTCCCCGGCGGGTATACCACCGCCCCCGTGGCCCTTTCCGTTTTCAGATGTGCGGCCAACTGTAAAAAATACGGTTTTGTAAATTCGTGTGTGAGTACCTCTTTCCAGCTTTCTTCGATCTTTACATCCATGGAGAATCAGGCGTTTTGCATTTGAGTGTAATGGCAAAATAACGGAATATTTTTTCAGTACCTGCTGCGTCGTATACCCGGGATGGCTGTAAAAAAACGTGCGGAAAGCATCCTTACCTTACAATGGTCACGCTTCCTCCAATCGGCGGCAGATCGGACCTGGGTTTGATCACGTAGTAATACGTTCCAACGGGTTGGTCGATGCCCTTGAACCTGCCGTCCCATGTTTTGCCGTACCCAACGGAGCGGAAGACCGGTTGCCCGAGCCGGTTGAAGATCTCCACCACACAATCCGGGTACAGGCTGGCCAGCAGCGGGATTTCCCAGGTATCGTTAATGGCATCGCCGTTGGGTGAAAATGCATTGGGTGGTGTGATCAATGCTTCCCCAATATCCACATTCACTCCATATACCTGCGAGCAGCCGCCCTCGATGGTTGCCTTGATGAAATACCGCCCTGCGATAAATACGCGTTCGGGATTGAGAATGGGGATGGTGGCAAGCGAATCTTTCCAATACGAAAAAGAAACACCGGTAACATCCCCGGTTGCAAGCGTGGTAAGGTCAAGGTCTTTCGGCCGCCGCACCGGTGGCGGATCCTTGATCGAGAAGCCGGGGAAATCGCCAACTTTTACCTTTACCGGTTGCGATGCAATGCACCCGACCGCATTTGTTGCCTTGATGTAATAGGTTCCCGTTGTAAGGATCGATTTTGGTGTAAGCAGGTATTCTTTCAGCGCAGCATCCGAAAAATAACTGAACTCGAGTCCGGGACTGCTCCCTGCAACAAACACACCGGAAGTAAGATCCACCGGTTTTGAGATGCAGGATATCCATTCATTTTTTGGTGTTTTGAGATCGATCACCTCGCTCGAATAAACGATGTTGGTATAAACCGTATCCACGCATCCCTGGTTAGGGAATGGCGTTATTTCTACGGCGTATTTTGTACCCGATGCCGGAAGCGGTTTCAGGGTGAGCGATGGCTGGTCGCCGATCTCCGCAGAGAAATCACCATTGAACCAACGGTAGCCCGCAAAACCAAACGGCGCGATCAGGGTCTGGATCGTATCGTTAAAACAATGCGTATTTCCCGAAATGGGCGAGGAGCAGTTCTGGTTCACATCAATATAGGCATAACCAAAATGGCCGGCCTTCGTGCAATCGTTGGAGGTAAACTCGATCCTGATGGTTTTGCCCGCATAGCCGGACAGCTTGATGGTTACGGGCGTCCATCCTTTGTAAAAAACATCCTTGCCCAAGGCCGACAGATTAAAACCCAGCGCATTCAGGTCACCGAACGCTGCATACGAAAACGAACTGCAGTCGATGTACTTGTTATCCGACACATCAAACACATTTGCCGTAAAACGCGGCTGTTCGTATTCCCTGTGGTCGGGCGGGTTTTGAAATACCACTGCGTAATTGTAAATGATGCTGTAGTTATCATCGTTCGCAGGAATGGTAAATGTATAACTCACCTGCTGCGCCTTTCTTCCCGAAATTTCATTGCCGAGCTTGATGGAATATTCGCTTCCGTTGGGGCAGGTAACGGGAAACTGGCCGTAGCGGTCGAGTAATTGCGGGGTTGTGGCCTTTTTGATCATATGAAGCGTATCATCCGGCGGCCCCGGTATCATGGAGATCTCACCGATGCCCTGCCCGGGATTGGCAACGATATTGCCTTTGCTGCATACCCAGCCATCAAAGGTGCCGGTCTCAAAGCCAATGTTCACAGGGCATTGCGAAAACCCGTGGAACGATAAAAGCAGGAGGGTATGAATCACCAGGAGCTTGCGATATCGCCTTAAAAGTTGATTCATACAATAAGCGTGGTAATGCGTGGCTTACAAGTTACTTTAAAAATGATTAAAAAAGCGGCGGTCGGTATAAACGGCGGATGACCCGGCGGAAAAGGCAGGCATAAAAAATCCCCCGGTTACGGGGGATCCTATTTAAAAGATTATCGTTGTCAAAGTGTGTTGAAATATTCGATAATAGAGATCCATCCTTTTTCTTCGGAGAGGGAAAGCTTGTTATCGGTAACGTACTTGTTCAGTTTCGGGTATTTCGCAACCATTTCTGCCGATCCGCGGGTAAACACGGAATCAAAAGATTTTCTCGACAGGCCGATCTTCACCGGTTTGCGGTTGTTGAAGGAATTGTCTGAGTAAAGGGTAAGTGTATAACCCTGCACCACCGGTTCACCTTCTTCAGCGGTAATCACTTTGGCGAGCGACAAACGGCCGGCCGCTATGGTAGCTTCGTAGCCCGTTACCACGGCGTCTTTGGCAATCTTTACCGATTTTACTTCAGCCTGTCTTACCAGGTTCGGCTTTGGCTGGGCATTGGCTGCGAGGCCCGCCAGGAGTAAAGAAAAAAGGAGCGTGAATGTTTTCATAACAGGAATATATGCGTGAATCGGGTGAACCAATGTTCAAAATGCTGGGATACCGGAATTTAAAATGGCCCATCGGAATGGCAGGCCCCGTAACGATTCGCGACAAAATTAGTTAAATACAACCAGAATCATCCGTTAAAACTCCCTGAAAACGCCCTGCTTCCGGTGGTGCAGCTAGCCGATCTGGTGAAATTGGTAGGCAGCTGACAGGCTCACACCCACATTTTCACCGTTTTTGAATGCAGGGCCGCTTGCTTTCGCAATGATGGTTGCGGAACCGGCCCGCAGCTCCAGCATCGTGTACATGCCCTGGAAGCTTTGCCTGCGGATGGTGATGGGGGAGGTCGCATCACGCGTAAGTTCCAGTTGCTCCGGGCGGATGAACGTTCTTTTTGCCGTACCTGTAAAACGTTTCTCTTTTGAAATGTGTTGTATTACGTCGTGTGTAAGAAGGTTGTAGTTCCCGAACAAACCGGCAACGTATTCGTTGACGGGGTGATGGTAAATTTCAGGGGGACCGCCTTCCTGGACAACATTGCCCGCTCTCATCACGATGATCTCATCGGCCCACGACAAGGTATCCATCGGATCGTGCGAAGTGAGTATGCAGGTGATCTGCAATCTTTCACCGATATCATCCAACACCGATTTTAAAAGGTTTTTGTGGATCGGGTCCATATTGGAGAACGGCTCATCCAGCAGCAACAGTTTCGGGGAGCCGATCAATAGCCGCGCCAACGCAATGCGTTGTTTCTCGCCGCCCGAAAGCTGGTCTACCTTCCGTTTAACCAGGTGGTCAATTCGGCAAACCGCGAACAGCGTATTGGCATCTTCTTCTGAAAGCTGGTTTGCGTAGCTGAGGAGTTCTTCTACCCGGTAGTTGTTGCGCAGCTCGAAATGCTGCGACAGGTACGCGATGCCCGGGTGGCCGGGAATCAACGTATCGTGCGGGCCCGGCACTTTCTTTCCTTCCAGGTAAGCGATGCCGGCATCGGGTTGTTCTAGCCCGGCAATGATCTTCAGTAGCGTGCTTTTACCCGAACCTGTTTCACCCGCAATGGCAATCTTGCGGAAACGTTCCTGCGAAAAATTGATATCCTTCAATACCCATTTCCCGCCAAACTTTTTGCCGATACCTGAAACGTTTAAAAACATCCCGCGAAATTAATAAATAGAACCAAGGCTGGCCCGTCTATCTTTCACGGGCGGGAAGGGATACATTCCGGCAGACTGCGCCAGTGTTTCCCTCCGCTGTTGTTGCTTAAAACCGATATTACAGCGGCTCCCAGAGTTCTATGGCGTTCCCTTCAATATCCAGTATGTGAACGAACTTGCCGTAATCGTACGTGGCAATTTCGTCGATGATGGTTACGCCGTCTTTTTTGAGCTGTTCCACCAACCCCACCAGGTCTGCAACGCGGTAGTTGATCATGAATTCTTTTTTGGAAGGATCGAAGTATTTGGTATCTGCCGGGAAAGTGTTCCATGCGGTGTAACCCATTTGTTCCGCGTTGTCTTTCTCGCGCCATTCAAACCCACCACCGTGTTCGCCTGATTCGATGCCGAGGTTTTTCGCGTACCAGTCTTTCATTTTTTTTGTATCCTCACACTTGAGGAAAACCCCGCCGATGCCCGTTACTTTTTTCATGCTAGTCGTGTTTTAGTATTCAAGGATACGCGTTTTTTATGAAGAAATCAAAGGAGTGAGGATGCAGGGAACTGCTGTCGCAATCCCCCACATACATTGTCGCGTTCACACCACAACGAAACAATCTTTATTGAACAACTTTGTATCGAACAAAATCAATCACAAAAAAACATACAGGAGGAAATCATCATGAGAAAGATTATCGTTTTATCAATGATCACATTGGATGGCGTGATGCAGGCGCCGGGTGGACCCGAAGAAGACGCTTCGAACGGTTTTGCATACGGTGGATGGGTGGCACCGTACAGCAACGATGTGGATGCGGAATTGATGCAGAGACTGATGAAACCATCAGATCTTCTGCTCGGAAGAAAGACATTCGACATATTCGAAGGCTACTGGCCCAAACACGCGGAGGGCTGGCCCGGCATCAACGAGGTTACCAAACATGTGGTATCAACAACACGGAAAGGATCGGATTGGCAAAACACTGTTTTCCTCGACGGTCTTGCAGGCATACAGGAACTCAAAAAAACAGAGGGGTCAAATTTACAGGTATGGGGCAGTAGCGAATTGATCCAACTGCTTCTTAAAAACGACCTGGTTGATGAGCTGTGGCTGATGATCCATCCACTCACGCTCGGACAAGGCAAAAAATTATTCAACGAGGGTCCTATACCCGCTGCCTTCACACTTGCGGAAAGTACAGTTACCCCAGCCGGCGTGATCATGGCCCATTACATAAGGGCCGGAGCGGTAAAGACGGGCACGGTTGGTGAATCGTAAACAGGTAATTGTAAATCGCCATTGCGTCGAACGAAGCAATGGCGATTCACTTACCGCGTTTCAATAAAGAATATTTTTTGTACCGCAGGAACTGCTGATCGAAACGCTGTTCACGCCAACGCCTTCACTCGAATAAGCCGGCGGACAACTGCCCCACCTGTCTTCTGCATAGGTTTGCGATGCGGGGATGGTGATCGTGTGGTACTGCATGCTGCCGACCATGTAATGGATCTCGATGTCGATATCATCGCAGATCTCTTCAGACAACTGGACCCAACCGATGAACTGTCCACCGCCAGGTGCTTCACCAACATAACCGACATAAGCGTATACATCGGTTGTTTTGCCGTTCTTTTTGGCGTGAAGTTTTACAAGATTCTTTTTAACGGGGCTGTTCTGGTCTGTCTTAACGGCGCCGGTAAACGACAGCGAAACGATGGTGATCAGCGCCAACGATGCAAGCATTGTGTTTTTCATAATTGGATATTTAGGATTTAAGAATACGGATGGCGGGGATTATTTACTAATATAGGTTTTGTTAGGCGGTGCTCATAGGGGTAAATCCCCTGCATCGTTAAAAAGACTGGTTATCAATTAAAAAATTTTTGGTGGGGATAAAATAGAGTAGAAGTACGCATTTGCGAGGTTGTAATTTGCCACTGATTTCACGGATTAACACAGATGTTGTTTATGTACAGGTTTTGCCTTGCGCATTCATCTGTGTTAATCCGTGAAATCAGTGGCAATTGATTTGCTGCTACTCCACAATAAAAATTCGGCATCAGCAAATGATACGGATAACATTGCCGCACTTGCTGTTACAAAGCTTTCGAAAAATTAAACGACCTGCCGTGTTGCGACAATGTAAACGTTTGTTGTTCGGGTTGAAAAACAACGTTTACGCCCGCGGCGTCGTCTGCGAATTTGTTTTTGTCAATGGCCGCTAATGGCCTGCTTCCCTGTCCCTCAATTTTTGCAAACAACGTGGTTCCTTCCCTGGCTATCGTTATTTTAAGGCCAATTTCTTTGGATGTGTAATTGCCGAGGAGTTTGTCAAGTTCTTCTTCGGTAGCCTTGTAGCTGCTGAACAGGGGCACCTGGTATGGTTTGTTGTAAGCTGCGCTCAGCGCTGCGATGGTGAGATCGTTGCCATTGTAATTCATGCCGTTGGATATCATCGCAAAAGCGATCCTTTTTTCAGGATCGTAAGAGAAGAGGGAAGAAAAACCATCAATGCCTCCTGAGTGGCCGAACTCCGTTCTGTCGTAGAAAGGAAAGGTGATCAAGCCGGATCCAACGTTATCTTTCAGCTTCTTCATTTCTTCAACCGCGGTCAGGCCAACGAGTTTCCCGGAAAACAAAGCTTCGGAAAACCTTACCAGGTCTGTGGGCGTTGATACGATCGCTCCGGCGCCCATGGGCACAGACATATCCGTTTCTTTTTCCAGTGTCCATCCCTGGGTAAACGTGTACGATCTTGCCTCGTTTGTTTCTGCATTGATCTTTCCGCCAACACTAGTGTATAGCAATCCCAGCGGTTTTACGATCTTCTCTTGAACAAGATGGGCATAGGAGGTTTTGTAAATGTCTTCAAGAATAAAGCTCAACAGCACAAACCCCGAGTTGCTGTATGAAAATTTACTGCCGGGCTCAAAATCACTGCCGGCATCGGTGATTGTTTTTACCAGTTCGCTCCTGGTTTTCGGAGCCGTGTACCATGTTTGGTAAGAGGCATCGTTGGTAAAATTATGGATACCACTCCTGTGCGTCAGTAAGTGCCGGATCGTGATCTTTGCTGCATTTGCAATGCCTGGAAAATATTTGTCGAGCGTTTCGTCGAGGTTTAACCTGCCTTCCTCGTTCGCCTTCATCACAAGAACCGCGGTAAACGTTTTGGTAATGGAGCCGATGCGGTACCTCGTATTTTCGTTGGCTTTTGTTTGTTTCGCTACATCGCTGAAGCCTGTGTTTTTAGCATAGATGAGCTGCCCATCGCGCATAAGCGCAATACCACCCATGAATTTATTGTTCTTTTCGAGGGACACAAGAACGCTGTCGAGTTTGGCCTTGTTGAAGTCCTGCGCCCCGGCAGAAGCGCCCGTGAGCAAAAACAAAATGCCTGCTGAAAGCACGGCCCAAAAAATACTTCTCTTCATATCACGCAGATTTAACATTAACCTGGATAGGCGGGGGCAGCTCCAGTGCATCAATGACTGAAAATACACAGAATCCATCCCGTTTCAAAAACTAAATCATCGCCCGCATACAGGAAAACACAAAATGAACGAAATTTGAAAACCGCATTTTTATGAAAACAGAAAAACAGGTGGAGGAATACATCAACAGCCAGCCCGGCTCAAAGCGCGGCGATATGCAGGCACTGCATCAACTCATCCTGGGCCTCATGCCGGGAAGCAGGCGCTGGTTTCTGGATGGAAAGAACGAATGCTCGAATCATAAATATTGTTTCTAAAACGCGTAACAAAACTGTAACACTGCGATGAAAATGTTGTTAGTTCATCAAAATAAATAACTATGAGAATAAAACTGGTGACCGTGTTTTCGCTGCTGCTTGCAACAGCGGTCCATGCGCAGGTTAAAGTATATGTACACCTGGATACATCCATCCATACCTCTTTTACGGGCCGCCTCATCCTGCTTACACAGAATGATACCACCAAAGAGATCGGCCAGGACCTTTCGCCACAGGCCAGTTTCGCGATGAATGTGGTTGACTGGAAACCAGGAGAGGTAAAGGTTTTTGACGACAATGCCGAAGCCAGCGGCGCCCGGCTCAGCCAGTTAAAACCCGGTTATTACAAACTCGCTTCCACCATTCACATAAAGGGAGAGAACAGGACAAACACGTCGAATCCCGGTAACGCTTATACACGTGGTAATTTCATTTTTTATATCCCCGACAACCACAGCGCCGAAAAGCATCTTTACATCAATACGGTGTTCAGGGAACGTGCTTTCCGCGAAACGGCCACCCTCAAATTGCTCAACCTGAAAAGTGGTTTGCTGTCGGCGTTCCATCACAAAGATGTTTTTGTAAAAGCGGCGGTAGTTCTTCCGGATAGTGTGTCTACGGGAGAAAAATATCCCGTTGTTTTCATTATTCCCGGCTGGGGTGGCACGCATTACGATGCGCAGGGTGCGCAGCCAAGACAAAGGTATGGCATGGGGCAGGGCAAGAAAAAGATCTATGTGTACCTCAACCCCGAAACACAAACGCGTTGGGGGCTGCATGCTTTCGTGGATTCTGATGTAAACGGCCCATGGGGAAGGGCACTCGTGAAAGAAGTGATACCTTATTTGCAGGAACACTATCCCGCGGCGCAAACAGCGGAAAATTATTTTCTTGTCGGCCAAAGCTCGGGCGGTTATGGCGCAGCCTGGCTGCAGCTGAATTATCCCAATGCATTCAATGGATGTTGGGCAGTATCGCCCGACCCTGTGGATTTCAGCAATTTCACGGGCATCGATCTGTACAAAGAAAGAAACGTTTATACAGATGAAGCGGGCAAGGAGCGTGGCATGTTTCTCGAAAAAGGAGTGGCGGCCACTACGCTCAGCAACATGGTGACCGCCGACGATTTTACCGGCGATGGCGGCCAATACCAATCATTCGAAGCGGAGTTTGGTAAACCCGATCGAAACGGAAGGCCGCAACAGCTCTACGACCGCAGAACAGGTGCAATCGACCGCGAGGTGGTGAAAGCGTGGAGCCGTTATGATCTCGGGCGATACATACAGCAGCATTGGAACAATGATCTCCCGGGTAAGGTACACATATATGCAGGCGCCGAAGATAATTTTCACCTCGATAAATCGGTGAGCGCATTGGCCGCAAAAGCTAAGACCGCAAAGGCCGATCTTGTTGCAGAGATCATTCCTGGCGCCAATCACTGGACGATCTGGTCGCCCGCATTCACAAAACGCGTCCAGGCAGAAATTGATGCGAGGATCCGTTGATGTCAATTGGATCGATAAAATAGGTGGCGTTGCACCATATGTTGGACATTTTTTAACGATTGCTGAACATTGCAGGCCTGCACCCCGCTGGCATAATTATAGTATGTTTTAAAAAAAAGAAAAGCCATGGAAATCATTATTCAATCTTTAGGGTTCAAAGCCGGGGAATCATTGGAAGGTTTTGTGAGAGAAAAAGTGAATACCCTTAAAAGCGACCGCATCATCCGTGCCAACGTAACGCTTTTCAAAGGCCCGGGTTCGGAACCGCAAAACGATTATTGTGAAATACGCCTTGAAATGCCCGGAAACGATCCTTTCGTAAAAAGGCACAGCGCGTATTTTGAAACCGCGGTTACCGAGTGTGTAGACGTGTTGTCTGAAAACCTCAACCGCCTCAAATCCCGCGTGATCAAAGAGCGCCAGGCAGAGGCCAACGCCATACAGGATGCATTGCTGGAGGCAGAAGCCGATGTTGACGTTGATACAGATCTTGAGGATGTGGTAAAGAATCCCTGATTTTTTGCACTTCCATTCCAGGGCCCGCTACTCAGTTAGCGGGCTTTTTATGTCAGTTCCTCGCTGCGGGCGGGGAAGAAATTTTACATTTTATCCGTGGTTGTTCCACCCAGTGTTCCCGTCCTGTTTTAAAGTTGTTGCTGCAACGTTGTAATGGATTCAAATTCGTCCGCAAATTTTGTACTGAGCCTTTGAAATATATCCACATACTTTTTGTATACCTCGTGGTTCTGTTTTGATGGTTTGTATGTTTTTTCAAAGACCACGCTTCGTGCCGCCGCATCAAGGCTTTTGAACAGGCCCATATCTGTTGCACTCAGCAGGAACGCGCCAAGGCTCACGCTGTTGAGGTTTTTGCAGATGCTCACGGGTTTGTTGAAGATGTCTGCGATCATCTGCGAGCAGAAAGGAATGGTCGCAAAACTTCCGTTTACAGAAAGGCTCGTTATGTTCCGGTGCTCCTCCAGTGTTTTACCGATGCTGAATATTTCATAAAGAATGCCCTCAATGGTAGATCTTATGAAATGATTTTTTCCGTGGTTGATGTTCAATCCAAAATATACGCCCCTTGCATTCGCGTTCCATATCGGCGCACGCTCGCCGAGGAGATACGGAAGAAAAAGCAATCCATCCGATCCTGTCGCGATCTTCTCTGCATCTGCGATCAGGTCTTCCATGCAGTTCTCAATGTCGTAAGCATATTTAAAATCGCCAAACTGTTTTGCAAACCATTCGAATATAACCCCGCCGTTGTTGGTTGGCCCGCCTGATATGAAATAATCTTCTGTGAGCACATAATTGAAAAAGCGCTGCTGTTCATCGTGAATGATCTTTTTTCCAACTACCCGCATCGCACCACTGTCTTCTACGGTGATCGTTGCTTTGTCGCCCGTCCATACCCCCGCGCCCAATGTTGCAAAACATCCATCGCTCGATCCGATCAGGATCTTTGTGTTGGCCGGCAACCCCAGCGATGTCTGGAACTCCCGTTTTAATTTCTTTGGCGCATAAAAAACAGATACCAGTTCGGGCAACCTGTCTGCATCGATACCAGCAAAATCAAGTGCCTGCGCATCCCAGTCTACCGTCTGGTTATTGAACAGCCCTGTAGCCGAAGCAAGGCTGAAATCGATCAGGCACTCGCCTGTCAACTGCTGAACAATGTAACTCTTGATCGATAAGAACTTTGCCGTTTTGTTGAAACGTTGCCTGTCCTTTTTTTTCATCCACGCAATTTTGATCAGGGGCGACATAGGATGTATCGGAGTGCCGGTATTTTTGTAAATGCTTCGTCCCAAAGCGGTTTTCTTCAACGCATCCGCTTCTTCTTTTCCGCGGTTGTCTGCCCAGATGATCGCGTTGCCCAGCGGAACATCGTTTTTATCGATCGCCAGTACACTGTGCATGGCCGCACTGAAACAGATGGTAGACACGGTGTATTTCTGCGGATGGATCTCTTCGCTCAGGAAATTCTTTAACACGTACAGCATCGTAATGAATACCTGTTCAGGATCCTGCTCGCTGTACTCGGGCTGCGGGTGAAAGGTGGGGTAGGTGCCCTTCCTGTCGCCGATCACATTGCCTGCAAGGTCGAAGGCAAAGATCCTTACTGCGTTGGTTCCCATTTCAATGGTGATCACGCATTCTTTTTTATGAGAGGAGATCTTAGTCATTTGTTTTGTTTTTATTCCTGAAATCGCGCGGGGTGAGCCCGGTTAATTTTTTAAACGTGGTTGAAAAATGTTGGGAAGAATAAAACCCTGTCTCCAATGCAATTTCCGTTACACTCAAACTGTTTCTCTTCAAAAGTTTGATGGCTTCCGAAATGCGGATGGTGATCAGGTAATTGAGCGGCGAAAAGCCGGAATAGCTTTTCACTTTTTCTGTAAAAGTGGTAGTGCCGAGGCCCACCAGTGCGGCCATCTCTTCCACCGTCCACTGGTGCGTAAGGTTTTTCCGGAGTGTCTGCTCAAAATTCATAAAGGCCTGTGGAAAGTCCCGGTTTGTATTGTCGCGTATGGCCAGTCTCCGCGCGATCATGATAAACAGTTCATCCAGCAAATGGATCACCCTTGTATAAAATCCGATCTGCTGGTTAAACAATTCCGCCTGCAGCTCCGCGAAGATAAGGCCGGCCTCCTTGCACCTTGATATGACCGGTGTCCTGTTGTATTTAAATACTTTACCAACGGCATTGGCCTCGCCGCTCGATAAATGGCTCCATTTCTGGAAGATGAACTCGTCTGTTCTTTTGTTTGTTTCTATGTGAAGCCAAAAAAGTTTTCCCGTGTTCAGGCTGTCTTGTGATCCTTCAACAACCTGGCCGGGATGAATGATCACCAGGTCGCCCGGGTACAGCATATGGTGTTCTGCATTGACGATCCATTCGAATTTTCCTTCCAGTATATAAAAGATACGAACGCACCTGCCGGTATCGTCGGTGGCAGGGTTGCCGTGGATGGTTGCGTTGCGCCTGCTGGCAAATTCAACAATAAACGGAAACAGCTTGAGCTCGGCTGAACGGCCTTTTTGCAAGACAAACTGGTTCATACTGTTCATTATTGTTTGTAAGATAAGGCCGTTCCGCTGGTTTAGCAACACGCGGCCTTTGCTTTTGTATAGTTACTTAAAAAAATGAATTGTCATTCGTACAATATTCATCGCCGTTTTTTATTGGAAGTTTTTGCTGAAGCGAACACTTTATTTTGTAAATGCCGGGATGATTGCTTTCCCGGAAATGATCATTCATCAAAACAACTTGCCATTATGAACGTACCATCATTTCTGCCGCACAGGCAGCATTGGAGCAAACTGCTCTTTTTTCTACCCGTTTTCTTTTGTTTTTCTGTTTTAGCCCAGGCACAGACCGTGTCGGGGAAAATAACCGACCAGGCCGGTAAACCGGTTGAGGGCGCTTCTGTTACGATCAAGGGAACATCCGCCGGCACCACCAGCGATGCCTCCGGATCTTTCAGCATCCCCGCTTCTGCAAAAGCCCGCCTGGTTGTTTCGTCTGTCGGCTTCCTGAACCAGGAAGTGGATGTGAACGGGAGAACAAAAATAGACATCACCCTCGCGCCCATGACAGAAAACCTGAACGCGGTGGTTGTTGTTGCATTGGGAATAAAAAAGGAATCAAGGAAACTCGGCTATGCCGCCACATCCGTAAATCCCGATGAGTTGTCTGTTAACCGCACTGCCAACCCGATGAATGCATTACAGGGTAAAGTGGCAGGTGTAAACATTTCTTCTTTGGGTACCGGCCCGGGTGGTTCATCCAAGATCCGGATCCGTGGCCAGTCTTCCATCAATGGTACCAATACGCCGTTGATCGTGATCAATGGCGTTCCGGTTGACAATACCAATTTCAACGATGCCAATACAGTAAGCGTAAAAGGCGCCGGCGTATTTGCAGATGGTGGCGACGGATTTTCCAGCATCAATCCTGATGACGTAGAAAGCATGACCATATTAAAAGGTGCAGCCGCATCCGCACTGTATGGCTCGCGTGCGAAAGATGGTGTGATCATGATCACCACAAAATCAAAAGGCAAGGGCAAGGGACTTGGTATTTCATACAATGTAAATTATACCGACGAGGCGCCGCTCGATTATACCAATTACCAGAAGCTGTATGGCCAGGGAGAAGGCGGTGTTCGTCCAACTACGCCAAACCCTACTTCGGGGCAATGGTCGTTCGGAGAATTGATACAGCCCGGAATGACGCAAACCCTGTTCAATACACCCAACATTCCTTATGTGGCGCAGGGAAGCATCATCAAAGAATTTTACAGGCATGCACAAAACCTTTCAAACACGGTTACCATCGGAACCAGTGGTGCAAAAGGCGGGCTGCATCTCTCGTTGAGCAATTCGGAGAACAAGGGTATCGTTCCAAACAATTCATTCAGCAGGAAAGGATTGAACCTCGGGTTCACCAACGAGTTGTCTGATAAACTGAGCATCGCGGGAAACATCAATTATACCAATGAGATCAACAGGAACCCGCCTAATATTGCCAACCAGGACAACTCGATCCCAACCTCCATCATGGCCATGGCCAATACCATGCCGATGAGTGTGTTGAAAGCAAATATCTACAACCCTGCTACCGGCAATGAATATGTCTATTCACGGTTTACGAACCGTACCAATCCATATTGGGTGCTGGCAGAACAGTTTCACAATGTGAGAAGGGACAGGATATTCGGAAACGTTTCGGCAAAATATAATTTCCTTCCATGGCTCTCTTTGATGGGAAGGTTCGGACAGGATTACTGGAGCCGCGATGAAGACGTAAATAATTTCCCTACCGGCCAGGCATCGCGCGCCGCGGCCAACCCGGGCTTTGTAAACGGGATCTATACCCAGGAATCTTACCGCTTCCGCGAAACCAATATGGACTTCCTGCTTACGGCCAACCAGAAATACAAAAATTTCGACTTCACGCTTACCGCTGGCGGAAACCAGATGAGGAGAAGAAGGGACATCAACAACGTACAGGTTACTGATTTTGTGGTGAGAGGATTGTACACCGTACAGAACGGTCGTGCCAAAGACCCGGTATATACGCTTACAGAGTTGGGCGTTAATTCACTCTACGGTTCTGCCGATATCTCGTGGAACCGCACGTTGTACCTGACCGGTACCGTAAGGAACGATTGGTTCTCTACATTATCGCCAGCCAACAGGAGCATATTGTATCCATCGGTTTCCGGTGCCTATGTGTTCTCTGAAAACCTGAGAACCAAATGGCTCAATTTCGGAAAACTGCGGATAGGTTATGCAGAAGTGGGAAGCGATGGAGATGTGGCGCCTTCATCCGATCAATTGTTTTACATCGTAAATGCCAATACCATCAACAACCCATCGGGCAGCTCTGTTTCGGTAGGTACCAGCAACGGCAACACATTGCCCAATGCAAACCTGAAACCAAGCCGTGTATCTGAAACAGAACTCGGGTTGGAACTGAAGATGTTCAACAACCGCGTGAACTTCGATTTCTCGGTGTATAGAAAAATCACACGCGACCAGATCGTTCCCGTTCAGATTTCAGACGCATCGGGATTTGTGAATACAAGGATCAACAGCGGCCAAAGCAGCAACGAAGGTTTTGAAGCCATGCTGAACCTGTCGCCAATCAAAACTGCAAACTTCACATGGGAGTTCACTGCAAATACGGCGTACAACAAAACAAAGGTCATCAGCATCATTACAAATACACCCGGTGAAAGGATCACGGTTGGAACACACGTATTCAACGGTGAGCTGCGTTACGTGGTAGGGGAAGAGATCGGGCAGATCGCAGGCTTTGGTTATGCGAGGGATGCAACCAAGGGCAACCAACGTATTTTCCAATCCAATGGAGTGCCGCTTCGTACCGCAGACTTCCTGCTGTTTGGCAGCGCATTGCCTAAATGGACAGGAGGATTTTTAAACAGCTTCAATTACAAAGGCGTTTCGCTTTCTGTGTTCATCGATTACAAATTGGGTAACAAAATGTTATCGGGAACCAATTTCAACGCGATCCGCGAAGGACTTCACCAGATGACCCTCGAGGGCAGGACAGGCGGTGTAACCGGCCAGGGCGTTAACCAGAGCGGCGGACCTAATACGGCGGTTACCGCAGTACAAACCTATTGGGAGCACCTGCGTACACAACAGATCATCGAGCCGGTTATCTATGATGGCGGGTATTGGAAACTGCGCCAGGTAGCATTGGGTTATGACTTTACAAGGTTCATCCCTGCCAAATGGCCGATCAAAGGTTTGAAACTCGACCTGGTGGGCACCAATTTGTGGATCATCAAAAAATGGGTTGACAACATCGATCCCGAAACATTTGGATTTGGATCAGATACGCAGGCCGGCCTCGAATCGCCAGGTATCCCTACAACAAGAGGATTTGGTTTGAACCTAAACATTAAATTTTAACTTCTACGATCATGAAAAAGCTATTTTTTTATACGTTGTTCATTCTCACGTTGTCGGGTCTTTCCTCGTGCGACAAGAACCTGGCCGACCTGAATATAAACCGTGTCAATCCCACTTCGCTTGATGCCGCATTGTTGTTGAACAACGCGGTGATCAATGCTTCTTATCCTGTAAAATCGCTTGTATTTGATGTGGGCATCGTGCAACACATGATCTCACCAAACGGTGGTGTACTGGCAGGGGCCAATTTTAACCAGGACAGCAGGGACGTTACCACGCAACCGATCTGGGCGCTGTACTACCAGAACGTGATCAGGAACACACACGATGCGATTGCGCGTACAAAAGGTGTGACCACAAGATCGAACATGTACCACATGGCCCGCATATTCCAGGCGTATGCATTTATGGTACTTACCGACGAATACGGAGACATCCCATACACCGAAGGCGGCGCCGGTTTTACAGACCAGGTATTTTTTCCAAAATACGATGCGCAGCAAACCGTGTACAACGGCATCATACAGGAGCTTACCGAAGCCGCTGCAGCATTGAGCGCAAGCGCACCGATAGAAACAGCAGACGTTCTGTACGGAGGCGATGTAACGAAATGGAAGAAATTTGCCAATTCGCTTTTGTTGAGGGCAGGCATGCGGATCGCGAAAGCGGATCCTGCAAAATCGCTGACAACCATCACCGCTGCAATGGCAGGGGGCGTGATCACAGACAATGCAGACAATGCCTATATCCGTCACGATGCAAACTTCACACAACCCATCGGCGCAACACTCAATGGCGGAGAAGCGGCCAATTTTTACCTTACAAAACCATTTGTTGACCAGCTCAAAAGCACAAACGACCCGAGGTTGTCTTCAATCGCAGTACGTTATGTGGGCGCAACATCGGGCAACGGGCAGGTGGCTTCGGCCGGCAATACCACGCCTGCTGTACAGATCGGAATGCCCATGGGAAAAGACAATGGAACCGCGGTAACGCAGGCAACGGCAGACGGCCTGGTAAGTTTCTACGAATACAGCCAGGCTGATCGCAGAAGGGTTGTAAAAACAAATTCGCCTGTGTTTTTTGTTACAGCATCGCAAACGCTTTTGCTGATGGCCGAGGCGCGTTTCAGGGGTTTTATCACATCGGGAACCGCTGCGCAATATTTTTCAGCGGGCATCGCAGCCAACATGGACCAGATGGTAACATACGATCCGGGAAGCGCGGTATCGGCCACAGCGAGGGATATTTACGTTGGTGCCAATCCGTTGACCGCGGGCAACGAGCTGAACCAGATCAACACACAATACTGGATCAGTTCATTCTTAAACGGTCCCGAAGCATTCGCCAACTTCAGGAGAAGCGGGTTCCCTGCATTGACACCGAACCCTTATGGGCAGCCTACCAATCCCGATGTTCCGAATGGTACATTCATCAGGAGGCTCACCTACCCAACGTCTGAACTTTCCGTTAACACGGCAAAGCTGCAGGAAGCGATCACGCGCCAGGGTCCTGATAAATTAAGCACAAAAGTATGGTGGGATAAATAGAACGCATTTTATAGCAAGCCTTGTCGCAAGCAAGCAAGACCTTTTGTTTCTACTTAAGGTCTTTTATTATTAGCCATACGTTTGGAACGGATCTGCCGGTTCACGCGCACCGAAGATAAATTGCAGAGATAACGCGCAGGCAAAGTAGATTTGCTGTAAACGCACGAACAATTTGACGGCCTTTACCAGGACGGCGATAGAAGTACTTTAAAAAAATCGAAAATGAATACCGAACTCAGAAGCCACGGATGGTTTGGCCGCAAGGATAAAGACGGCATTATTTACAGGAGCTGGATGAAAAACCAGGGCATGCCAAACGATTGGTTCGATGGAAGGCCTGTGATCGGCATCTGCAATACTTTTAGTGAACTCACTCCCTGCAACGCCCATTTCCGCGACCACGCCGAAATGGTAAAACGCGGCGTGATAGAGGCCGGCGGTTTCCCGGTAGAATTTCCCATCATGAGTTTGGGCGAAACATTATTGAAACCCACGGCCATGCTGTTCCGCAACCTGGCAAGCATGGACGCCGAAGAAAGCATACGCGGCAACCCGATAGACGGCGTAGTGCTCCTCACAGGATGTGATAAAACAACACCCTCAACCGTGATGGGCGCAGCAAGCGTGGGCTTACCCACCATAGTTGTTCCGGGAGGCCCTATGCTCAACGGGAAATACAGGGGACAGGATATTGGTTCCGGCACACATGTATGGAAGTTCGATGAAGACATGAAACTGGGAAAGATGTCGCAGGAAGATTGTGAGTTCGCCGAAAGTTGCATGAGCCGGAGCATAGGCCATTGCATGACGATGGGCACGGCCAGCACAATGGCCTGCATGGTAGAGTCGCTCGGCTTAACGTTGAGTGGCGCAGCCGCGATACCTGCGGCCGACAGCCGCAAAAAACAAATGGCGCAACTGAGCGGGCGACGGATCGTAGAGATGGTAAAAGAAAACCTCACCATCGATAAGATCCTCACCAGGGAAGCATTCGAAAATGCGATCAAGGTAAATGCGGCCGTAGGTGGATCAAGCAATTTTATCATTCACCTGTGTGCGATAGCCGGCAGGATAGGCGTGGAGCTGAACCTCGAAGACTTTGATGCCATCGGAAGCAAGATCCCATTGCTTCTGAATCTAATGCCTTCGGGAAAATACCTGATGGAAGATTTTTATTACGCGGGTGGATTGCCCGTTATCCTGAACGAGCTGAAAGACCATCTTCATAAAAATGTGGTTACGGTTACCGGCAAAAACCATCACGAAAACATCAGCGGCAATACAACCTGCTACAATGCAGATGTGATCACAACCTATGACAACCCGATCATCGAAGAAGCCGGCTGTGTTGTGGTAAAGGGAAACCTCGCCCTCAACGGCGCAGTGATCAAACCATCGGCGGCATCACCGGCGCTGATGAAACACAGGGGCCGCGCGGTTGTATTCAACAGCATTGAAGATTACCACGAAAGGATCGATTCTCCCGACCTGGACATCGACGAAACCTGTGTGATGGTGCTCAAATACGTTGGCCCCGTTGGATACCCCGGCATGCCCGAGGTAGGTAACATGGCGCTGCCCAAAAAATTACTCGAGAAAGGTGTGACCGATATGGTACGCATCAGCGATGGCCGTATGAGCGGCACGGCCTACGGCACAGTGGTGTTGCACGTGTCGCCCGAAAGCGCCATCGGCGGAAACCTTGCACTGGTTGAAAACGGCGACATGATAGAACTCGATGTGCCCGGCCGTAAGCTGCATCTCGATGTAAGCGACGAAGAACTCGCCAAACGCAGAAACAACTGGCAACAACCCGCACCCGCGGCAACACGCGGTTATGTGAGCCTGTACATCAAACACGTAATGGGCGCCGACAAAGGCGCCGATATGGATTTTTTATTAGGCAGCAGCGGATCAACCGTAACAAGAGATTCTCATTAAAAAATAAAAGAAGGACACGGATTTTTTTGAAAACAAAAAAAAGTGAATCCATGAAAACGAAATTTGCGATCATTTGTGTTGCGAACCTGTTAATGGCCATCACCTGCCTGGCACAGGCGGGCACCGCCACTGTTCTTGAAGATTTTCGTCCTTCTGTTTTGAACCAGCCCGGCCAGGAATATCCAAAAGTAAATTCGCAAGGCTATGCGCGGTTCAGGATCGTTGCGCCGGCGGCAGACAGTGTAAAGGTAAGCCTCGGCCTCGGCGGAAGAGGCGGCACCAGGCTCGCCAAAGCTGCAGACGGATCTTTGATGGGCACCACCGAAGGGCCGTTGGATGAAGGATTTCATTACTACCATGTAACGGTAGATGGCGGCGTATTCAATGACCCCGGTGCACAGAACTATTACGGTTCCGTGCGATGGGAGAGCGGAATTGAAATTCCTGCCCACGACCAGGATTTTTATGCACTCAAAAATGTACCGCACGGCAATGTGCAGCAGGTATTGTTTCCTTCGCAAAGCACCAATGCAATACGCAGGGCATTTGTGTATACACCACCGGGATACGAAAAAGACCGGTCGAAAAAATACCCGGTACTTTACCTGCAGCATGGATGGGGAGAAGATGAAACCGCGTGGAGCAACCAGGGACGCGCGAACCTGATCATGGACAACCTGATCGCCGGTGGAAAGATCAAACCCTTTATCATCGTGATGACTTATGGAATGACCAACGAATTGAAATTTGGAAGCGGCCTGAGGAATTTCAAGGTGGATACTTTTCAGACCGTGCTGGTTGACGAACTAATCCCTTATGTTGATGCAAACTTCAGGACCCTTGCCGATCAAGCCCACCGCGCAATGGCAGGATTATCGATGGGAGGGATGGAAACACATTCGATCACACTGAACAGGCCGGGTGTGTTCTCGTACTATGGACTGCTTAGCGGTGGAACCTATACACCCGCAGAGATCAACGACAAGGCGAATGTAAAATTGATCTTCCTCAGTTGCGGCAGTAAGGAAAGACCGGATGGCGTAAGAACCGCAGCCGCCGCATTAAAAGAAGCAGGTTACAATGCCGTATCTTATATCTCCGAAAACACCGCGCACGAATTCTTAACATGGCGCCGCAGCCTGCACGAACTGGCGCCGCTGCTTTTTGTAAACTGATCCTGCGGATTGTCTTTGATGATCGTAAAACGTCAACGGCACAAATGCAGTGTTTTGTAAGATCTGTTCAACGCTGAATGCTTTTTAACTGTAAGGCTTATTGGCCTACCTTTGTGTTTCTTTCTCAAAAATGTAAACAGAGACTTATGGAACAAAGGGCGTTGGGCAAAAGCGGTTTAACCGTATCGGCTTTGGGTTTGGGTTGTATGGGCCTTACCTGGGCGTATGGAAAGGCACCTGCGGAAAAAGACGCGATCGATTTGATCCGCAAAGCATACGACGGCGGTATCAGTTTTTTCGATACGGCAGAAGCATACAGCCAGGGTGCAAACGAAACACTGTTGGGTAAAGCAGTAAAACCATTCCGTGATAAAATAATCATCGCCACTAAATTCGGATTCAAAGGTGGTGATCCATTGCAGGGGCTCGACAGCCATCCTGATAACATCCAGCGGGTTGTAGACAATTCCCTGCGCAACCTCGACACCCATTACATCGACCTTTTTTACCAGCACCGCGTGGATCCGGCTGTGCCCATTGAAGAAGTGGCCGGTAAAATACAGGAGCTTGTAAAGGCAGGAAAGATCAGGCATTGGGGATTGTCTGAAGCAGGTACCGACACCATCCGCAAGGCGCATGCGGTTCACCCGGTGGCAGCTTTGCAGAGCGAATATTCTTTGTGGTTCAGGGATGTTGAAACGGAGATATTGCCAACACTGGAAGAACTCGGGATCGGGTTCGTTCCGTTCAGTCCGCTTGGACGTGGTTTCCTCACCGGCGCCATCAATGCGGATACGGAATTTGAAGCAGACGATTTCAGGAACAGGCTGCCGCGTTTCAGTGAAGAGAACCGCAAGGCAAACCAATCGCTGGTAGATCTTTTGCAAAAGATAGCGAATGAAAAGAATGCAACGCCTGCACAGGTTTCGCTTGCCTGGCTGCTCGCGCAAAAACCATGGATCGCACCAATACCCGGTACTACCAAGATTCACAGGCTCGAAGAAAACATCAAGGCGGCATCGGTGAGCATGGACGATAACACGATGGCTGCCATTGCAGAAGGATTATCAGCTTTAACGGTGCACGGCGCAAGGTATCCCGAAGCTTTGCAGCGTGCCGTACAGAAATAGCATGATGCCGTGAGCATACCATACTGTTGCGATGCCCGCGAAAACGGGCAATTGTATCAAAATAGAAACTGCCGCCTGTGAAGGGCGGCAGTTTCTATTGGTACCTCCATCGTTATTTTTTATTCAGTTCTTCTGCCAGCCCGATGAGCAGTCCGTCGGCACTGCGCAGGTAGCAAAGCTTGTAAATATTTTCATAGTTCACTATTTCGCCCACAAGTGTGGCGCCGTGTTGCCCGGTCAGCCTGTTTACGAGTTCGTCAATATCATCTACAGTGAACATCGCACGCAGGTAACCAAGTGCATTTACAGGTGCGAGGCGGTGGTCTTCAACAACTGCGGGCTCCAGGAACTGCGACAGTTCCAGTTTGCTGTGGCCATCGGGCGTTACCATCATGGCAACTTCAACGCGCTGGTTGCTGAGCCCGGTAACACGTCCGGCCCATTTGCCCTCGATCATACCCCGCCATTCGAGTTTCAGCCCGATCGCTTCGAAAAACAAAACCGTGGTATCCAGGGATGCAACCACGATCCCCATATTGTCCATACGCAGGAGCTTGTTTTTTGGCATAAAAGGGTTTTGTTTAAAGATAGATCAATTCAAATGCTCAATACTCATCAAATGGATGAATAATGCAATAGCAAAGCAATCGGTTGCATTTATATTTATAAATTCCATCACTGGTGGATAATACAAGTTGACGACCTAAACAAAACGATCTGTGTAAAATTTTATGCAATCGGTAACATTTATTGAAAAAAGAATTAGTTTAGAGATAACATAACAAGCGCTGTGTTTACGACGGCGTTGTTTGAGCCGCACACGATTGCTGTAATGAAGAACGCCATTTCAATATTACCACCACCGTTGTTCCCGCGTTCCTGTGCGCGGGTCCTTTGTTTTTTGAACAACAAAAAAACGTTTATCAAAATTGAAGTATGAAAAAAAGATCATTTGCTGTTTTCGCGGCCCTGCTTTTCCATGCGTGGGTTTTTTCGCAGGAGCCTGTAAAACCTGCAGCGCCCGGGTTTGATCAGAAACGAGAGAACATTGCGCACGGCAGCATCGATACGGTTACCTACGAATCCAAAACCGTAGGCGCCAGCAGGCGTGCACTGGTATATACGCCGCCGGGTTATACGGCAAAAACAAATTACCCGGTACTGTACCTGCTGCATGGTATTGGCGGTGACGAAAAAGAGTGGCTGAACGGGGGCCATCCCGAAGTGATACTCGACAACCTGTACAGTGAAGGAAAACTTGTGCCGATGATCGTGGTGATGCCCAACGGACGCGCCATGAAAGACGACCGCGCCACAGGTAATATCATGGCGCCTGATAAAGTGCAGGCCTTTGCTGATTTTGAAAAAGACCTGCTGAACGACCTGATCCCATTCATCGAAAAAAAATTCCCTGTGCTGAAAGACCGCGGACACCGGGCCATCGCGGGTCTCTCGATGGGCGGCGGTCAGTCGTTGAATTTTGGGCTAGGCAACCCGGACCAATTTGCCTGGGTAGGGGCATTCTCTTCAGCGCCCAATACAAAACCGCCCGCAGCATTGTTGCCCGATCCCGAGGCCGCGCGCAAAAACCTGAAACTCCTTTTCATCTCATGCGGCGCGAGCGATGGGTTGATCGGTTTCAGCAAACGGACGCACGATTATTTTGAGCAGAACAACGTTCCCCATATTTATTTTGTGGAGCCGGGTGTGCACGATTTTAAAGTATGGAAGAACGGGCTCTTTATGTTTTCGCAATTGCTGTTTAAACCCATTGATCCATCCAGTTTTTCAAAATACCCGGTGGCGGGCATGCCGGCTGCCACCAACGTTCGCAATGCGGCCTATCCGCAGGTACTGCCGGATAGCCGTGTGAAATTCAGCATCAAAGCGCCGGATGCAAAAAAAGTGCAGATCGATCTTGGAAAAAAATACGACCTGGTGAAAGATGAGAACGGAACATGGACCACCACAACCGATTCCATTAGCGAAGGATTTCACTATTATACACTTTTGATAGACGGTGTTTCGCTTGCCGACCCTGCCAGCGAATCTTTTTATGGCATGGGAAGAATGGCAAGCGGTATCGAGATCCCCTTTGCCGGCGGCGCTTATTATGCTGCAAGAAATGTTGCGCATGGCGATGTAAGGATCAAAAGATATTTTTCAAGGATCACCAATTCATGGCGGCAGTGTTATGTTTATACACCACCGGCTTATGATTCTGCGCTGAACGAAAAGTATCCGGTTCTCTACCTGCTCCATGGCGGTGGCGAAGACGAAAGGGGATGGTCGCAGCAAGGGAAAACAGACCTGATCCTCGACAACCTCATCGCTGCCAAAAAAGCCAACCCCATGATCATCGTGATGATGGACGGAAACTTCGGTGGCGGCGGTATCGCAGGTTTTGGCGAGGCATCATTAAAATTATTCGAGAATGAATTGAAACAGGTGCTGATCCCGTTCATCGAGAAAAATTTCAGAACCGGCACCACGGCTAGCAACAGGGCATTGGCGGGCCTGTCGATGGGCGGCCTGCAAACACTGTACGCAGGCATCAGGAACACAGATTTTTTTGCTTACCTCGGTGTGTTCAGCTCCGGCTGGTGGAGCAACCAGCCCGCGCTTTCCGATCCGCAATACCTTTTCATGAAAAACAACGCGTCAACCATCAATGCAAACCTGAAAAGCTTCTGGATATCGCAGGGCGGTAAAGAAGACATCGCCTTTAACAACAACAAGATCATGATGAGCAGGTTTGATGAAATGGGCGTCAAATATGTATACAGCGAATACCCGGGCGGCCACACCTGGCCGGTATGGAGAAACAACCTTTACAATTTTGCGCAGGTATTATTCAAGTGAGAGCAAACAACATTATTGTTATGAGAAAAAAAATAGGGTTCAAACCTCTTGTCACCACCTTCACTTGCGGCGTTCTTCTTTTGTTGCATACGAGCGCGTTTTCGCAGGACCAGAAATTTTACATCTTCCTTTGCTTCGGGCAATCGAACATGGAAGGCAATGCAAAAATAGAGCCACAGGATACAGTGAATGTGAACTCCCGTTTCCAGGTGCTGCAAGCCGTTGACTGCGCCGATCTCGGTCGCACCAAAGCCAACTGGTACACGGCTGTGCCGCCATTGAGCAGGTGCCGCACCGGGCTCACGCCGGCGGATTATTTTGGCAGGACACTGGTTGAAAAGTTACCGGCCGACATCCGCATCGGTGTGATCAATGTTGCGGTGGGTGGTTGTAAGATAGAGTTGTTCGATAAGAACAGATACCAGTCGTATGTAACCACCGTACCGCAATGGATGACAGGAATGATCAATCAATACGACGGCAATCCTTACCAGCGGCTCGTGGACCTCGCAAGAGTTGCACAGAAAGATGGTGTGATCAAAGGCATACTGCTGCACCAGGGAGAATCGAACACAAACGATTCTTTGTGGCCGGTTAAAGTAAAAACAGTATACGACAACCTGCTCAGCGACCTGAACCTGCAAGCCACACAGGTGCCCCTGCTTGCAGGAGAAACGGTAAACGCAGACCAGGGTGGGATCTGTGCAGGTATGAACAGGATCATTGCAACGCTTCCGCAAACGATCCCCAACGCATACGTAATATCATCTGCCGGTTGCCCGGATGCACAGGACAATCTCCATTTCAACGCAGAAGGATACCGGATGCTGGGAAAAAGGTATGGAGAAAAAATGCTGGAGCTGCTGCGCAACAGTTCGCCCGGCAAATGATCAAAGCAGGAATGCTTATTCATCAACAGCAACATCCTAAAAAAAATCGTTCACTTCAAAAAATTTAAAATGAAACCTGCCAGGCTCGCAATGCTCACGTTTTGTTTTGCCGTTCTTTTCCTGCATGCAGGCGCGCAAAATCCATTGATCAGGAACCAATACTCTGCAGACCCCACCGCGCGCGTTTTTGGGGATAGGGTTTATATCTATCCCTCGCACGATATCCTCGCTACAGAAGGCAAGGGACGCGTGGGCTGGTTTTGCATGGAGGATTATCATGTGTTCTCTTCAGCCAATCTTACCGACTGGACAGACCATGGTGTGATCGTTACGCAAAACAAGGTGCCCTGGGTAAGACCCGATAGTTACAGTATGTGGGCGCCCGATTGCATTGAACGCAACGGTAAATATTATTTCTATTTTCCTACTACGCCAAACGATACGGTTGCATACGGAAGAGGATTTCGCATCGGTGTGGCGGTTGCGGATAAACCCACCGGCCCGTTTGTGCCGCAGCCCGAACCGATCAAAGAGGTGCGTGGGATCGATCCGAATGTGTTCATCGACAACGACGGGCAGGCTTATCTCTATTGGTCTGCAGGAAACATCTACGGCGCGAAACTAAAATCCAATATGCTCGAGCTCGATTCAGAAGTAAAAACTTTGGGAGAGTTGCCCACCAAAGGATTGAAAGAAGGGCCTTATCTTTTTGAACGGAACGGGATTTACTATTTAACCTATCCGCATGTAGAAAACAAAACAGAAAGACTGGAATATGCAACCAGCGATCATCCATTGGGGCCATTCAAATTTGCCGGCGTGATCATGGATGAATCGGCATCGGGTTGCTGGACCAACCATCATTCTTTTATTCAGTTCAGGAACCAATGGTATCTTTTTTACCACGACAAGGATTATTCGCCGCGTTTTGACAAGGCGCGTTCCATACGCGCAGACAGTTTGTTTTTTAATGCGGATGGAACGATCAAAAAAGTGATCCCTACTTTACGGGGGATCGGTGTTACAAACGCGGGCTCCGAGATCCAGGTAGACAGGTACAGTGCCATCAGTAATGACGGGGTATCGGTTGATTTCATCGATACCGCAAACCGTTTTGCAGGATGGAAGACAAACTTCACCAAACACAATGGATGGATCCAATACAACAATGTAGACTTTGGATCCACATCCCCTAAAAGAATTGCGGTAAACGCGATGAGTGAGAATGGTGGAACGCTGCAGATCAGGACAGGTAATTACGATGGCCCGGTGATCGCGGAGGTAACCGTTCCCGGAAGTGGAGGGTTTGCGGTGTCGAAAGCTGCGGTTGTTAAAGCTGTGAGAAACAGGCAGAACCTGTTTGTTACCTCGAAGGATGATAAAAAAATATCGGTAGACTGGGTTCGGTTTGAATAAACAACATGAATTAAACCATAAACAACCGGCATGAGAAAAATAATTTTTACCGGGCATCGTCAACATCGTTCGTGGCTACCCATCGTATTGTTATTGGTTTTGTGGGGATCGCAGTTGCCCGGCCAACGGGCCGCTGCGCAAACACAAGTGCCACCACCCGGGCAAAGGATGGCACCATCGCTCCCGGTGATACCTGCCAAAGGTGATACCACGCATATATTGACGAGGTACTTTACACAAGCCACTGCTGTAAGAAAAGCGCCGGATGCAGACGGTTTTATCCAGCGATGGCTGGTGCTCGAGCCCGTAAGAAAGGACATCGCGCGGAACAATATATTTACCGACAATTACCTCAGGACAAATTTCTCAAACGATAACTTCTCGGCCGATTACAACAGCGTTCCCAAAAACGGTGAAACGGTAAGGGTGGGCGGGCAGGAGTTGAAATGGCATGCGCTTGACAGCAAAACATTCAACTTTAATTTATACCATTTTACATACGCCCTCAACAAACCCAGGTATGGCTTACTCGTCTGGCTCGTTACTGTGGTGAACTGCGACGAAGAGATCCGGGATGTAAGGCTTACGGCCGGGTGTAATTCAGGAAGTATGTGGTGGCTGAACGGAAGCGAGGCATTGATGCTTTCGGGCGACAGGGATCTCATCGCAGACAATGGCACATCCCCGCGTGTAACGCTCAAGAAGGGAAAGAACATCATCCGTGGCGCAGTGATCAATGGGCCGGGTATGGCAAATTTTTGTGTGCGTTTTATAGATGAGAAGGGAATGCCCGTAAAAAATTTCAGAATTGGTACGAATAAAAACATTTACCTGCCTTAAGCCTTTGTACTATGCAAACAAGGAAACCAAACTACCTGTTCATTTCATTGCTGTTGTTGATCGCACACACTACGATTGCGCAGGTGGGCAAACCATTTATCCACGATCCTTCAACTGTGATCGAGTGCGAAGGCAGGTACTATACATTTGGCACAGGCAGTGGCGGATTGATTTCGAAAGATGGCTGGACCTGGTACGGCGGAGGTGTAAGGCCAGGCGGAGGCGCTGCACCCGATGTGATCAGGATCGGCGATCGTTTTCTTGTGGCCTTTGGCGCCACCGGCGGTTCGGCCAATCACAAAGGCGCCATCCTTACCATGTGGAACAAAACGCTCGATCCTTCGTCACCCGATTTTAAATATTCAGAACCGGTGGTGGTGGCCACTTCCGATGGTTACGAAGAGAACGATGCAATTGATCCCGGCCTGATGCTCGATCCCGTAACGGGACGGCTCTGGCTCACCTACGGTACTTACTTTGGTTTTACGCGCCTGCTGGAACTCGATCCCAAAACAGGGAAATGCAAAGCGGGAAGTAAACCGGTTGATGTAGCCATCGTATGCGAGGCAAGCACACTGGTTTACCGCGACGGCTGGTATTATCTTCTCGCCACGCACGGCAGTTGTTGCGATGGCGCCAATTCTACTTACAATGTTGTGGTGGGGCGGTCGAAAAAAATTACGGGCCCTTACCTTGATAACGTGGGCCGTAGCATGCTGCAGGGCGGCGGTAAAATGGTAGTGGCCACACGTGGCGGGTTGATCGGCCCGGGACACTTCGGCCACATCATACTTGAAAAAGGCGTTGAGAAAATGTCGATCCATTACGAAGCGGACCTGGCGCAGGGCGGTGCGAGTGTGTTGGGTATATTACCCGTGTTGTGGAAAGATGGCTGGCCGGTGGCAGGAGAAAAATTCAAAGAAGGAAACTACGAAATCGAATCGGTAAGAAGGGGATATGCGCTGGAGCTTGCAGTTGATTTTACACGGATGGCCGCCGCGCAACGGGGTTTCTTCAGTCCACCTGGTAACGAACCCCTGAAACCCGTTGCCCCACAGCAATTGCAGGATGTGATACAAAGCTGGCCCGCGGGCAATACCAGGTTGCGTATCGGGGATTATATGTCGCGACCCCATCAAAAATGGACGATCACCGATGCGCCTGATACAACAGGTTACCTTGGTGGCCCGTATTATAAAATAGTGATTGAAGGAACAGAACGTGCATTGGCAGCAACCGGAAGCGGCGAAGTGGTAAGCGTGCCAACGTTCACCGGTGCGCCGGAACAGTTGTGGAGGATTGACCAGTTGACAGACGGCAGTTACAGGATCATGCCCAAAACAGTGCCCGGATCTGGTAAGAAACTGGTGTTGGTATCTTCAGGCGACAGTACTCCCTTGCTTGCTGAATTTGATTTCAACAGCGACAACTGTAAATGGAATTTGAAAGGATTGGTGAAGGATTGATCACATCGCCCGACAGTCTTTCATTTTAACTTGCGGCTACCCGGTCCACTTGTTTTTGATCGCCAGCTTGATCGCTTCTGCTTTTGAGGAGATGTGCAGCTTGTCGTATATTTTAGAAATATGGTTGCGCACGGTATTGGGACTGATGAATAATTTTTCACCGATTTGTTTGTAATCGAGCCCGGCCACCATGCTTTGTAATATCTCGATCTCGCGGGCAGACAGTCCGGAGTTTTCTATGTTGCTGCCGGCGGGGCCGGAAGGTTCGTTTAAAAGCAGTTGCAATGTTTTACGCGCGATCCTCGGCGACATCGGCGCTCCTTTTTTCTCGATCACTTCTTCAACAGACCTTAGGATCACATCCGATCTTTCTTCCTTTAATAAATACCCGTGTGCACCGGCCCTTAGTGCGTCGAACAATTTATCATCGTCGTCAAAAACAGTGAGCATGATGTAAAGGATCGATGGATAGCGTATGCTTGCGGTCCTTACGGCCTGTATGCCATTCATAACGGGCATATCGATATCCATCAAAACCACTTGTGGATATTCTTCCGGTTTTAATGCTTCCAGTTGCTGTAAAAAGTGCTCGCCATTGTTGGCCGTGAAGCTGATGATGGCAAGACCTGATTCAGTAAGCTCGGCCTGCAGGGTTTTCAGCACATAGGGTTTGTCGTCTACCAACGCTATCTTGTAAGGCATGCGCAAATCTATCCATTATACCACAGGTAGCGGGTAGTGCAGCTGTACTATTTTTTGCGGATGGCCACCGTGGTTCCTTCGCCCGGTTTGCTGGTAATGGAAAATTCACAACCGATCTCGCCGGCGCGGTATTGCATGTTCTCCAGGCCATAATGCGGCCTGTCCTGCGCAATTTTTTCTTCAAATCCAATGCCATCATCCGAAATAAGTATCTCGTATTTGCCATTTACGGCGCTGATATTGATCTGCATCAAGGATGCCTGCGCGTATTTCAACGAGTTGGCAATGGCCTCCTGGCAGATCCTGAACAGGTGAATGGCCTCTGATGGGCTCAATATTACATCGGCGTCCATTTCGCCTGAATAGGCGAGCCGGCATGAGGGATTGTATTCAAATAGTTTCTGTGTGAAAGATTTCAATTTATCAGAGAGCTCTTCCAGAGATATCTGTTCCTTGTTCAGCGCCCAGATCGTTTCGCGCAGGGTAAAGATCACTTCCCTGGATGTCTGGCTGATCTTGCTGAATCGTTTGAGGCGCTCAGATTCCGGGATGTCGTGCAGCGGGCTGATCGCATTCTCGATGTTTTTATTGATCAGGCTGAGTTGTGTGCCAACATTGTCGTGCAGGTCGCGCGAAATGCGTTCCCTTTCCAGCTGCACTTTCTGTTGCAGTTCGAGTACCCTCATTGCCTTGCGCTGGCGCGTTTTCTGGAAGAGGATGCCGGCGCCCACAGACAACGCGAGAAGCGAGAGCCCCGCCAGGGCCACAAACCATGGCCGTTGCCAGAATGGTGGGACGATCACTATTTCCACAGCAGTGGCAGTTGGACTTACAACACCGTCGTTGTTGATGCCCTTCACAAGGAACGTGTAATGGCCCGGCTGAAGGCCGGCATAACGCGTAAAACGCCTGTCGCCGCCATCGATCCACTTATCGTCAACGCCTTCCATCATGAACAGGTAGCGGTTGCGCCCTTCGTTGGTGTATTCGGGCAATGCGAATTCGAAACTGATGCTGTTCTCGGTATAAGGCAGTTCGAGCCTGCGGATGTTCCAATAGGCCGTGCCTGTTTTATAAGGTTCGTCGTAGATTTTAATACCGGTGATGAGTACCGCGGGGGCATAGGGATTCTTGCCGATCTGTTCCGGGTAAAAACCGGTAATGCCACTGATGCCGCCAAAGAACAATTCACCATCAGCGGCTTTGAAACCTGCGCCAACATTGAATTCGGCAGACTGCAACCCATCGTCTTTGCTGAAGTGATCGAATCTTTTTTCTTTCCGGCGGTATACGGTCAGCCCCTTGTTGTGGCTGAACCACATGTTGCCGTTGTTGTCTTTTTGTATGTTGTATACGTGCCCGTTCAGCAATCCGTTTTCTTCTGTAAAATGATGGATCACTTTCTGTTCGCTGTTGAGCACAACAATATCGTCGTTAGAACTGAACCACATGTTCCCGTCGTCGTCCTGGCACATGCTTTTCACTTCTTTGTTTTCAGGCAAACGAACCCTTTCCCATTTACCGCCTTTTTGTTTGAAGGCACCTGTAAAGCTGCCCACCCAAATATTTCCTTCCCTGTCTATGAAACCTGAGCAAAGTGTTTCATTGTTGAACTGGCCGATCGAACGTACACAGAACCGGTTATCGCCGCACAAAGAAATTACGGCGAGGTATTCGCCAACATTGGTGTAAAGATTTTCATTGGCATCTTTGAAAAGAAAATGCCGCAGGTTGCCGCGGCCCCAGTGCGTGGCAAAGAATTGCTGTACCTCGATGTTCATGGGGTTAACAGCGCCGGTATTTTTGTTGTAAACAACGGGTACGCTTGCGCCGTTGTTCAGTGTGCCATTGAGCATGATCACGAGTTTGTCTTTTCCAAGCCCGTTGATGATGGTCGCATTGTTTAAAACATTCCCGATGTATTTTGTAAGCGTGATGTTCACCGGCGTATCCCCGCCGCCACGAGCAAACCTGATCATTCCGGAAGAAAGCAGGCTGGCATACAGGTCGGTATTGTCTGCATACAGCCCGAACACATTGTTATTGGCAGCATGGTCTGAACGGTACCATTCAAATTTTTTATAAGGATAACTCAACTTGAACACGCCTTCGCCACGTGTGCCCACCCATGTGTTTCCCGACCTGTCTGTAAATGTGCAACGTGGATAGAGTGTCTTTTTATTTTCAGGGTTAACATACGCGAGGTGCCTTGTTAGCCTTCCGTGTTTTGTATCCAGGAAATACAATCCATGTGTGATGGACGACAATATCACACCCGATGCGGAGCTCCTGGACATGCCTGTTATGTAATGTTCCTTGCCGTTCCCGGTAATATCAATGGTTTGGTAGTGCAGTGTTTTTTTATGGATGAGCAATGCCTTGTTCGCCGTTAAACCCAACGCCTGCGAATCGTTCAGGTTGATGATGTTGTTGAGCGGGAAGTTGATGGTATCTGTTTTGTTTGCCGCTACATCGTAAATGGAAAAAACAGGAAATTCCGATTCGTTGTTGTCTACGATCCATATTTTTCCGCCATCCAGGAAACCATGGTAGCCAACGTTGTTGCTGGCACGCAGCGAGGTGCGGGTGAGTGTTGTTGGGTGAACCTTCAACGTTTTTTTATGCACTTTCACCACACCATAGCTGCAAAGCCCAACCCAGATAAAATCATTGTCTTCACCAAAAAAATGGTTTTCTGCGATCACCACATTCTTTGGTGAATACACCAGTACATTGGTAAAATCATCGGTAACGGGATTGTACAAACTGATGCCATTGAAAGAAACGATCCACAGTCTTTTGTCGTTGTCTGTATAAAACCTGAATTCTTTGTAAGAAGAGATGGCCCTTGGATCGGTTGTTGATTGTTTGTACACTTTCATCTGGAAACCATCAAAACGGCAAAGGCCGCCTGCGGTGCCTATCCAGATAAAACCATTCTGGTCCTGCGCAATATCATAAATAGAACTCTGCGGAAGCCCGTTGTCTTCGCCATAAGGAGTGAACCTGTAATTGTTCTGCGCCCTTGCAGCGAAGAAAAGAAATACGGCGAAAATGAGTATACAGATCCTATGCATTGACATGGAATAATAAGATGACAAATGTAAACGGTGACGGGCGAACCTGCAAAACGATCGTGCAAGGCTACGTCGTTTGTCGGTATGAACAACGTACTTTTTTTACACTCCCATCAGCACAAAAAGGTACAGATGCACTATTGCCCGGCCGTTTTACCGAAGATAGATTTGCTGCTGCGAAAATTTGGTGTTTGTCGCTTGAACAAGTCTAAAAATCATTACATGTGTCATAGAGCTGTATCCAGGTATTTCTTCCTTTTTATCGTTATGTGTGTCTGTTCCGCTTCTGCCTTACACGCGCAGTGGTCGGGTTCTTCTTCTGAAAATACGCCGGTTGTAACCGATCCGGGCCAGCAGTATGGATCGAGTGTGGTTTCCGATGGCGCTGGCGGCGCGTATACGGTTTGGGTGGATAACCGGTCGCTCACAAACAATATCTACATACAGCACTTCAATGCAACGGGTATTGCGCTGTGGGGTGCGAACGGGAAAAAAATCTGCTCGGTTGACCGGACGCGAAGCACTGTGATGATCACTTCCGATGAAGCGGGCGGAGCCATCGTTGCCTGGATAGAGAACCAGGGTGGTGCCACGGGCGATGATATATACGTTCAAAGATTCAACAGCGCGGGGCAGGAGATGTGGACAGCAGACGGTGTTTTAACAACCGGTGCCGACTACCAGAATCTTGACCAGATCGTAAGCGATGGGAACGGTGGCGTATTTCTCGCGTTCAATGATTGGAACGGCGATACGCATGTATATGGACAATGGGTAAATTCATCAGGCGCCGTGCAGTGGGGAACGGGAACAAGATTGTCTACGAGCCTATCCAACCAATCCGGAACAAAACTGGTTGCCGATGGCAATGGAAATGCAATTTATGTATGGAACGACAATGTTAACAACTTAACGCACGGAATCGATATTTATGCGCAGAAGATCAACGCAGCAGGACAACCTGTTTACGCGGCAACCGGTTTGCGGATTTCAAGCAATGTGCAGGCTGATATGTGGCCGAAAATTATCAGCGATGGGAACCATGGCGCCATCATCACCTGGCAAATCGGTAGCGGGCCAGGCGCGGTCTATGCCGAGCGCATCAATGGAAGTGGTACCAGGCTTTGGGCCAGCGGAGCCGGTATCAGTATCGCAGGTTCTGTTGACAATTATTCCATAGCCACCAACGGAAGCAATGGCATGATCGTGGCATGGAGAAGCGGCGATCATATACGATCGCAAAACTTCGACGGGCTCGGAACGGCGCAGTGGACGCCGGGCGGCGTAACGGTACGTAACACGACCGGCACCTCGGACCCCTTTATTTCACCTGATGGCTCGGGCGGAGTTTACGTAATGTGGACCGACAACTCACAGGCCACCGCTGACCTCCTGGCGCAGCACCTGAACAGCAGCGGAACAGCCGTTTACGCTGCGGGCGGAATCATGTTAAGCAATGCCACCGGCAACCAGCAATCCCTCGCAATTGTAACGCGTACCGGGCAAGCGGGGATGATCGCTACATGGACTGACGACCGTAACGGGAATGAAGATATTTATATGCAGTTACTTTTGCCAACCGGCTTCCCGCCGCATTTGCCGCCTACTGTTCAGTCTTTCACACCGGCAAGCGGGCCTGCCGGAACTTCTGTTACCATTACAGGTTATGGTTTCAATCCAACCACTTCCAACAACATCGTTTATTTCGGAGGAGTGAAAGCAACGGTAACAGCTGCAACTTCTACAACACTTACTGTTACCGTTCCTTCGCACGTAACCTATGCGCAGGTAACAGTGCTCAATACAGTTTTAAACCTGCAGGGCAGGTCGCGCGGGTTTTATTCAGGCAGCCATACACCTGCAACAACGGATCTGTCGAAGTTTGATTTTGCACAGGCACAAACATGGCCGGTAAGCGGCGGCTCGGCCACCAAGGTGCTGACGGCAGACATGGACGGCGACGGCAAACCCGATGTGATCGCATTCAATTCTTTTTCGGCCTTTATTTCCATATACAGGAACATCGCTACAGCGGGCGCTTTTGGATCCGGCTCCCTGGGCAGTCAGTTGGGTTTGAACACAAACGGGAAACCGGAACATGTTTCCGTTGGTGATATTGACAACGATGGTAAGCCAGACCTGGTGATTTCTGACTGGCAGAACCACAAAGTGTATGTGGCCCGCAATACTTCTACGCCGGGCAACTTTTCCTTTGCTTCATTGGTTACGCTGAGCGCTCAATTTCCGTATTCGACAACCATCACCGATATCGACGGAGATGGAAAAGCAGATATTGTGGCTTCCACTCTTGGAGGCAATACGCTTACGATCTTCCAGAATTCATCCACGCCGGGCAATTTAACAGCCGCCACGTTCAGCGCGCCGGTTTCCAAACAGGTTGCCGGCGCAAGCACGGTTAACCACATTGCATCGGGCGACCTGGACGGCGATGGGAAAGACGATCTGCTTGTGGGGGATGGTGGTGTGGGGCAAATCAAAATGTACGTATTGCAGAACACACATACAACAGGCGCGATCACAAGTGCATCGTTCGGTGCAGCGCAGGCTTATACCTTGTCTGCTACGGCAGATGGCATTGCAGGGGTAAAGATTGCAGACGTGGATATGGATGGCAAGCCGGAGATCATCGGCACAACGTATGCTTCCTCATCTGTTGTGGCTGTATGCCGCAACATCGCCACACCGGGCACACTGGATGGCACTTCATTCGAACCGCTTATCGCGTACACTTCTGACGCGTTCCCCTATGAACTAACCGTTGGTGATGTTGATGGAGATGCGAAGCCGGATATTGCCGTTGCCGGTGTAGCGGCCAACGCGATATCGATACTTAAGAATTTAAGTACCCCGGGAACAATCAACGCAGGTTCATTTTCAAAAACAGTTTCTGTAAACGGCGTCAACGGCCTGGGAACTGCCCAAACACTTGCGCTCGCAGACATGGACGGCGATGGCCGTACCGAAATACTGGGCGCGGCGGGTACCGGCTTTGGCGTGTTGTATAATTCGCCGCTCGTTACACCTACCTCACAGGCTACTAATCTGGTATTTACACTTACCAATGCCAACAGTGGAACACTGGGCTGGACAAACGGCAATGGTGCGAGCCGCATGGTGTTTGTAAACACCGGCTCGACTACCGGCCTGGCCGCACCTGTTGACCTCACTTCTTATTTTGTCAACAGCAATGTCACCTTTGGTGGACAGATCGGGTCCAGTGGTTGGCGTGCGGTATACATGGGCGCAGGAAGCAGCACAGTGATCAATGGCCTGGTACCGGGAGGCACCTATCGTATGATGGTAGTGGAAATGAACAACAACGGGTACACTATGGGTAAGTACCTTACTACCGCAGCAACGGGGAACCCCATCAATGCATCTTCACCGGCAGAGATCACATTCATCGGTACGGTAAACCCTGCTACCAACAACCTCGGGATCGTAGATTTTATGGTAGGCTTTTCCGGAAGCATAACGGGCCTTACTGCAGCAAATTTTGCACTCAGTACTACGGGCAGTATCGCCGGCGCCGCTGTATTAACCGTTATAGGAAGCGGCACCACTTATGGCGTATCCGTTGCCACGGGCTCAGGCGATGGAACGATCGGCCTCAACTTTGTAAACGCTTCGGGCTTGTCTGCAGGCATTACCACACCACTCCCTTACGAAGGCTCATACTACACCATCGACAAAACGGGCCCGGCATTGACACCGCTAACCATCGCATCGAACAACGGCCTGAATACAAGGTATGCAAGAACGGGAAGCGCAGTAACCGTTCGGTTTACAAGGCCAGGCGAAACCATCAGTTCGATCAGTGGATCCATCGCGGGCACGCCGGTTGTAATGACGAATTCGGGTTTTGATGTGATCGGTACATTGAACATAACCGCCGGCATTCCCGAAGGGCAACTCACTTTTACCGTTTCGGCAAACGATTACCTTGGCAATACAACCACAGCAACGCAAACCACGAACGGCAGCAGCGTTACGATCGATAATACGGCTCCGCAATTCACGGGCATCAGCATTACATCAGACAACAGCGATGCGGGCAAAGCAAAACCGGGCAACAGGGTTACACTGCGGTTTACCACAAGCGAAGCAACATCACCCGCCAACGTAACACTGGCCGGGCAAGTACTTTCGGTTACCAATACAGGCGGTAACAACTGGGAGGGGAGCCGCATATTCAACGCAGAAGCAGAAGGTGTTGTTGCATTCTCCATCCGTGTGAACGACCTGGCAGGAAATTCATCCCAGGCAGCAACGGCTACCACCGATAACACTACTGTTGTTTTCGACAAAACAATACCTGTTTTAAATAGTATAACGATCGCTTCGGGAAATAGTGCGCCGGCCAACGCAAAGGTGGGCGATGTGGTTACTGTAAGGTTCATTGCCAGCGAAGCCATCAAAACACCAGCGGTAACCATCGCAACGCATGCGGTTGTTGCGTTGAACACCACAGGCAATGCATGGGCCGCCGTATATACCATGACGGCAGCAGATGCGGAAGGCACTGTTCCGTTCACCATCGCATTCACAGATTTGGCGGGCAATGCGGGAACAGCAACATCGTTAACTACCAATAACAGCAAAGTTGTTTTCGACAAAACAATACCGGCTTTAAACAGTGTAACGATCGCTTCCGGGAACACGGTGCCGGCAAACGCAACGGTGGGCGATGTGGTTACCGTTAGATTCACTGCCAGCGAATCCATCAAAACACCAACGGTAACCATCGCTACGCATGCAGTTGTTGCCGTGAACACCACAGGCAATGCATGGGCCGCGGCGTATACCATGACGGCGGCCGACGCTGATGGCATTGTGCCGTTCTCGATCGCATTCACCGACCTGGCAGGCAATGCAGGAACAGCCACATCCTTAACTACCAATAACAGCAAGGTTACGTTCGTAAAGAATCAAATCTTGCCCGCACAACTTACGCAGGTAAAGATCACATCAACAAATGCGGTTCCATACAAAGCAAAAACAGGGGACGGCGTAACACTGCATTTTGTTTCGGATGCAAGCCTTGTTGGCGTTACCGCAACCATCGCCGCACATACGGTTACACCGGTGAACACAACCGGTAATGCATGGTCCGCAGTGTATACCTTAACCGCGGCAGACGATGAAGGCAAAGTGCCGTTCACCATTGCAGCGGTAAATCTTGGTTTGTCTGCAACAGGCAGCACCGATAACAGTAAGGTATGGTTCGATAAAACGCTTCCGGTCGTGACCGCCATCAACCGCCATCTGCCGGCAGCAGCAAATGTGGTTTCCGGCCCGCTGGTATACCGCGTCCAATTCAGCGAACCGGTGAACGGTGTTGAGAAAAGGAATTTCAGGATCACAAAAACGGGCAGCGCAGCTGCAGCGATCGATTCGATACTGGTTGCCAACGACAGCACGTATGATGTAAGGCTCAGCAACCTCTCAGGCAGCGGAACGCTTCGCTTCGACCTGGATACAACGGGCAACATTGCAGACAGCGCAGGTAATGCGCTCGTTTCAAAATTCAATACGGGCCAATCATACAATGTTGTGGTTCCATCCAACAACAAACCGGTTTTTGTTGCGGGATCCACAGCAACACGATCGGTTTGCCAGGATGCAACATCAGCCGATCTCAGCGCGTTGTTGAGAACAACCGATACCGACAACGGCCAAACACTTACCTGGCGCGTAAGCATGCATCCGGCCAATGGTGTGCTGGAGAATTTCCCTGCTACAGCAGCGAGTGATGGATCGATCGTAGGGCCTTCTTCGGTTGGTTATAAGCCGGCAGCGGGTTTTAAAGGAATGGATCAGTTTGTGATACAGGTTTCCGATGGTATAGACTCTGCTGCGATCACCGTAAACGTTACCGTGCAACCCTTGCCATCCGAAAACATAATTGCTGCGCAGGGAACGGTTCTTTGCGGCAGCAATGCCAGCCTTGCATTGACGATCGCGAACGGAAGCAGTTTCTCGTGGACGCGGAACGGATCGTCCGTCGCAGGCAACAGCAACCAGCTTTCGGTGAATACAGCCGGCACCTATGCAGCCATTGTAACGGATGCGAATGGTTGTGTGGCCGCAACCAATAACAGCATCACCATAACCACTGCGCAGCAGCCGAAAGCTGCATTTGCATACGCAGGTTATTGTGTGAATGTTCCGGTGTTAACCACAAACCAATCCGCCGGTGCATCCACATTGAGTTATCAATGGAGCGATGGCAACGGCAATACATCAACCGCGGCACAACCTTCATTCACTTATACGCAACCCGGCAGTTATACGATCAAACTCAAAGTAAGCTCGTCTGCCTGCCCGTTGTTGCCGGATAGCCTTAGCAAGGTCATCAACGTGGAGGGGCCCGTTGCGGGTGTGCGCATGAGTACCATCAATGCGCAGGTGGAACAGGCTGTACAACTGCAGGCAAGAACATTCGGAGCCACTTACCAATGGACGCCGGCAAACGATCTCTCTTCTGCAACCATTGCCAATCCTGTATTGAGGGCGCGTGCGGAACAGCAATACAACGTAAGCATCAGGTCGGCGGCAGGATGTACAACGGTGGATACGGTGCTGGTAAAAGTTTTTGCGAACACCATTTATGTTCCGCGTGTGTTCACGCCAAATGGCGATGGAAACAACGATGTGTTGTATTTCAATTACATCAACGTACGCAAACTCGATTACGTGCGCATCTACAACCGCCAGGGCAAACTCGTATGGCAATCCAGCAATATGTCCGAGGGATGGGATGGCAGATTCAATGGCGCCCTTCAACCACTTGAAACGTATACATGGCTCATAAGGGCAACCGACATATACGGTGTTCCTGTGAACATGCAGGGAAATGTTACCCTTTTAAGATAAAACAACAACACAACCATGAAAAGAATCCATGTTTATATCACGATCGCTGCCAGTTTTCTTTGCTTCGCATCCCAGGCGCAGGATCCGCATTTTTCGCAATACTTTGCATCGCCGTTTACCATCAACCCAGCGTTAACGGGCAAGGGGGTGAGCGATTGGCGCGCCGCGGGCATGTTCCGCTCGCAGTGGTGGGGCGCTTATTCAGAGCCTTACAACACAACCACCGTTTCCATAGAAAAAGGAATCAGTACGGGAGAAATGCAGAAGAGCACGCTCGGTATCGGTTTTTCATTTATGAGCGATGCATCCAATGGCGGCCTGTTGAAAAACAATTATGCAGGCCTGCACCTTGCCTACAACCTCGCGTTGGATGGAGAGGGCAGGGAGCAACTTGGCATCGGCATCACCGGCACCTACGCAAACCGGTTGCTTAACCTGAATATGTTCGATTACCAATCGCAGTTCGGAAGCATGGGGTTCCAGCGTTCCGCGCCATCCAACGATATGCCGGTGATTGACAAGGTAAACTACATAGATTTCAATACAGGCATCACCTACAGCAAACGCGGCGATGCGATGGGCTATCATTTTGGTGCGGCCCTGTTCCATGCATCACGCCCCGTGCAGGGCGTTTTTAAAAACAGCAACTACAGCCTGGAAACACGTTACAGTTTGCAGGCGGGAACACAGTTGTATTCCAAAAACGGTAACGAACTACACCTCAGCGGGCTGCTCGACATCCAGGGAAAAAACAAAGTAGTAACGCTGGGTGCCGTGTATAAAATCAAAACGCACGATGATACGGTTGAGAGTGTGAACGTAGGCATGTGGAAACGTTTTGGAGATGCCTATTACCCCTACGTGGCGCTGGAAAGCAGGAACTGGCTCGTTGGTGCGTCGTATGATTTTGTGACCTCGTCGCTTAACGATTCTTATAACTCGGTTCAAAGCATGGAACTTTCGTTCGTATACCTGTTTGGCAAAAAGAAGACGGAGAATACGGGAGTGGTTCGTTATTGATATGCAATAGCTTTATGCAAACAGGCAAAATAAACGCCCGCTGGCCAAGGAGAGCGGGCGTTTATTTTTTGATTGATGCATCATCATCCATCTGGATTCATCCTTGTTTACAACATCAGCTTGCGATGCCCTTGCTGTTGATGGATGCGCTGAGCAATACCGCTCTTTGCGAAACAAACAACCCGGCCTTGTCTTTCATCAGGCGCATGGAATAGGTCTTGCCCTGGTCGAGTGTTTTTTCAAAACCCGGGTTCCATTTATAGAATTTGTCGATGTCGATACCCAAAGCATCTGTGATCACTTTTGCACTGTAGCGGCCTGCTACTTCTACCAATATTGAATGATCGATCTCTTCACCGGAAAGCGGTGCGGATCCGGCGTCATTGAAAAATGCTTTGTGCACCTGTGCCTCTTCGGCTGTTAACGTCGTCCATCCGCCGCTGCCTTCAAATATGTAATGCGTTCCAATGAATTTTTTAACGTGGTTACGCGATTCTTCGGGCAAATAAGACTGGAGTTTCCAGAAATTTTTGCTTCCCGATTCGCGGATCGCATCTTTCACGCGGTTAACACCGCCGTTGTATGCTGCTACAACCAATAACCAGTCGCCAAATATGCCATAAAGTTCTTTCATCAATCGCGCAGCAACTTTCGTGCTTTTCTTAACATCCGTGCGCTCATCGTAATCTCCTGTACTGAGACCGAAACGCGCTGCCTCATCGGGCATGATCTGCCAGGGACCAACGGCTCCCGCCCATGATACCAGTTGTGGCGAAAGATGGCTTTCGATAACGCTCAGGTATTTCATTTCTTTGGGAACGCCGTAACTGGTGAGGATCTTATCGTAGAGATCAAAATACGGCTTGCCCCATTTCTTCATCCGCTCCAGTTCCTGGCCCTGTTTGCGCATGTATTCCTGCACGAACGACATTGCCTCCGGGTTCAGCTCCCCGAACTTTGCTGTGTTGCCCGGGGCCGGTGCGGTATAAAGACTGGAAAACGGCGACCTGGAAGCGGCATGATCCGTATCGGTAAAAGACATGGTAGTGATGCCGATAACCATCACGGCAACATAGATCAAACTAAACCTGCTGGCCGCGATCACGTTGCCAAGAAAGAAAGTGAGTTTAAACCATTTCATAGGCTCTCCATTTTTAAGTTGATTCACTGGTTGCAGTTAGTTGCTGGTAGAGCAGAATGTATTGGTTGCAGTGGTCAGGCATTCGGCCCGGTGTTCCGGGATCATTGAGTTGCCAACCTTTACGAGGGCTGCAAAAATAACGTATATAGCTGCAAACGGCCCATAAAGGCTTTAGTAAAATCCAAACAAAATGGTAAAATACCCTCGATTAAAGCGGCCGGTTATGGTGTACAGCATGGAATTGAGGACGTTTGTTCCCAATCTCAGGCCTGTTACAGCGTAACGTGGTCATAAACGGCAATCCCCGGCCCGAATGTAAAGCCTTGCACCATTTACAACCTTTGCTATCTTTATAACCATATGTTTACGCACCACGGAGACCAACGCACGCAGACGCACAACCTGCAGGTGGCATCACTGCTTGCGGTGGTGGCCGGTATGGTAAACATTACAGGCTTCTTTGCCCTGCTGCGTTTAACCACCAATATAACCGGGCATTTTGCATATTTCATGAGCGATCTGTTCCGCGGCGAGTTGCGCGAGGCGCTGGTGTTTCTCGCCTATATCCTTTCTTTTTTTGTGGGATCGCTTGGTTCTTCCTTCTTCATCGAGCGGGGCATCCGGAGAAAAAAAGGCGAAACTGTTTATTACCTGCCGGTACTGGTAGAAACGGCCCTGCTGCTGCTCGCCGGATTTTTTGGCGGTGCTGCCACATCCGAAGCGCCAGACCTGGTTGCATGTGTATTGTTGCTCGCAATGGGTTGGCAGAATGCACTTGTTACTCGTATTTCCAACTCGATGGTGCGTACCACCCATCTCACCGGCCTCTTTACCGATCTCGGGATCGAACTGTCGCAATTGTTTTTCTACCGCCACAAAGATGAACAGCAACGGCTGCGATCCTCCATCCGGCTGCGGCTGCAGATCCTGGTACTGTTTTTTGGAGGAGGGATCTTCGCGGCGTTTTTATTCAAATCACTTCGGATGCATACACTGCTGGTTGCTGCAATGCTGCTTGTGGCAGGGTTGGTTTATGACAGGTGGAAGCAGCGTACGAGTGCCCAAATAAAAAATTGAATGTTCGCCGTAAATGCCTCGCAATGTAGAACCCCGAGATCAAAATCCGGAGCATTAAAGGCCCTACTGGTTGTTTGCGCTGAAGTGCATTTTGTAAACGGCCCAACCAATGGTTTTTCTTTATCCGCGGGTATACTTCACAATCAGAAATAAAACAAAGCGTTCTTCGCGGATGTCTCCCAACGGGGACTCCGCGGTCGGGGTTCTGCGCCGTTGGCTTTGCGTTTGAGAGAGCGTGAGTTTTATTTTTACCTTTCCGATTGTTCAAATGAATTGTGGCGGCCGCCGCCCGCGGAGTCCCCGTTGGGAGACGTCCGCGGAGAACGATCAAAATGTTTTATTTTTAAAGGACACCCTGCGGACAAGGAAAAATTAATCTATGGACAAGAAATATGCTGGAATGACTGTCAACGAGAGATTGTATGTAAGCGCCAATTGGGATAAGTATCAAGCTGCAGTTGAAAGAAAAGATGTAAAGAGTATAATGCAAATTCTTAAAGATGTTGAATTAACAGAAGAAAATATTGATCCAATTCTCCAGCAGTTGGGATTGAACTACGAATAGCAACTAAATTCTTTCTCCGCAGGGTATACTTCACAATCAGAATAAAACAAAGCGTTCTCCGCGGACGTGTCCCAACGGGGACTCCACGGTCGGGGTTCTGCACCGTTGGCTTTGCGTTTGAGAGAGCGTGAGTTTTATTTTTACCTTTCCGATTGTTGAAATCAATTGTGGAGGCCGCCGCCCGCGGAGTCCCCGTTGGGAGACGTCCGCGGAGAACGATCAAAATGTTTTATTTTTAAAGGACACCCTGCGGAGAATGAATGTCCCCGTTGGGAGACAATTGCGGGAACAGTCTTGTTGATTTTTTTGATGAAGAGGACACTGTACGGAGACGGAATAGAACTTACTTTGAAATAAAATCTTAGATACATGAGCAACGAGAACAAAGTTAAAAGTATAAGGGTATTTTTGAAAAAGGGTCATACCAAGCCTGAGAGTTTACCTGTTAAGGTTTTAGAATTTTTGAAGTCGTTACGTGATATTGATGCTCAACTTTTCTCAACGTGGTTTGAACAAGGGCAGTCCAAAAAGCAAGCCCTTTCAAAGGAAGTTCGTTTTGAAGAACGATATATCGCCGAACTCATAACGAAAGAGTGGGATGATAAGTTTCCTGAGTTGGGCAGTACGTTTATGTTGTGGTCTGGAAAAGATAGCGAGGTTAAAAATACAAAAGTAAGCTTCCGAATCGGCGTTACTTCATCCAAAAGCCATGCGACGGAATTTATAGGAATTTCTATGCCTTTTGAAGTTAGCTTACAGCCAGAGAAAGACGATAGGCGGATTATTGATATTGTGAAATTAATTAAGCAGCTGTTTCCAGTTGAAAGTATCGATATATATTCTTTCTCCGCAGGGTATACTTCACAATCATAATAAAACAAAGCGTTCTCCGCGGACGTCTCCCAACGGGGGCTCCGCGGAGAACGCTCTGCACCGTTGGCTTTGCGTTTGAGAGAGCGTGAGTTTTATTTTTACCTTTCCGATTGTTGAAATCAATTGTGGAGGCCGCCGCCCGCGGAGTCCCCGTTGGGAGACGACCGCGGAGAACGATCAAAATGTTTTATTTTTAAATGACACCCTGCGGAGAAGGAAAAAACAGAACAGCAAAATTAATAGAAAATGAATCGTTACTTATTATTATTCTTTATGTCCATTATTGTAATTTCTTGTCATTCTAATATGTCGAAGAATTACGAGCAGGGAAGTGCTAAAGTAGAAAAATCTACTCCTGATATAAATGTAATAGAAGATTTTTCTAACAATATTTTTCGAATGAATTTTAGAGATTGCCTATTTGATTCGACAATCTCTAAAAGATTTTCGGTAAAAGAAGAAACTGAGGAGTCGGAGGGTGTTGAATGGCAATCTTATAATTTATTAAACGGAGGAAAGCGTGTAGTGAAAATCGAAAATAACTGGGAAAATAAGATGCAAGTTTCGCGGATAACTTTTTACGATAATTCATATAAGACAAAAAAAGGTATATCAGTAACAAGTTTCTTTAAAGATGTTAAGCCATTTATTGACACATTGAAACTTAATAATTCAGTAGATGGCGAACTCGTTTTTCACGATATACAATTTCCTAATATGGTTTATGTATTTGACGTTAGTAATAATGCCAAACTTTATAACGGCGTAAAAAGAATATCCAACATTCCAAATAATTTAGAAATAAGTACCATAACTGTATTTCGAAAGAATTAGAAACCATCCTTTCTTTTTCCGCAGGGTGTACTTCACAATCAGAATAAAACAGAGTGTTCTTTGCAGATGTCTCCCAACGGGGACTCCGCGGTCGGGGTTCTGCACTGTTGGCTTTGCGTTTGAGAGAGCGTGAGTTTTATTTTTACCTTTCCGATTGTTGAAATGAATTATGGAGGCCGCCGCCCGCGGAGTCCCCGTTGGGAGACGTCCGCGGAGAACGATCAAAATGTTTTATTTTTAAAGGGCACCCTGCGGAGAAGGACATCATATTTCTAGAATTATTTAAAATGTTGACATTTAATTCTAATAATGTCATGAATTACAAACTCGATTTTCAAACCGCATATCAGCAATTTTATCTTAGCGATAAGGAATCACCTAAAAAAACTGATTCTGATAGCTTTTGGACATCTGAAGCTCACAATCACAGGCTTGCAATTGAAGATGGTATTCTAGGAATAGGTACTGCTTGCTATGGTCATGTTAAAGGAGAGGTAAACATATTAAAAAACGAGGAGGCTAAAAATGATTATACGAAATATGACCATATTGTCGAAGGCAGTATTAAAATTAGTTCAGGAGTTATGCAAGTATTAGATTGTCCCAACGTAAACTCTGAATTAGAAATTAAACTGCCCAACGGTAGTTACAGAGTTAGGATATACTCTTCAAATTTGAGAAGTGTGGTGGGAGATGACGGCGATGATTACTATAGAATCGATATCTGGCCCGATTCCAAGATCGGAAGAGCTGTTTTGAAACAGTTTGATGCTAATAGGCTGGAATAAGAATATTAGTCAACCAACCACTCCGACAAAACGGGGTGGTTTTTCTTTCACCGCAGGGTGTACTTCACAATCAGAATAAAACAGAGCGTTCTTCGCGGATGTCTCCCAACGGGGACTCCGCGGTCGGGGTTCTGCGCCGTTGGCTTTGCGTTTGAGAGAGCGTGAGTTTTATTTTTACCTTTCCGATTGTTGAAATGAATTGTGGCGGCCGCAGCCCGCGGAGTCCCCGTTGGGAGACGTCCGCGGGGAACGATCAAAATGTTTTATTTTTAAAGGACACCCTGCGGAGAAGGAAATTCATCGAGATTTGTATTGCGCCGTGTTATTGACAAAGCACGGGTAGTTGTCGTGTAACTTGATGAATCATTGTAGCTCATTTATGGCAAAACCTGATCGCTTAGGAATTATGTGGCTCAAAGCTAAAGTGCAAGCATGGCCAGAACGTCCTGTAAATCTTCCATATTCTCAATATAATCCCCGGCAGCTGCTACCAGGTCCGGATCCACTTCTTTGTTGTCGGTTTCCCAATGGCCATCTTCGTTGATCACCGCAGTGAACGCCAGGTTTTTTCCCAGGTTTAAATGATACTGTGTTTCTGATCCATTGTCGATCATCGCGATGTTACCGTGGTATTCGCGGCCGTTGAGATAGAAGTCCATGTTACCTGTTTTTAAAGTTTGTCTTGCCCTCCAATGATAAAATCTTTTCCATGCCTTTGGCTGTGATGGAAAAAAGGGGAGTGGCCGCACTTGGCACAATTTCAACCAGCTCTTCCCCGGCCAGCGTGCGCATATCACGATTGATCAGGTCCCAATCGTTATTTGTGCGGAGGATCAGTTCACGGGGCGTGCATTTGTATCCTGTCGGGTTGGGCGATTCTTCTGCAATGATCGCTAAGGTCTTTAAGGTCGCGTATTGGTTCAGCATATAGTTCAGGGATAATGATCGGGACAAGGAATTGTTATTCATAGCAGTCGTTTTTTAATTGGTTTGTTCAAGCCTTTTTTCTAAGCGCGAAATGGTAATCCAGTGCCGGGCCCACCATTGCCGACCATGGCGACGGCTCACCGTACCACATGTCGATCCAGCCGATCTCTTCCCAGTAATCCACATCAATGGCCCGCACATCATCTGCCGGCCCGTATAAGACGCGGGTGAATTTTGTTCCATCCCTCTGCACGGCTGCAAACACGCTACAGCCAATGATATCAGCCGCGCATACCACGTGCATCTCGAATAGGAATTGCTCGTGTACCGTTTCCAGGGGCTGGTTTTCTTCCATCTTGCTATTAATTGTAGCACTAAAATACTAAAATTATTAGCTTTTCAAAATAAATTTAATGGCTTTAACAAATGCAAACGTTTGGGGAGATATTCCCGTATGCAGTATGGTATTCCGGATGGGTGGAAGGCCAAAAGATCTGATAAACAACAAAAGCTGCCCGGAGGCAGCTTTTGAGGAGAAAGTTCAAAGTGTCTTACAATTAGTTTTTCGGTGCCGCGTTCTTGCCCATGTCTGCATAAAATGCAGCCACTGCTTTTTGTTGCTCACCTGTCAGCAACTCGTTCATCTTTTTTTCTTTGGCCGCTTTCAATTCGGCAATCTTTTTGGAGCGGTCGGCTTCCGGCAAATCTTTCAATGCACCGGCGGCCATGCGCATTTCATAGTTGAGTTCGATCACTTTGTTCGCTTGTGCTTCGGTCAAACCCGTTTTCTCCACCATCTGTGGTGTGATCTTTTCCTGCATCTGCCGCAGGCTCGGGAGCGCAGGAGCCGGCGCCGCTGGTGTAGCGGTTGCACCGTTTGGTGAAGGAACAGACGCTGTTTGCGCATTTGACGCAGTTGCGATAACGGCAGTGAATGCCAGGCTAAGGAATAAATACTTTTTCATGGTTATGATCTTTTGTTGAATCTTAAAGTTATTTGATCAACCAAAAGCTTTTTGGAGCAAAACGTATGATTGGGTGAATAAAGATGACCCTTGTGTCGAAATCTTACATTTGACAATAACCCGTCGTCTGTTTTTTCACGAAAACAGTTGAATACATTGGTTGTAGGTTGTCCATAAATTACATCGCTGTTTTCTCCATATGCTCCCTTCTTATGATCTACGGTGTAAAATGAGCGGTACATAGGAAAACGGGCTGTCCGAAAAATACATGTTCTGCTAGTTTATCGTAGTGTTTGGTGAAATGTGAGCATGCTCCGCTTTCGTGAATGGCGTATATGTGCGCGGGGGCTCCATGCAAACAAAAAGAAAAGGTGATCATTTATTCCCGCGATGCGCTGCTGCGACCGGGCTTTATTGACCAGGTACGGCACCACAAAGAAAAAAATGATCACCTTCCTGCAGATAAAAAAAGTTACGGTTTAAAGACCTTGGTTGTATAAACCGTCTGCGATTTACGCATCACGCGTACAATGTATACACCCGTTATGGCGTGGTTGATGTTCAGTGTCAACTGCCCGTTTGTAAGCGTGCCGGTTTTGATCACCTGTCCGAGCAGGTTGATCACCTGTACCGTGTACGGGCCTTTATCGAACAACGATCTGTTCAATCCGCCGGGCAGTAAACCGCTGCCGTTGTTGAACATATTGCCTTCCTGTGCAACTTTGGAAACAAGCACCTCGTTTTTGCCTGGCAGTAATTTGATACTGAATGGCTCGAACATATTTGCATAGATCGTATAATCGCGGTATGATGCCCATGAACATGCCCCGGTATAGGCAGTCAGACGCAGGTTAACAGAATTGCCATCCGGGATAGAAAGAAATGCAGTGGGCCCGATGCTGGAAAAATAGGTGGGACTTCCACTCAGCACCTGCCATAAGTAAGTACTTCCTGTTGTTGAAGTGCCGGATATGTACCCGCTTTGGTTGGCGAGAATGAAATCGGTAGCGGCGAGGAATTTGGATTGGCCATTGTTGTTGTACTCGGCCTGTATGTTCAATGCTGCAGCAAGCGCCGCGCCATCGAACATGTCTTTTGAACTGTTGTAATCCGCCGCTACTTCCGAATCGCTCATCGCGCCATACAGGATTTTTACTTCGGCGATCTTGCCACCAAAATTGGTTGTGCCTTCAGATCCCCCGATGGCGAGGTTGGCCGAACCGGTGTAAATGATATTGCCCGGTGTATTGTCGGTTGCGATCAATACGCCATTTACATATCCTTTCATTTTTTTTCCGTCGTAGGTAAAAACAACATGGTTCCATGCGTTTGCAGTGATGCCGCCGCATACCACTTCCGCGCGGCCATTGTCGGTCATTACCGACGGCCTGAAATCACTGTTGTTGAGAATACATCGCCAGCCATCGCTCCATCCATCCGCATCCTGTGAGCGTACGAATCCCTGTATATTGCTTACGGCATCGGGTTTGATCCATGCAGACACGGTGATCATCTGGGTGGATGGTTTTAACCAGGGCGATTTTGGCAACGTCATCACATCCGACGAGGTGCCGTTGAACCAGGCCGCTTTTCGGTAATCGTCGCAAACAACGGCGGCCGTTCCATAGGCCGTTGCATTCAATCCCGATCCGCAGTAATCGTTCAGGTTGCTCTCGAACTTCAGGTAAGCGACGGGGAAAGGACACAACAACCGTTCCGGTAAAATGGTTTCATCGATCGAAGCGGTAAGGTTGTTGTCTGTTGCGCGGTTGGGGTAATTTGTTCCGCATGAATTATCGGTCCAGAAAGGGTTGTAATACGGAATGTTGGAAAGGAAACTCGTGTTGCCCGTATAATTCACGTCGTTGTTGATCACCGTATTGTTGGCGCACCCGCTTCGGCCGTAAAAATCCCAGATACCAATTCCCACATTTGTGAAGATCTGGTGCCTTGCGTAGATCTGGTTGCCATCGAAAGTAATGTTGGATCCTCCTGAGATCGCAATACCATATTGCCCTGGATCAACGAGCTTGTTGTTGGTCACAATCACGTTGCCCGTGTTCTGAAGACCGGAATTGTAATCGTCGCCTACATTGATCCCGCCGCCCGATACACTGGTGCCGCCTCTTAATTTATTACCGGAAATGACCAACGGACTAAGTGCGGAGAAATACGAGTTCATGATGTTGATCATGTCTTCGGCAACACTGTTGCCGGCAATGTTCTCTCCAACATTGTTTTTGATTTCCGCCCCCGAACCTGAATTATCGGAGAACTGAACAAACGAACCGTACCCGGCCGGCGGGTTTTGGGCGTTCATAAACTGGTTGCCGTTTACTTTAATGCCTGAAGAAGCTTCCGCTTTGATGGAAGAAGGATTGTCAAAAAAAATGCAGTTCTCAATCGTGATGTTGGTACAGCTCCACATGCTTAACCCGATGTAGGCAGTGGGCCCGATGATACAATTGCGGATGATCATGTTTGAACACGATATCAGCTGAATGCCATAACTGCTGCTAGACATGATCCGTTTGCCATCGATCACTCCACCGTTTTGAGAGATCCGTACGATGGTAGACGTGTCGGTCGCATACGTAAGACAAACCTGCGCCCGCAGGCCAGCGTGCGACAACGCGAGTAAGGCAAAAAGCAGTACCCACGCCTTGCGAAGTAAAAATGGTTTTTTCATAACATTGGATTTTGGTTTTAAAAAAAACGATTGCTATATACGGTAGCGTAATACGTTCATGTAAAACCAAAACAGCATAGCCAAACTATCCAATGGTGGGGGGCGGGGGTTACACTGGAGAGCTTTAAAAAAAGAATGATACTAATTTAGTTGTTGACTGTCAGAAATGCAAATGTTGTTTTGAGCATAATTAAAAAACGGCTTTGGGAAGGAGTTATAATAGTTTCATTTTTTTAACAATACTAAGCCGGAGGGAAGCGTAATGATCTATTGATTTTAGATGAGGGGGCAACCTCTCCAGCGAACCCAGCGACGTCTTTCAACTTGGGCGCTTTCACTTTTTCTTCGCCGCCCTATTTCATAGAGTGAAACGCAACACGGTTTCCTTCTGTATCATAAAACATGGCCATGAAACCGTTGGGGCCGAGCGATTTTTTAGACATGAATATTTTGCCGCCCGCCGCTTCTACGCGTGCCAGTGGAACAGAAAGATCGTCACCTCCGTTCAAATAAACCAGGGAACCGTTCCCGGAAGGCACATATCCCTGTTCCTCCACAAGTCCTCCGCCAATTTCGCCATTCTGCATATCGGCAGGGAACATTGCATACTTCATACCCGGAAAGGGGAGTACCATCTGGATATCCAGAACTGCTTCGTAAAATTTTTTTGCACGTTCAAAATCTGACGCCGGAATTTCAAACCAATTGATTGCATGTGCCATAACAAGGAATTTAGGGTTGTCAAAGATAGATACCATTCAAAATAAGCAAAATTTGCATATCGCTGAAACCCGGCATTCGGTCCTGAACCTAAAGTTATGCCAATGCTTAACCAGATCGTACCCGCCAAATTAATCGACCTGTTGTTCCGGTTCAGGAAGAATCTCCCCATGCATATACAAGCTTCTGAATGCATAAGGATATACAGATGTGAATTGCCCGAATATATCCCGCACATTACCCATCTGGTTGTATTTGTACCATGCCTGGGAGATGCGGTACATCTCCGTTCTGTCCAGTTCCTTTAATGGCAATAGCTTCTCACGCCACACGGTAGGCGCGTATTGGCTGCGGGTTTGCAGGTAATAATTGACAAGAGCCGCTGCATACAGTTTCCTGTTTTGCAGGCAGGTGTCCATCTCGTATGCTTTACGCAAAATACCAAGCGCCCTGCTGTCCTTTTTTTTAAGCCTGGCTGAAAATTGGGCGGTCAGGTAAATATCATAGCCGGTGATCCGTGCGGAATCCTGGAGATCTAAATACCTGGCCATACACTGGTACGCCTGCGTGGTATTACGCACCTGGTAGTAGCTGTATGCGAGGTAACGGTATATCTCCGGCGGTAAGCTGGTGTCGCTGTTTTGCAAAACAGTATCGGCAAGTTGGATCACTGATCCGTATTCATTCGCATAAAAGTGTTCCGTCAGTTGTTTGTAAGCAGCATGATCAGAAACACCATTAACAAAAGAAGGTGTTGAATCTTGTACTGCGTTCTGTGCCTGTGCATACAAAAACACAAACATACAGGCGAAGATGATCGGCAAGGATTTCATAAGAACATCTTTTATTGGATGAACAGAGATCTCTCATAAACAGTCAGCAGGTATTTTTCCTGTGAGACCAACAATCTTATTTTGGTTGCCGGAGCATTTTCTTCATTTCGGCAATCTCTTTTTCCTGCGATGCGATGATGTTTTCTGAAAGAACTTTTACACCGGGATCTTTAATGCCCGCATGTTTGCTCGTCAATATAGCTGAAGAATGGTGCGGGATCATTGCTTTGATGTATTGCGAGTCGGAAACAAAGGTTTGTGTTCGCAGGCAAAACAGCGATGCGATAAAAACGGCTGCTGATGAAAAAAGGATCACGCGGTTTGCTTTTTTGTCCATATACATTTTTGGCATCATAATCAGCATCAGAACGGCCATTGGTGTTACCATCAGCAAAGACATATACGTTCGCGTCAAACTAAAATAAATATGGTCAATACTGTCCACATTCAGAAACATAACGGCATACATGATGCAAAAGGAGATGGCGAGCATCAATCCTAATTTTTTATAATTTCCTTTTTCCATGATTGTTGTGTTTTACCTGGTTATGGTTTTAAACACAAAACCCGTTCCAGCACCGTGAAATCATTTTGAGGAGTTGATTGCCTGGTCTTCCTGGTGTGCTAACTCTTTTATGTACTGTACTTTAATGTGATCATAAAAGGAATGGCGGTCAATAAAATAGGCCACGAGATTTGAGACCATTGCCGCAAGCATCAGGTGAAATATCACGTGATGCCCGTCTGTCATTTCAAGAACCAATATGGCAGAAGTGAACGGTGAGCGTGTAATACCGGTAAGGAAAGCAACCATCCCCGCCAGCATCACAATATTTGAATTGGGCCCTGATAACTCAAGCCAGCCGGAAAATACCGAACCAATTGTTGCACCTGAGCTCAATGCCGGTGCAAATACACCACCGGCAGCGCCGGTGGTAAATGAGAATACAGAACCTGCCATCCTGAGCAGCGGCGTATACCAATGTGTGTATTTATCGGAAGTAAAAAGCAGTTCTGTCATTAGTTCCTTTCCCGAATTGAGGCTGCGGTGATCGGTAAAATAGCCCATCCCGGCAACAAACAGTCCGCAACATGTAACATAAAGAATCACCTTCCAGTTGCTTTGCAGCGAGGTTTTCCATTTGATGATCCGTAGGATCAGTTTGCACATTACGGAAGAAAACAGGCCGCACACGATGGCCACTAGTATAACCACGAGAAATACCGAGAAGGAGAGGTGGTTCACATCGGGATACCCCAGATATAAATAGGGGCCCAGTATGGATTGCGCGGTAAGCCCCGCAATGATTACGGCAGAAAAAATGGCCGTTTTGTAAAAGCTGATGTGTGTTTTGGTCAGTTCCTCCATCGCAAAAACGATCCCGCCCAGCGGCGTATTGAACGCTGCTGCCAGACCGGCCGCCGCCCCGGTCATGATCATGTTTCGTTTGGATATTTTGGGCCACCACCCGGGCAGCCAGCGATTTACTTTCCTGAAAACGGAACCGGCAATTTGTATCGTCGGGCCCTCGCGCCCGATGATCCCGCCGCCAAGCGCCATGATACAGCTGGAGATGATTTTTACAACGATGATCCTCAGGTTGAGCAACTGATCTACCAACAGATTACCCTTTGGTGAAGACAATTCAATGGCCGCAGTAACCTGTGGAATACCGCTTCCCTTTGCATAGGGAGAAAATTGCCTGACCATCCAAACCGAGAGAAGAAAGCAGGCGGGTGTGAGTATAAACAGGTGCCAGTGCGCCTGCCGGTAAAGATATACTGCGCCATTCTCCGCAAACTGGAAAAGCCAGGTATAGAGTACCGCTATTACGCCGGTAAGCAACGAAGCGAGCCAGAAAGGGAGCGCCTGTAAAATGACCTTTTTGATCTTTTCATTCCTGATCTTATCGAAATATCGTTTGAGGGTAACTCTGATAATGTTCTGCGGTGCGGCCATCTGGATTGAATTTACCTGCCAATCCTGCAAAGTTAGGCCGATACAGCGAAGGATGTGTCCGTATCGTGCATCAACACCCTATTCTAACCAATTACTAATGTGGATTTTAGTTTGGGCTAAGTCGCCGGTTATAAGTTTGTTATTCATACAAGGATTTGACATACACTTAAACCGGGAAGCAGTTCCCGGTTTTTGCTTTATGTAGAAGATAAGGGATAACTTTAAAAGGGGAGGATCACTTATGAAAAACAGGTTGCTGGATACATTTTCACTTCATTATGAGAAAGAGGAGTATGAAACGGTGGTTGCAACCATTTCACGCGGGGTTGTGTTTCGCGGAACGAATTTATGGATCCTGATCTTCGCCATTTTTGTGGCCTCACTGGGATTGAACGTAAATTCAACGGCTGTGATCATCGGCGCGATGCTGATCTCTCCGCTGATGGGCCCCATCATGGGAATCGGGTTAAGCCTTGGCATCAACGACATCCCCCTGCTTCGTAAATCGATCTATAATTTCCTGGTCGCCACCCTCGTGGCGTTGGTCACTTCTACTGTTTTCTTCCTGATCTCCCCTTTAAACGACGCACACTCGGAGATACTGGCGCGAACATCGCCTACCATTTATGATGTACTGATCGCGTTGTTTGGTGGCCTGGCAGGTATCATTGCAACGTCGACCAAACAGAAAGGCAATGTCATTCCGGGGGTTGCCATTGCAACAGCGCTGATGCCACCATTGTGTACGGCGGGGTATGGGCTGGCAACCTTCCGGTTTAGTTTTTTCTTTGGATCGTTTTACCTGTTTGTGATCAATACCGTATTCATTGCACTGGCAACTTTGCTGACCGTACGGTTGCTCCAGTTTCCACATTCACCGATCAAAGAAGGCAGTACCGGCAAAATGGCGCGGCGCATAACATGGATCGTTGTTGTCATTACGCTCTTACCCAGCGTTTATTTCGGGTACGATATGGTACAGCGCAACCGGTTTGAAAAGGAGGCGGCACGTTTCATCACGGCCGAAGCCCATTTTACCAATGACTACCTGTTGAGTAAAAAAATTGATGCAAAAAACAAATCCATCGTTTTGGTATTTGGCGGCAAGGAAATTTCGCCGTTGGAAATAGGGATGATAGAAATGCAATTGCAGAAGTATGACCTCAAAAATGCCAAACTTGAAATCAAACAGGGATTTGCGTACCTGGCCGAAACACAGGGGGTAAAGCAGGATGCGCAGCTGACCCTTTTAACGCAGGCGCTGGAAGAAAAAGAAAAAAATCAACAGGCATTACAGATCCAGCTGGATAGTGTAAAAAACAACAGGGCTCTTTCTGAAAAATTATTTGCAGAACTAAAAACGCAATACAATTCGATAAAATCTGCGATCATAGAGCCCTCTGTCATTCACACAAGCGACTCAACAGACCAACGCACTTTTCTCGTCTTGCTTACCACCAGCACCGGTCTCTCAAAGCCTGCGCAAAAAAAAATAGAAAGCTGGCTCAGGGTACGTCTTGATGGGCGCCCCGTTTCGCTTGTTGTAAAACAGCAGGTTCAATTGTAGTTAAGAGAACAACCCGGTATATCTTACATTCATTTCAATACGCACAAATATGGCAACCCTGATCATCATTATTTTTATACTCGGTTACGCCGCCATCGCGTTCGAGCATTCCCTGAAGCTGAACAAAGCGGCTTCCGCGTTGATCACCGGCGTACTATGCTGGGCCGTATATGTTTTACAGGCCGGTTCAGGGCATGGGGCGCATGAAGCCTTGCTGGCTCACCTGGGTGAAATTTCTTCGATCCTGTTTTTCCTGCTCGGAGCCATGACCGTTGTTGAATTGATCGATATGCACAACGGATTCGATTTCATCACACAACGCATCCGCACGAAAAAGAAAGCAACCCTTCTGTTCCTGATCACGGGCATTACTTTTTTTCTTTCGGCATTGCTCGACAATCTTACCACGGCAATTGTGATGACGTCGCTGTGTTCGAAGTTGTTGAGCGATAAAGAAGACAGGCTCTGGTTTGCAGGCATGATCGTGATTGCCGCCAATGCCGGCGGCGCATGGTCTCCACTGGGTGATGTAACAACAACCATGTTGTGGATCGGTGGACAGATCACTGCATTGAACATTATCAAACAATTGTTGTTGCCAAGCGTCGCGGTATGTATTGTTCCGGTATTGATATTGGCCTTCCGGTTCAGGGGAAAAACGATCGGGGATAACAATTTACCGGGTATTACGAAGGAAGAAAAACAGGATGGCCGCATCATGCTGTTTACAGGTATCGGCTTGTTGCTGTTCGTTCCTGCTTTTAAATCGCTTACCGGGCTGCCTCCTTTCATGGGCATGTTGCTTGCGTTGGGATTGATGTGGATCGTAACCACGAGGCTGCACAAACAAAAAGAATCTGAACAGGCAGAAAGATTCACCGTTACCAGGGCATTGGAAAAAATCGATACGTCCAGCATATTGTTTTTCCTGGGAATACTTCTTGCCGTGTCTGCACTGCAGGCTGCCGGTGTGTTAACGCAACTTTCGGGCATATTAAGCAGGCAACTGCACAACGATTATGCGATCGGGATAACGCTTGGTTTGCTTTCAGCCATTGTGGATAATGTGCCGCTGGTTGCGGCTGCGCAGGGCATGTACGACCTGAACACATACCCCACTGATCACATGTTCTGGGAGTTCCTGGCCCTTACCACCGGCACGGGCGGAAGCGCCATCATCATAGGCTCGGCGGCAGGGGTTGCGGTAATGGGTATCGAGCCCATCGGATTCGGATGGTACCTGAAACGCATCAGCTGGCTGGCACTGGTTGGATTCGCGGCTGGCGTGCTGGTGTACATGTTAGGTCGTTCCCTGCATTTCTAATCGTATATTAATCTAAGGTTTACTACCCGTTAATGCCCCGGTTATAGGTTTACTTTTTCAATAGAAGTTTAATCCTAAAAACCAGGCACATGAAAAACAAAATAACCACCGCACTGATTGCGCTGTTCCTCGCAGGAAGCGGTTATACGCAAACCACTGCTGAAGGTGTAAAGCAGTTTCAATACGAAAAACCATTGGCAGCCGAACAAACCTTTTCGCAGGTGCTGGCAAAGAATCCTGCAGACCTGGAGGCTTTGTATTGGCTGGCAAGAATACAACTGGTTGCCGCGCCCGGCACAAAAACGAATCCTTTTCCCGTTATGACGGAAGCGCTCAGGTCACAACCGCTCGGCAAAGTGATCCAGGGTATCCTGCTGCTGAAACAAGGTGATACGATACAATCAACAACTCTTTTTAACGACGCAATAGGTACGGCAAGGAAAAAGGATCCCGCGATCCAGCTCGCGATTGCAGACGCATTGATCGATGCACCAAACGGAAACCTGCCTTACGCTATGGCACTGCTCGACGAGGCTCAAAAAAAAGACAAGAAAAACGCATCAATCTTTATTGCAAGGGGAGATGCCTACCGTAAACTGTACAACGGTTCAGATGCATTCAGAAATTACCAGGCAGCCGCTGCACTTGCCCCGGCCAACCCCATTCCATATTATAAAATTGGGAAGATCTACCAGACACAGAACAATCCGGATGTGTTTATGGAATATTATAACAAGGCCATTGCAGCCGATGCTTCTTTCGGGCCGGTTTATTACCAGCTCTATTACTACTACTTCTCGAGAGACGTTAACCGTTCCATGGAAAACCTGCAGAAGTACATTGCATTGTCAGATCCCGGTATAAAGAACAGTTACATGCTTACCGACCAGTATTTTGTTTCTAAAAAATATGCAGAGGCAGTTTCGGAAGCAAACAAGATCATCGCATCGGAAGCAGACCAAACCAAACCGCGGATTTATAAATTGCTTGCACTGAGCTATGATGCATTGAAAGACAACCGTAATGCAGGCGAAAATCTCAAATTGTATTTTGAAAAAACAAACGACAGTTTATACACGGCTGACGATTTTGAACTCATGGCAAAAGTTGCCGAAAACAACAAAGAAGATTCTTTGGTTACGGTATGGTATGAAAAAGCACTTGCGTTGCAGAACGATCCTAAGAAAAAAGCCGATATCGTAAGGAAGATCATAGCTTTCGATAAGAAATTAAAACTGTACGACAAACAGGCGTACTGGTTTGCGCAACTGCGTTCACTTCCAGGTGAAATGAGCAATGTAGACATTTTCAACTGGGGTGTAGCCAATTACAACGCACAGAATTATGTTGCGGCAGACAGTGTGTTCGGCATCTATGCAACCAAATATCCCGAACAGACTTTTGGGTACTACTGGCGTGCAAGATCGAATGCGGCAATGGATACTGCTATGGAAACAGGCCTTGCTGTTCCACATTATGAAGACCTGATCCGCGTTGCTTCGAAGGATACCGTAAATGCAAACAATAAGAAATGGCTCATACAGGCATACGGATATATCGCTGCGTTTAAAGTAAATACAGAGAAAAAATACGACGATGCACTGGCTTACTACGATAAAATTTTACAGCTGGATCCGGGTAACGATGATGCTGATAAATACAAAGACATCCTTGAAAAAATGATCGATTCCAGAACAGCTGCAGACAAGCCAAAGGAATAAGATCTCTCATTGCTGGTTATATGGCCGCCGGGAGATTTTTCTCCCGGCATTTTACTTTTTTAAAACGGATAAACCCAATAGAAATGGTTACTGTGATCATACCGGCTTTGAACGAAGAAAATACGATTGAACAGGTTATTGCGCTCGCAAAGAAAGATCCACTTGTGTCGGAGGTGATTGTTGTGGACGACAAATCAAAAGACGCAACTGTGGCCATCGCGCGCACGGCCGGCGCCAAAGTTATTACCAGCACGAAACTCGGCAAAGGCACTTCGATGAAAGACGGCACTACCATCGCACAAAATGAGGTGATCGTTTTTCTTGACGCCGATATTGTTACCTACCCGGAAAACGTAATTGAATTACTTGCTTCGCCCATACTTTCAGGCGAAGCCGATTTTACAAAATCCTACTTCTCGCGACAGGCCGGGCGGGTAACGGAGCTGGTTGCCAAACCCTTGCTTAATATTTTATATCCCGGGTTTCCCACTTTTCAACAACCGCTCAGCGGGATGATCGGTGGACGAAAAGCCTTGTTTGACGCCATTGAGTTTGAAGACGGATACGGTGTCGACATCGGGCTGCTGATCGATATGTACATCCTTGGTGCAAACATCAGGGAGGTTCACATCGGGAGGATAATGAATGATATGCAGTCTTTGGAAGAGCTCGGGAAAATGTCCAGAGAAGTAGCGCGTACGATCATGAAAAAATCAAAAGGAAAAGCAGTGCAGAATTTAGAAACCTACGAATACATACAAGTGATAAGGGAACAGATGGATTACGCAATTCATGAAGGGTTGATGTCGCTGAAAAAGATCGCCGTTTTCGACATGGACAATACAGTGTTTCGCGCCAGTTTCATAAGAACGGCGGCAAACGCGTTTGGGTTCTCGCAGGAGCTTGCCGCGATCGTTAAAAACAATGCAGGGAATCCGATCATACGAACCAAACAGATCGCGCGGCTGTTAAGGGGGCGTACGATCGGCGAATTGCTGGAGATTGCAGACAGCATGGAGGTGACACCCAGCCTCGCTCAAACTATTGCAAAACTGAAAGAACAGGGTTATATTACAGGGATAATCAGCGACAGTTATGATTGTATTACCAACCATTTGAAAAACAGGTACGGATTTGACTTCACCATTTCAAATGAACTCGAGTTTTCTAAAAGCATCGTTACAGGCGAGGTGAAAATCCCTTCGTTTTTCGTGGCCGGGGAGAAAAGCATGTGCAGACACGATTATTGCAAACTCAATGCGTTGATTGCCATCTGCGAACGGTACAACGTTGACCTGAAGAACACGATTGTAATAGGAGACGGCGAGAACGATATTTGCAGTATCAAAAAAGCAGGGATCGGCGTTTCATTCTGTTCCACCTATGAATTTCTTGATTCGGTGGCAGATTTTATTGTGAAAGAGCCTGATTTTGATTTGCTGATCCCGATTATAACCTGAATAAAATGAACATATTATTAGTTGAGGATGAAAGAAAGATTGCAGATTCGCTGCAGAAAGGATTGCAGGAGCTGGGGCATGAGGTGTCGGTAGGTTACGATGGCAAAATCGGCGAAAAGCTGTTTAACCAGCAGCCTTTTGACCTCGTGATACTGGACATCAACCTGCCGGGGATCAATGGCCTCGAGCTCTGTGCAAGAATACGCAGCCGCAATAAACACGTACCTGTTTTAATGCTGACCACTTTTGGGTCGGTACCGGATAAGATAGAAGGTTTTAACGCAGGGGCAGACGACTACATGGTCAAACCTTTTTCGTTTGATGAGTTGATCGTTCGGATCCGTGCGCTTTTGAAAAGAAGTACGAGCGACAATATACCTGTTGGCAATGTTCTGCATTTCTCAGATCTCGAAATGAACCTGGATACAAAAGAAGTTTCCCGATCGGGCAAAAAAATCGCCCTGACCGCTAAAGAATTTCAATTGTTGGAATACCTCATGCGCAACAGCAAAAGGGTGTTGAGCCGCGCAGCGATTGGTGAAAATGTATGGGACATAGACTTCGATACCAATACGAATACAATTGACGTGTACATCAACTACCTCAGGAAAAAAATTGATAAGGATTTTCCTGTGAAGCTGATCCATACGCAGGTAGGTTTTGGCTATGTTATGAAAGAACCCAATTGAGCATGAAAGTAAGATTGAAAATCACGTTAGCCTCTTTGCTGCTCGCCTTTACTGTGCTTGCCGCTTTTGGCATTGCCACTTACTATACCACTGCGAGCCAATACCAGCGTGATTTTAATAGGCGATTGCAAAACCGGTCGTTAACCGTGGCCAAACTTTTATCCCGCCTTCCTTCAAATGATTATACGTTCCTTTCGAAACTGGACAGCTCAACAACAAACATGCTGGTGGCAGAAACCATCAGTATTTTTGACAAGGAAAAAAACAGCCTTTATTATTTTTCAAGGGCAAAAACACCTTTTGTTTCGATTGAACCGGAGCTGCTCGACGAGATCCTTGAGAAGAAAATTGTAAATACTTCGGAGGGTAAGAAAAAGCTGGTGGGCATCTATTATGATGCTTCTCCCAAACCAGTGATTGTGGTTACTTCAGCCATCGACCAGGCCGGCATCAACAACCTGCGTGAACTAAGGTACAATCTGCTGATCTCTTTCCTGGCGGCTACATTGGTATCTATATTGGCCGGGTGGATTTTTAGCCGCGAGCTGCTCAGGCCCGTAAAAAAGATAGCTGAAACGGTAGATAAGATCTCAGCCACCAATATCGAAAACAGGTTACCGGAGCTGCCCGCCAAAGACGAATGGAATATGTTGTCTGTTACATTCAACAACCTGTTGCATCGCCTGCAGGAGTCTTTTGAGATACAGGGCAGGTTTATTTCAAACGCATCTCATGAATTGTCTACGCCGCTGACCTCGGTAATCAACCAGATCGATGTTACCCTTCGTAAAGAAAGAACCAACGGTGAGTACCTTAAGGTATTGCGATCTGTGCAGGCCGATGCACAGCACATGACAGACCTTACGCAGCAGCTCCTGGTGCTGGCAAGAACAGCGAGGGGTGGAGCATTGCAGACCACCGGTGTACGCATGGATGAGGTGTTGATGGAAGTGCCCTCCCTGCTTAAGAAAAACCATCCGGAGTATGCTGCCAAAGTTTATTTCGATGAAATACCCGATAACGAAGATCTCGGTATAGTTGCCGGTAATTATGAACTCCTGTTATCTGCATGCAGGAACATAGCGGAGAACGGTTGCAAATATTCCCCGGATCATACGGTTCATATTTCATTGTCGTTTGTTGAAGGGCGCATCGTCATTCTTTTCAGCAACATCACCGACACCTTCAATCCCGACGAGATCGGCATGATCTTTCAACCTTTTCAGCGGGGCAGCAATGCATCGGCGGCGCCTGGTTATGGCCTTGGCCTGTCGCTTACAAGACGCATCATACTCCTGCACAAAGGGGAAATCAAGGCTGAAATAAGCAACGACAAACGCCTGGTTGTTTCGGTAATACTTCCTTCGGCCTCGGCAGGCAAATACTAATTCATTTCTAATACTTTTCTTAGAAACGCTTTACCTGCACAGTGTAGTTTTAATAAAATTCATACACTATGGAAAAGCTCGTCAGGCGTATTTTGATGCCGGTAATACTGGATGCAGAATTCCTCCCGGTTATTAAACAGGTAGCAGCGTTGGCAGAAAGCCATAATGCGGAGCTTCATCTTTTGTATGTGGGTGATCCTGCGGTTTACAAACCGCAGCTTTGGTGGTTTCATCCGAAAGTGATACCGCTTGGGTTAACCAGTGAAAAAATGGCCCTGCTGCAGATGTTGAAAGAGATCATTTGCAGGGAGCACGATATCTCCGTAGTTACGGCAGTAGAATGGGGGAAATGGAGAACAACCGTTCTCAATCATGCTGTGTCGATCGGGGCGGATCTGCTTGTGTTGAATGAGACAGCCGTTCCTAAAACAAGGTTCCCGGCACTGAAATCAAACCTGGAATACATACTTGAAAAAAGCCACTGCCAGGTGATCACTTTATTCGCGGCAAAGGCGCCCAGGGACGCATGGAAGCAGGTGGTGATCCCCATTACAGATTTTGTTCCTGAACTACGCCTTCGTACGATCATGGATACGGCCATTTCGCAGAAGATGAAAATTCACCTGGTCACAGTTGGATCCGGTGAAACAAGCAAACGTTCCACAGACTTTTATTTTCTTACCGAAACGTTGAAACGGTTAAAAATTGCATCGCATTTACAGGTAGAATGCAAATGTCTCGATCATAACTATTCGCCGCTGGATAGCTTCCTGTCTTATGCAAGATCGGTTGGTGCCGACCTTCTGATGACGCGTATGTCTGCAGCAGACAAAGAAGCGCTTTGGGTCAAGGACCTGAATTTCCATGTTGCCTGAAAACCTAACTGCAATCTAACCGCGTTCTAATTCCCTGTTAATGCCTTGCTGCCAAATTGCAGGTGTGATCCTGATCCTGTTGCGTATTATTTAATTAAAAAAAGGATTATGTACAAGGCTTTCTGCAACGCGCTCATGGTTTGCTGTATCCTGTTTTCTCTACCTGCTTATAGCGCCACTTATTATTCCCGTACCAGCGGAACATTCAATACGCCGGGAACATGGTCGGTAAACCCGGGTGGTTTTCCAACCAATGGTGCAACACTTGCCAATGGTGATATTTTTATCATACAGAACAACCACACTGTTACGATGAATGCGACGCGAACGATCGGTCAGCTCACCATCAACAGCGGCGGCACACTTGCCTTTCAAACGTATACGCTGACCATTTCAGGAAACTGTCTGAACAATGGAACGATGTCGGGCAGTACCGGACAGATCACCGTTAATACATCGACGTTCACAAATAATGGAACGTTTACCTATACATCAGGACGAATCAACCAAACCACCGGGGACCTTATCAACAGCGGTTCGATCACCGGAACTTCAGGGAGAATAACGCATACATCCGGTGACCTGAACAACACATCAACCGGCACCATTCTCTTTACAGCTACGGCTGTAATAACCCTGGGAACGGGAAACCTGGTCAATGCCAATTCGAGTGCGAGTGTGGATTTTGGTTCTGCGGCGATCACGATCTCGGGAACAGCGGCGACACAAAGTATCGGGGGTTTTGTAACAGACGGGCGGGTATCCTGCACAAAAACCTCGGGCATCGCAACTTTTACCGGAGATGTTACATCAAACGGCCTGACCATGAACGGGGCGGGTACATTGGATCTTGGTGTTGGGTTGAATCATACAACCATAGGCACGGTCATTCTTACAAGCGGAACACTCAATGGCGGTTCGAGCACGCTCAATGTAAATGTGGTAAGCACATCTGCATGGGGTGGGAGCAACGCTGCTGTTTTTGTTCCGGGAACAGGAACGGTTAACCTCGGCGCAGCAGGCGCCCAGCGATTGTCTGCCAGCGGAACGAAAACGTTTTACAACCTCACTTTTTCAAATTCGGGGCTTAAAACCGTTGTCGTAACAACCAATGTGACTAATGTTTTTTCTATAGAAGGAAGCGCGACTGCATCAGCGGCCCCGGCCTATGGTGCGTCCGCTTCACTTCGCTACAATACGGCAACGCCAAGAACAGCGGGCGTGGAATGGATCACTCCCTTTGCTGCAACCGGGGGCGTGATCATTGACAATACCGGTACGATATCGGCTAATGGTAACAAAGTTTTTAACGAAGGCGTTCCGCTAACCATAAATACCGGCGCAACCTTCAACGCAGGATCAAACGATCTTACCTTCAATGGCGATTTTATCAACAACGGAACATGGACAGCATCAGCCGGCGATGTAACAATTAGTGGCGCGGTAGGACAGGATATAGGCGGTTTTACAACCTCGGGCCAGGTGTTGATCGCTAAAACAAACGGAACGGCCATTCTCCAGGGAGATGTAAACGGCGGTGCATTTACGATGAACAGCAGCGGGGGCATATTACGCCTCGGCAGCGGCCATACACATACCTTCACCGGCACCTGGACAAACACCGACGGAACGCTGCGATGCAACACCAGCACACTGAATATAGCAGGAGCCATTTCAGGATCAGCCATCACTTTCACACCCAACAACGGAACAGTAAATTTTACCGGCGCAATGGCCCAGGCGATCCCCGCATTCAACTACAACAATATTGGCTTCTCGGGTGCAGGTATCAAAACACTGACGGGAACAACCACGGTTGACGAAGTGCTCACCATCCAGCCTGCGAGTGAGTTAGATCTCGGTACCTACACCTTAAACCTTGGCGGTGCCGGAACCCCGCTGGTTAACAATGGTGTTTTTACGGCAGGCACATCTACCGTAAACTATACCAATGCCACATCTGCCACCATTGCAGCAGTAGACTATTATAATCTTGATGGAAGTGGGGGAGACAGAACCTTTGCCACCACCGGCGATATCGGCATCGGGGGATCGTTTACACCGGGCAGTGGCAACTACACGGTAACCAACAGCACTGTTGATTTCAACAGCAGTGGGATACAAACCATACCCGCTTTTACTTTTTACAATCTCAAAGTGAGCAATGCGGGCATCAAACACATCCTTGCCAGTACCAAAGTTGTTTGCCAGGCAATAGATATCAATGACGATGCCAGTGTTGAGATCAATGCAGATGGAGGGGGTAAATTAGATGTGGTTCAGTAGGCAGGGTGACAGAATAAGAGAGGTGCCATTTTACCTTCCATCTTCCCGGGTTTAAATCTCAGTTAAAACCAGCGGGTGGCCCCGTGAAAGGCAAACACTAACTGCAATAAAGGACGCGATCGTTTGAGCCTTATTGGTTCTAAACTTCCTGTGATTCCTGGACCTCAATTAAGGCCCTCAAGCGTTTTTCATTTGCATCGCCCCATTGCCCAATGGCCAATATCACAGGAATAAGGCTTTTTCCAAACTCAGTTAGCTGATACTCTACTTTAGGCGGTACCACCGGGTAGATGGTTTTGGAGATCAACTCATGATGCTCGAGTTCTTTCAATTGCATATTCAGCACCCTTCTCGAAGCATCAGGTATCTTCCGTTGCAGTTCGCTGGGGCGTTTATGCCCTTGATCTATAAACCAAAGTAAACGGATCTTCCATTTACCATACAATACCTCGCCAACCAGGTCAAGCCCGCAATTCAGGTTCAACGGTATCTTCCTTTCTTTCATCGTACAAAATTAGCCCAATAGGCGAAGATGTACAATAGGGATAAAATTATCAGTATGCAATTCCATTTTCCGTACTTGTATAAACTGATCGTACTGCTCAATTTTGCTCATCAGAATTCAAAAAACAAAAAAGGAAAAAATGGAAAAAGAATTGAGTAGCGAGTTAAATGGCAAAATTGCACTGGTAACCGGCGGCACAAAAGGAACCGGGAAGGCCATTGCAGAAAGGCTTTTACAGGCTGGTGCAACGGTAATTATTACCGCAAGGAACGCGCCGGAAATAGAAAACAACAGCTTGCATCTTATCGCTTCAGACCTAAGCACGGCAGCAGGATCTCAAAAAGTGATCAGCGAAGTACTGTCTACTTATGGAAGATTGGACATTCTTGTGAACAACCTTGGCTCGTCGGTTACGCCGGCTGGTGGCTTTGCCGCATTGACCGATGAAGACTGGCAATCAACCTTACAAGCCAACCTGCTGGCTCCCGTGCGGCTGGACAGGGGATTTTTGCCTCAGATGATCGATCGAAAAAGCGGGGTTATCATTCACATCGCTTCTATTCAAGGCAAACTGCCTTTATATGATTCAACCTTGCCGTATGCTGCCGCAAAGGCGGGATTGAGAAATTACAGCAAAAGTTTGTCGAACGAGGTTGCGCCGAAAGGCATACGCGTGCTCACGGTTTCGCCGGGATGGATCAAGACAACAGCATCGGTAGCCTGGCTGGGAGAGATCGCAAGAAATGCAAAAAGCACAGTAGCAGAAGCGCAGCAAACTGTAATGGATGCATTGGGTGGAATCCCCTTCGGAAGACCGGCTGAACCCGAAGAAGTGGCTGAATTGGTAGGCTTTTTGGTATCACCGAGGGCAGGCTATCTCACAGGAACAGAATTCATCATTGACGGCGGAACGGTGCCTACTATTTAATAAAACAAAATCAGGAAAAATGAATTTACCAAAAGTTATCTCAGCATTAGTAAAAGCGCAAAACGAGTTTGACAGTACGGCCTACGCAAATTGTTTTGCCGAAACAGCAATCGTGCATGATGAAGGCAAAGTACATACCGGCAGAACAGAAATTGAACATTGGATAGCTGAAAGCAACGAAAAATATCGATCCACTATGAAGCCGCTCGGTTTCCAGGAAAATGGTACATCGGGCATTTTATCCGCCGAAGTGTCGGGAACCTTTCCCGGCAGTCCGCTTACGCTAAAATTCCATTTCAATATAGTTGACGGATTTATTCAATCGTTAAAAGTGACTGACTAAAGGAAGTTGGTCAATTTTTCAAGAACGAAAATTCGTTTCGTGAAACGTTGGTTCAATGTTCAATCAAGGTGCAATGCTGAAAGTCGCTACAGCAGTGGCTTTCAGCATTTCGTGAACCCAGTCGCATTTTACTGAACATTATTTCCGGACTATTCCGACGCTTAGATCGCCTGCTGTATTGTCCAGAGATGCCCGAATGGATCTTTTATTGTCGCCTGCCTGTAACCATAGTCGTAATCCTGAACGGCTGAGGTTATCGTGGCTCCTGCAGCCACTGCTTTTTCAACTACGGCGTGTACATCTGCAACAAATAAACCGATCTCCACAGTGGTATGTCCGCCGGTTGCACCGGGATCAAGCGCCTTTGCGTTTTTCGTCACTTCATGCAGGTGGAACATCGATTCCTCTATCACAAACTCCGAAACATGAATACTGCCATCGCTGTTGCCAAACCTTCTTGTTTCTGTTGCGCCAAATGCTTTTTCGTAGAAACTCACGTCAGTCGTTCCATTTGGAATATACAGCATCGGAGCAAACCCGCTTTCGGGCGCGCGGAACGATTTAAAAACCTGGACATTCATGGTTGGTCGTTTTAGATTGTAACGATTGGGGGCTTGAATTTCGATGGCTTCCCAGTTTGTACTTCCATCATTTTGCCTGAGTTAAAGTTATACAATGTACAACATCCAGCTATGCCCGGCCCGGCGAAGGCTGATTCCTATAGCAGGGGGAAGATCGATGCCGAGGGCGGTAAATCCCTTTGAAGCGATTTATCAGACCATTCAGCAGGATTTTGCACGCTTAACTATAATTCTGTAATTTTGACTTTTAATTCTCCAGATCAGCATGTGATATTTTATTTCTTTCCAATGAACCCAAACTGCTGACCGCAATTGCGGCACAGCGATTTTGTATTCTTTAAAGAAATAAACATGCTTAGCATACAAGGGCTGTCTTATGCCTATCCCAATGAAGAACTGCTGTTTCGGGATGTCAATCTTACGCTTCAGGACCGCAACAAAATATCACTCATCGGGAACAATGGATCCGGGAAATCAACATTCCTGCGAATTGTAATGGGGCTTACAAAGCCGCTCGACGGAACCATCTTTTCCGATACACCACCTTTTTATGTACCACAGCATTTTGGACAATTCGAGGAGCTGCCTGTTGCCGATGCAATGCAGGTAGGTGAAAAATTGCAGGCGCTCAGGGAAATATTGGACGGTAATGTTTCGGCGAACAATTATTTACTTGTGGATGATGACTGGACGATTCAGGAACGATGTAACCAGGCACTGCAGCATTGGGGATTGACCGGTATGGATCTTGGCCGGAAAATGGGATCACTCAGTGGCGGAGAGAAGACAAGGGTTTTTTTGAGTGCGATCACCATTCATCAACCACGCATCGTGTTGCTGGATGAACCGAGCAATCACCTTGATGGCAACGGGAGGGAATTGTTGTATGCATTTATACGGTCAACAAAAAGCTCGCTGATCGTAGTCAGTCACGACCGGGAATTGTTAAACCTGCTAAACACTACCTGTGAGCTAGGCAAGGAAGGTATTGTTGTTTATGGCGGGAACTATGATTTTTACGCGGCCCAGAAAGAGATAGAGAAGCATGCGCTTGCCTTAACATTGCGGGCTTCTGAAAAGGCGTTGCGGAAAGCAAGAGAAACCGAAAGGAAGGTGATGGAGCAGCAACAAAGGTCAGACAGCCGGGGCAAAGGGAAGCAGGATAAAGCCGGTGTAGCGAGGATTATGATGAACACATTGCGTAACAAGGCAGAGAACAGTACCTCGAAAACCAAAGACGTACATTCGGAAAAGATCGCCCAACTCTCACAACAGCTGCAGGCGCTGCGATCGAACATGGTGAAAACCGGTTCCATCAAACTGGAATTTATGCAAACAGGCCTTCACGGGGGTAAAGTATTATTCGATGCAACAGGCATCAATTACCGTTACGACGGGCAAAACTGGATTTGGAAAAACCCTCTTGATATTCACATCACCACCGGTGAGCGTGTTGCGATTTCCGGGCAAAATGGTTCAGGTAAAACTACACTGGTAAAGATCATTGTCGGCGAATTGAATCCGCAGCAAGGAAATTTTTATCGTGCCAAAAGCGATGCAATCTGTATTGACCAGGATTATTCTTTGATCGATAACCAACGCACGGTATACCAACAGGCCCAGCAATTTAACAATGGAGACCTGAGCGAACACGAAGTAAAAGCGCGGCTCAACCGGTTTTTATTCGGACAAGCACACTGGGACCAGTATTGCAGCCATTTGAGTGGAGGGGAGAAGATGCGGTTGACGCTTTGCTGTCTTACGGTCAGAAACCGTCCGCCTGACATCGTTATCCTCGATGAACCTACCAACAATCTTGATATTCAGAACATCGAAGTGCTTTCACATGCTGTTCAGGCGTATGAGGGTACTATTATTATTATATCTCATGATGTGAAGTTTGTAGAGAAAGCAGGGGTGAAGAAAATAATTGAGTTGGATGGTGCATGACAATAGGAGTAGCTCGAGATTCAGTGGATGCCGTGGTAAGTAAAATAACGTTTTCCATTTTTCTTCCCGGCAGCGTTTCATTATAACGCGTCAAAATCACAAACATCTGCGGAGACCTTCTTATACTAGTTTTCTTTAAGAATACTCTGCGGAGAATAAAAATAGTAAGCGCTGTTCGAGACGATCGGCCGGCACAGTTTCTTTATTCATTTTGAAGCAACGTTTTGCCTTATTTAATTTATAGATAATTTAGTTGAGCAATGCCCTGATGTCTTTGGACATCTCGGCCTCGTTAAACCCTATATACGTTTTCACTACTTTACCATGTGTGTCTACGAGCACTGCGCTGGGGCAACCGGTAAAGCCAAGTTTGTCGAAAAGCTTTTCTCCCTGTATCAGCATGGTATAGTTGGGTTGAAATTTATTATAGAAAAAACGAACTTCTTCCTCTGTATCCTGTATGTTAACAGTGACCAGCCGGAATCCTTCATTTATAAATGACGCCTGGAGTAAGTTGTACTTTGGCATCGCTTGTATACATGGGCCGCAGGTTCTGAACCAAAAATCGAGCAGTACTACTTTTCCTTTGAAACTGCTGTAGTTAATCATCGACTTTCCTTTTGCTGTAAGAGATGGCAGGTTGAAATCAGCCAAGGTATCACCTGGTTTTACAACTGCCTTTCTCGTTGGCGCAACGTAAGGTTTGTACCTTTCGGAATAGCTGGCATAGGCCCAGCTTGAACTGGCGGGAGCGTCTGGTTGTTCATTCATGTTGCTATAAATCGTCTTTACAAAATCACGGTCATCCACTGCACTGCGGATGTATTTTTGAACAAACATATACGGCAGGTGAGTTTTCTTATCTGTAATGAGGTGGTACTGCATCCTGCTGCCTGCTTTATCCATGTAAAGAACGCCATTGAAAATCTGGAAATACAATCGTTCAGGACAATTTAAGGTGATGTGATCGTAGTAGCGTCCATTAATCAATGTATCTCCTGCAAAACGCATTATGGAGTCGTTGGCAAGAACCAGCGGGATAGCATTGCGTATCATCGCTACCGAATGATAGAGAAAGCTGTTGTTCTCTATTCCTTTTATCGTGCGGATGGAAATGGAATCTATGGTCAGTTTTTCTTTGTTGATGTTGAAGGCCCGCGATCCGTCGAAAATAAAATTCCGATCAGCGGTGGAGGCCTGGAACCGGAAACCTGTCATCGCTTCTTTTTTTGTAAAATCGAAGTAAAGCGAAGACTCAAAAACATTGTGGTAATTTTCGCCATAATACATCGTTTCGCGAACCTGGTTATAGCTGAGTGTTGTGAGCGATTGCAACCTGGAGAGTGTGGCCCGGAGCAATTTATCCGCGCTGTCGGTTTGCTGAGATTGTGCGTTGAAGGCTGTCGCTGTCATTAATAATAGCAGTAAACGTTTCATGTTTTTTTTGTAAACATAATCGCTGCCAGCGCCTGGTGATGGTTTATTCGATGAGACTGATTAATAATTCGTGTAATGGTTGTATGGGCATCTTTGTCGAAAAAAACAAAGGCTCCGTCGAAATACAGCCATTGCAGGGGTAAGCGCAACAAAAACCAGCGGCTAATTGCGTTAGCTTTATACTATGTCTGCAGTCAGTCAACCATTCAAGTTTGATAAATATGCAAAAATAGAGATCGCATTTTTTGCTTTTGTATCTTTTTGTGTACCCCTGTTATCCGATCTTGAATATTCGTTTAACGAACAGCCGGAGCAGTTCAGTACAAGCTATTATTCGGTTAACGTGATCCGGCGGCTTGTATGGGGATCGTACCACTTTTTTGCTTACTATCTTTTTTACCTGCTCGCGATCAAGCGCCTGCTGCTGAAAAAAAAATACTTCTATTTTCTCCTGGCTTTTGCGGGCTTTGTTGTTTTCATGGAATTCTTTATAAAATACGGCATGTATGGGACCATCAGTAAAATGAATTTTCTTCCGGCGCAGTTGAGAACGGAAGCACAAAAATTCAGCCGCAGCAACGGAAGATTGAGCTTTACCATCAGTTATCTTATGTTGCAGGTCGTGCAGATGACAGCACTTGGCTATTTTGTTCACCAGGACAGGCAGGATAAGCAACTGCGCGAATTGCAGCGGCTACAGGCGGAAGCCGATCTGCGCCATCTCAAAGCGCAGCTGCAACCGCATTTCTTTTTCAATACGCTGAATAATATATATTCGCTGGCACTCCAGCGGTCTGAATTGACCGCCCCGCTGGTGTCAAAATTATCGGATATGATGCGCTACGTGATCTATGAATCGGATCACCAGAAAGTGCGGTTAAAAAACGAAGTTCGTTTTATCAATAACTATATCGATGTGCAGTCTGTACGTTACAGCGAACGTATCAGCATCCGTTTTGATACACAGGGAATCGATGATACTGCGGCAATTGAACCCTTGCTGCTGTTGCCCTTTATTGAAAATGCATTCAAACACGGAACGGAGAATGAAACAGCCGAGGGGTTTATCGATATTGTCGTTTGTCTCACGGGGCAAGAGTTTACGTTATCAGTTGCCAACTCCCGCGTACCGCAGGCTGTTTCAACGCCGGCGGGAATAGGCCTGGCAACCACGAAAAAAAGATTGGCGATCTTGTATCCTGGTAAACATTCTCTCACGATAGACAGCACAAGTTCGGTTTATAAAATTCTCTTGACCCTAATGCTTGACTAAGATGGTAAAGTGTATGATCGTTGATGATGAACCGCTGGCCCAGCAGGTAATCGCAAAATATCTGTCGCAGACACCCGGGCTCGAACTCACTGCAACCTGTTTTACCGCGGTGGAAGCATTCAGCATATTGCACCAGCAGCAGATTGACCTGATCTTCCTGGATATCCGTATGCCGGTTGTGAGTGGTATAGATTTTATCAGGTCGTTGAAAAATCCGCCGAAATTCATTTTTACCACCGCGTATTCAGAGTTTGCCGTCACCGGGTTTGAACTGGAGGCTGTAGACTATCTATTAAAACCGATCACCTTTGAGCGTTTTACCAGGAGCATCCAGCGTTATCTGCAACAGGTTGCCGAGCCGCCTGCACCGGTAAAAGAATATTTTTATATTAAAGTGAATGGCGAGTTGGTTAAGCTGTATTTCGGCGATATACTCTATGTGCAATCGATGAAGGACTACTTAAAGATCATCACCGGAACACGAAGCTACCTTACCCATCTTACCATGCAGAAACTGATGGAGCTGCTCCCCGGCAATTTCAAAAGGATCCATCGCTCGTATACGGTAAACAAGGATAAACTGGACCTGATAAGCCGGGAGTACGTACAGATTGGATCATTTAAAATACCTGTGGGGCATAAGTTCAGATCGGAGATCATAACGTATAACGGCAACGATCCGTCTGGTCAGTAAAAGGCTCCATTACACAGGCGCCGGGTATACGAAACATTTTTGTATTTTAGTATTACTATGAATCTCAAATTCATCTTACCGCTTTCGCTCGTCACCCTTGCCTTTGCCGGCTACCACAGATCCGAGATCGACAATAAACCAGCGCCTGGTTTTGAAATCAAATTTGAAGAAGTGACGATCGGCAATGCCAGGTGGGCTGCCAGCAATTGGACCTGGACACGGTTTGCAAACGGGGATGATATACCGGAAGCAAGAAACGGCGCGGAATGGAAAGCCGCCTACACCGCCAAAAAACCTGTATGGTGCCATTATAAATTTGATAAAGCAAACGATAGCCTGTACGGTAAATTGTACAACTGGTATGCCGTATCAGATGCCCGCGGATTTGCACCGAAAGGGTGGAGGGTTCCCTCTGAAGCTGACTTCACGAGGATGGCACAAAGCCAGGGTGCGCTCAATAAGAAACTAAAAAGTAAATCCGGTTGGGGCGACCCCTTTGACTGGAGCGGTGATAGTTATGATGGAGATAATTCCAGTGGATTCAACGCATTTCCGGGCGGTTCAGTTGAGTATGGCGCTGCTGTTTTTTCTCAACAGTATTTTGAAGGACATTGGTGGATCGCGGATCCGGCACCTGATTCTAAAGGCAACCTCATCTTTGTGATCACAGCCAAGGGGGCTAACCCACTGATCAAACAAGCCGATCCCGCTTCGGGGCAGTCCGTGCGTTTGGTGAGGAATGTGCAGGTGCGGTAGCCAAAAGTCGGCATCATGCGGCAGGGATGCGACCTGCGATCATATAGGAAATCCGAATTTATACCGCGCCGATGTAAGCTTACAGCAGTACCAAAGGAAATTCTGCGGTTTGGGTGCTGCACATTTTTGTAGCATAACAGGCGGCCACGTCAAATAGATAAATTTAGAGCCGCTCATCCCAAACATGAATCTTGTTTTTCATGAGGACATGTGTGGCCCTATAACCGTAGAGTCCCCTTGGGAGACGTATGCGGAGACGTTCTGAAATGAGTTTTTTTGAGGATACGCTGCGGAGAATAAAGGCACAATAGTAATTGGTATCTGGATTTAAAATAGAAATTCAAAAAAGCACTTTTGCCATAGAATAAAAAAACGGAAAGAATATGTATTCTTCCCGTTACGATGTGAGCCAACTGATTTTTTTTTGAACTACTCCACAACACCCGTTTCACCGGTTGATAAAAAACCTGTCTCGCCCTGCGTTTGAATGTTCTCCTCTTCTGAAGTCTCCCGACTGTTGTGGTTTTCTCTTTCTACATTGTAAGGTTCAATGAAGGTGTTTTTTACTCTTTCGGAACGGAATAGGTATGTTATCCAGATAGCGGCATAAACCGCTGTTCTTCCGAATTGGCCGGGAATATCTTTGGTAAAATCTCCTAACGTTGCAGGATAGGGGATGACGGTATAAAAAAAGCCCAACAAGAGTATGAGACATAGTTTCAGGATTGTGGTGGTTATAAAAGCACGGGGAAAGATATCCCTCCGCTTGATAAACCAATACAGGTTGGCGGCATAGGCACCGATCAGGATAATATTTATGATCTCTTCGATCATCACCAAAACGCCAAGGTTTGTTCCACCCATTTGCTTCATATTCTGCCACACCGAAAGACTAAAAAAGTTGAAATTGAAGAGCGGTATTGCCTGGATGATGATCGTCGCAAGTAAACCTAATCCCAGTACGATCAGCCAGCCGCCTAATGGAAGACCGCTGCCACGTATATAGATTGTCTCAACTGATAATTTGTTACAATAACGGAAGAGTAAAAATAATGCCGCAAGCGTGATGAGGCAGACAATGAGCGCGATTGCATTGATACCCTGGGCAACCGGTGCGTTTGTTGGTGCTGTATAACCTTTCGTTGTTTCCCCCCTTGTCAACGTATATTCAAAACGCTCGATTATATGTTTGTAGTCCTGCAGGTAACCATTCACACGCTCCTCCGGGATGTTATCCTTCAGCGTCACCAGCCGATAGTCCAGCGTAACCACACTGTCTCTCTGCTTGATAGTAAAGTCAAAATGGTAGTAATCATTACTAATATGATATTCGTCATTTGGAAAGCCCCAGGTTTCGGGCAAATGCAGCTCAAGTGAATAATGCGCGTCTAACGGAAAGGGAAGGCTCAGAGGGCCTTTCTTGTAAGAGTTTCCGGGATTGGGGAAAAATTCCAGAAGTCCGTGAGAAATCGAGCTGAAATATTCTTTCCCGTTTTCTTTGGTCTTCCACAACGCGGGCAACCGATAATTTTCTGAAACCTGCAACTGGTTTTTAACAGGGTCGTCCGTAATAACGAGTTCCTTCTCTACTTCAACGCTGTCATAATACCTGTTATAATAACGTAGAAAATTATCCTGCAGATTGGTCAGGCCGATTCCTGCAAAATTACTCCGGTTAAAGTCGGCTGATCCTCCATCGTAATAAGTATCCGCTTCCAACAGGGAGGGCCCCGCTTCTTTATACTTCACAAACAACCTCTCCCGGACATCCGACTTCTTGATCTTTCCGGGAGTAACCTCGTCCAGCGTTGTTGTTTCACTGCGAAGCACCAATGCATAACCATAAGCCGGCACAAAGATATCATTGAAGGATCCGCGCTGGGAAGAGATGGTTGCATCGATGAACTGGTATGCTTTACCATTGTAAACGGCTACAATAACATGATTGAATTTATGAGGAGCCGGGTCTTCTTTTATCAGGCCGGTTGTAAGGGTTGTGCTTAGAAGCGCAACATAGGCATTGATACCAGCTTCCCGCAACATCATAGTCAGCAGAAAGGCTTTGTCCTTACAATCACCATATCGTTGCGAATAAACCTGCCCTGGATCATGCGGCTTATGGGTGTAGATGCCGATCTCCATGCCGAGGTAACGGATCTCGTCCTGTACAAACCGGGTAGCCAGCGCTGCGAACTGCATTTTATCTCCCCCTGCCTTCTTCATCAGATCAGCTACCTTGTTTTTTACAACGGGTGAAAGTGGAACCTGGTAATGTCGAAAAAGATCCATTCCCCAGTCTGCCACCTCTTTCCAGCTTTTGTATTCCGTTACGGATACTGAATTGTAGCGGCTATACCAGCTGGGCGCAGCATTGCTTGTTTCCGGAGCTTTAAGCGGAGGATCCTGCCAGAAATACATCAGGGTGTCATCATGATGAAATCTCCTTGGAGAAGGTGCTTCATTGAAATAACTGAAATTCAGCGGGTGGGTCTTCGTTGTAATAATCGTCCGAAAATAGTTTGATACAGCGACGCCTGAATAAAAATAAAACTCGTTGGTAAAGCGCCCTTTGTAAACAGGATTGAAACCGGTAACCGTATAAGCTACATCGATCCTGTCATTGCTGCGAACATCTTTCAGGACAACAAATGCCCGCTTGATTCCATTATATTGAAAATCACCGGCCGATGTTTCTTCCTGAACAACTTTTATGTGCGATGCATTCAGTGTGCTGACAATTTTCCCTTCCCTGATCACGGAAATCCGGTGAAAGATCACGCGCTGGTAATCCGGTACAAATTCTACCGAAACCTCAGAGGCATTCTGCACCCCTGTTTCATTCACTATATGACGGATAAAATGTGTATACTCAGCCTGGGCCGGAACATTCGTCTGTAAGTCGAGCAGCTCCAAATAATATCCATTGCTGATTTCCCTCGCTGCCGGGACCTTACCAAGATCTGGTTTCAGACGGAACAACCAGGTCGGCATATCACCTGTTGCAACACCTTGTGCAAATAATGTACATGAGGAGATCATCAGGCACACGGAAAGAGTTAGTTGCTTCCACATATTGCGGCAGTTAGTTTGCTATAAACATAAGGAAATATCGGATACGTAATGCAACTGAAAAATAGTAAGCTCATGCTCATTTAGCCTCAACGTAATGAGCTGCCTGGTACTATTACAAATTAAAAAAAGCTTCTCGATAGAGAAGCTTTGTGAACCGGATTGGATTCGAACCAATGACCCCAAACTTAGAAGGTTTGTGCTCTATCCAGCTGAGCTACCGGTCCTTTTGAGGGAGCGCAAAATAACGGAAAAAATGGGTGCAAAACAAGTGGGCGGCGCCTGTTTTGTGGCGGCCCGGCCAATTTGCCGGAAAATCACAATAAAATACATGGGATAGGAGCGATGGTAAGCGTTTCGCTCTTACTTTGCGGCAAACGATTGCCCTGATGAGTTACAATTACCTTCCGCTCGATAGAAAATGGCTGCATTTTAACCAGGTTAAAGACCTCCTCGATTATGGCCAGCACGTTTCCATAACCTTCGATGCCCACGAGCGCATCCTCGCCTGCCGCGCCTACCTCGATGCCAAAATGGAACAGGAAGATGGCCTTTTCTACGGCATCAATACCGGCTTCGGCTTTCTCCAGAACGTTAAGATAGATGCGAGCCAGATCGAACAACTGCAATACAACCTGCTCGTGTCGCATGCCTGCGGACTGGGCGAAGAAGTGCCCAAAGACATTGTAAAACTCATGCTGATGCTGAAGATCAAATCGCTCAGCTATGGCAACAGCGGTGTGCAGATCGATACGGTGATCAGGCTGATGTATATGTACAACAACGATGTGCTACCCGTAATTTATACCCAGGGCTCCCTCGGCGCTTCGGGCGATCTTGCGCCCCTGAGCCACCTGAGCCTGCCCCTGCTCGGTCTCGGTGAAGTATACCACGGGGGCAAAAAAATGAGCGCAGCAGAGGCCATGCAAAAGTTTGGCTGGGAGCCCATTCACCTGCAAAGCAAAGAAGGGCTCGCGCTTATAAACGGTACCCAGTTTATGAGCGCCTACGGGTTGTATTGCCTCAAAAAAGCCGAACACCTCTTACAAATGGCCGACCTCATCAGCGCCCTCTCGTTCGATGCCTTCGACTGCATAAGCGAGCCGCTTGATCCACACATCCACGAGGTGCGCGCACACAGGGGGCAGGTAAATACCGCGCGTATTTTACGCAGTTATTTAAATGGCAGCGAGATTGGCGCGCAAAAGAAAGAGCAGGTGCAGGATCCTTATTCCTTCCGTTGCATTCCGCAGGTACACGGCGCAAGCAAAGACGCGTTTGACCATATTTTGAGCGTATTTGTACGGGAGATCAATTCTGTTACCGATAACCCGAATATCTTCCCCGAACACGACCTCATCGTTAGCGGTGGTAATTTTCACGGGCAGCCGCTGGCGCTGTCGCTCGATTACCTGTCGATCGCAATGAGCGAGATCGCGAATATTTCCGAACGGCGCACCTACCAGCTGATCAGCGGCCAACGCGGGCTGCCCTTGTTCCTGGTTAAGGCCGCCGGCCTCAATTCCGGCTTTATGATTCCGCAATACACCGCGGCGGGCATTGTAAGCGAGAACAAACAGCTTTGTACGCCGGCCTCGGTAGACAGCATTTCTTCGTCAAACAACCAGGAGGACCATGTCAGCATGGGCGCCAATGCAGCCACCAAGTGCCTGCGTGTGATCAACAACGTAGAAAAAGTGCTCGCTATCGAATTGCTCAGCGCCGCGCAGGCCCTGGAATTCAGGCGGCCAAGGAAAACATCGCCCATTCTCGAAGACCTGATGGGCAGGTTCCGTGAAAAGATCAGTTTCAACGAGCAGGACAGGCTCCTGCACACCGATATGGTGGCCGCTATTTCGTTCGTGGAGAATTATGTGGTTAAGGGAATAGAGGATTAAAGGGCCAACCCATCCACCTCAACCTCCAAATGCGTACATTTGCTGCCTTAGAAAGAAAGCAAAATGAGCGAAGAAAGAAGCCTGAATTTTATCGAAGAGATCGTAGAAGAGGATCTGAAGAGTGGAAAGTACCAGTCTATTACCACCCGTTTCCCACCGGAGCCGAACGGTTACCTGCACATTGGCCATGCCAAGAGCATCTGCCTCAATTTTGGCCTGGCCAAAAAATACGGCGGTACCACCAACCTGCGTTTCGACGATACCAACCCCACCACAGAGGAAACCGAATACGTAGAAAGCATCAAAGACGATGTTCGCTGGCTGGGTTTTGAGTGGGCGAATGAATTCTATGCTTCGGATTATTTCGAAAAGCTGTACGGTTTTGCGGTGCAACTCATCCAAAAAGGCCTGGCCTATGTTGACGACAGCACCAGCGATGAAATTGCCCACCAGAAAGGCACACCCACATCGCCCGGTGTAAGAAACCAATTTGCGGAGCGCACCGTAGAAGAGAACCTGCAGATCTTTACCGAAATGCGCGAGGGCAAATACGAAGACGGCAGCAAAGTGCTGCGTGCAAAAATAGACATGGCTTCGCCAAACATGTTGCTGCGCGATCCCATCATCTACCGCATCAAACACGCGCACCACCACCGCACAGGCGACAAATGGTGCATTTACCCGATGTACGATTTTGCGCACGGGCAAAGCGATTCGATCGAGCACATCACACATTCCATCTGTACCCTCGAATTTGTTCCGCACCGCGACCTGTACGATTGGTGCATCGAACAACTCGGTATATTTCCTTCGCGCCAGTATGAGTTTGCGCGTTTGAACATGACCTACACCGTTATGAGCAAACGCAAACTGCTGCAACTCGTGAATGAGAACCATGTGAGCGGTTGGGACGACCCGCGTATGTCTACCATCAGCGGTATGCGTCGCCGTGGTTACACTGCCGAAGCGATCCGCGATTTCTGCGAACGCATCGGCGTAGCCAAAAGAGAAAACCTCATCGATGTGAGCCTGCTCGAGTTCTGTGTGCGCGAACACCTCAACAAGATCGCATTGAGAAGGATGGTGGTGTTCGATCCTTTGAAGATCGTGATCACCAATTACAACAACGATGCTGAAATGCTGAGCAGCGAAAACAACCCCGAGGATCCCGATGGTGGTCACAGGGATGTACCGTTCAGCAGGGAACTCTACATAGAGCGCGAAGATTTTATGGAAGTGGCGCCGAAAAAATATTTCCGCCTCGCACCGGGGCAGATGGTTCGCCTCAAAAGCGCCTACATTATCAAATGTGATGAGGTGATCAAAGACGCCGATGGAAACATCACGGAACTGCACTGCAGCTACATTCCAGAAAGCAAAAGCGGATCGGACACTTCGGGCATCAACGTGAAAGGAACCTTGCATTGGGTAAGCATTGCGCATGCCGTGACCGCGGAAGTTCGTTTGTACGACCGCCTGTTCAAAGTAGAAGATGTTGCCAACGCAGAAGGCGATTTCAAGGACCACATCAACGAAAATTCACTGGAAATAATACCGAACGCATACGCAGAACCCGCATTACTCAACGATACGATCAACGACCGATACCAATTTATCCGCAAAGGCTATTTCAGCATGGATAAAGAAAGTACAAAAGAAAAACTCGTCTTTAACCGTACGGTTACTCTGAAGGATGGTTGGAAGAAGAGTTAATTAGTGGACATGTGTTTTGCATGCGTGTGTGAAAAGGATTGGATGATTGGAGAAAGAAATTCTCCAATCATCTGACGCCTGCTTTTTTTCTCTACCATTTCTACAAATACAAACGCCTTACCGAAAACCCTCAACCTTGCTCAATCAATTTCAACAACACTGGAAAAAACAATTTCCGCAGCTTTCCTTCTCCAACTGCAGGTTGTTGCTGGCGGTGAGCGGCGGTATGGATAGCGTGGTGCTGGTTAACCTGGTACATGAATCGGGTTTCGATTACACCATCGCTCATTGTAATTTTCAATTGAGGGGAGAGGAGAGCCAGCGCGATGAAAATTTTGTACGTGCATTGGCGGAGGAATATGGCAGGGAAGTACTGGTTAAAAAATTTGATACGGCTGCTTATGCCGCCACAAACAAAACAGCGATCCAGGAAGCCGCACGAAACCTGCGCTACCAATGGTTTTCGGAAGTGATAGCGGGCTGGGACAAACCTTCTTTCATCGTTACCGCACATCACGCAGATGACAACATTGAAACCCTGCTGATGCATTTTTTCCGCGGCACGGGGATCCAGGGATTGATGGGTATCCAACCGATTGTTGCCGAAAGAAGGATCATCCGGCCCTTGCTGTCGTTCAAGAAGAAAGACCTGGTGGAATACGCGAAACAGGAAGCGCTTGACTTTGTGGAAGACTCTTCCAATGCATCTGATAAATACACAAGAAATTTTTTCCGCAACCAATTGCTCCCGCAGATCAGGGAAGTGTTTCCGCAGGTGGACGACAACCTTGTTAAGAACATCGAACGGTTTAATGAGGTCTCTGTACTGTACAAACAATCCATCGATCTCCATCTTTCAAAACTGGTCGAACAAAAGAACAACGAGATCCATGTTCCTGTTCTGAAACTGAAAAAAGCAAAGCCGCTGCACACGATCGCCTGGGAGCTGATCAAACCTTTTGGTTTCAGCGCCGCGCAAACAGAGGAAGTAGTGAAATTGCTGGAAGCAGACAGTGGAAGCTATCAATCGTCACCCACGCACCGCATCATCCGCAACAGGAACTGGCTGATCATCGCACCGCTTGCAATTGGCGCCGCACAACACATCCTGGTAGGGGAAGAGGATAAGAAGGTCGCATTCGAAAACGGTGTTCTAACCTTTCATTGTGCCAAATTCAACAACCAAAGCGATACAAACGAAGCATGGTTGGATCCTTCGGTGATCAGCTACCCGTTGTTGCTGCGCAAATGCAAAACGGGTGATTATTTCTACCCGCTGGGCATGCAAAAGAAAAAAAAACTCAGCCGCTTTTTCATCGATCAGAAATTATCCAGGACGGAAAAAGAAAATACATGGGTGATCGAAAGCGCCGGGAGGATTGCCTGGGTGATCGGGCAAAGGATCGATGACAGGTTTAAAATATCCGACCCATCAAAAGATGCCATCTGCATCCGTTTTGAAAAAACAGGCCGGTAGCCTTCCGCACTGTGTTCGTTTTTAAAGGTTCTCCAGGTAAAGCTTCACCTGCGTAACAAAATCCTGCAATGGACGCTCATCCGTAAGAAACTGGCAGGTAACGGCATAAAACACGATCCCGTAAACCGCTCCCCATATATGCGCTGAATGGTTGATGTTGCCCCTTCCTTTCTTTGCGAGGTACGCGGAAATGCCCAGGTACAATGGCCCGAAGATAAAAGCGGGGATGGGAATCGGTAATGGAAAGATCTGCAGCTTCATCATCGGGTATTGAACGATGCCGACAAAAATGATGGCAGACACGGCCCCGGATGCCCCAAGGCTCCTGTAATGGTAATCGTTTTTGTGCTTCAGGTAGGTTGGAAGCAAACAAACCACCAGCGCCGTGAGATACAGTACCACGTACAGCATTTTTCCCGACGTATGAAATATTTCAATGAAGGTTGGCTCCACTACTTTATTTCCAAAAAGAAAGAACGTGTACATGTTGAACGCGAGGTGCACAAAGTCTGCATGTATGAAACCGCTTGTTAGGAAACGGTACCATTGCTTGCGGTTGGTAATGGCCGGTGGATGGAAGATCAGGTCATTGATGATCTTGTCGTTCGAAAACGCCGTGAATGATACCACGCAGGTAAGTAGCAGGATGATGATCGTTGCTGTAAGAGTAACCATAGCCTAATTTATAATTTATAATTAATAAGTAGTAATTATTAATTCATGCGTGGTGGTATTTTTCATTTCGAAGGATGGTGCAGGCTCGGTAAAGCTGTTCGGCAAGGATCAATCTGACAAGCATATGCGGGAAAACCAGTTTCGAGAGGCTCCAGGTAAGATCTGCCCGTTTCGCCACAGACTCGTCAACCCCAAAAGCACCGCCGATCAGGAACACAACGCGCTTGGTGCTTTCATTTGCACGTTGCTGGATGAACTGCGCCAGCTCGGGTGAACTGAACGATTTACCGCGCTCATCGAGCAGAACAAGGTAATCGTCTTTCTGCAGTTGTTGCAGCACACTCGTGGCCTCCGCTTTTTTAAGATCGGTTTCAGAGAGATTGCCCGCGTTTTTGGGTGGGGGAATGATGTTCCAGTCGGCGGAGAAATAATTGGTGAGCCGTTTTGTAAATTCCTCGATGCCGGGCCTGGCGTAGGCCTCGTGCGGTTTTCCGAGCGACCAGAATTGTAGTTTCATGTTTCAAAAATATCAAAATGTTTGGCCATCGCTTAAACTTATTGTTGAGTTAACAGCAGAATACTATTTTCACAAAAAAAAACCATGCGTGCTCTATTCACCTTGTTTTGTGTCTGTGCCATCTTTTCGGTAAGTGCACAAACCTTCAACGTTGCCACCTACAACCTGCGTTACGACAATAAAAACGATTCGGGCAATTTATGGGTAAACCGTGCGCCGGTTGTGGCCTCCCTTATACAGTTTCACGATTTTGATGTGTTTGGCATACAGGAAGGATTGAAAAACCAACTCGACGATCTTGCGGCCCAACTCAAGGGTTATTCATTTTACGGAAAGGGCAGGGACGATGGCAAAGACAAAGGCGAACACTCATCCGTTTTCTACAAAACGGATGTATTCAAACTCCTTAACCAGGGCGATTTCTGGCTCTCTGAAACCCCTGAGAAACCCGGCCCCGGCTGGGATGCCCGCCTGAACCGTATCTGCAGTTGGGTGCAGTTGCAACACAAACAAAGCAAAAGAAAGTTCTACTTTTTCAGCGTGCATTACGATCACCAGGGCGTGAAGGCGAGGATCGAAAGCAGCAAGCTCATCCTTCAGAAAATCAAAGAAATAGCGGGCAATGAACCTGCGATTTTTGTTGGCGATCTGAACGGCGGGCGCGAAAGTGAATGGTACAAAAACCTTGCTGCCACTGACTGGTTGAAGGATACGTACGTGTCGGCACCCGTGAAATATGCCAGCAACGGATCGTTCAATTCGTTCGGAAAACAAAACAATTCCAATGAAGTGATCGATCATATTTTCACGACCGGCAAATTCGACGTTGCAAAGTGGGGGATATTGACAGACACTTACCACGGCAAGTATCCGTCTGACCATTTCCCGGTAATGGTGCGGTTAACGCTTTTAAAATAGATCCATTCCTTTAATTTTAGGCGATGGATATTGTAGCCAGGGTTTTGCAATCGTATGGGATCAACGCAGCAGATGCACAGGTAACCCCGTTCGGTACGGGTTTGATCAACCATACCTGGAAGATCAGTGCCGGTGGCAAAAGTTATATTCTTCAAAAGATCAACGACCGTGTTTTTACGGACCCCGGCGCGATAGACCGCAACATCTGTTCGATCGCCGGTTATCTTCGGCAGCACGCACCAGAATATCTTTTCGCAGCGCCCGTGCCAACCACAGACGGCCGAACGCTGGTGAATGAGGCCAGCCTGGACGGCGGGTTTTACCGTTTGTACCCGTTTATAAACGGATCACATTCAAAAGATGTGGTGCAGGACGCTTCACAGGCTTTTGAGGCCGCGTCGCAGTTTGGCCGCTTCACAAGGTTACTTTCGGGGTTTGATGCAGGTTCACTGGAAACAACATTGCCATCCTTTCACGACCTTTCCCTCCGGTACGGGCAGTTTCTCGACGCGCTTGAAAAGGGTAATGTTGAAAGGATCGAAGCATCTGCCGAACTGATCGCGTTTATGAGATTGCATGCCGGAATAGTTTCGGATTTCCGGTCCATATCCGTTAACCCCGCGTTTAAGAAAAGGGTAACGCACCACGATACCAAGATCAGCAACGTGCTGTTCAATGAAAACAACGAGGCGGTCTGTGTGATAGACCTTGATACGGTGATGCCCGGCTATTTCATCAGCGATGTGGGTGATATGATGCGGACCTACCTGCCTACGGTTAGCGAAGAAGAAAAAGATTTCAGTAAGATACAGGTGCGCGATGATGTTTACAAATCGATCGTAGTGGGCTATTACGCAGAAATGGAAGATGAACTTTCTGCGGAAGAGGTCAAATATTTTTTCTACGCCGGCAAATTCATGATCTACATGCAGGCGCTGCGTTTTTTAACCGATCACCTGAACAACGATGTGTACTACGGCGCGAAATACGAGGGACATAATTTCGTGCGCGCCGGTAACCAGGCCGTATTGCTGCAAAGGCTGATGGAAAAAGCAGGCAGCCTGAACATGCAATAGCGCTTTTAATCCAGGTGGCAATCCCGTTAAAAATAATTTACCACCACTGAAGGAAGCCGTTCTTTTTAGCGTAAATTCAGGGCATAATAATTGTTTTATGGCCGATCAATTACCCGAAGAAAATCCACGGAGAGCCTTTCTCAAACAATCATCCGTACTGGCGGCGATCACGCTTACACCCAAAACGGTGATCAGGGCCGCGGAGAACGGGCTCGACGAAAGAGTTGCCGAAGCATTTGAAAAAATGCCCCTCAACGTAAAGATCAATGGCAGCGCACGGCAATTGTCTGTTGAACCCCGCGTTACCCTGCTCGATCTCCTGCGCGAACAACTGCATCTTACCGGAACAAAGAAGGGCTGCGACCACGGCCAGTGCGGCGCCTGCACCGTTCATGTGAACGGGCGGCGGGTGAACTCCTGTTTAACGCTGGCCGTTACCACGGAAGGCAAAGAAGTAACCACCATCGAGGGGCTTGCGCAGGGAGACAACCTGCACCCGATGCAGGAAGCATTCATCGAGTTCGATGGGTTTCAATGCGGGTACTGCACACCAGGGCAGATCATGTCGGCCGTTTGTTGTGTACGCGAAGGCCACGCAAACAGTCCCGACCAGGTGCGAGAATACATGAGTGGCAACATCTGCCGCTGCGGCGCTTACTCAAATATTGTTGACGCGGTAATGAGTGCAAAAAATGGAGGGCAGAAAATATGAATGCATTTGAATACATGAGAGCTGCCACAGCTGCATCTGCAGTAAGTGCGTTGGCAAAAAACGAAGGCGCCGCATTTCTTGCAGGCGGCACCAATCTTATAGATTTGATGAAACGCGGTGTTACTGCACCTTCGCGCCTGATCGATGTCAATTCCGTTCCGCTGGCGGCAGTAGAGAAAACGGCCACGGGCATACGCATCGGCGCACTGGCAAAAAATTCGGATGTGTCGGAACATGAGCTGGTGGTAAAACATTTTCCGTTGTTGTCGATGGCGTTCAAAGCAGGCGCATCGCCACAACTGCGCAACATGGCAAGTGTGGGCGGGAACATGATGCAACGCACACGCTGCGGTTATTTTTACGATACCAGCATGCCCTGCAACAAACGTGAACCCGGCAGCGGCTGTGGCGCCATAGGCGGCTACAACCGCATGCACGCGATCTTTGGCACGAGCGATCAATGCATCGCCGTTCACCCGAGCGACATGTGTGTAGCATTGGTTGCACTGGATGCCACCGTTACGGTAACAGGGGCGAAGGGCGAACGGAAGATCCCGTTCGGTGATTTTCACCGTTTGCCGGGCGACCACCCTGAGAAAGACAATACTTTACAGAAAGGAGAAATGATCACCGGTGTAACCATCCCGAACAATAACCTCGCAGCCCATTCGCATTACCTGAAGATCCGCGACAGGGCATCGTATGCTTTTGCGTTGGTTTCTGTTGCTGCGGCACTGGATGTAAAAAACGGAACGATCCAGGATATAAGACTCGCCATGGGTGGTGTTGCGCACAAGCCATGGCGCTTAACCGAAGCGGAGAAGTTCCTCAAAGGAAAAATCGCATCGGAAGATAATTTTCAAAAAGCAGCAACCATCGCCATGACAAATGCAAAAGGGTATGGCCACAACGATTTCAAACTAAAGCTTGCACCCAATGCCATTGTAGAGGCATTGAAGAAAGCGGGAGCGTAAACAATGAGTGCACCAACCGCGACAAGGATTTAGAACAACAACAAACATCCAACCATGGAAAAGAAATTCGCAGACCCGACCAGCAGGGTAGATGGTAAATTAAAAGTAACCGGGGGCGCAAAATATTTTGCGGAGTTTGATGCGCCGAAGATGTCGTATTGCGTGCTTGTTCCCAGTACCATCGCGCGTGGAAAAATAACATCGATCGATACCAGGGCCGCTGCGAATGCGCCGGGTGTGCTTGCCGTGTATACACACCAGAACATGCCCGCAGTTCCGGGTTGGGATGCGCCTCCTGCCAACAACAATGCAACTCTTCCTATGGGCGGCCAACGCTATCGGATCCTGGGCAGCGACCAGGTCCTGTTCGGCGGCCAACCCATCGCGATGGCCATTGCCGACACGCTCGAACGCGCGCAACATGCTGCTTCGCTGGTGAAGGCTTCTTACAATGCAGAAACATCGCATACCGATCTCGAAAAAGAAAAAGACAAAGCAGCGGTAACACCGCGTTCGCCGGACTATAAAAGAGGGGATGCGGATACGTACAAGACCGCACCCGTAAACATCGAATCAACCTACACCATGCCCCTTGAAATGCACAACCCGATGGAGCTGCATGGAATTCTCGCGATATGGGATGGAGACGATAAAGTTACCGTGTACGCAAAAACACAAGGCGTAAAATCAACGCAGCGCGCCATCATGGGTGCATTCAAACTGCCCGAAAAAAATGTGCAGGTATTCTCTGAATTTGTTGGCGGCGGTTTTGGCATGGGGCTGCGCACATGGCCGCAGGAGATAGCGGTGGTGGCCGCAGCAAAGGCGTTGAACAGGCCCGTAAAACTGGTGCAAAGCCGCGACCAGATGTTTACAACCGTGGGATATCGCCCGCAGACCATCCAGAAAATAGGACTGGGCGCAACACCCGATGGAAAATTAACCGGCATCACACACGAAGTGATCTCACAAACTTCTTCTTACGAAGACTTCACCGAAGGCGTGGTGAGCATGACCAAGTTCATGTACGAATCGCCCAATGTAAACACGCGTTACAGGTTACTGCCGCTCGACATCAGCTCACCCATCTGGATGCGCGGCCCCGGCGAGGCCACAGGCGCCTTTGCACTTGAATCGGCGATGGATGAACTGGCTTACAAATTGAAAATGGACCCGCTTGATTTCAGGATCAAAAATTATACAGAAACCGACCCTGAACGCAAACGCCCTTACTCCAGCAAGTTTGTGAAGGAGGCCTACCAGCTTGGCGCAGAAAAGATCGGCTGGTACAAGCGCAATGCCGCGGTTGGCTCTATGAAAGAGGGCGAATGGCTGGTGGGCTACGGAATGAGTACAGGCGTATTCAGCGCATCGCGCGGTGTGGCAAACTGCAGGGCGGTGATCACACCCGACGGAAACCTGCTGCTGCAAAGCGCAACAAGTGATATAGGGCCGGGCACCGGTACGGCAATGACGAATATTGCGCACGAAGTACTGGGTGTGCCTGTATCAAAAATAAAATTTGAACTCGGCGATTCATCATTTCCCACAGCCGGTAGCCAGGGAGGCTCCACTACCACCTCAACAGTTGGCTCCGCTGTTTTTGAAGCGTGTACCGCAGTAAAAACGGCCCTGGTTGAAGCGCTTGCCAAACGATCTTCTTTTGAAAACGTAAAAGCCGATGCGCTTGTTTTTGAAGATGGGTACATCTATAAAAAAGACGACCGGGACACAAAAGTGCTGATCGTTGACTTGCTGAAACAAAACAACATTCCCTCTATCGACATGACAAGAGAATCGCGCGGCAACGCGGAGGCCTCCAAATATTCCATGTATTCATGGTCGATACATTTTGCGCAGGTAAAAGTGCACCCGAAAACGGGTGTGGTGCGAGTGAGCAGGGTGGTTACCGTAGCGGATTCGGGTAAGATCGTGAGCCCAAAAACAGCGGCCAGCCAGATGATCGGTGGCGTTACCGGCGGTATCGGGATGGCGCTGACGGAAGAGGCTGTCATCGATCACCGCTATGGCCGTTTTGTGAACAACAATTTAGCCGATTACCATGTGCCCGTAAGCGCGGATGTGCCACATATCGAAACCATTTTTGTAGACAAACCCGATCCCATCATCAACCCCATGGGCGCAAAAGGTATGGGGGAGATCGCACTGATCGGTTTTGCGGCGGCGGTGGCCAATGCCGTTTACCACGCTACCGGTAAACGTGTGCGCGACCTGCCCATCACGCCTGATAAAATCATATAAGCAGGGAAATTCTTCCTCATGCAACAGCCAGGCGTCGTTGTTGCCCTTCTTCGCCAGCTTAAAGGCGGTGGCAGGAGTTTTGCATGTCAAATTCAAATACTGTCGTAAATGACGGCACGGATCATTTTGACCTTGTCTCACCATTTAAAAAAACAAAACCCCTTTCCTATGAAATCAAAATTTTTAGGCATGCTTATCGTGCTGGGCCTGTTCACCGCCTGTAAAAGCGACGGCAACAGCGAAGAAGCAAAACCTGTAAAAATGAGCGACCCCGATTGCTACCGCTTCGCTGCAGACCGCGATACGGTGTTGCTCAGCTTCAGTACCGGTAAAGATTCAGTTGCGGGTACGCTCGAATACAATCTCTTCCAAAAAGACAAAAACACCGGCACCATCAATGGCTGGATCAAAAACGATCTGCTGCTCGCAGATTATACGTTTATGTCTGAGGGAACCAGTTCCGTTCGCCAGGTGGCCTTTAAAAAGATCAGCGGCGATTGGGTAGAAGGTTATGGAGATACCAAAGAAATGAACGGCAAAGTTGTATTCGTTAACACCGACTCGCTCGAGTTTGAGCCTAAGCTGGCGTTGAAGAAAGTTGACTGCCCGAAATAATTAGTAATTAGAAATTAGCAATTAAGAATTGGTAACGGGCAATTTCGATTGCCTGTTACTGATTTTCTTCTTTTTCTCTTTTGTTTTATATTTATTCTGTTAACAGGAAATATGAAAACAAAATACCTCACCCTTTCCCTCGCTATTGTTGCAGGGTTGCTTTGTTTTGGCGCATTCGCCAGGCAGGTCGTAAGGTCACAAACGCCCGATTATACCATTCTTCTTGCTGGGATCTTTATTGTTGGCCTTGGCATTGCTGCGTGGTTCAGGAAAAAATAAACGTTTATTACCTGTTTGGGAAACGTTTCTTACTTGTTTGCGGTCTGGTGAATTTTATGGGTTGATGGTTTTCCATTTCTCATATTTATCCAAAACAAGCTGCGGGGCATAGGTATACCAGCCGTAACCATCTCTTCTTTCGCGATCCACTTCTGCAAGTGTATATACAACTTTACTGTCGCGGTTGCAAAACATAGGGCGGTGTGTTTTCAGTTCGTAATAACGCGTCCAGATGGGTGGTGCGCCCGGACTATTCACTACTATACGATCATGCTTTGAAACGGTAAACGCCGTTGTCATTTCAGGCGCATCGATCACCTGCACTTTGGTGTTCAGTATTTTTGATTCATTGAACCACGCCACCGCATCGCGTATCGCATTTTTTACCGCAGGGGATGGTTGCTTAATGCGCATCAGGAACAAAACAATGCCCGCGCTCTCTCCATTGCAAATAGCAGGCGGCTCAAATTTCCTCGCCCACGCAGGCTGAAGCGTCACTTCATCGTGTTGCTGGCACCACGCGGTGGGCTTGCCATTGTCGTTCATCTGTGTTTGCAGGATGCAGTCGATCCCCCTGTTGTACGATGCCTGGATCTTCTGCCTCGTGGCTTCATCGATAAAACGGTAATCGTTTGTGTTGTCCACGATGTCTTTCAACAGGTTCATGATGCCGATATAGGCATCGTCGTTGTAAGTGATGTACCTGCTGTAATTTTTCTCCAGCGGATAATACTGCGGCCACCCGCCATTGGCGTATTGAGAGGTGGTGATGAAATCCAGTCCCTTCAACACCGCTGTTTTATACGCTTCGTTTTTTGTGCGGGTGTATGCTTTTGCGAGGTAAGCTACCTGGGCGTAGGTGCTGCCGTTGTCGTAAGTGGTATGCAATTCGTTTTTTGATCGCAGAAGACTGTCTTTCTGTTCAGTTGAAAGTATTGCCTGCATATCATAGTTCTTTGGCCAGCCGCCATTTGTTTTTTGATAAAGCAGTATGTTATCCGCGATGGCCGCTGTTTCTGTTGCCCGGTAAGCAGGGCGGCCGGGCCGTGGATTGATGGTGTTCGTTTTGTCCTTGATATCGTACCAGTGATGCGCCGCATCAAGAAAAGCCGATGTGTCAATGGGTTTCTCCTGCGCATAGCCCGGCACACCAAGTAAAAAGCAGTATGTAAAAATGTACGGTTTCATGGAAATGTTTGTTGTAGGGAAGATACAGTTTGTTTATACGATCGCGCTGTTAATTAGGTGATTTTGTATCAATAAACGGTGAGTATTTCTTATATTTAAAACCCTAAAACAGCTATATGGAAAACAAAACAGCGCTTACTGTTAAAGCATCGATCAATGCACCGGTAGAAAAAGTATGGAATGCATGGAACAATCCCGGCGACATAACAAAATGGTGTGCGGCATCGCCCGACTGGCACGCTCCAAAAGCAGAGAACGACCTGCGGACAGGCGGCTCATTTACTACCCGTATGGAAGCGAAAGACGGGAGCTTTGGTTTTGATTTTGGCGGTGTATACGATGAAGTAACAACCCATGAGCTGATCGTTTACACCATGGGAGATGGGCGAAAAGTGATCATACATTTCAAATCCAATGGAGATGCCACCGATGTGATCGAAACCTTTGAGGCCGAAACGCAAAACCCGATCGACATGCAACAGGCCGGATGGCAGGCGATACTGGATAATTTTAAAAAGTATGTAGAGACGAATTGATTTTAATATGGATTGGGAAATTCAGTGAGTTTCCCAATAATCCTTGACATCCCTACACATCCTTCAGCAAAATGATCTCCTGTTCATTCTCTGTCGGAGATACGGCCATTACATCAAAAATCACTTTCTTCCATCTAGGGTGCCGTTCCAGGTATTTTTGCGCGGCCTGTTTGCAGGACAACATTTTTTTGCGCGTAATGCCCTCTGCGGGCAATCCGTTTTGCGCAAACGTTTTTGTGGTTACGGCAATGAAATGAAGCTGGTCGAGAAAAGAAGCAATGATGTCGATCTCTCCATAGGCACAGTTCCAACACAGGTTGTGAAGCCTGAAGCCTTTGCTGGACAACCACTCCTTCACGCGCATTTCTCCGTTTGTTCCGATCAGTTGGTTCCAGGGCATACAAAAGGTTTTGTGATCTGCCGCAAGCGTCGTGCCAGAGCGGCGCAGAACCGTGGAGAATTCTCCCGCATTTATCCCCCGGTAGCCATTGCAGAAGACCGGACGCTTTTATCATAAAAGGCCCCGATGGAGAGGGGATATGCTCTGCATCCATCCACAAAAAATCCTAACATTATCCTAACGAAATACGACCAGCGGGGGTATAGGAATTGCATGGCTTTCCGTATTACTCCACCTAAAAAATGTGTTATGCAAAAGAATAAAATGATCCTTTGGGCAGTGGCGCTTCTGGCGCTGGTGTTTTTGATTTTTGCACGGCCCATCCGTACCGGTTCGGTGATCGGAACCATCAAACCACACAACAGTGCAACGCAGGCCTGGATCTATTCCGCCACAGATACCCTCCGGAGCAATATCCAGGAAGACGTATTTCAAATAGCAGGTGCAAAAGCCGGCATCTATACACTGGTGATCGAGCCCAGCGGCAATTATAAAACACTAACCCGCACCGGTGTGAAAGTAGCCGATGGCGAGATCACGAACCTGGGGGAGATAACGATGGAGAATAAATAGTTAACCCGTCAATCGTTTACCGGGCGCCTGCGTCTAGGTAAGCGATTGGCGATTCAATGATAAAGCCGAAAATAGAAATGTATGAAACAACTGTTCACATGCATCGTCTGCCTTTTCATCATGCAAATTTCAAACGCGCAGACCGACAGGAAAACCGCCAATGATTCTGCAAGGCTCTCGGGAGAATGGTTCCTGCAACCCGTGTTGCCTTCTGACACTGCAACGGGCCATGTTCCTTCGCTGAACTTTGATCTTGCAAGGAAAACCTTTACAGGTTTTACCGGGTGCAACCGGATGACCGGCGGATTCAGGGTAAATGGCGATGCGATCGTGTTTGATAAAGACATCGCCGTAACAAAAATTGCCTGCGAAGGATTTAATGAAAAGGAGTTTGTTACAAACCTGCTTCGCGTAGATCATTACAAATTCATGGATGGGTTCCTGGTGCTGCTGATCGATAAAACACCGGTCTCCAAATGGATGCGCAGAACCGATAAGATCATTACAACGGAATAGTTGAAGCGCAGACAAAAAATGCATGTTTTTTAATGGCATCCGGTACGGTAGTTGTTTTGTTATGGATACAAGTAAATGGTCAGGGAAAAGAATAATCCATTTGCTGCGACCTAAATGCTGAGACACTGTATAGCGAACCATCCAGTAGGTAAAAATCTCCACAGCGGGACTTTTTTGTGCGTAAATAATTCTACACTTTGGGGAATCCCTTTTGCTTTCTTCACACCACACTTTAACGCAACCAACACTTATGGAAAAGAAATCAAGATCAAACGGCGTTGCTGAACCAGCCGCACCCAAACGCGTGATGAAGCGAAAGCCGGCCATTACAAAGGTCAAGGTGGCTTCAAACCAAAGACCCGCCAAAGAAGGCGGTGTTTTGATCGATGCCGATATCTTGCTCAGCATTCTTACAGAAGTAAAGAATGGGAACTTTACCGTACGCATGCCTGCGCAAACCGGCATCAGTGGAAAGATCGCCGACACACTCAACGAGATCATCGACCTGAATGAAAAGATGATGGAGGAGTTTACCAAGGCAGGAAAGATCATCGGTAAGCAGGGTAAACTTACGGAGCGTATCCCGTTGCCCAATGGAAAGGGTTCCTGGCACAAAGGCGTTGATTCGTTGAATACGCTGATCTCTGACCTCGTTCACCCAACCATCGAGATCGCCCACGTAATTGGTTCGGTGGCAAACGGAAACCTTTCTGAAGAAATGCCGCTGAACATTGGCGGACACTTGCTCAAAGGAGAGTTCCTCGACATTGCCAAAGAAGTGAATTACATGGTGAAGCAGCTCAACCTTTTCTCCCGGGAGGTAACACGTGTTGCGCGTGAAGTGGGATCGGAAGGAAAGTTGGGTGGACAGGCAAAAGTAAAAGGTGTGTCCGGTGTGTGGAAAGACCTTACCGATTCTGTGAACCTGATGGGCAGCAACCTTACCGACCAGGTAAGGAACATTGCTGATGTAACAACCGCTGTTGCGAAGGGCGACTTATCCAAAAAAATTACGGTAGATGTAAAAGGAGAGATCCTTGAGCTGAAGAATACGATCAACACGATGGTGGATCAGCTCAACTCTTTCTCCTCGGAGGTAACGCGTGTGGCGCTCGAGGTGGGTACGGAAGGAAAGCTCGGCGGGCAGGCCCAGGTAAAAGGCGTTGCCGGTACATGGAAAGACCTTACGGATTCCGTGAACCAGATGGCCAGTAACCTTACCGGCCAGGTGCGTAACATTGCCGAGGTAACAACGGCGGTGGCCAAGGGGGATCTGTCGAGACAGATTACGGTGGATGTAAAAGGAGAGATCCTTGAATTGAAAAATACGATCAACACGATGGTGGATCAGCTCAACTCTTTCTCTTCCGAGGTAACGCGTGTGGCGCGCGAGGTGGGATCGGAAGGAAAACTGGGCGGGCAGGCAAAAGTAAAAGGTGTGGGTGGCGTATGGAAAGACCTCACCGATTCTGTGAACCAGATGGGTAGTAACCTTACCGCACAGGTACGTAACATCGCCGAGGTAACAACGGCGGTGGCGAATGGTGACCTGTCGAAAAAAATTACGGTGAACGTAGAAGGAGAGATCCTTGAATTGAAAAATACGATCAACACCATGGTGGACCAGCTCAACTCCTTCGCATCAGAGGTAACGCGTGTGGCGCTCGAGGTGGGTACGGAAGGAAAACTGGGCGGTCAGGCCAAAGTAAGAGGTGTTGCCGGTGTATGGAAAGACCTTACGGATTCGGTAAACCAGATGGGTAGTAACCTTACCGCACAGGTGCGTAACATCGCCGATGTAACAACAGCGGTGGCGAACGGTGACCTGTCGAAAAAAATTACGGTGAATGTAGAAGGAGAGATCCTCGAGTTGAAGAATACGATCAACACGATGGTGGACCAGCTCAACTCCTTCGCTTCCGAGGTAACACGTGTGGCGCTGGAGGTGGGTACGGAAGGAAAACTGGGCGGGCAGGCAAAAGTAAAAGGTGTGGGCGGTACATGGAAGGACCTTACCGATTCTGTGAACCAGATGGGTAGTAACCTTACATCGCAGGTACGTAACATCGCCGAGGTAACAACGGCGGTGGCGAGAGGTGACCTGTCGAGAAAAATTACGGTGGATGTAAAAGGAGAGATCCTCGAGTTGAAGAACACGATCAACACCATGGTGGATCAGCTCAACTCGTTCGGCTCCGAGGTAACACGTGTGGCGCGCGAGGTGGGATCGGAAGGAAAACTGGGTGGACAGGCAACGGTAGAAGGCGTGGGTGGTGTGTGGAAAGACCTTACCGATTCCGTGAACCAGATGGGTAGTAACCTTACCGCACAGGTACGTAACATCGCCGACGTAACAACGGCGGTGGCAAAAGGCGACCTCTCAAGAAAAATTACGGTGGATGTAAAAGGAGAGATCCTTGAATTGAAGAATACGATCAACACCATGGTGGACCAGCTCAACTCATTCGGTTCCGAGGTTACGCGCGTGGCGCGTGAGGTAGGTTCTGAAGGGCAGCTGGGCGGTCAGGCCGATGTACCGGGCGTTGCGGGTACATGGAAAGACCTCACCGACTCGGTAAACAAAATGGCGGGTAACCTTACCTCTCAGGTGCGTAACATCGCCGAGGTAACAACAGCGGTGGCCAAAGGGGATCTGTCGCGAAAGATCGAGGTAAACGTAAAAGGCGAGATCCTCGAATTGAAAAATACGATCAACACCATGGTGGACCAGTTACGCGCCTTCGCATCCGAAGTAACGCGTGTGGCGCGTGAGGTAGGATCGGAAGGAAAACTGGGCGGACAGGCGAATGTGCCTGGCGTAGGCGGTACCTGGAAAGACCTTACCGATTCGGTAAACCAGATGGCAGGTAACCTCACCGACCAGGTACGTAACATCGCCGAAGTGGCCATCGCCGTGGCGAATGGCGATATGTCTAAAAAAATTACGGTGGATGTGCGCGGGGAGATCCTCCAGCTCAAAGAAACCATCAACACGATGGTGGACCAATTGCGCGCCTTCGCATCGGAAGTAACACGTGTGGCAACGGAAGTAGGTACGGAAGGAAAGTTGGGCGGACAGGCCTTCGTACCCGGTGTTGCGGGTACCTGGAAAGACCTTACGGATTCGGTGAACCAGATGTCTGGTAACCTTACCTCGCAGGTACGTAACATCGCCGAAGTAACCAAAGCGGTGGCAAGTGGTGACCTTTCGAAACCGATCATGGTGGATGTAAAAGGCGAGATCCTCGATCTCAAAAATACCATCAATACCATGGTGGATCAGCTGCGCGCCTTCGCGTCGGAAGTAACGCGTGTGGCGCGCGAAGTGGGTACGGAAGGAAAACTCGGCGGACAGGCCAGCGTACCGGGTGTTGCGGGTACCTGGAAAGACCTTACGGATTCAGTGAACTTCATGGCCTCAAACTTAACGGGCCAGGTGCGGGGTATTGCAAAAGTGGTAACCTCTGTTGCAAAAGGAAACCTCAAACAGAAATTAACGATCAACGCATTCGGCGAAGTATCGCAGTTAACAGATACGATCAATGAAATGATCGATACGCTAGCCATTTTTGCGGACCAGGTAACGACCGTTGCGCGCGAGGTAGGTGTGGATGGAAAACTGGGCGGACAGGCAAGCGTACCCGGTGCCTCCGGTACCTGGAAAGACCTTACAGAGAACGTAAACCAGCTCGCGGAAAACCTTACCACACAGGTGCGATCGATCTCCGAAGTGGCATCGGCCGTAACAAAAGGTGACCTTACACGAAGCATCAACGTGGCTGCCAAGGGAGAGGTGGAAGCATTGAAAGATACCATCAACCAGATGATCGCCAACCTGAAAGAGACCACCCTGCGCAACCACGAACAGGACTGGCTCAAATCAAACCTCGCGAAGTTTACGCAGATGCTGCAGGGTCAAAAAGACCTCAATACCGTAACCAACCGGATCCTCTCAGAGCTCGCGCAGGTAGTAAATGCGCAGCATGGCGTATTCTATATCCTGAAACAGGACGACAGCCTCAAAAAACTCAAACTCTTCTCCGCATACGCCTACCGCGATGAAATGGGCATCCCGAAAGAATTCGCCATTGGCGAAGGTTTGGTGGGACAGTGCGCAAGGGAAAAAGAAAGAATTCTTTTAACAAACGTGCCTTCCGATTATGTAAAAATAAATTCGGGCCTCGGGCATGCAAGGCCGTTAAACCTCATTGTATTGCCGGTATTGTTCGAGAAGGAAGTAAAAGCCGTTATCGAACTTGCTTCATTTGATTCGTTCAGCAAAACACACCTTGACTTCCTCGGGCAGCTCACAGAAAGTATCGGTATCGTATTGAACACAATTGAAACCAATACACGTACGGAAGAACTGCTCACACAATCCCAATCCCTTGCAGGTGAGTTGAAGATGCAGCAGGAAGAGTTGTCGAGAACAAACGATGAGCTGCAGGACAAAGCCCTTCTCCTTGTTAAACAGAAGAACGAAGTGGAAGACAAGAACCGGGAGGTGGAAGAAGCAAGAAGATCGCTCGAAGAAAAAGCGGAACAGTTAACGCTCACGTCAAAATACAAATCGGAGTTCCTTGCGAACATGTCGCACGAGTTGCGTACACCGCTGAACAGCTTGCTCATCCTTGCACAACAGTTGTATGAGAATGCGGAAGGCAACCTGAACGATAAACAGATCCGCTACGCCAAAACCATTCACTCCTGCGGTGATGACCTGATACAGCTGATCAACGACATCCTCGATCTCTCCAAGATCGAATCAGGATTCATCTCTGCGAATTTCGGCACCGTTCGTTTTGGCGAGATCGCGGGGTTTGTGGAAACAACTTTCAAACCGATCTCCGAGGCAAGACACCTGCGCTTCAACATAGAAACAGACCCAGCGTTGCCACCGGTGATTCAAACCGATCAGCAGCGCCTGAACCAGATCCTCAAAAATCTTTTGTCGAACTCATTCAAGTTTACAGAGAAAGGCGAAGTAAAACTGAAGATCTACATGGCCAACAAAAACTGGAAAACTGGAAATGCGGTGTTGGATGCCGCAGGACAGGTAGCCGCCTTCGCCATCAGCGATACAGGTATCGGTATTCCGCAGGAAAAACAAAACATCATCTTCGAAGCGTTCCAGCAGGCAGAGGGTTCAACGAGCCGGAAGTACGGTGGAACGGGGTTGGGATTGTCGATCAGCCGTGGCCTTGCCGAACTGCTGGGCGGAACCATCGAACTCGAAAGCACACCGGGCGCAGGAAGCACATTCACACTCTTCCTCCCGATCGAGAATGCAGAAGGATTGCCTGCAATTGCTGCGGGCGATGACAAGTTCAGCGGGTACAAAGTTGCGGAGCCGGGTTCAGGCAACGGCAACATCGATACATTGCTCAACTCGATCCGCATCACAAACGAAGGAGCGGATGCGAAGAACATGGTGAATGAGATGATCAATGAAAGCGGCGACGACCGGAGCAACATCCAATCGGGCGACAAAGTGGTATTGATCGTTGAAGACGACCTGCGCTTTGGTAAGATCCTCATCGAGAAAGCACACAACGAAGGGTTTAAGGCCATCATCGCTGTGAGTTATATTGAAGTGTTCGAGTTCATCAACCGCTTTAATCCCATTGCCATCACACTCGATGTAAAACTGCCGGAAACAAGCGGGTGGAAGATACTAGATCTGCTGCGCAACGATCTTAACTACCGCCATATACCGATCCACCTCATATCGGGCGAAGAGAACATGGCCCTTGCGCTCAAACGCGGTGCGAGAAGTTTCCACCTGAAACCATTGGAGAACGAATCGCTCAACGCGTTGTTCAGCGATATCGCCGATTTTCAGCGAAGCGAAAAAAAGAAGGTGCTGGTGGTAGAAGACAATGAGCTTGATGCATCACAGATCGTGAAGATGTTATCGGATGATTCCATCGATGTATCCCTCGCGGGCACCGGCAAAGAAACAATGGAAATGATCGGTGAAGAAAAATACGATTGCATCATCCTCGATTACACATTGCCGGATATTTCAGGAAACGAGCTGGTGAGCCAGGTAAAGGAAATAAAAGGAAGGCTCACACCGGTGATCGTTTATTCGGCAAAAGATTTCGACAAACAGGAATTGGGTATGCTGAGCCGCAGTTCAAATTCGATCCTTACAAAAGGGGTTAACTCGCTCGAGCACCTGCTGGAAGAAACGGTGCTGCATCTTCACATCAACCACAAAGACCTGGCGCCGGATAAACAAAGACTGATCGAGAACATCAGGCTGAAAGACGATATCCTCACCGGCAAGAACATTCTTGTGGTAGATGATGATGTAAGAAATCTTTTCGCGCTCACAACCGTATTTGAACGGTATCACATCAACGTGATCACGGCAGAGAGCGGGAAAGATGCGATCAATATACTTACAGAAAACCCGAAGATCGATATGGTGCTGATGGACATCATGATGCCTGAAATGGATGGCTACGAAACAACACAGAAGATCAGGCGCGAACACAAGAACAGCATGCTCCCGATCATCGCCGTAACCGCCAAGGCCATGAAGGGCGACCGACAGAAATGCATCGAGGCAGGCGCATCGGATTACATCACGAAGCCACTGAAGATCGACCAGCTGTTGTCGTTGATGCGGATATGGTTTTATAAATAAGCCAGGTGGTATTGATTGAAATAAAAGGATTATACACGTCAGTTAAAGCAATAGCTTAAAGAAATGCGTACCAAGATATTGATCGTAGACGACCGCGAAGACAATCTCCTCTCAATTGAAACGATATTGGGAGATGAGGCCTATTACTTTGTCCGCGCGAATTCCGGACGCGAGGCTCTGAAGGTATTGCTGAACGAATTTGATTTTGCGCTGATATTGATGGATGTGAAAATGCCGAACCTGGATGGTTTTGAAACCGCATCATTGATCTATGAACGGGAAAAACTGCAGCACATTCCCATCATCTTTATTACCGCGAACAGCTATGGCGACGAAAATGTTTTCAAGGGATACCAGACCGGTGCGGTGGATTATATATACAAACCCATCAACCCAAACCTGCTGAAAGCCAAAGTGGGCGTGTTTGTTGATCTGTATAAAAAGAACCATCGCCTGATGCTGCAGGAGAAAAAGCTCATCGCCATCAACAAAAACCTGGCCGACGAGGTACGCGACCGCAAAGCATCTGAAGAGAAAGTGAAAGAACTGAATTACCAGTTGCTCGATAACATCGCGCGCCTGGAATCAACCAACAAGGAGCTGGACAGGGTGGTGTTCATGGCCTCGCACGACCTGCAGGAGCCATTGCGAAAGATGATGATCTTCAGCGACCGTTTGTTCTCCAGGTATGGCTCGCTGCTGGATGAAGAGGGCAGGAACGATATTTCCAAGATCCAGATGGAAGCCGTGCGTATGCGCAAGCTGATTGAGGACATACTTACTTTCTCTAAAATGTCTGTCGAAACAAACTCGCTCGTGCACAGCGATATGAACGCACTGCTGCAGGATGTGTTGAACGGAATGGAAGACCTTATCCTCGAAAAAAATGCAAAACTGATCATCGATGAATTGCCGCACCTGTATGTAAACCCCGGTTTGATCAGGCCCTTGTTTTTCAACCTCGTGAGTAACGCGCTCAAATATTCGAAACCCGATGTGAAACCCGTTATCAGCATACGCGCGCAACAGAACATCATGGAAGAAGGAAGCCCGGCCGGTAACAGTTACTGCAGGATCTTTGTTGAAGACAACGGCATCGGGTTTGAGCAACAGTATTCAGAGCAGATCTTCGGGATGTTCAAACGCCTGCACGATAAAAACAAATATGAAGGAACCGGGATTGGCCTCGCTATCTGCAAAAAAATTGTGGAAGAACACAATGGCTTTATCTCCGTGATCAGTAAAGTGAACGAAGGATCAACGTTCATCGTATCGTTTCCGGTACTGAACCCGGCCGATAATTAGTGCTTTTTACCAATGTTTTTAAGGGATTTTATTAAGATTTTGCGAACGTGCCGTAAAATCTACCAAATTCGTATGTAAATACTCCGGATCGGCGCTATATTGCTGTGGCCAATATGCGTATCCATCCCCAATATCGCATTGTTATTGTTCTCGCCGTTCTTGCAGGCTCCGTTTTTCCCGCCTGTAAAAATGAACCACGCAACCGCATTGATCATACGGATGTGCTCGACAGTTTTTTCTATTCGCTGAAATTAACCGGGGATGGAGATTTCCTCGGTAAGATAGATTCCATCTCAAGGTCGATAAAAAATCCCGGTATCAAGGACCAGTGGAATGTTCTTTCCTATAAATATGCGTACTACTATTACCGCGCGCATGCGTTTAAAACCGCTATTGTGTATGCCGACAGCATGCTTCAGTTGCTCGACCGCAAACCTGATTTTCTGCCGTTGTATGCCAAAACACTTTTTTTAAAGGGCGACGCCTTTCTTTCGCAGCGCCGTTACTCGGAATCTTTTACATGGTATTACAAGGGAAGGCTCGCCATACTTGAGAAAAGGGATTCCTGCGCATTGTCTGAATACAGCGCGCGGTTGGCCACCGTTTGCTATGTGCAGAAAAAATATGTGGAGGCCGCAGGTTATTATAAACAATCCATAAAAGAAACGGAGCGCTGCCCGGAAGGAACGTTCGACGAATTTGCGCAGCGGCAGGGCAATTACGACAACATCGGGATCTGTTATGTGAGAGCGAACATGAAAGACAGTGCGGGCGTTTACTTTGACAAGGCGCTTGCTTACATTGATGCGAACGAGCACCGTTTCCCGGAGAAAGCAGAATTTATACAGGTGGCGCGCGCCGTGATCTACGGTAACAAGGCAAACGTTGCGATCGACGATAAAAGATATACAGAAGCGGAGCAGTTGCTCGGGCAGAGCATTGCCATCAATGAACACCCTTTGCATGCACCCGAAGATGCCGTGTACAGCAGGATCAAACTCGCCAAACTGTACCAGCTTCAGAAAAGATTTGACGAAGCTGAGAAGATCGTTCAACAGATCGATTCCACGCGCAGGCCCTACAAGAATCCCGACCTTTCCGAGGGTTATTTCCTGCTGCGTTCCCGGCAGTCTGAAAACACCGGCGATCACAAGGCTGCCTATGCATATTTGTCGGAATACAACCGCATCCGCGATTCTGTTGCGAATGTATCCGGGCCCGTCACGTCTGTAGACATACAGCAGGAGCTGGATGATGTTGCCCGCCAGTTCCAGCTTACCGTGCTGAAGAAAGAGAACAAAGTAAAAACCGAGTACCTTATTTTGATGGTCGTTATAGCGGTGCTTGCAGTATTGGTGGTGATCCTGGTTTTGCTCAATTACCGCCGTTCGCGCAGGAATGTAATGGAGCTTACACAGCTTCACGACGAAGTAACACACAAGAACGCGGCGCTGCAGCAAACCCTTACGGCACTGGAGCAAAGCCACCAGAACAACAACCGCTTTATGCGAATCGTTGCGCACGATCTACGGGGGCCGGTGGGCGCGATCAATTCGCTGGCAGAGATCCTGCAACAGGGCGGGTTGCCTGACGACAAGAAAGACGAAATGTTGCGCGCCATTCACACATCGGGCACCAAATCGATGAACCTCATCAACGACCTGTTGAATGATATGCAGGCATTCAGCAAACTAAAGAATATCGAAATCATCAATATCGCAGATATACTCCGGTATTGTGTGGCGCTGTACGAGCACCAGGTACAGGAGAAGAACCAGGTGGTTATACTGGATACAGTGCCGGCCTATGTTTCGGGCGACCAGGAGAAATTGTGGCGCGTGTTCAGTAACCTGGTGAGCAATGCCATCAAATTCAGCCGGCAGAATGGTGAGATAAGGATTACAACGGAGCTCAACAACGGCCAGGTCATCATTGCCATTCACGACCAGGGAATCGGCATCCCCGACAATTTCAAGCACCGCATATTTGAATCAACAGGTGCAGGAAGCCCCGGAACTTCGGGAGAAGCGTCTTTTGGGCTTGGGTTGTCCATATCTAAACAGATCATTTCCCTTCACAAAGGAAAAATATGGTTTGAAAGCGAGAAGGGACAAGGCGCAAGTTTTTTTGTATCCTTACCTTTGGCCGAACAGCCGGTTTCGCAATGATCAACAATTCCCTGCTAACCCATATTCAAAAATATGTTCCCCTGAACGAAGAAGAACAACTGCTTGTTGCTTCACAATTCACACAGCAGATGTATAAAAAGAAATCATTTTTGCTGAAGGAGGAACAGGTTTGCCATGCGTTGTATTTTGTAGACAAAGGCTGTCTCCGTAATTTTTTCCTGACCGACAAAGGTGTTGAACACACTACGCAGTTTGCCCTTGAAAACTGGTGGCTCACAGATTTTCTTGCATTTGAACAAGAGGCGCCGTCTAATTTTTTTGTGCAGGCGGTAGAGAATTCATCCGTTTACAGCATTACCAAAATAAAGCAGGACGAACTTCTTGTGAAGTTGCCGAAGCTTGAGCGGTATTTCCGTTTGATCCTTCAGCGCGCTTATGGCGCCTATCAATTGCGGATCAAATATTTGTACAGCCAGTCGGGAGAGGAGCGCTACCATCATTTCAATAACCTGTTTCCTGAGTTTGTGCAGCGTGTGCCGCAGTATATGCTTGCTTCGTACCTTGGGTTTACGCCTGAATTTTTAAGCAAGATCCGCGCTGGCAAAGTTTAAAACATAACCCAGACACTTGTTCGGGAAGGCGAGATCCTGTTTCTTGAACTACTTCAAGATTATTCCGTTTTACATAGTGGAGCTTTGCATTACAAAAAACAACAGTCATGCAAAACAGGATCAACATTTTAAAGACCCAACCCGAGGGGTACAAAGCGATGCTCGGTATGGAAAAATTCATCGCAACAACAAAACTGCAACCGTTGCACAAAGAGCTGATCAAGATCAGGGCCTCACAGATCAATGGTTGTGCCTATTGTATCAACATGCATACCAAAGATGCCCGCAAACTGGGCGAAACCGAACAGCGCATATACCTGCTCAACGCCTGGAAGGAAACCACGCTTTATACAGCGGAAGAAAGAATCATTCTCCAGCTCACAGAAGAAATAACGATGATCAGCAATGCTGTGTCTGATGCCACCTACGCAACAGCCGCAGAACTCCTCGGCGAAGCCTACCTCGCCGATGTGGTAATGATGATCGTTACAATCAATATGTGGAACAGGATAGGGGTGTTTAGTGAACTACAACCAGAATAGATTATAATTAGGAATTAGTAATTAGGAATTAGGAATTAGAAGTAGGAGTTAAATATTAGGAATTAAGGATTAGTAATTAGGATATTGAACACTGATTTACTGAATTCCTAATTCCTAATTACTAATTCCTAATTATAATTTCGGGTTTGCGGGTTTTATCGGCGCAGAAAACGCATTCGCACCATGTACTTTCATTTTTCTGCGGTATACTTTGTCTCTGCAGGCAACATACATCGTGTCAAAATCAACGCCACCGAAGCAAAGATTTGCCGGTTCGCCGCTGGGTACAGGAATGATCACGTTAACGCGGCCGGTCTGATCGAGCACCTGGATACCCATTTTCGTGGCAACATATACGCGGCCATCGCGGTCGCATTTCAGTCCGTCTGACCATGCGCTTTCATCATTGTCGCGCACATGGAGCCATCCGTATTTTTGTTTGTTCGATAAAGTGCCGTCTGCATTGATGGAATAGATCCAAACCCAATGCGAGGTCGATTCCGTTACGTATAATTGGGTCTGGTCGGGTGTGAGCGCAATGCCGTTTGCGTATTTCAATCCTTCGTCAACCACAATTTTTTCCCCGTTGGCACGAACCAGGTAGATCTTACTTGGATTTTCCCTGCCATCGGGCGCCGTAACATAAAGGTTCCCGTTGTTTGACATTACCAGGTCGTTCCCTGCAAGATCTGTGGCTATGGTGGTTGCTTTGCCCGTTTCATCGTAGGCAAGGATTTGCTTGTTGCCGGTTACAACGTATCGTTTGCCATCGATGCCAAAACAGGTTCCGCTTTCTTTGTTGTCGTCTGATTTTACAGTGGTAAGTTTCCCATCTGTTGCAACTTTGAACGTGATCGATTTTTTGATGTCCTGGAAAAAAACTTCCCCTTTTGCATTCGCGGAAGTGCCTTCTGTAAAATCATAACCTTGCCCAACCAGTTCCCATTCACTGCCGGGCAGGAATATTTCTCCTGCCATCTGGTTTTTTGATGATCCTTTCTGAACCGCTTTTGGCCAGTCTTTCCAGAGCCACCGCATCGCATCAGGGAAAACGGCGGTGCCCTGGCGGCCGTTGTGCCCTTCCTGTCCCCATTCGTGTTTTACTTCGTAACCCGCAAAACTCAGCGCGCGTTCCATGCTTTCGTTTGCTTTCCACCAGTCGCCTGCGTAGATGTTTAGATCGTCTGATCCATCTTGTAAAAAAATGCGTATGGGTTTGGGTTCTGTTTTTCTGACCAACGTAGAGTAGCGCTCTCCGCCACGCAATCCCACGTAGGTGCCGATGGCGCTGAATACGCGCGAGAAGGCATCCGGCCGTTCCCATGCAGCGGTAAAGGCGCAGATTGCACCACTGCTCGATCCGCCGATAGCGCGGTCGTTACCGTTTTTCGACAGGCGGATGGCGCGGCCATCGCTTGTTTTTTGTTTCTCCACTTCAGGCAGAATTTCATTGAGCAGAAAGCGCACATAGGCATCACCCAATCCATCGTACTCATAGCTGCGGTTAAACCGGTCTAGCCCTGTCTGCGCATCTTTTGCAACCACGCGCCCGGGATTTATAAAAACGCCGATGGTAACGGGCATTTCCTTCTGGTGGATAAGGTTGTCGAAAACAACAGGCGCTTTCCATTGAATGCCATCCTGGTTTACATACAAACAGGCCGGTTTTGCGGGATCGTATTGTGCCGGCACATATATCCAATATTCGCGCCATGTTCCGGGAAATATCTTCGAGTTGCTGAAACTGAGTTTGATGATCTCACCTTTCGGAACGCCCGGGTGCTCCACCGAAGCAGAATCAACGGGATAATTAACGGCAGCAGGCGTTTGCGCAAACAGGCATGTGTGCACAATCAATAGACCGAACAGTAAAAAAGATCTCATGGTGGGCCGGTTAGGGTTGGAGTTGGATGTGAAGAAAGCCTTCGCTAATATAAACTTATTCCATCCCAACGCCAAACACTAACCTCCGCGGTTTGCCCTCCTGTTGGAGCTGGCGGCTGCGCCTGTTCCAAAGTTCCGGAGATTGTAAGTGAAGGTAAGCATGAAGTACTGCTGCAACACACGGTTCTGTATGTCTTCGTAATAGTTTTCGGTCACGTTCCTGCTGATCGCCTGGTTTTGTTTCAACAGGTCAAACACACTTAATTTCAACTCGCCTTTCTGGTTGGCCAGGAATTTTTTGCCGGCGCTCATGTTCCATAAAAAATAACTTTGGTTGAATCCCGCAGACAGGCCGCTGTACAACTGGTTGTTCAGGTCGTTCTGGAAAAACCAACCTCTTTTCGACAACAGGTTAAACTGCACACTCGCCACATGCGAATAATATTTTGTGTTCAGCGTGGGTTGAAGGTTGTTTTTGATGTCGTTGAAGCTCCCTGAATAGGAAACGGTAAAATCTACATACTGGCTCACATTGCTGGCGATCACGGCGCCCGCGGTGTACGTTGTTGTTTTTGACAGGTTCGAACGGTAATTGATCATACCCGGCAGTTTTGAATAAGAAACACCACCATTGAAATTGATACTCGACTTGATAAATTTCAACGGCATCGCAAACGTAACGAACGAACGCAGGCTGAAATAACCATCAAGGTTAATGGGTTTGGTAAGGGTTTGCCCGGCTTTCAATGATACGTCTGGTGTGAGTACAGAATCAACCAGCGGTATAAAAGTTGCGTTGGTGATGTAGTTGCTTGCGGTCTGCACAAAAATGTTCCCGACAAACAAGATCCCTTTGCCCGTGTTTGAAAAAGTGTAACGGCCGTTGATCATGTGCGCGTATTGTTGCGAAAGATCCGGGTTGCCAGCCGTTACTGCAGGTATATTGGTTACATCATATACATCCTGCAACTGTGTTACCGATGGCTGGTTGGTGCTTGCACGGTAAAACAACCGGATATTGCTTCGTTGTGAAAGTTTGAAACGCATCATCGCATTCGGCAGGTAATTCACAAACGTTTTGGTAACGCGCAACGCACGAGGGAACTCCTGTATGCTGAAGAGGTCTGTGCGCTGGTAGTTCACGCCAAACGACAACTGGTTGTCTCGTGTGCCGTACCTGTAGGCAATGCCCGCGTTCTGGCCCGAGTTGGTATTTTCAAATTTACTCGAGAGCGTTGGGTCAAACACCGAATAATCGTTGGTTGATTTCTGAAACTGGTAGGCTTCCTGGTCTGCTTTGCTTTTTGTATACGAAGGATTGTAATTCAATTGCAGCTGCGAATTCTGCGAGATCGGTTCTGTATAAACGATGTTGGCAGAAACCGAATACCCGTTGGTCAGCTGGTCGGTAAAACGCTGCGTGGTTGAATCGGTAAAACCCGATCCTGTAAAAGTCGTATCGTATAATGTTGTGTATACATCGCCCATTCGTCTGTTGAATGAGTTGGTAAGGTTCACTGAAAACGTTCTTCCTTTCTTCGCAAAACTATGCCGCCACAGGATGTTGTTGTTGATGTTGTTGCCGGAACGGATGCTGTTGGTTGTGTTGTTCGTTCTTGCGGTAAGCGCACCCGATAGCGGATCGAAGAAAGAGGTTGTAGTGTTCCTGAACGATTTGTTATCCTGGAAACTCACGCTTGGCGTAACGATCAACTGGTTGTTCGAATCGAGCGTATATTCAAACCTCAGGCTGAAGCGATGGTTGTTGTTCTTGCTGTTTGAAAACGTTCTTTGATCGTAGTTCGGGATGCCATCGAGGAAATATTTCCTGCTTACCGCTTCATCCGTTGTGTTGTCGCTGTTGTTGAAGAAATAACTTCCTGATACAATTATTTTTTTACCCCAGTTGTCTGCATAGTTGATGCCGATCGCATTGGTCTTGTTGATGCCGGTCTGCTGTCCCACCAGGAAATTACTGTTGTTCCCAAACCCACCGCCACCACCGCCGCCATTGTTTCCGCCTGCTGCCTGGCCGCCACCACCACCGCGTTGTCCTCCGCCACGCTGCCCGCCGCCGCCACCGCCACCGCGTTGTGTATTGGTATTGGTTACGCCGAGCAGATCCTGCGATGCAAAATTCTGCTGGTTAACGTTGTTGAAATTTCCAACGAGTGAGATTTTGCGCGTGCCGTTGAGAAAGGTTGTATTACCACCTGCCCAGTAATGATCGTCTGATCCATACCCGGCGAAGATCCTTCCAAACTGCCCGTTGCGCATATTGGCCTTGGTTACGATGTTGATGCCTTTGGTACTGCTTCCATCGTCGAAACCAGTGAACTGCGCCTGGTCGCTCAGCCGGTCGAACACCTGTATCTTATCGATGATCTCTGCAGGAAGGTTTTTCAAAGCTGCCGTTGCATCATCGCCGAACAGTTCCCGTCCGTCGATGGTTACTTTCTGCACGTTCTCGCCATTCGCTTTAACCTGCCCGTTCTCAACGGTGATGCCGGGGATCTTCCTGGCAAGGTCTTCGGCGCTTGCGTCCGGGTTTACTTTGTATTGACTGGCGCTGAACTGAACCGTATCGCCTTTCTGAACCACAGGAGCGGCGGAAGACACCACTGTAACGGAAGAGCTTACATCTGTTGTTGCGGTAAGAAATACAAAACCCATGTCAACATCCGCGGTATCTACTTTTGCATAAACATTGGTGGTTGCGAAGCCGATGGAGCTCAAAGTGATGCGGAAAGAATCGCGTTTCATACCGGTGAAAATGAAGCGTCCCAATGAATCGGTGACAGTTGCTTTTCTATCGGTGGAATCTTTTATGCCGCGTAATAGAACAGTAACACCGGGCAGTGCGGTAACCGAATCGTTGCTCTTTACCCAGCCGGTGAGCCGGCGGTTTTGCGCGTGGCAAAATACTGTGATTATCAGTGCGATACAGAGTAAAAAAGATTTGCGTGGCAACATAACATTGGAATAAAAAGTGATGAAATCAACCATCGCCCATACACGTTAAAAACACATGCCACCGCGGCGGATTTGTTTTATATTTATTAACAAATCAACACGATGAAAAAGCTCTGTTTACTGCTCGCGGCCATCTGCCTGTTTTGCTCTTTCCAGGAGAAAAAGAAGACATGGGTAGCGATCGGCGATTCCATTACTTACCTCAACGAACACCCGGACGAAACAGGCCACCGCATCACCAAAGGTTATATGACACGGGTGGTTGAAGAACTGCCCGGTTTTTCCTATACCAACCAGGGCCACAACGGGTGGACGGCCATCCGCATTGCAACGGAGATCGGGAAACTGGGCATTCAGGAAGCCGATGTCTATTCTGTGTTTTTGGGAACGAACGACTGGTGGGCAGGAAAACCACTCGGAACTTTCAGCGATTATGAGAACAACACCGGCCTGGAAACGGTAAACGGCGCGTTCAGGATCATCCTCGATAAACTGAAGCAATTAAATCCCGATGCGAAGATCATTCTCATCACACCGATGCAGCGCGTGGATTTTGTTTACATCAACAATTTTAAGAACAACGCGTACGGCTCCTACAAAGACAAGAACGGCCAATGGCTCGAACAGTTTGCAGACGCCATTAAAAAGATCGGGAAACATGAGCATGTTGCAGTGGTGGATCTGTATCACAACAAACAAATGCAATTGAAAAACCTGGTCGTTTATAAACGTTTAAAGGACCCTCAGACAGCCGGCGCATACCGGAACTATTCGTATCCCGATTTTATAGGCGTGCCCTTCAACCCGGAAACAGATGAGTATCCTTACCCCGTCGGATCGATCGATATCACTTACGACGGGCTGCATCCATCGGACAAAGGATACAAGATCATCGCGGATCAGTTGGTGAAGCTATTGAAGAAATAACAACATCACGCCTCCGTTCAACATCGCACAGCGGGATATTGTGGATGAAATTACTCATCAGTTTTACGTTCGCAGATCGCCTTCAATTAATGGTGCTTGAAATACTGGATCTCTTTTTCATGCTTCTTTGCAGCATCCATTGAATCGAACGTGCCGAGGTTCCTGCGCTTGTTTGTTTTAGGATCTTTTTTCCGTGAATAGATACGGTATTGTCCTGATTTTAATTTCCTGATCATCTGGTGCTTTTTAGTTTCTGTTGCGAAAAGAATGCCGGAAACCGTGGCTCGTTTTTTTTCATCTTATAAAAAAAACGAATCATGCCCGAAGGCCCGTCCATCGTCATCCTCAAAGAACTGGTGCAGCAATTCAAAGGAAAGAAGATCCTTGAATCGTATGGCAACACGAAGGAAGATCTGCCACCGCTGGAAGGACTGGTGATCCAGGACTTCAAAAGCTGGGGCAAGCATTTCCTGGTGTGTTTCAAGAAATTCTCGATCCGTATTCATTTCATGCTGTTCGGTTCCTATGTGATCAATGATCAGAAAACGGTGAAGGCGAGGCTGGGGTTTCGCTTCAACAATGGGCAACTGAATTTCTACACCTGTTCCATCAAGTTGATAGAGGGCGATCTGGACGAAGTGTACGATTGGTCGGCAGATGTGATGAACCCGGCGTTCGATCCCGCAAAAGCAAAAAAGAAAATGCTGGCGCAACCGGGTATGTTGGTTTGTGATGCGTTGATGGACCAGTCAATTTTTTCAGGTGTTGGAAACATCATCAAAAATGAAGTGTTGTTCAGGATCGAAGTGCATCCCGAAAGCAAAGTGGAGGAACTACCTGCTGCAAAGATGAAGCAACTGCTGAAAGAAGCCGTGGCCTACAGTTTTGATTTTCTTGAATGGAAAAAAGCGTTTGTGCTGAAAAAACACTGGCTTGCATACAACCAGAAAGTTTGCCCGCGAGATGGCACTCCGTTTCTCAAAAAGAACATGGGCAGGTCTAACCGGAAAACATTCTGCTGCAAAACCTGCCAAAAATTATACAGTTAAATCTGGCATAATTTTTTTTCGTGCAGAGGGTTAAAGAAGTAGTGATGAAGAGAATAGTACTTATGTTGATCTTGGTTATGGCGGGTTCTGTTTCGATGCTGGATGCGCAGGAGAGAAGTTCATACCGACACATGTTCCGCCTGTATTACGATAATGATTTTATCAATTTTGCGGGTAAAGGCACGGATCATGCTTACACGTTTGGTACGCGCCTGGATTATTTTTACACCAGGGATCATGCCTCGCGGTTTTTTCTCGACCGGTGGTTTCCCAAAGCCGGCGGCGTTGCGGTGAATACTTTTGGATGGAGCCTGGTGCAGGTTGCGTATACGCCAGACGACATTATTACAACCGAACCGGATGTAAACGATTATCCATATGCGAGCGGCCTGTTTGCGATCCATTCGCTGCACTCCTCCAATCCCATTGCGAAATTCAACCTGCGCACAGAATTGAGCGCGGGCATCATCGGGCCTTACTCGTATGCAAACGAGGTACAGGAAGGTTTTCACAGGTGGATCAAATACCAGTTGCCAATGGGTTGGGATCACCAGATGCCAACGGATGTACTGCTCAACCTCAGCATTAGTGGTGAAAAATTATTGTGGCAGCAGGGCAGGTGGTTAGAGGTAAGCGGGGGCGCAGGGCTTAAAGCAGGAACGATGGAAAATGCGGCCACCGTATATGGTTTGTTACGCATCGGCAAGATGGAACCCTATTACGATGGGTTGCTGTCGCAGTCGGGCTCGCCGCGTGAGAACAAACCGCACCGGTTCCAGATCTATGCCGTTGCGAAACCGGGCCTGTATGTAACGGCATACAATGCGTTTGTAGACGGAGGCGTTTTTGCAGGCAGGAATGAATATTACCGGCAGACGAAAGGAGAGCAGCAGCCGTATGCAACGGATCACGGCATTCACCCCGTGATTGACGCAGGATTACAGATCGTATCGGGAAAGATGGGTTTTTCCGTTACACAGAAAGTGATGGCGCCATTGCTGAAAGGTTATCCTGCGCATCCCGTCGGGAATTTTACATTGACCGTTGGCTGGTAGAATGGTCAGTGTAAAACAGAGATGATAAATAATTAAAATGAAATGATTGTGTACCGCGTGCTGTAAAGCCCCATTGTTTTTATTCTTCAAACACTGTATATGCCTTCTACGGTGATCAGATCGTTTTCCTACGATGCGCTCAAACATCGGCTGCGCGTGGTGTTCGTGTCGGGAATGGTGTATGAGTACTTAAACGTTCCGCAGGAGATCTACGATGAGATGAGAGCCGCTTTCTCCAAAGGAACTTACCTGAATGAACGGATCAAAGGTTTTTATGAGTTCAGGAAAGTGTAATGCAGACAGTTGATCATCACCACCGTAACTTCTTTCGGTACTTACCGGGAAACTTCATTCAACCAGAAATTCACTTGCAGTTGTGTTGATGAAATGTGTACCTCGTGCATCATCCTTATTTTGCTTCCTCCGTCTTCGGTGCTCTCTTCTTTTTAAACTGGAAGATCACTTTTGAAACATCAGGCTGGTTATCTCCCAGTAAAAAGCCAAACGGTTTCAGTGGTTCGATCCTGTCGAACACAACTTTTACAATTGCCGTGATGGGTATCGACAGGAACATACCTGAAACGCCCCACAATGCACCGCCGATCAACACCACAACGATAGAGATCAGCGCGTTGATCTTCACTTTGGAGGCAACGATCTTTGTTACGATGAGGTTGTTGTCGATGAACTGTACCACCAGGTACAGGGCCACCGACCAGATGGCCTGCGAGTTGTTGCCGGTGGCAAGCGCCATCAATACCGGAAGTAATATAGCGATGATACCACCGATGTAGGGGATGAGGTTCAGTATGGCGCCGATGATGCCTATGAGCAACCCGTACTTCACGCCGATGATCATCAACCCGATCGAATTCATTGCGGCCACAAGGATCATTTCGATCAGCAGTCCCATCAGGTAACTCTGTATCAATATCTTGGTTTCAGACAACACCTCAGCAACCAGCGCATGCTCCTTCTTCTTGAAAAGCTCCGCAACAAATTCGAGCAGCAGCGGTTTGTAATAAAGCATCGTGAACATATACACGGGAAGGAGGAACACAATGGCAAGCACGCCGCTTACCGTTCCCAATGCATCGCCGATCATTGAGGGGCCGCGTTCCATGCCGTCTTTTTTGATCTTCAGCACCCATGCATCGATGTTTGCCTGCGGAATGTTGAATTTTGCAGACACCCAGTTGATCGCATCGTTGATCAGCACCGTAAAATGTTCTTTGAACTGCGGCAGCGATTCGGTGAACATGCTCAGTTGCATGCCCAGGAAATACAGGATGCCGAGTATGCTGAGAAAGGCAACGGCGAGCACGATGAGGATAGACAATACCCTGTTCAATCCTTTTCCACAGAAATAGTTTACCGCCGGGTTGAGCAGGATCGCAAAAATGACCGAGAACACGAGCGGCATCAGGATGTCCTGTCCCACGTACAAAATAAAAAAGAACCCGATTATCCCCAGGATGATCTGCGACAGTTTAGAGTACACCGGCAAATTGATAACGCGCGGCGAGCCGGTTGTTGGCATAGTAGTAGATTATGCCTTGGTTATTAAAAAAGTGTACCAGTTCGTTTTTTCCAGGTTCCCGGTTGAACATCAATGGGGAAAAGAAGGGAAAGGCCCGGATCAATGGTTTTGAAAATGCAGATTCGTACATCCTGCTTCCCACTTTATACTTATCGGCGGTTTTGTATTACTTTTGCGCCCGAAAACAGCGCAAATAATGATCAGTGCAAGAAATGTTACCCTGGCGTATGGCAAAAGGGTTTTGTTTGATGAGGTAAACATCAACTTCATAAAAGGGAACTGTTATGGGGTGATCGGTGCGAATGGCGCCGGTAAGTCCACTTTTTTAAAGATCCTGAGCGGCGAGATAGAACCCAACAAGGGAACCGTAGAGATCACACCCGGCGAACGCATGGCCGTTCTGAAACAGAACCAGTTCGAATTCGACAACAGTACCGTTCTCAATACCGTTCTCATGGGCCACAAACGCCTCTGGGAAGTGATGCACGAACGCGACGCCATTTACGCAAAAGCCGATTTTACCGAAGAAGACGGTATGAAAGCCGGCGAACTCGAAGGTGAATTTGGTGAGATGGGCGGTTACGAAGCCGAAAGCAATGCAGGCAGCCTGTTGAGCAGCCTGGGTGTAAATGCCGATATGCACCAGAGCCTCATGAAAGACATTCCAAGCACTTTCAAGGTACGCGTATTGCTGGCACAGGCATTGTTTGGCAATCCCGACATCCTGTTGCTGGATGAGCCCACCAACGGCCTCGATATCGAAACGATCGGCTGGCTCGAGAACTTCCTCGCAGATTATGAGAACATCGTGTTGGTGGTGAGCCACGACCGTCACTTCCTCGATACCATCTGTACACACGTAGCCGATGTGGACCGTGCAAAGATCAAAGTGTTTACAGGTAACTATACGTTCTGGTACGAATCTTCGCAATTGATCAGCCGGCAGATCAACGACCGTAATAAAAAGAACGAGGAAAAGCGCAAGGACCTCCTCGACTTTATCGCCCGTTTCTCTGCGAACGCTTCCAAAAGTAAACAGGCCACTTCCCGGAAGAAGGCCCTGGAAAAACTGGTGATCGAAGAAATTGAACCATCAAACCGTAAATACCCAGGCATCATCTTCCAGCCGCTGCGCGAAGTAGGGAACCAGATCCTGAATGTGGAGAACCTGAGCAAGAGTGTGGATGGGCGGAAACTCTTCGACAAGGTGACGTTCAGCATCAATAAAGGAGAAAAAATTGCGTTTCTGAGCCGCGATCCATTGGCGGTAACGAATTTCTTCGAGGTGATCAACGAAAAATGCAGCCTGATACGGGTAAGTTTGAGTGGGGAACAACCATTACAAAAGCCTATCTGCCACAGGAGAACCAGGAATTTTTTACAGAGGGGCTTAGCCTGATGGATTGGCTGCGCCAGTTTGTGCCGCCGCATGTAACGGATGCAGATGAACCGTTCATCCGTGGGTTCCTGGGAAAAATGCTGTTCAGCGGCGACGATATCCAGAAAAAGACCAATGTATTGAGCGGGGGAGAGAAAGTACGCTGCATGGTGAGCCGTATGATGCTGCAGAACCCCAACCTGATCATCCTCGACCAGCCCACCAACCACCTCGACCTGGAGAGTATCCAGAGTTTCAACGAAGGCTGCCAGACGTTTCCGGGCGTGGTGCTGATCACTTCGCATGACCATACGTTTATGCAAACGGTGGCCAACCGCGTCATCGAGTTAACACCCAAAGGCATCATCGACCGCCTGATGACCTTTGATGAATACATGGAAGACAGCCGCGTAAAAGAGCTACGTGAAGAAATGTATAAATAAGGTATTAATACGCAGTATATAACACAGCCGGTTTTTGACCGGCTTTTGTGTTGTAAATTGGATGCAAAATCAAAGAAATGTCGGTTATTAAATTGCCTTTGTTGTATGTGGGTTCGAAAGGCGAATCGCGGTTGTATACCTTGTTCGACAGCGGTGCCAATCTTTCGTGTATCAGTCCTGAATTTGTTCCGAAACTGGAAAATCCCACCAGCATCGGTATTCCTAAAAAAGTGGCCACGGCCAGTGAAGGGCATTTCATTACCGTTACGGAGCGGGTGATCCTTGATTTTTACATCGATGACATATTGATAAGCGACGAGTTCCTGGTGGTACCAGGGTTGAGTGAGGAGGCGGTGATAGGCGCTACAACCCTTCAGAAATGGCGCATCAAACTGGATTTTGAGCGCGATACGGTTTCGGTTGACCCGCGGGTCATGAAAATGCAGGTTTAAAAAGGAAATTGGGTAATTTCACCGGCCGAAATGTGGATAACCTTCGATTTTGGCAATTGCCAAGCCTTTTTTATACCGGAATGTTAAGAAATTAAATAAAAAAAGCGGTTTTGGTATTGGTATTTTGCTGCATTTCCCTACCTTTGCCTCCCGAAAAAATCGGAAAAAATCAAGCGTCATGGCAAAAGTATGTCAGGTTACAGGTAAAAAGCCAATTGTTGGAAACAGCGTTTCACACTCTAACATTAAGACCAAACGTCGTTTCTTACCAAATTTGCAGAAAAAGCGTTTCTTCTTTGCTGAGGAAGACCGTTGGGTTTCTATTAAAGTTTCTACAGATGCGATCAGGACCATCAACAAGAATGGTTTGGCATCGGTGATCAAGGGACTGAGAGCAGAAGGCGTAAAAATCTAAGTATTCACTAAGCAAACACGTATAAAATGGCAAGGAAAGGTAACAGGGTGCAGGTGATTTTGGAATGTACAGAGCATAAGACCTCAGGTCAGCCCGGTACAAGCCGTTATATCACTACCAAAAACAAGAAAAACACACCTGAGCGTGTGGAGTTAAAGAAGTACAACCCGATTTTGAAAAAAGTAACTGTTCATAAAGAAATTAAATAATCATGGCAAAAGTAGCTTCAAAGAATGCGAAAGTAAAAGACCAGAAGGCTGCATTAGAAGCCAAGAACTGGACCAAAGTAATTAAGGCTGTCCGCAGCCCTAAAACCGGTGCCTATACCTTCAAGGAACAGATCGTTCACAAGGATAAGGTTAAAGATTTCTTGTCAGAGAAATAATTTCGCCATCGCAACATCATTCAAAAAGCTTTCCTCTTTTCATGGAAGGCTTTTTGTATTTAGAGCAGCCCGGATAAAACGGTAAAAGGATCGTTCAGGCAAAGCGCCAACAATATCGACCCCTGTCTGTTAATATTAAAATGCTTTGGCCCACAGCCTTACCTTGCAGCCAAAGCAAAGCTAAAACACCAAACATGAGTTTTCTCGGCAAATTATTCGGTAAACAGGAAAAGGAAAGCCTGGACCAGGGATTGCAAAAAACCAAGGAAGGGTTTTTCTCAAAAATAACCAAGGCCATCGCCGGCAAGAGCACGGTTGATGAAGAAGTGCTCGATAACCTCGAGGAGGCCCTTGTAAGCGCCGATGTGGGTATCGAAACCACCATCCGGATCATCGAACAGATCGAGAAAAGGGTTAAGCAGGATAAATACGTTAATACGGAAGAACTCAACAAGATCCTTCAACAGGAGATCGAAGCGATACTGGTTGACTCTGCAGAAGAATCCTACAAGAACTTTGGCATCCCCGAAGGGAAAAAGCCTTACGTGATCCTGGTGGTAGGTGTAAATGGCGTTGGTAAAACCACAACCATTGGCAAACTCGCCAATAACTATAAAAAAGCGGGAAAAAGCGTTGTGCTTGGCGCCGCAGATACGTTCCGGGCAGCAGCGGTTGACCAGCTTACCATCTGGAGCGAAAGGGTGGGCGTGCCCATCGTAAAACAGGCGATGGGTTCAGACCCGAGTGCCGTTGCTTACGATACGGTTTCAAGCGCCGTAGCAAAGAATGCCGATGTGGTGATCATCGATACCGCCGGCCGTCTTCACAACAAACTCCACCTTATGGATGAACTCGGGAAAATAAAACGCGCCATCCAGAAAGTGGTTCCGCATGCCCCGCACGAAGTAATGCTCGTTCTCGACGGCTCCACCGGGCAAAACGCACTCGAACAGGCCAAACAGTTTACGGCCACCACCGAAGTATCTGCCATCTCCATCACCAAGCTCGATGGCACGGCAAAGGGCGGCGTGGTACTGGCCATCGCCCACCAATTCAAAATCCCTGTGAAATACATCGGAGTAGGCGAGAAGATCGACGACCTCATCATCTTTGATAAGCACGAATTTGTGGACAGCCTGTTCTCACTCAAATAAAAATTGCAGTGAAGACTATGCGCTCCGGCTTTTTTTGATGGCCGGAAGCGCATAGCCTGTAATTGTTCTAGAAGGTATACCTTATACCAACACCTCCCCAGCCACCTTCAAAATAATTGTAACCCACCAGGTTGAACGAGGGCTGCCAGTCGAAGCTAAGGTTGAGCGGTGCGCCCGGGATCTTGTAATCAATACCAATCACGCCGTCAACACCCACCGCAACGCCATCGTTACGGGTTGGATAACGCGTTTTCCATGAATCGCTCCAAACGCCTACGTGTGCGCCACCACCTATATACCATTTGAGTCCCTCTACATTGCCAAGGTTGTTGTGCAGCTCATAGAGGCCGGTAAGGCGGAAGCCGTCTGAAGAAATGTAGCCAAGTCCTTCAAGCGCCACAGACGGTTTGATAAAATGTTTTACGGTAATGGCTGCGGGATAAACTTTTACACCAAGGGCCGTTTTGTAATCGGAGCCGGTGTTCATTTGCTGTGCCTGTACAGCAGAAGCGAGGGAAAACAGTACGATGGTTGCCAATAAGAATCTTTTCATAAGAGTGTTTTTCATTAGGTAGTTAAAACCATGCCAAAACTAAACAAGCAATCTTCAAAGAATAGTTAAGATTGATTTGCGGATGCTTTTGCTTTTTAAATTAGGTTTGTAGCATGCATACGTTTAAAGAACTGGTTGAAGATTTCGGCGCTTACTTCGGGAAGAAACATTTCCCTGCCTCGCCCGCCACTTTATATGAACCCGGTGAGTATTTTTTATCGTGGGGCGGTAAACGCATACGCCCGGTAATGTGCCTGATGGGCAATGAAATGTTCGCTCCCATTGTGGCCGATGCTTACCACATGGCCACAGCCATCGAGCTGTTTCACAATTTCACGTTGATACACGATGATATCATGGATGAGGCCCCGCTGCGCAGGGGAATGGAGACCGTTCACACGAAATACGGCCCCAACACCGCTTTGCTTACCGGTGATGTGATGATGATACAGGCCTATGAGAGCCTTGCAAAGATCAGTGCCCAATACCTTCCGCGCATCCTCACCCTGTTCAACAAAACGGCAAAGGAAGTGTGCGAAGGGCAGCAACTCGATATCGATTTTGAAAAGATGGAAGATGTTTCGCTCGATGCGTACATTGAAATGATCACCCTCAAAACCTCCGTTTTGCTCGCCGCCAGCCTCGAAACCGGTGCCGTTCTTGGCGGCGCCAGCGAAGGCAATTGCCGCCACATCTATGAATTTGGCAAGAACCTGGGCATCGCCTTCCAGGTACAGGACGATTACCTCGATGCCTTTGGCGATCCTGAAAAATTTGGAAAAGAAACCGGGGGCGATATCCGCCAGAACAAAAAAACATTTCTCCTGCTGCAGGCGCTCCAGCAGGCAGATGCCGCGCAAAAACAGGAACTGCAGCAACTGATGCGCGAAAACCCTGCCGATAAGGTTCCGCGTGTACTTGCCATCTTCAGGGCCTGCGGCACAGATGCATGGGCAAACGAACTGAAAGAGAAATACCTCAATACCGCTTTGAAACACCTTGATGATATCGCGGTAATGGCTGTGAGGAAAAAGCCATTGGAAGAACTGGCGGCGTTCCTCATCCAGCGCGACTATTGATCCGTTCGAACCCGCCCGGAAAAGGGGAATACGGTCATTTTGAATTTTAAGTTTTTACTTTTTTTTCTCTTAGCTTTAACCCTGAACGAAACGCACTGCTATGCCCAACGCCCTGTTCCGTACCAAAAAGATTGAAAAGATTTTAGCCGATTCTGCCTTGGCTGATGAGGGCCATTCGTCTGGTTTGAAAAGGGTGCTTACTGTGCGCGACCTTACCTTCTTCGGCATCGCAGCCATCATTGGTGCGGGAAGTTTCAGCAGCCTGGGTGGCGCCGTATTTTCCGGTGGCCCCGGTGTGGTGCTGCTTTTTGTGATCTGCGGTATTGCCTGCGCATTCACCGCGTTTTGCTATTCAGAATTTGCGAGCCGGATACCCGTTGCAGGAAGCGCTTACACCTACGCTTATGCATCCTTTGGCGAATTGTTCGCATGGATCATCGGATGGGCACTCATCATGGAATATTCGATCGGCAATATCTATGTTTCTTTTTCATGGAGCGACTATTTTACCTCGTTCCTCGGAAAGATCAATATACACATCCCCGATTATTTCAGCTGCAGTTACGCTGAGGCCAAAGCAGCGGTTGAAAAACTGGGCTCGTTAACCGCCGAAGCAGAGCGTGCCGACTTCCTCGCCAAAAAAGCCAACGTAGAACTGCTGAACGCATGGAACAGCGCAAGCGTGGTGGGCGGATTGCGCATCATAGCAGACCTGCCCGCATTGCTGATCAACATCCTCATCACCATACTCGTGTTCCGCGGCATCAAGGAAAGCCGCAATTTCAGCAACCTGATGGTGATACTCAAACTTGCTGTAGTGGTATTGGTGATATTGGTGGGAGGGTACATGATCTTTTCAAACGGGCTCACGGCCAACTGGCTGCCCGCGGCAACCGATGGTACAAAATCGTTCATGCCGAACGGTTTTAGCGGGGTAATGGCCGCAGTGAGCGGTGTGTTCTTTGCCTACATCGGTTTTGATGCCGTAAGTGTGCTGGCGGAAGAAAGCAAGAACCCACAGCGGGATCTGCCACGGGGTATGACCTACTCGCTCATCATCTGTACCGTTATTTACATCCTGCTTGCACTGGTTTTAACAGGCGCCGTTTACTACGGCAAATTTGAAAACGTGGGCGATCCGCTCGCTTTTATCTTCGAAGAGCAAAACCTCAACATCGGTTGGATGCAGTTCCTGGTGGCCATCTGCGCGGTGGTTGCCATGACAAGCGTAATGCTTGTTTTCCAGATGGGCCAACCCAGGATCTGGATGAGCATGAGCAGGGACGGGTTGCTGCCGCCCGTATTTCAAACCATACACAAAAAGTTCAAAACGCCTTCGTTCTCCACGGTAGTAACGGGTATCGTGGTGGGTGTGCCGATCCTTTTTACCGATAAGGATTTCGTGCTCGATTTTACCAGCATCGCAACGCTGTTTGCGTTCGTACTCGTTTGCGGCGGCGTATTGCTCATCCCGAAAAGAGAAAAAGAACCGGGCAAGTTTCACATGCCGTACATCAACGGCAAATACATTTTTCCATTGCTGCTGGTGGCGGTGGTGGCGCTGCTCGCATTGCTTTCCAGAAATTATTTTACCGACCTGTTCAATTTTGATTTTTCAGGAGACAAAGACTATGTGTCTGGCAAGATCAGTTTCATGGATGCGGCAACGCCTAAAATATCCCTCATCATTTTCTGGATCTCGTGCATCGCTATAGCGGTGGCGGCATTTATTAAAAACTATTCGCTCATCCCGCTGATGGGGCTTTCTACCTGCCTGTACCTGCTTACCGGTATGACAAAAAGCAACTGGGCCTGGTTTCTCGCCTGGCTTGCCATTGGGCTGGTGCTTTACCTGTGCTACGGCATCCGCAAAAGCAAACTCGCCTCGGCGCCGGCTGCGGGATAATCAACGGCAACGTTCGGTTTTCTTCGTAATTTTGTGTGATGAAGTACCAGGTAGGCGATGAAATAATTGTCCTTCACAGCAACGAAGAAGGCAGGGTAGTGGAGATCATGAACGACAAAATGGTGATGATAGAAGTGCGTGGTGTGAAATTTCCCGCTTACATGGACCAGATCGATTTCCCTTATTTCCTGCGTTTCTCAAAGAAAAAAGTGGTGGAGGAGAAGAAGCCGGAGCACAGGGTTTACATCGATCAACTCCCCAAAGAAAAACCCAAACCCAACGAGATCAAAGTAGCGGATGGCGTGTGGTTGTCGTTCGTGCCTAAATTCTCACTCGACGATTTTAACGATGAGGTAGTTGATCTTTTAAAGATCCACCTCGTAAACAAAACACCGCAGGCACTGAAATTTACCTATCTCCAGCAGTTTGCCGGCAGAACCGATTTTGAACTGGTGAATGAAGTGGCCGCTTTCCACGATTTTTACCTGCACGATATCCCGTTTGAATCGGTAAACGATGCGCCTTCATTTTCATTCGATTTTTCACTGTCGGATCCCGACAAAAAGAAAGCGCCGCATTTTGAAGCATCGCTGAAACTCAAGCCCCGGCAGGTTTTCAGGCGCATTGAAGAGATGAAGGATAACAATGAGCCAACGATCTCGTACCAGTTGTTCACCGAATATCCGGATAAAACACACGAACCTTATTTTGAACTCGGTTCACTGGCGGCAAAAGGATATAAAATTTACGATGCTTCCAAAGCACGCCAGCATCTTGAGCCCGCACGTACGGTGGTGGATCTTCACATCGAGAAATTATCCAACAACTGGGAGCGTATGAGCAACCTGGAGATACTTGCACAACAGCTCAGCGAATTCAACAAATGGTACGATCTTGCCGTTGCGCACAAACAACCTTCGCTCATCGTTATACACGGCGTGGGCACGGGAAAACTGAAAGACGAGATCCACGACATCCTCAAAACAAAAAGGGAAGTGAAAACTTTTATCAACCAGTACGACCCAAGATTTGGGTACGGTGCAACGGAGATCCTGTTTAACGTGTAGCCCAACCCACAGCAAACAAAACAAGCCACCCGTGGCATAAGGATTGCATTCATAGCCCAAAATACCGTTATGAAAAAAGCGATCATTCTTTTCCTCAGCCTATTTATGATAATAGGCGCCACAGATGCACAACTCAGGAAAGTGCCTTCTGTTGTAACCAATGCATTTTCGGCACAATACCCAACTGCCACCAACCTTACGTGGAAAGACAACCTTACCAATTTTGAGGCGCAGTTCGATCTTTCGGGCAACCACACCGTTGCCAAATTCAAAAGCACCGGTGAGTGGATCGAAACGCAGAAGGACCTTACTTTCGATGGGCTCAGCGCCGCGGTGAGGGACGGGTTCAACAAAAGCAAATACAACGATTGGCCAAAGGAAGAGATAAAAGAAATTTCTTCAAAAGGCAAAGGCACCAACTACCGGATTTACGTGCGCAAGGCAGACCTTAACAAACGCTACCTGTTCTTCAACACACAGGGCGTTCTGATCAGGGATGCGATCACTTTGTAGTTGAAGGGTTTGGATAACGGCACAAACCATTTAGCCTTCCCGGTAATTAACTACCTTTGTTCCACTACAACCCGAGCTATCGCTCCGTTTACGGGGAGGAAAGTCCGGACAGCGCAGGGCGGCCCACCGGTTAAGCGCCGGCTCCCGGCAGCAATGCAGGGAAGAGAAAGTGCCACAGAAAATAACTACCCTCCACAGTAATGTGAAGGGAAAAGGTGAAAATGTGAGGTAAAAGCTCACGGTCTTCCGCAGTAATGCGGAACACGGGTAAACCTTGGGTGCTGTAATGCCACGTATAGGATCGTTCGAGAGCGGCCCGCTCAAGCGCCTGGCTTCGGCCGGGACACGGTTCAGGGTAGGCAGCAAGATCGCGCCAGTAATGGCGCGGCCAGATAAATGATAGTTTAGAAACAGAATCCGGCTTACGAGGCTGTAGTTTAATTAGTAATTAGTAATTAGAAATTACTAATTACTAATTATTATTTAATGTTGCATTATGACACAAGAACAGATCAAAATTATAAGGGACCGCGTACTTGTCCTGAGGAGGTTTCTTTGACGTCGAGAACCGCACATACAAAGTAGAGACGGATCGGCAACTTTCTCTTTCGCCGGGCTTCTGGGACGACAATTCCCGGGCTACGGCCATCATGAAAGACATCAAGGTTAATGAATACTGGCTGAAACTCTATAAGCAGCTGGATACGGCTGTGGAAGACTTTGCCGTGTTGTTTGATTTCTGGAAATCGGGCGATGCAACCGAGGAAGAAGTGAAAGCGGCTTACGACAATGCCTTGCAGCAGATCGAAGACGCAGAGTTCAAAAGCACGCTCAATAAGCCGGAAGACGAACTGCCCGCAGTATTGCAGATCAATCCCGGCGCGGGTGGCACAGAGAGCCAGGACTGGGCCGAAATGCTGTTGCGCATGTACAGGATGTACGGCGAAAAACAGGGCTGGAAAGTTACCGAGATCGATTACCAGGAAGGCGATGGCGCCGGTATCAAGAGTGCAACACTGCAGTTCGACGGCGATTTCGCTTACGGATTTCTGAAAGCCGAAAGCGGTGTGCACAGGCTGGTGCGTATTTCGCCATTCGACAGCAATGCAAGACGGCACACATCGTTTGCGTCGGTCTATGTGTACCCGCTTATCGATGACAGCATAGAGATCAATGTGAACCCCGGCGATCTTGAATGGGCGTTTTACAGGAGTGGTGGCAGCGGCGGTCAAAACGTGAACAAGGTGGAAACCGCTGTACGACTCAAACACATTCCCAGCGGTTTTATCGTGGAGTGCCAGCAGGCAAGAACACAGGGAGAAAACCGCGAGCTCGCATTAAAAATGCTGAAGAGCCGGTTGTACGAAGAAGAAATGCGCAAGAAACAGGAGGCGCTCAATGCAAGCAATGCCAACAAGAAAAAGATAGAGTGGGGAAGCCAGATCCGAAGCTATGTTTTCCATCCCTATAAAATGATCAAGGACCACCGCACAGACTACGAAGTAGGCAACGTCGGCCCCGTGATGGACGGAGAACTGGAAGGATTTATCAAAGCCTATTTAATGATGGAAAAAGAACAAAATCAGTAATAAGGTATAGAAGCATAGAACACAAATTCCTAATTTCTAATTACTAATTCCTAATTAAAAACCCGTATTCCCGCTATTTATCCATTCTCTCAGCTGTTGACTGTTATATATCTCACTAGGCTTCTTTTTGCAACGGGCAACAATGTTTCTTCCATCGGGAAATTAAGATCTGTTTCAACTGCGTATACGGCCGGGTTGGGTAAGTCAGAACGGTTTTTGATGAGTTGCGCCTTGATGTTGTGGTAAGAATTTACAATGCTGCGCTGCCACACATCTACGAATTCTGTTTTGATGGCGCGGTATTTTTCGTCGTGCTTCTCAAAGATACTCAGGCGGTATTGGTAAACCCAGGTGTTCCTGCACTTGCCCTCGCACAGGAAAAAATAACCTTCGTTGTGGTCAAGCGGCATGATACCGATCGGTTCTATGTTGATGCGGTTCTCAACAAACTCGTAGATCTCTGTACCGTTCTTAATGGTATCGCGCATGGAAGAAGAGGCGTAGTTGATGATGTCTTCCAGCTCCTGCATCAATGCATCATCCTCAACCAGCGATTCGTAAAGCAACTGTAATTTCTCGATCTGTATGCCGGTGAGTTTTTTGGGAAACTGCTCCTGCAAATATTTTTTGTTTTCGCGGAACGCGACCAGGTTGTTGTAATGAAAAATGATGTCGGCAAACTGCGGGTACAATTCATTCCTCGAAAAATGCCTGCTGATCTCCTGCAGGTAGGCGAGAAGCGTATATTTTTTCAACTCAAAATCAATATACCCATCGGCGAACCAGGTTTGTGATAAGCTTTTCATATCGATCTGTTTGGTTAACTGAATTTAACCATTAGACCGGAAAAATAAATGAGCTGTTTACTAACAGAGTGTGAAAAAGATAGATCGTTTGCAGAAGAGAAGCACGGTGGTCTTTAGTCCAATGCACTCGGGTGCCGTTCCCTTCCGCTTTTGAATTCGTTGAAGGAAAAAAAGACATTGGCCTGGAAAAAGTTCTTGTAGGTGTAGGCATGCGCTATGGATTGATCAAAACGATGCACAAATCCTGTGAGCAGCGTAACCTTTTCGTTGCACTGGTAACCGATGCCCGCGAAGATCCTGTTCTGTTCAAAATAAGGCCCCTCTCCGGCGAGGAATACTTCGTTGTACAAACTGGCGTACCAGGTTTTGCTTTTTACTTCTTTGTTGTTGATCGGTACAACCGCATTCAACCGGTACCTGAAGCGGTTGCGGTACCCGAGGTTGGAAGTGAAGCGCTGTTCTACGCGGTAGCGGTGCTCCAGTTTAACGCGGCCGATGTTGTTGTTCAGCACCAGCTGCTCCCAGATACGGAACTCATCGCTCGCAACGGGTTGCTTGAAATCGCCATCGGGCTGAAAGGTTTTGTAATGCCCCATGGCAAACAACAGCGACAATACCTTCGGAAAATTATACCCGATGCCCGCTTTATATTCGTAATAATGAAAATCGTGAACCACCTGCTGCGAGCGCAACTGCGCCTCGGCCATTACGTTCCATTTTTTGTTGAACGTGTATTTGCCGCTCACCACGTTCCATGTTCCGAGCCCGTCTGTTTGGGCGGCAGCAGCATTGGTTATAAATAAAGCCATCAAAAAGATGGCTTTACGGAAAAATATATTTTGCTTCATAATCAGCTCATAAAAGGCCATGCCCCATTTACCATTTACTGTTCACCGCAATCAGAGATAATGGAACCATTGTTTGTTCGCATCCCATTTTTCAAATTCCCTTGCCACTTCTGAGAGGAACCCGGCGCCGATGCTGCCGTCTACAATACGGTGGTCGTAGCTCAGCGAAAGGTACATCATGTGCCTGATACCGATCGTGTCGCCATCAGGCGATTCAATCACCACTGCGCGTTTTTTGATCGCGCCAACGGCGAGTATTGCCACCTGGGGCTGGTTGATGATCGGCGTACCCATGAGGCTGCCGAATGTACCAACGTTGGTTAACGTAAATGTTCCGCCCTGCGTATCATCCGCTTTCAGGCGATTGTTGCGCGCGGCATCTGCGAGGTTGTTCACTGCCTTGCTCAATCCTACTATGTTGAGCTGGTCTGCGCCTTTGATCACCGGAACGATCAGGTTGCCTGTTGGCAGGGCCGTTGCCATCCCGATGTTGATGTCTTTTTTCAGGATGATGTTGTCACCATCCAGCGAGCAATTGATCAATGGGAAACGTTTGATCACATTCACGATACACTCCACAAACATGGGCGTGAACGTGAGTTTGGTGCCTTCCCTGCGCTCAAATTCATCTTTCACTTTCTTGCGCCATTGAACCATATGGGTCACATCGGCCTCGGCAAAACTGGTTACATGCGGGCTCGTCTGCACGCTGTTTACCATATGCTTCGCGATGAGTTTGCGCATCCTGTCCATCTCAACAATCTCCGTTGCACCCGATACCATCACTTCCGAAGGATCGGAGAACTTGCCCGAATACGAAACCGGCGTATAACTGCTGGTAACAATGGGCGATGATGCGGCAGGTTTATTTTCCTGTGGCACGCTGATCACTGTTGCAGGTGCAGCAGCCGGTTTTTCGGTAACCGGTTGTGGCGCATGAACAGGAACATTGCCTGCTTTTTTATCTGATACGTATTGGAGGATGTCTTTTTTCGTAACGCGCCCTTCATTGCCCGTACCCGGGATCCTTTCGAGTTCACTCAAAGGAATGCTTTCGCTGTTGGCGATGTTGAGTACAAGCGGCGAATAAAAACGGTTAACGATCGGCTTACCTGGAAGTTCCGCCGCAGGTTTTTCTGCCGCCGGTGTGAAAGGAACTTCCGGTTCTGCATAATAGGCCTCTGCAACAACGGTTGGACTGTCAAAAGACGGCGCCGAAGTATTGCTGGTTTCCTGTATGGTTTCTTCCGGTACGGGTTCAGCAGCAGGCGGGGCCGTTTTTGCTTCTGCGCCATTGCCCGAGCTGATGCGCGCGATGACCGTACCAATGGGCACCACATCGTTCACATTAAAAAGAATCTCGGTGATCACTCCCTCGGCGGTTGAAGGAACCTCGCTGTCAACCTTATCCGTTGCGATATCCAATACGGTCTCGTCCTGTTTTACAGGATCGCCCACATTCTTATGCCATTTAAGGATCGTGGCCTCCATGATACTCTCGCCCAGTTTGGGCATCACCAGTTCAGCAATTGCCATACTATCGTGCTGTTTTAATTGGTATTCGGTTTGTTTCTTTCAAAGGATAACAGTGCTGCAAATGTATCGGTTGCCTGCGAAATACGAACACCTGTTAGCGATTTTCATTAATAAAGATACGTAAAAGGTTCAGCGCGTGGTAGCTTGTCATCTCAATGTTTCTCGCCCTGTTGTAACTGAGCCTGAATTCCCTCGTTACCACCCGGCCTTTCCCGGCCACGGCCATCCAGACAAGTCCGACCGGCTTTTCCGCCGAACCGCCTCCAGGCCCCATGATCCCGCTTACCGCAACAGCATAATCGGTGTTCATGATCTTACGCACAGATTCGGCCATCTGTATCACGGTTTCTTCGCTCACCGCGCCAACCGATGCCAGGGTTTCTTCCTTTACGCCCAGCACGTTTTGCTTTACCTCGTTATCATAACTTACCACGGTGCCTTTGTAATAAGCCGATGAACCCGCATTGGCCGTGATCATCCGGGCAATGTTGCCGCCGGTGCAGCTTTCCGCGGTGCACAACGTTTCGTTTTTCTCCTGCAGCAGTTTTGCGACCAGGAGCTCCATGGTGATGTCTTCGTCTGCAACAAGAAATTCCTTCACCTTCTCCTTGAACAATTGAAACCGCTCCTCTATTTCTTTTTTCAGCCCGTTTTTGTCAAAACCAAAGCCCGTCAACCGCAACCGTACAATACCGTAATTGGGCAGGTAGGCCAGTTTGATGTGCGGGGGAAGGGCTTCTTCAAGCTCCTGCACACGATCGGCAAGGAACGATTCGCCGATGCCGTAGGTGAGAAGCGTTCTGTGTTCGATAAAACCCGTATCGAACAACTGTGGTATCAGCGGAATGAATTGGTTCTCCATGATCCATTTCATCTCGTGCGGCACACCGGGCAACGAAACATAAACAACGCCGTCTTTCCTGAACATCATTCCCGGCGCGGTACCGCGTTCGTTTTTCAGAACGGTGCACACATCCGGTACTTCTGCCTGTTTCATGTTACGCTCCGTAAAGGGGCGGTTGAGGCGTGCAAATATTTTCTGTACATGGTCAAGTGTGGGTTGGTCCACAACCATTCTTCCGCCAAAATAGTCGCAGAGCAATGGTTTGGTGATGTCGTCTGCCGTGGGGCCGAGTCCGCCGGTGATGATGACCAATGATGCGGCCCTGCTTTCTTCATCCAGCGCCTGCCATATATCGTCACGTACATCGCCCACGGCCACACGGTGTTTGAGGCTGATGCCGTTTTTGTTCAGCTCCTGTGCGATCCATGCACTGTTCGTATCTACTACCTGGCCAATCAACAGTTCATCGCCTATCGTAATAATGGATGCAAAAACTTTTTCCATCGAACCGAATTTGCATGCAAGGTAAATACGTTTGCCGATATCTGCCATCGAAAGAACGCCGCTTCAGAACGGCCTTGTTTTTGTTATCTTTCTTTAAATTTTTTTTATGTTACGCAGATGGATCGCGGCTGTTGTTTTTCTGTTCTCTTTTTCCGGCGGATCAGCGCAGCCTGCACTGGAACCGCAGCAGGTCTCACTGGCCAATGGCAAAACTTTCCGTCTCTACATACCGAAAGGATACCATGTTTCCGTTGCGGCCAATGTTGCAAACAGGCTGCGGTTCCTGGCGAAGAGCCCGGATGGACAACTGTTCGCCACGGATATGTACAACCGGGGCGATAATAAAAAAGGGAAGGTCTATCTCTTCGAGAACTGGGACGACAAGACCAAACAATTCACAACACAGACCGTGTTTGCAGAAAACCTGCACAACCCGAACCAGGTAATGTTTTACACCGACGGGGGCGTACATTATATCTACATCGCAGAAACCGGAAAACTCAGCAGGTTTGAGTACCGCGCCGGTGATAAAAAGCTGAGGGGCGCAGCACAGGTACTTGCCCGGTTTCCCGATTACGGACTGGATTATAAATACGGAGGCTGGCACCTTACCAGGAGCCTCGCGCAGCACAACGGGAAAATATACGTGAGTGTAGGAAGCAGTTGCAATGCGTGCATTGAAAAAGAAGAAGTGCGTGCGACCATTGTTGAGATGAATCCCGATGGAACCGGCCGGAGAACGTTTGCAACCGGCGTACGCAATGCGGTTGGCATCAAATGGTTGGGCAACCAGTTCTGGGCCACTTTCATGGGCAGGGATCTCCTGGGGCCGGATAAGCCGGAAGATCTTTTTGGTACGGTATATACGGGCAGGTTTTACGGGTGGCCCTATTACTTCCAGTACAAAGAGAAAATATACCCGGACAAGGCAATGATGGATTCTGCGAAGACAAACCACATCGCTGTTCCGCCACCGCCGCCCGTTGCCTGGGTGGGTTTCAGCGCGCATACGGCACCCCTGGGTTTCGACAGGTTCGACGGGTTCAACGACCCGTTGCTGAAAGATAAGTTCGTTGTGGCCCTGCATGGTTCCACAACCGTATCGAGGCACCGTGGCAACAGCGTGGTCGTGGTCACGGGTAAAAATAAATACGTAGAAATAGTATCCGGTTTTTTAACTGGAAACAATGAAAACGACAGGCATGGAAGGCCCTGTGATGTGATGATGAACGACCGCAATTCGTTCTTTGTAACAGACGATAAAAACGGCATCCTGTATTATATCTGGAAGTGATTATCTTTCAAAAAAAAAACGGGTGCCACCTGTTGTTTGTTTTTCGTGAACCGGATTTTGCGCAAAGCAGTGCCCGACTGTTACGGATCCGCATCAATAACCGGGTTAAATACATTCTATGAAGATAAAATTCCTGTTTGTTCCATTGCTGTTTTCATCCCTGTTGCATGCACAGACCGTGCAGGAACGTTTGGCCCGTGCTGTAGACAAACTGCAGCAGGATCCCCAGCTCAGGCATGCCATACTCGGCATTGCTGTTGTTAAAACAGAGACCGGTGAAAAAGTATTTGAACTGAATGCGCAAACAGGGCTTGCGCCCGCGAGCTGCCAGAAAACAATTACCAGTGCGGCAGCATTGGAGTTGCTCGGACCGGCATACCGGTACACCACAACCATCGGTTACAATGGAGCGATCACCAACGGATCGCTGAAAGGAAACCTCGTACTCTCCGGCAGCGGCGACCCAACACTGGGTAGCTGGCGCTACGATTCAACACGCAACGACCAGCAACTGGCGCGGCTCATCGGTTTTGTAAAAGCCAGGGGCATTACAAAGATCGAGGGCTCGCTCATCGGTTACAACAAATGGGAAACAGAGACCATCCCGGGTGGCTGGATCTGGGACGACATGGGGAATTATTACGGATCCGGAACAACATCGCTCAACTGGCACGAGAACCAGTATGACCTGGTGCTTCGTTCGGGAGCCAACATCGGCGATAAAGTGTCGATCGCAGAAACACGTCCCCGTTTGTATGAAGTGAACTTGCAGAGCGAGGTAAAAGCCGCGGCAAAAGGCACCGGCGACAATGCAAACATCTATCTTTCTCCTTATTCTTTTACCGGCGTTGTACGCGGAACGATCCCGGTTGATGAGAAAGCATTCGTTATCTCCGGTTCCTTTCCCGACCCCGCACTGCAATGTGTGGCAACGCTCGAGAGCAAACTCGATTCAGCGGGGATGAAGCCGCTCGATTTCGCTGCTTCCAACAAAGAAATACCCGCTTTTGAAACACTCGGCACCTTGTATTCACCAGCGCTCGACAGCATCAATTATTTCTTCATGAAAAAAAGCGTGAATTTTTACGGGGAAACATTTGTAAAAACGATCGCGTTTGAAAAAGCGGGGGTCGGCTCAACAGACAAAGGCCTTGCCCTCATCAAGGAATTCTGGAAAGACAAAGGCATTGACCCCGCGGCCCTCCACATGCTCGATGGGAGCGGGCTCTCTCCACAAAACCGCGTTACGGTTGATGCGTTGGTAAAAGTGCTTCAATATGCGAAAACACGCCCATGGTTCAATTATTATTACGACGCACTTCCGCTATACAACCAGATGAAACTGAAAAGCGGAACCATCGGCGGCGCAAAGAGCTTTGCGGGATACCATACCGCAAAGGACGGAACCGGGTATACGGTGGCGATCATCGTAAATAATTTTGATGGGAGCGCAGGGGAGGTAGTAAAGAAAATGTTTTTGGTGCTGGATGAGTTGAAGTAAATTTTCTTAAACCCCGGTTCACACCTCCGATGCGCAATGTAAACCGGGGGTAAAAACGCCCGTTATACAAAATAGCTTGTTAATTTTTCCCGCAATGCCTCCGGCATCCTGCTCTTTTTTCCTGTGGCGCTGTCCATAAAATAAAGCGTCACTTTGCCTGTCGTCAACAACTTGTTGTTCTCATTATATACCTCCTGGAAAAAGCTGACCTCGTGGTCGTCGGGCAGTTCTTTCAGGATCGTTTTTACACTGATGAGGTCGTCGTACCGTGCCGGCCGTAAAAACCGCGCTTCCATGGCTACAACCGGCATGTGTACGCCCATCTGTTCCATCTCTTTGTAAGTGAAACCAAGATCGCGGATACACTCCGTACGGCCCACTTCGAAATATTCTGCGTAGTTGCCGTAGTAGACAATATTCATCTGGTCGGTATCGGCGTACCTGACCCTTATTTTGGTGATGTGTTCGTACATAGTTATCCTGATTTGTTAACAAACTTACGCCGCTTATCTGTTTTTCCACAAAACACGGAATGAAGTTTGCTTACACAGCGCGAATGGTAACTTTAAAATGTGTTTTCGCTTTTCGTTAAGAAAACAACTGAAATCTTTTTCTGAATATTCCGTTTTAAAGCCATCCGCTAAACAGCCCTTGCTCTATGAAGAAACTCATTTATAGCTTTTTTCTCGTGGCCGGTTGCATGACCACCCTGCAGCTCCAGGCGCAACTGACGCAGAACCACCTCGACCCGGATGCCGAGTTCAAAAATGCAAAAGACCTTTACCAGAAAGAGCAATACAGCCTTGCCTACCCGGTATTCAAAAAATTGTACAGCAACGGCATCAACCAGAGCAATATGCCCGACCTGGTTAAGCTGGAATCAAAATATTACTACATCGTGTGCGGGCTGGAAGTGAACGATGAGGCGACGGTAGAGCGCGCGCAGGACTTTATTGAGCTTGAGAACAATACGGCGCGTGTGCAGATGATGAGTTATCACCTGGGCGAATATTATTTCCGGAAAAAAGATTTCGGGAACGCGCAGAAATATTATGCACTCGCCAACATTGCCAACCTGAGCAACCGCGAGATCGCAGACATGAAGTTTCACCAGGCCTACGGTTATTTTGTGATGCAGCAATTTGACAAGGCGAAACCGCTTTTCAATTCCATCCGCCAGATCCCCAAAGACCCCAATTACCTGGACGCGAATTATTATTACGGGTTCATTTCCTTCACCGAAAAAAATTACCCGCAGGCGCTTGAAAGTTTTGAAGTGGCCGAAAAAAATACGGAATACCAGGGTGTGATCCCTTTTTACAAAGCGGAGATCTATTATTTCAAGGGCGACCGCGAGAAAGCGCTCGAAACAGGGGAGGCTGCGGTGAACCGTTCGGGACAGTTTTACGATCTGCAGTTGCGCCAGCTCGTGGGGCATATCTATTTTGAAAAAAGAGAGTTCGCTAAAGCCCTTCCTTATCTTGAAAGATTTGTGGAGGGAAAAGAGAAAGTAAGAAGGGAGGACCTGTACGAATTGTCGTTCTGCTATTACGAAGCAAAGAACTGGCCAAAAGCGATAGACGGATTCAAGCAACTCGGCGGAGCACAGGATTCGCTTGCGCAGAACAGCATGTACCTCCTGGCCGATGCCTATCTCAAAACCCGCGACAAAGCCAATGCCCGCACGGCTTTCCAGTTTTGCGCGGCCAATAACAGCAATGCGGTGCAGAAAGAGGTTTCTGCCTTTAATTACGCAAAGCTCTCTTACGAACTTGGTTACATGGATGCCGCGTCGAAAGGGTTTCAGTCTTTTATCGCCGCTTACCCCAAATCAACATACCTCCAGGAATCGAAAGAGCTGCTGGTGAATACGCTTGCCAATACAAGCAATTACAAAGATGCCTTGCGGTTGTATGAAACGCTGGGTACAAAAAGCGACAACGTAGTGAAATTGTATCCCCGTCTCCTCTATGGTGCTTCCGTGGAACTGATCAACGACCAGGACATGGCCCGTGCAGATTCGCTGTTGACGCGGCTGATGCAGGCGCCGTACAACACCGCGCAGTTGCCGCTCGCCAATTTCTGGAAAGGGGAGATCGCCTATCGCAATGGGCAGACAGATGAATCGATCAATTATTTTCTCTCTTACCTGAAACTCCCGCTCACCAATGGCGAAGTGAACATTAACAACGCGCGGTACAGTCTTGCCTACGGTTATTTCAAAAATGAGAACTACCCGTTGGCCAAAGAATATTTTGAACAGATCGCTAAAAACATAACCGCATCATCCCCGCCCATAGAGCAGGATGCGTACCTGCGCTCGGCGGATTGTTATTTTATGCAGAAGGATTTCAGGCAGGCGTTGAAAATGTATGAGAACGTAAGCAGCCTACGGTTGCCTTCCGCGGATTATGCGCTGTACCAACGAGGCGTGATCGCCGGTGCGATGAATAAGAACCAGGAGAAGATCAGCCTGCTGCAATCGCTGGAAAAACAATTTCCTTCCTCATCACTGGTGCCGGATGCCAATCTCGAGATCGCAAATACGTACCTCGCCGATGAAAATTTCCAGGCGGCCATTGTTCCCTTACAGAAAGTGATCGGTAACAAGAACGCGGCAGCCATGGCGCCACAGACGTACCTGAAACTGGGCGTGGCTTATTTCAACCTCGATAAAAATGAGGAGTCGCTCAACAATTTTAAGAAACTGGTGGCCACGTATCCCAATTCGCCCGAAAGCGATGATGCGATCGAATACATACGCAACATTTTTATAGAGAACCAGCGCCCGGGAGAGTTCATTTCCTTTATGAAACAGAATGGAAAACCGATCTCTGTTTCCGAAGAGGATTCGCTTACGTTCCGTTCGTCGATGCTGCGTTATGAGGCCAAAGACATCGCCGGTGCGAAGACGGGCTTCGCCGCCTATCTTTCCAAATTTCCCGAAGGACGCTATGCGATAGAAGCCAATTACCTGACGGCAGAAATGCTGATCGGCAATAAGTCGAACAACGATGCGCTTCCTTATTACAAGGCGGTGGCCGACCGGGCGCCAAATAAATATGCAGAGAGAAGTACGCTACAGGTTGCGCGGATCTATTATTTCGATCTGAAAGATTACCCGAACGCACAGAAGTATTTTGAACAACTGAAATCGATCGCCACGCTCCAGGAAAACAGGCTCGAAGCCATGCGCGGGCTGCTCCGCTGCCAGTTTAAGGCACAACAATGGAAGGAGGCAGCCGCAAATGCGCAGGATCTTTTGCAGGAAAAAGGGATTGCAACAGACGACCGTATGATGGCGAGCCTCGTGGTGGCAAAAAATCACCAGTTGAACAACGAAGGCGAACAGGCCGTAGCTGCTTACAAACAGGTGATCGCCGCAGGCAAATCGGAATACGCTGCAGAATCGCAGTACCATATCGCGGAAATATTGCTGCAGCAAACGAAATACACCGATGCCGAAAAAGCCGCTTTCGAGGTGATCAAAAAGTTTGGCTCCTACGATCTGTGGGTAACAAAAAGCTATGTATTGCTGGGAGATATTTACATGCAGCAGAAAGATTACTTCAATGCGGAAGCAACCTATAAGAGCATTGTAGAGAACGCCACGATTGCCGAACTGAAAGAAGAGGCGCAGCGCAAACTAGACAAAGTGGTGGAAGAAAAGAACAAAACCAATAAAGTTGAACAACAGTAAAGCAGATCCATACATGAACTACTTACAAAAAACCGTATTCATCGCAGTTGTGGCCGTTATGGCCGTTGGTTCTGTGCAGGCGCAACGGAAAAAGAAAACAACAAAAACTTCCGCTGCAAAACCTGCTGCAAAGAAGGAAGTGCAGACTGCCGAGCTGAAACCTTCGGGCGATACTTCTGCGCCTAAAGTGGTAACCATCACCTCCGCTTTCAAACCCTTCCTGAAAGATGCGGCAAAGGTGAATTTTACCGCGGCAACGCCGGTTATCGATTCCTCCAAAATTCCTGTCACGTATAATATCCCATCGCAAAACCTGTTTTTCCTGTACCAGCCCGTAGCGATAAAGCCACTGGCGCTTGCGGTTGATTCCGGGTATACCTGGCAGAACGACCAATACGTAAAACTGGGCGCGGGCAATTTCAGCACTTTCTATGGAGAAGCCGCGTTCTCTTTTGGCGATGGGAAAAGTTCGGTAACCAATGTGCGCGGTAATTTTCTTACCTCAACAGGCAATCTTCCTGCGCAGCAGGCGGCTAAATGGGGGATAGACCTGCTCACCGTGTTCAATACGCAAAACACGCACGAATGGACGGCGCATCCTTATTACCAAAGTACCACGCAGTATTTGTACGGTTATGCGCCGGCATACAATTATACCAAAGAGTCGTTGCTGCAACGTTTTACTACCGTAGGGCTGGATGTGGGTATGCAGAACAAGACCGCCAATTCGTTCGGTATCACTTACCACCCGCAGATCAGTGTGGATCGTTTTTTCGACAGCAGGCAGAACCACGAGAACAATATCGTGATCAAAGCGCCGATCAACAAGTCGTTTGGCAAGATCTATTCTTTCGACCTTGGTTTGAATGCAGATATTTCGACAGCGTCCATGTCGCTCGTGCCAAACCCGCTGCAGTTGAAAAACAATTTGTACTGGATCAATCCTGCCATTTTGTTTACCACACCCAATGTAAAAATCAATGCGGGTATCCAGCCAAGCTGGGATAACAAGGCATTTTCGCTGTTGCCCGATCTTTCTGCGGAAGCAAAATTTTCGGAGATCAATCTATCCCTGGAAGCAGGATGGATGGGCTATTTCCAGAAGAATACCTTTCGCTCGCTCGCCAATTACAATCCATACATTGGCCAGCTGAGCAGTTTACGGAACACAAAGATCAACGAGACCTTTGCCGGCGTAAAAGGCACGCAGGGCAATCATTTCAACTACCAGGCGCGTATTTCCCTGCTGGTGCTGAACAACCAGCCGCTGTTCCTGAACAAATACCCGGATGGCAAAGCATTCAATGTTGTTTTCGAACCCGAGATCAAGGCCCTGCGTTTGCATGGGGAAGTAGGGTATAACGTACAGGAAAAACTGTCGTTTGTGGCGGGCGGAACTTTTACGCAATACCATACGCTTGATGTGAACGCAAAAGCATGGGGACTTCCGCCGGTAGAAGTAACGGGGTCTTTGAAATGGAAGGTGCTGAAAGACCTGCAGGTAAAAGCCGATGCATTTTTGTGGGATGGCAATCCATACATGGATTCTACGCTTGTGCCGCTTAAGACAAAAGCGGTTGCCGACCTGAACCTTGGCGCCGAATTTACGGTAATGCCACGCCTCAATCTCTGGATCCAGATGAACAACCTGCTGAATGCAACCTACCAGCGCTGGAACCAATACCGGGTATTGGGCTTTAATGTTTTGGGAGGAGTTGTATATTCGTTCCGGTAATCGATACCCGAATGGATCAACATCTCTATAAATACCTTGTTTTACACAAACACCTCTGTATTCCGCAGCTGGGAAGCTTTACGGTTCAGAAAGCGCATGCGCGGTACGATGAGCAGTCCGGGTTGCTGTATGCGCCCGTTGAATCCATCGTGTTTTCGGATGGTGTGATCCCGATGTCTGAAAAACTTTTTTTCGATTTTCTTGCGCACGAGATGGCGGTGGATGATGTAACCGCCATCAAACAGTTCCACGATTTTTCTTACGGGTTCCGCAGCCGGTTTTTAGAGAACGGATCGGTGGAACTGAAAGGAGTGGGGCAGTTGCACAGGGATGAAAATGGCAGGATCGCTTTCACCCCAACACCACGTTATACCGATCTTTTTCCATCGTATGGCCTGGAAGGCGCCGTGCCTGGTGTGCAGGAGAATGTCTTGGTAGAAGAAGAGGTGATCGAAGAAGAAACAAAAGACAACTGGTGGGTATACGCCCTTGTGCTGGCGATACTTGGCGCTGGCGCTTTGTTATTTTATTACAGTTAAGAACCGGTTCAATTCGTGACCTGATCAATTATGCCGCAAACGATTGTTTATAGTGCTTGTCCCTGTTGTTATTCTACTGCCATTTACCCGGCCTTGTCCGCAGTAGACTACACCGTTTCGAAAAAAAGATTCGAGATCTTTCATTGCGAAGACTGCACCGCACGCTTTACACAGCATGTTCCCGACGCGACATCGATCGCTCCCTATTACCAATCCGTGAATTACGTTTCCCATTCTGATACGCAGAAAGGGCTCGTGAACCGGTTGTATCATTTTGTGCGCAACTATACATTGAAGGGCAAGCGCAACCTGGTCTGTAATGCTGCCGGCACAAACACCGGTACATTGCTGGATGTGGGCGCAGGCACAGGGGCATTTGCCAATACGATGAAAACCGCCGGCTGGTCTGTAACCGCGCTTGAACCCGACCCGACCGCCCGCACCAATGCGTTCGACAAATACGGCCTTACACTGGAACCACCCGAAAAACTGTTTGGCCTGGCCGATGCACAGTTTGATGTGATCACGATGTGGCACGTGCTTGAACATGTGCACGACCTGCATGGCTACCTTGCTCAGTTTTACAAACTCATCAAACCCGGCGGAAAACTCATCATCGCCGTTCCCAACTATACCAGTCGCGATGCAAAGGCCTACGGCGAATTCTGGGCCGCTTACGATGTGCCGCGCCACCTTTATCATTTCTCACCCAGGAGCATGGAGCAACTGGGCAGGGCAAAGGGTTTTACGCTGGATGATACCAAACCTATGTGGTTCGATAGTTTTTATGTTTCCATGCTCAGTGAACAATACAGGAACGAAGGCGGTAACCTGATCGGCGCTTTCTGGAACGGGATGCTCTCCAACCTGGGAACTTTACGCGATAAAAAAAGATGCAGTTCAGTGATCTACATTTTCAATAAGTAATTTATGTTGGAAAATGCTACAGGAGCCCACTACCTGTCGAACTTCACTTCAAACAAATTCGGCCAATACTTCCCGGTAACATAAAACGATTGCTTTGTTGAATCGTAAGCAATGCCATTGAGGCAGGATCCCTCTTTATTGGGATTTACAAGATTGCTGCGTTGAAAAATATCGCCCAGGTCGGCAATGGCTTCTATCTGTCCCGTTGACGGGTTGATCTTGATGATGGAGTTGGTAAGCCAGCGGTTCGCATAAATATAACCGTTCACATATTCCATTTCGTTGATGCTGTCTACATAACCGCGGTTGTTGTATACACCCAGCGTACGCTCTACTTTAAAGGTTTCGGGGTTTACAAAATAAAGGTTGCTGCCGCCCGTGTTTACAATGAGTTGTTTGCCGTTGGTGGTCATGCCCCAACCTTCGTAGGGCCACTCAAACTCCTGGGTCTTTTTAAAGTTCATGTCGTAAACAAAGACCTTGTGCTCCTGGTAAGTGAGCTGGTAGATCCTGTTGTTGAGCAGGGCTGTTCCTTCACCAAAATAGGCATCCTCGAGCTTTATGCTTTTGATGGGCTTACCCGTTTCCAGTTTTGATTTCAGAAGAAAACTGGTTCCGTTTAATCCAACGCTTTCATACATTTCGTTGTTGTGCCAGAACAATCCTTCGGTAAAGGAACTTGTTTCGTGTGGATATGCTTTTACTACGGTGTAATTCATTGTTGCCGGTGCAGGCGTTACATTCACCGGTTCGTCGTCTTTTGGTTTTTCATCCTTACAACCTACAAATAAAGCAGCAGATAAGGCGCAGAGCGTAATGAATCTTTTCATTCGGGAATAATTTGTTTACCGTTTATGTTTCCTTCTTTTGTTGGCTGTTTATCGCGAAGCAAAATACCTGCGGAACGTTCATCAACCAGTCAAAAATAACCAAGTACAGGCACACAACCTGTTAAAAATCGGCAAGCAGTTTTGCCGCAACTTTTTCCGCGATCATTGGTGTAAGTGCAACCCCCATTCCGTTGCAGGCGATGGCTGCCATTGCGTTGGGGCCCGCCTGGCCTACAAAGGGCTTTTTGTCTGCCGTAAACCCCATGATGCCGCTCCAGTGATGTTCGATCGTGTATTGGTATTTTGGATGCAGGTGCGTTTTCAAAAAATCTTCGAGCGCCCGTTTCACAGGCATGGATCCTGCGAGATCGGTTGTTTCTTCTTCCTCAAACGCCGTATTGCGCGCGCCACCGAGCAATACCCGGTTGCCGAGGTTGCGCCAGTAATAAAAACCTTCGTCGTAATGGAACGTGCCTTTGAGTGCGAGGCCTTCGATGGGAGAGGTTACGATCACTTGTCCGCGTGCCGGTTTTACGGGCAACCCTTCCCCGAGCGCCGGGGTAAAGCCATTGGTACAGAACAAAAGTCTGTGCGACTGCAGTTGTATGTTTTGCTTTGTATAGATGGATACAACATCCTTATTGTTTTCCCATCGTTCCAGTTCCATGCCGTACAGGATAGTAACACCGAGCGACTGCACTTTGCTGGTTAGTGCCTGAACGAGTTTGCCGCTGTGCAGGGCGGCTTCCGTTTTGTTTTCGAGCAGGCAGTCGAAACCCTGTAACCCAAGCGTGGCCAGCTTTTCATCGGTTCTCCGGAAAGTGTTTTTGCGATGGGTGATCGGTTGTAGAGTTGCATTGAGCCACGCGATCCTGTCGTTCAATGCATCCCAATATTTATAGTCTTTGTTGATGCATTCGTACCCGCCACACAGGTCGAAGGCAATCACAGCATCAGCAAAATACGTACGGATCTTTTCGATGCCTTTGTAACGCATCTCCGCCACCGCGAGCATATTGTCGGCCCCGGACGTTTCTGCATCGCAGATCAGTTCCGTCGGGCTGCCGAAGCAGGCAAATCCCGCGTTGCGTGTAGAGGCCCCGAGTGGTATGGTATTTCTTTCCAGAATGGTGATACGCAGCGCATCGTTTTTTTTCTTCAGTTCCAATGCGCTCCACAGGCCCATCAAGCCTGCGCCGATGATGATTACATCCTGCGGGGCATAGAATGACTCTTTTTCCCAGATAGAAAGCATTCGGGTGGGTTTAGGTTGAGCTTGTTAACGGCTTCGGGCTTCCTGCATTCAATACGGCAAGCCCTGCGCTGAAGAAAAACTAAACATTAAAACGGAAATGCATCACATCTCCATCCTGCACCAGGTATTCTTTTCCTTCTATGCGTAAGCGGCCGTTTTCGCGGCACGCGGCTTCGCTGCCGTATTTTACGAAATCATCATAGGCGATCACCTCGGCTTTGATAAAGCCTTTTTCGAAATCGGTGTGGATCACGCTTGCTGCCTGCGGCGCCTTCCAGCCTTTGTGGATCGTCCATGCACGCACTTCCTGTACGCCTGCAGTAAAATAAGTATCGAGGTTGAGTAACTGGTAAGCCGATGTAATAAGACGGTTCAGCGCCGGCTCGGTCATCTTATATTCCTCCATGAACATCTGCTTGTCATCCTCCGCCTCCATTTCTGCGATCTGCGCCTCGATGTTGTTGCACATCACGATCACTTCTGCACCTTCTTTCTTTGCAGCTTCTTTCAGTGCATCTGAATATTTGTTGCCGGTATGCATGCTGTTCTCGTCTACGTTGGCTACATACAGCACCGGTTTATCGGTAAGGAGGAAAAGGTCGGCAACCGCCAGTTTTTCTTCTTTACTCAAACCCAGTGTATGAATGTTCTTTCCCTGTTCAAGATGGTCTTTGCACCTGCCGAGTATCTCAAATTCTGCCTTGGCTTTTGTATCGCTGCCCACACGCGCCATTTTCTCTACTTTCTGCCATTTTTTTTCTACGCTCTCGAGGTCTTTCAACTGCAGTTCGGTTTCAATGATCTCTTTGTCGCCGATCGGGTTGATCGCTCCTTCTTCACGCAATACATTTTCGTCTTCGAAACAACGCACCACGTGAATGATCGCATCCACTTCGCGTATGTTTCCCAGGAATTTATTACCCAAACCCTCGCCCTTGCTCGCTCCGCGAACGAGCCCGGCAATGTCTACGATCTCCAGTTGAGTAGGAACGATGCGGTCCGGGTTCACCAGTTCCGCCAGTTTCTTCAGTCGTGCATCCGGCACATCTACCAGACCCACATTCGGTTCGATGGTGCAGAAGCGGTAGTTGCTCGCCTGTGCCTTGGCGCTGTTGCTCACTGCGTTGAATAATGTTGATTTACCCACATTCGGTAACCCTACGATGCCTGCTTGTAAAGCCATATAAAAATTTGAGCGGCAAATATAGGTAAAAGCCGTGAGGTTCGGGCTGCGGGGCAACGGCAGGAATGCTATGACCGCTGTTGCCGGAAACAGGCACATCAACAGGTTTTGCAGTGGCAGGCCGGAGTGAACAGCCCGCAACCGGCGCATGCCTTTTTTCCCTATTTTCACTCCTGTTAATCCCTGTCTATGGCGCTGAACTATGTATGGATCGTTTTTTTCGTGATCGGTTTGATCATCGCTCTCATCAAACTCATCGTTTTCCACGATTACGAGATCTTCAAAAAACTGGTGGAAGGGATTTTTGATGCGTCAAAATCATCTGTCATGGACATCGGCCTTCCACTCGCCGGCGCCATGATCTTTTTTTCCGGCCTGATGAGCATCGGCGAAAAAGCAGGCGCCATCAATTTCATCGCACGCATCCTTAACCCGTTCATGAAAAGGCTTTTCCCGGAAGTGCCGGCGAAACATCCTGCCATGGGACAAATGGTGATGAACTTCAGCGCCAATATGCTGGGCCTCGACAACGCCGCCACGCCGTTTGGTTTGAAGGCGATGGACAGCCTGCAGACGCTCAATCCTAAAAAAGACACTGCGAGCAATTCGCAGATCATGTTCCTCGTGCTGCATACGAGCGGTTTAACGCTTATTCCCCTGTCGATCATCGCGTACCGTGCCAGCGGGGGCAGCACCAATCCTACAAGTGTATTTGTTCCCCTGATGCTGGCAACAACGGTTGCAACGGTTGCAAGCATTATCATCACGGGCATCTATCAACGGCTGCGTTTTGATCTTGTACTGGTGGGCTGGCTGGCGGGCATCATTGCATTGATCGGGATGTTCGCGTGGTTCATCAACGGACTGCCCTCTCAAAAAAATGTTCCCGTTCCCAGCATCTTCACAAAAGAAACATTCAGCAACGTGATGGGGAACAGCATCCTGTTTTTCATCATCTGCGCTTTTATCGTGGGCGGTTTTGTGAAAAAGATAAACGTGTTCGATGCATTCATCGAAGGATCGAAGCAGGGTTGGGAAGTGGTGATCAAAGTGCTACCATACCTGGTGGGATTGCTGGTGGCGATCCGTGTGTTCCGCGACAGCGGCGCGCTGGATGCGATCATCAACGCGATCAGCTGGTGTTTTGTTCAGCTCGGCATCACAAGCGAGTTTGTGCCGGCATTGCCGGTGGCCATCATGCGCCCGTTCAGCGGCGGGGGATCGAGAGGGTTGATGCTTGATATTTTCAAGGTGCATGGTGCAGACAGTTTCATCGGGCAACTCGCCTCAACGTTCCAGGGCAGTGCAGACACTACTTTTTACATCATCGCTTTGTATTTCGGAAGTGTGGGTATTAAAAAAGTAAGGTACGCCATATGGGCGGGTATGCTGGCAGATCTGTTGGGTGTGATCGCTGCGATATTCATCGCGTACATCTTCTTTAAATAAAACCGCCTGGGGGCTGCATGAACACGAATGTCCGTTGCGTTTGGAAAAAGAAGTTCTAATTCACTTCAATATCCTTCGATCCCAATAACGCATAATTCTTATCCCTGAACACGATCCTGTAGGTTCCTTTGCGCAGGTACAGGTAATACAAACCATTTGACGCGCTGGTGTAGGTCTGGTCGGCAGGAACGGCGGCCGACAACGTTTTATCGCTGTATTCTTTCAGGAAATAGGCCTGCACCAGGAAACTGGATTTGTACGCGGCAGCAACCTGGATCTCTTTCTTGCCGGTCAATGCCATCCAACCGGGCCGCTCGTTTACAAATTTTACAGGTGGATGTATCACGTAAATATCATTCAGGATCATCCCGGTGATGTCAACCGGCGCATTGTCCAGCAACGCCACCGTTGGCACATTAACAGGGTGTTTGCGTATGAATTGCCTGTATACTTCCGCTTCAAAAGAATTGGTTCCGCCTTCAGACATGTTCGCCTGGTTGATGGTAAGCGGATCTATCCCGGCGATGATCCTGAAGTATGCGGCCATGGGAATAAATGCATCCGAAAGGGCGGCTTCCTGTACATGGCTGTAACCTGCATGCACCAGTATTTTCGCGGCTGGATCTTTTTTAACGAGCGCCGCAAGTGTTTCCGCCTGCGCATATTCCCTTTGTTTCACATTATGACTGCGTACCGTATCTTCATAGGCAACCAAGGTGAAACCCAGTTCCAACGCCTTGCGCACCAGCTCGCCTGCATTGGGTTCGATGATTCCATAACCCGCATTTGCATCCACTTTTGTAATGGAACGGCGCGTATTGCTGTTCAGCAGGTCGGTTGCAAAATAGCGGAAACCCTGGTTGTACATTTCCTCCAGCAGCGAGGTAGTAAATACGCGGTGCAAAGGGTTGTCGGCCGTTTCGTTGATCATCACCACGCGGTTGTTCCTTGTTTTGGAAAGAATGTACCTGCGGGCGTCGTCATACACGATCGCTTTCAGAGAATCTACCAGCTTCCTCGTTTCCTGCAATTCCCCGGACGATAATTTTTCCTGCGATAGTTTCCTGGTTTCATTGATCGATCTCATGTCGCCCACCAACGCAAGCGCGGCTGACAGGTCCATGTAATAGCCCAGCGTATCTTTCCTTAGTATTTGTTCGTAGTAAACCGCTTTGTAAAGCGGGAGTAGATAATTGATGCCATTCTTTCCGTATGCGTTTATGAAGAGGGATGAATCTGAACCAATGTTCCTTCGCAGATCCGCCTTCTGCATGTTGCGCAATTCGTTGAACGATGAACTTACCTGTGCGCGGCTTCCGGCGGTAACCAGCAACAATAAAAAAAGCAGTAGTCTTCCCATGCAGAAATTTGTACAAGGATACTCCAATTGGTGTTAGCGAAATTCTAAAGGTATTGCCGCAGTTTTTCTTTTAACAATTCGATGCCTTCCGATGCCGGCGCTTCAATGGCGGTAAGGTTGGCAACATTGCCGGTTGATGGGATCGTTTTGTCCAGGATAAATTTCGGGATGCCGCGTGGTGCATAGTGCAGCAGCCCCGCCGCCGGGTACACCACCAGCGATGTTCCGATCACAACAAACAGGTCTGCGGTAGCAGCTATCTCCGCTGCGCGCTCAATCATGGGAACCGGTTCCTCAAACCATACAATGTGCGGGCGAAGCTGTCCGCCATCGGGTGCCGTGTCTCCAGGCCGGATGTCTCCTTTGATATCGTAGATCTTCGTCGTGTTTTTTACGCTCCGCATTTTAAAGATCTCGCCGTGCAGATGCAGCACCTGCGAACTACCGGCGCGTTCGTGGAGATCGTCGATGTTCTGGGTAATGATGTGCACGTTGAACAGCGATTCCAGTTCGGCCAGTCCTATATGTGCCGCATTCGGTTTTGCATGGGCAATGTCTTTCCGGCGCATGTTATAAAAATCAAGAACAAGTTTGGGATCTTTTGCCCAACCGCGGGGCGATGCAACTTCGTAAATATCGTAACCCTCCCACAAACCATCACTGTCGCGGAAGGTGCGCAAACCACTTTCCGCGCTGATGCCTGCACCGGTTAATACAACGAGCTTCTTTTTTTCGCCGGTATACAAACCTGTTCTTGTCTCTTCCATACATCAATGCAAATGGTCCCCTTAAAATTACGCACCATATCGATACAAAGAAAATAAACAATGCGTAGCGCATACCATTGGCCCGGTAACGACTACCTTTTTACAAACGGGATTTACCAGGGAATGAAAAAGAAAAAAAGTTACATAAGGCAGCAATCGTTAGGCGTAACTATTTTCTCCTGAGCACTACAGTTACTGCATCTTCAACCAAAAACGCGAAGCTGCTGTCGTTCATCTGCACGACCTTGTTTGGAACGAACCCTTTGCCCGTGCCCGCATTGATGAACAGTGTTGAATCTTTGAGGTAATACTTTGTCTGGATGCTGTCCGTTGAGTGCGGACTATCCGAAACGGTACTGTCTGCATTAAAAAACACCGATCCTTTGTCTTCGGGCTTGTTTTTTACCGCTACAAAAAAAGAAGAAGCGGGTTTGGAAGTGTCTGAGAGGTAGGTGCTGTCGACCCTCCATTCACCAACAAGTGAAAATGGTTTCTGCGCTTGTTTTTTTGAGAAAAGAACGAAAGCGAAAATGAGTACGGCGGCCGCAATGGTTATTGCAGCGATGGTTTTGCTTTTCATGATTACAGGTTTTTTAATTGTGAAAAATTAAAGCGCAGGCCTGCAGACATGAATACGTTGTGAGGCGAAAATGTAACCCAATTGCAGATGTTAAATCTGGCAAACATGGTTAACGGCATTCAACAAACAACCGCTGATGAAAATCTAAAAGAGGAGAGGAGCAAAAAAAAAATCGCTTTGCATAGCGGCAGCAAAGCGATTGATAAGTTCAGAATTGGCGCAACAAAAATCAGTTTGCGCAAAGAAGCCCCTGTAGAAAAGCCCTGCATTGAAGATCCGTTATTTTTCCCCGGCCATCTCCATGATGATCTTCCATTCTTCCGGTTTAACGGTGCCAACAGACAAACGGCCCAGGCGAACCAGGTCCATATCGGCCAAGCGCTTGTCTGCTTTAATGGCTGCCAGACTCACGGGCTTCTTTAGTTTTTTGTGGGGTTTGAAGTCAACCACCAGCCATGCGGGGTCGTTGGTGGTAGGGTCCTGGTAAGATTCTTTGGTAACCTTTGCAATGCCAACGATCTCCATTCCTTCGTTGCTGTGGTACCAGAAAGCGAGATCGCCTTTTTTCATGGCGCGCAGGTTATTTCGTGCGGCATAGTTTCTCACACCGTTCCAGAATGTTTCTTTTTCTTCTACAAATTGATCCCAGCTGTAAACGGAGGGTTCGGATTTGATCAGCCAATAGCGCATTTAATTAGGAATTAGTAATTAGGAATTAGGAATTGGTTGTTGGTAATTATTAGGGAGTTAGAAATTGGTTGTTGGTAATGGGTAATTATTTCGGTTTGTTAAGTTCGGGGTTTCTCATCATTGTTTTGGGTTGTTTCTGAATGACGGATGGTTTGGGTGTTTAATTTTAAGGTATTTAAAATGGAGGAAAGAAGTTTGAGGAGTTCTTCGCATTGCTCCTGGAATGAATTGGCCAGGCGTTGTTCTATTATTCCCGCGTCTTTCAGCAGCCTGATCCAATAGTTCGTTTCTCTTGCTTCGCGGTAAGCTATGTCAAGTTTGGCCTTAAAGTCTTTCCTCGACGATCCACCCAGTCCCTCCTCAACGTTTGCCCCGATTGAAGTGCCCGACCGCAAAACCTGGTTGGCCAATTGGAACTCCTTTTTATCACGCAAATGCCTGTAAAGTTTTATGATCCTCAAAGAGAAAAGATAGCTTTTTTCCTTTACCGCATTGTACCGCCCAACCCTAACCATAACCATAGTGCAAAATAGGAAACTGCATAAAGTTATGAATAGGTATTTTCCGCAAAAAACACCCTTTTTAATTAGGAATTAGGAATTAGGAATTAATAATTAATGATTTTAATGTGGCCGCAAACCGGGACCAATCTTAATTCCTAATTCCTAATTACTAATTCCTAATTATTCAGTATCCGCTTGCTAGAACATCCGCCAAGTGCATTACTTTCAGCCCGGCGTGTTTGTGTTTGTTACAGCCGTCGATGTGCATCAGGCAGCTCATGTCTGTGCTGACGAGGTATTCAGCGTTTGTTTCTGTGGCGTTGTTTACTTTCTGGTCGCCCATGGCTATGCTGATCGGTTCGAACTTTACGGCAAATGTTCCGCCGAAACCGCAGCAGGTTTCTACGTCGTTCATTTCTACGAGTTCCAGTCCTTTTACTTTGCTGAGCAACTGGCGCGGTTCTGTTTTTATTTTGCATTCGCGTAAGGCGGCGCAACTGTCGTGGTAGGTGGCGCGACCGTTGAATGTGGCGCCCAGGTCGTCGATCTTCAGGATATGGATAAGGAACTCGGAGAATTCGAATACGCGTTCGGCTGTTTTTTTTGCGAGCGCGCTTTCGGGTGCGTTTTCAAACAAGGTATTGTAATAGTTTCTTACAAAGCCAACGCAGCTTGCGCTTGGCGCGACGATGTAATCCGTTCCCGAAAAATCTTTCAGGAACTTACCGCACACTTCTTTCGCTTCACCCCAAAAACCAGCGTTGAAGGCCGGCTGGCCACAACAGGTCTGCGCTGTATTATAAGAAACCGTGCATCCCGCTTTCTCCAGCACTTTCACCATATTAAAAGCTACCTGCGGATAGAGCTGGTCTACGAAACAGGGGATGAATAATTGAACGTTCATGTTTCAGTTAAGGTTAGGGTTAGGGGGTCGGGAGTTTACAACTGGTTTTGGGCGTTGGTGTCGGGTCCTGGGTTTCTTATTCACCCCAATTTAGCCATTTTAATTCCACAGCCATCCTGATCTTTCTGAGCCGGGATCTTATTTTAGTTTCCTGTTGAGCGCGATCATCTTGATCGCGGTTATCGCCGCTTCTTCACCCTTGTGGCCATGCTTGCCCCCGATGCGTTCGATGGCCTGCTGTTCGTTGTCTACCGTTAGCACGCCAAAGATCACAGGTACATCGAGCGAGAGGTTGAGTTGTACAACGCCATCGGTAACGGCATTGCATACGTAATCGAAATGCGGCGTATCGCCCCTGATCACGGTGCCCAGGGTAATGTAGGCATCGGGCAATACATCCGAATAGGCATAATGGTTTTTTACGGTGAACGGGATCTCAAATGCGCCGGGAACCGTAAGTGTTTTGCTGCTTACATTGTGTTCTTTGAAAACCTTTTTCACACCCGCTTCCAGCTTGTTGATGATGTGCGCGTTCCATTCGGTTTTTACAATTACAACAAAGGCATCCTTTATCGCAGGGATGCCTTTGTTTACTGATGTGTTGCCTTTTGTAGCCATCGGTAATTAGTTCTTTTCTATGCTCAGTCGATAGATGTATTTATCAGCCTGTACGCCTTTGTCTGTTGCCGGGTATTTTTCTTTCAGCTCTTTGTAGAGGTCAAGCGCTTCTTTGGTTTTGCCATTCACTTCCTCCAATGCTGCTGCGCGGAAGAGGTATTCTGCGGCGTTCGCCTGGTCCGATTCGATCGTGCCCGCTGCTTTTTTATAGGCAGCTACGGCATCTTCTTTTTTATTCAGTTCCGAATAAGAATCGCCGAGGCAGGCCAATGCTTTCGCCTCAACCTGTTTGGCGTCTGTTGAGAAATCTTTCAGGTATTTAACCGCGTTATTGAAATCACCGAGTTTCATGTAGCTGACACCCGCGTAGAATTTAGCGAGGTTGCCCGCTTTGGTTCCGCCGTAATTGTTGATCACGTATAACACGCCTTTGCTCGAACCGCCATCGCCGTTCAATACCAGTTTGGATGAGTCTGCGCTGAAATATTGCTGGGATTTGAACAGTGCATCTGCCGCCTGTTCTTCTTTAGGTTCCGCGATGAGTTTTTTGTAGCCATACCATCCGCCTACACCGATCACGATCACAGCGATAACAATGATCACCGGCTTTTGGAATTTTTCCCAGAAACCCTGCACTTTTACAAGGGCCTCGTTCTTTTCTTCAGTCATTACTTTTATTTTTTAGAAATCTGTTTTATAAAATGATGGTAAAATGATGGTAAAATGATGGGTTAGTCTTTTTCGAATACGTAGTTCTGGTCCATGTAAACATCTTTCAGCAATTCATCTTCCGCCGGCCACGGGCTTTCTTCGGCAAACTTCACGCTTTCTTCCACCACCTGGTTGATGCGGTCATCAATGGCTTTGAGGTCTGCTTCGCTGCCAAAATTATTCTCAAGGATGGTATTTCTCACTTTGGTGATCGGATCCTGGTCCTTGTATTCATCCACTTCTTCTTTAGACCTGTATTTCTGCGGGTCTGAGATTGAGTGCCCCTTGTAACGGTAGGTTTTCATTTCCAGCAGTGTAGGGCCGTCTCCCTCGCGTGCCCGCTTCACCGCGCGCGCCACATGTTCGTGAACGAGTTCGGGAACCATGCCGTCTACCTTATCGGCTGGCATATCGTATGCATCGGCAAGTTTGTAAATATCCACCACGTTGCTGGTGCGTTCGATGGATGTACCCATGGCGTAGTTGTTGTTCTCGCAGATGAAGATCACCGGCAGTTTCCACAACATGGCCAGGTTAAAGGTTTCATGAAGCATACCCTGACGCGCGGCACCGTCGCCAAAGAAACAAAGCACCACGTTATCGGTGCCGTTGTATTTCTCGGCAAATGCCAGTCCCGCACCCGTTCCGATCTGCGCACCAACAATACCGTGGCCGCCAAAGAACTTATGTTCAACACTGAAGAAGTGCATGCTTCCACCTTTTCCCTTGGAGCACCCGGTCGCTTTTCCGTAAAGCTCGGCCATACAGGAGTTGGCCGACATGCCCTTTGCCAACCCGAGACCATGGTCGCGGTAGGCGGTGATGAAAGGGTCGTTGGCGCCGGTGGCGGTCATGCAACCCGCGGCAATTGCTTCCTGGCCCACATAAGCGTGGAAAAACCCACGGATCTTACCGGCCATTTTATACATTTCTTCAGCTTTCAGCTCAAACTGGCGGATCAATTGCATCAATTCGTACCAGTAGAGATAAGTTTCTTTTGAAAATTTAGTAGCCACTTCTCAAATTTTAGAGGGGCAAATATAGGGGAAAGCGATGGAACATGGAACATACCGGCGTGAACGGAAAACCCTAACATTGGTCCCAAAATGCCCGAAATGCCCAAAAAAACGCCTATTGTGGAAAACTGTGGGAAATTAGGAATTAGGAATTAATAATTAGGAAATGCAGGTGACCTGTTACAGGTACGGAATTCCTAATTCCTAATTATTAATTCCTTTTGTATTCTGTTGATTTATTTTTAAATTACCTCTCTAAACCTCAATCTTATGAAAAAAATATTGCTGGCGCTGATGTTCCTGCCCCTGCTGGGGATGGCCCAGGCTACCACGAAAGCCAATGCGGGCGAATCTGCTGTTGGACTGAAGCTTGAACAGGGTAGCTGGAAGGAGATTCTTGCCAAAGCGAAAGCCGAAAACAAGTTCATCATCATGGATTGCATGACCACCTGGTGCGGCCCCTGCAAGCACATGGATAAGAATGTGTTCCCGCTGAAAGAAACAGGCGATTTCTTCAATGATAAATTCCTGGCCGTAAAGGTTCAGTTCGACAGTACGGGCAACGACGATGCGCGTGTGCAAAGCTGGCGCAAAGACATGAAGGAAATTGAGAAGACCTATGCCATCAATGCTTATCCTACCTACCTGATGTTTGATCCGAACGGGGAAGTGGTTCACCGCAGCGTTGGTGCAACACCCGATGCGGCGCTCTTTATCGCCAAAGGAAAAGAAGCCTTATCGCCCGAAACCCAATATTATACACAGCTGAAACGCTATAAGAACGGGGAGAAAGACCCTGCGTTCCTGCGCAAAATGGCAACCATGGCAGCGGCGGCATACGATACAAAAATGGCCAATACCATTGCCAGCGATTACATTGCAGGACTCACAGATTTCGATTCCAAGGAGAACGCGCAGTTTGTTGCGCAGTTTACCACTACTTCAAAAGACAAAGGTTTTGCGCTGATGCTGAACAACCCGGCCAAGATCGATGCGTTGATCGGTGAGGGAAAATCGAAAGCAAAAGTACTGAGCATTATTGCCGCGGAAGAGATCAACCCGGGCATCCGCAAACTGGCGGCCGACAGAACAAAGGCTCCCGATGCCGCACCGCTGATCGCAAGCGCCAGCCAGAAATACCCGCAGTTTGCGGCCGATATCGCCGAAATGACGAATAAGACCGTTTACAATATGGTGTACAGCCAGGAAGTATATACACCAATGGCAAAAGCGGCGGAAGCAAAAACAAAAGTAGACTGGGATGCCATTGCAGCAGGCGCGCGCAACAGGGATCCTAAGAATGCGGATGAGATGGTGTCGAAAGGGAAAGTGACCTACTACCAGAACACGAAAGACTGGCCCAACTTCCAGACAGAAGTAGTGGCGTTCATGAATAAATACGGCGCTAAAGCCACACCGGCAGAATTGAACACGTATGCATGGACTGTTTTTGAAAACTGTAAAGACATGACCTGTGTAACACAGGCGCTCGACTGGAGCAAACGTTCTTTTGCAGAAAACAAGAACCCGATGTTCATGGATACCTATGCCAACATCCTGCACAAACTCGGCAAAACCAAAGAAGCGATCGAAGTACAGGGAAAAGCCATCGAGCTTACTACCGACGCCGCTTCTAAAAAGTCTCTCCAGGAAACACTGGACAAAATGAAGAGAGGAGAGAAGACATGGACGGAAGAATAGCTTTCTTCGAGCCTTCGTTTTAACAACGATTAGATTTCATGCAGATAAAAAAGAGAGGAGCAAGATCATCTTGCTCCTCTCTTTTTTTGTATAGGATCCTGTATCTGTCAGCTACTTAAGCTTCTCCCAAAAACGCATACCTGTAATCCACCGGCGGATTGTAGGTTTCTTTGATGGTTCTCGCGCTGAGCCAGCGGTAGAGGTTGATCATGCTGCCGGCCTTATCGTTCGTTCCCGAACCGCGGGCGCCGCCAAAAGGCTGCTGGCCCACTACGGCGCCGGTTGGTTTGTCGTTGATGTAGAAATTACCTGCGGCATTACGCAGCTTATTGGTTGCAAGTTCCACCGCTTCCCGGTCTTGCGAGAGGATGGCGCCTGTTAATGCATACGGCGATGTGCTGTCTACCAGCGCAAGTGTCTCTTCAAATTTCTCCGCATCGTACACATGCAGCGTAAGCACCGGCCCGAAGATCTCTTCGCACATGGTTACGTATTTCGGATCCCTGGTTTCGATAACGGTTGGTTCGATAAAGTAACCTTCTTTCTTGCTGTAGTTTCCGCCAACCAGTATGCTTGCTTTCTTGTCTTTTTTCGCGTTGTCTATGTAGCGGGTGATGCTGTTGAATGCTTTCTCGTCTATGACCGCATTCACAAAATTGGTGAAGTCTTCTACCGTTCCCATTTTCATGGATTTGATGGCGGCCACCAGTTTTGTTTTCACTTCATCCGCGATATTGCTTGGGATGTAGGCGCGTGATGCGGCAGAACATTTTTGTCCCTGGAACTCAAACGCACCCCTTGCCAATGCAGTAACCACCGCATCCACATTTGCGCTTTTGTGTGCCACAACAAAATCCTTTCCGCCGGTTTCTCCCACGATCCTTGGATAGGAGCGGTATTTGGCCACGTTCTCGCCAATCACTTTCCACATGTTGTTGAATACGCCTGTTGATCCGGTAAAATGCACACCTGCAAAATCGCGGTGCGAGAAACATACTTTGCCGATGGTTGGGCCATCTACATAGATCAGGTTGATTACGCCGTCGGGAAGGCCGGCTTCCTTGAGAATGCGCATCGTCATCTGTGCAGAATAGATCTGTGTGTTGGCAGGTTTCCAAACCACTACGTTACCGCACATCGCAGCCGATGTAGGAAGGTTGCCGCCGATGGCCGTAAAGTTGAATGGTGTAACCGCGAGCACAAAACCCTCGAGCGGGCGCCATTCCATGCGGTTGTGCATGCCGGGTGAAGAGATGGGTTGCTGTTTATAGATCTCACTCAGGAAGTGAACATTGAACCGTAAAAAATCGATCAGTTCGCAGGCGCTGTCGATTTCCGCCTGGAAGGCGTTTTTACTTTGGCCGAGCATCGTGGTTCCGTTCATGTGGAAACGGTACTTGGTGGCCATCAGGTCGGCCGCTTTCAGGAAGATGTGCGCCCTGTTTTCCCAACTCATGGCCGCCCATGCGTCTTTCGCTTTCAATGCGGCATCGATCGCCTGGTGAACGTGTTTCTCCTCGCCTGCGTGAAAATAGCCGAGGGTATGTGACAATTCGTGCGGGGGACGGATCTCTACCTTCTTACCGGTCTTAACTGCTTTGCCGCCGATATACATCGGTATTTCGATCGGTTTCTTTTTCAGTTCGGCCAGGGTCTTTTTGAGCGCTGCTCTTTCAGTACTGCCCGGTGCATATTGCAGAACGGGTTCATTGGCCGGTAAAGGGTAGGAGAAATATCCAAGACTCATAGGGAATGTTTTTGAGTGCGCAAGTTAAGAAGTTTTGGGGGATCGGTAATGGCCTGCGGGAGGCAGTGATTGTCGATAGCAGGAATTTAACGGAAGGCGATAATGAATGGTCAAGATCTGGTAATGAATAGCGAAATTCAGTTGATCGGCTTCGGGCCACAACCGCAATGATGTTAGCAGGCGACCCAACCGAATTTACACCGTAAAGCCCGGGTGGTTCGTATCTTCGCCCCATGGCGATCGTATTATTCGACAACAAGGAACGCGACAACCTTTTTCCCCTCACTTATACAAGGGCCGTAGCGGGGTTGCGCTTTGGAATTCTAACGATAAAAGAAAGATGGGAGCGGGTTTCAGGACAAGCAGTTTTCGTTCATACAACGGACGATCTCCAGGCGCTCTACAGCCATTTCCCGGAAGAAGAACATCTATGGATAGATGCGGCGGTTGTTGCAGACGGGCCACTGGTAAAACAGGTGCTTGAACTCACAGGAGAAAGCTGCATTGCCGATGGCAACGGTCTCATAGCGGCGAGAACAAAAGTGGCACATGGGGCATTCGATCCCAGTCCTGGATCCTATCAAAAGACAATACAGGCAGCAGACCAAAAAAGGATCCGTTACCCCTGGCAGTTGATGCAGTGGAACGACGAAATGATCCGCAACGATTTTGCGTTGGTTACAAAGGGCAGAACATCGCAACCCATCCCGCCAACGGTGAATGTGTTGCATGCCGAAAATATTTTTATTGAAGAAGGCGCCAGGCTGCAGTTCTGCACGCTCAATGCATCCGCCGGGCCGATATACATTGGCAAAAACGCGGAGGTAATGGAAGGCAGCGCCATACGCGGGCCGTTTTCGATGGGCGAAAACTCTGTGCTCAAACTCAACAGCCGTGTATACGGCGCCACTACACTGGGGCCATCGTGCATGGGTGGCGGGGAGATCAAGAACAGTGTGATGATGGGATACAGCAACAAGGCCCACGATGGTTACCTCGGCGATTCGGTGGTAGGCGAGTGGTGCAATTTTGGTGCAGGAAGCTCAAACAGCAACCTGAAAAACACAGCCGGGGATGTTAAGGTCTGGAGCCATCACCAGAAACAATACCTCTCTGCCGGGCAAAAATGCGGTGTGGTGATGGGCGATTATTCGCGCGCGGCGATCAATTCCTCGATCAATACCGGAACGGTGATCGGTGTTGCGAGCAATGTGTTCGGGGCAGGGTTGCTGCCAACCATCGTGGCCAATTTCAGGTGGGGTGTAACGGGAACGGAGTACGAGTTCGACAAAGCGCTGAACGATATCAACAACTGGAAAAAATTAAAGGGCCATTCGCTTTCAGCGGCCGAAACCTCGGTTCTGAAATCTATATTTGCCGCAAATACATAAACATGAAAAAGTTCGAGTATAAGATCGTTACAGTACCGGTAAAAAGTGTTTGGACCGGGAAGATCGATGAGGACCTGTTGCTGAATACTTTGAACGACCTTGGGAAAGAGGGGTGGGAAGTGGTCACGGTTTCGCCGCCGGCTACGGATATGTCGAGCAAGGACCGCTTTATTATTCTGAAAAAAGAAATCAACTAATATGAGAAAACAGATCGCAGCAGCAAACTGGAAAATGAATTTGACGATCGAACAAGGCGCGGCTTTGTTGGAGGGGATCATCGCAAAGCAACAAAACCTGAAGGAGGACCAGCAGGCCATCTTTGCCGTTCCTGCACCTTATATCCAAATGGCGCAACACAAAATTGCAGGTAAGGAAAGTATGTTCGTTGCCGCGCAAAACTGTTACAGCAAAAAGAACGGTGCCTACACAGGGGAAACATCGGTAGAGATGTTGCAATCGCTCGGCGTAAAATACGTAGTACTGGGGCATTCAGAACGCAGGGAATATTTCCAGGAAAGCAATCAGTTGCTCGCGGAAAAGTTGAACATCTGCCTTGAATACAATATCCACCCGATCTTTTGCTGCGGCGAACCGCTGAACATACGCGAGGCAAACACGCAGAACGAATACGTGGCCAAACAACTGGAAGAATCGCTGTTTCATTTGTCTGCGGAGCAGGTGCAGCAGGTTGTGATCGCCTATGAACCCATCTGGGCCATCGGCACTGGTAAAACGGCCACGAGTGAGCAGGCACAGGAAATGCACGCCTTCATACGCGAACAGCTGGCCGTGAAATACGGCAGCGGCGTAGCGGCAAATATTTCTATCCTCTATGGCGGAAGCGTTAAAGCCGCCAATGCCGCTGAGATCTTTTCTCAGCCGGATGTTGACGGTGGACTGGTAGGCGGCGCCTCATTGGTTGTTGATGAGTTCGTTGCGATCATCGGTGCGTTGAAATAACGTTGCAGAAGCTTGTGGCCGAAAATGCTGGAAGGGATCTTTAGTCGAAATTTTCGGTCACAAGTTTCTTTATTCTTTAATAGGATACGGGCAGCTCTGCCTCCACGTATTCATCCAGCTGATCCAGGTGCAGGATCGTTCCCGTTCCGCGTTCATTGGGGTGGTACATGCCCTTGAACCTGGCACCATACACAAAATCTTCATAGGTGTACGATGAACGCGACACCACCGTATTGGAAAAACTTTCGTCAAAGCCCTGTACAAAAACGAACAATTCAGTCTGTGCGTCGTCGATGTCTTTTTTGGTCAAACCGTACAGCGGGCTTTCTTCGTTGATCATGTGCACCAGTGTCCAGTTCGAGGTGAGGGTATTTGCTTTTGAAATATCCAGCGGCGCATTGAAAAACCTGTTCTTGCGTTGCCCGCCCTCATCGGCCACCCGCAGTGCAACCGTTACTTTGGCCTCTACATTGATGAGATAGTTTTTTGTATAGGGAACGATGCGGAACATCAACGCAACGCCATCCCTGAAAGGCACGAACAATGCATTTTTACTGTACCGGATAAATGCGCGGGGTCTTGCGAATCGGCCGTACAGCAGTCCTGTTACCAGCGCAAAACTCATCAGCCCGATCAGCGCCTCCATCGATGCGGCGAGGCTGGCTGCAAAACCGATCGGGTTGATCCTTCCATAACCAACCGTTGTAAAGGTCTGCGCACTGAAGAAGAAGGCCTCGCCAAACTGTTCGGAGGCGCTGCTGGCCACCATACCGCCCAGGTGGTCGATGCCAATCCAGAGATAAAGCCCGGCGAAAATCAAATTCACGGTAACAAAAAACACAAGGATCGCGGCCAGGAAACGCCAGCGCGACATAGACAGCAACGAATGGTAAATGTTGAGCCGGCGCAGCAATGAAAGGCCGCGGATCTCGATATTGGGAACACCGTCTTTGTTAAAGAAACGCCCGCCGTTTAAAGCCGTATTGGTACCCAGGCCGGTCTCGTTATTGACCTGCGCCCTCGCGTTGGGATCTTTGATAGCCATAATAGCAACTGGTAGTTTGTGTGGATGGTAAATGTAACAGATTACGCACGCAAACGGCTCGTTGCGGCCCGGATTTTAGCCAAAACAGCGGTGGATCGGCCGAAAGACCGAAATGAACAGGAAAGAACAACGGTTCGGTGAGATGAATGCAAAATTTAGCATGCCGTATCTTATAACCTCGTACCTGACGCTTATCTTTGCCGCCACATTATGAAAAATATCAGGAATTTTTGCATCATTGCGCACATCGACCATGGTAAGAGTACGTTGGCCGACAGGCTCCTGGAACATACCAAGACCATTGGCGACCGCGATATGATGAACCAGGTGCTGGATGATATGGACCTGGAACGGGAGAAAGGGATCACCATCAAGAGCCACGCCATCCAGATCAACTATGTTTTTAAAGGGGAGGAATACGTGTTGAACCTGATCGATACCCCCGGTCACGTCGATTTCAGCTACGAAGTAAGCCGCGCCCTTGCGGCATGTGAAGGGGCGCTGTTGCTGGTAGATGCCTCACAAGGCATCCAGGCGCAGACAATCAGTAACTTATACCTTGCAATTGACAATGATCTTGAAATCATCCCGGTGATCAACAAGATCGATATGGATGGAGCGAAAATTCCCGAGGTGACCGACCAGATCGTTGACCTCATCGGCTGTAAACCGGAAGAGATCGTCCTGGCGAGCGGTAAATCGGGGATTGGTATTGAAGATATTTTACAGGCGATCATAGAACGCATTCCCGCACCGGTTGGAAACTACGACGCGCCTTTGCAGGCGTTGATCTTCGACAGCGTATTCAACAGCTTCAGGGGCATCATCGTTTATTACCGGATCCTGAACGGCGTGCTGCGCAAAGGCGACAAGATCCGTTTTGTTGCCTCCGGAGCCGATTATTTCGCGGATGAAGTGGGGGTACTCAAACTGAACATGACGCCGAAAGACGAAGTGCGCGCCGGAGATGTGGGTTATATCATCACCGGTATCAAAAATGCGAAAGAAGTTAAAGTAGGGGATACCATCACGCTGGCGAGCAATCCCGGTGAGATGATCCACGGCTTCGAAGAAGTAAAGCCGATGGTATTTGCGGGTATATACCCCGTAAATACCGATGATTTCGAAGTGCTCCGCGAATGCATGGGCAAGCTCCAGCTGAACGATGCATCGCTCGTATTTGAACTGGAGACCTCGCAGGCACTGGGTTTTGGTTTCCGATGCGGGTTCCTTGGATTGCTGCACATGGAGATCATCCAGGAACGACTCGAGCGGGAGTTCAACCAGACGGTAATCACGACCGTTCCGAACGTAAGTTTTATCGCCTACACCACGCGCGGTGAGAAGATCATCGTGAATAACCCCGCTGAAATGCCCGACCCGGTGAAGATCGCCAAGATCGAAGAGCCGTTCATCAAGGCCCAGATTATCACCCAGCCCGATTACATTGGCAACATCATGACGCTCTGTCTTGGCAAACGTGGCATCCTCGTGGCCCAGAGCTATTTAACGCCTACCCGCGTTGAACTGATCTTCGAAATGCCGCTTACCGAAATCGTATTTGATTTTTACGATAAACTCAAGAGCCAGACACGCGGTTATGCATCGTTCGATTACACGCCGATCGATTACCGCCAGGCAGATATCGTTAAAATGGATATCCTTCTCAACGCTGAAAAAGTAGATGCACTGAGCGCCCTGATTCACCGTGCACGCTCTGAAGATTTTGGTAGAAAACTCTGCGAAAAACTGAAAGAACTCCTGCCACGCCAGCAGTTCCAGATCGCGATCCAGGCCGCCATCGGCGCCAAAGTGATCGCCCGCGAAAACATAAGCGCCATGCGCAAAGATGTTACTGCGAAATGTTATGGCGGCGATATATCACGTAAACGCAAACTGCTCGAGAAACAAAAAGAAGGTAAGAAACGCATGAGGCAGATCGGTAATGTGGAGATTCCGCAGGAAGCTTTTCTGGCCGTATTGAAATTGGATTGATCTTTTCGGCCCGAGGCCAATGCATAGTCGTCACTCGGCGGAGCCGAGCGACTGCACGCAAAACGTCAAAGACAGAGTGGTTTTTGACGTTTTTGTTTTTAGGAGCAGATGCGCGAACGCTGAAATCCAGTGTACAAAAATCTGGCAGCTTTAATTCTAAAGCGCGTATCAATATGATGAGCTTAGGATCCTGACGCGGTTATCGTTCTGATGCATTTATTGTTCTGATGCATTTATCGCTCTGATGCATTTATAATTCTGATCCGTTTGTCATTTTGAAGCAATGAGTAAAGTGGATGCTGACGGTAAAGGCGCGATTAACTTCCCCTTGGTAAAGGCTTATCGCCTCTTCTCGGTGCGCCTTCTTTTGGCGGGTTGATGTTCCCTCTTGGATCAACTTCCCTCACCACCGGAACATATACCCATTTGCCGCTTACCCATTTGAAGCCCTCGTAACTGCCGGTTGGCACGAGGGTATGGTGAAGCGCGGGCTCGCCGCTTTCGCTGGTGAGCTTGGCAAAAGTAACCATGTCCAACTCCGCATCGTAGTTGAGCTTGGCGCTGGCCTCTTTTTTAAATTCCATGCAGAAACGGAAAGCCGGTTGCGGCGGTTTTGTTTCGTCGGCGGGGTAATTGAAATAACGGCCCCCGAAAACCGGCCGGCCCTGCTCATCGAATGTCAACACCTCCATCCATTTCTTCGTACTGCGTGCATCGTTTTCGTCGTAGCCGATGAGCGTGTAATAATTTTTGTTGTTGTACGTTTTCTGAATGATGTTGTAATACACCGCGCCGATCCATTGCTGGTTGCTGCGCACAGAATCCACCGGGTTATCGGTAAAAGGAGAATTGTCGTACAACGGTATCAATTTCAGCGAACCATCTTTTGTATGAAACTGTATCGCGCCTTTCTGGCGGTAATAGGTAAAATCCTTCATTACCTGCCAGGTAAAAATGCGGAAGCTGCTGTCTGGCGCATACAACCTGGAAATGGTCGTGAGCGAATCAAAAGGGTAGGAGAATGAATACGGTGTTTTCAGCGCCTGTACCAGGGCCCTTGTAAAAATACTATCGGCGATGGCGCGATCCGCGGTTTCATTTGCGTTCACAATCGCTTCGGCAAACTGGCGCATGCCCTCTTCCTGTTGCTGCAACTGCAGCACGGTAGCGGGAACTTTGTTTTGGGCTGGTAAGGATAAGGCAAACAATAGACCAAGTGCAAAAACACTGAGATGTTTCATGGTTCTAAATTACAATGTATCGGAGAAGCGCAGACGGGTTTGCGAAAATTTAGGGTTTTGTTGAGAGTCAGGTAGCTGATCCCATAGCCACTGCATCCGCGAACGCCAACAGGGTGTCGAACCTGAGGTCGATCAACTCATGCGGAAAAGCTGTTTCGGGGTGGGTTGTGGCCAGGAATACGGTATACATGCCCGCGTTTCTCCCGAACCCCATATCGCTGATGCGGTTTCCCACCATGATGCTTTTGGAAAGATCGATCTCCTCAAAATCTTTCTTTGCCCTGAAAGCCATACCGGGGTTGGGTTTGCGGTCGGGCGAATCGTCTGAAAGATCTGAACAGTAATAGATCTTGTCGATCCTTCCCCCTGCAGGCGCTATGTGGAGCAGCATATTGTTGTGGATGTTGTCGAGGTCGGCCACAGTCATCAACCCTTTGCCTACGCCTTTCTGGTTGGTGGTTACAACGATCCTGTTGAAATGTTTCGCAAGGATGGCGAGGGCCTCTACCGTGGTATCGTAAAAACGGAACTCTTCCCAATTGCGGATGTAATCGTTGTCCTTGTCGTGGTTGATCACTCCATCGCGGTCGAGAAACAGGGTCCAGCTTTTGTCTATCTTTTTCAGGTCGAGCATATCAGTGCATTAATTCCGTTTGTGCCTTGCTGTAATCTTCGGGGATACCGATGTCGATAAAATACCCATCGCTGATCACTCCATAGATGTTTTTTTCGTCGTAATACTTCTGCAGGTAATCTGTTTCGAATGAAAATTTCTCCGGCAGGAACCTGTCAAAAAACGCAGGTACATTCAAGATATAAACGCCGCCGTTGATCAGTCCTTTCTCCAGGAATTGTTTTTCTTTGAACGAGGAGATGGTATGATCCGGGTTGAGTTCCACTGCGCCGTACCTGTCGAAATTCTTCATCGGTTTTAAAGCGAGTGTACAATGCGCTTCGTGCGCGAAATGAAAATCTGCCTGGTAAAAAAGATCTGTTTTGAAGATGCTGTCGCCGTTTACGATCACCACATCTTTTTGCCGCGCATAGGTGCATGCGAACTGTATCGCACCGCCTGTTCCCAAAGGAAATTGTTCGATCACGATCTCGTAATTCTCCAGCGGCAGTTTCTCTTTCAAAAACCCGATGAATGCTTCGGAGCGGTAGCCCAATGCAAAGATAAATCGGGTGATGCCTTGTTGCTGCAGGTAATCGATCACATAGGAAACAAAGGGTTCCCCGTTAACAGGCGCCATACATTTTGGCAGGTCGGGAACCGCATCGCGCAATCTTGTGCCCAGTCCTCCCGCGAGAACGATGGCTTCTTTTATCTCCATTAACCAAATATTTTTTCTTCTACCAGTTCGCAAATAATATGTCCGATCATGATGTGGCTCTCCTGTATCCTGGGCGTATCGCCCGATGGTACGTTAACCAGGTGGTCCGCCGCTTCTTTCATCAGCCCGCCTGTAGCGCCGGTAAACCCGATGGTGATCACTTTGAGTTCTTTGGCCGCCGCAAATGCATTCAATATATTTTTCGAGTTGCCCGATGTGCTGAGGCCGATCAATACATCTCCTTCTTCGCAGATGCCTTCCACGAGCCTTGAATAGATCACATCGTAGCTGTAATCGTTTGCCACGGCAGTAAGATAGGATGTGTTGCAATGCAGCGCCTCCGAGGGGAGCGCTTTCCTGTTCTTGTAAAACCTCCCGGAGAATTCCGCTGCGAGGTGCTGTGCATCTGCCGCACTTCCGCCATTTCCGCAGAACAAAACTTTTTTCCCGTTTTGAAAGGCCGCTGTTACCACGTTCACAATGGTGTCTATGTTCCCGATGAATGTTTCATCATTCAGGATCTGCGTTTTTACATCGATGGATGCTGCTACGATGTCTTTTATTTTCTGATTCATGTTCCTTTTTTTTGGATCACCCACCGGGTGGGCTTTATGATTGAATGGTCCAGGTGGTCAACCCATGTTGTGTAAACTGGTATGGATTGATCTTTCCGCCAAATGTATTAAGTGTTTCAATAACCTTGTAACGTGTGTTGCGCGGGCAATAAAATATCATAAAACCACCGCCGCCTGCGCCGCTGATCTTTCCGCCCGTGGCGCCTGCTTTCATGGCCGCTTCGTAAATGTTTTCGATGTGACTGTTCGAAATATTTGCGGCCATGTTTTTCTTCTGCCGGAACCCATAATCCAGGATCTCGCCGATCTCGCCGAGTTTGCCGATCAGCAATGCCTCCTTCATCATCCTCGCCTGTTCCTTCAACTGGTGCATGGCCTCGATGCTTTTGCTGTTGTTCTCTTTTACATTGCGCTGCTGTTCGGTGATGATGCGTGCAGACTCCCGCGTGGTTGCCGTAAAATACAGCACGAGGTTGTTCTCGAGCTCACTCAGGTAGTCCTGCCTGATGCGCAACGGATTTACGATCACTTTGTCGTTACCGTAAAACTCCATAAAATTGAACCCGCCGAAAGTTGCCGCGTATTGATCCTGCCGCCCGCCCGCAAGCCGGAGATCGTTCCTTTCGATTTCGTAGGCATAATGCGCCATATCATAATCGCCAAACGGAAGTTTCAGCATTTCTGCAAATGCGCCGATGATGGCAACCACCAGCGTGGATGAAGTGCCCAGCCCGCTGCCTGCCGGTGCATCTACAAACGTAGTCAACTTCAAACCGTTCATGGTAAAGGGATGGTCTTTCTGGATGCGGTTGTAAACCCCTTTCAAAAGATCGAGCTCTCCATCGGCCGGGAGCGCTGTGGCCCAGTCGAACGACTGCTCCTTGCCCTGGTCCTCGGAAACCAGTGTGATCCTGTTATCGCCCGTTGATTCAATGGTTGCATGCGCGTGCAGCGAAAGCGTTGCGTTAAGGATGGCGCCGCCAAACTGGTCGCAGTAAGGACTCACATCCGTTCCTCCTCCTGCCAGTCCAATCCGTAAAGGTGCCTTGCTGCGGTAAATCATGGTGCCAAATGTACGGAAAACCCGTTTGTGCACTGTATGTAACGGGGATATAGCTTTTCATTTTCTACCTGCGCAGCAAAAGACGGCCATCCCGGATCAGGATTGCGTGAGGGCTTCTGCGAGTTTGTGCCAGCTGTATTTCTTTTTCTCCTCTTTTAAATAAGGCAGGAAATGGTCTTCTCCCAATGCATACAGTTCAAGCAGCCCGTCTGCGATCGCCTTTGGGTTGGGTTCTGTGATAACGCCTACTTTTTTATCCGGTACAAGATCAGGCAACCCGCCCACGTTTGTAACCAGCATGGGTTTCTCAAAATGATAGGCGAGCGGTGTTACGCCGCTCTGTGTTGCGTTGCGGTAGGGTTGTATCACAAAATCTGCGGCGCTGAGGTAGTAGCGCACCTCGCTGTCTGCGATGAAATCGGTGCGCAGTAAAAGTTGTGGGTGCAGTTTTAATTTTTCGATGATGGCGTCGTATTCCTCGCGTTTCTCATAAAACTCACCGGCGATCAGCAGTTTGATGTTTGCCGCGCGGATGCGTTCATCGTTCATCGCTTCCAGTAAAAGATCAAGTCCTTTGTATTTGCGTATGAAACCAAAGAACAGGATGATCTTTTCGTTTACGGGCAGTTCAAGTTTTTTCCTCGCTTCTTCTTTGGACAATGCTTCCCCGAAATTATCGTAAAGCGGGTGCACCACCTGTTGCGCGGGCTTATTTGTGAATTGAAGCAGGTCTTTTTTTACTTTCGCGCTCATGGTTACAAACGCGTCTACCGGTTTTACAAAATAGCGGGTGAAGGGTTTATCGCCGAACCGTTTCTCGTGCGGTATCACATTGTCTGCGATGCAAACGACCTTTGTGAACCTGTTTTTCTTTATCAAACGAAGAATGCTTCCCAGGCAGGGCCCCATCAGAGGCAACCAGTAACGTACCACAACAAGATCCGGTTTCATCCGTCTCAATTCATTGCCAACAACGATCCAGTTGAGCGGGTTGATCGAGTTGATGCACTTCTTTATTTTAAGATCTGTTGGAGCAGGTTCGCTCGAATACTGCGTTGTGCCGGGAAACAGGAAACCGGGGTATTGAAGAGAAAAGGTATAGATCGTGGTATCGTACCCTTCCACGGTAAATTGTCTTGCGAGCCGCTCATCAAACGATGCCAGCCCTCCGCGCAGTGGCCATGCCGGACCTATGATGATGGCGTTCTTATACACAAACTGAATAAATTAAATTAGGAATTAGAAATTAAGAATTAGGAAATAAAGTTTGAGAATTAGCATTGCCCATCGCAATTTATAACCGACAATTCCTAATTCCTAATTACTAATTCCTAATTAACAATTATAGCTGCATTCCCGATCTCGCCTCAATCAAATAGCTGTTTCTTTCCGGTGCATTGCGGGTAACGAGTTCGGCAATGAAACCGGTTAAAAACAATTGCATACCGATGATCATGGTGGTAAGTGCGATGTAGAAGCTCGGCCTGTTGGTTAAGCTGAAATCTTCGGTAACAAATTTTGCGGCGATGAGGTAGGCGCTCGACACAAAACCGATGATGAAGAAAAGCGTTCCCAGCAACCCGAAGAACTGCATTGGCCGTTTGCCGAATTTGCCGAGGAACATGATCGTTGCGAGATCGAGGAAGCCATTCACAAAGCGCTGCCAGCCAAATTTGGTTACGCCGTACTTCCTGGGCCTGTGCTCCACCACTTTTTCACCGATCTTCCTGAACCCGCTCCATTTGGCGAGGATGGGGATGTAGCGGTGCATCTCTCCATATACCTCAATGCTCTTTACTACCTTCCTGCGGTACGATTTGAGGCCGCAGTTGAAATCGTGCAGTTGAATGCCCGAGCTCCATCTTGCGGCTGCATTGAATAATTTGGAAGGAAGGTTCTTGGTAAGTGCGTTGTCGTAACGTTTCTTTTTCCACCCGCTTACCATATCGAAACCTTCGTGCCTGATCATACGGTAGAGTTCCGGGATCTCATCGGGAGAATCCTGCATATCGGCATCCATGGTTATGATCACATCGCCTTTCGACGCTTTGAAGCCTTCGTTGAGCGCGGCCGATTTGCCATAGTTGCGCTGGAACTTGATACCTTTGAAATTTGCATTTTCGCGGCCTTTCTTTTCGATGAAATCCCAGCTGTTATCGGTGCTTCCATCGTCAACAAGGATCACTTCATATGAAAACCCGTTTTGTGTAACCACGGATTCTATCCAGCTACACAATTCGGGCAATGATTCATCTTCATTGATCAATGGAACAACAATTGATAGATCCATATTTTATTTTATTCAGAGAATTTCTCTTCTTTCCGGATGATAAGTGTGATGAGCAGCGCTTTTACAAAATCCCATACAAGGCCGAGACCCGTTCCCAGCAATATTTTCTTGATGCCGGTGCCTTTTGCGCCTTCCGCTTCCATGTCACGGATGGCTTTGGCGATGTCTTCGTCTTTTGCACCGAATTTTTCCATCATCGCGCGTGTTTTTGGAATGGCGATCTGCATTGATTTCTGTGTGAGTTCAGGATCGATGAGGTTGTACAGGATATAGGTTCCCAGAGCGCCAATTACTGCGGCGATCACGTAGGAGAGGAACGAGAATTTCAATCCATCGGAAAAAGCCAGGATACCGCCGTTCTGTTTGCGCAGGGCCAACCCGCCAATCAGTATGATCACGATCATATACGGGACGAATGTAGACCAGAAACCTACACTCGTAAATGTTTCCATTCCTGCGGCCCATGTTCCATACATGATCAATATTGCGATGAGCCCGCATATCACCCCGAATTTGACGCCTTCTTTAACAACATTAGGTTTCATAACATCAGTTTTGGTTTAAAGTTAGTTTTCCTTTGTGAATGGTGCCTATAATTTTTCCACCCAGTTCCCGGTCGAGGAACGGGGTGTTTGCCGATTTGCTTTTCAATTGCGCTTTGCTGATCAGCGTGGTGCCTGTTCTTGAAAACATGGTTATTTCTGCCACGGCGCCCTCTTCAATGTTTGTTGCGGAAAGGCCGAAAATCTTACGTGCGTTGCCTGAAAACAATTGCACCAGCCTTTCTTTTGTCAATTCCGGCAGCAGGTGGTTTACCACTGCATAGCTGGTTTCAAGTCCAACCATGCCGTTCTTTGCATATTCGAATTCACACACCTTATTGTCCCAGTCCTGCGGCATGTGGTGCGATGCAATACAGTCTACCGTTCCGTTTACCACAGCTTCGCGCAGGGCGAGCATGTCGTCTTTGCTGCGCAGGGGCGGGTTTACTTTGAGGTTGGTATCGTAGGTCTGCATGTCTTCTTCGCAGAAAAACAAATGATAGGGTGTTACGCTGCAGCTGATGTTCAACCCTTCTTTCTTTGCCGCATCGATCAGCGCGAGGCTGTTCTTTGTTGATACGCCGGTGATGTGGAGTTTGGATTGTGTATACCGCAGCAGGTCTATGTCCCTTTTAATGATCACTTCTTCCGCCAGCGAAGGGATGCCCGGCAGGCCGAGCCGGGTAGAGATCACGCCTTCGTTGATCAATCCGCCTGCACCGATGCTTTTGTCCATGGGAACCTGTATGAGTACACCATCAAATGCTTTTACGTATTGGAGCGCTTTGAGAAAAAGGCCGGGCGACTGAACAGGGGATGTACCATCGGAAAAAGCGACTGCGCCGCTGTTTTTCATGTCGTACATTTCTGCGAGGTCCTTGCCTTCAATACCTTTCGTGATCGCACCCAGCGGGTGAAGTGTTACGGGTAAGGTTGCTGAATGCCGGCTGATGTATTCTGCCTGTGTTTTGTTGTCGACCACCGGTTGCGTGTTCGGCAGCACAAATACCTGTGTAAACCCGCCGGAAGCCGCGGCGGCGGCGCCTGTTTCGAGGGTTTCCTTGAATTCATAACCCGGGTCGGCAAAATGCGAAAAGAGATCGATCCAGCCTGGAGACACCAGTAAACCTTCGGCCTCGATCACCTCGTCGGCAGCTTCGGTGATGTTGGCAGCTATTTTGGAAATACGATGATCGGTGATCAGCAGGTCGGCAACCTGGCCATTGAGAGAGGAATTTGGATCGGCAATGGTGGCTTGCCTTACAAGTATCTTCATGAAGCGGGCGATAAATTTTGTGCAATATAACCCGATTTTTTTCTTTCGTCTCCTATATTTGCACCCACAATTCCAAAGTCGGGACGTAGCGCAGCCCGGTAGCGCACACGTCTGGGGGGCGTGGGGTCGCAAGTTCAAATCTTGTCGTCCCGACTATGGAGGTTCAATGGAACGCAAAAGCCTGAATACTGCTGTAAAAAGCATGTTTTTCAGGCTTTTTTGATGTTTTTCATATCAATTCATCGCATTCTTTCCCAATCATCGTGTGACAAATAAGGTGACCTCGAAAGCAAACGTAGCTTAGAGGTCACCTCGGAGGTCACTTCGTACCTTCAAAACCCCTGCTGGTAAAGGCTTTTAGGACTAGACACGTTATCAGCGACAGGTAGTTAAAGTCATAACCGATGCAGATAGAGGTGATGTCTGCCACCCATACCTCTTCTGAAGCGCTCACTGAAAAATCTTTGACCAAATTCGGATACCGCCGGATCCTATGATGCATCTTATCCCTTCCAATCGTGATGTTATTAGTTTGAAGAGGCTGAAAAATACATTTATACATCTTCTGTCCACCTAAACCAGGCAACTCCCTTCGTACCTGGACATTGGGAAGCCCATATCTCTTTGCTACTTTTTAAGCTTCCATGCCATTAAACAGTACCAGCCGGGCTAGTTCCTCTTTAAATTTTTGAGGGAATTTGAACCGATCCAAAGCCTTTTCATTCATGCTTTACTTTTTTGCCAAAACCTGCAAAGCTATAGTTGTATAAGACCGTGTTCAGGGGAGAACGATTAGTCAGTCATCCTCTTTTTTGTCGGGTATGTGCGTGATTTTAGTGAGTTTTTTCTGTACGGAAAATAACAGAAGAGAATGTCTGCTTTTTAGATGCAATTTCTTCGCCAATCTCGCAAAGATATTGATGACAGCTTTTGGAGTGATGTCCATCAGTTGCGCTATCTCTGTATATTCCAAACTGGATGAGTTTAATGTTACAAAAGTGGCTTCGCGCTTTGTGAGCTGCAGTTCCCTTCTGATCTCTTTCTGACGAGCACGCTCTTTGATCAACACCAATCTCTGCGAAGCGTCAACCGCGATCATTGGATCAATGTACACTTTATAGGTTGATACTGACCTGATAGCTTTTGTCAAATATCTGAGGTTTATTTTGTTTACGTAACCCCAGGCACCGCTACTGAGCATGTCCTCGACAATGTCTTTCGCTATATAAGTGGATAATCCTATGACCTTGATTTTCGGAAAGTGATCATGCAGGTAATCTGTGAGTATTACACCGTCCATTTTGTCCATGTGTACGTCAACTAAAATGATATCGGGTAAATTTGATTGGTTGTTGCAATAGCGGATAATTTCAAAAGCATCGGAACATTTCAGTACAACTTCAATCCAATCCTCGCTGGAAAGCGTATCGATAATGGCATTCAAAGCTTTCAGGCTGTCATCGACAACGGCAATTTTGGTCATGAATGAATGTGCAGGGCTAAGGTTAAAATGTTACGGGGGGTATTCAAGTTATGTAATTTATTTATTTGTATATGTAAATGGTGGCCAATACTATTTATTTGAGGTGATATCACCTCAAAATAAAATTTCGATCACGTTAGATAATTGAAATTTTCTTTAATCTTTTCTAGGGTGATAACCCCTCAAAATTAAAAATATAACAAAAAAAAAGAAGATATGTTATGCTGGTTTATATGTCCTTCTTTAATTTAAACTCATTATTTAACCAAAACGATTACCATGAAAAAAGTCATTTTCGGTATGTGCCTCACACTGATTGTTGGTTTAAATGTTGCAGTTTTCTCCCAGCCGGTTGATCTGGGTGAAGCAGGACAAGTTACCTGCTATTCAACGTATACCAGCAATGGAAGCACAACAATCACAAAATGCAATGGTTGTGTAGAACAATCGAGCGTAAACACGTACACTGACTCTGGCCGATGCAGAGCGTAAGTGGTACCACCTGACAATTTGGGTGTAATGCGATGTATCAATTGCATTACACCTTTTTTTTAAAGAGTCATTTCTCCAGAAAAACCTGCTTATGCTGAAATTATCCTGCGTGACTGCTGTGATTTTTATTTTGCTATCCTGCTCCGGCCGAAACAGATTGAACGATGTAAGAAAGTATATGGTTCCCTTCGCGGAAGCGAACAACCTAACCATTCCGCTCGACTCACTGGGTGCTCCCTATTACACACCCAACTCTGGTGTGGCTGTTCCCGAAAAATTCCGCGTTGTCAACTTTATCAATACGGATTGTGGTAACTGTTTTGCCCGCATGGAGGAATGGGCAGCATTTCTTCGTGACAATGAAATTGAAGCTAGTATTGTATTTGTTGCCTCAGGTTCTTTGAATGATTATTTTACCGGCTTTGTTGCATCAAAAAAAGATCTTCCGTTTTATATCTACCGGGATTCGTCTAACTATATTTTGAATTCGAGAGGACTTCATCAGTATGAAAAGGAAAGTTTCCTGATCGATCAATCAAAAAAAATATTGTTGGTAGGTAATCCTGTGACGAACCCCGTATTGTTTGGCTATTTTAAAACTGTAATTGATGAAGGCTATTATTAAAATACAGGTTTTCATTTTGTTAATTGCCGTTATTGAGGGTTGCAGACCGGACGGGTTTTGGGAAATTCCATTTAAGTCAGTGAGCGTTTCAGAACCTGTTTTTGCTGGAACCTTGCATTATAGCAATGTCCCGGAAATCAAACAGCGTACGATAAAATCCATCGGGTTGGTTGACACTGCCTTGCTTGTGATCGACGAGTTCGAAGACCCATTTTTGAATTTTTACGGCCTCTCAAATCTTCGATACCTGGGGAATTACGGAAAAGCAGGTACAGGCACGGGCAAATTGAAAACGCCTAAATACGATAATCAATATTCAGTTGAAAACGGGCGCACGTTTTTTTTTCTGCATGATGCAGGCAATTTCGTATTGTCTAAAGTTGACCTGAAGTCAGCGCTCACTGATTTGAACTATGTCCCAAAGTTCAGGGTACCGGTACCTCCTTCGCTAATACTCCGTCACGTATCCCTTTACCTCACCAAAGATTCGATGCTTACCGGCAATTACCGCGGTACTGAAAATGAAGACAAAGGTAGAGCAGGGCGTTTCTTTGCCTACGACCTACGAACGAGGAAAATGAACTGGGTGAAATACTTCCCGGCCGTAAAACAGGCGGTCTCTTCTGTTCAAAAACCTTACTACTATTATTCGCACTGCGCGTTCAACGATGAGAAACAGGTGATGGCCTCTGCGATGTATCTGTTTAAAGAAGTTGATTTCATTAATATCACTTCGAAAAAAAATACTTCGGTTAGGTTCCTGAACGAAACAGGTCCAACACCATATGCAGATGACTACAGACCTAATGGAGAAACCAATATTTTCTTCTATCAGTCCTTCGGGGGGAAAAAGAATTTTTATACACTTTGCCTAAATGGAAAAAATAAGTCCCTTTTTGACAACACATCTACTGCCAGCCTGTATGTTTTTGATTGGGACGGATCACTCAAGGCCATTGTCAAACTAGATCAACCCCGTCTTGGAAATTTTGTAGTCGATGAAGTAAACAAAAGAATGTATGCAGTCAACTTCAATAAATTGCCAGGCTCTACGACGGTTATCTCTTACAACCTTTCTTCTTTGAAAATATTTTAACGCCGGAACAAATGAAAAAACTACAACCCATTTTTATTGCGACGCTTCTTGTGTTAGACCTTCTAATGGGCTACAGAGTGTTCACCGCCAACAAACGCCAGAAAGAACTGGTGTATCTCCTCGGCTCAAAAAATGAACTTGTGCAGGTAGAAAAGGAGCGCAGCCATAAGTTAAAAGACAATGCAATTGCGCAACATCGGATCGAGGCGACTTCCTTACCCAAAGAATCGCTCGGGCTGTACCGCGATAGTTTACCTGCACTCGTGCTACGTATGCACGTCAACAACTGTAACGATTGCGTGAAAAAAGCGATTGAAAGGCTGGAACAGATTGCAGATAACAAACAGTTGAAAGTGATTGTTCTTGCTAATTTCGAAACCATACAATCGCTGCTTGCGAGCTACCCTACAAAGCTGCCTGTGATACTGGCGAAGTCAATACCTCAGGACTCGATCTCATCCACCAAACCATATCTGTTCATCACCAGACGATCGGGGGAAACCGAACATGTATTTTTTCCCGAATGGGATATGCCGGAATTGATCGACGGATACATTCAGATGGTCCGGCGCACTTATTTGATTGATTAATATATTTTATTATATCTTTATTGGGACATTTTAATTTTGAAGGTTGTCCATGAAGCAGCTCCTTTGTTTTATATTGTTCTTACTGGTCCAATCTCAGGCAAAGAGCCAAGGAGCCACCATTACTGGCCGTGCGATTGATTCCTCCAATGTAAACGCGGTAAATGCCGCAGTCGTTGTCTTACTCAGGCCAACTGATTCCACGCTTTACCGGTTCGGCTACGCAAAAAAGAACGGACGATTTGAGCTGTCGAATATTGCGAAGGGGCCTTACATCATAAGTGTGTATTATCCCGGTTACGCAACTTTCTCCGATACAATCACTGTGTCGGGTGACGAGCAAAAGCTTGAACTCGGAACGTTGCTGCTTTTTACCAAGGCGCACATCCTGCAGGAAGTGATTGTAAACCAGTCGAAGATCCGTTTCAAAAATGATACGACTGAATTTATTGCAGACAGCTTTAAAGTAAGGGCAGGTGCTACTGTTGAAGAAATGATCAGGGTACTGCCAGGGTTTTCTGTCGACCGGAAAGGCGTGGTCACCGCACACGGTGAAACCGTCCGTACGGTGCTTGTCGATGGCGAGGAATTTTTTGGCAACGATCCAACAATGGCTACAAGGAACCTGAGCGCAAGCGATGTTGCCAAAGTACAGTTTTACGACCAGGCATCTAAACGAAGTATGCTCACTGGTATCTCAGACGGATCAAAACAAAAGGCCATAAACCTTGTACTCAAGAATGATGCGAAGCGGGGCTATTTCGGGAAGGTTGAAGGTGGAACTGATTTCAATAAATATTACCAGGGAAAAGTTACCGGTAATAAATTCACCGCGAATTCAAAAATGGGATTTTACAGTGCTGCGGACAATACTGGCAACAATGAGATGTCATTTTCAGAAAGCCAGGATTATGGAAGTACAATTGTGACTTTCGATGGTGGCAGCATCCGTATAGGCGGAACGGTAGACGAGTTTTCCAGCTCTGAAGGGGAGGGCGTACCGCAAAACATTGGGGCGTCCGGCATGTACAATAAGAAATACAGTGGTGGCTCCGGGCAGCATTCAACCGCCAACAACTATTCCTACCGTCAACAGGATCGTTCGGGCCTTACCAATCTTTATTCAAAATATCTGCTGCGCGACACGACCTTTATCAATACACAGCAGCAGTCTTTCGTTAACTCAAAGTACCGGCACTCCTTCGGTACAAAGAACGAACTGACTATCGATTCATTTAATGTTTTAAACGTTGATGTAAATGCAGAAGCATCGAAGTATGCCGATAATATGACCATTGACGGCTTGTTTACAACAACCGAAGAAAAGCTGATCAGCAACTACCAGCGCAGACTAACGAGCGCAACTACCTACAGCAAAGGCAAAGCAGAAATTTTCTGGCGCAAAAGATCCAGGCGTGCGGGCCGTTTGTTTTCAGCAGGGTTTGGGTTTGAGCGCAGTATGGTTGGCAGCGATGGGGTCGTTTTTAACAGAACAGATCAATATGATATAACGGGCCTCGTGAATTCAAAGATTACTGATCAGAAAAAAAGCAATGAACAGCACTCTTCCGGGCTGCAGGCGATCCTTAGTTATACAGAACCACTGTCTAAAAAGGCGTCCCTTAATTTTAACTATACCGCCAATGCATCGTCAACCAACCAAAGTTTTTCTTCCCTGAACAAGAAAGGTGGCGTTTACGATTCGCTGGATCAAAGTACAACGAGTGATTTTCGGTTCAATAATTATTCACACCGGCTCGCGGGCCTCTATTCCTACACATTTTCCAAGGGTTACTTTCGAATCGGCTTTGGTGCGAACGTCGTAAACATCGAAAGTCTGAACAAATTAAAAGATTCAACCTTACGCAGGAGATTCACAGGATACTTCCCGAATGTCAACTACCGTACAAAACTTGACAAAACAACAACCTTCACATTTGTGTACCAGGGATACATGCAGCCGCCATCATTTAATTTTTTACAGCCCGTGCAAAATAACATTGATCCGCTCAATGTATTCGAGGGAAATCCCAATCTGGCCGCAACATACACCAATGCATTTACCACCAGCATCTCGACATATAACAACAGCACAAACCAAAGCATTTTTTTCAGGGTTAATCTTTCCACTTACCAGGATGCGATTGGTTACCAAAATACAATCGATGCATACGGGGCTAGGTTCGTTAAACCGATTAATGTTAACGGGAACCTGACCTATAGCACCGTATTAAGCATTACCCGCCCGATTGAAAAGCTGCACCTGCAATTTGATTTCAGCCCGACGATGCGTTTCGACAGGGTGAACAATATCACCAATGCCACAAGGAATACCACCTTTTCCAGGTCATACAGCCTCGGCCTAAAAATCGACAGGACATTTTACCGTCATTTCGATGGGTATATCTGGTATGTGCCTTCTGTCACTACCTCAGAATCAACCATCAACAAAGAAGAGCGGTTTACCTATTTTACCAATATGCTCGAAGAAAAATTTAACTTGGATATACGCAATGACTGGCTCCTTTCAACCCGGATCACTACTTATATCCGTCCCGCCTTAGGAAATACATTCAGCAGTGCGAACTTCACCGTGTGGGATATATCCGTTGAAAAAAAATTATCCAAATCAGAGGACATACGTGCGATGGTTTCGGTCAATGACCTCTTAAACAGCAGGCAGGGTATAGATCGCAATGGGGGAACCAATTTTGTTTTTGAGAAGACCTATCAGACGGTACAGCGATGTTTTTTATTCTCTCTCAGGTGGCGGTTCAGTAAAAACAGGAAAATAGAAAAGAATGATTAGACAATGCTTTCCTTTTTTGTTGTGGTGTTTGCTGTTACAGATAGCACACATCAACGTGTTTTCACAAACTCAGATCATCAAAGCCGGCAAGATTCATTTCGAAAAAAAGATTTCTCTTCATAGGGAAATTGCAGGAACGGAAATGGAAAATTTCCGCAACAGTATCCCGCAATTCCACAACAGTTACTTTTCGCTTTCTTTCACAGAAAAAATGAGCCTTTACGAGTTAGAAAAGGCCGCTCCGCCCAATTCTATCCTGCCTGATGAAAAATCTGAAGCCGATGTGTTTCGGATGGATCTTTCTTCTGGTTTGTTTGAACGGCAGGCAAATCTTCAAACTGATGTTTCGCTGGTTAAAGATTCATTGCCAAAAATATTGTGGAAGATCAGGTCAGAAACAAGAGATATCGCAGGGTTCGATTGTGTAAGGGCTGAAGCCATCGTGTATGACTCAATTTACGTTATCGCTTTTTTCTCCCCGCAGCTGCAGGTGTCCGGAGGTCCTTTACAGTTACACGGCCTCCCCGGTATGATTTTAGGATTGGTAGTGCCGCGCCTTAACCTGTCGCTTTTTGCCACCAGCTTTGAACTTATCAGCCCTGACGAGCAGGTTATGAAACAAAAACAAGTCAGTGGTAAAAAAATCTCACTCGCTGGATATGAAAAAAAGGTACAGATTCTTTATCGGCAAACAAAAGGCAATTTGAGAATCGGTTATCTTCGGCAATTGCTTTAGATTTAATTGTAAGCTTGTAAAATTTCGTGGATTCTATTTTTGCTAATGCACCCGTCCATAAAAAAACAATCCATATTTCAATTAATCTTTGTGTGGTAAAGAAGAGCATTTGCTCGTCTTTTTCGTGGTCTACTTATTTATTATTCGTTGGAATCTTTTCAGTAATCTGTACGCCGTTTTATCTTGGTGGTTTATTACTGCAAGTGAATGCGCATACTAGATTTTTCTAAAACCCGGTGCGATACAGGGTATAATTGGTTTGGATGAACGTTCGGCAGGCCACATTGTCTTGCCAAGTCATTTGAAGATTGATCTTGGTAACAGACCGCAGAATAAAGTTTCCTTGAACTTAGTTGTGAACTGAAATTATTCAAGGTTCTTTGCTTTCATCGATTCTGTAAACGAATTTCATGACAAAACAATTTGTAGATATCTGATATTTCAACGCTGGAATTCTTAAAATTGTACTTGACAAAAGCTCTTTTACTCCGCAATGGTGTAGAAATGATACCAAATTGTATCAATTTAACATAAATAGCTCGGCCTTGGAGGTCGCCTTGATAAAAAGCAAAAGACGCAACTCGTTGTTTTTTAGCCTATTGAAACTATAGATTGAGGGTTATCGTCCCGACTAATCGAAGATTCAATTGAACGCAAAAGCCTGAATACTGCTGTAAAAAGCATGTTTTTCAGGCTATTTGATGTTTGCCGTGTCTAATTAAACCATACAGCGTACCCTTTTCGCCTGAGTTCCATGCTTAATTTTTCTTCCATCCGAAGCGCTTCCTGCCTTGTCATTGGTTTTGCATTGATGTGGTCATAGAGGCTGGGGCGCAGATAGCTGCCGTATTTGTGTGGGAGATAGGCAGAAAGGTTGATTCCTTTTTTGTTGCGGTAAGCTGTTTTGTGTTGATGAAATCGTTCCTGGGGCGTTTTGGATGTCATACCCACGTAAAGGCATTCCAGCACACCATTGAATTGCGGATTGGCTGCGCGGAAGCGGGCGTTTTCGGTAAACACCTTTTTAGAAAGTTCTATCACATAGACCTGGTAGCGCATCAGAAAAAAAATTGAGAAGGGTTCATTTCTTATATGTCCTGTTGTAGTTCTTCTGACAAAGCCAAGCCAAAATTACGGTGGTAACTAGATGCTGAAAGAACTTAGGATTTTTATTATCAGGAGAAAAAATAAGCTATAGAGACCCGGTAAATTTCATCATTCCCTCTTCCTGATTATAGTCCCATCACTTTATTGAAATACCTATGCTCGATCATTTGGCCATTCCAATATCTTTGGTAACTGTAGAACAGGATGCCCTTCTTCTTACAGATGTATGTGGAGATTGTGGAATCCTCGCCGGGAGATATTTTATAAGATCGATACGTTTTATTAAAGATCGTATCTCCTGACTGGGTTATCTTGCTGTAAATAAAATTGGTGTCGTTACGAACAGCGCTTACAAAATAACCAAAGACGGTTTTCCTGGATTTTTTATCGGTCACTCGCATCATTGTGGCTTCCAGGTTTTCGTCTTTCAGGTAAACCTTTACCGCAGACTGTAAGTATTCTTTTTTACAAAAGACAACTGATTTGTTTCCTGGAGAGAAAGACAATAAGAAGCTTGTGACGACAAAGAAGAATGCTCTCTTGTAGGCTGTCATCTTGTTTTTTTAGAAAATTACTGACATTCCCGTATTTGTGCTAATGATTTTCTGCAGGAAATCATTCCATTCTTCCCGAAATAGGAGCATCCGGCATCGCTGCCTGTTAATCCTCGGCAAAAGGCAACAGTACATTGAACACGGCGCCACCGTTTTTCCCCGGCTCAGCTGAGATGTGCCCCTGGTGCTGCTGAACGATCTTTCGTACGATCGACAACCCGATGCCCGTTCCTTCAAATTGTTCCTTGCCGTGTAAACGCTGGAAGATTTTAAAAATCGTATCCGCATGTTCCTGCCCGAAGCCGATGCCGTTGTCGGAAAAAGTGATGTGGTGATACCTGGTGTGTTGTGCAATGGAAGGATGCAGCGCCACTTCCTGCTGCGTTGCCTTTTTCACCTCAACTGTTATTACCGGGTCTATGCCGGGCCGGATGTATTTTAACGAATTGGACATCAGGTTACCGAATACCTGCGCAAGTTGAGAATGAATACCTCGAACCACCGGCAATGCACCAATGCGAAGCGTTGCTTTTGTCTGCGCTATCTGTAATTCAAAATCATTTTCCAGCGATTTGAACAGCTCATTCAGATCCACGGAGTTAAAGCCGTCTATGTCCTTGTACACCTGCGAATAGGCCAGCACATCGCGGATAAGTTTTACCATCCTGTCGGTAGAACTGTAGATCTTTTGAAAATAGAGTTTTGCTTTTTCATCGAGCTGCCCGAGATTCTGCTCGAGCAACCGGGAGAAAGTGCTGATCTTGCGAACGGGTTCCTGCAAGTCGTGCGAAGCGATATAGGCGAACTGTTCAAGTTCTTCGTTTGATCTTGTAAGGCTTATGTTTAGTTCCGCGAGCTCTTTTGTCCGCGCGGCAACCGCTGCTTCGATCTCCCTGCGTATCTCAACCTGGTGTGTTACTTCTACCGCCATCACAATTACTTTGGTAACGAGGTCATTGTTGTCCTTTACCGGTATGTATTCAAAAGTGAGGTAAACCTTTTCCTCCTTACCGGCCCGTAACAGCACCACTTCGCTTTCTGCGGTTGTGTACTTTACGCCGGTCTTGAAAACATTGTCAAGGATCGGTTCGAAAATCGGCGCTGCTTCTTTGAGTACCGTCCAGTAGGGGGCAGCTAAAAACTGTGCCCGTGTTTTTCCGGAAATGATCTCGAAGCGATCGTTCACTTCTTCCACCATCACAGGAGAACCGCTTACTACGCAGATACCGATGGGTGAGGCGGTGATCAGGTCACGCAGTTCTTTTTCTTTGGATTCGATCCTTTGCCTGGAAACAACCTGCTCGGTAACATCGATCAATACAGCGAGGATGCCCGTAACCACGCCGTGCTCGTCGCGCATCGGCTGGTAGGTGAAATTCAGGATCAATTTTTTTGGCTTGCCCTCGAAATAGATTTCCGCAGGGTGTTCATTTGAAATAAATGGATCGCCTGTGGCGATCACATCACGTAATATCTCAACAAAGCCCTGGCCCTCGATATCGGGTAGGGCCACCAGCAACGGTTTGTTTACCACTTCTGCGTTCGGCCGTCCCACCAGTTCAAGGTATTTGCGGTTGGCCATCCGGAAAGTGAGTGCCGGGTCTGCACCGATCAGGGCGATCGCTACAGGTGCATCGTTGAAAGATGCGAGTAATTCGTTGCGGCTCTTTTCCAGTTGCTGTTGCGTTTCATAACGGATCGTTACATCAAGCGCAACTTCCAGGACACCGGTCGTTTTGCCGTTTTCTTTAACCGGCACATAAGACACGGTGTAATAGCCCTGTTTAGGTAGGCCGTCTTTTACAATGGTAACAGGTGCATTGTGGATGTGATGCGGCTCTCCCGTGTAGTACACGTTCTTCATAATCTCCAGCACTTTCTGTCCTTCAAGTTCGGGCATGAATTCGAGCATCGGTTTGCCGATCACGCTTGCGTCTCTTCCCATCATTTCCAGCATCGCGTCATTGGCCATATCCAGGACCAGGTCCTCACCACGCAGCAACAGCATTGCAACAGGAGCCTGCTCGAGCATGGCGCGGAACCTCGCGTCTCTTTCTTTCAGCTCTTTTTGCAGCAACACCTGTTCCGTTACGTCCACCGCCATGTCCATTATCGCGTAGACCTTTCCATTTTCATCCAGCAGGGGTTTGTAGGTGTAGTTGAAATAATAAGTGCCGAGCACCCCGTTCACCATGAGTTTTGCTTCCGCGGCTTCGTCGTGGTAGGCCTCGCCTGTTTCGTATACATGGTCAAGTAAGTCGAGAAACGGCTGTCCCTTCAGCTCCGGTAATGCATCGCGCAGCGGCAGTCCGATCACCGAAGCATCTTTTCCCCAAACGCCCAGCATGCGTTCATTGGCCAGCGTGATGGTAAAATCCTTGCCGGTAAAAAGACAGGTTGCAACAGGTGCTTCCTGCACCAATGTGCGGAAACGGGCCTCACTGCGTTTGAGGGATGTTTCTGTATTTTTCAACTGCGTGATGTCTGTCGCGTGAACGATGATACCCAGTACACGCCGGTTCGCGTCTATGCGGGGCGTGTAAACAATATCCAGCCACCTGTCTTCGCCGATCTTCGCCGGCGCATGCACCTGGTAGCGAACCGTTTCTCCGTTATAGGCTCTTTCGAGGTAAGGGCGTACCGTAGCATAGGATTTTTCGCCTATGAATTCCCTAACGGTTTTTCCGATGGCTTCCCCATCGTTTACTTTGAACCATTTTTTAAAAACAGCATTGTAAAAACGATAGCGTTGTTCATCATCGATGAAAAACATCATGGCAGGAACAGATTCCTCGATCAGTTGCAGATACGCCGCGGTGTCTGTCGCATTGGGTTTGCTATGTGGGTGCTTCTGGCCGGTTTCCAACTTGTGACCTCGTTTTAAAACGGGAAGTTATTACTTTTTTCGCGCTCATGAAATTGCGGGTATTACCTGTGACTCAAATCAATATGCATGGGGTAGAAAGCCTGGCAGGCAAACTACATTACAGTAGAAGTGGTGGTTTTGGTGCATTTGGTGTAGATCTCTGCAATAACATTATATAAATTGCAGTACCGCCCCTTAAATTGATAAGAGAAGGTCGCGTTCATGTAATTTCTGACGCCCGGCCTGTAACTTTAACCATGCAACTGCGTTAGGTAAATACGTACCAAAGGAGTACTCCATCACGTTATGAGAAACCAACTACTCGCTGTTTTGCTTTTTGCTTCATTGGCGGCACATGCACAGCCGCTTCCCAATACCATCAGTGCTGCCGACAAGGTATATGGCCTTTCGAAATTCTGGCAGGAAGTGAATTACAATTTTGTGTACCTGGACAAGGTCGACCGCCGTATGTGGGACAGTACTTACCGCGCGTACATCACGCAGGTTCAGGCAACGCCGAACGATTATGAGTATTACCGGTTGTTACAGCGTTTTTGCGCGTTGCTGAACGACGGGCACACGAATGTTTTTGCACCGGGTTCCATCGGGTCTTTGATGTATGGAAAGATGTTCGGCAAATATTGGTTTGGACTGGAATACATCGATGGCAAGGCCATCATCAACCGCCGTTTGAAGAGCCAGGCAGAATTGTTTCCCATCGGCACAGAGGTGATCGCGGTAAACGGGCTGCCTACGGAACGGTACATGCGCGACAGTGTTGAGCCGTATATCAGCAGTTCCACGGATTACGTACGCAAACGGCTTGCAGCACAAAACCTGCTCTATGGGTTGATAGGAACAAGCTACGATGTTACCTTCCGCAAGCCGGATGGAAATGAATTCTCCCTTCACCTCACACACGAGCGTACGGCAGATACTGCATTTTTCCCGGCGTTTGTGAACACACCATTGCTTGAATTGAAATGGTACCCCGGGCAGGTGGCATACCTCTCGCTCAATTCATTTGGCAATCCTGCGATCGATTCTATATTTGATACCAAACTTCCGGAACTCTACGATGCAAAAGCGCTGATCATCGATCTGCGTAACAATGGCGGGGGCAGCACCGGGGTGGGTACCTACATCCTCCGTTATTTTATGCAGGATTCGGTGATGCAGCACTCGCGGTATTTCACCCGCGAGCACAGGGCCGCTTTCAAGGCATGGGGTAAATACGTAACGCCGAAAGACACCCTTAACAGCGAGTGGAACAAAAGAAGCTACCGCACGTTCAACGACAATTATTATTACGCGTTTGATTATGCGCCGGATACTTTCCGCCTCGCGGCCAAACGGCTTGTTGTACCCACGGCCATCCTTGTTGGCAACAATACCGCTTCAGCAGCCGAAGATTTTCTCATCAGCGCAGCAAACCAGCCGCATATGAAAAGGATCGGCGACCGCAGTTTCGGAAGCACCGGCCAGCCATTCCAGTTCGACCTGGTGGGCGGGATCACCGCGCGTGTATGCACCAAAAAAGACACTTACCCGGATGGTTCTCCCTTTGTAGGCGTTGGCGTTGTTCCGCACATAGAAGTGATCCCTACGGTACGCGACTTCATCAGCCAAAAAGATCCCGTGCTGGAGAAAGCTTTGGTGTACCTGAAAGGCGAGATCAAATAAGCGCAGATTTTAGTTTTGGTCATCGTTCCGGTGCTGGCGCGGATTTTTAGTTGTGCCGGTTTATGGAAGCCATCAACTGTATAATCGAAACACCGAAAGGCTATGGTGTGAAATTTGATTTCAACCACAAGCTAGGAACACTGGAACTCAGGAAGGCACTTCCTTCGGGACTGGTTTTCCCATTTGATTTTGGTTTTGTTCCCGGCACAAAGGGAGAGGATGGCGACCCGCTTGATGTGGTCGTTGTTTCGGAATTTCCTTCCTTTCCCGGTTGCGCTGTCAAATGCAGGATCATCGGCGTGATCAATGCAAAGCAGAAAGAAAAGAACGGGGAAACGATCAGGAACGACCGTCTGGTGGCCATACCCGAGATTTCCGTGCAATACGGGGCAACATCGGAACTCAAACAAATGCCGGGGAAAATCGTGAGGGAGCTTGAAAACTTTTTCATCAATTACAACGCACAGGCCGGTAAGAAATTCACACCGCTCCAGCGGCGCGGAAGCAACGCCGCAAAACGGTTGATACAGGCAGCCAGGCAGGATGCTGAACCTACCAAACAGATCCAGTTATTGCTGCCGCTTTACAGCAACAGGGGCGCCCTGTTTCCTGAATCCTATTTCAACCTGGTGAAAGAAAAATTACTGGGAACGTTTGGCGGGGTAACCATCTACACGCAGTCGCCTGCCGAAGGACTTTGGCAAAAAAACGGCAAAAAAGTAGTAGGGGACACCATCATTGTTTTCGAGGTGATGGCAGCGAGCATAGATGCGTCGTTCTGGAAAAAATACAAGGAAGAATTAAAATTAAAATTCAAGCAGGATGATCTCGTGATCAGGCAATGCGAAATGGGATTGTTGTAAACTGTTCAACAACCCTCATGCTTCTGCTTCGCATTACCTGTGTTGAGACGGAAGCCATACCGAAAAAATTGACCCTTCGCCCGGCGTGCCCTGCGCACTGATGCAGCCGTGGTGGTTATCACAGATCTTTTTGCAGAGTGCAAGGCCGATGCCTGTTCCCGCATATTCCTGTTGTCCGTGCAAGCGCCGGAAAAGCGAGAAAATAAGGTCGGCATATTTGGGTTCGAATCCGATGCCGTTGTCTTTTACATCGATCCTATAATGGTCGCGGCCGGCCCTGGCAGCACTGCATGGCGGCATCTCGTTCGCTGGCATTTTTTCTGCAGTTACCGTTATTACGGGTTTGTCTTCACAAAACTTCAGCGCGTTGCTCATAAGGTTGAAGAACAGTTGCCGCAGCTGCACATGGTTGCCGCGCAGCACCGGCAGTTCGCCAATGTTGATCACGGCCTGTTTTTCCTCGATCAGCAGTTCCAGGTCATTGGTTACTTCGGCCAGTACGGCTGAAAGGTCAACTTCGTCCATTATGGCATCGTCTCTGCCGATGCGGCTGTAGGCAAGCAAGGCGCGGATCAGTTCAGACATGCGCATGGCGGAGGCCTCCAGTTTGGCAAAGTAGCGGTCTACAAAATTCCTGTCGTCTATGTGCCCGCGTATCAATTCGGAAAAGGCGAGGATCTTGCGCAGCGGTTCCTGCAGGTCGTGCGAGGCAACAAAGGCGAACTGTTCCAGTTCGTGGTTTTGCTGTTCCAGTTCTGCGGTATACGCGGCCAGTTTATCTTCCGCTATCTTCTTTTGCGTGAGGTCGCGGGTAACCTTGGTAAAACCGATCACATTTCCCTGCGGATCGTGCAACGCGGTAATGATGATGCCTCCCCAGAAACGCGTGCCGTCTTTCCGTATGCGCCATCCTTCGTGTGTTGCGCGGCCCTCGCGTGTGGCGATACCGAGCAGTTGATAAGGCAATCCTGATTCCCTGTCCGCATCACTGTAGAAGCGGTCGAAGCGCTGCCCGATGATCTCCTCTGCCTTGTATCCTTTGATCTTCTCTGCGCCCGCGTTCCAGTTTTTGATGATACCGTTTGAATCTAACAGGATGATGGCATAATCCTGTACTTCGGCCACCATACGCGCATATCGTTCTTCGCTTTCGCGGAGGTTATCCGCAGCGTGTTTCTGGTCGGTCAGGTCGCGTGTTACTTTGCAGAAGCCGGTTGTTTCGCCCTCGTCGTCGTGGATGGCGGTAATTGTAATGCTTCCCCAGAAGCGCGACCCGTCCTTTCGCTTGCGCCAGCCCTCGTGATAGGCACGGCCATTGCGCAGCGCCGCTCCCAGCAGGGTCTCCGGCAAACCGGCGGCAGCATCTTCGGGTAAATAAAATATACTGAAGTGCTTTCCGATCACTTCCTGTTCGGTATACTGCTTGATCTTTTGGGCGCCACGGTTCCAGTTCTGGATAACCCCCTTGCGGTCCAGCATAATGATCGCATAATCCTCGATCTCTTCGATCATCCGCCGGTACACTGAGTTATCCGAAGCCTGTAACGTTTTGCCTGTGGTCATAATCAAGAGAAAAATTTGCCTGTTCCTGAAAAAAGTGATGATAACAATTGCCTGAGTTCCGACGGGCGTTCCGGTTTAACAATAAATGCCGCGGCGCCCAATGACGCTGCCTGCATTTCTGCATCGTGTTGTTTGGTGGTTGAAAACATGTAGATCTGCGTGTTTTGCAGCCGCTCAATGCTGCGTAGTTCTTTGAGGCAGGCGAGCCCGTTCATCCTCGGCATGTTCATGTCGAGGAAGATCCATCCCGGCAGGCAGGCACTTTCTGACGTCAAAACCCCAATGGCTTCCGGGCCGCTGCTTAAGGCGCGGAACCCGATTCCAGGCGCTACTTCCCGGAGACACAATTCGAAAATCTCATGGTCATCCGGATCATCATCGATCATCAGGCAGTTTTGGGACAAATCTGACATCTGTGAGAATGTTTAAGTATTCACTGTAAAATTGATGCCACGGTTAAACAGGGCGTTTTCGGGGCATAATTCATCCCGTATGTGACAAATCCGCCCCATCAACCGGGCCGGTCTGCTTTAGGCAGAGTGGAACACGGTATAATGGATGGCTTCCATCATAGGATAAATGAACTCAAAAACCCGGGTCATGACCCTGTCTTCGCCCGGCACCAGGTCTACTACGCGCTGCAGTTTGCCGCGGGCATCGTAATACCGGATCACGATGGTTTTGAAACCGAAATGCACGGCAAGGCTGTAGGCGCTTTGGCCCATAAAGTCGCCCAGCATTTTTTCAAACAACTGGAGGTCGAGCTCGATGGAACGTTCAGCGGGCAGGTGGTGCCGGTCGGGCAGCCGCAGGCTTTGCGGCGGCAGCAGGTGAAGCCAGGTTTCGTTGAAATAAATGCTGTGCCCGGTTTCTTCGCTCAGGGCAACGTAAGAGAATTTATGTGTATCGAGCAACCGGTGTAATCTGAATTTCATGAATAGAGGATGATCACCTGCAGAAACGCGTTCATAACAGGCATGGTGAAGCGATAGCCGTTGTACGGCAGATAAAAATGGAATGATGATGAAGCGTATGTAAACGCTTACACAGATAGCAGATCACAGACTGCTTTCACAGTACTGCGGAATAGAGCAGATGGCCTTTGGTTCCTTTCCAGGTTTACCGTAATCCTGTTTGAATTCTGTTCCGACAGCCGGGCGATAACGCTTCCAGGTTGGCCTTTTGGGTTGCCAAAAGACTTTCCTGAATCTTGCCGCGGAGTAGGGAATAGTGTTACGGATCGTTGAAGCCGGAACAAAGATATAACAATCCAATACAGTTGCGTTACGATGGAATGGTTAACTTCCTAAAAAAAGTGCAAAATGGTGGAAAGTCATGGTACCGGCGTGTTTTGCAACCAGCGAAACAATGGTGTGAACGGAACAGGGTAGGGTTGTGTTCGTTATAAACACCGGCCAGCACTAAAATTTTCTTAAATCCCGAATTCTTCATTAAAAGAATCAGCAGACGAAGCGTTTTGATCAACCAACAATGGAGAGAAGAATCGGATCAATGGCAGGAAATGACCTCCTCATTTCCGGGCAAAGAAAGCAATGGGCTCAGATAGGGAATGTTCAGGTTGAGCCCGCGCAATACCAGTAAAACCGCAATAAACGCCGTAACATACGGTGAAACTTTTTTCAGCGCGAGGCGTACACGCGGGCGGAAAAATATTCCTGCGAATGAAGCAAGCATCAGCAACGGAATGGTTCCTGATCCAAACAGCAGCATAAAGAGCGAACCGTAAACAACGCTGCCGGTAGATGCGGCGGCAACCATGGCAACATACACCATTCCACAGGGCAGCAGACCATTGGCGGCGCCCATCATCCACACGGTTTTTAATGAAGGTTGCTGAAGAAAGCGGACCATCAGCGATTGAACTTTTTTGTACAACCAGGAGCGTTGCAACAATGTGCCTTTACGCCGCGTAACCAGTACGGTTGCAAGCAATACCATCCCGATGGCAATGGAGAACGCCTGTTGGTAGCCACCGATAAAAAACTGCCTGCCCACCATTCCCGTTGCTGCGCCAAGCATAGCATAACTCATCAACCTGCCCGAATGATACAGTACGATCGCAATGATCTTTTTAGCAGTGGAGAAACTGTGCAGCGGCAAAGCCATCATCAACGGCCCGCACATGCCCACGCAGTGAAGGCTCCCCGCGAGACCCATGCCAAAACCGGTTAAGATGAATGCAGCGGCTGTCATCGCAGATCGATGTATTGTGTGTAATGGTACCGCTTTTTACCAGCTACAAACTGCAGGCGGAACTCGTATTGCTCGTTGAATATTTTTGTACGGTCAACAGCCAGCAATCCATTAACAAAAACAACATTCATCCGCACATCGTGCGAAGCATTTGTTTTGCAGTAGAACCATGCATTTGCTGAATCGGGCTGCTGTGTGATGCTTGCCGGCAGCTGCACCTGGATGTATTTTGTGTCGTTGGTTACCGTGAGGTTGCCTGCAACGGATGCATTGTTCATGCCGTCTATTTTTTCCTGGTAGCGCAGCTCGTCGGCATAATAATCTTTGCTCACCAATTCATACTTCGTATGCGTGGCTTTGTAAACGAGCGTAATCATCAGCGCGGCAAAACCGGTAAAAAGTAACATGATCCTGTATCCCCAACTCATAAAATATATTTTTGGTTAATCGCCCACGGGGCCGAGAAAATTGGTTCGTATGGTTGCAATGCGTCTATCGCCTTCAAAAAGCCCAAGGCTTAGTTCTGTTTTCCTGGTTGTGATCTCTGTTCTGGGAAGCGTTACAAAAAAAGACCCGCTGCCTTGTCCTTCTTTTGCAACTGCTATGTAGGGCTTACCTATGATCTTAACATTTCCGTGGTGGTTCTCAACCTGAACAGACAGCGGAACATCTTTGATCGTTTTGTTCACCACTTTGATGTTGTACAGGTTTGATATGCTGTCTTTCCCTTTCTCCTGGAACAAAATACCCGGTGTACGCATTACCGTTGCATCAATGTCTTTGCGCGATGCGAGCAGGAACGACAACACAACAAGCATCAAAACACAAAGCGCCGTGTATAATTTCATCCGCGTTGTGTAATGCAGCTTTTCTCCCTTAGCAATGCCGTTCTCTGAAGCGTAGCGGATGAGCCCGGTTGCCTTGTTCATTTTGGTCATCACCGAATCACAGGCATCTATACATGCGGTACAGCCAACGCATTCCATCTGCACGCCATTGCGGATGTCGATGGCTGTAGGACAAACGCGTACGCACTGGAAACAATCCACACAATCTCCCAAAACGGCACCGCTGTCTGGTTTCGCAATGCCTCTTGGTTCTCCACGCCTGTAATCGTAGGCCACGATGAGCGAGTTCTTGTCGAGCAGAACACTTTGCAAACGGCCGTACGGACAAATCACCGTGCATGCCTGCTCCCTGAAAAATGCGTATACCGCGTAGAAGATGCAACTGAAAACAAAGATCGAAAGCAACCCGAGCAGGTGATCGCTCACCGGTTCGGTAATGATCTTCTCCAGTTGTTTTATCCCGATGATATATGCAAGGAAGAAGTTTGCGATGATGAAGGCCAGCAGGAAAAACAGAACGTGTTTGGTGGTTGTTAACAAGATCCTGCGGGTTGTCCACGGTTGTTGCGACAATTGTTTTTGTCTGGCCGCACTTCCCATCACCAGGTATTCAACCTTCCGGAAGAGCATTTCCATAAATATGGTTTGCGGGCAAACCCAGCCGCAGAACAATCTTCCAAACGCAGCGGTAAAGAGTATGATCAGGAACACGAAGGTTACCATCGTTAACCCGAAGATGAAGAAATCCTGGGGCCAGAATACTTTTCCAAACAGGATGAATTTTGCTTCCGGGATATTGAACAGGAACAGCGGCCTTCCATTTACGGTAACAAACGGGAGGCCGAAAAAAATCAGGAGGTAAACATAACTGACTATGCTCCGTATGGTATACAGCTTCCCTTTGGGTTGTGTGGCAAACACCCATTTCCGTTTTCCCTTGCCATCAACGGTTGCGATGCGGTCGCGGAAATTTTCCTGTGTGGTTATGGCTGGCATACTATTGTGTTATGGATGCGGTCGTTTTTGTTGCGTTTGCTGAATCAGCGGTATTCTCTTTGAACGGTTCTCCCTGCGGTTCTTTTGGTGTTGCCGGTTTTGTGCCTTTGATCGATTTCACGAAACTGGCGAGTTGCGCGATCTGTACCGGAGAGAGATCGTCTTTCCACGATTTCATTCCTTTCTCCTGTACGCCGTATTTGATCGTTTTAAAAACATCTTTCAGCGTTCCGCCGTGTAACCAGTAGTCATCGGTAAGGTTCGGGCCCACACCGCCACCACCGTCTGTGCCATGACAGGCTGCGCAGGTGCCGGTAAAGATCATTTTACCTGCGGCAATGCCATCGGCCCCCAATAATTTCACGGAGTTCTCATCAACATTATTGGCCGCGTTTGCGAGGTAGATCTCTTTTTGTTTTTCAGCCTCAGCCACCGATGCCGTATATTCCTGGATAGCGGATGGGGCGCTTTTTGAAACCTCTGCGCGCCAGAGATAGATGGCCGCGAAAATCACGGTACAGTAAAACCCATACAGCCACCAGGGTGGAAGACGGTTGTCGAGCTCGCGGATGCTGTCGTAATCGTGACCGAGATCGATGTCTGCTTCTTGGTGGATGGCACGGAAACGGTTCGCGCGGTCCCAGATCCTTTTCAGGAGGCTGTCTTTCGGAACTGCGTTTGCAATCTCTGCCGCCTGCCTGGTCTCTTCCTTCGCCATCAGTCTTTTCAGGAACCAGGCGAGTGCGGCGATAACGGCCAGTTCAATGGCGATCACCGTCATCAATGTAAAAAAGGTGGCTTCCGAAAGACCGCCAATGGATCTGTCGGTTACCACTGCTGCGTTGTCTGTTTGAGCGAATGCGGAGAAGCCGGCCAGGCAGCAGAGCAGCAATACCGTGGTTTTTGCCGCGGTACCGTTTTGTTGCGCCTGTTCTTTCGCGCGTTTCACATAGAATTGCGCAATGCCGAGTAATACGTAGGAGAGCAGCGCTATCACGATGAGCAGGGCAACGATCACCACAACGATCACGATCGCGATGGGGTTGTTCATCGAAGATTTTTTTGGCGCATCTGCGGCAAGTAACAGCGTTGGTGATGCAAGCAGTGCAAAGAACATTGTTACAATTCCGGTAATCAATCTTATTAAAAGCCTTTTCATGTTCGTTCGTTTGATGGGTTATTGATCCAGCGGTATGCGGTTGATCTTGTCGATTAAATTCTTATCGGCTTTCCACGCCCACAGTGCCATCACTACAAAAAAGGTGAAAAAGATCATGAAGGAAGTGAGCCCGAATATATCGACGCCCGTTATCTTCTCGAGGTAGTTGATGAATTTCATAAAGCTGTTTTTATTATTTCTGTTGCGTTTCGGTTCCTGTTTTTTTATCGCCTTTGATATCGATGCCCACGCGCTGCAGGTAAGCGATCAGCGCAATGATCTCTGCGTTGGATGGCGTACTGATCTTGTCTTTTTTCAGGCTTGCTTTAATGCTCTCTGCCTGTTGCCTGAGATCTGCATTTGCCTGTTGATCATACCCTGCGGGATATGGAACGCCCAGTGTTTGCATCGCCCTGATCTTTGCCGGTGTGCTTGCGGTGTCTATCTGGTCGTCGAGCAACCATGGATAAGGCGGCATGATCGAGCCCGGGCTCATCAACCTCGGATCCATCATGTGGTTGTAGTGCCAGCTGTCGGGATACTTTCCACCGATCCTGGCCAGGTCGGGCCCTGTGCGTTTGCTGCCCCACTGGAACGGGTGATCGTAAATAAATTCACCTGCTTTGCTGTATTCTCCGTAACGGGCAACCTCATCGCGGAACGGACGGATCATTTGTGAGTGACAGGTATAACACCCTTCCCTGATGTAGATATCGCGTCCCTGCAACTCAAGCGGCGTATAAGGTTTAACTGCCGCAATGGTTGGTACGTTGCTTTTGATGAGGAACGTAGGGATCAATTCAAGTATACCACCGATGGCAACCGCTACCAGGCTGAACACCAGCATTTGCATGGGCCTGCGTTCGATCCAGCGGTGCCAGTATTCCTTTCCATGTGTTTCGGGTTTTTTGGGCAGCGGCGCTGCTTCTGCCTCTTCGTTGGCAAGCAGTTTGCCGGCCTTCACGGTTTTGTACAAATTGAACACCATGATCAGCGTACCAACGAGGTACAGCGTTCCGCCAATGCTCCTTGTGATGTACAATGGAATGATGTGTGTTACCGTTTCGAGGAACTGGAATTTCAATGTGCCGTCGGGTGTAAAGGTCTTCCACATCATCGCCTGGCTGAAGCCAGCCCAGTACATCGGCACAGCGTACAGAACAATTCCTATCGTGCCGATCCAGAAATGCGTGCCGGCCAGTTTTTTGGAATACAATGGTGTTTGAAAAATGCGGGGGATGATCCAGTACAACACCGCGAAGGTGAGAAAGCCGTTCCAGCCGAGGGCGCCCACGTGTACGTGAGCGATCGTCCAGTCGGTAAAATGCGAGATCGCGTTTACATTTTTCAAACTCAGCAACGGCCCTTCAAAAGTGGCCATACCGTATGCGGTAATTGCCACCACCATAAATTTCAGAACAGGTTCTTCCCTTACTTTATCCCATGCACCGCGAAGGGTGAACAGACCGTTGAGCATACCGCCCCAACTGGGTGCGATCAACATAATACTGAAAACAACACCAAGGCTCTGCGCCCAGTCGGGCAATGCAGTGTAAAGAAGGTGGTGCGGCCCTGCCCAGATATAAATAAAGATCAATGCCCAGAAGTGGATGATGGAAAGACGATAACTGTAAACCGGGCGGTTTGCCGCTTTCGGCAGAAAGTAATACATCACGCCGAGGTATGGGGTAGTGAGGAAGAAGGCAACGGCATTATGTCCGTACCACCATTGCACCAATGCATCCTGAACACCTGCATACCAGCTGTAGCTTTTAAAAAGGCTCACCGGTATCTCGAAAGAGTTTACAATGTGAAGCATTGCAACGGTAACCCAGGTAGCGATGTAAAACCAGATGGCCACATACAAGTGGCTTTGTCTTCTCTTAAGGATGGTGCCGAACATGTTGATGCCGAACAATACCCATACGATCGCGATGGCAATATCCACCGGCCATTCGAGCTCGGCATATTCTTTACCGGTTGTATAACCTGCAAGCAGGGTAACGGCCGCAACCACGATGATCAGTTGCCATCCCCAGAAATGGATCTTGCTGAGTTTGTCGCTGAACATCCTTGTTTTGCACAGGCGCTGCAGCGAATAATACACACCCATAAAGATCCCGTTGCCCACGAAAGCAAAAATGACGGCGTTGGTATGAACCGGCCTTACGCGGCCGAATGTTGTGATCGGGAGATTGAAGTTGGCAGCAGGGAGGTAGATCTGTACAGCAGCCAATAAACCCGCGAGCATTCCCACAACGGCCCAGAGAACCGTGGCGTAGGCAAACCATTTAACGATGCGGTTGTCGTAATAGAATTTTTCCAGTTGCATAAGCTTTATAGATTGGTCAATGATTGGGAATGTTGATCGGGAACAGATTCATCGAGAAGTATACGAACCGAATCGCCTGCTTCATCATCGTATTGCCCGGTACGCAGGCTCCAGAGAAAACCCGCCAGGAAAACAAGTGCGATGGATAGGCTGGCAAGTACCAGCAGAATGATAACGCTCACATGAATTATTTACTTCGCAAAACTATCCGCAGGCAGTTTGCCGGGAAATGACATCTCTCAAGCAAATACCTGATTGTCGTCAGTTTTTGCGGCGAGCTTTAACCGGCGCGCAACCATGTTGCTGCAACCGTAAGCGATGAGCAGTATACTGAGGCTGCTGGCAGGCATCAATACCGCAGCGATCATGGGCGATAACTGTGCCTGCACGGCAAATGATAAACCGATGATGTTATAAAGTATCGATACAATAAACGCGGAAAGCACGATCACGCGGTTTGCCTTGCACATCCTGATAAAACGGTCGAGCTGCGTAAGCGCCTCCGCTTTGAGTATGCCATCGCTGGCAGGAGTGAAGTTGTTCTGGTTGTCTGAAACGGCAATGCCCGCATCGGCCTGTTTCAATGCGCCGGCATCGTTGAGGCCATCGCCAACCATCATTACCTTGTGGCCTTTTGATTGAAGGTCTTTGATGTAGTCTAATTTGCCTGCCGGACTTTGGTTAAAGAGAATATGCGTATCCATACCCAGCAATCCCTGCAGGTAAGGAAGCTCCGCCGCATTGTCGCCGCTCAAAATGGAGATGCTGTATTTTTTCTGCAGGTTTTTCAGCAACAGGGGCACGTCTTCGCGGTAACGGTTGCTGATCCTGAAGGTGCCCCAGTGTTCGCCTTCAACCGAAAGAAAAACACAGGAACCGGTTGCGTCGTATTCGTGTTTGCCGGTGATAAAGAAAGAAGAACCCAGGCTGATCAGGTCCTCCTCCACAATACCTTCAATACCCATTCCCGGAACTTCTTTGAACGCCAGCACGCTCATCTTCCCGTTGTTGCCCAGCCAGCCGGCAATGATGCGGCTCACGGGGTGCGAGGATTGCTTGGCGAGCGATGTTACCTGTTTTTTCAGCAATGCGCTGAGTGGTTTGCCATCGTACTGTATATGCGGTTCACGGTTGCTGGTGAGTGTACCGGTTTTGTCAAATACGATGTGATCCACATCGCCGATCTCTTCGATCGTTTGCGCATTGCGCAGGTAAAAACCTTTTCTGCCCAGTATGCGCAAAATATTTCCGTTGGTGAAAGTATTGCTGAGCAGCAATGCACACGGACAGGCAACGATCAAAATAGAAGTGACCACGTTGGCTATCGCCGAAGGAGCGTGGAAATACCAGTAGCACGCAGACAGGGCGGCTATCGAAAACAAAAGAATGGTGAAGTAGCGGCTGAGCAGGTTCACAAAAGAGCCATTCCTGTTTTTTGGAGCGGTATTGTCGCTCCTGTTCCAGATACGGGTGAGGTATCCCTGGTTTACTTCGTGGATCACAAGGATCTCGATGTTGCCCTCGAGCTGTTTGCCGCCCGCGTAAACGATCTCGCCCATTTCTTTTACCACCGGAACACTTTCGCCCGTAACAAAACTGTAATCGATCACCGCCCAGCCCCTGGTAAGGATGCCGTCGGCAGGCACGAGTTCGTGGTGGTGCAGCAACAAGGTATCATTGAGCCTGATGCCCGGCAGGGTAACGATCTCCTCTTCGCCGTTGACGACGCGTGTGGCGGCTATCGGAAAGAAGGAAGTGTAATCGCGCTCAAAGTCAAGCTGCTCATAGGTTTTATCCTGTAACACCCGCCCGATCAGCATGAAAAAAACGATGCCCGACATCGAATCAAAATAACCGCTTCCGGTTCCGCTCAGCACCTCGTACAAACTTCTCCCAAAGGTTACAAGAGTGGCGAGCACAATAGGTGCGTCTATATTGAGGAAGCCATGCCGGAGGCTTTTCCATGCGCTGAGGTAAAACTCAGAAGAGCTGTAGAACAATACAGGCAGGCTCAGCAAAAGATTCAGGTAGCGGAACATGATCACCAGCGATCCTTCGTGTATGTCTATCCCCAGGTATTCAGGGAAACTGAAGAGCATGATGTTGCCAAAACAAAACCCCGCAACCCCCAGTTTTAATATTTTACCCCGGTTAAAGAATGTGCTGCGTTTGGAAAGTTGCTGCAGGCTGATGTAGGGTTCGTATCCAATGCCCGTAAGCAATTCGGCAACCCCGCGCAGCGATGTGGTGCGGTGGTTGAACACAACCGTAGCTTCTTTCTTTACAAAGTTCACCCGGCAGCTCTGCACATCCTTGTTTAACCTGTGCAGGTTTTCGAGCAGCCACAAACAGCTGCTGCAGTGGATCTGCGGAAGATGGAAGGTTACATGCGTCTCTTTCTCATCGCGAAAACTGATCAGCGAAGCAACAATGTCTTTCTGGTCAAGGAACGCGAACTTGTCTTTTCTTACCAATGTCTTGCGCGATACGCCGGGGTTTTTGGTGATGTCGTAGTAATCGCACATCCCGCTTTTACTCAATATCTCGTAAACCGATAAGCAGCCCTGGCAGCAAAAGTCTTTGTTGTGCGCATGTATCGGGTGCCCCGCACATTCATCGCCGCAGTGGTAACAGGTGGCAGTTTTTATTTGGGCGGCGCTCATGGTTTTGCTTTATTGAGGTCGGCAGGAGAGGTGTAAACGGCGCTCAACAGTTCGCCTTCGTGGTTTTGCTGGTCAAGTGTCCAGTCTTCTGTAAACGTGGTTTCTATCCACAGGTTACCCGATCGTCGCAAGATCTGTACGTACAGTCCCGCTTCGGTCAGGAAGAGGTTTTCCACATCGATCACGGTCCATTTGCCATCGATCGCGATATTTGCATGGGTCAATACGTCACTCCGCAACGCCAGTTCCCCAGGCCCGCGAACCTCTTTTTTCGCGAGGTGCCGGTTCCTGAAAAACTCGAGTTTGAGAAAGGCAAATCTGCCGGTGAACCATTCCTGTATGTCGGATATCTTTGTCGCCCGGTCTATGTTCAATGTCGTGTTATTGCTTTGCATAATCAACAACAAAATTGCCGGGAAGAAAAGGACTGAAAAATGATTGTTGTCATGTTTGGCGGTGAAGATGGTCAGGGTGGGGCAGTGGCAAACTAAAAAAGCACCGGCAGGCCGGTGCTTTTTTACCCGTTAACGGGGCGTTTAGCTAACCAGGTTGGCCAGCTTCTGTTCGTTCAGGATAATGATCTTGCTTCCTTTCAGGTCGATCAGTTTTTCGGATTTAAAATCGCTTAAGGTCCTGATCAGCGATTCGGTGGCCGAGCCAACCACGTTCGCGAGGTTTTCGCGTGAGATCTCGATCACTTTGTCGTTGCCCTTGAATTTTTCCGCCACCTGCAGCAATCCATTGGCCACTTTTTTTCGCAGTGAATTGTAGGCAAGGTTGAGCAACCGCTCTTCCTTGTCGCCCACGTTTCTTGCCAGTAATTTGATGAACTGGCTGGCCACTTCGTGGTTGCTGTTGATCAGTTCCAGAAAATCTTTCCGGGGTATGATCATCAGTTCGGAATCCTCGAGAAACTCGGCGGTTTCCTTGTAGTTGATGTCTTCCAGTATCGCGGTGTAACCGATAAAATCGCCGGCAACAAAAATATCCGTTACAAATTCTTTCGAGTCTTCATTGCTTCTGCGCACCATTACCTTACCGCTGACCACGAAATAGACCGCAACAGGGCGCTGTCCTTCCGAGTAAAGGATGTGCTTCTTCCTGTAATCGTTCACTTCCCTTTCTTCCGACGTAAGCCTTACACCGGATGTGTGCCCCGCGTTCTGTAGGAAAGCGCTCACACCGTTTGCATCCTGGCTGAACTTTTGCCTGAGTGCGGCTGATTTTTTTAACCTTGCCTCTACTGCATTCAACAGCTCGGTTCCGTCAAATGGCTTGGTAATGTAATCGTCTGCACCCAGCCCCATTCCTTTGCGGAAATCCGATGCTTCCGATTTCGCGGTGAGGAATATGAAGGGGATGCCCGCCGTCTCCGAATGTTTTCCAAGTGCGTGCAATACGCCGTACCCATCGAGCACAGGCATCATGATATCGCATATGATCAGGTCGGGGGGATCCTGGAGCGCAAGTTCAACACCGGCCCTTCCATCCGGCGCAGTGTTTACGGTATAGTTGGAGAGCTCGAGGATCTCTGCCGTGTTTTCCCTTACTTCATCGTTGTCTTCAACCAGTAAGATCTTTTTCATTTTGCGGTATTGAAATGGTGAATTCGGTGCCGTTGCCCAGTTCGCTCCTCAGCGAGATTGATGCATTCAGCAGCTCTGCGTATTTTGATATGATGTGCAATCCCAATCCTGTTCCCTGTATGTTCACTGCATTCTTTGCCCGGAAAAAACGTTCAAACAGATGCTGCTGGTCCTCTTCCGATATGCCGATGCCATTGTCTTTTACGCTTACGGTAAGCATCGGCCCGTTGTTCAGCGAACGCACTTCTATGTTCCCGTTCGCGGGCGAAAACTTAATCGCATTGGAACAAAGGTTGATGATGATGTTCTTCAACAGGGAGATGTCTACGCGGATATCGCTTTCACCTTCATGACTGAAAGCGATCCGCTGCCCCTGTTTTGCGATCTGCATCATGCCTTCGATGGTATGCTGCAGCTCTTCCCTGTATTCGGCCGCGGAAAAATCTGCCGTTTTTGCTTTTACCAGGCCATCTTCCAGTTTTCCCAGCGAAAGAAAATCTTCAAGGATCGATTTCATATCATTCACCGCGTCTTTGATGCGGTTGATGTGTTTTTCCCGTTTGTCCTCATCGTCCGGGCCATTGTATTTACTCAGCAGGAAGGCCGATGATAAAATAGTGCTCAGTGGTGTCCTGAACTCGTGGCTCGCCATGGTCACAAAACCGCTTTTGAGGTCGCCCAGCTCTTTTTCTTTTTCCAGCGCCTCCGTCACTTCTTTTTTCGATTTCTCCAGTTCGGCCAGTGTTTCGCGGAGCATCTTGGTGCGGTTCTCCACTTTCTGTTCCAGATCGCTGTTGAGCAGCGTTACCTGGCGGGTGATCTCCTGCAGTTCTTCGCGGTGGCGGTTTACGGCTATTTCATTGTTTTTACGGACGGTGATGTCTATCACAAATGCGATCGCATAAATATTGTCTTCATCCCTGTAATGGCTAAGGCTCACTTCAACAGGGAATTCAGCGCCGTCCTTTTTTTGCCCATGCAGGTCGCGGCCGTGCCCCATCACCTTGTTTTCGGGATGGGCATAGAAACGGTTCCTGTCCTGGACATGCGAACCACGGTATTTCTGCGGCAGCAGCACCTCTATCTTTTTCCCGACCAGTTCCTCCTTCTTATAACCGAACTGCGTTTCTGCCTGTGCATTGAAGTTGATGATCTCAGCATCTTTGTTGCATAGTATAATGCCAATGGTGGCATGATTAAAAAGGGCCTCAAATTGCTGGAGGTGTTTCATTGAGATCGTTTTCACCAGGTTTATCGATGTTGAAATTAAATAAATAAATTAAAGGTTGTTCAACGGTGTTTGGCGAAACATGACGAAGATCATGTTTTCTGATGACTCAGGTCATCCCGGCCATTCAATCTTTTTTAGCCCGATGATTTTTGTTTGTCCAATTAAGCATTTCAAATGAAGTTGTTCCGCTTAATACATGATAAAAACCGCTGATGGGAAACATTTATTACCTTGGCGAAGGAAATTAAAAGCAGGGTATTTATGTTTGACTATATCGTGGTAGGCGCGGGGTTTGCCGGCAGTGTGATGGCAGAAAGGCTCGCCGGTACCGGGAAGAAGATCCTGGTTGTTGACAAAAGGGGCCACGTGGGGGGCAATGCCTATGATCATTACGATGAAGCGGGGATACTCGTTCATAAATACGGGCCCCATATCTTTCACACCAACTCACCTGAAGTTTACGATTACCTCAGCCGGTTTACCGAATGGCGCCCATACGAACACAAGGTGTTGGGTTCGGTAGATGGTAAACTGGTTCCGATACCCATCAACTTAAACACCGTCAACCTGCTGTATGGTTGGCACCTCGATTCTGAGGAAATGGAAGAATTTCTCAGGTCGCGCGCAGAACCCATCATTCCCGTCAGAACATCTGCCGATGTGGTGCTGAGCAGGGTGGGAAGGGAGCTCTACGAAAAATTCTTTAAGAACTATACAAAGAAACAATGGGACCTCGATCCGTCGGAACTCGATGCCTCCGTAACGGCACGCGTGCCGGTACGCACCAACCAGGACGACCGCTATTTTACCGACGCCTTCCAGGTAATGCCCCTGCACGGCTATACTGCGATGTTTGAGAAAATGCTGTCGCATGAAAACATCGAGACGCGGTTGAATACAGATTACAAAGACATCATTGGCCAGGTTCCATACAAAAACATCGTTTACACCGGGCCGGTTGATAGTTATTTCGATTACCGTTACGGCAAACTTCCGTACCGCTCGCTAGAATTCAAACACGAAACCCTGGACCAGCAAGTGTTCCAGCCAACGGGAACGGTTAATTACCCGAATGAACAGGCCTTTACGCGGATCACTGAGTTCAAATATTTAACAGGGCAGGCACACGAAAAGACCTCGATCGTATACGAGTTTTCGCGGGCAGAGGGAGATCCCTATTACCCGATCCCCACTACGGCCAATGCGGAGATCTACCGTAAGTACCAGGCACTGGCAGACAATACGCCGAACGTGTTTTTTACAGGGAGGCTCGCCACCTATAAATATTACAACATGGACCAGGTGGTTGCACAGGCATTAACGCTGTTCAAAAAGATTCAGCACCTTTGATCATCCCGAACAACAAGAGCCTCGGCCATCAGGATTTGTAGAAATATTTCTGCGGGCTTTTGAGTCAGCACCGTTTGTTGGCCCGGGAGGGCAAATGCCCTTTTTATGAAATAACCAACTGGAATTGTTTTGTTTTTCACTGCGCACACATCGAATCATCTTCCGTAACCTGCGTTCTCCACACCAAACCTAAATTGTAGAAAAATACAAGGCACAGTTTTGTCTATATGTTAGTGATGATGATCCACTAACGATTAAACTACTACCATGGACCTTGTTTGTTTTTCACACCTTCGCTGGAACTTTGTTTTCCAGCGCCCACAACACCTGCTCGGCAGAATGGCAAAATACCAGCGCGTATTTTATGTTGAGGAACCTTATTTCAACGAACCCGAAGACCGTATTGAAGTGCACATGAGCAACGAAAACGTGCTCGTGGTTACACCACATACAAAAGCGGGACATGGAACAGAAGAAGCGCACAGCTTCCAGCGCAACGTGGTTCACAAGGTATGGAGCGATTATACGATCAGGAATTTCGGCCTCTGGTATTATACACCCATGGCACTTCCCTTTACAAGACACCTTCAACCCCGCGTAACCATTTTTGATTGCATGGATGAGTTGTCGGCGTTCAGGTTTGCGCCAAAAGAGCTGATCGATTTTGAATCGGAGCTCTTCTCCCGCGCAGACATTGTGTTTACCGGTGGCCACAGCCTGTACCAGGCCAAAAAACAAAAACACAGGAACGTACATGCCTTTCCCAGCAGCATAGAGAAAGAACATTTTGCAAAGGCGCGCATCTGTAAGGATGAACCTCTTGATCAACAAGACATCCCGCACCCGCGTTTTGGATTTTTTGGAGTGCTTGATGAAAGGTTCGATATCGATCTTGTAAAAAAAGTGGCCGAGAAAAAACCAGACTGGCATTTTGTTCTGATCGGGCCCGTGGTAAAGATCGATCCGGAAACATTACCGCGGTTGAAGAACATCCATTACCTCGGGCAGAAAAATTATGCCGATCTCCCATCGTACATCAGTGGCTGGGACATCGCTACCATTCCTTTCGCACTCAACGAATCCACGAGGTACATCAGCCCAACAAAAACACCCGAATACCTGGCGGCCGGCAAACCGGTGATCTCTACAGCCATCAGGGATGTAGTGACGCCGTATGGCGAGAATGGCCTGGTGCATATTGTTTCTTCAGCGAAAGAGTTCATTGAAAAGGCAGAAGAAGAACTCAACAGGGCCGATCGTGCGGCATGGCTTGAAAAAGTGGATGGTTTCCTGGAGGGCAACTCGTGGGACAATACCTGCGGCGCCATGCGGAAGCTCATCGAGCAAAAATTAATGGGATCGTTTAACTAAAAAAAGAAGCATCTATGTTCGACTATCTTGTTGTAGGAGCGGGCCTCGCCGGAAGTGTGATGGCAGAAAGACTGGCAAAGACCGGTAAAAAGATATTACTGGTAGACCAAAGAAACCATGTTGGCGGCAATACATACGATTATTATGATGAGGCGGGCATTCTTGTGCACAAATACGGCCCGCATATTTTTCACACCAACTCACGCGAGGTGTTCGAATACCTTAGCCAGTTTACAGAATGGCGTGTGTATGAGCACAAAGTACTGGGTTCGGTGGATGGGCAGTTCGTTCCGATACCGATCAACCTGAATACCATCAATACCTTGTACGGACTGAACCTTAGCTCCGACCAGGTGGAGCAGTTCCTCAAAGAACGCGCAGAAACCATAGTGCCTGTAAGAACATCGGCAGACGTGGTATTGAGCAGGGTAGGCAAAGAGTTGTATGAAAAATTCTTTAAGAATTATACAAAGAAACAGTGGGACATGGATCCCTCAGAACTCGATGCATCGGTAACTGCGCGGGTGCCGATCAGGACGAATAAAGACGACCGTTATTTCACAGATACTTACCAGGTGATGCCGTTGCATGGCTATACAGCAATGTTCAATAAAATGCTTGCGCATGAGAACATCAAGATCATGCTCAATACGGATTACAAAGAGATCCTGGATATGATCCCGTTCAGGAACATCATTTATACAGGGCCGGTAGACAGTTATTTTGATTACTGTTATGGCAAACTGCCATACCGTTCCATCGAGTTCAAACATGAAACGGTAAACAAACCCGTGTTCCAGCCAACGGGAACGGTAAATTATCCAAACGAGCAGGCGTTTACACGGATCACAGAATTCAAATACCTGACGGGCCAGCAACACGATAAAACATCGGTAGTGTATGAGTTCCCACGCGCTGAAGGCGATCCGTACTACCCGATCCCTACTGCAGAGAACGCGGAGATCTACCGGAAATACCAGTTGCTCGCAGCCACCACGCCCAATGTATATTTCACGGGAAGACTGGCAACGTATAAGTATTACAATATGGACCAGGTGGTTGCACAATCGCTAACGCTGTTTAAAAAAATACAGCAGCAAGTTTTAAACGCAGAAACGCAGGTGAATGAAAAACAGAATATCCGCGCCTGAGATCTGGGGTGGGATCGAAGCTACGATCAACCGGGTTGGAGACACGTTCAACGACCAGTTGCGATCGGGCGATGTGTACACGAGAGAGACGCTGATACCCGAACTGGCGCGTTCGGGTATCAGCGCCTTGCGGTTTCCTGTGCTTTGGGAAAAGCATGAGCCGGTGGAAGGATGTTGTATCGACTGGTCGTGGAGCGGGAAACAATTGAATATCCTCGAAGAAAAAAAGATAAAGCCCATCGTGGGACTGCTGCATCATGGAAGCGGCCCCGCATTCACTAACCTCAGCGATGCCGGTTTCCCCCGGAAACTGGCTGCCTATGCCGAGAAAGTGGCGCAGCGGTTTCCATGGATCGAATATTACACACCTGTGAACGAACCGCTTACCACAGCGCGGTTCAGTGGATTGTATGGCTTGTGGTACCCGCACAAAAGCGACGACCGCTCTTTTTTACAGATGCTCATCAACCAGCTGAAAGCAGTTGTACTTTGTATGGAAGCGATCAGGAAGATCAACCCGGATGCCAAGCTTGTGCAGACAGAAGACCTTGCCAAATGTTTTGGCAGCAGCGAACTGCAATACCAGGTTGATTTTGAAAACCAGCGGCGCTGGCTTACGTATGATCTGCTGTGTGGCCGTGTAGACTGGTCTCATAAACTTTACAACTATTTTATTAAGCACGGGATATCCAAAGAAGACCTCCGTTTTTTTATACAGCATCCCTGTGTACCCGATGTATGTGGTTTCAATTATTATGTTACTTCGGAGCGGTTTCTTGATGCAGACATAGATCGCTATCCATCCTGCATGCATGGCGGCAACGGCCGGCACAGGTATGTAGATGTGGAAGCCGTTCGTGTGCAGCCTTTGCAGGGCATCAAACAATTGTTGAGCGAGGCGGCGCAACAGGTACAGGCGCCGCTGGCAGTTACCGAGGTTCACCTTGGCTGCACGCGGGAAGAACAGCTGCGATGGCTCAAAGAAACCTACGACTCTTGTTGCGAGCTCAGGGCGGAAGGAACAGATATCCGGGCCGTAACGGTATGGTCGATGCTGGGGTCGTTCGACTGGGACAGCCTCTTAACCCGCAGGCGCCTGAACTACGAAAGTGGTTGCTACGACATACGCAACGGGAAGACAAGAAAAACGGCAATCGGTAAAATGGTGCATGCCATTGCGGCCAACCAACCGTTTCACCATCCTGTACTTGAAGAAAAAGGGTGGTGGCATCGTGAACATGTGGGTACTCAAGGCGTGCGTAACGATGCGCATACACCATTGCTCATAATCGGGAAATCAGGAACACTGGCGCAGGCATTTGCGCGGTTATGCGCGGCAAGGGGTTTGCATTTTGTTTCTTTATCAAGGGAAGACATAGACATTAACAACGAACAGGATGTGGCCGCTGTATTGCGCAGGTATCGTCCGTGGGCGGTGGTCAATACAAGTGGTTACGTAAATGTGGATGCAGCGGAAACCGATGCAGAAAACTGTTACCGCATCAACACTTACGGCGCAGCAACACTGGCGCGCGTTGCGGGTGAGCACGATGCACGGTATGTTTCGTTCTCCAGCGACCTTGTTTTTTCAGGGCAGAAAAAAGATCCCTATACAGAAACTGATGCGGTGCATCCGCTGAATGTTTACGGCAACAGCAAGGCGGCGGGTGAAACGCTCGTGTCGAGGGAAAACGCAGATTCGCTCGTGATCCGCACCAGTGCATTCTTTGGGCCCTGGGACCAATATAATTTTGCAACACAGGTGCTTCAGAAACTACAACGGAACGATTGTTGCCCTGTTATTGCCGAGGGCACAGTGTCGCCAACCTATGTTCCCGACCTGGTTCATACCTCACTCGACCTGTTGATCGACGGTGAAAAAGGAGTGTGGCATGTTTCCAACGAAGGGGGTATTTCATGGTCCGATTTTGCAAGGGAAATCGCCTTCCGGGGCGGTCATAAATCCGATGGGCTGACCTTTTGCACCGCAGAAGACATGAACCTGAAAGCCGCCCGCCCTTTGTACAGCGCGTTGAAGAGCGACAAAGGAATTGTTTTACCCAAACTCGAAGATGCAATAGAACGATACTTTAAAGAAAAGATCGCTTAATTCAAATCATCCAGCATGGCAGGCAATAAATTCATGTTCACAACAGGGATTGAGAACAGCTATCCAACCATTCAGTTACCCGATGGAAGCACGAAGCGCGTAGACGAAATGGAGAAAACCGACCACTACCGCAGGTGGCGCGAAGATTTTGACCTCGTAAAAGAGACCGGCATCGAGTTCCTGCGTTATGGGGTTCCGTATTACAAAACACATCTCGCTCCCGGGAAATACGATTGGGCCTTTGCGGATGAAACATTCAACCGGCTGAAGGAGCTCGATATCACACCCATCGTTGACCTTTGTCATTTTGGTGTACCCGACTGGATCGGCAATTTTCAAAACCCCGCGTTCCCGGAACTTTTTGCCGAATACGCCGGCGCTTTTGCGGCGCGGTTCCCATATCTTACCCTGTACACACCGGTGAACGAGATCTTTATCACTGCCATGTTCTCGGCACAATACGGCTGGTGGAACGAAAGGCTGTGTTCTGATTTTGCCTTTGTTACGGCGCTCAAACACATCTGCAAAGCAAACGTAATGGCCATGCAGGCAATTCTGGCCGTGCAACCGGAGGCCGCGTTTATTCAAAGCGAATCGTCGGAATATTTTCACGCCATCGATCCACGCGCCAGGCCCATCGCAAGGTTCCTGAACCAGAAAAGATTTCTTTCGCTCGATCTTACGTATGGATACCCGTTGAACGTTTCCATGTACGAATACCTGCTCTCAAACGGCATGACCAAAGAAGAATACGAATGGTTCACCCTTAACCAGGTGAAAGCACGTTGCATCATGGGCAACGATTATTATGTAACCAATGAACACCTCGTTCACCCGGACGGATGCACACAGGCTTCGGGTGAGATCTTTGGATATTATGTGATCACCAACCAATATTACAAACGCTACCGCTTACCCATCATGCACACCGAAACCAATATTAAGATGCCGGCCTGTACTGAGTGGCTATTGAAACAGTGGGCCAATGTTCACCGGTTGAAACACGATGGCGTGCCCATCATCGGGTTTACCTGGTACAGCCTGTTGCACCAGGTGGATTGGGATACGGCGCTGCGCGAAGACAATGGCAATGTGAACGAATTAGGGCTCTACGACCTGGACAGGAAAATAATGCCTGTTGGACAGGCATTCAAGGATCTGATCGTAAACTGGAAAGACATCATCATGGAAGAAAGCTACGGGCTTGTCTTTCATAATTTATGATCAGCGTGTAAAAACAGTATTCTGTTTAATGATATCAGCAGTAAAAGATGAGAACAGTGTGTAGGCGCGGGCATCATCGTTCTGTTTGGGAGGGAGCACTGTGTTGGTTAAAACACGTTCCCAGGCGCTTTGGCCCGAACTGATGTGTTGCACCAATATCTTCTTCAAACGTTTCCTGTTTTTCATATTTCGCAAGGTTGTATTTTATAACCCGCCAATATTGTACCGTTTTTTCTCCGTATGAATAGAACTGAAATAGTGGAAATTAATAACCGGGAACCCTGCCCGTTCCACAAATTTTTCAGAATGTGGATGAACCGGTCAACAATTTCTTGATGATCACGATTTGCCCGAGGTGGTAATGAACATGCTCCACCGAGCCCTGCAGGTTCTTGTAGGTGGAGGAACCGCCCGCAACGATCGGCAGTTCCAGTGTTTCCTCCGGCACATCCCTGGTGGCAACCGCAAGTTCACTGGCAGAAACGAGCATCTCCCTGATCAGTTTTTTCCATTCAACATCGTTACCCAGCGATCCAACATCGAACCCGTTTGCCTCGGGCACTATTGGGTTTTCTCCTCCGATGCGGCTGATCATAACCTTGTTCCAGTATGCAAGATGGTGAACAATGGCTGCGATGGAATTGGGAGAAGCGGCCGTAACGGTTGAAGCCTGCGTATAAGAAAGTCCGGCAAGTGCATCGGCAACGCTTACTTCTGTCCAGTTTCCGCCCGTATATACATCAAGTAAATGCTGGGCAATGTGGGCTGTGATCTTCATAAAAGGTAAGATAGGTATTAATCATCCCGGCAACAAAATGAATACCACCATCTCGAAACCTGTCTTTTGTATGGTTTTCAGGCAAACAACCCGTCGTATGCATACAATCGTTTGTTTCATTTAAACCCTTGCAAGGCTGCTTTTTTCAGTATTTCTTAAATTTTGGTAATTCATAAACATCCCTATATTTGTAACACTTTAAAACCAAAACTAATAGCTGTGGCGTACGAGAACAACGACAAGAAAATGGAAAGTGTTTACAGTAAACGGATCAGGGCCGGTAAAAGAAGAACCTATTTTTTTGATGTAAGGGCTACCCGTGGTAACGATTATTTCCTGACCATTACAGAAAGCCGTAAGCGCTTTGACGACAATGGTTACGACAGGCACAAGATTTTCCTCTACAAAGAAGATTTCAATAAGTTTATCAAGGCATTGGGTGAGGCAGTAGATTATGTAAAAACAGACCTCATGCCCGATTTTGATTTCGATGCATTCAACCACGAATACAACGATGGTGAAGGCGAAAGCAACGAAAACGGCGATGTTCGCGAAATGGTTGCGGTTGTATCAGAAACGGCAGTTGACGAAGTGGTGGAAACGGTGGAAGCTACCCCGGTTGTATCCATCAACGAACCAACCGTTGCGCCTGCAGCAGACGCGGGTGGTGGAAGCCTGGCTTCTGAGGAAGTAGATAAATGGTAATCCAGCTTTTAACCAAAGCTTTGTAACAAAATACCAGCCTGGTGATGTTTCACCGGGCTTTTTTTTGCTTCACACCAAGTCCCTGATCATCCATATATCGCAACCGTTGTGGCCCGAGTTACCCATTGGTTTGTCGAGGTAATGGAAACCGAATTTTTCGTACACGCTTACCGCTTTTTTCAACTCCGGCATGGTTTCAAGGTAAACGGAGGTGTAGCCTTTTTCTTTTGCGGTGGCAAGACACTGGTCGATCATCTTCCTTCCCAGTCCCATGTTCCGTGCATCTGCCGACAGGTACATTTTAACAAGTTCACAAGTACCACCAGGCAAGCCCTCTGTAGGAAAAATGCCGGCGCCGCCCAGAAGGCTGCCGTCTCTCTCTGCAACAAAGTAGGCGCTTCGGGGAGTGGAATCAAACAGCTCAAACAGATGATCGGTAGAGTCGTCGAAATATACCGTTCCGCATTTGTTGGCGTTGAATTCTTCAAGCGCCTTACGGATAATGGAGGCAATGAAAGGATTGTCTCCCGGCTGTATGGGGCGAATGTTGATATCTTGCATTTGGATAAGTATCAAATTAAAAAGGGAGACTTTCGTCTCCCGTAAATCATTCGGCTACCCTGAAATTTTTATACGCATTGATCAGCCCGTTTGTAGAACCGTCGTGCGATGTCACTGCATCTTCGTTCTCCAGTTCGGGTAAGATGGCGTTGGCAAGTTGTTTGCCCAGTTCAACACCCCATTGATCAAAACTGAAGATGTTCCAGATCACGCCCTGCACAAATATTTTGTGTTCGTACAAAGCGATCAGGCTGCCCAGCGTTTGCGGGGTGATCTGTTTGATAAGAAACGAATTCGTTGGTTTGTTCCCTTCAAATATTTTAAACGGGGCGAGTTTTTTGATCTCGTCTTCTTTCTTGTCGGCTTTCATCAGTTCCACTTTCACGCCGTTCTCTGATTTTCCATTCATCAATGCCTCGGTTTGCGCAAAGAAGTTGGAGAGGAGTTTTACGTGGTGATCACCAACCGGGTTATGGCTGATCGCCGGTGCTATAAAATCGCAGGGGATCATGGTTGTTCCCTGGTGAATCAGCTGGTAAAATGCGTGCTGGCCGTTTGTGCCCGGTTCGCCCCAGATCACGGGACCTGTTGTGTAATTCACAGGGTTACCACTGCGGTCTATGCTCTTGCCGTTGCTCTCCATATTGCCCTGCTGAAAATACGCGGGGAAACGGTGCATGTACTGGTCGTACGGAAGTATCGCCTCGCTTTGCGCCCCGAAAAAGTTGGTGTACCAGATACCGATCAATGCCATGAGCACCGGGATGTTCCTGTCGAACTTTTCCTTGCGGAAATGCTCGTCAACCTCGAAGGCACCTTTCAGCAACGATTCAAAATTGGAGTAACCGATCGTGAGGGCTATCGAAAGGCCGATGGCGCTCCAGAGCGAATACCGGCCGCCAACCCAATCCCAGAACTCGAACATGTTTGCCTTGTCGATGCCGAAAGCGGTAACTTCTTTTTCATTTGTGCTGAGTGCGGCAAAATGTTTGGCCACCTGTTTCTCATCTTTCGCCGAAGCAAGGAACCATTCGCGCGCGGTATGCGCATTGGTCATGGTTTCCTGCGTGGTAAACGTTTTGGAAGCAACCAGGAAAAGGGTTTCTTCCGGGTTCACTTTCTTCAGTGTTTCGGAAATATGCGTGCCGTCTACATTGCTCACGAAATAGGACTGGATATCGTCTTTCCAGTAAGGGCGCAGCGCTTCGGTAACCATATAAGGGCCGAGGTCGCTTCCGCCGATGCCTATGTTTACGATGTACCTTATTTTTTTACCCGTATAACCTTTCCAGGCGCCGCTGTGGATCTTCTCACAGAAATCTTTCATGTGCTCCTGTACTTTCCGGATGCGGGGCATGATGTCCTTTCCCTCAACAAGAATGGCCGTATCGGAAAAATTACGAAGGGCCGTATGTAATACAGACCGGTTTTCGGTTTCATTGATCCTGATGCCGGCAAACATATCGTGTATGGCCTCTTTCAGTTTGCAGTCTTCTGCGAGTTGCAGGAGAAGCTGTAATGTTTTCTGGTTGATGATGTTTTTTGAATAATCAAAAAGGACATCACCCAACTGCAAAGAAAATTTCTGGAAACGATCCGCGTCCTGTGCAAACAGGTCGCGCATGTGCCGCCGGCTCATTTCTTCTTCGTGGTGTTTCTTCAATAAAAACCAGGCCTGGGTATTCGTTGGATTGATTCTGGGTAACATAGCTGTGCTGATTATATTCTGTCCGCAAAAATTCTACAATGAGTTGATCACATCGATGGTCTTTTTCACATCCTGCGGATGGATATCGAGGTGAACAACGATCCTTATCTGGGTGGGTGAGATGGCGATCACGAAGATACCTTCTTCTTTCATCCTGGCAGCCAGTTCCGGCGCGGTATACCGTCCTTTGATTCCGAATATAATGATATTGGTCTCTACCGGCAGGATCTCGCCCACAAAATCTTTCCCGCGCAGTGCCGTTGCTATTTCCTGTGCGTGCCTGTGATCATCGGCCAAACGCGCCACATGGTGTTCGAGCGCATAGATGCCCGCGGCGGCCATGAAACCCGCCTGACGCATGCCGCCGCCGAAGATCTTACGGATGCGCCTCGCCTTGGCGATCAGTTGCCTGGTGCCGATCAATACGCTCCCAACAGGCGTGCCCAATCCCTTACTCAGGCAGATGGATATAGAATCAAATACCTCGCCGTATTGCCTGAACGTCTCATTCTTTGCTACCAGGGCGTTGAATAAACGGGCGCCATCCAGGTGCAGCTTTAAATTATTTTGTAAACAAACTTCTTTAATAGATTGAATATCAGCAAAATCATAACAAGCTCCGCCGCCACGGTTGGCTGTGTTCTCTAGTGAAACCAGCGACGAGACCGGTTTGTGCACATCGTTCGGGTTGATGGCTTCCTTTACCTGTTCCGCGGTAATTCTTCCCCGGTCGCCTTCGATCAACCGTACCGATGCCCCGGAATTGAAGGCGATACCGCCCCCTTCGTATTGGTAAACATGGGAGAGGCGGTCGCAGATCACTTCATCGCCGGGTTGGGTATGACATTTGATAGCTATCTGGTTGGTCATCGTTCCGCTCGGGCAGAATATCGCCGCTTCCATGCCAAAAAGGGTATGGCACATACGTTCGAGGTGGTTAACCGATGGGTCTTCGCCAAACACATCGTCGCCAACGGCGGCGCGCATCATGGCATCGATCATGGGTGGGGTGGGGCGTGTAACGGTGTCGGAACGGAAATCGATCATAGCCAGCGAAGATAATTCGAACTGAAGTTCTTATAGCAACCGTTTGCGGATAATTATGCAGATAATGCGGTAATTACCTCGTTTTTTTACTCATTATGCCAAGTTTTTCCACAAAAGGGTGAAAAATCGGGTGTTCGTTCGTACCTTTGCGTTCCTCTGAACGGAGCGTTTTAACTTTAACGAATTTCTTTCCAGCGTTTGTAAAACAATCAGGGTCTTTTAGTCGTTTATATATAAATACGTAATTAGAAAACATGAGGCAGCTCAAAATCGCAACCCAGATCACCAACCGTGATTCTCAAGCCGTTGAAAAATACTTACAGGAGATTTCGAAGATCCCTATGATCACTCCTGAAGAGGAAACCACGCTGGCACAGAGGATCAAGATGGGCGATCAGCGCGCATTGGATAAGCTGGTTCAGGCTAACTTACGTTTCGTGGTATCGGTTGCCAAGCAATACCAGCACCAGGGCCTTTCCCTGAGTGACCTTATCAATGAAGGAAACCTGGGTCTGATCAAAGCCGCACAGCGTTTCGACGAAACCAAGGGTTTCAAATTCATTTCGTACGCCGTATGGTGGATCCGCCAGTCGATTCTCCAGGCTTTGGCCGAACAGGGAAGGCTGGTTCGTTTGCCGCAGAACAAGATCGGCACCTATAACAAGGCCAACAAGGCATACATGGCTTTTGAACAGGAACACGAACGCGAACCATCTACCGAAGAACTGGCCGAGATCCTCGAAATGAGCGAGACAGAGATCAACAATATTTTCCAGAGCAATACCCGCCATACTTCCCTCGACGCACCCGTGCACGAAGCAGAAGACGTGGCAATGGGCGACTTGCTGGAAGGTTCTGACGATACAGACGAAGACGTAATGAAAGATTCGCTCCGCGAAGAGATCCGCCGCGTGCTGAAATCATTGAGTCCGCGTGAAGCCGAGATCGTAAACGCTTATTTTGGCCTCGACGGCGAGAACGGCGTTACCATCGAACAGATCGGTATGAAATACGATCTTACAAAAGAACGCATCCGCCAGATCAAGGAAAGAGCGATCAAACGCCTGCAGAAAGCACGTTACAGCAATGCACTGAAGGCATACCTGGGATAATGAAATTATTGATATTGATATAAAACCCCTCTGCCCAAACAGAGGGGTTTTTAGTAAGCGGTGAAAAATCTGTACATGAAAACATGGATTCCTTTTTTATGCCTTGCGGCCTTGTTCGCTTCCTGCGAAAAGGATGTTGAACTGCATACCGATAAGCAGGAGCCAAAACTGGTGGTTGAGGCCCAGATCGAAAGCACACAATCCCCGGTTGTTGTATTGTCCAATTCGCTCGACTATTTCTCTACGGTCGATGCGGCCACGCTCAACAACACGTATGTGCACAACGCAAAAGTGACCATCACCGCGGGAACAAAAGTGTATCCCCTCACCGAGTTCGCGGTACAGCTGCCCGGCGGTTTTTACTTTTATTACTACGGCATCAGCGTTACCACTTCAACACCATTGTTTGGGGAATACGGGAAGAAATACGACCTGCAGATAGAAACGGGGGGGAAGGTATACAATGCATCCACCACCATACCGCTGCTCGCCAAAAAAATAGATTCGCTTTGGTGGAAGCCCGCACCGAACAATAGCGACACTTCCAAGGTTGTATTAATGGCGCGGGTAACCGATCCGCCGGGATATGGGAATTACATCCGTTATTATACCAAAGTGGGGCAGCAGGATTTTTTCCCGGGCAGGAACAGCGTGTACGACGACCAGATCATCGACGGGGTAACGTATGATATCCAGGTTGACAAGGGCTATAATAAAAACGAAAAACCCACCCGTGAAGAAGCGGGGTATTTCAAACGCGGAGATACGATAACGGTGCGGCACAGCAACATAGACAAGGCCACATACGATTTCTGGCGTACCTGGGAATTCAGTTACCAATCCGTTGGCAACCCGTTCTCAACACCGGGGAAAGTACTGGGTAACATCAGCAATGGAGGGCTAGGTTCTTTTTGCGGATATGCATCGCAGTACAAAACGCTGATTATCCCCAAATAGAAAACAGTTGTGTAAAACCAAAACCAGATAACTGAAACGGATCAATATTTTTGTCCGTATAAAATAACAACACCACAGTATGGCAAATGAGGCAACAGAAAAAGTACATGTATTGATCATAGGCTCGGGTCCGGCAGGCTACACTGCTGCTATTTATGCAGCCAGGGCAAACATGAAACCGGTATTGTACCAGGGCATCCAGCCGGGCGGTCAGTTAACCATCACCACCGAAGTAGAAAACTACCCGGGTTATCCCGAAGGTATACAGGGCCCGGAGATGATGGTCAATTTTGAAAAACAGGCAGCGCGCATGGGCGCCGACATCCGTTACGGACTGGCCACGAAAGTTGATTTCAGTGTGCAGCCCTATAAGGTTTGGATAGATGAGGAGAAACTGATCGAAGCCGATGCGGTGATCATCAGCACCGGCGCCTCGGCAAAATGGCTGGGTCTGCCCAGCGAAGAAAGGCTCAACGGGTTTGGCGTGAGCGCCTGCGCGGTTTGCGATGGTTTCTTTTTCCGTGGTAAAGAAGTGGCGATCGTTGGTGCGGGCGATACGGCGGCAGAGGAAGCGATCTATCTTTCGAAGCTTTGTACCACGGTGCATATGTTCATCCGCAAAGACAAAATGCGTGCAAGCAAAGTGATGCAGGACCGCGTGCTTGCCACGCCTAACATCAAAGTATACTGGAACTCGGATACGGAGGAGATATTGGGTGAGAAAAAAGTAGAAGCCGTTCGCATACGCAACAACCAGACACAGGAGGCCACGGAGATCCCGATCAGCGGTTTCTTTGTTGCGATCGGTCACCAACCGAACAGCGATATCTTCAAAGGTTACATCAACATGGATGAAACCGGCTACATCCTCACAGAACCCGGCACGTCGAAAACCAACCTCGAAGGCGTTTTTGCAGCGGGCGATGTGCAGGACAAAAACTACCGCCAGGCCGTAACCGCCGCCGGCAGCGGCTGTATGGCTGCGTTGGATGCGGAAAGATACCTAAGTGCGAAATATTAATTAGTAATTAGTAATTAGGAATTTATAATTACTGGTTATGATGAATGCCTAATTACTAATTCCTAATTACTAATTCCTAATTTCTAATTCCTAAGTGAGTTTGTTATTAACAATAAGCCTCCATAATCTTCACTTTTTCGCCTACCACGGTTTATACGAGGAAGAAAAGATATTGGGCAATCATTTTGAGCTGAACGTTGTTGTGAAACATGCGCCCCCGGAATTGCCGGTTAAACGGTTGGATGATACAATTGATTATGTGGCCGTGTATGAACTGGTGCGCCGGCGGATGGAAATACCGACGCCATTGCTGGAGACCGTGGTGACGGAAATTGCGAAAGAAATCTTAATTCGGTTTACGTTGGCGGAAGAAGTGTTTATTTCGATACGCAAAATGTACCCGCCTATTTCTTACATGCATGCGCGTGGGAGTGTAGGCGTTGGTTTTGAACTGAAAAGAAAAGACCTGTAACCATGAAGATGATGAAATTTATTTTACCCGTTTTCCTTTTTCTCGCAGCCACTGGTTTGCACGCGCAGGATGTCAATGTATTGCTGAAAGAGGCAGACAACCTCGAAAAGACACAAAAAGAAAACGAGGCTTTGGAAAAATACAAAGCCGTGCTGCTGCAGGAACCAACCAACCTGAAGGCACTGGTGAAAAGCAGTGAACTCAATGCATCCATCGGCGGCAGGCAGAACGATAAGAATACAAAACGCCTTTATTTCGAAACCGCACTCGCATTTGCCAACAGGGCATATATGGCAGACAGCAACCAGGCCGACGCATCATACGCAATGGCCATGGCATCGGGGAAGATGACGGATGTGGAAACAGAAAACAAAAAACTCGTGGCCTATGTGCGCGATGTAAAGAAGTATACAGACAAGGCCCTTGCCATCAACTCCAACCACGCCAAAGCCAATTATACCATGGGAAAATGGAACTATGAAATGGCCAATCTATCCGGGTTGAAAAAAGCAGCTGTGAAAATACTCTATGGCGGACTTCCCGAGGGAACCCTTGAGCTGGCCATCCAGTTCATGGAAAAATGCAAAACACTGGAACCTTATTTTGTTGCCAACTATCTCGACCTCGCCAAAGCCTACAAAGATGATCACAAACCCGCACAGGCCATCGAAACCCTGAACAGGCTCGTAAAACTCCCGACCCGCACGGCAGATGATGTGGCGCTGAAAGCGGAAGGAGCGAGGTTGCTGGCTTCCATGCAATAAACCATTTTTGATTCCAAAAAAACGACTGTCTTATGGATCTTCAACAACAATTCGAACAAGCTGTTGTCAACAGCAAAACCCTCAGCGAAAAGCCTGACAACGATACCCTTTTACAGCTTTATTCTTTGTACAAACAAGCCACAGAAGGCAATGCAGGCGAGGGGCCCTCGAATGCTTTCGATTTTGTAGCCAAATTCAAGCACGAGGCCTGGGCAAAACTGGCAGGTACTTCAAAGGAATCGGCCATGCAGCAATACGTGGAGTTGGTGGCCCGGCTGAAGGGATAATAATCCAGTGTGTTTTTTTGTATCGGGTAGTTCGGTTCTATATTGGCATGCTGGTGTCTACGCTTGACGATCTGACACTTTATACAAAACATGGCTCTATCTGTTGTTGTCTGGCACAACCATGTTTGGCTACCAATGTACAAAATAGCCCCTTTAAGCAACATTTACATTTTGTATTTCACCCAACGTTTGCTTTTCATGTACCAGAAGGAAGGCACAAAAATGGTGGTCCAGTAGATCCATTCACTCGCCCATCCCCATGTGATGGGAAGATTTAGTTTTTCAAGCACGACATAGACGTAGAGACAGTAAAAAGTGATCGCTGCCGTTTCTGAAAGCAGGTTCATTTTTGAGTTACCGGTGCCTGTAACGGCATTCATCCATACAACGGAGATCGACATGAACACCAGTGCGCTCGATACCACGCGCATTACCGGAATGGCGGCATCGATAAACGCATCTCCCTGACCATACATCGATAAGAACAAATGCGGGAACAGGTTCAGGAACAGGCAAACCGATAATGCAAAACCCAGGCTCCAGTACATGATGCGGTTGATCAGCCCGAGCACTTCCTGCTGGCGGTTCTGGCCAATCACATTACTGACCATCGTATTGGCCGTTGCCGCAAAGGCCCAGGTGAAGCAGCCGAAGAAGCCGAAGATATTCCGCATGGTATTGGAGATCGCAAGATCCCGTTGGCCATGGTGTTCGATAAGGATGTAAAAAAACTCCCAACTGATGATGCTGATGCAATGCTGTAATATCAGGGGATAGGACTGGCGAAGGATGAGTTTTACGTTGGCCGCGTCGTAAGCCCAGTTCTTGAAAAGCTCCAGTTGCCGGGTGATGCCATTCATCCGGATGACCACGAAAATCACCACCAGCCCTGCGAATTCCGAAATGATAGAAGCGTAGGCGGCACCATCGAAACCCAGTTGCGGCATGCCGAATTTTCCATAGATCAATGAATAATCGAAGAACACATTGGTAACCGCTTCCGTAGCCGTTCCGAGAATGAGGTATTTGCTTTGGTTTGTTCCAACCAGCAATGCATTGCGCATCTGGTACACATACAGGAAGGGTAGCCCGAGGATCCGGATGTTGAGAAAACGTACGCATGTATTTACGCTTTCCGGGTCGTGCAGCGACCACCGCAGCACCGTTGGCGCCACAAACCACGTGATCACCATGCCCAGCAAAGCGAATACGATGGAGATGCGTATACCCTGTGCAAAAAGATTACCGATCGCATCGATCCTGTTCTCCCCGGCACGGCGCGAGATCAATGCCTGGAGGCCATTGTTCAGGCCATGTCCCACAACCGCGAAGATCAGGTAATAGACCCCTGTAATTCCCGCAAGGGCAAGCGCGCCTTGTCCGAGCCCGCCGAGGAAAATATTGTTCGTAATGAAATTGATCTGCGGAACGATGATCGCGGCGGCAATGGGCAAAGCGATCTTCAACACCTGCCTGTTGCTGATCTGTACCTGTAAACTATTCATGCCCGCATTTGCCATAAGGACCGCGAAGTTACAGCCTTCAAACCGAGCCTTTGTGCCTTTGTTCGCAAAAATATTTTATGCCATGCCGGCGGCGCAGTAGGCGGGAAGAGAAGGTTCAGCGGTTTTTTTATATCATTGCATTGCAATTGACTCACATGGTGCGTAAGATCATCGGATATTATTCGGATAACGGGCATTCCATCACAGAGGCCGACCAGCTCGTGGTTGAGATCAGCCGCAACGAAGTGATCTGCCTGGTAAAAGGAAATGCATCACAGGAAATTGAAGGTTTTGAAGTGTTCCGCTTCGACCAGGAAGGCAACGACTGGAACGATGTGTTCTATGCAATGCGCACCGCATCCGAATTACTCGATAAATCATACCGGAACGCGCATTGTTATTACAATTTTGAAGAGGCGGTTCTTATTCCCGGCAAACGTTTTACGGCAGTAGCGGCAGAAGATTATCTCAACCTGATGTTTGGCGAGAGCACGCGCCACGATGTCAAATACGACCCCATCAATGCAGACACACACATCGTGAACGCCTACCGTGTAAAGAGATCGATACACGAACTGATGGGTCGCCATTTCCTGCTCTACAAACCACATCATTCGTATTCCGGAATCGTACACGATATTTTAACCCGCGGGGAACTGGATGCGCATTTTGTAAAAGTTGTGTTTTACAACAAACACATCATCGCGGCCGTTGTAAAAGACAGGCAACTGCAGCTCATTCAATCTTTTTCTTTTGAAACAAAAGAAGACGTCCTGTACCATCTCACCAATATCAAAGAGCAATTTGAACTCGATGGTGCGCATTCGCATCTGGAGATCAGCGGAATGTTCGACAACGGGTCCACGCTGCACAAACAACTGCAGTCGCGTTTTGGCCTGATCACGTTTGATACCATGAACATGGATGGCGTATTCAAAGCCGCCACCAACCAGCCGCTGCATTATTTTACCCCTTTTTATAAACTGGTTGTATGAGGATCATTTCAGGAAAATGGGGTGGGAGAAGGATCAGTCCGCCCGGCAATATGCCCCATACCCGCCCAACCACAGACATTGCCAAAGAAGGATTGTTCAACATCCTCCAGAACCGCATGAACTTCGAAGGCATCAAAACCCTCGATCTTTTTGGCGGCACGGGCTGCATCAGTTATGAGCTGGGCTCACGCGGCGCGGCGGAGATGACCATTGTTGAAAAGGACAACACCATGCACGCCTTCATCAAAAAAAACCTCGACATGCTTGGCGCAGCCAACGCGAAGGTGCTGAAGATGGATGTGTTCTCTTTTCTCAACAGCTGCACGGAACAATTTGATTTTATTTTTGCCGGCCCGCCCTATGCATTGGGCAGTATCGATGAATTGCCAAAGGTCATCGTTTCAAAAAAACTGATCGCACCCAAAGGCTTCTTTGTGCTGGAACATACACCGAGAAACCAGTACGAAAAATTTGAAGGGTTTGCTTTTGTGAGGAATTACGGAACAACCCTGTTTTCCTTTTTTACAGAAACCCCGGCGGTTTCTGAATGAGTAAAACACCAGCAATGAAACCAATTTTTATCACAGGCATCGGCACCAACATAGGAAAGACGCTTGTTTCGGCCCTTCTCACCGAGGCATTGCATGCCGATTACTGGAAACCCATACAGGCCGGGTATGAAGACGGTACCGATGCAACCACCGTTGCCGGGCTGATCAGCAATAATGAATCCATCATTCATCCCGAAGTATACCGCCTGCAAACACCCGCCTCGCCACACATCGCTGCAAGAAACGAGCAGGTGGAGATCAGCCTGGAAGCGATCGTATCGGCTTATACAAAAATAAAAACAGCAAGGCCATTGCTAATCGAAGGCGCGGGCGGGTTGCTGGTGCCGCTTACAGGCAAACTTTTTGTTGCCGATCTGATCAAAGCGCTCGATGCACGCGTGATCATCGTGAGCCGCAATTACCTCGGCAGCATCAATCATTCATTACTCACCGCGGCATACTGCAAAAGCAACGGCATAGATGTTGCAGGATGGATCTTTAACGATGATTACCTGGATTATGAAAACGAGATCGTATCATGGTCGGGCTATCCATCCCTCGGATCGGTGCCGGCGATGAAAACGGTAGATCAACAAAACATCAGGCTGGAGGCAGCAAAGCTGAAGGATATCAGCGGTAAGCTGCAGGCATTTGCCGGTGTTTGATAGCTTTCACTGTGTACACAAAAACGCCCGGATGAACAAAAAAGAACTGCGCACGTTATACAGGAACAAACGTACGGTCATTGACCCGCGCAAGCGTTTGCAGCTCGACGACCTGCTGTTGCTCCGGTTCCAGCAATTTGATTATTCGGCGGTGCAGTCGGTATTAACGTATTGGCCCATGTCGAACCAGTCTGAACCAAACACGCACCTCTTCAGCAGTTACATGCGACACATGGTTCCGGGATTGGTGATCGCCTACCCGCTGGTGAACAAGGAAACCTGCGAGATGACGGCCATTGCCATTCACGAAGACACCGTTTACCATACCAACCAATGGGGCATTACCGAACCAAAAGAAGGTACGGTGATTGATCCGCAGCAGCTGGACATGGTATTTGTGCCCTTGCTTGCATACGACAAACAGGGGTTCCGCGTGGGGTATGGGAAAGGGTTTTACGACAGGTATCTCGCCAACTGCAGGGAAGACGTGGTAAAGATCGGCTTCTCCTATTTTTCGCCGGTTGATAAGATCGCCGACACCGATCATTTTGATGTACCTTTAACCTATTGTATCACGCCGCAGCAGACTTATGAATTTTAACACGATATTCCTCAAATCCTTCCGTGTTTTATTGTTACCGTTAGCGCTTATCTATGGCCTGGTTATTTATATACGCAACTGGATGTTCGATAAAAAATACCTGAAATCGGCACGGTTCAATTTCCCGCTCATCTGCGTGGGCAATCTTTCCGTGGGCGGAACCGGCAAATCGCCGATGGTTGAATACCTTGTTGAACTGCTCAAACCCAAATTCAAAATAGGAACGTTGAGCCGCGGCTACAAAAGAAAAACAAAGGGCTATGCACTCGCCAACCAGTTTACCACGGCACTGGAGATCGGCGACGAGCCGATGCAGTTTCACAGCAAGTTCCCCGATATCGCAGTAGCATCCTGCGAGGAAAGGCTGGTGGGCATACCGCACCTGCTGCAGGATGCGCCCGATCTCCAGGCGATCATTCTCGACGATGCCTTCCAGCACCGCTCCGTGCAGGCAGGGCTGAACATCGTGCTCACAGAATACAGCAACCTTTACTCACACGATTTCTTCCTGCCCACCGGCGACCTGCGCGATCAATGGAGCTCTGCAAAAAGGGCACAGGTGATCATTGTAACGAAATGCCCGTTCGACCTCGATGCCGCCAGCAAACAAAAGATCATCCGTTCCCTGAAACCCGAGGCCGACCAGAAAGTTTTTTTTACAACGATCGAATACGGGCTGCCTTACCATATTTTTAACCACGGCGATGAATGGATGATCACACCGCGCGACGAAGTATTACTCGTTTGCGGCATCGCCAACCCAAAACCATTAAAGGAATACCTGCTCGCTAAAACGCACACGTATTACCAGATGGATTATTCAGACCACCATATTTTTTCAATAGACGACCTCAACGAGATCAAAGAAAAGTTCGAAGAGATAGAAGCAAAAGATAAAATGATCCTCACCACAGAAAAAGATGCTGTGCGCCTGATCAAATTCACCGAACAGCTGGCTTCATTGCCCATGTATGTTTTGCCGATACGCCATTTTTTTCTTTTTGATGAAGGACAACAGTTCAACGAACTCGTAACAGGTTATATTACCAATTTTCAATTCAATCCGGCAACATGAGCAAAGCGAAACAGAAGCAGAAATCAAAACAGAAAAGTCGTGCAAAAGTTGCGGCACAACTCATATTAAAAGGCAAACTCGAAGTTACACGCTCCGGCATGGGCTACGTGATCGTTGAGAACACCGAAGGCGATGTACTCGTTCGCCCCGGCGACTTCAACACCGCGCTCAACGGCGATACCGTGCGCGTAAAAGTGGTGAAGGAGAACCTGCGCACCGGTAAAAAAGAAGGAAAGATCACAGAAGTGATCGCAAGAAAACAGACCGAGTTCATCGGTTACGTGCAGTTGTCTACCAACTATGCCTTTTTTATTCCCGACACCGATAAACCCATGCCCGATCTCTTTATCCCGCTCACAGACCTGAATGGCGCAAAGAACAAGGACAGGGTAGTGGCGCGCCTCGTGAAATGGGACAAAGACGATAAGAAACCCGTGGGCACCATCATCAGCATCATGCAACCCGAAGATGAGAACGATGCCGCGATGAAGGAACTGCTGGCGCAGGCCGGATTCCCGCTGTTTTTCCCGGATGATGTGCTGGAAGAAGCGGCGCGTTTACCCGAAGTGCTGGATCCCGCCGAAATCAAAAAACGGAGAGACTGCCGCGAGATCCTCACGTTTACCATCGACCCGGTGGATGCGAAAGATTTTGACGATGCGATTTCGATCCGTCAACTCGCCAATGGCAATTACGAGATCGGTGTGCACATTGCGGATGTTAGCCATTATGTGTTACCCGGCACCGAACTGGATGAAGAAGGATACAAACGCGCAACATCCGTTTACCTTCCCGATCGCGTGAACCCGATGCTGCCTGAAAAGATCTCGAATGAACTTTGTTCGCTGCGCCCGCACGAAGACAAATTCACTTTCTCCGCCATTTTTCAAATGGATGCAAAAGGAGCCATCAAGCAATACTGGCTGGGTAAAACGGTGATCCATTCCAATCACCGGTATGCGTACGAAGATGTACAGTCGATCATCGAAACAAAAAAAGGGATCAACAAAGACGAGATCCTTCTTTTGAACGATATCGCGCAGCGCATGCGCAAAGCAAGGTTTGCCAAAGGCGCCATCAACTTTTCATCGCAGGAAGTGCGTTTCAAACTGGATGAAAAAGGAAAACCGATCGGCATCGTTGTAAAAGAAAGCAAAGAGTCGCACCAGCTTATCGAAGAGTTCATGCTGCTTGCCAACCGAACGGTAGCGGAAAATGTTGCCAAACTGAAGATCAACAAAAAACCATTGCCGTTTCCATACCGTGTGCACGACAGGCCCGATGTTGACAAGCTCACGCCTTTCATCGCATTTGCAACCAAACACGGGTATAAGTTCGATGTATCTACGCCGCAGGCCATTGCCGCAAGTTTCAACGCAATGCTGAAAGAAGCGGAAGGAAAACCCGAACAGCATGTGCTCGAGCAGTTGGGCATACGCACCATGGCCAAGGCGATCTATACCACGGAGAACATAGGACACTACGGGCTGGCGTTTGAACATTATTGTCATTTTACATCGCCCATCAGGCGATATCCCGATGTGATGGTGCATCGTGTGCTGCAATCCATTCTTGAAGAAAAACCGATGGTAGACAAGAAGATGGAGGAAAAATGCAAACACAGCAGCGAACGCGAACGTGCCGCAATGGAATGCGAACGAGCGGGCAACAAATACAAACAGGTGGAGTTCTTACAGAAACACATCGGCGAAGTGTTTGAAGGCGTGGTGAGTGGCGTGGCAAGCTTCGGTTTCTTTGTAGAAACCGTTGAACACAAATGTGAGGGATTGGTAAGCGTGATCGGCCTCTCGGACTACGACGATTTCCGTCATGTGGAAAGCGATTACAGTCTTGTGGGACTTCGCAGCGGCCGCACATTCAGGATGGGCGATAAGGTATTCATCCGCGTGGCAGCCGCCAACCTGGAAAAACGCCAGCTTGATTACGAATGGGTGATGAACGCGAACGGTGATGAGGCGGGCACATCGCGGCCCAAAACAAAGAAACCTTCGAAGAAGAAAAAATAGCAGGAAGCTTTTGAAATTGTTGACTGTTTCGATGCTGTTGTTGGTCGCCTGACCAGCAACAGCATTTAGATGTTCGTTTCGTTAAACCTTATCCCAAACCCCCGCAACGCCGTCAACACAGGTTCATAGATCCCTTCCTCAATGGGAATATGCAAACCCGTCTCGGTAATTTTGCCTTCCAGTAACAAATAAGCGGCGATGCCTAGCGGAAGCCCTACTGTTTTGGCCATCGCGGTGTGCAGCTGGTCTTCGCCTTTTACAACGAGTTCGCTTTTTACAACATGGTTTTTCCCGTTCAACAGGTAACCGATCTCGTGTAGCATAACGATCATGTCTTTGTCGCCATCTCCAAGCGCCCATTTTTTTTCAAGCACAAACTGCAATGCATCGGCAACACTGCAGTAGCCTTTGTTGATGAAAGTAAGATCGTTCCATCCTAAAAAATCAAACTGTTCCTGGAGCAATGCTGTAGACAAAGAAATTTTCTGATCGGCGAATGCATTTTGCAGGAAAGAGGAAATGGTTAGGCTGTCTGTGTCGATGTGTTTTTCTTCGTCCGTTAGGCCCGCCTGTACAACCAGATCCCATCCTTTGCAGAAATCGGGATGGCGCAACGTGGTGCGTATGAAGGTGCCCGCTTCTTCGAGCGCATACACCGGGATATAACCCAGCGAATCACGGTTCGGATAATAGGCGAGCTGTCCCACGCCTTCAACGGCTACTTCGCTGCAGTTGTTAAAAAGTTCTTTGTAGGGCTTTGTGATCTCTTTTGCGCCTTCCCTGAACAGGGCGCCTGCTTTTCCTGCAAGCACAATGTTGCGTGGGTTCCAGCTGATCTTGTAGTGCCAGGGGTTGGTATCGCTCTCGGGCGCTACCAGTCCGCCGCAATGCGAAAGAAAGGAATGGATCTGACCGCCCTCGTTTTTGATGCGGTGAACAAGTTGCATGGCGCTCATATGGTCGATACCAGGGTCGAGACCCATTTCGCAGAGGAACAGGATGTTTTTCGACTTGATATCCGTGGCCAGCGCTTTTATCTTTTCATCCACATAAGAGGCCGTGAGCAGGTGTTTTCCAAAGGCAAGGCAATCCAGCGCCACAAAATAGTGAAGGGAGGGTGGAAGAAGCGAGATCACCACATCTGCCTTTTCTACAAGCGCTTTTCTGTCTGTTTCATGTTCGATGTCGATGCCAACCGCGTTAACGCCCGGGTGGTTGCCAACCTTGGCCTGCACGGCAGCGAGATTGGCATCGGCGATGGTTACCTGCCACTGTTTAGCTGTGGCGATGTTTTTCAGGTAATCAATGAGAACGGTTGCAGATTTACCGGCACCGAATAGAAGGATGTGTTTCATGTAGGCTGAGATTTTAGCTGCAAGGTTCAGCCGCGGGCTGTAGCTTGTGATGCGATGTACGGCCAAAACTAAAAAATGTTCCGCCAGGAAAATCGGATGATCGGAAAATCAGGACGAATCGAAGGATCTCTGCAAAAAACAAAACACAATTAAGCCGGGATCGGGCCGGCGCACTGTAACTTTATTCACGATCGAACGTTTCGACAAAAAAACACACCCATGAAAAGAATAATCTTCCTTGCCGCCATCCTGCTAACCCTTGGTGCTGCGGCACAAAAACCGGTACACGATGCCAATGCGGTTGCGCGGCCGGCCAAAGGGTTTCATGCCGTTGAAATGTCGGATGGCATCGATCTCTACCTCACACAAGGCAGCGAAGAAGCCGTTGCGGTCAGCGCTTCAAGCAGTGAATACCGCGACAAGATCGTGGTGGAAGTGGTGAATGGTGTGCTGAAGATCTATTTCGACCGGGGAAGCAACGGCTGGAATTTCAACTGGGGCAACCGGAAACTGAAGGCCTATGTATCGGTAAAAAGCATCGACCGCCTTACCGCATCCGGCGGCGCCGATGTGGCGATCGAAAACGAACTGGATGTTCCCGCCCTGAACATGATCCTTTCTGGAGGATCGGATTTCAAGGGAAGGATCATCACCAAACGGCTCGACCTTAACACCAGCGGCGGCTCAGACGCCTATGTTTCGGGCCGGGCAGACGACCTGAAGATCCTTTGCAGCGGGGGATCAGACGTGCATGCCTACGAGCTCATCAGCAACAACTGCTCGGTGAACTCAAGCGGCGGGTCGGACGTTAAAATCACCGCCAACCAAAAGATCGATGCAAATGCCAGCGGCGGCAGCGATATTTACTACAAAGGAACCGCTTCTGTAAGCAGCGCAAAAAGCGGTGGCGGCAGCGTGAAAAAAGTGAACTGATATTCTTGTAAAACACAATACTGCAAAGGGTTCCCGACGAAAACGGGAGCCCTTTTTGGTGCCAAAAAACGCCCGGAACACCGCGGCCGGATTTTCGGCTTGGTTCCTGTTCACAACTGTGGATAAAACCCCTTAAAAAACAACCGTTTTCCCTCTGTTTTACGCCTCTAAAAAGTTATCTTCGCCAACCTTGAAAACACGGGTGTTTTGCACCGTGTAAATGAACTAAAATCGTACGAGAACACACACATGGAAGACAATCTGTTACCGCCGGAGAAAACGAACGATAACGACCGCATCATACAGGTAAATATCGAGGAGCAAATGAAGACAGCCTATATCGATTATTCGATGTCGGTTATCGTGGGCCGTGCCCTGCCCGATGTACGCGATGGATTCAAACCCGTTCACCGCCGCGTTCTATACGCGATGAATGAACTGGGCAACAGTCACAACAAACCCTATAAAAAATCAGCGCGTATCGTGGGCGAGGTGATCGGTAAGTACCACCCGCACGGCGATGCTTCGATCTATGATACGGTGGTGCGGATGGCGCAGGACTGGACCATGCGTTACATGCTGGTAGATGGCCAGGGTAACTTCGGGAACCAGGATGGCGATCCGCCGGCAGCTATGCGTTACACGGAGGTGCGTCTCCAGCGCGTGGCAGAAGCCATGCTGGACGATATTGAAAAAGAAACGGTAGACTTCCAGCTGAATTTCGATGATTCTGAAAAAGAACCGACGGTTCTGCCAACACGGATACCGCAACTGTTGGTGAACGGCTCTTCCGGTATCGCCGTGGGTATGGCCACCAACATGATGCCGCACAACCTCAGCGAAGTAGTAGACGGCTGCGTGGCCTACGTGGAAAACCGGGATATTGCGATCGAAGAACTGATCAACTATGTAAAGGCGCCCGATTTTCCAACAGGTGGCATCATCTATGGAATGGACGGCGTTCGCCAGGGATTGTTAACCGGCCGCGGAAGGGTAGTGCTGCGCGGAAGATGCCATGTAGATACAAAACCAAGCGGACGTGAACAGATCGTGATCACCGAAGTGCCTTACCAGGTGAACAGGGACCAGCTTACCGACCGCATCGGGCAGCTCGTGACCGATAAAACGATCGAAGGCATCGCACACGTGAACAACGAGAGCAACATGCGCGAAGGAACGCGTATCGTACTCGATCTGAAACGCGATGTGGTGGCACAGGTAATTGTTAACCAGCTTTACAAATACACAGAATTACAGACCAGCTACGGCATCAACAACGTCGCTATTTCGAAAGGCCGCCCGAAAGTGATGAACCTGAAGGACCTCATCGCCGAGTTCATCGAATTCAGGATGGAAGTGGTGATCCGCCGCGCCAGGTTCGACCTCAGGAAAGCAGAAGAAAGGGCGCATATACTCGAAGGTTACCTCAAGGCGCTCGATCATCTCGACGAAGTGATCAAGCTCATCCGCGCCAGCAGAACACCCGACGAAGCAAAAGAGAACCTCATCGCAAAAAGCAAAACCGAAACCTGGTACCTCAACAAGAACATGTTTGCAGACCTCACAGACGAGATCTACAACCAGGAAACAGGTTTGTCTGAAATACAGGCGAAAGCCATACTGGAGCTGCGTTTGCAGCGTTTGACGGGAATGGAGCGCGACAAGATCGTTGATGAATTCAACAGCCTCATCGCTTCCATCCGCCACCTGAAACAGTTGCTGGCAAGTGAACCATTGCGGTATGAACTCATCAAAACCGAGCTGCTCGAGATCAAAGAGAAATTCGGCGATGCGCGTAAATCGGAGATCCAGTACCTGGCCGATGAAATGCGTATCGAAGACCTCATCGAAGACGAAGACGTGGTGATCACGATCTCGCACCTTGGCTATATCAAGCGCACCTCCGCCACCGAATACCGCCAGCAGCGCAGGGGCGGAAGGGGAGCCGTGGGCACGAAAACAAGGGAAGAAGATTATGTAGAACACCTGTTCGTGGCATCAACACACGGAACCATGATGTTCTTCACCGAAAAGGGCCGCTGCTTCTGGCTGCGCGTGTACGAAATCCCTGAAGGTGAGAAACAGAGCAAGGGAAGGGCGATACAGAACCTCATCCAGTTGCCGGGAGATGACAAGGTGAAAGCCATCATCGACGTGAATAAACTCGACGATAAAGAGTACGTTCAGCAACATTATATCGTACTTTGTACCAAGCAGGGCATCATCAAAAAAACATCGCTCGAAGATTTCAGTCGCCCGAGGGCCAATGGCATCATCGCCATCACCGTTAACGAAGGGGATGAGCTGTTGTCGGCACGCCTCACAGATGGCAAACAGGAGATCATGATGGCAGTAAAAAGCGGCCGCGCGATCCGTTTCCCGGAAGAAAAAGTACGTGTAACCGGGAGGGGAGCCATCGGGGTGGCCGGTATCGAGGTAGACGATACGAAAGATGAGGTGATCGGGCTGATCTGCATCAACAAAGAGGATCCGAGCCGCACCATCCTCGTGGTGAGCGAGAAAGGATTTGGTAAAAGAACGGCCGTAGACGAATACCGCATTACCAACAGAGGTGGTAAAGGTGTTAAAACTATCAACGTAACGGAGAAAACCGGCAGTTTGGTCGGTATTTTGTATGTGACGGAGAAAGAAGACCTGATCATCACCTGTAAATCGGGCGTAACCATCCGCACCGGTATCCAGGACATCAGGGCGGCGGGCCGTGCAACACAGGGCGTAACACTGATCAGGCTGGATGAGGGCGATGAGATCGCCGCGATTTCACAGATCGAGGAGCAGGAGGAAGAAGTGGCTGCAGTAGTGGAAATCGAGGGCCTCGATCTTCCGGCAACCGCGGAAAACCCGGCTTCAGAAGAAGGCGAAACACCTGCGGAAGATGAAACAAAAAATGAAGACAACACCGATAATACAACTGAAAATCAATAACAAACCCTCCATTATGAAGAAAGTTTTATTCCTTGCCCTCTTCGCGGTAACGATGCAACTGGTGAATGCACAGGACCTGAAAAAAGTGCAGACCGTTTTTATCCTGAAGAAATTTGACGAAGCGAAAACCGAGATCGATAAGGTAATGGCCGATCCGAAACTGAACACCAAACCGGAAGCATTGTACTGGAAAGCGAAGATATATTCCACCCTGTACAAAGACACAACGCTCCGTGCCAAATACCCTTCGGTAACAAAAGACGCGGAAGAAGCGCTGAAGAATTACATCGCCGCGGACCCGGCCTTTGCCCAGGTGAAAGAGAACGGAGCCGAGCCCTTCTTTGATCTTCAGAACGGGTTGTTCATGGACGGGATCAAGGCCTTCAACAAAAAGAACTGGGAGCTGGCAGCGAGTGATTTCAAATCATCCGTAGATTTCAGCGACATCATGTTCAAGAACAAATGGGCGAATACGACCATGGCCTTCGACTCAACCTCGTTGCTCTATGCAGCCTATGCCTACCAGAACGGTGGCAAACAGGCAGAGGCGATCAAGTATTACACCAGGCTGGCAGATTCAAAAGTTACAAGCATCAATGGCGAATCGATCGAAGATTCATACAAGTTCATCGTGAACTATTACCTGAACCAGAAAGACGAGCCCAACTTCAAGAAATACGTTGCAGCGGCAAGGGAATCTTTCCCGAAATTCCCTGCAGATGAGTTTGAGATCGATTATTTCGACAACAACTATTCGCTCCAGCAAAAGGCAGACCTGTTCGATAAAGAAGACGCAGCAGGAACATTGAGCGAAGCAAAATACCTGACCTTTGGCGATATCTTCGTACACGCTAAAGAGAAAGAAAAACTCGACAGCACAACCGGCATCAAATACACGATGAAAGCCGGCGAGGCCTTCAAAAAAGCTTACGCAAAGAACCCGCAGAACGCGATCGCAGCATTCAACGTAGGTATCATCTACTACAATATCTACAGTGCATACGACGATAAGGCTTCTTTCAACAGGCGCGCCATGCAGGCGATCAATGCGGCCAATGCAGAAAAACCTGCCGAGAAAGATCCTAAAAAGAAAGCAGCGGCGCAGGCGGCCCTGGATGCAAAACTTGAACCTTACAAGAAAGAAAACGCCGAACTCGAAAAACCAATGATGGAAAACCTCGACGTAGCGGTGGAATGGCTGGAAAAATCTTATACGATCCTGAAAGACAAACCGCAAAAATCAAACGTGGAAAAGAACATCACGGGTAAATCTGTCGATTTCCTCGCAAACCTGTACGCTTACAAACGCGACAGGCTGAAAGGAAAGGACCAGAAAGCCTTCGATCTCTACGATGCGAAATACAAAATGTACGACGACCTGCACGGAAAACAGTAATCCCTGTAGACGAAAATTACCAAAGGAGCCGGCTGAATAGCTGGCTCTTTTTTTGCAGCATGGCAGATGGCCCCTGTACCATAAAACCAAATCCTATGTTACGCTCCAGATCCTTTGCCGCCTGGCTGTTTGCAGCAGCATTTACCATAACTGTTTCGTCGTGCACAAAAAAAGATACTTCCGGTGTTCCTGGAGACGATCCGCCATCGACCGTTGAACCCACCATTAAAACAGAGACCCTCATCACGGGTTATGAGATCATCTGGGGAATGGATTTCCTGCCCGATGGCGATCTGCTCTTCACAGAAAAGAAAGGCAAACTCCACCGCTATCACACGGGAGCGGTTATAGAAATTACCGGCCTGCCAGCAGTAAACACCAATGGGCAGGGAGGCCTACTTGACATTAAAGTTCACCCTGATTACGCGGCCAATGGCTGGGTGTATTGTACCTATTCGGGTTTTGATGCCAATAAGAATGGTGTTCTTACCCTGGTCCGGTTCAGGATCAATGGCACCGCGATTGCCAACCTGGAAACCCTGCTGGTGGCATCAACACCCAATACCTGGGGCGGTCACTACGGGAGCAGGATCGCATTTGACAATGCGGGTTTCCTGTACGTGAGCGTGGGTGAGGGTGGCCCGGGAACACAGGGCGGCGCGAATTCGCTCAACAAAAACGCACAGAATGTAAAAGCGGAATGGGGTAAAGTGCACCGTATGACACCAGACGGGAAGGCTCCTGCCGATAATCCCATTCTGCCCGGGAATACAGTACCATCGACCGTTTTCACCTATGGCCACCGCAATCCGCAGGGGCTCGCCTTAAATCCCTTCACCAATGAAATATGGGAAGACGAGCACGGCCCGAAAGGAGGGGACGAGATCAACATCATCCGCAAAGGAAACAATTACGGCTGGCCGTTCTATTCATACGGCGTCAATTACGATGGCAGTATGATCAGTGCCAACCCGGAAGCAGCCGGCATTACCAATCCCATCCATACCTGGACCCCCTCGATCGCCCCATGCGGGATGGCGTTTATTACCAGTAACAAATACGGCCCCTGGAAAGGAAACGTGCTTGTTGGCTCGCTGGCCTTTACACACCTGACGCGGCTCCAGGTCGGCAACAATACCATCACCAAAGAAACCAAAATGCTCGAAGGTGTGGGCCGTGTACGAAATGTGAAACAAGGGCCGGATGGGTTGATTTATGTGAGTGTGGAGGGGCCGGGGAGGATTATTAGGTTGATGCCGCAGTAGATTTGTAAACAATTATAAAGTACTTCTTTGCCGCTGGCCAATATCAGATCTCAACATTAGATTATTTCAATTGGGAGGGGCCGAAAATTACAACATAATTGTTTGGCGTAAATTGTAGTATGGAACAATTAGAATTGCTGACAACCACATTAGACATTAGGATTCGCGGTGAAATAAACTATATCTGTGGCCTGATCGAACATCAACTTTTAAGAATAATTATTTATTCTAAAGCTTACAAAGAAGAAAAGCCTGTGGATTTAAAAAGGACAACATTTGCTGTAAAAGTGGATATGGCGCAGAAGGCCATTAGGCAAAAAGATGAAAAATTGCTTTCTCAATCGAAGCAGATCTTTGAGGTACTAAGGTCAAAGGTAGACTATCGAAATTTAATGATTCATGGAAAATACGAATGGAACCCATCAGATTTGACACACCTATATGTTTGGGATATTGTGACTGCTGACGATGAAGATAAAACGCAGTTTCACGAACTGTTTAAGTTTGAATTAGGAGATATTGCAGATACAAATACAATATTGATGAATATATATAACAACTTAGTGCCAGTTGCGGCCCAGTTTGAACGTTTTGGCCTTACCGGAACTTGGGCATGAATACCGCAAATTAATGCAGTAATAATCCGTGAATAATAATCCTTCAATTCCATTCAATTCTTTGTAGTTTATGTAAACCATAGCCGTGTGGGTTAGCGATAACTTTAGCCGCTGGAATATTTCGTGCAATGACTTTGGACGCAGACAGATAAAACAAGATCAGTTAAGCTAACTCATTTAACATAATGTTAATTATAGGACAATAATAATATAAAACTCGATCAGAGGGTGAGCATTAACTCGAGTCAAAGGATTTTCTGGGTTCCTTAAGTTTTTCTGACTCAGATATCCAACGTTTTATAGTTATTGATATTGAAAAAAGTTCACAATAACCGGTGGGATCAGCACGCAATTCAACGCGCCAGTGTCATCTATAGTCCTTGAAGTTAACGTTGAGTAAAATTCCTTTGGAAGCTTTCCTTCTTCTTTATCGACAATTAAAAAGACAGGAATTACAAGCGTGATTTTCTTTCCGGCTTTATTGCTCCAGCATGTCGCTGTTGCATTCAGTGCCGCGCGGACTTTAGCTGATATGTCACTTTCTGTCTTATACAGTTCCTTGACTGAGGCAACGCCCTTGTTGTCAAGATCGATTTTGAAAAACAGGAGATCATCCCTTGATATGCCCTTAATTCGTGTGGTGATGTCCCGGACAATATCCCGTTTAAGCGAATCAAACGTTCTGCTTTCTAGCACACTTTTACCCTTATAGAACGGGATTTGTGCCTGACCAAGCAAGCCTATCAGACAAAATGCAGCCAGTGTTATAGTATTTTTCATACCTAAAATTACATGAAGGTTACAATGGACAACTACATCAATGCCTGGTGACCGCCCCCTAAACCGCCTTACGATATCTCCCTCTAATACGACTCAGCGTTTCAATCGTCATTCCAAGGTATGAAGCAATATCCTTCAAAGCGAGCCTTTGCTGCAGATGCGGGAAATGCTTGATGAAAAAACGATAACGGTCTTCGGCCAGCGGCTTGCGCATGTTGTACAGTTCAACCTCCAGGAAAAACAGGTACCGCTCGGTTGTCACGCGTATAATGGTGTTGAACACCGGGTGGTTCTTCAGCAATTCCTGCATGGCATCATAGTGCAGGCTGGCAACCGTGGTGTCTTCCAGGGCAACAATATATTCATTGCCCGGCCGGCGGCTGTAAAAACTGAAGATGGACGTAATGATCGTTTGCTCATAAAGGAACTTGGTTACCACCTCGGTCATATCATCATCCTTCAGATAATAACTTTTCACGAGTCCTTCCAACACAAAACTCGCGTAATTGGATGTTTTGCCCGGCACCAGCAACAGTTCGCCTTTCTGGAACGTCTGCACCCGAACGGCCTTATAGATGTCCCGCAGCAGTTCCTCCGGCATTTCATAAATGCTGTTCCAGTAATCAATTACGGGGCGTATCTTATATAAAGATTGAATGGGTTCCACATGATAATTTTGAAAAGGTCATCCGCACCGGCAGCCGGATCCTGCCTATGACACTTCGATCTTAGAAATGGTTGCGTGTATATCATATATATAGATAATACCGCGGGATTCTTCAAACCGGCTTTTTGCGGGTTCTGCGTCAGTTTCATACGGATCATCGGGATTCGGCTGTTCGCCACACATCCGCGCATAATCCCGGAAGGCATCGTCTACCGGCCCGGAAAGATCGAGATGGAACAACAGCCTGCACAGGAATTCTATTGGGTTTTTCATAACATGGATATCAGGCCATGAAATTAAAACCGATTGTTTTTTCCGGGTTTGATGTAGATCAAATTCCATTTCTCAAATGCCACCCATACCCAAAAAAGATCAATTCCTGTTTTCAGCCCCCAAAACCAACTCCTCACCGATTCCCTGATTTTAATTTTTTAAAAAGGATTTAACCGGATATTTTTATAGGGTGAGAAAAAAATTCATGTTCCGCCCCCAGCGGTGCCTAACACCCAAAACCAACTGAATGCTACGGAAAAAAACCTGTCTCCTGGCCATGCTCTTGCTGGCCCTGTTCTCAAATGCACAAAACATCCCGACGCCGAAGGAACATTTCGGGTTCAACATCGGCGACAATTACCAGCTCGCTACTTACACACAGACCGAAGCCTATGTGAAGAAAGTTGCAGCCGCTTCCGACCGCGCCAAGCTGGTAGACATCGGCAAGACCGAAGAAGGCCGTTCCCAGTTCATGATGATCATCACCTCTCCTGCCAACCAGAAGAAACTGGATCGTTACAAAGAGATCTCCCGTCGCCTCGCACACGCCGAAGACCTTACCGATGAGCAGGCACGTGCGCTCGCTGCAGAAGGTAAAACCGTGGTATGGATCGACGGCGGCCTGCACGCTACCGAAGTAGTAGGCGCTCACCAGCTGATCGAGATCATCTACCAACTCACCAGCCGCAAAGACGCAGAGACCATGCGGATCCTCGACAATGTGATCGTGCTTTGCACACATGCCAACCCAGACGGACAGGAACTCGTTTCCAACTGGTACATGCGCAACCCGGCGCCTGAAAAAAGATCAACCAGCCAGCTGCCAAGGCTCTATGAAAAATACGCGGGCCACGACAACAACCGCGATTTCTTTATGATGAACCTGCGCGAAACACAGAACATAAACAGGCAACTGTATATCGAATGGCTGCCGCAGATCATGTACAACCACCACCAGACCGGCCCTCCGGGCGCGGTGGTAGCGGGCCCTCCTTTCCGCGACCCGTTCAACTATGCTTTTGACCCGGGTATTATTTCGGGCCTCGATGCGGTAGGCGCCACCATGAGCAACCGCCTTAACCTCGAAGGAAAACCAGGGTACACGCAACGCGCAGGCTCGAACTATTCAACCTGGTACAATGGTGGATTGAGAACAACCACGTATTTCCACAACATGATCGGTTTGCTGACCGAGATCATCGGCGGCCCAACACCACAGGACATTCCGCTGGTTCCGCAGCGTTTGATACCGAGCGGCGCAACAAATTATCCCGTGTTACCGCAGAAATGGTATTTCAGGAATTCGATCGACTATTCCGTATCGATGAATTATGCCGTACTCGATTATGCGGCGCGCAACAGCGACCTGTTGCTGTACAACATGTACAAGATGGGAAGAAATTCCATCGAACGCGGAAGCAAGGATTACTGGACCTTATCTCCCAAGAAGATTGCCGAGATCGAACAACTCAACAAGAATGAACAGCAGCGAAACGGCACCACGGCAGCGCCACAACGCCCCGGTGGCGGTGGTGGATTTGGCGGCGGCGGCGTGCCGATGAAATTCTACGACAGCGTTCTGAAAAATGCGTCTCTCCGCGATCCGCGTGGCTATATCCTTCCTTCCGATCAACCCGATTTCCCTACGGCGGTGCGTTTTGTAAATGCGCTGATCAGGACGGGCGTGCTGGTGCACAAAGCGTCTGCTAAATTCACCGTTGGCGGTAAAGAATACCCCGAAGGATCCTATGTGATCAAAACAAACCAGGCATTCCGCCCGCACGTGATGGATCTCATGGAACCACAGGATCACCCGAACGATTTCCTTTACCCGGGCGGCCCGCCGGTAGCGCCTTATGATGCTGCTGGATGGACGCTCGCGTATTCAATGGGCATCAGGTACGATCGCTTCCTGGATGATTTCACCGGGCCGTTTGAACGCATCCCTTACGGGGAACTGCAGTCTGCCAAGGCTCCGGCCTTGCCCACCGCTTCTGCCGGTTATATCCTCAATTCACAATCAAATGCATCTTACACCGCGGCGAACGACTTGCTGAAAGAAGGCGTTGAAGTGTTTCGCGTGCAGGAAGCCGTTGCAGGAACCAATGCGGCCATCGGTTCTTTCTTTGTTCCGGCGTCTGCAAAAGCAAAATCCATCGTTGAAAAATCGGCTGCGGAAAACGGCCTCCAGGTTGGCACCATCGCAAAACGCCCGGTATCACTGAAGAAGATCGCGCCATCGCGCATCGCATTGTGGGATACCTATGGCGGATCGATGCCTTCGGGGTGGGTTCGCTTTATCATGGAGCAATACCATTACCCGGTAGAGGTGATCTATCCGAAAGACATCGACACCGGCGGCCTTCGTGCCAAATACGATGTGATCATTTTTGTTGATGGCGCCATCCCCGCACCACCGAGCGTTCTTGCCGGCGGACGTGGTGGTTTTGGCGGCGGCGGATTTGGTGGCGGTGCCAGCGACAACATTCCCGATGAATTCAAAAGAATGCAGGGAAGGATCAGCGCCGATAAATCCATCCCGCAACTGAAAAAATTCATGGAAGAAGGTGGCGATATCGTTACCATCGGATCAAGCACCAACCTCGCCTATCACCTGAATCTGCCGGTAAGCAACGCGCTTGTTGAAATGGTGAACGGACAGGAACAAAGGCTGCCTGGTGAAAAATATTACATACCGGGAAGCATACTGCGCGTTAGCATCGACTCAACAGAACAGGCCGCATGGGGAATGAATGCGCAGGCTGATGTGTATTTCGATGCGAGCCCCGTGTTCAACATCGCACCCGATGCAAACGCAAAAGGCGCCGTGAAGCCGATCGCATGGTTCCCGAACGCAAAACCACTGCGCAGCGGATGGGCCTGGGGACAAGCCTACCTGCAAAACGGCGTGGCAGCTTTTGTTGCCAATGTGGGCCAGGGAAAACTCTATGCATTCGGCCCCGAGATCACTTTCCGCGCACAAACGCATGGAACCTTCAAGTTGTTGTTTAATGAATTGTATACAACGGCGCCAGTGGTTGGAAAGAAATAACCAACACGGCTGACCGTCTTAAAAAAATACTGCGCACCACGAAATGCGCAGTATTTTTTTGCCCGGTGAAGAATAAATACTTTTTATCTCATCAATAAATAGCTCAACACTGATTATACCCGGCTAATCGCTAACTTTATCCGATAAAATCACCACCCATGCACGTGTACGAAAACCTGGTTGATGCATTAAAGGATCTGAAGAATCGTGGATTTACCACCGATTTCAACATTGCGTTTGACAACATTCAATGCCAGGCCTCGGGTGTTTGTCTCTCCCCTTCCCAATTCGAAATTGTTGAACATTACCGTTTCGAAGGCGAGACCAACCCTTCCGATTCCAGCGTGATCTACGCGGTTCAGTCGCTCGACGGCTCCATGAAAGGAACGCTCATCAGCGCCTACGGTGTTTACAGCGATGCCGTGAGTGAACAGATGATCCAGAAATTATACGTACACGAGAGTTAGAAGTTCCGGATCGGTCCAGAAACTTTTACTCCCGACTCCAATTGTTGTTATGCAAAGAAGAAAATTCCTTCACCTCAGCTCACTTGGCCTCGGCGCTTTCTCGTTCAAAGGCTTTGCCGGGGGAAAGATGGCCGCGCGCAAACCGATCGTTATTTCTACCTGGCAAACGGGCATTGCCGCCAATGCCGCCGCCTGGAACGTTTTGCGCAATGGCGGCCGCGCACTGGATGCCGTGGAGCAGGGCGTGATGGTTACGGAGGCTTCGCAGAATTGCTGCGTAGGACTCGGCGCCAATCCCGACCGCGATGGTTTTGTTACACTCGATTCCTGCATTATGGATGAACATGCCAACTGCGGAAGCGTTGCTTTCCTCGAGCGCATCAAACATCCCGTATCGGTGGCGCGCCGCGTGATGGAAAAAACACCACATGTAATGCTGGTGGGCTCCGGTGCACAGCAGTTTGCCGTTGAACAGGGCTTCCCCCTTGAACCACAGCAACTGTCGGCCGAAGCGGAACGCAACTACAAAGAGTGGCTCAGGAAAGGCGAGTACAAACCTGTGATCAACATCGAAAACACAAAGAGCCAAACTTCCTCTGCCCCCAAACGTTTCGACAACGGAGAATGGAACCATGATACCATCGGCATGGTGGCAATGGATGCGGCGGGCAACCTGAGCGGCAGCTGCACCACAAGCGGACAGGGTTTTAAAATGCGCGGCCGGCTGGGCGACTCGCCCATCATTGGTGCGGGCCTGTTTGTAGACAACGAAGTGGGCGCCGCTACTGCAACCGGCCAGGGCGAAGACGTGATCCGCATCTGTGGCTCCCATCTTGTGGTTGAACTTATGCGGCAGGGCCTTTCGCCCGAAGCGGCCTGTAAAAAGGCAGTGGAACGCATCATCCGGATCAAAGGCAGCAAGGCAAAGGAAATACAGGTAGGTTTCATCGCCATCAACAAACAGGGGCAATACGGCGGATACTGCATCCAGAAAGGTTTTGACTTTGCCGTATGCTATGCCGACGATAAAAATTTCCTGGTGGATGGAAAATACCTGCTGTAAATTTTCGCAACCGTTCATTTAAAATCAAAAACAGAAAACATTGTTGTTAGAAATAGCCGTATTCAACATAGGATCCGCCTTGCGGGCCGTTGAAGCTGGCGCCGACAGGCTCGAACTCTGCGAAAATCCCGGCGAAGGCGGCACCACGCCATCATACGGAACATTGAAAACAGCGAGGGAAAAGATCAAAATACCGGTGTTCCCGATCATTCGTCCAAGGGGCGGGGATTTTCTGTACACCGCCGGCGAGTTTGAAGTGATAAAGAAAGACATCGCCCTTTGTAAAGAACTGGGTTTTGAAGGTGTGGTAACCGGTTTGCTGCTTGCAGACGGAACCATAGATGCCACACGCACAAAAGAGCTGGTTTCCCTCGCATACCCCATGGAAGTCACGTTTCACCGGGCTTTCGACCGTTCGACCGATCCGGTCGAATCGCTTGAAACCATCATCCGTTGTGGTTGCCAGCGGATCCTCACCAGCGGGCAGGTACCCAATGCCGGCGACGCGAAGACAGTGCTCAGGGACCTGGTTGAAAAAGCAGGCGACCGCATCATCATCCTTCCGGGGAGTGGTGTTCGCAGCAGCAACATCAAAGAGATCGCTGATTATACGGGTGCAGTGGAGATGCATTCTTCCGCAAGAACCAATGAGGCCTCTTTGATGGCCTACAAAAAGGAAAGTATGAACGAAGAACTGAAAAATGTTTCGGTAGATGTGGATGAGATCAGGAAAATGAAAGCCGCCTTCAACGCACAACAGTGAACATACTGCAAGAACTAGGGGCAGAACATTCGAAAGCGCAGGCATTGAAAATTGCTGCGTATGCCTGTGCATCGAAAAAGAACTTCAGGGAACTGATGAAGTGTTTTCTGTCGGATGACTACCGCATTGCGCAGCGCGCCGCATGGAGCGTGAGCTGGGCCGCGAGGCAGCAGCCGGGTATGATCGTTCCGTACATCAAAGAACTTGTTGCGCAGATGCAGCGCAAAGACGTACACAATGCGGTAGTGAGAAATTCGGTACGCATCCTTGAAGCGATAGAGATACCGGAGGAATTTCATGGCGAAGTGATGAACGTATGTTTCGCATTTATCGAATCGCCCGCCACACCGGTTGCCGTTAAGGCTTTCGCGCTGACAACCCTCTTCAATCTCTCCAAAAAATACCCCGACATCCGCGCTGAATTGAAACTGGTCATTGAAGAGAGATGGGACATGGAAACAGCCGCATTCAGGAGCAGGGGGAGAAAAATACTGAAAGCGATAGAGTAATCTTGTATAGGTTTGTAACCGTTTTCTTTGGATTATTCGTATTATCTGAACCAACCTGTAACCAATCTGTCTAAATTTCTTTTCAGAGATTGGTTTTAAATTTGAATAAATACCAGTAATAATACCGTGACATACGGCTGACCGAAAGCAGTGCTACCGCTACTGTTTATGTTACCCGGTTTGATTAATTTCATTTGTGAAAATAATCGCTAAATTCGGCTGCTTACCATGTTTTATCTCCTCTTACTCCTGCTTTGCGTTTTCAGTTTTACCATAGGGTATGCATGGCGGAGCTTGTTTAAGCTGGCCGGCGGAAATCTCATATTGTTTTATCTGTATCATTTCGGACTTACGCTCACGGTAATAGCTGTTTTTTACCTGCTTGACAAGACCCTGTTTACTAGTATTTCTGCATGGGGAGCTTATAAGAAACCAAACATTCCAGGTATTGTGGTCGATAGCATCGTAACATTTTGCCTGATTCCTTTGGTTCTGGAATGCGTGCCATTTTTCAAAAAAAGCCGCGGGGAAGAGAAGTACACGCAAGTCTTTAAAGGCAAAATTCTGCCAGGAAGCCTTCTCCCGAAAAACAATACAGAACTGCTGTTTTTTTCGTTGTTTACTTTAGAAGGTGTTGTGCTGGAAGAAGTACTGTACCGGCAGGTTTTATTTTACATATTGATGAACATCTGGGCTGTGGACCCTCTTGTAATCATAAGCTTCGGAGCGGCTTTGTTTTCGCTTGCACATGTGAGAAAACTGAAGGGAGAATTGGTTCCCTACTTCGTACTCGGTTTGGCATTCGGGATTTTCTACCTATACACAAGGAACCTCTCATTGGTGATTGCATTGCATTTTCTTATGAATACCACTGAAATAATAATTGCTTACAAGCGCATACGGAGCGGGAAAATTGTTTCTTAAAAAAAGATCAGGCAACGAGCCAGCCCTTGTTCAATGAATGGATGAAGATAAACTGTGCAAAGTAGAACAATAATGGGCGGCGGCCCGATACATTCAATACTGTTCGAGGGGACAAATGAAGTCCGAAGGCAGCCGATTTTTTTTCAGCAATATAGTGTTTTGTTGTATTTAGAAATTGATTCTTCTTTAGCAATTGGCATTTGGAACACACACATTTGACGCGAGGCTCCGATTATGGGTCCTTTACAAATAGTATATAGCCGGCTTCAATTACCGGGCGCCACTAAATTAATACAACATCCGCACCTTGATCGTGCCTTTTACATTCTTCATCAACGCAATGGCTTCTTTGGAAAGTTTTTTGTCAACATCCAGCACCACATAACCCACCGCATCGTTTGTTTTGAGGTATTGGCCGAGGATATTGATGTTGTTTTTAGACAATGCCGTATTGATCTCGCTCAATACGCCCGGAACATTGTGGTGTATGTGAAGGATGCGGTGCGCATTCTCAACCGGCGGCAGGCCGATGGCCGGAACCGTGTGCGATCCGTTGGTGATGCCGCGTTCGAGGTATTGGAACAGTTTAACGCTCACGTCTTCACCAATGTTCTGCTGTGCTTCTTCCGTAGACCCGCCGATGTGCGGCGTAAGTAGCACATTGGGTAAACCCTGCAAAGGCGTTTCAAAGGTATCGCCGTTCTTTTCGGGTTCCCATGGATACACATCGATGGCCGCGCCGCTGAGGCTGCCGTCTTCGAGCGAATTGGCCAGGGCTTTGAGGTCTACCACTTCTCCCCTTGCATAGTTGATCAATATGGATCCGGGTTTGAATGATTTGAGCAATGATTTATTGATCAGGTTTTTTGTCTGGTTTGTTTCGGGCACATGCAGGGAGATGATATCCGATTGAGATACGAGCTCCTTCAGGTTTTTCGCGGCCGATGCATTGCCCAGGGGCAGTTTGGTTTCGGTATCGTAAAACAGCACCTTCATGCCCAGGCTCTCGGCCAGCACGCTTACCTGCGATCCGATGTTCCCATAGCCGATGATGCCGAGTGTTTTTCCGCGCAGCTCGTAACTGCCTTTGGCATCCTTCATCCAGATGCCTTTGTGCGCCGCATTGTTCTTATCGATGATGCGGCGGATGAGCATGATCGACGAACCGATCACCAGTTCGGCCACGCTTCTTGTATTGCTGTAGGGCGCGTTGAACACAACAACACCGGCCTGGGTGGCGGCTTTCAGGTCAACCTGGTTCACCCCTATGCAAAAACAGCCGATCGCCTGTAACTTGGTAGCTGCAGCGAGCACTTTTGCGGAGATATGTGTTTTGGAACGGATGCCGAGTAGATGAACGTCTTTGATCTCCCTGATCAGCTCCTCCTCGCTCAGGGCACCCGTAAGTTTGCGCGCCTTTACATAGCCATTCCGGTTGAACTGCTGAACGGCTTTGTCGCTGATGTTTTCAAGAAAAAGAATATTGATCCGGTCTTTCGGATAACTGGTGGTCGCTTGCTTGCTCATGCCCACGAAAATAACAATGTTATTTGTTTTAGCCCAATGTAGATAGTTTTCCACGTTACAACAGCGGCCAACGGCGGGCATTACCTTTGCAGCTTACGAACAAAATTGACTCCGCATGCAGATTTCGAAGATGATCCCATTGTTTACCTTTCTTGTGATAGCCTGTGGTTCTCAATCATCTTCGCCTGAGTTGAAAAGTGCCGTAACCACCAATCACATAGATGGCTTCACCCCGCTCAGCGGGAAAGAAAAAGCCTATTACGCAGCGGCCATCGAACCGCTTTTCAGGAATGGTTTGGGAAGGGGCAATTTCAGCGGGGGCATCCTTCTGGCAAAGAACGGCGAGATCGTTTTTGAAGACTACCGTGGTATTTATGATACGAGGACGCGCAAAGCCATCGATTCTACCACACCGCTGCACGTGGCCTCTATTTCAAAAACCTTCACTTCGGCGGCGATTTTGAAATTGATGGAGGAAGGAAAGCTTTCGCTCGAAGACCGTGTTCAGAAATACCTGCCTTCGTTCCCTTATGAAAACATCACCATCAAAAACCTGCTTTCGCACAGGAGCGGGTTGCAGAAATACGAGGTGTTCATGCAGGGCACGCGTTCAGAAGCTTACAAAACAAAGAACAGGAAGGGGCGCACCATTACGCGGTACCGCACCATCAAAACGCCGCTCACCTTCAACGGGCTTGCCACCAACCGCGATGTGCTCAATTACCTCGCCATGCGCCGTCCGGCACTGATCGGCACGCCAAACCGTTTTTACAATTACTGCAATACCAATTTCGCCATACTTGCCCTGATCGTGGAAGAGATCTCGGGGATGGACTTTCCCACTTACCTTACAACGTACGTGTTCCAACCGCTGGGCATGAAGCACAGTTATGTGTTCAGCATAAAGGATTCTGCCAATTACGTTCCTTCGTACAATTACCGGTTTTCACCTTTTAAACTGGAGAAGCTGGATTGTATTTATGGAGACAAGAACGTGTACACTACCGTGCGCGACCTGCTTTTGTGGGACCGCGCCCTGTACCTAGGTACGTTTATCTCGGCCAAAAGCCAGGAATTGGCCTATACACCGTATAGTTTTGAAAAGCGGGGCGAGAAAAATTACGGGTTGGGCTGGCACCTGCTGGTTCATCCGCCGGATCCTACCATTGTTTACCACAACGGATGGTGGCATGGCAATACCGCATCATTCAAACGGCTGGTGGCCGATACGGCAACGGTGATCATCATCGGCAACAACTTCAACCGGGCCATCTGGAGCGCGGGAAAGATGAGCTCGGTGTTTACGGGCCGGGCAGACACTACTTCGCTCGACCTGATAGACCAATAACTTACCGCAGGCCGCTCATTTTATACACACTCGCACAGAAAAGGGGCGATAGGGAGCGTTTTTAGCCAAATCCTCCTATTTTTGCAGACTTTTAAAAAACAGCAGATTAAATCGCTTTATGGAAAGAATCATGTTTTATGCCGTCCCGGCAATGGGGATCGTAGGTCTCCTTTACACATTGATAAAATTTAATTGGGTATCGAAGCAGGATGCGGGCAGTGACCGTATGAAAGAGATCAGCACCTACATCGCAGAAGGTGCCATGGCTTTCCTGAAAGCGGAATACAAGATCCTCGGCTATTTTGTAGTAGTGGTTGGGCTGTTGTTGGGTGTGATGGGTTATTCTGACGCCAACAGCCACTGGAGCATTGCACTGGCATTTGTACTGGGTGCGTTTTTCAGTGCCCTGGCCGGTTTTATCGGTATGAAAGTGGCCACTAAGGCAAACGTTCGTACGGCGCAGGCCGCAAGAACAAGCCTCAGCAAGGCCCTGAAGGTTTCCTTCACCGGTGGATCGGTAATGGGAATGGGTGTTGCGGGTCTGGCGGTATTGGGCCTGGGAGCACTCTTCATCATCCTCAAAATGATCTTTGCACCGAACGCCGCTGTTGACAGCGAAGAAATGAAAAGAACCATCGAAGTGCTCACCGGATTCTCGCTGGGCGCAGAAAGCATCGCGTTGTTTGCGCGTGTGGGTGGTGGTATCTATACCAAGGCAGCAGATGTGGGCGCCGACCTCGTAGGTAAAGTAGAAGCAGGCATTCCTGAAGACGATCCGCGCAACCCTGCAACCATTGCAGACAACGTGGGAGATAACGTGGGAGACGTTGCCGGTATGGGCGCCGATCTGTTCGGCAGCTATGTGGCAACAGTTCTTGCAACAATGGTTCTCGGAAGAGAAGTGACAGGTGCGGGCGGCGCATTGCTGAACGACAGGTTCAGCGGGTTGTCACCCATCCTCCTCCCTATGCTCATCGCGGCCATGGGTATCCTTTTCTCGATCATCGGAACATGGTTTGTAAAAATATCAGATGCAGCCGGTGTTGGCACCCAAAAAGTGCAGGCCGCATTGAACATGGGCAACTGGGGATCGATCGTATTGACCGCAGTAGCCTCCTATTTTCTCGTTAACTGGCTCATGCCGGAGCACATGGTGCTGAGAGGTTTCGACTTTACACCGAACCGCATTTTTGGTGCGATCATGGTGGGTCTTGCCGTGGGTACATTAATGAGTATCATTACCGAATATTATACTGCAATGGGCAAACGCCCGGTAAACAGCATCATCCGCCAGTCGTCTACGGGGCATGCCACCAACATCATCGGTGGCCTGGCGATCGGTATGGAAAGTACGCTGTTGCCGATCATTGTTCTTGCCGGTGGTATCTATGGATCGTATGCCTGTGCAGGTTTGTATGGTGTGGCCATAGCCGCAGCAGGTATGATGGCCACTACGGCCATGCAACTCGCGATCGATGCATTTGGCCCGATCGCTGACAATGCAGGCGGTATCGCCGAAATGAGCGAATTGCCAAAAGACGTTCGCGAAAAAACGGACATCCTCGATGCAGTTGGTAACACCACTGCAGCAACCGGTAAAGGTTTTGCGATTGCCTCTGCGGCATTAACGGCGCTCGCGCTCTTTGCGGCATTCGTTGGTATCGCGGGTATTGACGGAATCGATATTTACCATGCAGACGTACTCGCCGGCCTTTTTGTAGGTGGTATGATCCCATTCATCTTCTCCTCTCTCGCCATCCGCGCGGTGGGTGAAGCTGCAATGGCCATGGTACAGGAAGTACGCCGACAGTTCCACAGCATTCCAGGAATCATGGATGGTACGGGCAAGCCGGAGTACGACAAATGCGTTGCCATTTCTACCGAAGCATCCCTCAAAAAAATGATGGTGCCGGGCGCCATCGCGATCATCTCGCCGATCATCATCGGGTTTGTATTCGGAGCCGAAGTACTGGGCGGCTTCCTGGCAGGAGCCACCGTAAGTGGTGTACTGATGGGTATGTTCCAGAACAATGCAGGCGGTGCATGGGACAATGCCAAAAAATCTTTTGAAACAGGCGCCGATATCAACGGAACCATCTATTACAAAGGTTCAGAGCCCCACAAAGCATCGGTAACGGGCGATACCGTTGGTGATCCGTTTAAAGATACTTCAGGGCCATCCATGAACATCCTTATTAAACTGATGTCGATCGTATCGCTGGTCATTGCCCCTACCCTTGCAACATTGCACAAGGCAGGGCCGAAAGTGAACCAGGCGATCGAACAACGCGTGGATGCAAAAGTAAACAGCAGCGATACGGCCATTGTTAAAACCGTTATGTACGGCGATGCGCGTGCATTTAAATCGCTCACCGCAGCATTGAAAGCAGATGGCGTGATCGCCGGCGACAATGCCACTTTGAAAATGAAAGATGGTGTTCTTTACATCAACGACAAACAACAGCCAGACAATATCAAAATGAAATATGCGTCGTTCTTTGGAGGTCAGCAGAATTTCATCGTTGACATCCAGACGAAGAAATAATTACGATCAGAACAATCATAGAAAAGATCCTGGCTTAGGCCGGGATTTTTTTTTGCGTTGATTTTTTCACGCCACGAAAATCAAATTCATTTTTTATTATATTTATTTCATGAAATATATTTTCGCCATTTGCGCTTTCCTGTTGGTTTCATGCGACGGAACGGTTACAAAAAAAACAGCTGTTGTTACAGGGGCAGAAGTTGTGAAAGTGGATGAACCCGTTCCCGTTTCCGAAACCAGGTCCGTTGTAAAAACCACGCCGGCGGCAGAATACAGCGAGCCGCTTAAAGACGAATTGAACGATTGGAAATTCTATGTTGGTTTGTATGAAACAAAACGGACCTTTCATTACACGGTTCATATTCAATGCAAGGAACTGCGCCTTACGGATTCTGTAAACATCCCCAATTTCGGAAGAGAGCCCATCGTTGCGGTTCGCAAAGGCAGGGAACCGCTTACCGCGTTGATCGGTTTTCTCGATAAGAAGAACAACTTTATGGAATACAGGGAAGTTAGTTTTAAAAACGACAGGCTCCGTGTCCGCACCCTGCACACCTATTCCGTGAACGCTTACAGAACAAAAGCTGGAGAATAACTGAGGCCTAAGCGGGCGTGCCATTCCCCCCAACATTCGTTGGAAGATAGGCCTGCCGCATGCCTTTTACAATGAGGTACTGTGCAAGTCCATACGTAAACATAATGGCGATGTAGACATCTTTGTCCTTATCGAGCATAAACAGGTTTACTGCCACCAGTATGTTTTCCATCATGAAGATCACGGTGCCCGGTACCAGGAAGCGCAACGCTGTTTTCCTGTGCCTTTCGTTGTTGGTTACGTTGATGGCGAAGCCAACGAGGAAGATGAGCGAGAAAAGATAGATCGTTACCGGCATGCGGTAATCGCCCATGCCTTCGGCGAGGCCATTGTAGATCCAGATGGCAAGCGAAGACAGCAACACCAGTGAAACAAAAAAGGGCAAACTCTTACTGAGCCTGAACGGGCTGAGGCACAGAAATGAAATGCTGTAAAACAGGTTCATCAGCATAAAGGCAACCATGCCCGCGAGGAAAAAGGTGTCGTTGATAAGGATAAGAAATACATCCCCGAAAAAGGCAAGAAAGAGCCCGATGTAGAACAGGAATTTTCCCGCGGGTTTTCCAATATTGTCGTCTTTCAACAGAAGATAAGTAAGCAAAAGGGGCACCAGCATCGGTTTGGTAACCGCACGGTACGGGAGCACGAAGTACTGGAACACGAGATGAACCAGCAGTACCAGCCAATATATCGTCAATATTCTTTTGTTGAAAAACGCCTGCATAATTTTCTTTATCGCGCATTATTGTTCTAACACGCTGCCATTCAAGTTTATGACCCGGGTGAGTGAACTTTTATTTGAGTTATTTTGATAAATCCTTTTACCAGGCAGAACTGCGCGGCACCGTATGTTGCCATTACCGCAAGGTCGGCCATGGGTTCGTGCCACGCGAATTTGTTCATCGCCAAAATGCCGTCCGACAAAGCAAACAATGCCGCGCCCGGCATAAAATACATTACCGCGGCCTTTCGTATCAACGCATTCACCGCTGTGCCTGCCGCTGCGATGGCCATTGCACTAATAATGAGCATGTACACAATAATGGGCACCCGTAGGTTGCCCAAATGGTTGAACAGGTGGAACATCACATAACAGCCCAATACGATCATATAGCCTGCCATAGCGGGCATAAACTCCCTGCCACCCGACGGCGTAACCGCTCTGCGCAGCTTTACAAAATAGGCAAGGTTGCATACATGCGTACATATAAAAGCAAACATTCCCGCCAGGAAGAAGATCTCGCCCGAAAAAGCGAGGAACACATCGCCGGCAAACGAACAAACCAATCCTGCTACCACGAGCGGATGCACAATACCTTCCCGCGAAGCGGATAAATACAATAGAAGGAACGGGATCAATACCAGCTTCGACACCATTCGCCAGGGAGCCGGCCCCCAGTAGATACAACACAGGTGGGCCAGCAGCAGTGCCAGGAAAATAAGAGCCCCGTACTTCTTTACAAAATGCATCAGCAGCTTGGTTGAGGTCACCAAAATACTTCATTTATGCGCCGCGTGCTTACGGGTGCTGGAAAAAATAACCGGGAAAAACAGTGTTTCGGCACAAGGGCCCAAAAAAATAAGGGAGCATGGCCGCTGGCTATAGGCTAACAGCTTATTTTCGCGGCATGTTGAGTCATGAAAATGAAGCGTTCCTGCATTTCTGGGAAAAGAACCGGGAGAAAGAAAGAACGAGTGCAAAACCGTTCGTGGTGGGATTGTCTTCCGGTTTTGCCATCGGTGCAGGTGTGATCATCTGCCTGGAAACGGGCTGGTTCACCAGGGCGAACATGGTGGCCAATTCGAGGATGAGCTCGGTCGTATTGCTTATCGCCATCCTGCTTCTCTCCTTTTTCATGGCTTTTTTTTACCGCAAATTCAAATGGGAAATGCAGGAACAGCGGTACCGCGAACTGCTTTCGGCAAAAAACAGGTCCGAAAATCAATCACCAAAGCAGCCTTAACAGCTGAAAAACAGTCTATCTAAAAAAATGTTCATGAAAAAAATCCTTGGCTCCCTGCTTATTCTCTCCCTTCTTTTATTGAATTCGTGTGGTAAGGCGGATACCGGCTGCCAGCCGATTCCCGTGGCGAACGAAAAAGTGCAGTTGCAGGCCTATGCTACTGCCAATGGCATCACCGCTTCTGAAAATCCCAACGGCTTTTTATACGAGATCATCGCCCCTGGTTCGGGCCCGGCCATTACCGTTAACAACACCGTATCGGTGGTATATACAGGTAAACTGATGGATGGGACGGTTTTCACTTCTGTTGCCGTGTCGCAGGACTGGCAACTGAGCAGTGTGATCGATGGCTGGAAATTAGGCATCCCCCTGATCAGGAAAGGCGGCCGCATCAAACTCATTATTCCTTCGGCGCTCGCTTACAGCTGCGGGGGTAACCTGCCGGCCATACCGGGCAATGCGCCGATCTTCTTTGATATTACCGTGAACGATGTGAAATAATCCGTTGGCCCACAGGATCCTGGCCACAGGCTGCATGGGTGAAAATCCCGGGTGCGGCCTGGGCCTGTAACCTGCGCCTTACCCCGTCAAAACTTGTTCCACCTATTTCATTCCCATTCCCCTATCTTTGCCGCTCTAAAAAAATTTGTAAACCGTTACTAATATGCAACTGAAAGGTTTAGTGCGATTTTTTGCGATTGCTTTGATACTCATCTGCCTGTATCAATTGTCCTTCACCTGGTTCGTAAAAAATCACGAAAGTGCGATGGACAAGAAAGCCACAGAATGGCTGAAACGATTCCCCGCCCCGGAAGTTAAGTACCCCGGAAACAAAGAGTTACAGGCCGCTTATGCCGACACACTCGCCGACCTCAAAAAAGAAAGGCTGAAACGCCTGCTCGACAGTACGAAGGATACCAAACTCGCGTTTGGCCTGACCACGTACCGCAGTGCGAAAGACAAAGAGCTGATGCTCGGTCTCGACCTCCAGGGTGGTATGAGCGTTACGATGGAAGTTGGCCTCGACGGATTGCTGAAATCCCTCGCCAACTATACCAAAGACGTAAACTTCAACAAGGCCCTTAGCCAGGCGGTAGCCATCAAGGCAAATACAAGTGCAGACCTTATTTCCCTCTTCCGGCAGGAATTGAAGAAAGTGAGCCCCGATACCAGGCTGGCCACTTATTTCGCCGCCCGCAGCAACGGGAAAGTGAAGATAGATGCCAGCGATGATGCAGTGGCTGCTTACCTGAAAGATCAGGCCACTACTGCTTTCAACACCACTTACAGGATCCTCCGCACGAGGATCGACCGGTTTGGTGTGGCATCGCCAAACATCAACCCCGACCCTGTTAAAGGCTACATCAGCATCGAACTGGCCGGCGTTACCGACAAAGAAAGGGTACGTGCCTTCCTGCAGTCAACCGCCAACCTCCAGTTCTTCGAAGTGTATACTTTCGAAAGCCGCGATATCCAGAACGGCGTGATCGCTGCGGATAAAGCAGTTGAAGATTTCCTCAACGGAACCAAAACCGCAGACACCACAAAGGCTGCCGTAAAAGATACAACCGCAACTGCTGCTGTTGCACCTGCTAAAACAGATACCAGCAAAACAGCGACCCTGTCGAACCTCACGCCTGCAGCCTCTTCAAAATCGAATGCATCTGCAGACAGTCTTGCAAAACAGGCCAACAAAAACCCGGTCGCAAGGTTGATCAGGTTCACACAGCCATCGCAGGATAAAACAGGTAAGGTATATTACCCGGCGGCGCTGGGTTATGTATCATCAAAAGATACCGGTACCCTTAACGATTACCTGAGAATGGATGTGGTGAAAAGCAAGTTCCCATCCAACCTGGTATTTATGTATGGTAAAGCGGAACTGGATGACCCGAATGTGAAAGACATCCTGATGTTGTATGCCATCAAAACGCTCGACAACGGCCAGGCCGAGTTGGGTGGAGAAGGCATCAGTGCAGGACAGGATTTTGACGAGAAAGGCCGCCCTGCCATTAAAATGAACATGGACAAAGCCGGTACCGCGATCTGGGCAAAAATGACAGCCCGCAACGTTGGCAAACCGATCGCTGTTGTACTCGATAATTTTGTTTACTCTGCACCTACGGTGAACGGTGAGATCCCTAACGGAAACTCACAGATCGCAGGTAACTATAGCGTAAAAGAAGCGCAGGATCTTGCACAGATCCTCGAGAGCGGTAAACTTCCTGCCCCTGCGAAGATCATCCAGGAACAACAGGTGGGCCCTACCCTCGGAAAGGCCTCTATCCAGGGCGGCGGATTGTCGTTCCTGATCTCCTTCATCGTGATCTTCGCGTTGATGCTGCTTTACTTTAACACAGGCGGATGGGTTGCCAACATCGCCCTCATTCTCAACCTCCTGTTCACCATCGGTATCCTGAGTGCATTGGGCTTTACGCTTACGGCGCCGGGCATCGCAGGTCTCGTGTTAACGGTTGGCCTCGCGGTGGATACCAACGTAATCATCTTCGAGCGTATCAAAGAAGAACTTACCAAGGGAAAGAGTTACCAGAATGCGGTTAACGATGGTTACAAACGTTCCCTCTCTCCCGTACTGGATGCGCACGTTACCACTTTGCTTACCGCGATCATCCTTGCCTACTTCGGTTTGGGCCCGGTACTCGGTTTCGCAACCACGCAGATCATCGGTATCTTATTGTCGTTGTTCTGCGGAATCATGGTGTCCCGCCTGATCACCGACATCTACATGAACAAGAACCGCCACTTTGAATATTTCACAGGTATCTCAAGAAGGATATTCAAACACGCTTCTTTCAAATTCATCGAATACAGGAAATACGCTTACGCGCTTTCTGTCGTGATCTTTATTGCCGGTATCAGCACCTTCTTCCGTGCAGATGCATTTGATGAAGGGGTTGAGTTCTCCGGTGGACGCAGTTACACCGTGCGTTTTGAAAAAGCGGTGAACGAAGACCAGATCCGCGATGAGCTGAAAGCAGAATTTGGCGAGGCGGTATTGATCAAAACCGTGGATACCAAGAACCAGATCAACATCACTACTTCTTATAAGATCAAGGAAACCGGAAGCAATATCGATTCACTCGTTGAAGCGAAATTGTACAACGGGTTGAAAAACCACCTGGCGCCCGGAACATCGTATGTTGACTTTGACAGGAACTACAAACAAAGCTCGCAAACGGTATTGCCAACCATTTCAGACGATCTGAAAAAAGGTGCAACAAAAGCGGTTGTCTTTGGTATCATCGTGATCTGTTTGTACATCTTCATCCGTTTCCGCGACTGGAGGTATTCACTGGGAACGATCTTCGCATTGCTGCACGACGTATTTGTAACATTAATCGTGTTCAGTTTTGCACGTAAGATCGTGCCGTTCCCGCTCGAAATAGACCAGCACTTCATTGCAGCGATATTGACGGTGATCGGGTTCTCGATGAACGATACGGTGATCGTTTACGACCGTATCCGTGAAGACAGTTCACTGATGAAGGGTTCAGACAATGCAGTGGTGATCAACCGTGCGATCAATGAAACACTGAGCCGTACGATCATGACATCATTGACCGTGTTCCTGACCATCCTCATCCTCTTCATTTTCGGTGGGGAAGTAACACGCGGTTTTGCGTTCGCAATGCTGATCGGGGTTGTTACCGGAACCTACTCTTCTATCTTCGTGGCCGCACCGGTTCTCGTAGATTTTGCGAAGAACAGGCCATTGGGTAAAAAAGCGCCGGAAGCTGCTAAAAAGTAACCAGGGCGATTGAAATAACCAAAAGGGTTAAAGTGGGTCAAACCGCTTTAACCCTTTTGTTTTTTGTACATGGCCATCCTGTCAACAAAAAAGCCACGGTAAAAAACGTGGCTCCTGTTATCGATACTATTTTTAAGACTAGACGGAGAACGATGTTCCGCAACCGCATGTTTTACTGGCGTTCGGGTTGCTGAAAGTAAATCCGCGGCTGTTCAATCCGCCCTGCCAATCCACTTCCATTCCGAACAGGTAGAGTTTGTGGCTCTTGTTCATGATGCACGCCACACCTGCGATCTCGAATTTTTCATCTTCGGGCTGGATGTGATCGAAGCCGAGCACATACGTCATACCACTGCAACCGCCGCCTTTTACGCCAATACGGAGGAACTGCGTTGTATCAAACCCCTCTTCGTTCATCAACCGCCGGATCTCGGCAACTGCGCCTTCTGTAAGGGTTACGGGTGATGTATTTGTTAGTGTTTCCATTTTCTTTTTTTTAGCCGGCCTTCGTTTACCTTGGCCCGGCTCCTATTGGTTGTAAAATTACGAACAATGCGTGGTTTTGCAGGGCTCTCTCCTTACGATACCGGAAAAATCAACTAAAATACCGTGCCCGGGAGGCCATTGTCGGCGCAATATGGCGGTGAACGGGCTTCGGCCTCGAAGAACAACGCTCACCACTCTTTGCTTTACCTTATTTTTGAGAAAAATTACCGGTGGACAATAGCCTTTACCTCATTTTGCTTGTTATCGTAGTAGGTGTGCTTGTTTATTTCTTTGTGATCAAAAGAACGCCCGACGAAAAAAAGACAACCGATGCAAAACCCGCGCATCCCGGTTCTACGGGACTGCAGTTACAGGCGTACGAAAGAATGGCCCTGCTGGTTGACCGCATTACCCTTCCCAACCTGATCAATCGCACCCCACACACGGGTTTATCCGCCCGCGATATGGCGCATGTGCTTACGAGGAGCATACGTGATGAGTTTGATTACAACATCACCCAGCAGATCTACATCACCCCGGAAACATGGAACGCAGTGAAAAACCTGAAAGAGAAAAACCTGCTCATCATCAATCAGGTAACATCGGTGATGCCGCAGGAAGCTACAGGACTTGACCTCAGCAAGGCATTGCTGGAATTCATCATGAACGATCCCAAAAACAACCAGCACGAACTGGTGAGCGAAGCTTTGGGTTATGAAGCGAAACGTTTGTTGTAACAGAGCCGTTGGATGGATGGAATGAAGCAACCAAATCCTGTCACCGGCCCCTCTACCCTGATCCTTGTTACTATGCCAGATAAAAAAATACATACCGACAGCGGAATAGAAATACAAACGCTTTACACCGCAGAATCACCCGGCGCGCAACCACAAACAGAACGCCCCGGGCAATTTCCTTACACAAGAGGGATCCAGCCTGATATGTACCGCGGAAAATTGTGGACGATGCGTCAGTATGCCGGTTTCTCTACGGCGGAAGAAAGCAACAAACGTTATCACTACCTTCTTTCGCAGGGAGTGATGGGGTTGAGCGTTGCCTTCGATCTGCCCACGCAGATCGGTTACGACAGCGACCATGCACTGGCAGAAGGAGAAGTAGGAAAAGTGGGCGTGGCCATTGACAGCCTTGAAGACATGGAACTGCTTTTCAAAGACATCCGGCTCGAACAAGTGAGTACATCCATGACCATCAACGCCACGGGGTTCATACTCCTGGCCTTGTATGTGGCGCTTGCAAAAAAGCAGGGCGCCGATCTGAAGAAGATCACGGGAACGATACAGAACGATATATTGAAAGAATATGCGGCGCGCGGCACCTACATCTATCCACCCAAATCATCGATGCGCATCATCACCGATATTTTTGAATGGTGCAGCAAGGAATTACCGAAATGGAACACCATCTCCATCTCCGGCTACCACATCCGCGAAGCGGGCAGCACCGCCGTGCAGGAGATCGCATTTACGTTGAGCAACGGGAAGGCCTATGTACAGGCGGCGCTGGAAAAGGGGTTGGACATAAATGTGTTCGGCAAACGGCTCTCGTTCTTTTTCAACGCACACAACAATCTCTTCGAGGAAGTTGCCAAGTTCCGCGCGGCGCGCAGGATGTGGGCAAAGATGATGAAAGACCTCGGCGCCACGGATGAAAAAGCGATGATGCTCCGTTTTCACACGCAAACGGGCGGCGCAACTTTAACCGCGCAGCAGCCGTTGAACAACATCAGCCGCGTAACCATCCAGACGCTGGCGGCCGTGCTTGGCGGCACACAGAGCCTGCACACGAACGGGTATGATGAAGCGTTGAGCCTGCCTACAGAAGAAGCGGCCCGCATTGCTTTGCGCACGCAGCAGATCGTTGCGTTTGAAAGCGGCGCGCCCGATACGGTTGACCCCCTGGCAGGAAGTTATTTTGTGGAATCGCTCACCAGCGAAGTGGAAGAAAAAGCATGGGAACTCGTTCACAGGATCGATGCCATGGGCGGCAGCGTTAGCGCCATTGAAGCGGGGTTTATGCAGGATGAGATCGCGCGGAGCGCTTACGAATACCAGCGCAATATAGAAAGCGGTGAGAAGATCATCGTGGGCGTGAACAAATTTACCATCGATAAAGAGACCCCCGTTCCCGGGTTTAAGATCGACGATCACATCCGCGTAATGCAATCCGAAAAACTCGCTGCTTTAAGGGCAAAACGCAACAACGCAAAAACGGAAGAATGCCTGCGTAATATTTCCCTGGCGGCCGGGGAACACAAGAACCTGATGCCGTTTGTGATCGATGCGGTGGAAAATTACTGTACACTCGGTGAAATTGCAGATGAGTTGAGAAAAGTATTTGGCGAATACAGGTAATACACCAGGTGTGATCTGCCGCAACCTCAAATAATTGTTATCTTACAGCAAACAACAACATGAAAAAACAACTTCTGCCCATTCTTCTTTTCACCGCGGTAACTGCCGGCGCACAGAACATGCCCGCATCGTACGAATCGCTCGTTAAAGCCGAGCTTCCCAAAGTGATCGAGTGGCGGCGGTATTTTCACCAGAACCCCGAACTGTCGAACCGCGAATTCAATACTTCTAAAAAGATTGCTGAGCATTTAAAACAACTCGGTATTGAAACAAGGATCGTGGCCGGCACCGGTGTTGTTGGCGTATTAAAAGGCGGACGGCCCGGCGCTGTTGTGGGTTTGCGGGCAGACATCGATGGGTTGCCGGTTACGGAGCGCAATGCGCTGCCTTTCAAGTCGACCGCCACTGCCGAATACAACGGTCAGAAAGTGGGTGTAATGCATGCCTGCGGCCACGACTCGCACATTGCCATGCTGATGGGCACTGCGGAAGTTTTATCAAAGATGAAGGCCGATCTACCGGGCACGGTGGTGTTCCTGTTTCAACCCGCAGAGGAGGGCCCTCCTGCAAACGAAGAGGGCGGCGCACCATTGATGATCAAGGAAGGCGCGATGGACAACCCGAAGATCGATGCGGTATTCGGTATTCACATTGAATCGTTTGGCGACAACGGGAGCATCTATTACAAACCCGAAGCGTTCATGGCTTCATCGGATTGGTTCACGATAAAAGTGAAGGGGAAACAGAGTCATGGTGCAGACCCCTGGAAAGGCATCGATCCGATCGTGGTGAGCTCAAACATCATACAGAATTTACAGACGATTGTAAGCAGGCAGATGGACCTTACGCAGGCGCCCGTGATCATCACGGTAGGAAAGATCAGTGCGGGCGTTCGCCCCAACATCATCCCCGAAGAAGCCGTGATGGAAGGAACCATCCGGACGCTCGACAGCAAGATGCAGAAAGAAGTGCACGAACGCATCCGTAACACGGTAAAGAACATTGCAGAAGTATATGGCGCCACGGCCGAAGTAACGATCGATACAAAAACACTGGTAACTTACAACGATCCGAAACTCGTGGAACGCTCCCTGCCATCCTTACAAAAAGCCGCGGGCAGTGCCCATGTTGTTCCTTACCATTGGGTAACCGGCGCAGAGGATTTTTCTTTTTACGGAACCCGGGCACCCTCCTTCTTCTTCTACCTCGGCGCCCGCAACCCCACCCTTAAAATGGAAGACGCCCCCGCGCACCATACCCCCGATTTTTACATCGACGACAGCAAACTGGATGTTGGGATAAAAGCGTTTTGCCAGTTGGTGTTTGATTTTAAAAAATAACAAAACAGCTTTTATAATTAGGAATTAGAAATTAGGAATTAGGAATTGATGAAGAATCAAAAATCAAGAATCAAGAAAGAATAATAAAGAATGCATTAGAGTTCAGTTAAAAACCGGTGAACGAAACGATACCAGTTCCGGTGGCGCGGCCTCTTTGGGTTCGGTGCCGGGCGAAGCGATGGCAGTCAAGCAGAGGGCAAAGGAGCCGCAGAACCGGAACGAGGCCTAGCGGCCCGAGCGAAACAACCGCGAAAAAAGGCATGACGGGTGTAATGAACGAAGCACCCAGGAAAGAGTTAATTAAATGATCAAATCATAAAACAGTGAAGAGAACACCCGTTGGGTATTAAAAAAATAAAAGAACAACAGCATGAAACGTTTCCTCCTATTTATCCTTGTCACCACCACCCTCACCTCAACCGCGCAAAACAAACTGACACCCGAACAGCTCTGGAAATTAGGCCGTGTAACAGGCCTCGGTATTTCGAAGGATGATCAATACCTGATCTATTCCGTTACCACGCCCAATATCGTCACCAACAAAAGCACACGCAAGCTCTACCTGATGGCAACCAGCGGCGGTGGCTCGGTGGAGATCCCGAACCTGGACAGCGTTTTTGTGAACAGCAAGATCTCATCCAATAAAAAATTCTTTGCCTACGACAGCGCGGTAAGCATTCAACCCGTTACAGGTGCCGAGCTTTACAAAGACCTGCCGAAATCCAACGCATATGTATACAACTCGCTCAACTACCGCCATTGGGATACATGGGAAGACGGCAAGTACGATCATGTATTCGTGGCACCGGTGGTAAACGGCAAACCCGTACGCAGGCAGTCACGCGATCTTCTCTTCAACGAAGCGTACGATTCTCCTACAAAACCTTTCGGTGGCGAAGAAGATTATGTATGGAACCCCGATGGCAGGCACCTTGTTTACGTGGCAAAGAAAAAAACAGGAACCGAATACGCACTCAGCACCAATACAGACCTGTTTGAATACGATGCCGAAAGCGGAACAACAAAAAACCTTACCGAAGAAAACAAGGGCTACGATGTGAACCCGGCCTTCAGCAACAAAGGGCAACTCGCCTGGCTGCAGATGAAACGGGATGGATACGAAGCAGACAAACAGGATCTCATTGTATTTGATGGCAAAACAAAAACAAACCTCACCCAGCACCGCGACGATATACACGTGGAGAGCTTCCGATGGAGCAGGCGTGGCGACAGCATTTACTTTATTGCACCGATAGATGGAACGCTTCAACTGTTTGTTGTGAACGATGCGGGCGCTACAAAATCAGCGCCTGTTATCAGGCAGATCACCAAAGGTGATTTTGATGTGAGTGCGGTGATCGGCGAAGCAGACAACCTTGTATATGTTGCGCGCAACGATATGAACCAGGCCACCGAGATCTACAAAGTGGATCCATCGAATGGCCGGTTTGAGCAGATGACCAATGTGAACACAGAAGCGTACGCAAAGATCGCAAAGAGCAAAACAGAAAGAAGATGGGTAACCACAACCGATAACAAAAAAATGCTGGTATGGGTGATCTATCCGCCGGGTTTTGATGCATCGAAAAAATACCCGACGCTGTTGTATTGCCAGGGCGGGCCTCAATCGCCTTTAACCCAGTCCTATTCATTCCGCTGGAACTTTCAACTGATGGCGGCGCAGGGCTACATCGTGGTGGCACCGGCGCGCAGGGGAATGCCGGGCTTCGGAACAAAATGGAACGAAGAAGTAAGCAAAGACTGGGGTGGACAGGTGATCAAAGATTACCTCAGCGCAATCGACGATGTTTCAAAAGAAAATTATGTAGATAAAAAACGCCTCGGCTGTGTAGGCGCAAGCTTTGGCGGTTACTCGGTGTTTGCCCTGGAAGGTTTGCACGAGGGACGTTTCAAAACATTTATATCGCACGACGGCATATTCGATTTCAGGAGCATGTACGGAACAACAGACGAAATGTTTTTTGAAAACTGGGAAAAAGGCGGCGCATACTGGGATAAGAACAATGCAGCGGCACAGCGATCCATGAGCCAGTCGCCCAGCAATTTTGTCGACAAATGGAACACACCCATATTGATCGTGCAGGGCGGCCGCGACTACCGCGTACCCGTAGAGCAGGGCCAGCAGGCTTTCCAGGCCGCACAGCTCAAAGGCATCAAGAGCCGCTTTCTCTATTTGCCTGAAGAAAACCATTGGGTGCTTACTGCACAAAACGCAATGGTTTGGCAAAGGGAATTTTACAAATGGCTGGATGAAACCCTGAAATGAGTACGCAATACAATGAACAAGAAAATGCTTCTGTGTACCGCAACGTCCGCAGAAGCATTTTTTTTACGATACGGGTTATGCTCTTGCTCGCATCGATCTTCTGCGCAGGCAACGCCGATGCGCAGAAGCCCGATAAGAACCTCGATTTTTGCTACTGGAAATATCCCGATACCGTGGCGGCAAGAAACGGTTTCAAAAAAGCCTACCCGTTTTACCGGCTGCACAACAACGATACACTGGTAGATATTGGCGCGGCAAGCGGCGGTCTGGAAGGGGCGCTGGCCAGTTTCATGACAGAAAAAAATGTGCATTTTGTTCTGGTTGACATCGACAGCAACTGTCTCAATGAAACCAAGCTCCGCAACGTACAGACTTATTATTCGCAGGTGAAAGGTGCGCCATTGAATGCAACATTCAGTATGGTACACAATACGCCCGACAGTCTCTTCCTCCCTTTGCACAGCTATGGAAAGGTTTTGATCTTTAACACGCTGCATGAGATACCGGACCAGGCAAAAATGGCGAGGCAGATCTCGGACATCATGTACACAGGCGGTGAATTGATCGTGGGCGAAGCATTGTCGAGACCCGGCCATCGCATACACGGCGGTTGCCGCCAGGCGTTGCTGGATGAAAAGGAGATCCAGGCATTGTTCGAATCGAATGGATTTCGCCTGCAGGAGACATTGATGAACCCGGGAGAGCTTAAGAAAACGGTGAACCCGTTGATGCTGGCGAGGTTTGTTAAGCTGTGACCGCGACCCTGGTCCGCGTTAAAAATCTTATATTAGGATAAATTACGCAAGATGAGATCGATCCTGTTTTCTTTTTCGCTTGTATTGTCGGTTGTGTCCAGTGCGCACCCGGCCATTGGGATCGTGAAAAACAGCAAAGGGTTTATCTACTATTCTGATCTCAGCAATGTTTACAGGCTGGAACCATCCACACACCAAACAACGATCGCGGTACGCAATGTGCATTCGCACGAATTGTTCATCGATGAAAAGAACAACCTCTACGGTGAACATTTCTGGTTTGCAGACGAGGCAACCAACCGTTTTGATCATTATCTCTGGCGGCTGAATGCAAATGGAAAACTCGATACCATCAGCGGAACCTCCAATGCATACGCTGGTTTTGATTTCTCAGTGGTGAGGGACCTGGATGGTAACCAGTACCGCGTGCAGGCACTGACAACGGATCACATTCTCAAAAGAAAAAAAGACGGAACCGTTGAAACCCTTGCCACAGGCGCGTTCAAGGGCATCTCGTGGCTGCAGCCCTTGCACGATGGCGCACTGTATTTTGCAAACGGGAATGCGATCTACAAGATCAATGCGAAAGATGTTGTGGTAAAAGTGGCCGGCCCTGTTTCGTCGGATGAAAAAGATCCCGGCATCTACCGTATTTTTCAAAAGAACGATGTGGGGCCTTTGTATGTAGCCGTTGCAGGCGACAGGGCGATCAAAAGAATAAACAGCAATGGATCTCTCGATGTGGTCTTCAAAGAAAAAGATGCGGACCAGGTCATCACAGGCGGGGTATTCGACAACGATGGAAAATTATGGGTGCTTGAATGGAACCGGAAGAACGAAGTGCGCGTGATCAATGTGGATGGGGAGATCAGGACCGCATCGGCACAGAATATCGTTTCCGATTACCGGTACTGGCTCGTTGGCGTCGTCTTTATCGGTATTGCGATCTTTTTGATCCGCGTGCGCATGATACGGAGGCGCAGGCAGGATTAGGGATCAAAGCTTTTTGTCCCGCGCGCCAAACAACAAACTGCCGATCCTTACCATCGTGCTCCCCTCCTCTATCGCAATTTTATAATCGCCGCTCATGCCCATGCTCAGGATCTGACAGTCGGAAGAAGAACGGAAGGCATCGAATGTTTTTTTCAACGCACTGAATTCACCGCGGATCTTTGAAAGATCATTACTGAAGGAAGCCATGCCCATCAAACCGCGGAGCCTTGTGTTTTTGAATTGATCGAGATGCGAAAAAACTTCTCTCAGCTCTTCTTCATCCATTCCAAACTTCGTTTCTTCCTGCGCAATATGAACCTGCAGGAGGCAATCGATGGTGCGGTTGTTTTTGATGGCTTGTTTGTTGATCTCGGTCAGTAATTTCAAACTGTCGACCCCGTGGATCAGGTGCACAAATGGTGCGATGTATTTTACCTTATTGCTTTGCAGGTGGCCAATAAAATGCCAGCGGATGTCGCCGGGGAGCATGGCCTGTTTGTCAACGAGCTCCTGAACGTAGTTCTCGCCAAAGTCTCTTTGCCCGAGTTGGTAGAGTTCTTCGATGTCTTCGTTGGGTTTTGTTTTGCTTACGGCAACCAGCGTTACCGTACCCAATTCAGCAATGATCTCATTGTATTTTTCTACGTTAACTGGCATGCCGGCGTTTGTGTGAAGGTAAAAAAATAGAACAAGGTATAAGTATGCGGATCAAAGTGATAAACCTTTTTTCCTGCATGCCTGTACCTTATCGCAGCCCGCGGGCCTTATTTCAGGATGCTTCTCGAGATCACGATGCGCTGTACCTCTGAAGTTCCTTCATAGATCTGGGTGATTTTCGCGTCGCGCATCAGCCGTTCAACATGGTATTCTTTTACGAAGCCGTAACCTCCATGTATCTGCACTGCTTCAGTGGCCACCCACATGGCGGCCTCCGATGCGAATACTTTTGCCATGGAGGAGCTGAGTGTATAATCGAGGTTGTTGTCTTTTTCCCAGGCCGCTTTGAGGCAAAGCAAACGGGCCGCTTCAATTTTGGTGGCCATGTCGGCGAGTTTGAACTGGATGGCCTGGTGGTGCATGATCTCTTTACCAAAGGCCTTGCGCTGTTTGCTGTACGCGAGCGCCAGCTCATAAGCGCCGCTGGCAATACCCAATGCCTGCGATGCGATGCCGATGCGCCCGCCCGCCAGGGTTTTCATTGCGAATTTGAAACCAAAACCATCTTCGCCGATGCGGTTTTCTTTGGGAACCTTTACATCGTTGAACATGATGGAATGCGTATCGCTTCCGCGGATGCCGAGTTTGTTTTCTTTGGCGGCAACCACCACGCCCGGCCAGCTTTTTTCAACGATGAAGGCATTGATGCCACGGCTGCCCTTGCTCACATCCGTTTGGGCGATAACAAGGTAAACGGAAGCCGATGAACCATTGGTGATCCAGTTCTTGGTGCCGTTGATCACGTAATGATCGCCCATGTCTTCGGCCTTGGTCTGCTGGCTGGTGGCATCGCTGCCCGCCTCTGGTTCGCTTAACAGGAAGGCGCCGATGTATAGTTCGCCATCTTTGCGCCCCTGCGCGAGTGGTGTCAGGTATTTTTGTTTTTGTGCCTCGGTACCGAAGGCCTCGAGCCCCCAGCAAACAAGGCTGTTGTTCACGCTCATACAAACACTGACGCTGGCGTCGATCTTACTGATCTCTTCCATGGCCAGTACATAGCTCATCGAATCCATCCCGGCACCGCCGTAATCGGGCGAAACCATCATACCCATGAAACCGAGTTCGGCCAGTTTCATTACCTGTTCTTTGGGGAATTTCTGCTGTTCATCACGTTCGATCACCCCCGGCAGGCATTCGTTTTTGGCGAAATCACGGGCGGCTTGCTGGATCATAAGTTGTTCTTCGGTGAGTTGAAAGTCCATATAGCTGATTTGAAGTGCGAATTTAAGCTAACGGGCGTTAGGAAGAATTATTTAATTTGATTTTTTGAAAAATCCGTTCACGCGCAGCCATAACTTTCCCGGCCATCACCTGCCCTGTCGTTCCAGTTCGTGCACACGAGAAACCGTCTGAATAGCGGAAGCTTAATACATGAGTTGAGTGGCTGTATCGCTCCGTATAAATCGTACTTACAACCGGCCCGCGCCTAATATTTCGTCGTACTATCCGCCCTATACTTCAGCGTATCCGCCGGCGCGATGTGTACGGTGTCTGCATCTGGTTTCTTGGGTGTACCGTCCGGTGTGGCGCATGAAAACGCTGTTACCATCGCTACGATCATTGCGAGTGCTGTCTTTTTCATAACTGTGTGTTTAGAAGCGGTCAGCCTGGCTTGTAACAGGGTAATACATAAAATATGCCACCGGTCTGGGCATCACCGTATAAAGAACGCGGGATATCAGAGGAGTTTCATCCCAAAATGCCCTAAGGTTGTAAAGAGCGCACAACGAACCAACACCCCTAAGCAGCACCACATCACCATCTTCTTCAATGGCACGTTGAAGCCCACTCCTACGCCGATGCTTACGGGTGCTCCAACCGTCATGGTGCCGAGGAAGCCGAGGCCGATGATGCCGTATTTGTCCCAGATCTTGTACACCAATCCTGTTTTCGGTTTCGGTGGTTTGGGTTTACGGAACCGGGCGATCACCAGTTTGATATACTCGCCGAGAAACACTGCAACATAAACCCCCACCAGTCCGCCTACCAGGCTTGCTGCAAATATGATCCACGGCGAAAGCCCAAACGCAAAACCTGCGGGGATGGCGGCATAAATTTCAAAAGTAGCGAGGGCTGCAACGGTGAGGATCCTGAAGGTCATGGTGCAAAGATAGCGCTATGGCACCGCGTAAAAACAGGAAGTCAAAAACAAGCGAAAAATGCCGCCCATCCCTGACTTCCAATTCTTAATTAGTAATTAGTAATTATTTAGTGTGTTGTTGCTGTCTTCACATCATAATCAATCCCCTGTTTCTGCAGGATCGATTTTGCTTTGATGGCGTAAAAGGCGAGGTAGGCAAAACACAAAACGCCAACAACGTAGCTGTATTGAATGCCCAACAGGTCGTTTGATGCCAGTAAGCCCTGTGCAACGCTGATGAACCCGCCACCCATGATCATCATGATCAGCAGGCTCGAGCCCTGGTTGGTGTATTTACCGAGCCCGGCGATGGCAAGTGTGAAGATACATGGCCACAATGTGCTGCAGAACAGGCCCACACTGGTGAACGCAAATACGCTCGTCATTCCGCTGGTGAACATGCCGATGAGCAGTGCGGCAATTCCCATGGCCGAGAAGATCAGCAGCATACGGGCAGGGTTGCCTTTGCTCAGGATGTCGCCGATGATCATTACCACGATCACCAATCCATAAATATAAAATGAACTGATATCGTGCTGCGCGATGGCGTTCACGGCCAGGAACGTGGCGAATGCGAGATAAGGCATCAGGAAATTGAGGATCTTTTTCGCCCCGGCGCTTACATCAAAAGCACCTACGGCGCCTGTCCAGCGGCCCATCATCAAACTCGCCCAATACAACGAGATATAAGGCGCCACCTGGTTGGTGGGCATATTGAGGTGCTGGCTCATGTACTCCGGCAAATTACTTGCGGTGGCCACTTCCACGCCCACATACACAAAGATCCCGATCATACCCATCACGAGCTGCGGGTAGCTGAGCACCGACTTCCTGTGCAGCACTTTCGATTCGCTCGATGCTTCGGAAGCGGCTACGCCTTCGAGGTCAATTTTATTGGGGATGCTTGAGAATTTAAAAAACGCCGCCACTAACAGGAACGCCGCGCCCAATACAAGGTAGGGCGTCTTTACGTTTTCGATGCTCGCTTCCGTTGAGCCCGCGCTTACACTTCCAAATATCGCAAGGCTCACCAGCAATGGACCGATGGTGGTTCCGAAATTGTTTACGCCTCCTGCCATGTTCAGGCGCTGCGACCCGGTTTTAGGATCGCCGATCACGATCGCCAATGGGTTGGCAGCGATCTGCTGCAGGGAGAAACCCAATCCTACAATGAACAGGCCGGTGATCATCAGGGTGAATGAACCGTCGTTTGCAGCAGGGTAAAACAGGAGCGTTCCGATGGCGGAAATGATCAGCCCGATGGCAATACCGTTCTTGTAACCGATCCTGTTCAACAGGTCGCCACCCATCAGTTTAGAAACCACAAAATAAATGATCGAGCCTACCGTGTACGCCACGTAGAACGCAAACGAAACGTACTGGCTCTGTGCCTGGGTAAGGTTGAATGCTTTTTTGAAAACGGGGATGAGGATGTCGTTAGAGGCTGCGACAAACCCCCAGAAAAAGAACACGCTGATGAGTGTGCCGAATTGTGACCAGTTGGTTTTTTGATTCATACAATCGTTATTGGGTTAGAAGGTATGAATGTAAGGATTTTTTGGGTGTTGGTGGTTGGAATGAGTTGCCACTGATTTCACAGATTAGCACAGAAAAGCCTGGGATGGTTAGAAATAGCTGATCAGTGTTTCGAGGCTGACGGGTTTTTCCATGATGCGGAAAGGGACGCCTTCCAGTGTGGTTACCAGGAATATCGATTCATAGGCGCTGATGAGCGTGATACGGAGATCGGGGAAACGTTTCTGGATCTCGGGCGCCTGTTTCCAGCCAAAGCCGTCGGGCAGGTTGTTGTCGAGCAGCAGTACATCGAATTTTTTCTCCTCCAGCATCTTCCACCCTTCCGCCAGTGTATTTGCGGAAAATACCTGGTAGTCGCGCTGCCCCAGGTAATCTTTGATCAGCAGAAAAAAATCGATCTCGTCATCAACTACTAAAACGGTGCGCATATCGGGATGGGGATTTACTGTCCATACAAAGATAATTCCGTGGTGCTACTAAAAAAATCGAGCCAAGAAAACAATTGGGGCACTGAAAAGGCATAGGCTGCCGCTACCGATCATCGCAACGGGAACTATTATGTTGGAAATCCATCCCCTGCAGCTGCACAATTCCGCTTTTTTTTACTTTCAAAAAGCGTTCCGGCCGTGATGCGTTTAAGGCCGCTCGTGGAGGTGTGAGCAGATCCGGGTCCTCGTCAAAGCCCTGCATAGGCCTTTACAAACGAAACCCAATCCACTCCGAAAGGCACAACAATGTAATGGTTGCCGGGCGTGATGAGTATTTTGGTTGGATAACCCTGGATGCGATACGTTTCTTCGATCCTGTTATCCGACATGGCAACGGGGAACGAGAATTTCTTTTCCTTCATATAGTCCTTCACCAAAGTTTCCGTATCCCTGCATGCAATGGTGAGCAGGGAGATCTGGTCTGTATATGCGCTGATCACAGAGTCGTAAAACTTCTGCAGTTGCGGGTGCTCCTGCCTGCAGGGGCCGCACCAGGTTCCCCAGAAATCCATAAAGACCCATTTACCCTGCGCTTTGCTGGAGAACGGCTTTTTATCCATCTGTGTAAGCAATACAGATGGTGCATCTGTGCCACTTGCATGTACCGCATTGTACCAGTATTTTTTGAAGTCGCCGCCCGGGTTGCCCGCATTGTATACCTGCTGAAGCTTTGGTTTATACCCGGGTTCGGTGAGCGCCATCTCAAGGAGGGCGGAGAGAAGCGCAGACCTGTTTACTTTCGAATGTTCGATAAAGGCCACGTAGTCTTCTTTAAAAGACTCTTTGCCTTCGCGGAACAGGAAGAACTGGTCGTAGAAAAAAGCGGATCTGCGGTTCTGATCAGCAATATCCGGGCTGAATGCGAATGCCGTTTTCAGGTATTCTTCTTTTTCCTTCCCGCCTGCCGTTTCATTTGCCTTGATGAAATTGGCAGCGGCAAACATATACCTATACCACGCCCGTTTGTCGAGCTCGCTTCTTGTCGAATTTTCATTGGGAACAATTTGCCCGCTGCGCAAACGGGTGTACACGGCATCGAAAAGTTTTTGAGACAATGGTTGCGAGGCTTGTTGTTCTTTCATCAGGCCATACAGCATCAGCGCATAGCGGGCCGATTTATTGCGGTAAAAATCATCGGGGTTCATCAGTTCGTTGAGGAACACGGTGGCCGACTGCTCCATGCGCATTCGGTCCTTTCCTTCCTGAACCTGCACCAGCAGGTGCAAGGGCCTGAGTGTTTTGCGCAGGAATGCGTTTGTATCGAGCATTGCGCGGCGCAGTATTTCGAGCGAGATGTTCTTCTGGCTGGTGGCCGCCTTTACATAACCGGCATCGTGGTTGGATGTATCGATGTTAAAATTCTGGGCGAAAACATCGTGTACATACATGCCCAGGTTCGCAGCATAAAGTTTGCTGCGGGCCATTTCCTGTAAACACGACAGGGCAGAATCCGCATTTGGTTTTTTGTAAATGAAATCCTGGAAATCGTTGAAATAATTGTGTGGCGCCGTTTGGGTACGGCCCTGGTAGCTGATCAGCAGGAAAAGCAATACGTGGATGAATTGCCTGCAGCGGGGTTTTCTCATATAAATCAGATGCAGCATCTTACAATTTACATAAAAAACAGCCAATTATCCGGGTAGGAAACGTGCGCTAAATGTTTACAAGCGTTTTCAAACGGGCGCGGGCAACAAAAAGCGGGGCATAAAAAATGCCCCGCGAACATGAGAAAAACAATTGGGAGATAAAATCTTCTTATGGCTTGCGGAGATAGATCTTCCCGTAGGTTGATTTAAGAATATACGCTGGCCCTTTACCCGGCTCGGCGGTGAATGACGTGAAAAAGTCTTTTTCTGTTTTATCCGTCAGCTTAAGGTCAAGGTTTGTATAGATCTGTCCGTAACTCGTGGTTGCCTGCAGTTTACCGGTGTTGGCCTGTACCACCGTTGCATCAATTCCGCCGTAGGTCGCATTAACGGTAGCCGGTGCATTGAAGTTCACCAGTTCAACAATTCCATAAGTGGCTTTGATGTTGGTGCTGGTATTGGCAGGAACTTTTACTTCAACGGTGATTTCCATATCAACGCCGTCAGACGACATATAATGGGCTCCTGTAACGTTCCTGTTGAACTCCCGGAACTCTTCTTTGGAACGGAACGTTGTTTTTTTGCCGTCGTGTACAACGGTGTAGCGGTGCGGCAGGTTTTTCAGGTTCCTGATCTTGTTGCTGATGGTTACTACACCATCGGCTGTTTTGTCTTCGAGAACAAAAGCCGTATCGTTCTCACCATCGTTGATGCTTACCCGTGCGATCACAGAAACTTCGTTCTTATCCCAGGTGCTTACTTTAACCACCTGCGGGTAGTCAAAATTCAGTTCCACCTTATCACCCGATTTTACTGCGTAGCTGCGCGAAACCACTGTTTGTGCTGTAGCTGCAACCGCAACAAGGCTGCAGAGGCACATCAATATTGTTTTCATAAAATGAGATTGGTATGGGTGATGAATTAATTTTTACGCAGGTAGATCTTCCCGTAGTCTGAACGCAGCGTGAATTCTGCTCCACCGCCGTTGATCTTTCCCCTTACGTTGTTGTTGTTGTAACTCACCATATCGCTGCTCGCATTTTTTTCCAGGTCGATCTTCAGGTCGGCCGCTGCAAATATTTCCCCGTGCGAGGTGTTCATTTTCAGGTTTGCTTTGGTAGCAACGGGAATCGATACATCAACATAACCATAGATCGATACGATAGAGATCGGCCCTTTGATGTTGTCAGCGAATTTCGCGTCGATGCCACCGTACACCGCTTTGGCCGTGAGCGGCCCTGAAATGTTCTCCAGGTCAACTTTGTTGTGCTGAACCGAGATCTCCAGTTCGCCTTCCACGTTTTTAAAATAAGCCTTGCCCGCATTCATCACTTTGTTGTACGTATATGAGATCGATACGCCTTTCGGAACCTTGATGGTGATCTCTCCTCCTTTTGCCGTTACCGGGCTCACCTCGTAGGTTGTGCCTTTGTCGCTTACGTTGATGCCAAGACCCGTATTGTCTTCAAGCCCCGAGCCATTGATCGGCCGTAAGCCTTTTGCGCGTTCGTCGTTTTCCCAGTCTGATTTCGAGGAGGAGAATACGATCTCATTGCCGGCGTATCCTTCTACCCTTACAGACGGCAGACTGATAACGAGCTTTCCTGTGCTTTTTGCGAGTTTGAATTCCTGTGCCTGCGCCGAGGTGATCATCAGCAGGCCTGCGAGTGCTATTAAGTACTTTTTCATTTTTGTTTGGTATTTGATGTTTGTCAATTGGGTTAAGTAAGCGCAACATGATCTCTTGCCGTCATGCATGACCGGTTCGCCATCCTGCTGCAGTATTCTGTTTTGTTAAGAGCGCAGGGTGAAGATGCTTGTGTAGGCCTGGTCTTTTACGGCCTGCATTGTGTTTCCATCGTTCACCATTTTATCGAGTTGTTTCAATATTGATCTTTCTTTCATTTTGGTAAGCAGTTCTATCAGGCCGATCTGAACCATCGGGTCCGTTTGTTTACCAAGCGATGCCACCAGTTTTTTCTTCACATATCCTTCGCGGTAAAACCTGCTGAGTGCATCGAGTGCGGCGAGGCGTACGTTGGTGCTCGGATCGTTGTTCATGGTTTTAACCAATGCATCCACGATGTCTGTATCGCCGTCTTTCAAATGGTATAGTTGTGAGGCCGCCGTTAAACGCTGGCTCGGCGACTCCATATTGTTCAGTTTGGCAAAGAGCATGTTCTTGCGGATGCTGTTCTCTTCGTCTATCGCCTGGCTGTTGTCTTTTTTAGCCGCCATCCGTACAGGCGCCGGTTTCTCTGCAGGAACGGTTGCCGTTGTTTCCGGCGCACTTATTTTTGCCGGAGCGATGGCTTGCGGATTATTGGTTGTTGCCAGTTCCGTTTGAACCGCCGGTGTTTCTTTTTGGGTTATCCAGAAAATGGCCCCGCCAATCAAAACCACGCAGGCCGCTGCCGCCCATCTTGCCATCTTCAAAGGGATCACGATGGCTTTCTCCTTTTTTGTTGCTGAAATCTGCGTTTGTTGCTGTTGTAATTTCTGCTGTAACCGCTCCAGCACAGCGGGATCGGGCACCCTTGTATCGAATGCTTCCCGGTTGCTGCTGATGAAATCTTCCAGTTCACTTTTCATGATATACCTCCTTCTTTAAGGGTTCTCAGTATTTTTAATTTTGCGCGGTGGTATTGGATGCGTACCGTATTGTTTGCAATACCCAACATCTGCGCTATTTCTACCTGCGGGATGTTTTCAATGGCGTACAACTGGAAAATGGTGCGGTACGGCTCCGGTAAAGCGGCGATCGCTTTTTGTACCTCTTCCATTTTGAAGGTGAAGGCGCGTTCGTCTATCGCCTCTTCGTCTTCGATCTTCATATTGCCCGTATCCATCTCCACGATCTTCATTTTGTTCCGCCTGATCCAGTTGATCGATTTGTTGATCGCGATGCGCTTGATCCATGCCCTGAAACCACCCGTATTCTGGAACCCGTCTATGGCCTGGTAAGCGGCAAGGAAGCTGTCCTGCAGAATGTCTTCCGCCTCCGCCGTATGCTGCACCAGCCTGAAGATGGTATTATACACCTCTTTGGCGTGCAGGTTATACAGCCCGGTATAGCCGGAGGAATCCCCCCTTTTACACCTTTCGATCAATTCCTCATGTATCGTTATGGTCGTGTCCAGTTCCAAAAGCAGCTCTCTGTGTTGTATTTGTTATCTAATCGCGGAAAATGAGTGAATGTTACAGGAACGTCTAAAATAATTTAAAATTTCCTGACGGAGGCTTTACGGGCCGTTGGAGCGGTAATGGCGGCCCATGGCCGGATCGATGGCGGGCAGGCAACCAAACCCGCCTAGAACCTGAAATAGAACTTCACCGTTGCCATCCTGGGCCGTATGCGGCTGCTGCTTTCGGTGATGCTGTTGGCAGACAGGGCTGCAAATCCATAATTCCCGATATTGGCAAGATTGGTTACCGAGAATTCCAGGTCGGTTTTTAATTTGTCAAGTTTATAAGTGACCGCGGCATCTACGAAGGTATAGTCGTTGTTCTGCTCGCCCGGCAAGCGGTAATGGTAATTGTCGCCGCTTACCCTTATATAAAATACGGGGCTGACCGTAAAATTAACCACCGCTTCATGCTGCCATTTTTCCACTCTGGGCGTTGGTAAAACTGTCTGCCACAGGGGCTTTGCTGCCGTCTGATTGTTGCGATTCCAGCACGGAACCAACCTCCTGCCCCTGGTAATTCATCCCAACCCGGCAGCGTTGCTGAAACTTTGTACCTGCCTTTCCAAAGCTTGCAAAGTTGTCTGTATAAAAAGTAGGAACAGCAGCATATTGTACAATGCCGGCAAAAGGAACATTGAAAAATAGCGGGTATCACCCTATTTTCTTTCCTGTGATGGTTTGCAATGTACACATGATCCACCATTGTATTGAAATTGATCCTGTTGTTCAGAAACTGTTATGTCAGTGCAGGTATTCAATTCAATTGTTCTTTTTCAATCGTGTTGTTCATTGCCCGCGGTTTTGTTTTGGTACGTTCCGACGCCATGCCTGCCGGGGAAATTGACATGAACTTAGGAGCCGCCGACTGGTCGGCCGACATACCCATCGCTGCCTTGGGATCCCTGTCGAACGCCTTTTTTGTTTTGTTGAATTTTTCTACACTCACAAGCACCATTTTTTTTGCGGGCACAATGGGCGGCGCTTTCTTTTCAGGCATGGATATTTTTGTGCAGGTAAATGAAATTTCATTCCTGTCGTCGTTCGCTGCAAGGATGATCCCCGGCAACCCTTGTAACTTCCAGGGGCCCGCGTTGATCGGAATAGCGGGAGCAAACCATGCTGTATAACGCCGACCCTTGAAAGTGGTGGTTGCCATCTGGCATTCCTGCTCCAGTATTTGTTTTTTTTGCGGTAAGATGGACCAGTCCAATTTTGGCAGGGGTTCTTCTTTTCCATACAATGCATTCGAAAAATAGCTGCCTGTTACCTGTTTCTGTTTTTCAAAATCGGTATAGACCTGGTCGCAGGTTATTCCTGCCTTCGCATCCTGTATCTCGTAGGCGTCGTTGTAGATCCTGTCAACCGCGATGCCCGTATAACCGAGGTAACGCAGCGTCCGGTAGTAATCGTCGTACAACGATCGCCTGGACCCTGCAAGGAGCATACAAGGTGTAATACGGGGATTGGCCGGTTGCGTGGTATCAACTACATGAACCATTTTAAATTCGAGCATGATCTTGATGTTGTCCTGACAGAACACCGGTTGTATGGCAGACAATAAGATCAGGACGCACAGGATTTTCTTGCACATGGTGATTGGATTTTAATGATATGTGAATGGTTTGAACGGAAGATGTTTTTACCGTCGAAAATTTGGCGAGCCGCGTCCTTATACAAAACAAAGTGAGGTTGTGCCTGTTTTGAACACCCACTTTTCTCGCCACACTATTGAAAAGATTGTCGACCGTTTTTTTGGAAATAAACATCATTTCTGTGAAAACGATCTCAGGTAATTCTTTTTGGGTAAGGCAATGGAGGATGATGTCGAATCCATTGTCAAATTCCAACCAGCAGACGTCGGGATAGAATGCAAGTAAGTTTTTCTTTACGGCCGCAAAGAAACCTTTGTCAGGGCCAACAAGCGCCACTCTTTTTACCATACAATCCAGTTTAAAAAACCAGTTAATCACAAATCAAAACACAAAAAGAATCACAGCTACTGAAGGATCCGGTACAAGGGGGATGTTGTAAATATATTACTATGATTTAATATAAAAAAAGGGTGTTTACCCCTTTTTTGCAGCAGTACTTTTTGAACAACGGATGCTTTTACACCATGGTTATATGCGTTCAAACCTTTTGTTTCAATGCTTCGCAACAAGCAACGATGCGGGTTGTTGTCCGTGGATTTATAACCAATGCGTAACGCTGCACATCAACGGATTACCATTCACCTGGATGGTGCGCCCGAAACCGAAAGAAATATTTTTTGAAACAGAACGAAACCATACGCAATTAAATAAAAGTCATTATCTTTCTGCCGGCTACTGGGTCTGAATGTAATCCAATATCTATGGTGCAAAACCCCGGTGCATCGTTGTTATCAAATTGTAAACGGCATCGTTTTACAATTTGTTAATACAGTGCATCTTTCGTTCCCCTATAGTTTTGCGCAACTGAATTACACCTGGCTACGGAGCTTGCCAAGACAACGACCGATTTAGTGAAAAAAAGAAAAATGCCGATTTCGGCAGGTGCAGTCTATTGCCCTTATGAGACCAAAAAACCACAGATATGGAAAACAAACCAAAGCCCGGGAAACAGCTCCTTGCACTGCTGTTCTCGATTGCTGCTTTTACATTCCTTCATGCGCAGAACAGCAGGAGCAGTGTAACCGGCACCGTGCGCGATGAAAAAGGCACGGCGCTTGGCGGCGTTACCGTGATCGCCAAAAACACCAAAACGGATTTTTCTGCGGGCGCGCAGACAGACAGTTCCGGTGTATTCACTTTTCAACGTCTTCCCGAAGGCGGCCCTTACACGTTCACCATCTCTTTTGTTGGATATGAGCAACAGGTCGTAAGCGGTTACCAGGTTACGGGCAGCAAAACCGTTTCGTTATCCATCAAACTCAAAAGCCTTACCGAAACCCTGAGCGATGTGGTGGTGGTAGGTTATGGCACACAGAAGAAACTCAACCTCACCGGTGCTGTGGCGCAGGTGGGTGGTGAAGTATTGGAGAACCGGCCCCTGCCAAACATCAGCCAGGGATTACAGGGTATGATCCCCAACCTTAACATCGTTATGGGCGATGGTAAGCCGGTGCAGTCGCCCAGCTTTAACATCCGCGGTACCACTTCTATCGGCCAGGGCGGAAGCGCCTTGGTGCTGATCGATGGTATACAGGGAGATCCTGCCCTGCTCAACCCGAACGATGTGGCAAGCGTTTCTGTTTTGAAAGATGCGGCATCCGCATCCATCTATGGTGCAAGGGCGGCGTATGGCGTGGTGCTGATCACCACGAAAAACCCGGCACGCGATAAATTTTCGATCACCTACTCTTCCAACTACTCTTTGAAATCACCCACCTCTGTTCCCGATGTGATCACCAACGGGTACCAGTATGCGGTGATGTTTGATTCAGCATGGTCTGCATGGAACGATTATGCACAGACCGCTCAGAACATCAACAAAACACAGCCATTCTCAAAGGCCTATCTCGCAGAATACAAAAAAAGAGATGCAGATCCTTCGCTTCCCAAAGTGGATGTTGTAAACGGGAGCTATGTGTATTATGGCAATATGGACTGGTACGGCGCCTTGTACAAAAAGAACATCGGCTCTATCGACCAGAACATTTCCATTTCAGGAAGCAGCAGCAAAACAAGTTTTTACATCACGGGAAGGTATTTCGGACAGGACGGATTGTTCCGTTACAACTCCGATGATTACAAGATATACAACGTAACAGCAAAAGGAACCTCGCAGGTGTTGCCCTGGTTGCAGGTTACCAATACGACCCAATACTCAAGCAGGTTTTACCACAACCCGCTGAACGTTGGTGAAGGCGGCGGTATCTGGCGCAACCTCGCAGACGAAGGGCACCCCTCTTCCATGTTGTTCAATCCAGACGGAACGCTCACGTTCTCTGCGGCCTACACGGTCGGCGATTTTGTGTATGGCAGGAACGGCATCGACTTTACCAACCAGGTACTGAGGAACACAACAGGCTTTGTTGCAAACATCATCGGAAAAGAATTAAAACTCAAAGGCGATTTCACCTTCCAGAATACGACCGAACTGCAGAAAACCATTCGTGTTCAGGTGCCTTACAGCAATGCGCCCGGCGTGATCGCTTATGTGGGTACAACAACCAACGATATATCGCAGGTAACCAGGCAATACAATTACCTCGCTGGAAACATTTACGCAGAGTATGAAAAGACACTCGGCAAATCCCATTACATCAAATTCCTTGCAGGGTACAACTATGAGCAGTCAACCAACAATTCTTTAACCGCAACACGCAATGGTTTGATCTATTCCAATGCAACGGATATCAGTCTTGCACTCGGACAAAGCATCGTTACCACGGGCGGTTATGAGAAATGGGCAATACTGGGTGGTTTCTCAAGGATCAACTATTCGTTCAAGGACCGTTACCTGATCGAGATCAACGGACGTTACGACGGGTCATCAAAGTTCCCATCCAACCAGCGCTATGCATTTTTTCCTTCCGCTTCCGCGGGATGGAGGATCTCAAAAGAAGGCTTCTGGAAAGTGTCGCCGTCAGCGGTTACAGACCTCAAGATCCGTGCATCGTACGGCTCACTGGGTAATGGTAACATTGCATCGTATGCGTACCAGGAGCAGTTTGGCATTACACAATCAGGACGTGTACTCGGTGGCATATTGCCGCAGTATACCTCGGCGCCGGGTGTGGTTCCCAACGGGCTCACATGGGAAACCGCTATCACAAGCGATCTCGGTATCGATGCATCATTCCTGAACAACCGGTTGAATTTTACAGGAGACATTTACAAACGCAGAACCAAAGACATGTTCACCGTGGGCCAAACGCTGCCCGCTGTGTTTGGCGCAAGCGTACCAAAAGGTAACTATGCCGATCTCACCACCAAAGGTTGGGAACTTGCGGTGAGCTGGAAAGACAGGATCGTGATCGGTTCGAAAGAACTGCATTACAGCATCGGTTTTAACATGGCGGATTATACTGCGGTGATCGATAAATACAACAACGCAACCAGCAACCTGGGTAGCGGATTTAACGATTATTACACCGGCAAAAGAGTGGGTGAGATCTGGGGCTATACCAATGATGGCTACTGGACAGCCGCAAACGTTTCGCAGGCAAAAGCCATGCAGGCGCTGTTCAAAGCATCGAATACCGGAATATGGCTTCCGGGCGACATCAAGTTCAAAGACCTCAACGGAGATGGCGTGATCAACAACGGCGACAACACGCTGGCGAATCCCGGCGATCTTACCGTGATCGGCAACTCGCTTCCACGCTACACATATGGCATCAATTTATCTGCAGATTACAGCGGATTCTTCTTCAGCGCATTTTTACAAGGTGTAGGCAAACAGGATTGGTGGCCCGGTTCGGAAGCAGATGCATTCTGGGGCATTTACAACAGGCCATACAACTATGCCATGACTTACATGCAGGGCAATATGTGGTCTGAATCAAACCCGGATGCATACTTCCCGCGTCTGCGCGGTTATGTTGCACAGAATGGTTCGGGAGAATTGTTCAATGCACAAACCAAGTACCTGCAGAACGTACGGTACATCCGTTTAAAAAACATCCAGGTTGGATACAATTTGCCGGCCGGGTTGTTGGCGAAAGCACACATCAATGCAGCAAGGGTCTATATCTCGGGTGAAAACCTGTGGTCGGCCTCGCCGTTGTACAAACTCACCAGGAACATCGATGTGGAGAACATCGGCAAATCGGATGCAATCCTTACCGGATCATCCAACAATGGAAACGGTAACAACTACCCTATCCTGAAAAGCATTACGGTTGGTTTGTCTGTAACCTTTTAAATGATCAACACTTAAAGAAAATTGTATGCGACATAAAATAAATACATCCTTTTTCCTGGTTGCCGCGATCGTAACATTGCTTGCATCCTGCGGGAAAAACCTTGACCAGGTGCCCCAAAGTACCGCCAGCAAAGACGCGGTTTTTGGAAGCGAAGACGGGCTGAAACTGTACGTGAGCTCTTTTTACAACATGCTCCCCGATCTGAATACGCCTTTCCGCACAGATGCGAACATGTCGGATTTTGGTGCAACCACATCGGTGCCCGATTACCTGCGTGTAGGTGCTTACACCTCAAGACAGGGGTCGGGTTGGTCGTGGAGCGACCTGCGCAACGTGAATTATTTCATTGTGAACTGTAACAACCCTGCTGTGCCATTGGCGGTTCGTGAGAACTACATTGGCATCGCGAAATTCTTCCGTGCGTATTTTTATTTCGAGAAAGTAAAACGTTTTGGCGATGTGCCCTGGTACAGTGCGCCGCTGGATGTTGCCGATTCGGCATTGTACAAAGCGCGTGATCCGAGAACATTGATCATGGACTCGGTACTCGCCGATCTCGACTACGCGGCATCAAAGATCACGGTAACAGATGATGCCACACGCAGCCTCATCACCAAATGGATCGTATACGGATTCAAATCACGTGTGTGCTTGTTTGAAGGCACTTTCCGGAAATACCAGCCTTCGTTCGGGCTTACCGCATCGGCCAACAAATTCCTGCAGGCCGCTGCAGATGCAGCAAAAGCAGTGATGACAAGCGGTAAGTTCTCATTGAACACGGCAGGCGGAAACATGGCGTACCGGAACCTATTCATCAGCGCATCGCCCGTAACCAACGAGATCATGCTGGCCAATGTTACCAGCACTTCCCTTTCAAAACTGAATGATGCCAACTGGTATTTTACCAGCGCCACCTACGGACCGCGTTTCAGTTTTACACGCACGTTCATCAACACATACCTTAACATAGACGGAACACCGTTTACAAACAAACCCGGTTACGACACCATGGTGTTTGCCACAGAAACACAGAACCGCGACCTCCGTTTGCAGCAGACCATACGCATGGGCAGTTACAAACGCATCAACAGCGGAACGCTGTTGCCTGGCCCGCCGGTTTTCTCAAACACCTACACCGGTTACCAACCCATCAAATGGTGCCTGGATGATATGTACTATGATGCGGGAACACTCAACACCAATTCCGTTTCGCAGATGCGTTACGCAGAAATATTGCTGAATTATGCAGAGGCGCAGGCTGAGCTTGGCGCTTTAACAACCGCAGACTGGACATCAACCATTGGTGCATTGCGTTCGCGCGCAGGAATCACAGCAGGGATCAATACATTGCCAACGGTTGCCGATCCCTATCTTATGGCAAATTATTTCCCGGACATCACCAACCCTGTATTGCTCGAGATCAGGAGGGAAAGGGGAATTGAATTAACACTGGAAGGTTTTCGTTTCAATGACCTGGTAAGATGGAAACACGGCGAATTGTTGCAGAACAATGCCTGGAACGGTTTCTACGTACCAAGCCTCAATACACCACTCGATCTCAACAACGATGGTATACTCGACGTGGCGTTCTACAAAACGCTTCCCTCGCCACAGGTTGCAGGGGTAACTTATGTGAATGTAAATGCCGACCCGCAAAAACTTACCAATGGAACCTATGGAGAGATCCACTGGCTGGACAACATTGCGCGGGAATGGAAGGATTACAAATACCTCTACCCGATTCCTTTTGCGGATATACAGATCAATAAAAAACTGGTTCAGAACCCGGGTTGGCAATAATTGCTGCGGGCGCTGAAAGAAGTTGGGAGCACGAAATTCAATCGCTGCTCCCAACTTCTTTCCCGTTGCTGCCAACATTCAAACTCACTACCCACAACAAACTTATCGATCATGAAAATCCGACTGATCCTATTAGCGCTTCTTTTAACCTGTCAGGCTTTTTCTCAACAGGCCAGGCACGTGATCTTTGTAACCATCGACGGTTTCCGCCCTGATTTCTACCTAGAGCCGGCATGGAACACACCCAACCTGCGCGCACTGATGAAGGAAGGTGCGTATGCGAAAGGCGTGAACAGTGTTTTTCCTTCGATGACCTACCCTTCGCACACAACCATCATCACCGGTGTGCAACCGGCCAGGCATGGCGTGTACTTCAACAGCATGTTCGAGCCCATGGGTTCTACCGGGAAAATTTACTGGAACGATTCATCGATCCACGCAAAAACAATATTCGCGGCAGCGAAAGAAAAAGGAATGACAACAGCGGCGCTGTTCTGGCCCGTTTCTGCAGACATGAATGTTGATTACAATATCCCCGATGTAGGAAGTATGGGCGAAACGGTGCGTGAAAAATATTCAAAACCGGAAGGGTTCATTCCAACATTGAAACAGGAAGTCTTCAACACAACAGAAAAGATCGATTACGGCAAGAACCAGAACGTTGCAAAGATCGCGGCTTATGTGATCGGGAAAAGCAAACCGAACCTGATGGTGATCCATGTTTTCTCTGTTGACCACGCCGAACATCTGCAGGGCAGAACCGGCCCGATGGTTGAAGAGGCCATCTCTGACGCAGACGAGGCCGTCGGCATCATCGTTGACGCCCTTAAAAACGCAGGCATCTGGGAAAACACCGTACTGATGATCGGTGGCGACCATGGCTTCTACAATGTATCGCGCAACGTGAATCCGAATGTGTGGTTGAAAAATGCAGGTCTCATCAACAATGCAAAGAACAACGACTGGAAAGCGATGTTCAATTCTGTGGGTGGTTCTTCTTATCTGTACCTGAAAGACCCCTCAGACCAAACAACACTGAAACAGGTGGAAGACCTGCTGGCCAGTCAACCCGACAGCGTAAAAAGATTATACCGCATCATCAACCGCGCGCAGCTCAACAGGATCGGCGCAAACCCGCTTGCAGCACTTGCACTCACTGCAGAGAACGAGGCATCGTTCGGAAACGCAGCAACCGGCGAAGCCGTGAAACCCGGCAAGGGCGGCGCACACGGTCATTTTCCAGACACCCGCAACATACGCACCGGTCTTGTAGTGCATGGCCCCGGCGTAAAGAAAGGATCAGTGGTTGAAGAAATGGATCTGAAAGACATGTCTCCCATCATCGCAAGATTGCTGGGCCTGTCCATGCCACCTATGGAAGGGAAAATACCAAAGGACCTGCTGGCGAAATAATTGATACAAGTAGAAATAACCCGGTTCACAGGAACGGGTTACAGGTAACTCTCCAGGTCGGCGAGCTGGATGGGCTTCTCCAGGATGCGGAAAGGAAACCGCATGGTCTGGTAAAAAGTATGCCCCGAACTGAGTGCGCTGATCAGGATGATGTTCATGCCCGGGAACTGCTCATTGATCTCTTCTGCTTTTGCCCAGCCTGTTCCATCTGGAAGGTTGTTATCGAGCAACAATATATCGGGCTTTGCAAGACGCATCTGGAGAATACCGTCCTGCAAAGTGTGGGCAACAGATACCGAATACCCCAGCTTCCGCAAATGGGACCGGACCAGGATGCACAGATCCACTTCGTCGTCGATGATCAGGATATAGCGCTGCATGGCGAACCAAGACGAAAATCCGTGCCAGTAGAATTTGTTGAAAATCGTAGACAATGTTTCAACTACGAAATAAGGACCGCACAATCGGTCCTTATTTCGTAGTTCGTACTTATGCGATCACTTCATCCAACCGGTCGAGCGTAAACGGTTTTTCGAGCCGGATGAACTGCATGTCTGTACCGCTTACGGGGTACGGAGGAGCGTCGAATGCGGTGAGCAGTATGATCTTCATGCCAGGAAAGGTTTTCTGCATTTTCGCGGCAAGCGCCCATCCCAGGCCATCGGGTAAATTGTGGTCGAGAAAAAGAACATCCGGTGGGTTTTCGTTCATTTTATCAATTCCTTCCTTCAATGTTCCTGCGGTGGTTACATCGCAGTTCTTTTTTGTGTAATGCGCCTTGATGAGCATGCTTCCGTCTATATCGTCGTCGATCACCAGCAGGTTCTTTTTCATAGTCAGTTTTATATTTTATGCAATATCATTAAAAAACCGGCAATCATAGTCACCGGTTGTTTATGCCTTATGGGCAATGCTTTTGTTGGATCAAGCCATTTCCGCGTGTTCTTTCACGGAGGTTACTACATCCTTTCCTTTTTTTAACAGGTCGTCTTTAAGGTCGCACGCCGCTTTTTTTGCCTGCTTCAACATGTCTTTCCCTTTGTCTGTGCCGAGAAAATAATAAATGCCTACCCCGGCTGCAATGGTCAATAAGAGTTTCATATACTGATGTTTTAATTGAATAATAAATCGGTATACAAATACTGTTCCCGGGCGGGCTGGTAAGTTTTTACCCATTTTGTTTGGGCGCGCCCGCGTTGTTGAAGAAATGTTTCCAAAACGTTTGGAAACGTTTGGAAACATTGGCCGGCGGTGACGTCAATCCACGGTTACTTCAAACGGCGAAGCCGGCAATCCTTCCCTGTTGTAAAGATTGGCCCCGTCGGGATTATCTGCCCAGGCGTAACGCACGCTCACCGGAACGGCAAGATCGTCGCTCCATACAATCACTTTATCTCCCTCGATGGTTGCGTTTGCCCAGCTGTATCTTTTGTCTTTGCCCGCAATGGAAAAATAATTGAGCTGCTTGTCTCCTTTTGCGATCAGCCCTGTGCCTGTATGTTCAAATGTGATCACGATCCTGTTGCCGTTGCGCTCCACGCTTTTAACGGTTGGCCCCGAGTAAACAACGGTATTGTTGCCATAAGCCAGTTTCTCCGCCGCCAATGCAAGCCGCTCACCTACCAGTTTTTTATTCAGGGGATGGATGTCGTTCCATTCACCCAGGTCGATCGCTACCGCCATCGCCGTATTGGGAACCGACAGCGTTTTCAACTGCCCGTTCCGCAGCACGGCCCATTCGCTTTCCGAAGGTAGGTATTGCTCTTCCATAAAACCCGGCAATTGCACAAAAAGGAACGGAAGATCTCCCTGGCCCCATTTGGCGCGCCAGTCCCTGATCAATGCAGGCAAGAGATATTGATATTGGGCCGCCCTGTTCGTATTTGCTTCCCCCTGGTACCACACCATGCCCTTCAAACAGTAATTGACCAGCGGAGCGATCATCGTATTGTACAACCCCGTTGGCTGGTTCTGCATCACGATCGGCGCCACGCCGTTGTTGTCCGGGCGAACCGGCGCAAACACCTGCCCCACTTTGTATTGCCAGTCGCCGCGAAGATCGATTCGCAACGCACCGGCTGTAAGCGAATAATTTTTATCGGGAACAAATCCCCCTTTGCCTGCGGTATTGGTTACACGTACAACGATGATGTTCTTTCCCGGCTTCAGAACGCCCTGCGGCACCTCGTATCTTCTCGGTGGATATTGATAAGTGATGTTTCCCACCAACACGCCATTTACATATGCCTGGTCGGCGTCTACAATACGGCCGAGAAAAAGTTTGGCGGGCCCTTTGGCCATTTCTTCCGGCACCTCTATTTCTTTCCTGAACCAGACAACACCGTTCAATCCACGTATCCCCTGGTCTGCCCAGTAACCCGGCAGGAACATCGTTTTCCACCCTTCGGGAACAAAGGACGTGGCGTACCAAGGCGTTGGCCCGCTCGTGCCTTTGTCGGGCTGTTGTTTCACCGGCGGTGCATTGCGGCGCGCCTCTGCCACGGCTCTTGCAACGCCGTTCACATACGATGTGTCTTTCAGCTTCGCGATCGTTTGCAGCTCCTGCGGGAAATTGGCGAAACCTTCTTCACTGATCCATGCCTCTACCGGCGTTCCTCCCACACTCGAGTTGATGATACCGATGGGAACCTGGTGCTGCGCGTAAATCTGCTTTGCAAAAAAATAAGCGGCCGCACCCATTTCAAGCACATTGCGCGGTGATGAGGCTTTCCATTTTCCTTGTGGGATGTCGTCGTGGAGCTTAGATGCATCCGAAACCGTAGGGATGAAAAAATTGCGGATCCTGTTATTGGTTGCACCGCTGATCTCTTCCGGATATTTTTCCTTGACCCGCTCCATCGGTAACACCATATTCGATTGGCCGGAGCACAACCATACATCGCCTATCCATACATCTTTCAAAACGATCTCGTTCTTCCCCGACACCTTCATCGTATGAGGTCCGCCGGCCTGCATCTGCGGAAGCGTCAGCATCCATTTGCCGTCGGGCGCCGTGGTTGCAGTGTTTTTTTTGTTGTTGATGGAAACCGTAACATTTTCTCCCGGTTCCGCCCAACCCCAGATCTTCAACGGTACATCGCGCTGCAGAACCATGCTGTCGCCGATCAGTTTCGGAAGACGTACCTGTGCATTCGTGTTGCCTGCAAACGCAGCAACAAAGAGTAACGGCAATAACAATCGCATAAAATCATATTTAAACCAGGCTATGCAACGGATTGCATAAATAACGGTCAAAAAAAAGACACATGCCCGGAAATGATAAAACTATGATTCTGAAGTTAGGAAAAAATGAATTACAACCGATTGTATTTTGTATTTTACAGGATCAAGCCACCAAACGATTGCAGCATGACAAAGAAAATCATTGCCTTGTTATTGATCTGCGCCAGGCTCCATGCGCAGGATCTACCGCCGCTTACCAATTTTACCACGGCACAGGATCACAAAAACATGATGGATCAACTGGGTATAACCAGGCTTCGGCCGGGGCCCAGCGGAAATGAGAAGGATCCGAACCACGCCAATTACGATGAATCGAAAGCCAACCCCTATCCTGTTCTGCCCGATGTGCTCACGCTGAAAAACGGCAAAAAAGTAACCAGCGCAGACACGTGGTGGAAACAGCGCCGCCCTGAGATTGCAGAAGACATGGACAGGGAAGTGTATGGCCGCGTTCCCAAAAATACACCTTCGGTTACATGGGAAGTGAAGTTGCTCGACAGGGAAGTGGTGAACCGTGTGCCGGTGATCGCGAAGCAACTCATCGGGCATGTCGACAATTCAGCATACCCTTTGATCGATGTAAACATTGAAATGACTTTGGTGCTTCCCGCAAATGCGAAGGGCCCCGTGCCGCTGTTGATGATGTTTGGCTTTGGAAGATTGCCCGCACCAAGCCAACCCTCCCCTGCACAAATGACCAAACTCAACAACGCTTTGAAAACATTGTTGTCGCAAGACACTGCGCTGAAAGCGATCTTTGATGAACACCCCGCCTACAACCTGGTAAGCGTTCCCGCACCACCCAACCCGTTTGCACCGCCACCACCACCTCCGCCCCCAACACCGGATGTGCCGGGCGTTGCGGGCGTGAACAACGATCTTCCTTCGGTGGAGCAACTGATTGCCGATGGATGGGGTTATGCAATCGTAAACCCTTCGAGCATACAGGCCGACAATGGAGCTGGTTTAACCCGCGGCATCATTGGCCTGGTTAACAAAGGGCAACCCCGCAAGCCAGACGACTGGGGCGCACTCCGCGCATGGGCATGGGGCGCGGCGCGGGCATTGGATTATCTTGAAACGTCGGAACCAATGGTAGACATCAAAAACGTTGGTATCGAAGGCGTATCGCGCTACGGGAAAGCAGCTTTGGTAACGCTTGCCTATGAACCTAAGTTTTCAATGGCGCTGGTGGGCTCGTCAGGACAAGGCGGTGCAAAACTGAACCGCAGAAATTTTGGAGAGGCCGTAGAGAGTTTAACAGGAAGCGGCGAATACCACTGGATGGCCGGCAACTACATGAAGTACGGTGCGGCCGAATCAAAGTTCGGAGAGAAAACCGCAAACGATCTCCCGGTTGATTCGCATGAACTGATCGCGATGTGCGCGCCCAAACCAATTTTCATCAGTTACGGCATTCCTGAAAAAGGCGATGCAAAATGGCTCGACCAGCAAGGCAGTTACATGGCGGCCGTTGCGGCGGGCGTAGTGTTCAAACTGCTCGGCGCAAAAGACCTCGGGGTATCGAACGATTACAACACGGAAAAAATGCCGCCGGTAAATACACCCTTGCTCGACGGGCAACTCGCGTGGCGCCAGCACGACCAGGGGCACCAGGACCAGGCAAACATGAAATGGTTTATCCGATGGGCCAACAGGAACATGGGAAGAACACAAACGAATGCAACACGCTGATCGATTTATTTGCTGAACGGAAGATTCTGAAACGAAATTCTTAATTTCAAAATCTTCCGGCCAACAAAAAAATGAGTTCAATGAACGCCCTCCAATACCGCCCTTCCAACGAAAATGATTTTGATGCGATCTATGCACTCTACATGCATCCATCCACCAACCCGCATCTTGCATTTGACGTTGTACCGAAGGAAGAATTTCTTATTACTTACCGGAAACTGTTAACGGAAGGAGAACTTATTGTGGCAACCGGGAACGGGAGCATCATTGGCAGTTACCATCTTTTCAACAAAGAATACCGGCAGGCAGATACGCTTTATCTCGCCACGTTTGTGATCGATCCGTCGCATTGCGGCAGAGGTTATGGATCGATGGTGCTGCGTCACATCATCAACACTGCTGGCGCACGCAAAAAGAACAGGATCGAACTTGAAGTTTCTGTAAGCAATACGAATGCCGTTCGCTTTTACGAAAAACACGGGTTTGTGATCGAAGGTACGATCAGGCAAAGCTACCGCATAGCGCCGCATGCGGTTTATTACGATGATTACCTGATGTCAATACTGATACCCTGGACGGTAATTGTGTGAAGCCTTCTGCCCCACACAATTACGGCCCGGTCAATTCCCTTCCTTGATCCATACTACCGAACTTACTGTTCGCGTGATGCGTTGGGGCGGCTCGGCGGCCTGTGTTGGCGTTGTTGTTTTTGCAGGTTCTGTTACGGGCGCCTGTTCAATGCGGTTGTTGCGGGCGTAATTAGGAATGGCCACCAACGGCGTGCCATCGGCCCATTGCCCTTTGATCACCATTATACCCCGCAGCAGGTCGTCTTTCCATTCGGTTGTCAGCGGCGCCTTCCCTATTTCTTTTTCAATGTCCTGTTTGTCTGCTTTCTCAACGTTATACACCAGCGGGCCGTAACGCAGCGCCACCCTGTCTTTGTTGGCTTCAATCCGCTCGTCTGCGGTGAACTTCTGCACTTCCATCGGCATTTCAAATTCAACTTTATCGCCTGCCTTCCAGGTACGTTTGATCATTGCGTATCCTTTGTCGATCGTTGGCGTAACCGTTTTCCCGTTCACCTTGATCCACTTCAAACCTTTCACTTCTTTATCGGGCCTGTACAACGCACTGGTGGTGCGGTTTGGCACGCGAACATACAAAGTAAACTCCTTTGATGCTTTTGGGTTCACAGTGATCGCAACATTACCGTTCCATGGATAATTTGTTTTCTGGATCATCTGCACATCGGTTCCCGCCACCCGCTCTACATTGATCGTACTTCCAATGAAGAGGTTTACATACAGCGCTTTGTCGCCCGTAACGTATGTCCATGTAGGGATCATCAGCAATGTGCGCGGGATGTTTCCAACGCAGCATGGGCAAACATGCCAGGGATCCCGCGGCTGCGATGACGACAAAGGGTTGGTATAATAAAAATTCTTTCCTTCCAGGTCGAGCGAACCAAGCAAAGCGTTGTACATAGTCTCTTCGTAATTGTCAACATACTTTGCATCGTGGTAGGCAAGGTTCATTTTATACTGAAAAAAGATCAATCCCGCACTCGAACACGATTCGCAATAGGCATTGTTGCGCAATGAATAATTACCGCCAAAACCTTCGGATGTTTCGCCGCTTCCGATGCCGCCTGTGACATAATATTTCTTGTTGGTAAGATTGTTCCACAACGACATCACCGCGCTCTGGTAATCCACATCGCCGGTTTCTGCAGCAACATCGGCCATTGCAGAATAGTTGTACGTGGCGCGAACCGCATGCCCTACCGCTTCGTATTGTTGTTGCACCGGAACATGGCTCTGGTCGTATTCACTGCCATCCTTGCGGCTGTCGAGTAAGAATTTTGCAAGTTTAACATAGCTGTCTCCTTTCCCGTTTCCTTCCATATCATTTACAAATCTTCCGAAACGTACAAGCGCCTGCTCCATTTCCTGGTGGCCGTCGTACCATTCTTTTTTTCCCGGGCCGATGTTGCGCACCCAGCAATCGGCGAGTTTTTTTGCCGCATCGTACAGGCGCCTGTCTTTGCCTTCTGTCAATGTGTAATGGTTGATGGCAGATTCAATAAAATAACCTGCTACATAACCTTCGTGGTCTCCCCTGTTCCTGGGCGACCATCTTTCCTTCCACCGCGCAGTATCGCGCAACGTGAATGCAGTATGAAGGTAACCATCGGGTTCCTGCGCCGCAAGTATGATCGGGATCCACCTGTTGAGTGTTGCCCGCATTTTATCCTGCGCAGCGATCATGTCCTTATCGCCTTTCGGATCCACCATCAAAGCGATACAGATCGATTCAACCGTCTGGTGCACCCACGCATTGGAGAAAACATATCCCTTGTGCCTGGCATGCAGTTCACCACGTATGGCCTTTGCGGCCTCGATGAAATTGTCGATACCGCCCTGGCCAATGGTAAGGTCGGTTCTTTCGTTCTGGTCGATGCAGTACGGGATCCAGTTCACGATCATCGCTTTCGCGCGGTCGTTCCATAATTTGTTGTCGATGGAATATCTTTTTGTGTACACAACATCCAGCCGTTTGCCCGTTGGTGGTTGATGCACCTTCACTTTGATCCGGCCGGATGATGCGTTGTTTTCTGTTTCCGCCGCCTTAAGTTCCAGCACATAATCGCCCAGGGCGCTGAAAGTGGCGCTGCCATTGAGTTCTGAAGGATTGGTGAATGCAACTGTTCCGGGGCCGGAGATCTTCTTCCATTCAACTTTTGAAAGTTTGCCTACCGACTGCACCGCTGCTGCCAGGTATGTTTTACCGCCGATCATCACATCCCTGTCTGCTCCTGCATTTACCAATGGCGGGGGATTGGGAGAATTGTCTGTTTTGTAAACAACCCATTCCAGTACACTGGTAATGCCCCATTCCGCTGAATCCAGTTCCAGCCGCATGCGGGTTGTTTTTATCTCGTCGAAAGATGTGCTGTTGAGCCGGTTGTTCACCATTGCGAGCCCTTGCGTATTGGGCAGGGCAACAAAACTAGTCCCGTTCCAGTACTGTAAACGGTAGCCTTCGGGTAAACGGATATTACCGTTGTAGTCCCAGAAAAAAACGCCAACTTCTTTTGTGCTTACGGCCCTTGGCCATTCGTATTGCACCCAAACATTGCTGCGCGGGTTTCTCGGTGGTGTGCGTGGCCTTGTATTGTTTACAACCACCGGTGCGGCGCCATCGTTCAGTGTGCTCACAGGCTGCCCGCTCCTTGCGGATGTGGTAACGGTTGCAACCATTGCGAGATTGGGCCTGGTAGTAATGGGTTTGTTTTCCTGTGCGGCAACAGATACGGAGGCCAATACAAGCAACAGCATTATAGAACGGAACAGTTTCATCTGGATGAATTGTGGTGATGGAAAAATTCAGTTCTAAAACTATTCGTTATCCTTCGCTGATCACGTTCTCTTTTTAACTGAGCATGGACGTATTTTAACCAGTTTGCGAGAGCATAAGAAGTAAGAAGCAACGCATCGTGTTACATAAACCGCTCCGGGTAAAAAGCATCGGTTTTAACAGAGGGCGCGCGGTTCGTTGCAAGCTCGGCGATGAGTTTGCCCGTTGCCGGCCCAAGGCTCAATCCCATCATCGCATGCCCACCGGCATATAACATGTTTTTTATTTTATTACCGTAGCCGATATAGGGCAGGCCATCCGGGGAGCATGGGCGGAAACCGTACCATACGTCTTCTTTCGCGGGCATTTCAAGGTCAAGGCCGGGTAAATAATCCGCCACGGATTCAACAATACCCTGCACGCGTTTCATGTTCACCTGTTGGTTGATGGCGTTGATCTCCATCGTTCCGCCGTAACGCATGCGTCCGCCCATTGGTGTGATGGCAACACGCGCCTCGCAGAGGATCGCGGGAACATTCAGTTTTTTTACCGGGTTATCGATCGTGAAAGAATATCCTTTCCCGGGAACAAGTGAAAGATCGATGCCTGCCAGTTTCATGAGTTCGGGCATCCACGATCCGGCGGCCATTACAAAAACATCGCCCCTGATCTCGGAACTGCCTGCGATCACATTTTTAATGGTATTGTTTTCAACAACGATCCTGTTAACCTTTGCTCCTGTATGAAAAATAACGCCGTTGTTTTTGAGGTAACTGATCAGCTGGGCGTTTAATTTGTCGGGCGATAAATGCGCATCGCACTGGTAATGCACCCCACCGATCGCATTGATGGCAGCGCCGGGTTCGATCTGCTGCAGTTCTTCTTTTGAACGCACAACCACATCAAGACCCATGCTGCGCGCGGTTTCGGCGAGATGGATCTCTTCTTCTGCCACCTTTTCGGTTTTGTAATACATGATGATGCCTTTCTTTTCCAGCGCAAAATCAAAACCGGGTTGCGTGGCAAGGTCCTCATATAATTTCTTGCTGAGCAGGTTCAGATCGCGCAGGTACGGCGCCGCATGGTTCACATTTTTTTCATTCGCGCTGCGGATGAATTTCAATCCCCATTTGATCAAGGAAAGGTTGAGCGAAGGCTTTACATAAAAAGGGCTCTTCGCATCGAACATCCACCTGATCCCCTGCGAAACGATACCTGGCGCCGCGAGCGGAACAAAATGGCTGGGCACGATCATTCCCAGATTGCCGAGCGAGCAATTATCAGAAAGATCGGTCCGGTCAACAACCGTAACTTCGAAACCTTCGCGCAGGAGATAATAGGCGGAGCTCAATCCAATGATCCCGCCGCCGATAACAACAGCTTTCATAATCTGGTCTTGTTAGGCTACTGCCTCTTCGAGTTTCAAATATTCAGGTAATTCAGGGCGTGTGGCAATCGCTTTGTCGATCGTAGCCTGTACTTCTCTCAGTTCATCACCCGTTACCTGCAAACGCGGCGCACGCACATTGGTAGAACCGATGCCCGTTGCGGCAGCAGCGAGTTTGATGTATTGAACGAGTTTGGGATGAATATCGAGTTCGAGCACCGGCATGAACCACCTGTAGATCGCGAGCGCTTCCGGCAAACGGTTTGCCTTGATCAACCTGTACATGGCTACGGTTTCGCGCGGGAATGCATCTACCAGTCCTGCCACGAGACCGTCTGCGCCCATGCAAAGACTCTCGAGCGAGAGGGTATCAACACCTCCGAGGATCTTGTAACGGTCGCCAAAACGGTTTTTCATGCGGTTCACATTCGATACATCGCGTGTTGATTCTTTAACGGCTTCGATGTTTTTAACAGCAGCCAGTTCTTCAAACATATCGAGTGTTACGAGGATCTTATAATCAACCGGGTTGTTGTAGATCATGATCGGCAGCGATGTAGACGCTGCAACCGCTTTAAAATATTCAAGCGTTTCGCGGTCGTCTGCTTTGTAACGCATCGGCGGCAGCAACATCAACCCATCTGCGCCGTCGGCTTCTGCTTCCTGCGCAAGCGCAATGGCGGCCTTCGTGGTTTGTTCCGCTATATTGATGATCACAGGAATAGCATCGTTCAAAACCTTTTTTGCAAACAACAGCAGTTCTTTCTTCTCCGAGTTCAGCAAAGCGCTTGCTTCACCCAATGAACCACCAAGAATGATACCATCAACACCGGCCTCAACCTGGGCATCGAGGTTCTTTTTGAACATATCAAAATCCACTGCATCGTCATTCGTGAAAGGCGTCAATAATGCAGGGTACACACCCTTCCAGGTTACTTTTGGCATAGTACAAATTTTAATTTACGCAAATGTAAAAACGGCGCATGCGCGCGGTTTCTTTTGAATTACCTGTTTGTAATAGTATTTTAACCGGTTGAGATCGGGCAAATACCCGTTTAAAAAAACACAAGTTCGGTAATATTTTAACTAATTTTAGCATCAATTGGAAATTTAGGGATAAAATCTGTTGAATTCCGTTCCTGCTTACCGAAAATTAACCCCGAGATGAAAGTATTGCAATTTACATTGCCTGTGCCCGGCGACAACAACATCATCATCAAACGAGATGTGCTGCCTTATTTTTACCAGCACCTGCACAGGCACGATGAGATACAGATTACGTGGATACAGAAAGGCGAAGGCACTCTGGTGGTGAACAACAACATGCATGTTTTCGGCCCCAATGAAATTTATTTTATCGGCGCCAACCAACCGCATGTATTTAAAAGCGACCCCGTTTATTTCGATGCCAAAAGCAAACGCAATGTGAAGGCATTGTCTATCCACTTCAATCCCCAGGGAAAACTGCGCCCCTTCCTCGAACTTGCGGAAATGAAACCCATGCTTGCGTTCCTCAAAAAACACAACAACGGTTTCAGCATCCCGGAAGAACATGTGCCCGATGTGGCGCACAAAATGGAACTTGTGCTTAAACACAAGAACATGGACCAGCTCGTTTCATTGATAGACCTGTTCAAAAAATTCGCTTCGATACCCAAGCTCAAAGAACTGTCGAGCATCTACAATCATTCGGAAGTAAGTGAACACGATGGCATCCGGCTCAGCAATATTTACCACTACATCATGGCCAACTATGCGCGTTCCATCACGCTGGAGGATGTGGCACAACAGGCTTTCATGACACCACAGGCCTTCTGCCGTTACTTTAAAAAAAGGACGCTGCATACCTTTGTATCTTTTCTCAACGAAGTACGCATCAACGAAGCCTGCAAAAAATTAACGGCCGGCGATGCAGAGAGCGTAAGCATTTCAGCCATCGCCTACAACAGCGGTTTCAATACCGTAACCAACTTCAACCGCGTATTCAAAACCATCGTCGGCAAATCGCCAAGCGAATACCAGGAGGATTATTTTAGGAGTGCGTATGAAGAAACAACAGTATGAATAATTAGGAATTAGGAATTAGGAATTAGGAATTTTTATTCATGTACTAATTCCTAATTCTTAATGGACGCTGCATACCTTTGTTTCTTTTCTAAACGAAGTACGCATCCACGAAGCCTGCAAAACATTAACGGCCGGAGATGCTGAGATCGTAAGCATTTCAGCCATTGCCTACAACAGCGGTCTCGTATGAATAATTAGTAATTAGGAATTAGGAATTTTTATTCATACCCTAATTCCTAATTCCTAATTCCTAATTTTTAATTGTTTCTATTCGGTGGTTCAACGCCCAGCAGGTTTTTCACAAAAAAATCTCTTTTTTTCGCACGCCCATAAGGTCCTCCATCACTGTGGCCCATGCCGGGAACGGCGAGGAAGTCGAAGGATTTGTTGGCTTTGATGAGTGCATCTACAACGCGGTAAGTGGATTCGGGCGGAACGTTTGTGTCGGCCTCTCCAACGATCAGCAATAGATTTCCTTTGAGTTTGGCTGCGTTGGTGATGTTCGATTGTTCATCGTAGTGTTTGCCTACGGGATAACCCATCCACTGTTCGTTCCACCATTGCTTGTCTACGCGGTTGTCGTGGCAGCCCGCCGCAGATACAGCGGCCTTGTACCACTCGGGATGGAACAGCAGGCCACCGAGGGAGTTTTGTCCGCCTGCGGATGTTCCATACAATCCAACTTTACCCGTATCTGCCTGCGGGTATTTGGTTGCCATGGCACGCATCCAGGCGATGCGGTCGGGGAAGCCTGCATCGGCAAGGTTCTTCCAGCATACATCGTGAAACGCTTTGGAGCGGTTGGCTGTGCCCATGCCATCGATCTGCACCACGATAAAACCAAGTTCCGCCATGCTTTGCATTTCACCGAATGGCGAAAATGTTTTGGGAACAAACGCATCCTGCGGGCCGGCGTAAATGTTTTCGATGATGGGGTATTTTTTCTTCGGGTCAAAATCTGTGGGCCTGCAGATCACACCCCATATATCGGTTTTGCCATCGCGGCCTTTTGCATGAAATACTTCGGGCAACCTGAATCCCGCCTTTGTGTACCTGGATACATCGGCTTTCTCAATGTCCATTATTTTTTCACCATCGCTTGTGTTGCAAAGCACGGCAACGGTGGGTTGGTTCGGCGTTGAATAAACATCAACGAAATATTTTTTATCCGGCGAATACGAAAGCCTGTGGTTGAAGCCGGGTTTCGTAAGGGTGATCCTATTTTTTCCATCAAACCCGATGCGGTAGTAATGTACGTTGTATGGATCCTCGCCCGCGTTCATGCCACTTGCCTGGAACCAGATCTCGCGTTTTTTTACATCAACGCTGTCGATGTTGCGCACCACCCACTCCCCTGTTGTAACCGGGTTTTTTACGGTTGCATTTTTTGCATCTACCAGGTAAATATGGCGCCATCCATCTTTCTCCGTTACCCAGAGGATCTCGGAGGTTGCAGGAAGGTAATAGGTAAAGATGCGTTGCTCGTAAATGAACGTTTGCGTTTTTTCGTCAACGATGTTCCTTGTGGAGAGATCATCCGCATTTACTTCGATGATCCGGAAACGCTGGTGCCCCCGGTCAACGCGCTCGTACATAAAATGACCGGGATCGCCATCGTTCCAGCGCAGCCTTGGCGCGTCAAAAAAATCGATGATATCGGTTGCCACTTTATTGTTCGATTTGTTGGCGATGTTTACCACGTGCATCTCGTAGGTAGTAAAGTCATCGCCCGGCTGTTTGTAGGGTTGTTGTTTCAGCTCGCCCCGCGTTGTGCCGGGTTGTGAGGTTAAAATATAATAAACGGGCTTGTCTACCACGCGTTTTACCCGGTAGGTAACAAGGTATCTGCTGTCGGGCGACCATGTAACGTCGGAATAAGGGATGTCCTGCGTTCCATCTGTTGTGGCCATCACCGGGGCGCCGCCTTCTGTTGGTGTGATGGTGATGTTGTAGTCTTTGATGGCGACCGTATATTTTTTATCCGGCGAAACCAGGTTCTGTCTCCCGCGCTGCCAGCGGCTTGTGGCGCGGGTAAGGTTTGGATAGGAAGTTGTATCAACGGGCAATGAATGTATTTTTGAAAGCTGGTACGAAGCGAGGTCAACATCAAAAAACAGCGTGCCTGTGGCGATCGCTATCCTGTTTGTACCCGGGTACACATAAATATCTTTCAGCGCCAGCCTCCGCGAATCAACCGTTTTGCCGGTTGCCTGTGTTAAAGAAGCAGCAAGTTTAACGGGGTCGAACAACACCTTTTTGGTGTTCTGTGATGGATCAACAAACACATACTCCGCAACACTGTCAGCCAAAGTGTTCCGGTACCAGAACGAAGAGGCGCCCGACCAGTTGGGCACTACATTGCTTTTGAACACCGAACGTCTTGCAAGCGTATCCAGTTCGTTTGCGCGTTTGTAACGTTTCGCGATTTCTTCGCGCGTAGGCGCATATGCGGTAACAACGGGCTTTTGCGCGGTTAAAGAGGAAATGGACACAAGCAAAAGAAGACACAGGAAAAATAAACGTTTCATCAGGCAGAAAGTTTTTGGGTACCAGATCGTGGCTAAAGCATGAAAGTAAACCAAGCCAAAAGCGGCGTGTTGGCAGATATTAACTAGTTGTGGTTTGATTTTAGCAGCGGAACCGAATATAGGCCTGCCCTGAAATAAAGAAGCCAGGAAATAAATTTCCTGGACTTCCTGTCCCATGTGAATTAAAAACAGCGTTCAAATATATTTGTCGTGCAGATAATCCTGAAGTATGTGCATTCCAAATATGCTTTTCTTATTTTTAAATTTGTTTGCCATAATTAACCCAGGCTTTGCAGATGTTAACCGTTGCATGCTATATACCAAATTAATTTAATTTCAACGATATGTTTACAACCCATACTTACAGCGTGCGCCGCAAACGGCTGGCGGAAGATCTGACGGACGGCATTGTGCTTTTACCGGGCAATGAGGAAAGCAGTATGAATTATGCCGACAACCTTTATCATTTCAGGCAAGACAGCAGCTTCCTGTATTTTACGGGGATAGACCGCCCCTACCTCGTGCTGGCGATCGATGCGGAGAGCGGGGAAGAGATGTTGTTTGGCGATGACCAGGGCATTGAAGACATTGTATGGACGGGCCCGCTCACCAAACTCACCGAGCAATCGGCGCGTGCCGGTATTGCCAATGTGCGGCCGATGGGATCGCTGCCGGCTTTACTGCAGAAGGCCGCTGCCAAAGGGAGAAAGATCCATTACGTAAAACCTTACCGGCCGGAACTGATCTTAAAACTGGCGTCGTGGATGAACGTTACCGTTAAGGAATTGATGGAAAATGTTTCATTGCCGCTGGTCAAAGCGATCATCGCGCAGCGTTCCCTCAAATCAGTGGAAGAAATAGCGGCGATAGAAAAAGCCGTGGACATTACGGTTGATATGCATGCGGCGGCCATAAGTATTTCGAGGGAAGGCATGAACGAATCGGAGATCGCCGGCCGTCTGCAGGGCATTGCGGTAAGCAGCGGCGGGCAGCTCGCATTTCCCACGATTCTTACCGTGAATGGCCAATACCTGCACAACCATGCCGCGGGAAATGTATTGCAGAACGGCCAGATGGTTTTGTGCGATGGCGGCGCAGAAACGGCTATGCATTACGCGGGTGATATGACACGCACCTTTCCTGCAGGTAAAAAATTTACCGCCATGCAGTCGGAAGCATACGATATCGTTTTGAATGCACATACAGCAGCTGTTGAGATGCTCAGACCCGGCATCCTTTTCCGCGATGTTCATTTCAAAGCCTGTGAGGTGCTTGCCGAAGGACTGAAAGAGCTAGGGTTGATGAAAGGCGACAGCAAAGAAGCGGTGCAGCAAGGGGCCCATGCGTTGTTTTTTCAATGCGGGTTGGGACATATGATGGGGCTTGATGTGCATGATATGGAAAACCTCGGCGAAGCATACGTTGGTTATTCAGACACGGTTAAAAAAAGCACGCAGTTCGGTTTGAAATCCCTGCGTCTTGGCAAAGAACTGGAAGAAGGATTTGTGCTTACGATCGAGCCGGGTTTGTATTTCAACCCATATCTTATGGATGAATGGGCCGCGACAAAGAAGCATGCGGGTTTTATCAATTACGATAAGCTGGAACCCTTCAGAACCCTGGGCGGCATCCGGATCGAAGATGATTACGTGATCACCGGGAAAGGCAGCCGTTTGCTGGGTAAAGAACTGGTAAGGGATCGTTTGGGAATTGAGGCGATGAGATGACAGACAGACAACTTGTCAACCATTGCTTGTAAACGGTTGACATCTGTTTTACAAACGTTTACAAACGGATGCATAGGTTTCACTTCTCCCCGCGGTGATGTTCATGCCCGTATCGTTAATATGCTTATGTTTAACAGCAATAACCGCCTGCCTATGAACCGCATATTGTTGATTGGTTTGTGCACGATCGCTGTCCTGCAAAGTTTTGCGCAGGCGGCCGCGCCAAAAACCTTTGGCTATCTTTCTGCGGGTAAATTAAAAATATATTACTGCGACCAGGGCAAGGGGCCGGCGGTTGTTCTTCTGCACCCGGGTTTCCTGGACATGCATATATGGGACAGGCAGGCCGATTCACTTGCGAAAGACCATCGCGTAATACAGCTTGATCTTCCGGGTCATGGGCAATCGGCCGGTGTTGATACCAGTATCCGCATTGCAGAAGTGATCTACCGCGTAATGCGTGTGCTCAATGTTCCGAAAGCTTCGTTTGCGGGGATCTCGCTTGGCGCCTCGTGCGTGATCGATTTTGCATTGGCGCATCCTGAAAAAGTTTCGAAGCTGGTGCTGTGCTCACCGGCCGTCAATGGATGGGAAGACGTAATGAAAAGCGATACGATGGGAAAACGCGTATACGTAAGGCCCGACAGTTATTTCAACACCAATGAACCAGATCTGGTGGTTGAGAACTTCATTCATTATTGGCTCGATGGCCCCTACCGCGAAACGGCGCCCGTGGATGCGGCTGTGCGTGCGTATGTGACCAACACCGCTTCCGGCAAAGTAAAAAGAAAGAATGTAACGGGGCCCTTGTTCGACAAACGGGTGGCCGCCAAACGTATTTCACAGGTACGTAAACCCTTGCTGGTATTGTACGGGAGGCTTGATATACCTTTTACCAGGCAGGTTTCGGAATTTTTGCGGAACAAAATAAAAAATACGCAGGTTCGAGTTGTTGACAGCGCCGCACATCTCTTCGTGTTGGAAAAGCCTGAAGTGATAAGAAATCATTTAAAGGAATGGCTTCAATAACAGCACTCGTATTATTGAACAAAATAATATGCGTGCGGCCGAAAAAGACTTTTCACCCGGAATTCTCAAAAAACAAATAAATTGGCTGCTCAAAAAGAGCACTGAACAATGAGAAAGTTCCTTCTTGTATTACCTGTTGTTTTATTTTCCTTTTTAAGTTCACATGCGCAGCTGAGCAATGTTGAAGCAAAAGCGGCTTACCTGCTGGCAGAAGATGCGTATGGAAAAGGCGACTGGAAAAAAGCATTGTCTTACCTGGATGAGTGTAAAAAGAAACTCGAGTCTACCAACTGCAAGATCCTTTACCTGCAGGTGATGGCGGAGGCAGAGATCGCGAAAACGGTTCCCAGTTACTACGATAGCGCGCTCAGGTCGATCAGCGATTTTGAAAAAGCGCCTGATCTGAAAGACTTTACCGAAGAGAAAGTTTTGGAAGTGATGAAGGCGAAATACACGATACGGGAGGCGCGCGATAAGATCGTTTCAGATGCGCGGTTGAAAATAGAAAATGCAGAGAAAGGTTCGATAGCCATGAAAACGATCTCCTGGGAAGGTTTTCCATTCGGCGTATCGTTTGATGAACTGAAAGAGAAATTGGAAAAGGAAAACAAACCTTTTTTTGAGCGAAAAACAAACAAGATCAAAACGCAAAAGGAAGGATCCAAACTGGTCTACGACAACTACTGCTATTTTGCCGAAAACACCGCCGGCTGCAGGGGAAAAGGTTTGCGTGGCGTTTATTTACAGGACAACATCATTTACGGTTATACGGGAACGCTTGATTATTACTCGGTATCCGTGGGTGGCCTGAGCCGCAGCGATGCCGAAAAACAGGCGCTTGCCACCTGGCCGGCTTATTATACAAACCTGTTTGGTTTTGAACCAACCGTTACTGCGGCCGGTTCAATACGCCATTACAGGTGGGAAAAAGATGGCAAATCGGCTACACTTGAATACAGTTCGGTTGTGCTGAATGCTGAGAACTGGTATGTGAGCAACAGGTTGACGGTGATCGACAGTAAAGCGATACCAGCGCCTGTTCCAAAGAAATAGACAGAAGATCCGAAAACAAAAAGGTTGCCGTTTACACGCGGCAACCTTTTTGTTTGCTGTTATTGGCGGTGATTATTTTTTTGTCAGTTTGATCTCCATATTCTTGTATGGCTTTCCTGTTTTCATATCGGGGCCCCACATTTCCATCAACTGGTTCTTATCGTCGATGATCCTGAAGGTCTCTTTCATATCGCACCATTTTCCGTTGGGAGCGCAGAACATCTTGCCCGTGAAGGTGATGGTTTTGCTTGCTTCGTCCCATGTACCGTCGAGGTTCATTACAGATGTGCTTTGGTTATCCATCCAGCTGCTGATGAATACTTTTCTTGCATTGTCGTAACCCGTTGTTCCGATGCCCTCAAACGGCGCACCCATCATGTTACCGGAGAAGAGCATTTGCTGGTAGCGACCGCCGAGAATCATTTTGTATACCACGTTCCCGGTTGAAACCATGGGCGGCCCGTCGGGCGCCATCCACATGGTGGTTTCGGCTTTCCAGTTTCCGTTCATTTTGGCGAGCATTTCGTGCTCTTTGCCCGGTGTGGCGGCATCCATCATGGCTTTCATGGCGGTGGCCGAGTCTACCGGCACCCATTCCGATTTGTTATCGGCTGAAGCGGTTGCAGCAGCGGTTGAATCTGTTTTTGCCGGCTCCGTTGTTCCGCTCTTACAGGCAGCAAACAACAATGCAACGGCGCAGATGGCAATGGCAATGTTTTTCATGTTATAAGGTTTAGACAGGTAAGATACGCTTTTCGGATGCAAGCTGCAAGTGCAGACTCCAAGCTGTGGCCTGCACTGGCAAGCTTTTTTTGTCCGCATTACTATGCGAAAATCAAAATCGACTTCTATGTGGGTACTTTATGCGTTGCTCGCGGCGTTTTCGGCTGCGGTGGTTACTGTGTTGTCGAAAGCGGGGATCAGGAAAGTTGATTCTAACCTTGCATTTGCCATACAGGCGGTGATGATCCTGGTGGTTACCTGGATCGCGGTGGCGGTGAATGGCAGTCTTCCTGAGATCGCATCGATCGACAAAAAAACATGGATCTACCTGCTCATAGCCGGAGTTGTTACCGCGGTTTCATCTATGCTCACTTTTCGTGCATTGAAAGATGGTGATGCCTCCCAGGTAAACCCGCTGGAACGTGTTTCATTGGTATTTGCCATCGTGCTTGCGGCGATATTCCTCAAGGAAAAAATCACATGGCAGGTAGTAACAGGTGGCGCGCTGATGACAGCAGGCGCACTGGTGATCGCTTTTGCAAAACGCGCCTAGCCCATCGAGCCAAGAAAATCGGCAATACTGAGTACAACAAATTCGATAAAGCCGAACCAAAGCCCTCTTTTAGAAACGCGGGCTTTTCTATTGGGTTGATTTGTATTATCCATAACGGGTCGTATTGATCCGAATATAATACAAATAACACAAGGCACGAACAGTAGCCCTCAATTTTTCTAAGCCTTAACATCAGATCCGGCTTTTTTCTTCCGTGCTTCCCGCTTCTATTTTTTTGTTATTGAATTTCCTGCCCAGGCTGAAGTTATAGGAGAACGAAAGGGAAATATTCTGCGTTTGTCTTTTCTGGTAAAACGCGGTGTAGGTTCCCAGGTAAGCGGTGCTGGCAGCCTCACGCGTTTTGTTGAGGATGTCGGAGAAATAGAGCCGCACCCTCCCTTTTCCTTTCATGATCTTTCTGCTGAAACCAATATCGAGGTAAAAAAAATCTTTTACATGCGAGTTTGCCCTTACGTAAGGCGAGTTGTATTCGGAACTCCAGTCTATCTCAAATAGTTTTTTCAGCTGTATCGTTTCTCCATGCCGTATGGCAAACGTGGTGTTCGTGTAATCAACACTTTGAAGTGTGTAATAGGCGCGAAAAAGAGAAAAACTGTTGTTGAGCATCCAACCCTCTTTTATTTTCACGGGTGCGTCAAAATTCAAACCGTATGAAATGGTTTGGTCGAGGTTGTAATATTTGATCTCGAACAAATTTCCCACGGGAACCGATACCTGGGAGATCACGCCGGTGGTGCGTGAATAATACAGGCTGCCCGTCCACCCTTTTGCAAAATGATAGCCGAGCTCAAAGTTATTGGTGTATTGCGGCTGCAGGTCGGGATTGCCGAGCATGGTGATCACGTTGTTCAGTTGGAGGCGGTACGGATTCAACTCATCGAAACCAGGTCTTTGCAAACGTCTTGCATAGCTGAAATAAACATCGCTTGTGCGGTCATCGTTCATCGCACGCGTGATGAACAGTGAAGGGAACAAACCGAAATATTTCCTGCTGAACCGCTGCCCGCTTGTGATTGAATTCCCATTTGAATAGGTCTGTTCGCCCCGCAATCCCAGTTTATAACCCATCCTGCCCGCGGATTTTTCCACAGCAGTATAGAACATAGCGATGTCTTCGCTGTATTTGAAATGATTGCTTTTGCCTGCATTCAATACAGGGGCGCCATTGATCACATCTTCGATGATCACATTGTTGTCGCGGTGTACAAGCGCGTATTTTGCACCGGTGCGAAAGATCCAGTCTTTCCCGAACACCTGCGTGAGATCAGACTGGATGGAAAACAAACTTGTTTTACTCGGTGTTGTATTCACCTGCCTGCTGTTCTGCGCGGGATCCGTGTATTTTTCTTCCAACGCATTCACTTCATCCCTTTTACCGGAGGTATAATCTGCTACGATCTTGAACGACGAACCCAGCGTATCGGTTTTAGCGGTATAAACGGCGCTGGTGCTGTTCTGTTGTGGTTTCCTGGTCCAGTCCGTGGTATTGGTTCCCGTTTCTGTTTTGCCTGCATTCTGCCTGGTTACATCGTTGTAAAAGAAATGATGCATCTGCGTGGCATTTGACATCGATTGAACGGTGAGCGAGCTGTTCTTTGAAAGTTCGTATGAAAACCCGAGCCTGTACTGCTGCCGCGCGTTATCAATGTGCCTTGTTCCGATGGTATTGAAACTGCTTTGATCTGTAAAACTGTTTTCCGTATGCCCGAATGAATTGCTTACATCCTTTGAAATGGAAAACCCACCCAGCAGGTATAATTTTCCCGATTTATAATCAAGCGATGAGGCGATGTTTCCCGAGGGTTCTCTCCCCTGTTGCCGGTATTGCCCGAATGCATAGCCATTCAGCCCATCTTTTCTTGCTTTTTTCAGGATGATGTGAACGATGCCGCCTGAGCCAGCTGCTTCGTATTCTGCGGGCGGATTGGGTATGACCTCGATACGGCTGATGTCTTCTGAGCGCAGCGTGCGCAGGTATTCTGCCAGCTCGTCCTGCGACATGCGCTGCACCACATCGTTGATCATTACCATCACCGACTGGTTGCCGCGGATGCGGATGTTGCCTGTGTTATCCACCCACAACCCCGGTGAACGCTGCAACACATCCAAACCCGAATTGCCATTGGCCAGGAAACTGTTCTCTACGTTGATGATGAAACGGTCCGTGCGGTGCGTTACCAATGGTTTTTTTGTAGTAACGGTTACGTTACCGAGTGTTGTTTGCCCGGCAGGCATGGTTACGGGAGAAAGCGCGCTTGAGTCGGGCCATGTAAATGTTTTTGTAACAGGTACGTAACCCACCAGCGAAAACCGGATCGCGTATGAAATTCCGCGTTCAAGAAGACCGGGCAAAACAAAATAGCCGCGGTCGTTGGTTGCGGTTGATGCGATGGTCTTTCCCTGTTGCAGCAATACGACAGAGACAAAAGAAAGTGGTTCTGATTTTGCGTCGATCACTTTTGCCGACAAGCTGTCCTGTGCATGCAGGGCATTGGCAACAAACAAAAGGACGGATAAAACAGCGACACGCATATACAGGATTTAAAAAAAGGGGAACGAGTGGAAACCCATCCCCGAAAACAAAAAATATCAGTTATGAGAAAACTGATGCTGTAAAACTAACGGTAGCGTGCAGCAGCGGCAAGTGGAAATGAGTGGTTGGGTGGATCTGGTGCGTGGTTTGCGTCAGCGGCCGGGATTGAGTTTTTGCAGCAGCAGTTCTTTCCGCGATCTTGACACATCCACCGAGGCCCCATCGCTCATGACTACGCTCCCGCCTTCGCCGCGGATGTATCTTTTGATTTCATTGAGGTTAACCATGTAAGAATTGTGGATACGCAGGAACGGGTGCTCATCGAGCATCTCTTCAATTTCTTTAAGTGTTCTGGAGATGGTGAGTTTTTGTTTTTCCTTTAAAGTGAGTATGGTATAGTTACTGCTGGAGCTGCAATAAAGGATGTCCATCACCGGTATGATCTGCAGGCCCTCGGAGGTTGGCAAGGCAATGCGCGCCTGCACCTTTGCGGGCTGCGTGATCTTTGAAAGAAGTATATCGAGCTGCGATGGCAACGAGGGTGCCGTTTTTTGTTTGAAGGTTTCCACCGCTGTTTTCAGTTCGGCTGCATCTACCGGTTTCATCAGGTAATCCAGCGCACTGAAGCGGATGGCCTTGATGGCGTATTGATCGTAACTGGTGGTGAAGATCACCTCAAACCCAACGGGGGTAAGGCTTGCGAGCAATTCGAAACCGTTCATGTGCGGCATTTCTATATCCAGGAAAACGAGTTGTGGTTTGTGTTCGGCAATAAGCGCAGCCGCGTGCCGTGGGTCTGTGCACAAGGCAGTTATTTCAACATCCGGGCAATTGCGTTGCAGCAGCGTTTGCAATGCCTGGCAGGAATACGTTTCATCGTCTATGATCAGCGCTTTAATCATTTTTTATTTTATTGTGGATACGAATGGTAACCCGCGTGCCCGCCGCCTCCCCGTTTTTATCAACCAGGTCATCGATAGAGAAAGATTCAATGTTACGCACCCCCTTGTTAAAGAGAACGATCCTTTCCGTTGTTAATTTATGCCCGAACGAATCTGTTTTCTCCTTTGAGCCCGATTTCAGCACTGCGGCCTTTTCCCGGCCGATGCCATTGTCGGTGATGGTACAAACCAACGAATTTTTATCAAGCTGAAAACGGATGTCCAGTTTCCCTTTACCGTCTTTGTGCAGCAATCCGTGCCAGATGGCATTTTCGCAAAAAGGCTGCAGTATGAACGACGGCACTTCGATCATCGCCGGTTTTACATTGTCATCATAAGCGATGTAGTAATCGAACGCATTGGTGAAGCGAAGCTGCTCCATGTCGAGGTACAGTTTCAGCATATCGAGTTCCTCTTCAAGGCTGATCGTGCTTTTGCCTGAATTGACAAGTACGAGCCTGATCAACCTTGAAAAACGCGTAAGGTAACTGGAGGCTTTTTCCGTTTCGTTCTTCAGGATAAAATGATTGATCGCGCTCAGGCAATTGAAAATAAAATGAGGGTTCATCTGGGCCCGCAGCGCCTGCATTTCAAGCTCCCCTGCGCGCTGACGCATTTTTAATTTTTCATTGTTGGTGCGAAGCAGGAGTATGAACAGGCTCAGCCCGCCAAGTACGATCAACCCGATCACCGTCCACCGTAATAATTTCACCTGCGATGCATGTTCCGCTTCTTCTGCCTTGCGTATGAATGCATATACATGGCCTTTGAACTGGGAAGACAAAACAGAATCTTTCAACACAACATATTCTCTGTAATAGTAAAACGCCCGGCCGCTGTCGCCCAGGTTTGAATAGATCTCTGAAAGCAATAAACTTGCATCGCGTTTGTTCTGCCTCGCTCTTTTCAGCGAAGCGAGTTCAAATGCTCGCAATGAAACCTTAAGGGCAGAATCTGTCTGCCCCCATTTGAGGTAGATCTTTCCCAACCCGATCAACGCCGGGGTGAAGATCTGCGAGTCTTCGAGAAACTTTGTTTTCCGGAAGATGAGCATGAAGTATTTCCGTGCCTTTTCCGGTTTGTTCTGGCGCCAGTAATTTTCTGCGATGCGAACGTAAATGGCTTTGGGATTGGGGTGGCCCGGCAAGGCCCTGGTGTAACAGATCAATGCTGAATCAAACAAACCACGTTCCGTATACAACCTCCCTTTCTGGTGATACAATTCACGGTAACTGTATTCGCGCGGTTGCGGGCTAAGCTTCTCTGCCTCCTCGTAATACCGGCCCGCGGCTGGGTACTCGCCCACATTACGGTAAAGATTGCCCATTTGCACAAGGGTGAGCAGGTGATTCTGCTGGTCGCCGCCCTTTTTATAATACGAAAGCGCCTCGGTGGTGGTGATGAATGCGTTTTCGTAGTCGCCGTTCGCATCGTAAATATTACTGAGCACGCGGAGACCGAAGAGCTTTTCGTTGAGCAGGTTCTTGTCGTTGCCGGGATCGCCGAGGTATTGCAAACCCTGTTTAATTGTATCGATCGCGTTGGTGTTGCGGCCGAGGTACCATTGTGCCTGCGCGGCGCCGAGAAGGCTCCGGCCCATCCTGATGCGCTTCTTCATCCGTGCCGCTATGGTAAAGGCATCGTTGAATTCTTTTAACGCCTCCTCCGGCCTGAAGCTGTAAATCAGGGTCTGGCCCAGTTCAAATGTGCGCGAAAACTGTTCCGCATCATTGAACTGCGCGAAGGCGAATGAAGGTAAGATCCATAAAAGAACAGCGAGCCGTCTGCGCAGCATGATCAGGGTAGTTTGTGATAAAACTAATACATATCTGGTCACGGGTAGCGGCGGTTAGTGATTGGTGGGTTTGAATGAGTGGATGGCGGAAGTTGAGCCACTTTCCGTTTTTCCCGCCTCGTTTCAACAACAACAAGCCTCCTTTATTTTTCTGCGGTCTCTTCCGTTAATTGCAACCGGTACAATTCTGCGTAATAGCCGTTCCGCTTCATCAGTTCGTCGTGCGTACCCTGTTCGGCCAGGCCGCCATCTTCGAGCACAATGATGTTATCGAAACGGAACGATGAGAAAATCCGGTGGGTTATGATGATCGCGGTCTTATCGTGTAGATAGCGGTAGAGGTTGCTGATGATCTCGTGCTCTGTTTTTGCGTCAACGGCGCTGAGACAATCGTCAAACACCACGATCTCCGGGTCTTTGATGAGTGCGCGGGCAATGGAAATGCGCTGCTTTTGCCCGCCGCTCAAGGTCACACCCCGCTCCCCGATCATCGTATCATATCCCTCGCTGAAACCGAGTATTTCTTTGTGCACGCTTGAGAAACCTGCGGCCTGTTCCACTTTTTCCCGTGTGGCCGCCTGGGCAAGGCCGAAGCTGATGTTGTCCGTAACCGTATCGCTGAACAGGAACACATCCTGCTGCACATAGCTGATCTGTTCGCGGAGTGTCCTGAGGTCTATATTGTTTAATGCGGCGCCGCCGATGGTGATGTTGCCGCTTGTGGGGTCGTAAAATCGCAGCAGCAATTGTGCAAGCGTTGATTTACCGCTACCCGTTCTGCCGAGCAACAGTACCTTGTTTCCTTTTTTGATATGGAGATTGAAATGCTGTATGGCTTTGATGCCCGTGTGCGGGTAAACAAAACTTACATCGTTAAAAACAATATCGCCCGAAACCGGCTCTGTTGTTGCATTTGGGGCATTGGTGATGATCGGTTTTGTTTCCAGGAACTCGTTGATCCTTTTCTGCGATGCGGCCGCGCGCTGGATCATGCTGGCCGTCCAGCCGATGGCGCTCACGGGGAAGGTGAGCATGTTGATGTAGATCACGAACTCTACGATCAGTCCTACCTTGCTGCTGTCGTTCAAAGCCTGTATCCCTCCGATCAGGATGGTCAGAAGCGTACTGAGGCCGATCATCAAAGCCATGCTTGGAAAATAAACGGCCTCTATTTTGGCAAGGCTCACTGCGTTCTTTTTGTAGGCCTCGCTGTTTTTCTTGAAGAACCCAAGCATTGCTTTTTCCTGCACGAACGATTTGATCACGCGTATCCCGGAAAAAGATTCCTGTGCATTGGTGGTCAGATCCGATAGCAGCGCCTGTATCTTTTCGCTTTTTTTGTTGATGATGCTGTTCACAAAATAGATCGTAACGGCCAGTAAAGGCAGCGGCGCGAGCACGAGCAGCGTGAGGTGCACGTCTTTGCGAAGCATGTTGAACACGCAGAAACCGATCAGCGTTACGAGGTTGATCAGGTACATCACGGCGGGGCCGATGTACATCCGTACACGGCTCACGTCTTCGGCCATGCGGTTCATCAGGTCGCCGGTACTGTGGGTCTTATAGAAATTGGTGTCGAGTCGCTGGTAGTGGTTATAGATCTCGTTTTTCTGGTCGTATTCGATGTGGCGGCTCATCACGATCAGGGTCTGCCGCATAAAAAAGATGAACAGCCCTCTCAACGCCGCCAGCAGCAAAATGGTGATGCTGCACAAAGCCACCAGCCATCCGAAGCTGAACTGGAAGGATTGTATTTTGCTGATGAACTGATCCACCAATATATCGTGCACCGGCCTGGTGCCCATGGGCCTGGCGCCGGGTAAACGCCGCCCGACCTCGTTCACCACAAACCCCGTGATCTGCGGCGCAAGCACGGCGAGGTAATTGGATGCCGTTACGAAAAAGATCCCGATGAAAAAACGTTTGCGGTATTTCCAGAAATATTTGTTGAGGGCTGCGAGGTGCTTCAAAAAAATGGTTTTGGCAAAGGTAACGGGTGCGGGGGATTTTACGGGGGGATCATTGTGATGAATGGACATGCCTGTGCATATACCACCCTGCACAATAGCACTTGTGCCGCGTTGCAGGGCAGTTTTTACGGCCCCAGCATGAAATAGGAACGCCTACCCTTTGATAATGGAATCTGTGGGCCGCACCGTATCTATTTTGGCACTGTCGCTCAAAGGCGTCATGCTTTTACCGTTTGAATCGCTGTTGGATGATGAATTGTTTCCGCAAGCCGTGATCAACGTGGCCAGGATGGCTAAAATGAATATTGATTTTTTCATGATGCGCGTTTACAAGGCTGTATTAAAATATGATACCATGGCAAGCGGTTGCCGTGTTTATTGCCACCCCGGGCCACATTTACCAATGCTTTCCGCGCCTCCCTCTTTTTTCCTACATTAGCAATATGCAACCAAACCATTGTGCAAACTGCGACGAACCCATTGCCGCCACCCCCAGATTCTGCCCGGCCTGCGGGCAAAAGACGAACCTTCACAGGCTCACTTTAAAAGATGTGCTGCACGACGGGTTCCATTACTTTACACATGCAGACAAAGGAATTGTACAGCTGGTAAAAGCGCTTGCAACAAAACCGGGAGTGGTTGCACGCGAATACATTGCCGGTAAACGAAAGAAATATTTCCCCCCGCTCAATTTCTTCCTGCTCGTGGCCGCTTTGTTTCTTTTTGCGGCTACCGTAACGCATCGCGACAGACAAATGATCGAAACGCGCGATTCAGTTACTGCCGGGGTAACGGGTAACATGACGCTGTCGGAAAAGAAACTCCAGGCTCAACAGATTGTGAGGCAGCGAAGCAATGAAGCGTACCGCTACCTCGCCAGGTACACCAATTATGTTGCAATGCTGGCGGTGCCTTATATAAGCCTGATCGTTTGGGTGATGTACAGGAGATCGGGATACAATTATACGGAGCACCTCACCGCTAATCTTTACCTGGTGGGCTTTACAAACCTTGTTCATTGCCTTGTGGTTACTCCGTTGATGTACTTCACCCGGCCGTATGTTAACATGATGATCTTCACCGTGCTGTTTGCGCTTTTTGAGATCTTTTACCGAACCGTATTTTATTACCGTTTCATCAATGATCCAATAAAGCAGGGCCTTACAAAGACGATTGTCAAATCTGCGATCGCGGTTTTGGCATGGTTCGCGTTGATCTTCGTTTTCATGGCTGTATTTATAGCCATGGGATTCATCAAACAACAATAATAAAAAAGGCCAAAAACGATTTACGTTTTTGGCCTTTGCATCTGAAGCCCGTCAACTCTTTTTTATGGATTGATCTGGAAAGTGATCGGAAGCGTATAATATGATTTTACATTCCTGCCCTTGATCTGTCCCGGGTTCCAGGTTGGCATTTTGCTTACCACGCGGGTGGCTTCTTCGTCAAGACCGTAGCCTGCCCTGTCGCCGGTAACCACCGGTGTATAAACACGGCCGTTTTCGTCTACGGCAAACATTACCTCTACGCGTCCTTCAACGCCTTCTTCAATTGCGTTTTCAGGGTAAACTATGTTGTCCTGGATAAATTTAGCAAGCGCTTTTTCTCCGCCGGGAAAACTTGGCCTTACTTCTGCGCGACTGTAGATCCCTTCGTTGTTCACCTGGATAGGGATGCGGTTGTAACGTGTTTCATAGTCTTTGTCTACCTGGTAAATGATCGACCCCTTACCACGCCTTTTGGCCGGGTTCGGTTTTGCTGTTCCCGGGAGGTTGCTCACCACCGGTGTGTTCGCGTTTGAGAGTGAATCAACTTTCACCGCTTCCTGGCGCGTAATTGAATCGGCCCTCATTTGTGCCTGGAGTGAATCTGTTGTTGCATCGGCGTCTTTGTAGTCCTTGCTTTTGCAGGATGTCATAAAAACAACGCTTGTTAACGCGCCCATCATCCAAATGGATAAAGCGCTCATCTTGATCTTTTTCATGTTGTGTGAGTTAGGTTCTAAATATGGATCGCCTGTCTGGCTGTTGTACAATTCCCCAAACAGGGAACTATGCTCTACTTTTACTTATACAATTCCTGCGCCACCAATCTCAATGCGCTTCCAGTTGATGCTCGCGTTTTTCGGCATTGCTGAACTGCCCGTATAAACCCAACAGCGTTCCTTCAGCGAGGATATGCGGTTCGATCAGGCTGAAAAATACTTCCTTGTCTGTTTGCGGTGAAAGATCGAAGGCCGTATCCAGTGCATACACGTAAAAAAAGTAACGGTGTGTGCCGGATGGCGGACAGGGCCCATGGTATCCTGTTTTCCCTTTGCCGTTTACGCCGTTGATGCCTGGATTTGCGTTTTCCGATATGCCTGGTTTTGGTGGAATGTTCCAGCAGAGCCAGTGCACAAATGTTCCGTCCGGCGCATCGGGATCTTCCATGATGATGGCGAGGGATACTGCGTCTTTCGGGATCTGGTCAATTACCAGTGGCGGGTTGATGTTGTCTCCATCGCATGTGTACCGTGAAGGAATTTCACCCTCATGGTCAAACACAGGGCTCGTGACCACGAGATGCCCTCTTTCTTTGCTATCCATACATTCAGTTTGTTCTGACCGGGAAAAAAACTGTGCCATGCGCACGGGTCACTGCTTCATTTTGGTGGTCTTTTCCTCGTCGAACTTGAGTTGCCTGGCATTGAGGTGATACCGTAAGGATACGCGCAGATACGGATAGCTTTTGTTCACATCAGGAAGATCCTTGTAATGGCCGCGGAGCGTGAAATAACCGGGCTCAACGCAGGCAGAAAGATTTTTCATAAAAGTGTAACGCGCCTCGCTGGTTACGGTATGGAGGTAATAGTGAGAAGGGTTGCCGTTCAGTGTTACCACCCATCCGCCGCCGTAATTGATCCCGAAATAAAATTTATCAAGCAGGCTCAAACCGGCACTGCCGCTGATGTTGATGCCGGAACCGTAATCGTAGGGCCGTATGCCGTACTTATAGGCATCCGGTATGGCGGCAAGCAAAGTAATACCCGCACTGCCGGCCGTGCTGATCTTGGCCTTACGCATCAGCCCATAATTTGAGATGATGTTGATCTTCACACTTTGCGCGCCGTAAAAAAATGCCTCGTTGTGTATGTAATCGTAGTTGGCGGATAAGATGGCATACGATTGCATTCTTTCATTATCGATGATCTCCCACCCTGCCAGCGATCCATACACACTTACTACGTTGATGAGCGAACTGTCGTCGTGCCCCGCTTCTACATTGATCGAGATATTGCTGAATGGTTTGCGGTAATTCTGAAACGGCGTTCCATATAAGAACTTGATATGCCCATACCAGCCGAAACGCGGTGGCACCTGGTTGCCCGTATTGAATTTGCGCTGGCCGATATCAAACTCCGCATAGATTTTCGAAGAATCTGTTTCCACTGAATTGTTCATGCGCCTGCCCCAACGCCCGTCGATGATGCGGTTGAGGCCATTCATCGGGTTGATCAGGAAAGCAACCACTTCATTCACCTGTCTCCTGAACCCCCTGCGCCTGTTGTTTACAATTTTGTTGGCGAGGCGGTGTGTCATTTCTCCCAATACAATACCCCCAAATGTTGTGTTGATGAAATCATTGGGAGAAGGTGCTTCGTTCTCCCCAAAAGTTTCCCATATATAACTGCCAATGGCAGTTGCGGGCACCGACTGCCAGAAACTATACCCATTGGAACGGAAAGAATTGTAATAAAGGCTGCCGTGGTAAGGATGTGAAAAATTATTCGTACCAAAATCATCGCTGTCGTAACGCCAGTTGGCAGGGTTGAGATTGTGCCCCGTCGATTGCCAGTCTACCTGCGCAAAGTCTGTATGCTGCACATACCTGTTAAACGAAAAAGGTACCGCCTCGGCCAATGCCAGCTCAAGCGCACCACGGCCGAAACGTTTGCGGCGCGGCCGCTCTACCAGCGGGATCTTCGCAATGCTGTCGCTGGGCGGCGTTGGATAAAATACCTGTTGCGTTAAAGCGTCCTGTACATCGGCTGACAAAACAAGCATCAGCAAAGCAATTCGTACTATGAATCGTCGGGGGGCGGGATTGTGTATTAACATCAACAGAACCTATTTAAAAACGATGCCATGGGAGCTTCGTAAGGAACCGGCTCTTGAAAATAGTATAAAACGTTCGGATACGCCGTTGTTTCGGCTCACAAGGCCGCGTTCTCTTTGGCATCATTTTCTCTCACCATCCATATGCCCCTGAGCGAGATCATCATCCAGACGATACAGCATGAAGGACCGCTTTCTTTCCACGATTTTATGGAAATGGCCCTGTATTATCCTGAACAGGGGTACTACTCATCCATCGATCAACGCACCAGGCGGCTAAACGAGCGCGAGGAAAGCCCGGAACTGGCATCTGTGATAGGTGCCCTTCTTGCCCGGCAGCTGGAAGAAATGTGGAAACTACTGGACAAAAATTCTTTCACTATTGTAGAATATGGCGCGGGCACAGGCAATTTCTGCAGGGCCATCTTTGGGTATTTTAAAAATAAACCGGAGCTGTATAAAAACCTCCATTACTGCATCATTGAAAAATGCGATGCAGTGATGGAACGAGAGCGTAAACATTTGTGCGAAGAAGCAGAATGGTTCTCATCAATAGAACAGGTGCCTTATGTGCCCGATTGCATTTTGTCGAATGAGGTGGTAAACAATTTTGCGGTTCATGAAGTGGTGATGCAGAAAGAACTGATGGAAGTTTTTGTTGATTACAAAGACGGATTTATTGAAATACTGCGCCCCGCTTCCGACGCGCTGAAAGAATACCTGAAGGAGATGCACGTTGTACTGCCCCCAGGTTACCGAACAGAAATAAACATGGATGCGCTGCAATGGCTGCGCAAAAACGCGTCCGCGCTGCAGAAAGGGTTTATGCTTACGATCGATCATGGTTTCCCCGCCAACGAATTCTTCAGCCTTTCGCGACACCGCGGTAACCTGATCTGTGATGATGATCAAACGGGTGTTATTTACAGGGCCGTTGGTGAGAAAGACATCAAGGCGCATGTAAACTTCACCGCCCTGCATCACTGGGGCCGCAAACATGGGCTCGAGTGTTGCGGTTTTACGAGCCAGGCGCATTTCCTGCACGGATTGGGCTTGGTGCCTGCACTCGATGAACTGGATACCGGCGATGGATCGTCCTGCAAAGAAAAGATCATCCAGCTCTACCGTAAGATCATGCGCATCAGCAGCCGCTTTAATATTCTTGTACAGCAAAAAGGGCTGATGGAGCCGAAATTGTCGGGATTGAGTTGTGCAAAGAATTATGTTTGATAGCTGCGTAAAAGTTCCCCTATATCTCAAGCAACGGCATCACCGGCACCGGCTCTTCGTTTTCTCTCAGTACCAGCAGCGGTGTGGTGGACTGAAACGCGAGCTGCTTTGTAACGCTCCTGTGAAACAGCGCCGAAGGGAAACCGTGCCTTTTTGCTACTACCATGATAAGGGCGTTTGGCCTTTCAGCAGCAAAATCAAGAATGCCCTGCGCAGTATCGTTGCTTTCCAGTTCATGGAACTGCGGGTTGTGCAGGTGCAGCCACTCTTCCATGGCATTGTCTTCCGCGATCTTCCCGTTGTTCACGTGCAATACTTCGAGTGGCACATGAAACGCCCGTATCATTTTGTCGATGCATGATTTGGGAAGCGTGTCTGTCTCCTTCATATCACACGCAAACACGATCGAACTTACCGGGTTCATTGAAACGTGTGCAGGAACCAGTACCACCGGCACTTCGCTCGCTTCGCAAACAGAGATCGCGTTGCTACCCGCAACCAGGGCCTCTACCCTTCCCTTGCCTGTTGTACCCATCACCACCAGGTCTGCGCCCTCTTCTTCGGTGATCGCATTGATCTCCTCCAGTGTTTTTGTGGATGCCTGGTAGCGAAGGTCGCAACCTTCCGGAACCTGGTCGGCCAGTGATGCAGACAATTCGATCAATACATCTTTCGCCACCTGGCAAAGCGCATCTTCATCTCCCGTATACATCACCGAATCACCGGGTGTAACCACAGCTTTGTAACTGTGATACAACACAATATTAGGAGCCTTGAGCTGCCGCGCCAATAAACACGCATAAGAGGCGGCATAGGCCGCGGCTTCAGAAAAATCGGTTAATACAAGGATGGTGTGCATAACGAACGATTTAAAAAATGATCATTAGACATTAGCAGGCAGGTGCTTGTCCAGCGACACCGCCTTGTCTCTTGTCTGGTTCCGTTTTCCAACATAAGCTGTTACCACTGATACGAACGAGCCTACTGATGTATTGGCAAAAATGGTAAGCACCATCATCATGAACAACAACCCCGACGGGCGCTCGGGCTGTATCGTGGATGGCGCATCGTGTATCAGGCTGTCTGTTGGCGTAACGGTAAAAATATCCGGGAAAAAGAAAAAGAACGACCCGATCACCATCAGGGATGCAATGGCAACGCCGGCTAGTGTTGCCAGGTTGCCGGCAATAAGCATCGACACAGCGCTCTTACGGTCGTAGGGCCGGTTTACCAATCGCAACGCGTAAAAGAAAATGGTGAACATAAACAACCCGATGCCGATATAGATGTAGTAAAAATCTTCGTATTTCTTCTGCGACAAGAAAAAGATCACGGGAATGCTGTACAACAGTGCGGCAAGAAAGCCGTAAGAAAAATATTCCCGTATGTGCTGGCGGTTGAATACTGGGTTTTTCATAGGTAGTGTTTGATATAAGGCTGAAAAAACTGTGCCGCTTTTTTCCTGTCTACCCGTGTTTTGCCTGGTGTTCTAAGCATTCGTTAAATGATGGTCGTAATGCAACGATTGGCACGTTCAATTATAGCCAAAAGATCAAAGAATTTTTTCTACAAATACTGCGCGGGTGTTGGTTTTTGAGGAAGAAGAACCTCTTCACCTGTGCGCTGCGTTGCGGGGTAAGCAGCAGGAAATTTCAGGCATGTTTTTTTCGCCTTTTTATATCGCTTACCATATTTAATAACTCAATTTAAAATCAATTTTATGCGTACGACAAGAAGAATGGGTGGCGATAACGGCTACCGCAGCGCTGAGGATTATGCTAACGAAGGACGTGGTTACGAACCACGGCAAAGTTTTACAGATCAGTACCGTTTCGAACGCGATGAAACAGACTACCGCGGGCAGGGCGACAATGGCTCTTACGCAGACGATATGCGCAATGCCGGTCGCAACGACTATTACGGCAGCAGCGATTACCGCCGCAGCGGCAACAGCGGTAGCGGTGATCAAAACCGCAGCCGCGAGTGGAGCAATCACCAATCCGGCTGGAACGACAACGGCAGCAATTGGGGCAACAGGGGTCAGCAGAACAACGACCGTTGGGACAACAACCGCGGCAACGAAGGAAGCCACGTAACACGCAACAGCCACGACAACTGGAACAGTGAACGCGATCAAAACCGCAACCAGTACGGCAATGGCCAATATGGCAACAGCGGAAACCGTTACAACGAAAGCAATGGGTATGGCTCCAATGGCTCAAACGGCAATGGCCGCTCATACCAGGGCGACAGCTACAACGGCAACTGGAACAGCGAGAGCCGCAACAGCGGGTATTACAATTCGCAGAACGATTTTCTCGAAGATGAAACAGACGATTACGGACGAAGCAGGATGCACAACCGCAACGGTTACAACGACAACCCGAACAACGATAACAGGCATTCGGGATCATCGGGCAACTACACTGGCGGGCAGTTCAACTATGGAAACAACCAGGGCGGTAACAGCTGGAACCGCAACAGCGGAAGCTTTGGAAGCAGCGGCAACCGCGGGCAGAACGATACATCCAACCGCAGGTCGCGGCAGGGTTTCGGTTCGTTGAGTAAAGAAAGAAGGTAAAGAGATCAAGGTTTTTAATTGGGAAATTTTGAAACGTACGGTTCAGAATTTCCCAATTAAGATTTCTGGCAAAAACGCATCCATCACAATAAAAAACACCAAAATGAAAAACGAATCAATCTCAAAAAGAAACGGCACCAATGGCACCAATGGCCACAACGGAACAAATGGCGCCTTAAAAAATGGAACTGCGGATAAAAAAGACGGAACAAAAAACAACGAACTCCCGATGCTCGATAAATTCTTTATGGATATGCTGAAAGACATTTACTGGGCTGAAAAACACCTGGTAGAAACACTTCCAGGCATGCAGCGGGCGGCAACAACGGACGAGCTGCAGGAAGCGTTTGAAGATCATTTGCTGGCAACGCAAAAGCATGTATCGAGACTTGAAAAAATATTCAGGAAACTGGGCAAAGAGGCGCAGGCAAAAAAATGCGAGGCCATGGCGGGACTTGTTGAGGAGGCAAAATCGATCATCAAAGAAACCAAGGACGGTACGATGACGCGCGACGTGGCACTGATCATCGCCGCACAAAAAATAGAACACTACGAGATAGCGACATACGGCAGTATGGTGCAACTGGCCAGGACGATGGACAAAGAGGACATTGCTACGATACTTGAGCAAACGCTTTGGGAAGAAGAAGACACCGACCAACACCTCACACAGATAGCCGAATCGTCTGTCAACCCAAAAGCAGACCTGGAAGGAACCGAAGAAGAAGAGAACGGCCAGGAAACGACTATGAGCAGCTCGGCTGCGGCCATGTCTTAATACCGGGCCCATTGACGGGGAAGCGGCAGTAGCAGCCGGCCTGGTATAAAATGAAAGGTGTGCCTCTTTCGAAACACACCTTTTTTTGAACGCTTATTCCTTTATGTTACTGAAGGAAATCACCGTTCGTTGTAATGATTATAGTTCCAATATCGTGCCAGTTTGCAACCACCTGAGCAAGATGTATTTTTTGGAGGATGGAAGTTGTTTTCATGTAAATGACTCCACAAACGTTTACAAAACGTTTCGAAAAAACGACAAAAGATACGGCCGGTGATCGTGGCATGGCAGCAGTGATATTGCATAGGAAACAACATTGATCACTTTAAAATTACAGGTTATGAAAAACGCAATGAATTCAAACAGCCAACAAAGCAAGAGATCAAAACCTATCCAGACTTCCACACAAAAGAGCCGACCCGAAATAAGGGATAACATCGATAGCCGTGCGAACGAGGAACAGGATTGGAAGGGAACGGATACCACCCACAACAAACGTGAGGTACACAGCAAGGGCAAAAAAGCATAAAAACAAGACCACCACCAACAGCGAGCCTTGTCTCTGAACACGACAGGGTCGCTGTTGCTTTATCCGATCGAAAGGAGATAAATGGGTTGTGGACAAATAAAAAACCCGCCTTTGGTGGGCGGGCCTATAAGCAATTGGTTTCCTCTATATAGGTTGTAACTTGTTCGTTACGAGATCGAAATTAACAATGTTTTTTGTTATACGGCTTTTAACGACATTAAAAATAGCTTAAACCGAATTTATTATAGAATTTTATTTAATATAAAAGCTGGGTTTTCGTTGTAAATTGGATCAACAGGCGATAACCTGCCTTTAACCACCAAAACAACGACCATGAAAAATTTCCTGGTACTTCTCTCCCTTTCAACCTTGTTATTCGTTTCTTGCGATAAAGCAAAAGATTCTTCCTCGCCTGAGCCCCTTATTGCTTCCGTTTCGGGTGTTGTGCACATCAGTCAGCCGGTTACTTATACCATACCTTCTGTTGCCGCCAATTCAACCGTTAACTGGTCTGTTACACCTAATACAGCCACTGTTACGCCCAATGGGAACACTGCTTCCGTTTCCTTTGCAGCGGCAGGCAGTTATAAGGTGATGGGCAGTTCCGGATCGACGAGCGCCAGTTCAAATGTAACGGTGGACTCAGTGAATTACTTACCGATGAACGGCTCCACAACCGCCTCTTTCTCCACTGGCGAGCAGTTGAACATTTCGGTTTCAAGGGCAGATTCATCTGCTTCGGCATCCGGGCTCATATTTACCATGAAAACGGCCAACAGCTATAGTTGTCTCAACAGCGTATTGGCATTTACTGCGGCCAACGGCGCCGGCGGAGCGGCCACCTATACAATCAATGTAACCGGCGTAAGTGTTCCAATGGCAGGCTGTACGGCAGGATCGTCGAAGGCTGTCGGCACCGCAACCACGCGTATTCCGCTGCCTGCAGGCACAACAACGCTTACCGTTGTTTTCAATGGCACCACTTATACGGGCTCTATTGTGAAAACGGGTAACAGCTACGCGATCACCTGGAGTTATACATCGGGTGTAACCCTTTCTCCTACCACATTATAAGCACGCATCATAGTTTAGAAACGGCCCTGTTCTGCAAAGAACGGGGCTTTTTGTTGCTTGTTCCGACGGCGTGGCGTTTACAATCAGTAGGCTCAAAATCCCCCTGATCTAAATGCTTTATGGGATCGCGCCCCGGCGTGAGCGTACCTGAGATCGCCCATTGATTCGATAAATCGACTCTGAATACCAAAGAACCCTCCCATGAAATCAAAAAATTACAACGCCGGAATGCTTGCAGACAAAGGATTTCAGCCGATTTAAGCGCTCATTTTCTGTATAATCCTATTCTTTTTTTGGTAAAACGCCTGCCACACTATTATTTTGCACCCGGAGAGATGGCAGAGCGGTCGATTGCGGCAGTCTTGAAAACTGTTGACTGTAACAGGTCCGGGGGTTCGAATCCCTCTCTCTCCGCCTTCACCCACCGAAGCCTGAAAGGCGAAGGTGGGTTCTTTGTTTGTAGACACTCCCAATTTCCCGGTGGGTTTCGGCGGACAAGTCCGCATTTTCATTTACCCACCGAAGCTTCAGCGAAGGTGGGTTCTTTGTTTGTAGACACCCCCAATTTCCCGGTGGGTTTCGGCGGACAAGTCCGCATTTTCATTTACCCACCGAAGCTTCAGCGAAGGTGGGTTCTTTGTTTATAGACACCCCCATTTTCCCGGTGGTTTCGGCGACAAGTCCGCGTTTTCACCCACCAAAGCTTCAGCGTAGGTGGGTTCTTTGTTTATAGACACCCCCAATTTCCCGGTGGGTTTCGGCGGACAAGTCCGCATTTTCATTTACCCACCGAAGCTTCAGCGCAGGTGGGTTTCTTGCTAATAGACACTCCCCAATTTCCCGATGGGTTCGGCGAACAAGGCAGCATTTTCATTTACCCACCGAAGCTTCAGCGCAGGTGGGTTTCTTGCTAATAGACACTCCCCAATTTCCCGGTGGTTTCGGCGGACAAGTCCGCATTTTCATTTACCCACCGAAGCTTCAGCGAAGGTGGGTTCTTTGTTTATAGACACCCCCATTTTCCCGGTGGTCTCGGCGACAAGTCCGCGTTTTCACCCACCAAAGCCTCAGCGTAGGTGGGTTCCTTGCTATTGGTCTCCCCAATTTCCCGGTGGTTTCGGCGAACAAGGCAGCATTTTCACTCACCGAAGCTTCAGCGTGGGTAGGTTCCTGCTAATGGTCACCGCAATTTCCTAGGTATTAATACTTACAATTTGCTTTCTTTAGCTGCTGAACTTTGGCAGATGCAATATGTATATATACTGCGCTGCAGCAATGGGCATACATATGTGGGATGTACCCAAGATCTAAGGGAGCGTTTTGATAGACATTCCAATGGCCATGTTCCTGCTACAAAAAGGTTGCTGCCGGTTACATTGTTATTCTATTGCGCATTCACAGATAAACCGGCTGCATTTGCATTTGAAAAATATCTCAAATCGGGGTCAGGGAGGGCGTTTATGAATAAACGATTGCTTTGAAGTTTCTGTATTCTGATGTTAATTACCAGATTGGCATAAAAATAAAAAGAACCGTTGCTGTTTATTTATCTTTGCGGCCGTAAAAGCTTATAAAGAAAACGGTGAAGCATTCAGTGCAGGCCTTTAACACACAGACATGCTGCGCATAGGCTATTGGCACCTCTTACCTTCCGTTTTTTTATGCGCGCATCGATCCACTCAAAAAAACAGGTAAAGTTATGCAAGCACCTACCCCATGCCCCGTTTGTAAATCAACATACACTTACGAATTAGACAACCTGTTGGCTTGTCCTGAATGTGGGCATGAATGGGATCCTAACAAAACTGCAGAAACCGAGCAGGCCCTTGTTGTAAAAGACAGCAATGGGAATATTCTTCAAAACGGCGATACGGTGATCACCATAAAAAATCTCCCGGTAAAAGGCTCTTCCCAAAGTATCAAGGCCGGCACCAAGGTTAAAAACATTCGTTTGACAGACGGCGATCACAACATCGACTGCAAGATCGATGGCTTTGGCGCAATGGCGCTTAAATCTGAGTTTGTAAAAAAGGCCTGATCAACCGGCCCGCCGTTCATTGTAAAAACTCTTCCAGGTAAGCCGAGAGGATCTTCGTCTGCATCATCAGGCTTACGTGGCTTTGACCGGGCACAATCGCCAGGCGCGATCCCGGCATCGGCTGCATGTCTGCGGAAACGCCTCCTCTCAACAGCTTATACGTTTTTGCCAGTTCAACTTTATCCATGCCATCATTGTCTCCCGATATGATCAATACCGGGGCAGTGATCTTTGCGATGTTCTCATCACCGAGGTTAAATGACTCTCTTCCCAGGGCCATCATCTGTTCAAGAAATTTTGTCCATTTGGTTTTATCCGGCGCCACCGCATCGTAAGCCGCCTGCAACGGTGAATTTGCAAAGAACTCCGGTTTCAATTGCTTGAACACATTGGTTACTTCGCTTACCCATCCTTCTGTTTTATAGGCGGAAGAAATGATGACCAGTTTTTTCAACCGTTTCGGACTTTGTATGGCAAACTGGTAAGCTACCTGCCCGCCGAAACTGAATCCGGCTACATCGGCGCTGTCTATTTTCAAATGATCCATCAGCTTCACCACATCGTTGGCCAGGGTTTCGCGTGATAATTTCCTTTCTGAAAAAGGTGTGTGCCCGTGTCCCTGCATTTCTATTGCGATCACCTTCCTTGTTTTCGCCAATTCAGGGATCAACTGCGACCAATTCAGCCCGATGGTATAATAAGCACCATGCAGCAAAACAATGGGCTTTCCCTCTCCATATATTTCATAATAGACTTTGATGCCGTTTACGGGGGCATAACCACTGGTATTGGGTTTGAGCTGCTGCGCGTGCGATGGGAACAGTGTTACCATGGCCGCGGCTACCAGTAGTAAATTGATCCGATTGCGAAGTTTGAAAATGTTTTTCATAAGATGACCGGTTGGTTTGAGTTGTTGTTTACAATACAAAGCTCGGATAGAGTCCAGGATTTCACACTGTGTAAAGGCGACAAGTTGAGGGGTGAATTCCGACAAACACCGGCTAACTTTACATAATTAATAATTACAATTGTCAAATCCTTGCTATTGCCCATAAATTTGACCAACAATCCAGCCTATGGAAACACCAAACATTCTTCAAACCACACCCGAATGCGAAATCGTTACCACGCGAACATTTGATGCGCCGCGTGGGCTTGTTTTCAAGGCGTGGACCGATCCCGTGCACCTCAGCAACTGGTGGGGGCCCAGGGGATTCACCAATACTTTTCATACGTTCGACCTCCGTGTGGGCGGTCGATGGATCTTTACGATGCATGGCCCCGAAAAAGGCAATTATGAAAATGCATGCACCTTCATCGCTGTCAAAGAACCGGAATTGCTGGTGTGGGATCGGCAGTCGCAACCCATTTTCCAGGTAGAGGTCCGGTTTGAGGAAACGGCAGCGAACCAAACAAAGGTGGTCTTTAAAATGAAATTCAATTCAGAAAAAGAATGCAGCAAGATCAGGCCCTTTGCTCCCGAAAAGAACGAAGAGAACATGGATAAGCTGGAGGAAGAGTTGAAGAAAATGTAAAGGCTATTGTTTTTACCTGATGACCACGATCGAACCCGATACAGGCGGTTGCCCGACATGCAGATCAATAACATAGTAATAAGTGGCGATGGGAACAGGTTGCCCTTTGTAAGTACCATCCCATGCCGCGCCACCTTTGGCCTCGTACACGGTGGCGCCGGAACGGTTGAAGATCCTGACGGTCGATTCGGGATAGGTGTCCAGTCCTTTTACAAACCATACATCGTTGATTCCATCTCCATTCGGAGAAAATGCATTGGGTACCTCCAGGTTTTTATAAACAAAAACGAATACATCATCCCATACAGGTGGGCAGCCCATACCCGGTAATGCAGACAGCCTGTAGGTTACCGTGTCGGTGGGAGAAACGGTTGGCGACAAAGTATTTGCGCCTGTCATTGCCGTGGCGGGAGACCAGGTAAAACTGTTCCAGTTGCCCGAAAGTCTTCCGTCGAGCACCACCCTTCCACCGCTGTACAGCGTTTTATCGGGGCCCGCGGTAATAACAGGGTTGTTCCAGACCGATACGGTTACGCTGGCAGAATCGCGGCAACCGGTGGGTTCGGAAACATATACTTTATAAACCGTTTCCGTAGCCGGTGAGGCAAATGGATTATTGATGCCGGGATTGGTGAGACCCGTTGCAGGCGTCCAGCTGTAAATGCTTCCGCCGGTGGCTGAAAGCGCGAGGGGTTGTCCTTCGCAGATCATCGTATCCCTGTTGACCGATGCCGTTACGCCGGGAAAAACATTGACGTATACAGAATCTGTACCCGTGCATTCCGCGAAACGTACATCAACAAGATACAACCCTGAATCGATGTAACGCACATTGGGTACAACAGGATTGTAAACGGTGGACGTAAAACCATTCGGGCCCCGCCAGCGGAAAGTGTACCCTACACCATTCGCCGTTTCAATCGTTAGGTTCTTGGTTGTGCACCCGATTGCTTTCCGCAATGCATACACCGGTTTTTCGCGAACCAATACCGAGATCACATTTGATGCCACCCTGCAGGGTATATTGGGGAAGTTGGCCGTTTCCGCCGTAACGAGCCTGTACTGGTAATAACCCGGTGGCGTTGCCAGGCGCGTGTAGGAAGTAGTTTGCGCACCTGCAATGTCTTTCCATGTTCTGCCGCTGTCGGTGCTCAATTGCCATTGAATCGTAGATCCGCTGAAACCATTGCCGGTTGAAGCATCCATCGAAAAAGAATTGTTGTCGTCGCAGAATGCGATGGTTGTCTTCGGATCGTTACGAACCGTTAACTGAACGGTTGGGCCGCAGGGGCGGAACGTGATGTCATCGATCGCGAGATCATTCCCACAGCCGCCGGGCGCATTGTTGGTGAGGCGCAACACCACCGCGGTTACGCCTGCCGGTGTTTTGAAATAGGTTCCGTATTGTTTCCACTGCCCTACCTGGCTGGGAATATCGCCGGTCTGGTATTTTGCAAGCACCGTTCCTGTTGTGGTTTCAATGCTGAAGGTGAGATTGGGTTTGATTCCATTGTTGCTGCAGGAGCTTGATGAAAGCATATTCACTATCCATGCCGCAAATTCGAACGTGGTATTGCTGCACAAACCTTGTATGGTATCCACGTAAAAATCGTTTGGCGTTACCGAGGCGTTGATGAGCATGAACTGCCCGTTCTGGTTACCCGTGTGATCGTTTTGCAGGGTGAACCAGCTGCTACTGAAACATTGAGATGTGAATTTGGTGATGGTATATTCCCCATCGTTCGGACACGCCGTTGAAGTGTAAGCGAGATTGGTAACACCCGGCTTCAATGGCCCTGACGCGCTGCCGAAAGTGATGTTGACGATCGGGTCTCCGAGACTGCCGGAACAAAGCTGCGCAGACAACAGGTGACTGCACAGCAAGAAAACGATGACTAGGCCGGATTTTCTCATTTCTTTTTTGCTACGGGCTTTGCGCTGCGTGCCGTTATTTTTCAGTTACTTTCTCTTCTACTTTCTCCACCGGGATCAGATCTGCGAGATCCACATTCATCGGCAGCACACCTACCTGCACAATGGCGCGTTTGCCGCGGATCTCTTTTACTTCGCCCACCTGGTAATTCTTCTTGAGTTTAACAAGCGATCCAACTTCGATGTGTTTGTTCAGCTCCTTGTATTTCTGGTCCACTTTTTTGGCGAGCTTGTTCACCACGATCGTTTCTTTCTGTTTGAACAAAAGGTTCTGGAGGTTCTTCACCACTTCATTTTTGTTCTCCGCCTTCTTCCAGTCGAGAACGATCTGTTTTAGTTTGCGCTCCATGTCTTTCAGGTACACCAATCGATCCTCCGCCACTTTATTCTGATGCTTTAACAGTTCAACCTGCTGCCTGTGGCGTTCGCGGTCGAGTACTGTCTGCATTTCTTTTTTTAATTTTTCATTTTCTTTTACCAGTCTTGCCAGTTCTTTTTTCTCTTTATCAAGCTGCTGCAGGTCCTGCTCCGTACTGTTGAGGAGGCGATCGAGTTTGAAATGATCATCATCCACCAGCTTCCGTGCTTTTTTGATCAGGTGCTGCGGCAACCCTATGCGTTCTGCGATCGCGAATGTGTAAGAGCTTCCGGGTTTTCCCACCACGAGTTTGTACATCGGCAGCAGGTTCACCTCGTCAAACTGCATCGCGCCGTTGATGATGCCCTGCGTATGGTTGGCCATTACTTTCAGGTTCAGGTAGTGCGTGGTAACGATGCCGAAAGAATGCCTGCGCGATAGTTCCTCCATGATCACTTCTGCAAAGGCGCCACCCAGGTTTGGATCGCTCCCGCTGCCGAGCTCATCGATAAAGAACAATGTTTTCCCGTTGGCCGATTCGATGAAATATTTCATGTGCAGCAGGTGGCTCGAGTAGGTACTCAGCTCAAACTCCAGGTTTTGTGTATCCCCGATGTGAATGAACAACTGCTTGAAAATACCCATCTGCGAATCGGGATGAACGGGCACGAGCAAGCCTGCCTGCAGCATCATCTGGTTGAGGCCGATGGTTTTCATGGTAACCGTTTTACCACCGGCATTGGGACCGCTGATCACGAGTATCCTGTTCTTATCGTCGAGCGTAAGCGTTACGGGGATCGTTTTTTTCCCGGAGGCCTTGTTGTAAAGAAACAACAGCGGGTGGTATGCATCGATCAGGTGCACGTGCGCCTTATCCGCGAGTTCGGGCAACTGGCCGTTCATATCCAGCGCCAGTTTTGCCTTTGCGTTGATGAAATCGTATTCGCCGGTGGTCTCAAGGTACTGCTGCAACAATGGGCCGTATACGGAAAGTTTTGCGGTCAGTCCCCGTAAGATCTTCTGTACCTCGCGTATTTCATCGTGTTCAAGCGCGAACACTGCGTTGTTGAGTTCAATGGTTTCTTCTGGTTCGATGAAGGCGGTTTTACGGCTGTCGCTCTCGCCGTGCAGGATACCCTTCACCTGGCGCTTGTGTTCCGAAAACACAGCCACTACCCTTCTTCCGTTGCTGAAGCTCTCGTCGATGTCGGCGCTGTAACCGGCCTTGGCCAGTTTGGCGATCACTTTTTCAAACATCCTGCGCAACTCATTTCTTTTCCGGAAAAGATTCATGCGTATCCGCTGAAGGTCCTCGGAGGCATTGTCTTTCACGTTACCATTTTCATCCAGTATCTCATCGATCATTTCTATGATCGCTTTCTCGTAATACGTGCCGGCGATCACCTGCGTTAAGGCAGGGAAAGAGGTTCTCCGTTCTGCATCAAACCAACGGAAAATACTGCCCATGTTCTCGGTGAGTTTGCGAACGGGCATCCACTGCTCTCCGGTGAGCATAGCGCCCGGGATGGATAATAATTTTATGTCGCGGCTGATGTTCAGGTTGAAATCGTTCGGGAAATATTGCCCCAGTTGCAGGATCAGTTTATATTCGTTGCTCTGCTGCAGTTCCAGCTCAATGTATTCTTTCTTTGTATGGATGCGGAGCTGCTCCGCCTTCGATTTGGCATATTCAGTTTTGGCATGCTCTCTCAGCAGGGCCTTAACCTTATCAAACTCCAATTGCGACAATGCCGATTCCGGGTACAAACGCATGCGTTTCCTTGCTTTTTTGGCAAAGGTAAGGTTTGGTTTGCTGGTTTATCGTTCAGCTTTATCGATCGCCCCGGCTTTTCAACCCAACCCTGCCCCACCGGGAAACTTTAACAACTCCGCGAAAACCGTTTACACGCCAAATCTGTTTATTATTGTAAATCGTATTTTTAATCAAACCATTTCAATGCGTACTTACATTTCTGTATTGCTGATCGCTCTGGGCCTCACGGCCTGCGCGCAGTCGAAAACGGATAAGAAATTAGCAACTATGAACAACGAAAAAATCCCGGCAGGCGTTAAAACCGAGACCGCTGTTTTTGGCGAAGGCTGTTTTTGGTGTACCGAAGCTTTCTTTCAGCGGCTCGAAGGTGTTTACAAAGTAGAAAGCGGCTACGGCGGCGGGCATGTGGAGAACCCGACCTACGAACAGGTTTGCGACAAAAACACCGGTCATGTAGAACTGGCGCGCATCGTTTACGATCCTGCAAAGATCACCTACGATGAACTGCTCGAGGTTTTCTGGAAAACACACGATCCCACGACGTACGAGCAACAGGGCGCCGACATAGGCCCGCAATACAAGAGCGTGGTGTTTTACATGAACGACGAACAGAAACAAAAGGCCGAACATTACAAAGCCGAACTCGGCAAGAGCGGTGCGTGGAGCAAACCCATCGTTACAGAGATACAACCCTTCAAAAATTTCTACCCGGCAGAACAATATCACCAGAATTATTACAACGATAACCAGGGACAAAGCTACTGCCGGTTTGTGATCGCCCCGAAACTGGAGAAATTTGAAAAAGTGTTCATGAGCAAACTCAAAAAACAATAACCTTTTTCGCGGTAAAGTAATTTGCAAAAACGATGTCTCTCTCCTGGGAGACATCGTTTTTATTTACTACGGGTTCCTGATCTTTGTTTGCCTGAGTTCCAGTAAATTCAATGCATTCGGGTAGAATCCCTCGATATTCGGCTGTACCAGGTGAAAGGCCATATCGTACCAGATCGGTATCACCGGCGCATCGTTGATCACCAGCTGATCCATTTCCCTGTACAGTTGATAACGTACCGAATCATTGTTTTCCTGCAGCGCCTTTTCATACAATACATCGAACGCAGGGTTTTTATAACGCGTATAATTTGGTGGCGCAGGGTTCTTGCTGTAGAACATTGCCATGTAGTTCTCCGCGTCGGGATAATCTGCAATCCATGAGCCGCGGAAAAAAGCGGCCTGCGATTTGGCGGTTTGCTCGAGCAACAGGCTTTTCTGTATCACTTCCACCTGCACCGGTATCCCTATTTCTTCAAGCTGGCGCGCCACAAAGCTGGCAATATCGGAGTAGATATTGATGGTAAGCAGTTTCACCGTAGGCAATCCTTTGCCATCAGGGTAACCGGCTTGTTTCAACAACTGTTTTGCTTTCGCGGGATCGAAGCGATAACCTTTTACCAGCTCCGTATTGCGGGAAGGCAACCCGCCCGGAACAAAACCCGCTTCCGCGGGAATGCCGATCGAATTGCGCATGTACATCATCAGCAGCGGCCGGTTGATCGCGTAATTCATTGCCTGGCGAACGGCCTTGATGCCATTGGGCGAATTTTTGGTGAGCGGGTTGTTTTCGTCTACCAGTATCCCGAAATATTCCGTGTTCAGGTAAGCATGTTTTTTCAGAACGATCTTTCCTTTCCACTGTTCGCGCAGCTCCCCTGTTTTCGACAGGATCTCGTCTTTGAAAGAAGGATCCACATCATTCACAAAACTCAATCCTCCCTGCCGGAATTGTAAAAACTCCGTTGCCTTGTTATCGAAGAAAGTGATCTTGACCGCATCCAGATAAGGTAAGGCATTGCCGCTGCTGTCGCGCTCCCAGTAGTTTGGATTCTTATGCAGGATAAGCGCCTCGCCTTCGTCCCACGATTCAAACTGGAACGGCCCTGTACCGCAGGGATGGCGGCGAAAATCCTTTCCGTATTTCTCCACCACCTCTTTCGGAACGATGCTGCAGTACTGCATGCTCAATATACCCATGATCGGGTGGAACGGGCGGATCAGTTTCAAACGAAAAGTGGAATCGTTCAGCGCCGTAAACCCTTCGTTTTCATCTACCCGGTTGTTAAAGATCCATGCGCCGCTGCTCGCGGTGCTTTTGTCAACGATGCGTTGCAGGCTATAGGCAACATCCGCTGCGGTTAATACGCGTCCCTTGCCGCCGGGGAAGGCATCGTTGTCGTGAAAACGGATACCGGTGCGCAGGTGAAATGTGTAAGAGAGCCTGTCTTCGCTCACCTCCCAGCTTTTTGCCAGCGAGGGAACAATGTTCAACCCGCTGTCGATCTCCACCAGCGTATTGTAGATCTGGTGCACGGGCCACATGATGGATTGGTTCTTTGCAAAAGCCGGGTCGAGCGTGGCCGTTCCTGAAAACTCATTGTAATAAAATACCTGTTTGGTAGAAGCTTTTTTTTGGGCGCATCCAAACAGGATCAACGCAAGCGCTCCCATAAAAAAAAACGACCTGCCAATGCCTTTTCCCGCTGCCGGTCTGCCTTGTAACGCTGTATCTCCAATCATACTATCTTTAGTGCTCCAATTTAAAATCATGAATACAAAATTCAAATTACTTACATTATTTGGTTTCCTGAGTTCCGTGGTTGCTTTTGGGCAATTGGGTCAGAACAAAACCGTATTTACCCGGCAAGATACGCTGCGCGGATCATTGAACGCAGACAGGAACTGGTGGGATGTATTGCATTATACGATTCTTGTAGAGCCCGATTTCGATAAGAAAAGCATCGCCGGAAAGGTAGACATCGATTTTAAAGTATTGCAGCCCTACAAACGCATGCAGGTAGACCTCCAGCAGCCGATGGAGCTCGACAAAGCCTTTATCGGCGATACAAAACTGGAATATACCCGTGACGGTAACGTATATTATATAACAATGCCGGCCAGTCTCAATTTAAAAAAGGGCCAGGTGAAGAAGCTCGCCCTCCGTTTCAAAGGAAATGTGCGCGTGGCAAAAAATGCGCCGTGGGACGGCGGCTGGATCTTTAAGAAAGACGAAAAAGGAAGGCCCTGGATGACGGTTGCCTGCCAGGGATTGGGAGCGAGTGTATGGTACCCCTGCAAAGACCACCAGAGCGATGAGCCCGACAATGGCGCGGCCCTGCTGATCACGGTTCCGGATACATTGATAGGCGTGGGCAATGGCCGGCTGATACAAAAGCAAAGTTTCTCGCCGGGCACCATGACCTACCGTTGGGAAGTGAAGAACCCGATCAACAATTACAACATCGTTCCGTACATAGGCAAATACGTAAACTTCGCAGACACGGCGATGGGCGAGAAAGGGAAACTGGATATGAGTTTCTGGGTGCTCGATTACAACCTTGAAAAAGCAAAGGAACAATTCAAACAGGCAAAAACGATGATCCATGCGTTTGAATACTGGATGGGCCCCTATCCTTTTTACGAAGACAGTTACAAACTCGTAGACGCCCCACACCTCGGCATGGAGCACCAGAGCGCGGTTGCCTATGGTAACAAATACCTCAACGGATACCTGGGCAGAAGCAACTCAGACTGGGGATTGAAATGGGATTTTATCATCGTGCACGAAAGCGGCCACGAGTGGTTTGCCAACAACATCACCAGCAAGGACCTCGGCGATATGTGGATCCACGAGGGATTCACCAATTATTCGGAAACACTTTTCACCGAATACGTATATGGCATTCAGGCGGGGAACGAGTACAATTACAGCTCACGCAAGGGCATCTCCAACGACAGGCCCATCATTGGCCCCTATGGTGTAAACAAGGAAGGCAGCGGGGATATGTACCCGAAATCGGGCAACATGATCCACAGCATCCGCCATGCAATGAACAACGACCAGAAGTTCAGGGAGATGCTTCGTTATCTCAATAAAAAATTCTACCACGCAACCGTAACAACGGAAGACATACAAAAAGTGGTCAGCGATTATTTCGGAAGCAGTGTTGAAAAAATATTCGACCAATACCTCCGGACTACCAAAGTACCGGTGCTGGAATATTATTTTTCGGCCGACAAAAAGAAATTGTTCTACCGTTACACCAATTGCGTAGAAGGGTTTAATCTCCCCGTATGGCTCCCAAGCGCAACCGGCACCGTATTGCTCGCACCGGAATCAAACAAATGGAACGAAAAAGAACTCAAAGGCGACCCCTCCGGCTACGATATCGCATCCATCGAAAAGAACTTTTACCTCACCCTAAAACCAATTACTAATAACTAATTTCTAATTGCTAATTATAATATGGGTAGCCTCCGCAAACAAACCATCATTTCAAGTTTACTGGTCTACATCGGGTTTCTCGTGGGGGCGTTGAATGTTTATTTTTATTCAACATCCACGCCGTTCTTTTTTTACAAGGCCGGCAATATTTTTACACCGGAGCAGTTTGCGCTGACGCGTGTTTTTTTTGATTCCGGCGCGATCATGTTCACTTTTGCGTCTATTGGTGTGATACCGGTGATCTATAAATTTTATCCCTATTATAAGGATAACCTGCCCGAAAACAGGATCGACCTTGTTTCCTGGGCGCTTGTGATCTCCTTCGCAGGTTTTTTGCTGTTGTGTGTTTGCGGATGGTATTTTGAACCGGTGTTCATCCGCAAATTTTCACAGAATTCAAAACTCATCACCCACTACTATTTCTGGCTTTTCCCTTTTACCATGGGAATGCTTTTTTTCTCGGTGATAGAAGGGTTTTGCTGGGCGCTGCACAAATCGGTGCATTCCAATTTCTGGAAAGAGACCGGGCTCCGCATCATCACAACCGTGTTGATCTTGCTGTACATCTTCAAACTGATCTCCTTTCATGTATTTGTTCAGTTGTTTGCCATGCAGTACCTCGCTGTATTCGGCATCCTGCTTTTTTACCTCAAACGCGAGGGGCACCTTCACCTCACGTTAAAGATCAGCCGCGTTACCCGTAAGTTCTGGAAGAAAATGGTTACGATGCAAATGCTCATCTTTGGAGTGAACGTGATCGCATCCGTTGCCGCATCAATCGATACCCTGATCATTGCAAGCGTAAAAGGTCTGGCGATGGCCGGCGTATTCTCTTTTGCACAATATGCTGCCAATCTTTTACAGGTACCGCAAAGAAGCATCCAGTCTGTTTCGGCGGGTGTGTTGTCGCGCGCGTGGAAAGACAAAAACTACAAGGAAATAGAACGGATTTACTCGCGTTCGTGTATCAATCTTTTGCTGATGGCGCTGATCATCTTCGGCAACCTGTGGCTGAACCTGGTTCCCGCTATGAAAGTGTTTAAAACACAGGAGGTATTTGCTTCGGGACTGAACGTAGTGTTGATCCTGGGGCTTGTCCGCATCATCGATGCTGGCACGGGATTGAACCAGATGATCATCAACACATCCAATTTCTGGCGCTTCGAGTTGTACAGTGGCGTGGTATTGCTTGCGTTCCGTTTGCCGCTCACTTATTTCCTGATCAAAAAATACGGCATTACCGGTTCAGCGCTGGCAGAACTCTGCGCATACACCGTTTACAACATCGTACGCTGCGAGTTTTTGCGCAGGAAATTCAATATGCAGCCGTTCTCCATGAAAACCTTGTATTCGTTGCTGTTTGCAGGGGCGGCGTATTGCGTTTGTTATTTTTTATTGAGAGATGTACCCGGGTTCTTTGGGATCCTGGTCAGGAGCATCGGTTTTTCTTCTTTGATGATCGCCGGCATTTTCTATTTCAAATTAACACCCGATGCGGCACAGTTGTATGGGGTTTTGATGGGAAGGATCAGTCAGCTGCGTAAGAAAAAAATATAATTAGAGGTAACTATGCGTGTATAAAAGAAAACTTAAGCGTTTTTGTGCTTCATGGGTGGGGCACTATTTAACGCCACCTTTCACTTCATCCTCTCTTCTTACCCTTCCCGCACCCCTGAATTTGGGTTGCCAGTATTTCTCATTCAGGTCGCTGATCATTACCCCGCCGCTTGTGGCCGCATGCACGAACTTATTGTTCAGTAAATAAATGCCCACATGCGAAATATCCCTTCCCGAAGTATTGAAAAAAACAAGATCACCCTCGCGGAGGTCTTCGAGCTCCACTTTTTCTGCAACCGCATATTGTTCCTGGGAGGTTCTCGGCAGCGAAAGCTGGTACACATCCCGCAACACCACCTGGGTAAATGCGGAACAGTCGATACAGTCGCCCGTTGCCCCGCCCATGCAATATTTGGTGCCCCACCATTTATCGATGGTTTGTAACAACGGGATGTTCGTCATTTTTTCTACCGAAGCATCTGTTGCGATCGCGTATTTGATCTGGAGCATATTGGCGTTCTCGATACCCAATCCCAGCCCGATCGTTGCCAGCGCGGCCGGATCGGTCTTTTCCGCGGCGGATCTTTTGGAACCGACATCGTTTTTCTTAACCGGCGTCACGTATTTCGTGGCGGCCGTTACACCGCCGGGTGTTACCTCTATCCCGTTCAAAAACTCGCGTTTTACCGCAGGCTTCGGTTTTTTCGCGGCCGTGGTGCCGGAATTGTCTTTCGATGAAATATTACGGAGTGAACTACAGCTGGAAAATACCCAAACTGCACAGATCGCTATGGCCAGGTTCTGAAGTTTCATCTTTCGCAAGATAAGTTCCTGTAATAATATACCGAAGCAGGTTGAATAACTTTTACAGATCGGGAATGTTAAAATCCAAAATGTGGATAACCATGAGGCGGAACTGCACCCGCCTTCCGCATTTCGGATCGTGCCAACCGGGATGTGGAAAATTGCCCAAGGAAAAGAATGGCGCATTAAACGATATTTGCAGGTGGTTTGTTAAGTCGTATGGGATTGACCCAACCGCCTTGCGCCAAACCTTAATATCCAATAGTATCATGCAATTTTCTCATCTACACGTTCATACCCAGTATTCCCTGCTCGACGGCGCCGCGCCGATCGACAGCCTGTACAAGAAAGCGGCGAAAGACGGCATGCCCGCGCTTGCCATCACCGACCACGGAAACATGTTCGGGGCCTTCAATTTTGTGAGCCAGGCATGGAAGAATACCAAGGTGGTAGGCAAAGACGAGAAAGGAAAAGACATCCTGGAACCGGTGGTAAAGCCCATTGTGGGCTGCGAATTCTACGTGGTGAAAGACAGGCACCTGAAATCCTTTACCAAGGAAGCGAAAGACGAACGCTACCACCAGGTACTGCTTGCCAAAAACGCAACGGGTTACCAGAACCTTGTTAAACTGACCTCGCTGGGCTTTATCGAGGGTATGTATAGCAAATACCCGCGCATCGACAAAGAACTGATCGAAAAATACCATGAGGGGCTCATCGCCACAACCTGCTGCATCGGCGCTTATGTTCCGCAAACCATATTACACGATGGAGAAGAAAAGGCCGAGGCAGAATTCAAATGGTGGCTGGATCTTTTTGGAGAGGATTATTACATCGAGATACAGCGGCACAACATAAAGGAACAGGAAATCATCAACCAGGCATTGCTGAAGTTTTCGAAGAAATACAATGTGCCGGTGATCGCTACGAACGACAGCCATTACGTAGACCAGGAAGATTCCAATGCACACGACATCCTCCTTTGCATCAACACGGGCGAAAAGCAAAGTACGCCGGGCTTCGATGATTTTGTGAACGATGATACGCAGATCAAGAACAGGCGGTTCAAATTTCCGAACGACCAGTTCTATTTCAAAACAAAAGACGAGATGGCCAGGCTGTTCAGCGATATCCCTGAATCGCTGGACAATACGCAGGCGGTGGTTGACAAGATAGAGATCCTCAACCTTAAAAAAGACATTCTCCTCCCCGCCTTCCCCATCGCGAAAGAGTTCCAGGTGCACAACGACGCTAACCTGAACCAGTGGGAATACCTGAAACACATAACCTACCTGGGTGCGAAGGAACGGTATGTTGATATTACACCTGAAACACAGGAGCGCATCGACTTTGAGCTGTTCACCATCCGAACGATGGGTTTTGCAGGCTACTTCCTGATCGTTAGTGATTTCATCAAGGCCGGCCGCGACATGGGCGTATTCGTAGGGCCGGGCCGTGGTTCAGCGGCGGGAAGCGTGGTGGCATATTGCATCGGCATCACCAACATAGACCCGATCAAATACAATTTGCTGTTCGAGCGTTTTCTCAACCCGGACCGTAAGAGCATGCCCGATATCGATACGGATTTTGATGATGAGGGAAGACAGCGCGTGATCGATTACGTGGTTGATAAATACGGCAAGGCGCAGGTGGCGCAGATCATCACATACGGCACGATGGCCGCTAAGATGAGCATCAAAGATGTGGCGCGCGTGCTGGATCTGCCGCTGGCCGAAAGCAACATGCTGGCGAAGCTGGTACCGGATAAACCGGGTACCGAACTGCGCCGTGTGCTGCATGCACCGCTTACCGCCAAAGACGGCGAGAAATCGCTCGAAGAGAAAGAAGCTTACCAGCAGGACGACATCGAGAACGTAAAAAAGATCCGCGAGATCTACAACGGCAACGACATCCGCGCGCAGGTATTGAAAGAAGCGGAAAGACTGGAGGGATCGGTGCGCAATACCGGCATCCACGCCGCGGGCATCATCATCGCGCCGCGCGATCTTACAGAGCTGCTGCCGGTTGCCACAGCAAAAGACTCGGATCTCTGGGTTACGCAGATCGAAGGAAGTGTGATCGAGGATGCGGGCGTTATCAAGATGGACTTCCTGGGATTGAAAACCCTTTCCATCCTGAAAACGGCGTTGATGCTGATCAAACAAAACCACAATGTAACGATCGACCTCGACAATATTCCGCTCGACGATGAGCTCACGTTCCAGTTGTACCAGAAAGGAGAAACAAACGCAACGTTCCAGTTCGAGAGCGTGGGCATGCAGAAATACCTGCGTGAACTGAAGCCCGACAAGTTTGACGACCTCATTGCCATGAACGCCCTGTACCGCCCGGGCCCGATTGCCTACATCCCTAAATTCATCGACCGTAAGCATGGGCGTGAGCCGATCACTTACGATCTCGATGATATGAAAGAATATCTCGAAGACACTTACGGCATTACCGTTTACCAGGAACAGGTGATGTTGCTGAGCCAGAGCATCGGCGGTTTCTCCAAGGGAGATGCGGATGTGTTGCGCAAGGCGATGGGTAAGAAACAGAAAGCCGTTCTGGATAAAATGAAATCGCAGTTCATCGACGGCGCAATGGCCAAAGGGCATGCGAAAGAAACACTCGAAAAGATCTGGACAGACTGGGAGGCCTTCGCACAATATGCGTTCAACAAATCACACTCTACCTGTTATGCATTTGTGGCCTACCAAACGGCCTACCTCAAGGCGCATTACCCGGGAGAATATATGTCGGCCGTACTCAACCACGCCGGAGCCATAGAAAAGATCACCTTCTTTATGGAAGAATGCAAACGGATGGGCATCAAGGTACTCGGGCCAGACATCAATGAATCGTTGAAAGGATTTGCGGTGAACCAGAAAGGCGAGATCCGTTTTGGGCTGGGCGGGTTGAAGGGTGTGGGCGACGCGGCCGTAGACAACATCATTGCTGAAAGGGAAAAGAACGGGCCGTATGCAGACATGTTCGATTTTATCAAACGCGTGCTGCAGAAAAACGTAAATAAAAAATCGCTGGAGAGCCTTGCCTATTCCGGCGCATTCGATTGTTTTACCACCTACCACCGTGCACAATACTTTCACATTGCGGATGGCGACAGGACAACGGGGCTCGAGAAAATCATCGGTTACGGGCAGGCAAACCAAACGGCAACCGGGAACACGAATACATTGTTTGGCGACCTCTCCGATGCCATGCAGGTGCAGATCCCGAAAATTCCAAACTGTGAGCCATGGACACTGACCGAACTGCTCGATCATGAAAAAGATGTTACGGGCATGTTCATGAGCGGCCACCCGCTGGATCACTTTAAGTTCGAATTGAAGTATTATGGCATCACCAAGATCAATGATTTCAACGAGATCAAAGAATCGTTGCACCTGGTTGCAAACCCGGGTAAGAGCCTGCGTGTGGCGGGTTTGATCATTGATGTGCAGCACCGCGTAACAAAAACCGGGAAGAACTTCGGATCTTTTGTGATCGAGGATTTTACGGGAAAAACGGAATTCCTCTTGTGGAGCGAAGACTACATCAAGTTCCAGAACTACCTCGAAAAAGGGCAGAATGTGTTGCTCAACGGTTTTTTCCGGCCCCGTTACAACAGGCCCAACGAATACGACTTCAAGATCAACACCATATCGCTGCTGGAAACGGTAAAACAGAACCTCACGAGAAGCATCGAGATCAATTTGCACCCGGCATCGGTAACGCCGGACTTCGTCAATTTTGTAGACAAAAATGTACGCAGCTTCCCGGGCAAATCGTCCATCAGGTTCAACATTTACGAGCCGAAAGACAACCTGAAAGTGAGTCTCTACTCTTTCGAAAAAGGGTTCCAGATGAACGAAGAAATGGCGGATTTTCTAATGAACAACCCGGATGTGGAAGTGCAGGTGGGCTACAGGGAATAGCAGGATGATCAGTTCACCGGTGTATAAAACCCAACCCGGGCGATCCTGAATTCATTTTCCCTGATGCTGGTATTGCTTTGGTTTGACAAAGCAGTCCTGAACGTTAAAGTGGTTTTATTAGGAGGAACCACGATCCAGATCTTTGCCCCCGGGTACGCCACCGGCGGATTTACCACTGAGGTGTCGCCTTCAGCAGGATCGGGTTTGTCTGCTGTTACAACATTGCTCCGTTCTATTTCCACCCGTAAATAATCATTTACCGGTTGTGACAGAACCAGGTTGAAGTTGATGAATATATTACAAGGTTTAGCTGACGCTCCGTCCTGGTAGCTTTCGCAGATCACATACGGCTCCGGTTTCACAGTTACCTGTACATTGGCCGGGCTAAAAAAGGCCGATAGTTCCGGCAGCGACGCCCATCGTGTTGTGGTTTCCTTACCAGGCGATATGGCCATATCTCCGGTAACATTTTCTCTCAATTGTACGCTCTTGGTGCAGGAAATGGCTGCTATCGATAACAGGCTGAAAAGTAGAATCGTTTTCATCGTCAGGTGCTTTGCTTCAGGGTGAAAAATTAAATAAGCGTGCCAGCGTTTCGCCTCGGTTTTTCAGTACTGGCCCGGACCAGGGCCTTTGCTTAAGCCCATCGACGTCCAGAATAACCTGCCGCACACAGCCAGGCCAGCCGAACAATTTTTAAACGCAGGCGTTATGCTAGGATGTCAGGCTTGCTGCCCCACCGTCATTAATCACATCGGTGGAAAAGTCAAAAGAGCAGGAATATGGGTTTGGGTTTATATTTGACATCCTTCCTTAGTAACGATTAAAACTTAACAATTAAATACTAAAAAAATGGCTTTAGAACTTACAGACGCAAACTTCCAGGCTACCGTACTGGACAGCGATAAATTAACATTAGTTGATTTCTGGGCAGAATGGTGCGGACCTTGCCGCGCGATCGGGCCGGTTATCGAAGAACTTGCAAAAGAATACGATGGCAAAGTGAACGTGGGCAAAGTAAACGTTGACCACAACCCGAACCTGAGTGTGAACTACGGCATCACTTCCATTCCTGCGATCCTGTTCATCAAAGGCGGGCAGATCGTAGACAAACAGATCGGCGCCGTGCCTAAGTCTGTTCTGGATAAAAAGATCCAGTCTCATATCTGATTTTACACCTTGTTTAAATAAAACGGCCATTCCCTGGAATGGCCGTTTTATTTGGCCCAACCTGCCGGGCGCAAAAAAAACCAACCCACTATAGCGCGTAGCTCAACGCTTCTCATTATCTTCCAAGGTCGAATCATTGTTAAGCTAAACGTTCTGCATATGAATATCAAGTCGCGCCTTATCGTGATGAATTTTCTGGAGTTTTTTGTATGGGGTGCCTGGCTCATTTCCATGGGCGCCTATATGTTCAATGTACTGGGTTTTGATGGCGCGCAGGTGGGCAGTATTTATGGCACGATGGGTATCGCCGCGATCGTTACGCCGGCATTGTTCGGCATTGTTGCAGACAGGTGGATCAACGCAGAACGCGTATTGGGCATCTGCCACATCGTAGGTGCAGTGCTGTTGCTGGTCGCGTCCAGGATCACCGATTACCAGGGGCTCTACCTGATCATGCTCTTCAACTCTTTTTTCTTTATGCCAACCATCGGGTTGAACAATACGGTGTCATATATCGTGCTCGAGAAAAAAGGGTTCAACATCGTAAAGGACTTCCCGCCCATCCGTGTCTGGGGAACCATCGGCTTTATCTGTGCCATGTGGATGGTAGACCTCCTAGGCTGGAACAAAAGCCCTTTTCAACTGTATGTCAGCGCCACGGCGGGAATAATACTGGGTATTTATTCTTTTACCATGCCCGCCTGTTCGCCCGTTCCAACAAAGGAGAAAAGGAGTTTTGCGTCTTCGCTGGGACTTGATGCGTTTGTGTTGTTCCGCAGGAAAAAAATGATCATTTTCTTTTTGTTTGCCTTATTGCTCGGCGCAGCTTTGCAGATCACCAATACCTACGGTTCTACCTTCCTTGATGATTTCGGTAAAACATTCCCCGATGCATTTGGTGTAAAACATTCCAATGTACTGATCTCTATTTCGCAGATCTCGGAAACCCTGTTCATCCTCACCATTCCGTTTTTCCTTAGAAAATTCGGCATCAAACAGGTGATGATCATGAGCATTTTCGCATGGGTGTTCCGCTTCGGGTTGTTTGCCTTCGGCGATCCCGGGCCGGGTTTGTGGATGCTGATCCTCTCGATGATCATTTATGGAATGGCATTCGATTTCTTTAATATCTCCGGGTCGTTGTTCGTGGAAAAAGAGGCCGATATCAAGATCAGGGCCAGTGCGCAGGGCTTGTTCATGTTAATGACCAATGGCATCGGCGCCTTCCTCGGCAATTACATCAGCGGGATGGTGATCGATCATTATACGGTAGACGGCATCAAAAACTGGCAAAGCATCTGGATCGCTTTTGCAGGCTACGCATTGATACTGGGCATTTTGTTCCCGCTGTTTTTCAGGTACAAACACAACCCCGAAGAAGCGATGGCGGTAAAACATTGATCTGCATTTATTTCCTGGCTTGAAATAGAGAATACGGATTTGACTTATGATACAGGTATGGACGGATAAATCCGTTTATTCCTTGCCATAAGGTCAAATCCGTGTTCTATTTAATTATTAATTCCTAATTCCTAATTACTAATTAATTTCGCTTTTCAAACACGTGAAGATGACCGAATCAGTTTCCGCAATCGTAGCCAATACCGCAGATACCCAACTCAAACAGATAGGCGAAAAAATACTCCGTAAAGAACGCATCAGTTTCGACGATGGCGTTGCTCTTTTCGAAAAAGGATCACTTTCCTTTCTTGGCGCTCTGGCCAACTGGGTAAGGGAGGAAAAGCATGGCGACAAAACCTATTTCAACCGCAATTTTCACATAGAGCCCACCAATGTTTGTGTATTCTCCTGCAAGTTCTGCTCCTACTCGCGCCTCTATGCCAACCGCGAAGAGGGCTGGGAACTGAGCATTGAACAAATGATGCACATCGTTAAAAGCTACGATGGCAAACCCGTTACGGAAGTGCATATTGTAGGTGGCGTTCACCCCAAAATGAACCTCGCGTTTTTCATCGAATTGTTGCAAACGATCAAGGCCCACAGGCCCGATCTGCACATCAAAGCCTTTACACCCGTTGAACTCGACTACATGTTCAAAAAAGCAAAAGTGAGTGTTGAAGAAGGCATGCGGATGGCACACGAGGCGGGGCTTGACTCCCTCCCCGGTGGCGGCGCCGAGATCTTCCACCCGGATATCAGGAAACAGATCTGCGAAGACAAAGTAGATGCGGAAGGCTGGCTGCACATTCACAAAGCTGCCCACCAGCTGGGCATGCACAGCAACGCAACCTTGCTGTACGGACACATAGAAGCGTACAAACACCGCATCGACCACATGGACAGGCTACGTACGCTGCAGGATGAGACCGGGGGATTCAATACGTTCATACCGCTCAAGTTCCGTAACAAGGACAACGACATGAGTCATATCAAAGAATCTTCGGTGATCGAAGACATGCGCATGTATGCCGTTTCAAGATTGTATATGGACAACTTTCCCCACATCAAAGCCTATTGGCCAATGCTGGGCAGGCAGAACGCGCAGCTTACCTTGTCGTTTGGCGTGAACGATATCGACGGTACGATCGATGACTCGACTAAGATCTATGCAATGGCCGGCAGCGAGGAACAGGTTCCGACCATGAGTACGGCCGACCTGGTTATGCTGATCAGGCAGGTAAAAAGACAACCGGTAGAACGCGGCACATTGTACAATGAGATCCGTGATTATTCGGAGATCCCGCTGGAAGAGCTTGAAGTTGATCCCCGGATGAACTGACGGCGCAGCAGTATTCATGTACGCTTGCAGTGGGAATAATTGATAATTATGTTGAAGGTATTTACGCTTTTCGCGACGATATTTATTGCTTGTTTCACGCAAACTCCTGACTTGTTGTCCAGGCAATTACCTGTTGTTATCAGGCTCAATGATTTTCCCGAGGCAACAGAATTTGAATTAATGTTACGGGAAAACCTGGCGCCGAAGGGTATTAACGTGATAACGGTGGGCCAGATGCAGCAACTCTTTTCGAACGAATCACAGCGGGCTGCACTGCGGTATGGCAGCCAGATCACCAAGAACACGGATATGAATGCGTATGTCGAAAAAGTAATGACCTCCATCGCTACTGTTGCAAAGCGATTGACGGTAACCGTTGTGACAGATAAAAACGGGCTTCCCGACAGCTGTTATTTTGAAGTGACCAAAATACCCGACCCAAACAGAAGAAAAGGCACAGTGCCCAGAATCTATATCGCTGACAGTGTTGTGAAAAAAAGAGACCTAATGTATTTAGCCAAAGAAATAGCAACATTGAGTACCATCCCTGGAGATTCAAAGAAATAATTACGACAAAAAAGGTTCTCCCCCCTTTTTTTATGCTGTTTCAATAGGCGATTGCCATTTATAGAATACAATACTGCATCGCTATTAAGGTAGAGACATTTTAATACTACGATTTCAAGCATTACTGGAACGACATCGACTTTAAAAAGCTGGTTTCCTAGTGCGTCATTTCAAAGCCTGGTTCTCTTACTTTTTCCAGTTTTGCTTTTTTATTGGGCAAGAGGATCAACCGCAAGGTTGTATCGTTTGTAAAATAACTGATGGCCCAGTTAATAAAAATGATCAACCGGTTCTTCACGCTAACGATGAGCATCAGGTGAAGGAACATCCATACAAACCAGGCAAATCTTCCCTGGAAACTCACAAAGGGAAGGTCAACAACCGCCTTGCGTTTTCCCACAGTGGCCATGGTGCCGGGGTTTTTGTATCTGAATGGAAGAAGCGGTTGGCGCTCCACCAGGTTTTCAATATTCTTTACCAGGTTCTTGGCCTGCGCAATGGCAACATTGGCCAGTTGCGGATGGCCCTTTGGAAATTCTTTGGTTTCCATGTATGCGATATCGCCCATGGCGAAAACATTCGTAAGGCCCTCTACCCTGTTGAACTCGTCTACCCTGATGCGGTTGCCTCGCACGAGCTTATTCTGCGGAATTCCCGGCGGAACATTACCGGTAACACCCGCGGCCCATATCAAAGTGTGCGTGGGGATAGTGGTACCGTCTTTCAACACCACCGTTTTTCCGTCGTAATCTTCAACATGTGCGTTCAACATCACATGCACACCCATCGATTCTAAATATTGTTGAGATTTCTGCTGCGATGCCTTGCTCATCGGGCCGAGTGTGGCGGAGCCTGCTTCGATGAGGTAAACATTCAGTCTCGAAAAATCCATATCGGGATAATCTTTCGGCAGAATGTTTTTCTTCAGCTCCGCCAGCGAGCCCGAAAGCTCTACGCCCGTTGGCCCGCCGCCTACCACAACAATGTTCATGATGCCGGGCAGTTGATCCTCTGTTGCAGAGAGCGCATCCTCAAAATTCAAGAGAATACGGTTGCGCAGCGTAACCGCCTCCCCGGTAGATTTCATGGGGAACGAATAACGCTCTATGTTTTTGTTACCGAAATAATTGGTGGTGCACCCCGTTGCGATCACCAGGTAATCGTAAGAAAAAGTGCCTGCCTGGTCGGTCTCTACCTTTCGCAAAACAGGATCGATGCCCGTTACTTTGGCGAGGCGCACATGCACATTCGTTTTTTTCTGGAACACCTTGCGCAGCGGAAATGAAATGGAACTCGGCTCGAGCCTGCCCGTGGCCACCTGGTACATCAGGGGTTGAAACTGGTGGAAATTGTATTGATCGATAACCGTAATATCGAGCTCGCTGTTCTTCAGTCGCCGCGCGAGCTGCAGTCCTGCGAAGCCTGCGCCTATGATCACAACCTGTTGTCTGTTCATGGCTCTTCTTTTAAAAATAGAAATGAATCTGCTGTAGCTGAATTGGCGGAGCATTCGTGTGGATCTTTGATCCCTGTATAACTTTAAAAAACTGTTCCACCTCCGGGCTTATCAACATTCGGGCAGGCTGATGGGGATATGGATGGCAAGGCCGCCATCTGCCGTTTCCTTGTATTTGCTGTTCATATCGAGCGCCGTATCCCACATTGTCCTGATCACTTTATCGAGGCTCACGATCGCATAATCGGGCGAACTCTGCAGCGCCAGCTGCGATGCGGTAATGGCCTTGATCGCTCCCATCGTATTTCTTTCGATGCAGGGGATCTGCACCAGGCCACCAATGGGATCGCAGGTCAGGCCCAGGTGATGCTCCATGGCGATCTCGGCCGCCATCAATGCCTGTCTCTGCGTACCTCCCAACGATTCTGTGAGCGCAGCGGCCGCCATCGCAGACGATACGCCGATCTCTGCCTGGCACCCACCCATCGCCGCAGAAATAGTGGCACCTTTTTTAAAGATGCTGCCGATCTCTGAGGCCGTTAGTAAAAAGTTGATGATCCTATCCTCATCGTTGCCATCACAAAACGCAATAAAATATTGAAGCACCGCCGGTATCACACCTGCCGCCCCGTTGGTAGGTGCGGTAACCACGCGGCCAAACGACGCATTCTCTTCGTTCACTGCAAGGGCAAAACAACTTACCCAATCGAGGATGTATTTGAAATCCTGTCCGCCTGCCCTGATCGCTTCTATCCAGCTCTCATAATCGTGGTACACATTGTCTTTGACCAGCCGCCTGTTGAGATCGAAAGCACGGCGGCGAACCTGTAAGCCGCCGGGTAATTCGCCCTGCGCATGACAGCCACGATAAGTGCATTCTTTCATCGCGTTCCAGATCTTCAGCACACCCTGCCTGGTCTCCGCTTCGGGCCGCCACGCGTTCTCGTTTTCCATTACCACTTCGTGGATGGACATGCCATTCATGCACCAATGCAGCAGGTCATTTGCCGTATTGATGGGGAAAGGAAGATCTACCGGCGATTTGCCGCCGTCATTTTCACCTTCCTTCACCACAAAACCACCGCCAATGGAAAAGAAAGTTTCGCTCCAGCTTTCCCCGTTTTTCAGTGCCACGAGGAAGGAAAGCCCGTTGGGATGAAAGGGCAGCGTTTCATTGTATAAAAACAGGAGTTGTTTGTTGATGTCGAATGGTATCCATTCTTCACCGCCCAAACGAAACTTTTGATCGCCTGCGATCGCGTTTATTTTTGGTGTGATGGAGCCGACGTCGATGGTAACGGGATCCTCACCGCACAAACCCAATAACACGGCGATGTCGGTGCCGTGCCCCCGGCCTGTTTTCGCCAGCGATCCATACAACAGAACAGTAATGGAATCCACCTGGTGGAGCGCGGTTTTTCTCCGGATCGTATCCACACAACGCAAAGCCGCGCGCCAGGGGCCCAGTGTATGGGAACTGGATGGGCCGACTCCTATTTTGAACATATCGAAAACCGAGATCGCTTCATGTGGCATGCAACAAATTTACGATGGTTTGAAGTTGTTTGGATGATTGGCTGTAGTTATTGTGCAGGTGCATACTTCCAATGAAGTGTTACCAGCTCCTTTCTTTATCTCGAACTATTACCGATTCATCCAATTTGCAATGGAGCCCAATCAAAACTTACAACCGTTTGGATAGTTTTAACGAACTTTCACCCGTAAAACAGTTAAATAACCCATTTTTTTAATGTAATTGAACATGCAACTTTCTTCGCTTCTCGACAGGTTTAATGAACCCGAAACCCTCAAAATGGCCAAACTTGGCCGTGAATTGGCGGCACAGGGCCACAATGTGATCAATTTAAGTTTGGGCGAGCCAGACTTTGATACCCCGCAACACATCAAGGATGCGGCCATTAAAGCCATCAACGACAACTGGAGCCATTATTCGCCGGTTGCGGGTTATATGGACCTGCGCGAGGCCGTTTGCACAAAGTTGCTGCGCGATAACAACCTCGAATACAAACCTGAACATATTGTTACGTCAACCGGCGCCAAACAAAGCCTTGCAAACGCTATACTTGCATTGGTGGATGAAGGCGATGAAGTGGTGATCCCCACCCCGTACTGGGTAACCTACTCCGAACTGGTAAAGATCGCGCGTGGAAAAGTGGTTGAGATCAGGACCAGTGCCGAAAGCGGTTTCAAAGCCACACCCGCACAGGTTGAAGCGGCGATCACCGGTAAAACAAAAGTGTTCATGTTCTCTTCACCCTGTAATCCATCCGGCGCGGTATACAGCAAAGCGGAGCTGGAAGGTCTGGCGGAAGTATTCAGGAAACATCCCAACATCACCATACTCGCTGATGAAATTTACGAATACATCAACTTCGTAGGCAAACACGAAAGCATTGCGCAGTTCGCAGACCTGAAAGACCGCGTGGTTGTGATCAACGGGTTGAGTAAAGGCTTTGCGATGACAGGCTGGCGCCTGGGTTATACCGCATCAAACACAACACTCGCAAAAGCGATGGAAAAACTGCAGGGACAATTCACCAGCGGCACCTGCTCCATCACACAGAAAGCGGCAGTGGTTGCGTTAACCGGCGACCTGCGCCCTTCAAAAGAGATGGCCGATGAGTTTACAAGAAGAAAGATCAGGACGCTCGAACTGATCAACGACATACCCGGATTCAAATGTTTCGCACCCGAAGGCGCATTCTATGCGTTCCCCGACGTGAGTGCGTACTATGGTAAATCCGACGGAAAAGAAACCATTCAAAATTCAGGCGACCTCAGTATGTACATCCTCAACAATGCACACGTTTCCTGCGTAATGGGCGATGCATTCGGCGAACCAAACTGTGTTCGTTTTTCTTTTGCCGCAAGCATGGATAATATTGAACTTGCGTGGAAAAGGATCAAAGAAGCGTTGGCCAAACTGAAATGATAAAAAAAGGCACAAGCCTGCAGGTGTTCCGGAATCGTAGTTCAAAAGATCCTGTTTCCCTGTATGCTTGTGCCTTGTTACTATTGAGCAACTATTTTGTAAGCGTTGCCACTCCACCTTTCTTACTATCCACACTCACCGTATACTTTCCTCCACCCTGCACGATCCATTTCACTGTAACCGCTCCAAGACCCGGTATGTTCGGAACTTCGATGGTTTGCGGATTGGTTTGCTGTTCGGTAGTAAGGTTCAGGTCGCGGTTCTCTACACGCATTCCCGCCAATACTTTTCCGCCCGTTGAAAGGGTAATGTAATCGGGGCGCTCTATTTTGTTCTTTGTGTCCTGGCTGCTGTGTGTGGGCATCAGGCGCTGGTTGGCGATCACGGCCGTTACTTCCTTCAGGCCATCGCCGAGGTCTTTTTCGCTGATCTCCTGCACTTCCAGTTTTGGTGTTGAATAACAGTGGTACACGCTGAAAGCCATGTTGCGGTGTGCATCCGACTCAAGTAAAAACCCTGGGTGCGCACGCGTGAAGTTTTTCTTGAAACCGCCGATCTCTATTTTACCATATTGCGGGTGGTTGTATTCTTTCCAGGGCACAAACGCATCCTGGAACAACAGGTAACGGTCGAAGCTGTAAGTGGGGTTGTCAAACTGGTCGCGCGAGCCGTCTTTCATAAACATCAGGTAGGGCGTCCACAATTCATTCGAATAAGTATAGATCCCCCTTCCTGCATAGAACCAGTCGAGCTCTCCGCCATACGCGGAATACAGGTCCTTGTAAACCACCAGGTATTTGTAACCCGGTAAGAACTCTTCTCCTTTTTTACCGATCGCGTCGTACACGGCTACGTCCTGTGCATTGTAGGTTCCCACGTCTTCAATTCCGCCCGGCCCGCGAAGGATCATTCCCCCTGCATTGTGAAATGATTGTGCGGCCGCGATGTTCGGGTGTTTGAAAACGAATTCCATCACCGCCCTGTTTTCCGGGAAAGAGAACGGGTATTTGTACGCGCCGTTCTGGATGTAATTCGGCTGCCATCCCCATCCCCAGTCGCGGTTGGGATCGTATTCAAATGTGTACCCGTCCTCGTTTACACGGCCGTCGCCGTCGTTGTCTATTCCTTCAATGCCAAGCAGTTCGTAATCGCCTTTTTCATCGGGTCCCACCTGTATCATATTGCGCGGATCCTTCGGATCGATCTTGTACCGGCCATTCGGATTCTTTCTGCGCATCAGCGTAATGTTGCCATCGCCATCAAGATCATCATACGTATCCTCGTTCACCAACCCATCTCCATCATTGTCTACCGGCTTTAACCCCGAGCGCGGCGAACTTGCGTTGTTTGGTTTGTGGATGTAACTGTCGCGGCCATCGGGGTTGATCGTTGGCACCACGTAAAAAACCTTGTCCTCCAGCAGCTCCTGTATGAACTTCGTGTCGGCAAACGATTCCGTTAAATACCAGGCCGTATACAGCGCAAACTCCGCCCCCTGTATTTCATTTGAGTGGATGTTGCCATCGATGTACATGCCCGGCTTCCGGTTCGGATCGCCGCCTTTCTTGAAATCGGTGATGGTCAGCAACCAGAGGTCACGCCCTTCGTACGATTTCCCGATCGTTTCAAATTTGGCAAGATCAGGATAGGCCGCTGCAATTTTTTTGCAGATCTCTCCCAGCCCGGCATGGTCGTAATACCGGTTCCATACCACAGCTACTTTCGGGTTTACCGGCGAACCCGCGGCCTTGAACAATTGACTGGGCGATTGCGCAACGGCTGCTGTAGTAAACGCTAAGGCAGCGAAGGCGATCAATATATTTCGTTTCATAATTTCTTTTTTTAGAATGGTTAGAGCGTTACGTCGATGTTTTTTACCCCTGCTGTTGGGCAACCCACCTCTATCGATACTTTTCCGGTGCCTTTGATCAGCCAGCTGAAAGACTGTGTTGACGATGCCTCCAGCGAATTCAGCAGGTTGATCTTCTTACCGCCAACGATCTGCTGCTTATCGGTATTCACCGCTACTTTCAGTTTCTTCAGGAAATAACTGCGTTCGCCGAGTTTGCTGTGGGTAGACAATCCGCCTTTGTTGATCACATCCAGGCTCACCCTTGTTAAGCCATTGCCCAGTTTTTCTGTTTTGAGATTTACGATCTCGAGATCAGCCTGTTGGTTCGCAAGTTTGAGCAGGAAGTCGGTATGTTTCTTCACGATATCACCCACCATTTTATAAGGGGGATTGATGAGCACGAATGGATCCAGTCCACCTACTTCCACTTTTGTATTTGGATAATCGGGATGTTTTACTTCTTTCCATTCTGTAAACGTATTAGAAATACCCTGCTGCTGTGCCCAGCGCAGGTAATTGGCGGCCGCATCTTCGGAGGTAAATGCTTTTTCTTTTTTTGCTGTATCCGGTTTGGCCTTTGGCACCCACCATCCCGGTGTGCTGAAGCTGTAACGCGCATAGTGGAAATAACCCCATGAAAGGATATCGCCACCTGGAGAACTGCTGCGTGGCGCGTCTTTGGCGCCTGTTACTTTGTTGTACAGCTCGCTCACCATGCCATTTACTTTTGCATCCGGCTCCAGGTATCCTGCGAGGATCCTTTCCCTTGCGGCAACGGGGTTGTAGCTCACGGGTACAGACAAATTGTTGTTGCTGCCGAAACTTACAACGGCGTATACATTGAATGCATCGTATAAGAAATCGAGCAACGCCCTTGTTTCTTTTTCGCTGGCCGGAAAATCGCCCGCCCCCGCGCCGAAGGTGTTGTGGCGGTAGGTAAAGTTCCTGTTCAACGCTATGCCACCCTCGCCATCTTCGTTGAGGTTGCCGTCTTTATCGTTGTCGAACCCTTCGGTAAGCAACATGTATTTGCCTTTCTCTCCTTTTGATGCATCGGCTTTTACCAGCGTTCTCGCGTCATCGGGATTGATCTTATACTCGCCGATGGGCGATTCGATGCGCATCATGGTGATCTTCCCGTTTCCATCAAGATCATCGAAGCCATCCTCGTTCAGTTTGCCATCGCGGTCGTCGTCGGTTTCCGTTGCATTGCCATTGCGTTCGTATTTCAGCTTTGCGAAATACTGTTCCATCGCATCAGGGCTCATGTTCGGGAAAACATAGTAGGTTGTTTTGGAAAGGCGGTTCTTGATGCTGTCGGTTGCGCTTCCTTTCAATAGGTTTTCCGCAAAACCGATCGCCATTTCTGTACCAAGCAGATGGCTTCCTTCGGTACCGCCAACCACGGCGATCGCGGGTTTGGTTTCCGTTTTACCAGTACCGATGGTGAGGAGCCAGATCTCTTTGCCGCCATTGGTTTTACCAAGCGAACTGAGCCTGGCCAGGTCGGGATAAGATTTGCTGAGCGCTTCGAGCCGGCTTGTTTGCCCGGCAAAATTGCTATACTCCTGCGCCGAAACCGCGGCAGCAAGACATAGCAACACAGTGGTGAATAGAGTTCTTCTCATGAGCAGTTTTTAGGTCTTAAATATATTGGTTTATTGGATCAGTTGTTGAATGCGTTGTTGTTTTTTGACGACCGGTACCTGTTAATCACCGGCCGGGCATCGGTTTGCATTTGCTTGTTGTATTTTGTCTTACGAATCAACCCATAAACGACAAAACCACGAACAAAAACAACATCTTTGCGTAATGAACGATCCCCAGAAGCTCGAAATGTTCCGCAACCGGCTTGTAAAAGTGTACAAACACCGGAGCAAACTGGCAAAGCGCCAGCAGGTTTCGTGTTACAGGGTGTACGATCATGACCTGACGGAATTTCCTTTGTGCATCGAATTATACGAAGACAAGATCTACATCGCCGAATACCTGCGCAGGCACGGGATGGAAGATGAGGAACACAACGACTGGCTCAACCAATGCCTCGAGGTGATTGGCGACGTAACCGGCGTTGCACCGGAACTGATGTATGTTAGGCAACGCAAGCGGATGTCGCACCGGGAGGACCAGTACGAAAAGATGGATACCCGGCAGGAGTTCTTCACCGTGCTTGAAAGCGGGATAAAATTCCAGGTCAACCTCTCCGATTACCTCGATACCGGCCTTTTTCTCGACCACCGCATCACGCGTGGAATGGTGAAAGAAGCGGCGGCGGGCAAACGCGTGCTGAATCTTTTCTGTTACACAGGCTCCTTCTCGGTTTACGCGGCAATGGGTGGCGCGGCATCGGTCACATCGGTCGACCTTTCGAAAACCTATCTCAACTGGGCGGAGGATAATTTTGTGATCAACCATCTCAAAGACAAACAGAAATACCAGTTTGTGCATGCAGATGTGCTGCAATACATGAAAACCATTCCGCCAAAAAGTTTCGACCTCATCGTGCTAGACCCGCCCACGTTCAGCAACAGCAAACGCATGAAAGATTTCCTCGACATCCAGCGCGATCATGTTGAGCTGATCAACGATGCGCTCGCGGCATTGAGCGATGAAGGCGTGATCTATTTCAGCACCAATTTTTCAAAATTTATAATGGAAGGCAAATTGATCCACGCATCACAGATCAAAGACATCACCAAAGCAACAACGCCCTTTGATTTTGAAGGAAAACTAAAAAGATGGTGTTATAAGATCACAAGGTGAAAAGGCAATTACTAATTACTAATTATTAATTATTAATTACCTGATCGCTCCTGAGTCGATCACGTATTCCCGGGCGCCGAACCACCGGTCGTAGCGATAGCGTACGCTGTACGAAGCGGCCACGGTATCATTTATATAATAGACTTTCAGGATGTACAATTTACCCTTTTCGCCGCGCAGCCATTCGTCGGCTGCTACAGAAGCGTGCGAAGGTTCGGGTACGCCGTAATAACCGCGAACGGTTTCCCTGTTTTCGCGCAGCGGCACACGGCGCCATTTGAAGGGCATGGCCAACGGCGCCGTTTTCGGAACCATAAAATCGAAGATGAAAAAATGAAGGCCCACCATTGTGGCGAAAACAATAAGCAGGATCCAGGTGATCTTTCGCTTGCCTGCATTTGCGAGGTGGGTCTTCAGTATGTTAAAAGGAACGGCCATTAAATAGAATTTATCTTATTGCCAACAGCGTTGAACTTTTCTATTGATGAAATGTTGCTGTCGTTTTCCCATTTCAACGAAGATCATTTTTCAAAACCGTAATCTCTTTCCACTTTGCAGATCCTTGTTTTGTAACGGCTGTACCATTCTTCCCTGCCCTTTTTCTGTGCAAACAGGTGCTCGGAATTTTGTTTCCAGCTGCGGATCGCTTCCAGGCTTTCCCAGTACGAAACGGTGATGCCGATGCCGTCCCTGGCAGACTCGTGCCCAAGATAACCCGCCTGCTGCGACGCGAGTTCAACCATCCGGTGGGCCATATCGCCGTAGCCGTCTTCCATTTCCGTACGTTCGGAGGTAAAAATCACGGCATAATAAGGCGGCTGCGGTGTTGGCGCGATCATATTGTTTTCAGTTCTTTTTTCGTGAATTCGTTTTCGGTATTGCCGGTATTCAGGGTTGTGGCGGGTTCAAACAACATTACCCATACCTCGTTCTCCGCATTGGGCCTGTGCTCCACGCCTTTGGGAACGATCAGGAAATCACCTTCGTTCAGCTCGATGTTCTTATCGCGCAGCTCCATCACAAAAGACCCTTTTACCACGTAGAACAATTCATCTTCGTGATCGTGGTGGTGCCAGGTAAACGGGCCCCTGAACTTGACAAGCTTTACGTGCTGGTTGTTCAGTTCCCCCGCAATGGCCGGGTTCCAGTAGCCGTCGACCGCATTGAATTTATCGAGCACATTTATTTTTTCCATGTTACTGTTTTGATTCTTCTATAAATCGTTCGTGCAGTTTTAAAACCTGTGGAATAACCAGCTGCTGTTCATCGTTCACCACCACAAAATCGCAGAGGCGCATTTTTATTTCTTCGTTGATCTGTTTGTTCATCCGGTTCAGCACTTCTTCGCGTGAAAGATTGTCGCGCTGCATGGCGCGTTGGATGCGGAGGTGCTGTGGTGCGTATACGCCGATCATGTAATCGAAACCAACGGCCGACCCTACTTCAAAAAAGATCGCCGCTTCCTTGATCGTATACGGCGCATCCTGCCTGTCGGCCCACTCCTCTGCCGCAGCAATTGCATAGGGATGAACAAGTGCATTCAATGTTTCAAGTTGAAAAGGATCGGTAAACACGATCGAAGCCAGGAATTTTCGGTCAAGCTTCCCGTTTATATAAGCGGCTTCGCCGAATTTTTCCGTGATCGCAGCGCGCAGGCCGTTGTTTGATTCCATCACTTCCTTGGCTGCAGTATCCGCATCAAACACAGGAATACCGAGTGTTTTGAAAATACCCGCTACCATGCTCTTGCCGCTGCCAATACCGCCTGTGATGCCGATTCTGAGTGACATTTGTCTGGATTAAAAGGGAAAGGTATTGATTATGGAGGAATTTGCGGGGGAAAGCGCGTTGAATGGTAATGGCAAAAAAAACGCCGGATGAAAGATCACCCGGCGTTCAAAAATGGTAAAGGGAATTATTTGGCAGGGGCAGCAGCCTTGTTCAGTTGGGCCGTCCATTCCATGCTGATGGAAGATCTTTCGATCTTGATATAAGAACCCGGGCTCACTTCGAGCTGGAGGGTATTGTCTTCGTTGATCTTGTTCACGGTTCCGTGAATACCGGCGATGGTTACTACTTTGTCGCCTTTCTGCATATTCTCAACAAATTTTTTCTGCTCTTTTGCTTTTTTCGCCTGCGGGCGGATCATAAACAGCCAGAACACGAGGATGATACCACCCATCAGCACCAACTGTACCATTCCACCACCGCTTCCGGATGCCTGTAATAAAACGAAATTCAGATTAGTCATTGCGATTGATTTTATTTGATTGTATAAATGTTTTTGTTAACCCAACGGAAAAATTACTAATTACTAATTGCTAATCACTAATTTCTATCTATTTCCCGTTTCCCACATATCCCGCGAAGATAAGCGTATGGCTGCTCTTGCCGAGCGTATTTGTGGTTACGTATATATTTTTACGGACTTCGCCGGGATGTGATTTGTTACTGTCGAACTCACCCGTTACTTCTCCTTCGCCACCCGGTGGTATCGCTCCCTTGGTGTAACCCGGAACGGTACAGCCACAACCGGCCTTTACATTGGTTAAGAACAACGGGTATTTACCGGTGTTCTTGAACTTGAATACCACGGTCGCCTTCTCACCCATCTGGATCGGTTTGAAGTTTACCACGGTGTCTTTCCATTCCATTGTTGTGTAATGCGAGGTGTCTGCCAGCACAACCTGTGCGGCTTTCTCTTCTTTTTCATAGGTACCGCCCATGTCGCAGCTCATCCAAAAGATGCTGCCCAGTGCGGCTGCAATGATTGTTCGCTTCATATTTTATGCTTTGTTCTTGAAATTGACCTTCTGGATCTTGCCAGCATCCATCATCTCCTTGTGGATATTATCGAGGATCCCGTTCACAAACTGGCCGCTCTGCGGTGTACTGTAGTCTTTGGCAAGATCAATGTATTCGTTGATGGTAACTTTCGTGGGAATGGTTTCGAAATACAGCAGCTCACATACGCCCATACGCATCAGCACCATATCCAGCACGGCGATACGATCGGAGTCCCAGTTCTTTAATTTCGGCTTGATGAGCTCCATGCAATATTCCTTTTTCTCGATGGTGGTACTCAGCAGCGACCTGGCAAACTGCCATTTTTCCGGACCTACCATCTCCTGCAGGTTGTAGCTGCCCGGTTTCTGGATGTAGTTCATCATCAACTGGTCCATCATATCCGCATCATCGTCCCAATTGCTGAAATGCTCTTCTATATGTGTGATAAAAGATTCGTTCGGAAGCATCAACTGCGTAAAGATCAGCTTGATGATCTCTTTTTCCTTGGCTTTTTCGCGGCCCTGGTGGGCGATGTATTCTTTGTATTTATCGGTTTCGGTAAGTTCTACGTATAATTTCTTGACCAGGTCTTTATCGAGAAGCTTGCCTGGCAGGTCGGTCTCCAGTGCTTTTTTGAAAGAAGGGTTTTCAAGGATCTGCCAGAGAAACTCGTTACCGGCGATCTTGATGTTTACATTGAGGTCATCTTCTGTAGGCAGGTTGCGCGAGGCCCTTTTCTGCGCGCTGGTTTCTGCATAACGCGCCACTTCCGTGATAAAATAAAGCAGGTAAACAAACAGTTCGCGGCTTTTGTCGAGTTGTTTCTGTAATTCCTCCACCGGTTTTTTAAATGCCACCGGGCTGTCGGCCGCTTCAATCATGTAAAGCAACTGCATCACTTTCACACGGATATTTCTTCTACTGATCATCTGGTAAGAACTTATTTGGGAGCGGCAAAGGTATTGGTTTGGGGGCGGGATTCAAAATAAAGCTGGCGCCCGCCGCCCCCGTGCACCCAAAAAATACCCGCCTGTGAACAGGCGGGTCTCAACCTTGATACAACCTTGCTTAAAAAGCGTTTTTATAGGAAATACGCTGCTGAACCGAAGCGTATATACTTTATTTATAACCAACTACGAGTTGATTTGGGAAAAGGTTTGGCCGGCAGGCGATTTTTTGCCACGGCACCCCATGCGCGGTTAAAACAGCCGGGCACCCGTTCCGAAACGCCCGGCCACTCCCCCGCCATTGAATGAAATTTTGACGTTCCGGTATGGAAAACTTCCTGCATCTTTGCGACCGTTCGACAGTCGGGGGCCTGGCTTACGGGATAGAAAGGGCAGATTTTCTGAAAATTTGACCTGAAACCCGGAATGGCACAATAATCGAGAACTGTCTAACAATATTTCAACAACCAATTTAAAAACCTATAACGATGGCAAAAAAACTCAACGTTACTCCTCTGCACGACAGAGTAATTGTTAAGGCTGACGCTGCTGAGGAAAAAACCGCAGGCGGAATCATTATCCCCGACACCGCAAAAGAGAAACCGCAACGTGGCACTGTTGTAGCCGTGGGCGCCGGTAAGAAAGACGAGCCCGTAACTGTGAAAGCAGGCGATACCGTATTGTATGGAAAATATTCCGGTACAGAGATCACGATCGACGGGCAGGAATTGCTGATCATGCGCGAAAGCGATATCCTCGCGATCATCTGATCCATCACAACCCAATCTCCCTATTCCAAAATTTCAAAATTGAAATAAAATGGCAAAACAGATTTACTTCGATATCGAAGCAAGAAATAAAATGAAAAAAGGCGTTGACACCCTGGCCAACGCAGTGAAAGTGACCCTCGGACCAAAAGGCCGCAACGTGGTTATTGAAAAGAAATTTGGTGCACCACAGGTAACAAAAGATGGTGTAACCGTTGCAAAAGAGATCGAACTCGAAGACCCGATCGAGAACATGGGCGCACAGATGGTGAAAGAAGTAGCTTCCAAAACCGCAGACCTTGCAGGTGATGGTACCACAACCGCAACCGTTCTCGCACAGGCGATCATCAGCGAAGGTTTGAAAAACGTAGCGGCAGGCGCCAACCCGATGGACCTGAAACGTGGTATCGATAAAGCGGTTGACAAAGTGGTTGAGAGCCTGAAGGCACAATCACAGGCCGTTGGCAACGATTCTAAAAAAATTGAGCAGGTAGCAACGATCTCTGCAAACAGCGACAGCGAGATCGGTAAACTCATCGCTACTGCTATGTCTAAAGTAGGCAAAGAAGGTGTGATCACTGTAGAAGAAGCAAAAGGAACCGATACCACAGTTGATGTAGTAGAAGGTATGCAGTTCGACCGCGGTTACATTTCTCCTTACTTCGTTACCAACAGCGAGAAAATGGAAGCTGAGCTCCAGAATCCATACATCCTGATCTACGATAAGAAGATCAGCGCGATGAAAGACATCCTCCATATTCTTGAGAAAGTGGCGCAAACCGGCCGTCCGCTGGTGATCATCGCCGAAGACCTCGAAGGAGAAGCACTCGCAACATTGGTGGTAAACAAACTGCGTGGCACGCTGAAAGTGGCTGCTGTAAAGGCACCGGGCTTTGGCGACCGCAGGAAGGAAATGCTCACAGACATCGCCATCCTCACTGCAGGAACGGTTATCAGCGAAGAGCAAGGGTTCAAACTGGAGAATGCAGACCTGACCTACCTCGGGCAGGCGGCTTCCATCACCATCGACAAAGACAATACCATTGTTGTTGGCGGAAAAGGAAAGAAAAACGACATCGTTGCGCGTGTGAACCAGATCAAAGCGCAGGTAGAAAATACAACTTCTGATTACGACCGCGAAAAACTGCAGGAGCGCCTCGCTAAACTGAGCGGCGGTGTTGCGGTATTGTACGTGGGTGCGGCTACAGAAGTAGAAATGAAAGAGAAAAAAGACCGTGTTGACGATGCATTGCACGCAACAAGGGCAGCAGTTGAAGAAGGAATCGTACCAGGCGGTGGTGTAGCTTACATCCGCGCGGTAGAGAGCCTCGAAAAACTGAAAGGAGCCAACGAAGACGAACTCACCGGTATCCAGATCGTAAAAAGAGCGATCGAAGAACCGCTTCGCCAGATCGTTTCCAACAGCGGTATCGAAGGTTCTATCGTGGTTCAGAAGATCAAGGAAGGCAAGGCCGATTTCGGTTTCAATGCCCGCACTGAAATTTATGAGAACCTCTTCAAAGCAGGTGTGATCGATCCAACCAAAGTAAGCCGCGTAGCATTGGAAAACGCAGCTTCTATCGCAGCTATGTTGTTAACAACAGAATGCGTGATCGCCGACAAACCCAAACCGGAAGCGCCACACACACACGGTGCGCCTGATATGGGTGGAATGGGTGGTTATTAATCGACTCCCCCTTCATCAAGGAATCAAAATAGGAAAAGCGGTCACCTCGGTGATCGCTTTTTTATTGCGCTGGCCTCCCATCCCTCTTCTCTCCAGCTTAACAAAATTTTATTTTGATCTATACGAACAGGATCGTAAATTGCTTACGAACAAAATCGTAGCAGAATGGCATCAGCGAAAAATGTAAAACCCACCGAGAGTGAACTGGAGATCTTACGGGTGTTGTGGGACAAACAAACGGCAACCGTAAGGGAGGTGCATGAAATATTGGCCGAGCACAAAGAAGCAGGTTATACCACCACCCTCAAGCTCATGCAGATCATGTTTGAGAAAGGGATCGTAAAGCGAGACGACAGCAGCAAAACCCATATTTACCGTGCGAATATTACGCGTGAAAATACGCAGCAGCAGATCGTTGGAAAGATGATCAATTCGTTGTTCGGCGGGTCATCCACCCAATTGGTGATGCAGGCGCTTGGCAACCAGACGCCAAACAAAGACGAGCTCGAAGAGATCCAGCGTTTATTGGACAACCTGAAAAAACAGTAAGCCATGCAATCGTTCTTCCAATCCGCTTTTCTACAGTCGCTGGGCTACGCCATTGCCAACAGTTTGTGGCAGGCCGCCCTTTTGTGGTTGGTATATATGAGTATTTCGAACATCCGTTTGCTCAGCGCCGCTTTGAAATACCGGCTGGCCGTTGCCGCGCAGGTAATTGGTTTCGGGTGGTTCCTGGTAACATTCCAGTTTTATTATACACAATACAGCCATGCGCTGAAAGTGGTGCCTACCGTGCCGCAGCAAAACGTACAGGCGATCTTATCGAGCAACACAGACATTTCCTCGCGCGTGATCAACTGGATGGTAAAAGGCGAACAGCTTTTGCCTTATGTATCGATGGCATACCTGCTCCTGATGGCCTTTCTTTGCGTACGATGGATGCTGGGTTACCGACAAACGCAACTTCTGCGCAGCAACGGTTTACAGAAAATGCCGGCAGAATGGCGGTTGTTTGTTACCAGGATCGCGCAGCAGCTGAACATCAAAAAGAAAGTCGAAATATTTTTATCAGCAACGGTTCAGTCGCCCCTCACCATCGGTTTTCTCAAACCGGTGATCCTGATCCCGGTTGCCAGTATCAACCATCTTACCACCGACCAGCTCGAGGCCGTATTGCTCCATGAGCTGGCACACATCAAACGGTACGATTACCTCGTGAACATCGTTTTATCGGTAGTGGAGATCAGTCTCTTCTTCAACCCTTTCACCCAACTGCTCAGCAAAAGCATACGGAAAGAAAGAGAGAACAGTTGCGACGACTGGGTGCTGCAGTTTCAATACGATGCCTCTGTATATGCGCAAGCATTGCTGCGCATCGCCTGTTTACAGTCGGCGCCCGCATTTGCGATGGCGGCCACCGGGAAAAAAGGAGAACTGCTCACCCGCGTAAAAAGGATGATCGGTGAAAAAGAAAACCGTTTCAACTACAAAAAACAATTGCTTGCTTTCCTCATCGTTACGGGAATATTGAGTTCGATCGCATGGCTCAACCCACATTCTCAGCAGAACAACAAACCCGTTGCGGGCAATGCAAAAACAAAGAACGCCGCTTATGCCGTTGAGCCGATGGCGGTAACGGTAGACAATCCCCTTTTCAACCCGGTGTTCTTTTTATCAAAACCATTGAAAGAAGAGATGGAAAAGAACATCGCTTCAGCGCAGAAAGAACTGGGCGAATCATTGTACGACCTGCGCGAGCCGATGAGCACCATCGCGTCCGTTTCACCGCTTGTGGCCAATGCGATGCAGGAAGCATCTTTTGCGATCGATCATGCAACGATGGACAAAGAGGCCAGCGATTCTGTTTTCTTTGTACCGGGTTTCAAAAAACAATGGCATGCAGATATGGGCAGATCGGTGAAGGAAATGGAAGATGGACTGAAACAGGCCAAAGCAGAGATCGCACGCAATTTTAAAATGAGCGCCGACCTCAACCTCGAAAGCACCAGGCTCGGAACCGACCTGATGAATGTGGTGAACGAATTGTCTGTGCTTGGTAAAACAGGTGTAGATAAAATGGTGATCAATTCATTGAACTTATCAAGTGAAGTGCTCAAAGCCCTTGCAGCCCCGAAGGGAAATACACGTGTTAAACCGCAACAAAAAGAGAACACCAAAGCCAGGCTCCGCAAACAACAGCAGGCGGCAGAAGACCAGGCTGAAGAGGAAGAGGCGCAACCTGAAAAAGAAGAAGACCACAAAACCGGGATAGAGTTAAACGACCATACCTCCCTTATGTTCCCCGCGTTCCCGGACCTTGCCGTTCTCGAACAGATGGCGCAGGTGAAAATGGATGAGGCCACCATCGCTAAGATCAGGACCGTTCTCCTCAAGCTTGCCCATCAAAACGAGGCAAAGATCGTTCCCTTGTTGAACAGGGAGAAGGTGGAAGCCGGAAAGAAGATCGTGGTATGGGAACAGTAGGCGAACTGCCGTTATCTTTTTAAAAACCGCGCCCTTACCAAAGGTTCCTCGGGCACCAATCCCCAAAACGATTACCCAATAAGAAGCCGATCAGGATCTCGTGCGTTCCTTTGCTCACGGTATTGAGCGTTGAGGTTTGTACATCGTAAGAATAACCGATGTTGATGCTTCGGTTGAGGTTTACGCCTACCATTGCGGCAAAGCCATCCTGGTAACGGTAAGAGGCGCCCGCCCAAAGCAGGTCCTGGTACTGGAACTTTGCATTCAGGTCGATACCGAGTGGCAGCGGACTGATGTAGCGCAGCAAGGTGGATGGAAGGAAACTGATGTCATCCGTTAACTGCATGCGGTAACCGGCGCTCACGAACAGGTGTGGCAGCAGTTTACCGTTCTGCACAGAAACGGTATTGTCGGAAAATGTGATGTTCTGCGGAATGATCTGTTGCGCGGCTACGCCAAGAAAATAATCTTTCGAATACAACCAGAGACCCGCACTGATATCAGGCTTGATCCTGCTGATGATATTGCTGTTCGCCACCGCCGGGTCTACCGTGATGGAACCGAAATTGAGTTTACTCGCGTCGAGGCTCATATTGGTAATGCCTGCTGATACCCCGAGCGAAAGGCTCGTGCGGCTGGTTAACCCAACATGGTACGCATAGGTTCCATACGCCGCGAAACGGCTGAGCGGGCCCGTCTTATCGTTCAGCATGGTAAAACCAACACCGTGGTGCGGCTCGGCAGAACTGTAGTCTTGCCAATAGGCCTCCCCCCGCGGGTTGGAGCCGCCCGCATGAAAGCTGGTTGCGGTCTCGCGGCCATAATCATCGCGTTTGAGCGGGCCATGAACGGTGATGTAAGTGGTTACGGGTGCATCCTGGAGTCCTACCCACTGCATGCGGTGGCTGGCCTTTACATCCCAGTAATTTTCAATGCCGGCAACGGCGGGGTTGATGATGTAGTTGTTCATGATGTACTGCGTATAGTACGGACGTTGTTGCGCCCACAACGCACCAACCGCAAACACACCCATCACCAGCAACAATGTTTTTACACGCATACGTCTACTTTATGATCGTTACCGAACCTGTTATCAAAGGACGGGAATTTCTTGGATTGATCACATAATAATAAGTTCCAACCGGCAATGGCTGTCCTTTGTAACTTCCATCCCACTCCGTTCCATACCCTATCGACCTGAACACGATCTGCCCGGCGCGGTTGTAAACATCTATCGATGCATCCGGGTAGCTTTCCAGGTATCTGATCTTCCAGGTATCGTTGATGCCGTCGCCGTTGGGCGAGAAGGCATTGGGTACTTCCGGACCCTTCAATACACTTATAAAGATAGTATCACTTGCCGTACAACCGCCCTCCGCGGTAAGGGTAAGTTTGTAAGTGATGTCATCTGAAGGGATCGATTTTGGCGCGATGGCCGTATCGCTGCTCAGGTACGTTGGAGGCGTCCATTTGTAACTGAGCTGGTTGCCATATATAAACAACGGCGTAATGGTGATCGTTCCGCCCGCCAGTACCCGGTCTGTATGCTTCAACGATACCACCGGGTTCGGATAAATGGTTAAGCTGGTTGAAGCCGTATCGCTTATACAGCCATCTGCATTGTAAAAATACATGCTCACATCTGCCCGCCCGGAATCATTGTATTGTTTCGAAGGATTCTGCAGGTTAGACAAACTGTTCTTTCCAAGGTTCCAGTACCATGTTTTCGCCGCGCTTGAACCGGTGCTGCTCTTATCGGTAAAAGTTACCGCTTCCCCTGTACACAACTGGCTGGCGGAGCTTGTAAACGCCGCTTTGGGCTGCGGATAAAGCGTGAATGTTTTCGAAGTAAAATCCGCACAGGCCGTACCACCCGAATAAGCAACCATACGTACAATATATGTTTTTGGCGAAGCGGGGTCTGTATAGGAATGTGTATACAATTTGCCCGGCGCCGGATCCTCGTCGGTCTCTTTTACCGTGGGATTGTTCGCGTAGTCCCAGTGGATCTCCAGCCTGGTTACGTTTCCAAAATCCACGGTTGAGTTGTTCTGTATCCTGACCGGTTTTGTTCCGCAGTAAGGCGCAGTATTGGCAAAATCGAATGCGGCTTTGGGTATAGATCCGTTTACGGTAAAATCTTTTGTGCCAGTGGCCACACAACCGTCTTTCGAAGTAACCGTCAGCGATACTTTGTAATTGTCCGATCGATTGTATTTCACCTGCGGGTTTTGCGCCGTGCTGGTGAGCACCGATGGGCCGGGTGTTACCCCGGTTACGTTGAAGTTCCACGACCATTTGAATTGCGCCTCGGAGCCGTCCTTGATCTTGGTCGTATCCCTGAACTGCGCATACGCATCGCTCAGGCAAACTTCGGGCAAAACAAAACCAGGAGCCGGCAATGGTTTTACGTCTATTGTCTGTGTAAACACATCGCTTTTGCAGCCACTTGCGGTCGTTACCTGCAACGTGAGTGTTTGTGGGCCATCAGTTGCATATTTTGCAGTTACCGGGGCATTGGATGTGTTTACAACCGTACCGGTACCAAGATCCCATTTCCACTGCGTGATGGGCCCCGATGTAGAAACCGATGCATCCGTAAGTACGATATCCTGTTCCGCACACCTGATCGTGCCGGCAGAGAAGTTGGCTGTTGGTTTTTCATTCTGCAAAACAGATTGTGTGGCTTCGCCCGACAAACAACCGATATCGGAAACGACCTTCAATTTGATGGTGTAATTCGCCGAGGCAGCATATACTTTATCGGGAACGGTGGCGGTACGAAGGTCGGCCGTGGTTCCGTCGCCAAAATCCCAGAACCACCGGATGATGTTGCCGGAACCATAGCTACTTTGATCGGTGAACTTTACGCCATCCGGAAGGCAAAGGCCCGGTGTTACCGCAAATTTCGCCACCGGAAGATCCCCCTTCACGGTTACGGGAATGGAAAAGGTCTGGTTGGTTGTTCCGCAACCGTCTGCCGCAGCCGTGGTGGTGAAAAGTTTGATCGTATCGCGGAGCGAAGCCGTATTTGCGTTCGCAAAACTGAATGTTTTGCCGGTACTGAAATAATTGACCGTTTGCCCGTTCACCGTTTTTGAGCTATCGGCTGTGGGATTGGATATAGGGCCAATGCCGGCACTTGGGGCAATATTGGGCGCAGCGGAAAAATCCCAGCGAAGTGTGGCGGGCATAAAGCCCAATGGAACGGAAAACTGCAGTGGCGTATTTACACACGTAACCGCAGAATCGATGCGGTTGTAGGGATTCTGAAACGTGGTGCCCGCTGAAAAATCTTTCACATTGGTTCCTCCGTTGTATCCATACGACTCAACATTACCATAACCGTATACGATGGCAACAAAATTGGAATCAGCAGAAATGTTGTGTATCGGGTTGGATTGTGTAGATGCGGTAAGATCTTCCTGGAGATAAGAATAAATGCTTCCCGGGATATCTATGAACATTCCTTTCGGCGGGGCATTGTCTATCTTAACCGTGCTGATGAACTTCTTACTGATGATCAGGTTTACGTAGTGCTGCACCACGTTCGATTGCCCGGATGGCAGGTAAGACTGCAATGCCGAAAAGAAAGTGACGTTTTGCAAGGTCTGCTCCACCGGGTTTAGCAAAACCATTTCCGGATCTCCATAACAGCCAACGGAACCACTGTTGGTTGAACATCCTGTTTTGCAGGTAGCCGATGTGATGAACTGCGCAACAGAAATCGCCTGGCTCCCGGTGATCATCAATGGTTTGTTCGACCTGTAAAAATAGAATTTACCGTTGCTGTTGTAATTGGCCGTTCCGAGGGTTGTGGTAACACCACCTTCCATGATACTGACCGTGGTAGAAGCGTTCTGAACATAAATTCGGAAAATATCGTCGGTGCGGTTGTAAAAAGGCGCTGTTACAAACGTTTTGCCCCAGGCGCGTGTGGGGAACATTTGCTGGTAAAGATTATCTCCCCCGCTTGAACCCGGGCAGTCGAACGCACTCCAGGTGGTTGCCGAAAACACAGCGATCGGTTTACATCCCTGTGCGCTGATCTTCGTACCTGAAATATCGCCAAGATCCTGCGTCTGGAACTGGTAACAGTCGCCCGCATTCGCCAGTGTTACCTGGAACTTTACACCCGCAGGTTTTCCGGCCCGGCCGGCAACCGAAGGGGTGATCTCAAGAACCGTATTGGCCTGTGTTGCCACTACAGCGATCTCACCGATACCGCCACCCGCCTGCTGCAGGCTGACCGACCCGATGCTCGGCGCGATGTATTCGCTGCCTAATACCGCCGTTGGCAGTACAAGGGTGGCCGCGCTTCTTGCGGACTTGATAATGTGAGCATATACCACCACAGGGTCCTGCGAAGTGATCTTGATCGCCGCCCCTGTTTTAATACCATCGCTCATATCGAGATAAACCGCAGAATTGGAACCGTAAAAAAGAGGGCTCGATCCTGCAGTGGCATTGTTGTTTGTGCCGTTGGTAAGAAACACGCGGGTTACCACATTCGCGTTTACGGTAAAATTGATCGGGGCGCCGTTTCCTAAAGTGACCGTGCCGGATGTATTGACAGAAGAAGTGATGTACAGACCCATCACCGAAGAAGCACCATCTACGTGGGCGGGGTACGCGATCCAGAATTCCTTTCCCTTGTTGGAAAAATCCTGCGCGGACACAACCAGATGTCCCAAAACAATCAAAAGCGAAAGCACGGCTCTATTCATAGCATCTCAATACCATTCGGGGTTAATTGGCTTCGCCACAGGATTGCCGCAAAATACGGTTTCTTCCTCCATTGAGCGCTTTAAATGGTTATTAAATAGATGGGGATAGAGCAATAGAAAAGTTAAAATGTTGCCTCGCTTGCGATCAACCCGGCAGAGACGTAATTTTTACCGACCAATGGAAAGCGACGGACCGTTGCAGAACAACAGGTCGAGGATGCACAGGTTGGGTTTGAACCCGATCCTGTCCTCGAACACCTGCACATACTTCAGATCAAAATCCTCCGCCGCGTAATTTTTGGGAAGGAAAGCTCCGCGGAGGTCGTTAACGTCGGTTGGGTATTCTTTGTGATATGCTTCGGTCAGCGAAACCGATCCTCTGTATTTGAAAACTTTTGCCAGCCATTCGAGGATGGACAGGTTCAGGTCGAGCACGAAGGTCTGTTTGTTTTGGAGCAGGCTGAAAACCCCATCCCGGTAAAATTCGAAAAAAGGCGCGCGGCTGTAACAGGATTCGATGGTGCGCCAATGCTGCACCCGCCAGTTCTCCGAATCGCTGATCCTGACATCCTTCATCAGCTCTTTTTGCCCGCGCCCTTTCTCCAGCGGAACCGACAAATTAACCACCCCGTTGCTCCCCGCAAGCATGCATCTGTTGCGAAAACTCATTTTCTGATAGCTTTCGTATTGTTCAATTTTTATATTTGAATTTTGAAACAAAATTTTATTGTAATTGATTGTTCCAAAATATTGAATATCAATTAATAGATCGATTATATTTAAATTTATTTCCGGCACTGATAAATTGTTTATTATTTGACTTTGAATAGGTCTTTATTTATCTTTTTTAAGTTTAAATAATAATTACAACTAATTGTTTATAAACTATTTATTATTATTTTATTCAACTAATTAACTTAGACTTCAGAAATATCTCGTTGCATAATCTTTTTTCCAACATTTTTAGCAAGTCAAAACCGGCTGTTACAAATATAAGAAATTGGAATTCCGCCAGTCTCTCCTATTTTGCAGGCAAATAGTCCATTTTGAAAAAAGTCCTCTTATTTGGCTCCCTGACCCTATTCCTTTTCGCCTGTTCCAAACCCCAGGGATTCGATTACCGCGATGTGAAAAACGTAAGGGTTGAGACCATGGGTTTTAACCAGACCGTCCTGGCAATGGACCTGGTGTACTACAACCCAAACAGTTTCGGGGTGGATCTGAAGAAAGTGGATTGTGATGTGTATGTAGACAACAGCTACCTCGGCAAATTCCAGCTCGACACCCTCATGCACATCCCCCGCCGGGCGGAATTCAGCCTGCCGTCGAGGATCATGGTGGATATGCAGTCTGTGCTGAAAAACGGGCTCAACCTCCTTTTCAGCAAAGAAGTACTGATCAATGTAAAAGGCACCACGAGGGTTGGCAAAGCGGGGATCTTCGCAACGGTTCCGTTCAATTATGAAGCAAGGCACAAACTGAGTTTGTTTTGATCAGAAACGAACGGTTGGCTGTAATCGTGTTTATTGATATAATCCGGCAATAAAAAAGGGCGCATAGTAATTATGCGCCCTTTCAGTTATCAATAATACGGCCATTAAAGCGGCGGCACGTGACAGGATTTTCCTTTTTGCGGACCACCCCCGTCCTCCGCACGTTTGCAGGCCGGCGGGAGCTTTTTATAGGCATCCGGCTCGGCTTTCTCTTCGTCTGCATCAAAGCCGGCATTGTTCAGGGTAATGCGCACCGCTTCCGGTGTAATGAGGTTGGGCAGGTACTGCACCCTGATCTCTCCCTGCAATAAGTTGATCTTCCAGCCCGCGATACCACTGTTGGTCAGGCCCTTCTCCTTCAGGAGAAATTTTTCCAAACGGTCTTTACACTCCCAGCATTTCAGGTTCGCTGATTTGATGGTAACCCACTCCGGTTTTTGCTGCTGCGCACCCGCGGTACAATACATCGCGGCAGTGAGCAGTAACGCTGAAATGATTCGTTTCATATGTTTTGTTTGATCGTTATACTCAAATTCCCTGCCAATTGGCCGGGTCGTTCCTCCATTGTAGCAGCAACTGCTCTGTATCTGCTGACACCTGGCCTTTTTCTACCGCAAGGCTGATCAACTGCGCATAATTGGTGAGCGAACGGTAAGGTACGCCCGCGGCCTCAAACGCCTTTTCAGCCACTGAAAAGCCATACGTAAAAATCGAAACCATCCCGATCACTTCTACGCCTGCATTGCGCAGCACGTCAACTACCTGGAGACTGCTTTTGCCGGTTGATATAAGATCCTCTATTACCAGTACGCGTTGTCCGGGCTGGTATGCGCCCTCAATCTGGTTGCCAAGGCCATGTTCCTTCGGTTTGGGCCTGACATAGATGTAAGGCAATTTCAGCTGGTCCGCCGCCATCGCCCCCCACGGAATACCTGCCGTGGCCACGCCCGCCAGTATTTCTGCCTGTGGAAATTGTTCGAAGGCCACGTTGCACATTTCGCTTTTTATAAAATCACGAACAAAGGGGAACGACAACACTTTCCGGTTATCGCAATAGATCGGGCTTTTCCAGCCACTGGCCCAGGTAAAAGGTTGTTTTGGACTCAATTTTACTGCACCAACCTGCAGCAGTTTTTCAGCAACGGCTTTCTCGTTTGTCATGGGGCGAATGTAAACCGATTTTGAATTTTTGCCTACATTTTTTGCAGGGGCGGAAAATAGTATTCACATTTGATGAACCATGGAGAAAACAAAAATAATAGCCGGCGGTGGGTTGGTTCTGAACGATGCCGGCGCGCTGCTGATGATCTTCCGCCGCGGCAAATGGGATCTTCCCAAAGGAAAGCTCGATGCCGGTGAAACCATACTGGCATGCGCGGTTAGGGAGGTGAAAGAAGAAACGGGGCTGAAAGATGTTGAACACGGCGAACTGATCGGCATCACTTACCATGAATACTTCGATCCTTACCTCAAGGAAGAGGTGATCAAAGAATCGCATTGGTACGCCATGCGGGCGCGTGGTGAACAACAATTGCTGCCCCAGACCGAAGAAGATATCACTGAGATCAAATGGGTAAGCGGCGAGGAGCTGGAGGCTTGTTTAGAAAACAGTTATCCCAACGTTGTCGAGATCATAAAAAAAGCTGACCTGTAAAATATTCAATTTGCTGTTCTTCTATGAAACAGTAGAACATCCGCCGGACGATCAATCAAAACTTATGAAATACATTTTTACGTTCCTGCTCGCCTGCTCACTCCTTTCTGCGAAAGCACAACAGGCAGCTTCCATTTTCAATGGCAAGGACCTCAGCGGCTGGACCATCCACGGCACCGAAAAATGGTTTGTTGAAAACGGCGAGTTGGTTTGCGAAAGCGGCCCGGATAAAAAATATGGTTACCTGTCTACCAACAGATCCTATAAAAATTTCATCCTGACCCTCGAATTCAAACAGCAGGCAGACGGCAATTCCGGCGTATTTTTTCGGTCTTCCATCGAGGGCGTAAAGATCAGCGGCTGGCAATGCGAGGTGGCGCCCCCGGGTAAATTTACGGGTGGTTTATACGAGTCTTATGGCCGCGGCTGGCTCATCAAACCCAAACCCGAAGACGAGCAATGGCTCAGAATGAACGAATGGAACACGCTCAGATTATACGTGAACGGTGATGAAGTAAAAACATGGCTCAATGGTCATGAAATGGTTCAATTCAAAGATGAAAAGATCGGGCAGGGAAACGGGTTCATCGCTTTACAGATCCACGATGGCGGAGGGATCAGGGTGAAGTGGAAGAATATATCGATCCAGGAACTCTAATGGTTTTAGGAATCGGGCGCTGCAGTTACACCAGCTGATTGGGTTGCTGTTTATTCTTTGTGATTCAGCAACGAAAGATTTACCGCATCCGGCAAAAACTGCGAAGCGTTTCCGCCGTTGCGGATGATATCGCGTACAATGGTAGAGGCTACGGAAGTATATTTCGGCTCACCCGTTAAAAATATCGTTTCAATATTCGGGTCAAGCGTCCTGTTGGCATCTGCGATCGTTTTCTCGTATTCGAAATCGCTCACATAGCGGATCCCGCGCAGGATAAAGTTGGCTTCGATCGTTTTGCAATAATTGACGGTTAGCCCCTCGTATACCACACTCTCTACTTTCGGTTCTTCCTTGTAAATCTCCCTGAACCACTCCATTCTCTGCTCCGGGCTGAACATCGGGCTCTTGGCGGCATTGATGCCGATGCCTACATAGATCTTGTCGAACAAGGGAAGTGCGCGGTTGATGATGTCGATGTGTCCCAATGTAACAGGATCAAATGTTCCGGGGAAAAGGCAGATTCGTGGCATCGCGTTAGATACGGGTTAGGATTACGAAGTACGAGTTATTTTCTTGGATTTCAAATCAATTCTCCCGGTCAACCAATAAATACAATACGGCCATCCGCACCGCCACGCCGTTCTCTACCTGGTTCAGGATAATGGAATAAGGCCCATCGGCCACATCGCTGTCGAGCTCCACGCCGCGGTTGATCGGCCCCGGGTGCATGATCACGATCTCTTTGCCCAGGTCCTCGAGCATTTTTCTCTTGATGCCGTATGCGAGGTTGTATTCGCGCAGCGATGAGAACAGCGGCTGGTTCTGGCGCTCCAGCTGTATGCGGAGCACATTGGCCACATCACACCATTGCAGCGCTTTCTTGAGGTTGTATTCTACGCGAACGCCCAGCGCTTCGCTGATATATTTGGGAATAAGCGTTGGCGGCCCGGCCACCATGATCTCCGCTCCCATCTTTTTCAAAAGATACATATTGCTCAGCGCTACCCTGCTGTGCATGATATCGCCGATGATGGCAACTTTCAACCCCTCCAGCTTCCCCATTTTCTCCTGCATCGAATACGCATCGAGCAAAGCCTGTGTAGGGTGCTCGTTGATACCATCACCCGCATTTACGATCGCGGCAGGAATGTGTTTGGCCAGGAAATGCGGTGCGCCGGACGCGCTGTGCCGCATCACCACCATATCCACTTTCATGCTGAGGATATTGTTTACGGTATCCAGCAGGGTCTCGCCTTTTGCCGAAGAAGAACTGCTTGCCGCAAAATTCAACACATCCGCAGAGAGCCTTCTTTCCGCCAGCTCAAACGACATCCGCGTACGGGTCGAGTTCTCATAGAAAAGATTTACGATCGTTACGTCGCGCAACGATGGAACTTTCTTGACCGGCCTTTGTAAAACTTCTTTGAATTGTTCCGCAGTAGAGAGAATTAACTGAATATCTTCCCTGTTGAGATCTTTGATACCAAGGAGGTGTTTGGTAGATAGTTTCATTAAAAAACAAAATTAGGGAAAAAAGAATTCAAGCCACAAGATTTCAGGCAACAAGTGCGTATTTGAGGATGTTTTGAAGATTACACAGCATCCATTCTAACCCGTCAGATCAGCACAACCTGGTCAAGCCCGTCGTTCTCTGTCCACTGAACCTTCACCTTTTGTGAAATGATGGTATCGATCACTTTCCCGGCATAGTCGGGTTGTATGGGCAACTCGCGACTGAACCTGCGGTCGATCAACACACAAAGAGATACTTTTGAAGGCCGCCCAAAATCCAGCAGCGCATCCAGGGCGGCGCGGATGGTTCGGCCGGTGTAGAGAACATCGTCTATCAGCACCACTTTTTTATCGGTGATACTGAACGGGATGTCTGTCTGGTTTGCGATGTGAAGGCTTTTGCGCACATCATCCCTGTAAAAGGTGATGTCGAGCCTGCCGTACTGGATCTCTCCCGCCGCCGTGATCTTTTTCAACTCGTTCACGATACGGTCGCTGAGAAAAACGCCGCGCGGCTGCAGACCGATGATCACCGTATTGGTGAGGTCGAGGTTGTTTTCGAGTATCTGGTGGGCCAGTCTTTTTACGGTGAGCGCGAGCTGCTGTTCGGATAAGATCGTCTTCAAAACCTAATTTTTAATAAAAATAAACGCTTTCGGCGATACGCCACATGAAATTAAAGCGGTTCTGAGTAATTTGCCCGCTCTATGCTCAGGCTCGGCTCCATATCGCTCACCCAGTTCCGCAACTATGTTCAGCAGCAATTCGCTTTTACGGAGCGGATCGTTGGCATTCATGGCATCAACGGCACCGGCAAGACCAACCTCCTGGATGCGGTGTACTACCTTAGTTTTTCCAAAAGTTATTTTGCGCGCCCGGATGCGCAGAATGTGCACCATGGCCTCGCCGGTATGCGCATTGAAGGGAACTATGAGTTGAACGATGAACCGCAGAAACTCATCTGTATCCTCCGCGAAACCAACCGCAAGGAACTCGTGATGAACGATGAGCCTTACAAGAAATTTTCGGATCACATCGGGAAGATCCCCTGCGTGATGATCGCACCGGATGATGTGGTACTGATCACGGGCAGCAGCGCAGAACGCAGGACCTTCCTAGATACATTGTTGTCACAGATCAACAAAGAATACCTGGTTCAGCTGATCGATTATACAAAATTGCTGCAGCAACGCAACAGCCTGCTGAAACAATCCTCCGAAACGGGCACGGTAGATGAAGGTTTGTTTGAAGTTCTGAACATGCAGCTCAGCAAAAAAGGAACCTTTCTTTTTGAATGCCGTAAGCAATTCCTGGTTGATTTTTTACCGCTGGCCTCATCCATCTACCAGCGCATTGCAGGGAAAAACGACAACCTCGCATTGCACTACGAAAGCCAGTTGCTTACGGCCGGTTTCGAGGAGTTGCTGCGTTCCTCCCGGCAAAAGGACCTGGTACTTCAACGAACCACCACCGGTATCCACCGCGATGATCTTGGTCTTTACATGGGCGACGCTGCTTTTAAAACCGAGGCCTCGCAGGGACAGAGAAAAAGCCTGCTCTTTGCCCTCAAACTTGCCGAATGGCAGGTACTCAAAGAAAAAAAAGGCTTCACCCCTATTCTACTCCTCGACGATGTTTTCGAAAAACTGGATGAACAGCGCATGTTCCAGCTATTGCAATGGGTTTGCACGGAAAGCGACGGCCAGGTGTTTATTACCGATACACACGAAGAGCGACTGAAGACACAGCTGGAAAATATTACGGGAGCGTTTCAGTTGATACGGCTGGGAAGAGCAGTTAATAATTAGGAATTAGTAATTAGGAATTAGGAATTGGTATTATATTTCTCTTCAAATCATCATAACACAATACAAAGCAGAAAGCGGTTAATAATTAGGAATTAGTAATTAGTATTATTTTTCTCGTCAAATCATCATAACAAAATACAAAGCAGAAAGCAGTTAATAATTCTTAATTCCTAATTACTAATTCCTAATTATTTCCTCAGCTTATCCAGTTACAATACTTCCTCACCTCCACCCATTTATCGTTTTCCTTCCTGTAGAGAGACAGCCGGCCCATGCCGCAGAGGCCGCCGCAGCTTGATTCTTCGTAGAACAATACTTCGGTATTGCTTTTTAAAAAGATCGGCAGGGAAAACCGCTGGAAGCCTCTTCCGAAGCGTTGGTAAAATTCGTTCCATCCGCGAAGGGGGCCGCCGCGTTTGAAGATGGCGGTGATCGTGTCTCCGTTTACGAAACGTGTGCCCGGAAAATGTTCATTGTTCCATCTCGAAAGGTGTGGATATTTTTGCTGCGTAATCCATGCGATTTCCTCTTTTGAAAAATTAACTGTATCACGCGCAACACTGGCTAGGCAATCGAACCGGTCGAAAGCAAAAACCTGGTCCGACAAAATGAACGAAGTATCTGAGAGTTGTTTTGCTTTTATGGTTTTGATAAAGTCCACTGCATTGGCAACATACCGTGCAGAATCCTCAACATTCCCCGTTGAAGCGGTTCCGGCATATTGTTGCCCGCAGCCAACACAGCAAATGGCCATTATTAGAATGAATATCCTCATGGTAAGAACTTTTAAAAAAACGTGCCAAGCAGGAAAAATTAGGAATTAGGAATTAGGAATTAGGAATTGCTAAATGGCTTACATTCTTAAATTACCAACACCCAATTAATTAATAATCAGTAATAAGAAATTAGTAACTCTAAACTGTATTAACATTCCTAATTAAAAAAAAGGCTTACCTTCTGAAAAAACCTAGTATTTCTATTCCATACAAATTCCTAATTACTAATTCCTAATTACTAATTAATTTCGTTCTATGTCAGAAAAACACCTTGGCGATGCGATCAAAGGCTTTCTCAACAAAAGCCACCTGCGCAACGGGATACGTGCCGTGCAGATAGAACAGATCTGGGAAGAACTGATGGGCAAAACAATTGCGAAGTACACGGATAAAATACAGATCATCAACCAGAAATTATTCATCACCACTGCCGTTGGGCCGTTGAAGAACGAGTTGATGTTTCAAAAACAACAGATCATCGACAGGGTGAACGAGGCATTTGGGGAGAAGGTGATCAGTGAAGTGATCATCCAGTGATCATTCAATAGTCATTCAGTGATAGGAAGACGATCATTTCAAACTCACGCGTGGGTCAACTACACCATACAGCACATCGGCCAGGATGTTTACTACGATAAAAAATGTGGCGGTTACCAGTACGCTGCCCATTACTACGGGGAAATCCAGTTTTTCCAGGGCGTCTACGGTAACTTTCCCGATGCCTTTCCATCCAAAAATATATTCAACAAAAAAAGCGCCGGCAAGCAGTTCTGCAAACCAGCCCGTGATCGCAGTGATTACCGGGTTAAGCGCGTTGCGCAACGCATGCCTGAACACCACCGTTCTTTTGCGCAGCCCCTTTGCGTAGGCCGTTCTTATGTAATCCTGGTCGAGCACATCCAGCATAGAACTACGCGTCAGTTGCGTAATGATGGCCAGCGGGCGGATGCCGAGTGTGATCGCCGGCAGCACCAGGTTTTTCAGTTGAAGGTCTTTGCCGTTGAATGGATCGATGTCGAATAAACTGCCGGTCATGTGAAGCCCCGTATAATCCGTTAACACAAAACCGAAAAGATACGCGAGCACGATGCCCATAAAAAAAGAGGGCGCAGAGATCCCAAGCACACTGGCGAATATGGATGAAGTGTCCATCCAGGTATTTTGTTTCACCGCGGCAAGAATACCAAGCAGCACACCCAGTACCGTTGCGATCAACATGGCCGCCAATGCAAGTATGATGGTGCCGGGCAAGGCCTCCATCAACACATCACCCACATCTTTTTTGGTTTGATAGGAACGGCGCAGGTACGGCACCTTGATGGCAAACTTCTGGTCGCCACCGATAAAGATGCCTTTCAGTTGTTTTTTCTGAATGTCTTCTTTTGAATGTATGGCAACGGGAGAAACATCATTCAGGTACAAGGCAAACTGTTTCCATTTCGGCTGGTCCAGCGCCAGTTCTTTCCGTATGTTTTTGATGGTGGTGCTGTCGCCCGCCTGCCCCAGCACCAACCGCGCCGGATCGCCAAAGCCCTGGAAAAGAAAAAACACCACCACCACTACCCCGGCCAGAACAAGGATGCCGTAGAAGATCTTTCGGGTGATGAATTTTAGCACGGGGCCTGGTTATTGGTGATGGTGAACGATACTGGTTTTGAATCTGGACTTATTATTTCAACGCATTGATCTGGCTGGTGATCTTCTCTTCATCCACATAACTGGTTTTCTCCAGCACCGTTGCGCCCTGCATGATAAAATAGGTGGGCACTACACGCGCCGCTGTTTTGATAACTGTTGCATCACATTTCACGATCGTTGCCGTTGGAAAAATGGCCTGCGCCTTTTCTCCCGCGGCGGTTACCAGCATCACCGGGATGTTCTTCTGTTGCGCGGCCTTGCTTATCCTTGCAAAACCGGCAGACCAATCGCCCGTATTGTTCATGTCTTTTGCAAGCACCATAATGTATTTGCCAGGTTGCGCAAACACGGCCTGCGTAGTATCGTTCCCGGAAAAAGTCTGTAAAGAGAAATCAAGGATCTTTGCCACGCGTCCGTTCCCTTTCTTAACCACTTTGTCTTTGCGGTCTACGTATTCGTAAGTGGAATCAAAATCTGCGGGGAAATTGGCCTGGTCAAACTCCATTTGTCTCCCGTTCTTTTTGTAAATGAAAACGATGGATAGGCTATCGGGAACCGCATCCGCAGGCGTTTTCATCTGTTCGATGAGGTTGTTGCCTTTTTTATAAGGGAGGCAATCCACAAATGGCAGGTGCTTCAATACATGCGCCTGCCCGAATACGGTTGCGGCCGTAACAACCACCAGGATAACCGATGCTACAGCGGGCCGTAATGCAGATTTTATTTTTTTGCTGTACGCGAAAAGCACCAATATCAAAACCAGCAGGAAAATATCTTTTGCAAAGGATTGTGCGGGTGTCAGCGGGAGGCAATCGCCAAAGCAGCCACATGTTTTTATTTTACCTGAGAACAGCGCATAGCCGGTTAAGAAAGTAAAGAAAATGATGAGCAGCAACAGCAGCCAGCTGAACAAACGCATTCTCCAGCCGATGATCACTGCCACACCCGCCACTACTTCAAACACATTCATGATCATAGACAATGCCAATGTGTAATCGTCGAAACCATGCAGGCCCCACACTTCAAAGAATTCCTGCATCTTGTAACTCAACCCGAGCGGATCGTTGGCTTTGATCAGCCCCGAGAAAATAAAAAGCAGTCCTACCACCCATCTGATAATAAGCAATACTGTTTTCATAAGCGTGTCAGTGTTTTCCTTCTTCAATTAATATGAGTGCAAAAACCGCGTAGTTGATGATGTCTACATAATTCGCATCGATGCCTTCGCTGATGAGTGTTTTCCCGTCGTTGCTGAGGATCTGTTTGATGCGCATCAGCTTCATCAGTATCAGGTCTGCAAAGCTTTCCTGGCTCATCTCGCGCCAGGCCTCGCCGTAGTCGTGGTTTTTGTCGAGCATGGTGTTTTTCGCCAGGTTAACCGCCCTGCCGTAGAGCTCATTTACTTTTTCTACGGGGATCTCTTCCACCATGGCCTGCCCGAGTTCCAGTTGCATCAGCCCGATCACAGCGTAGTTCAGGATGCCTTTGAATTCGGAAGGAATATCGTCGCCCACTTTCTGCGCCTGCAGGTCCTGGATGGTACGGATGCGCAACGCTTTGATGAAGATCTGGTCTACCACCGATATGGTGCGCAATACGCGCCAGGCCGTTCCGTAATCTTTTGTTTTTTTGAGGAAGATATCGCGGCCCTGTGCCACTGCCTGGTCGTATTGTACGTTTGTTTCAGCCATTTTAAAACACCGTGCTTTAATCCGTTTGGTAATATCTTTGAAGCGAATGCAAGATAACTGAATCCGTGTATGTTCACACTTAATTGTAAAGGAAGATTATTGACAATAGATGCGCCCGTGGTGATGGGCATCATCAATACGACACCGGATTCGTTCTACGGCAACAGCCGTGCAGAAACGACGGGCAATGTGCTGCAAACGGCAGAACGGATGCTGCGCCAGGGCGCTGCTATTCTTGATATCGGCGGACAGAGTACCCGCCCCGGCGCCGTGCAGTTACCGCCCCAGGAGGAAGCCACGCGCGTAACGGGCGCCATCAGCGCCATCAAAAAAGAGTTCCCGGAAAGTTTTGTTTCGATAGATACCTACCATGCAGCTGTAGCGATGCAGGCAGTAGAAGCAGGCGCCGATCTTGTGAACGACGTCAGCGGAGGCCGTTTCGATGACCAGATGCTCGCCACGGTGGCGCAGTTGCGCGTGCCTTATGTTTGCATGCACCTGAAGGGAACGCCGCAAACGATGCACAGCGATCCATCGTACCGGGATGTGACCGCCGAGGTCCTTGATTATTTCATCGAAAGGATCGATGCCTGTACCAAAGCCGGTATACACGACGTGATCATCGACCCGGGCTTCGGTTTCAGCAAGAACAGCACACATAATTTTCAGCTCCTCAAAGAGCTCGATGCATTCGCCATTCTCCGGAAGCCTTTGCTGCTGGGCATTTCAAGAAAATCGACCATTTACAGAACACTGGGCATCACCCCGGAGGAGGCGCTCAACGGAACCACCGTTCTCAATACCGCCGGCCTGCTCAAAGGCGCAAACATCCTTCGCGTGCATGATGTAAAGGAAGCAATGGAAGCGGTGCGGCTTACGAACTTTTTAAAGTAAAGCAGAAAGCGCTCAATTCCTTTGCAGGAAATGATTGACATACAAAAAGGCACCGGGAAAACCGGTGCCTTTTTTGAAATTAGTCCTTGCTCTTTTTATTTGCCTGTCTGATTATCTATTGGGAGCACCCTGCGGCATTACCGGGGCGGCCTGTGGGTTTGCGCTGGCTACGTCTACCACTTCAAAATCGAAGATGAGGTTTGCGTATTGCGGGATCACAGGCGGGCTGCCCATATCGCCATAACCTGCCATCGCAGGAATGAATACGCGACCCTTACCGCCTTTGCCAAAAAAGCGGAGCGCCTGGTCGAGGCCAGGAATTACGCTGTTGGGCGTGTTCACAGAACCAACATGCACCACCAGCAATGGCTTGCCCGGGGTGGCAGGATCCATGTTCGTGTCGAATGGCAAACCGTTTCCTTTCATCAAAGTTCCCTTGTAACGGACGCTTACCCATTTGCCGGTATCGGCCTTGCTGGTAACATCACCCGCATTTTGTACTTCTACCAGGGCGCCTGATTCGGTAGACTGTGTTTTGATGTTTTTGGAAGCTGTGTAAGCGGCCACATCTTTCTTTTCCCTTGCGAGTTCGGTTTCGATCTCCTTGTTGCGGTCGGCAATGGCTTCTTCCTGTGTATTGTAAGCTTTGAGGAACTCAACACGGCCCTTGATCATATCTCTCGGGTGGAATATTTCATTGTACTGGAGCATGCCCAGTTTCTGCAGTGTATCCACGCTCATGGTAAAATCGATCTTGTCGCCGATGGCGCATTGCAGGATCAGTTCCGTAAAGTTGTGTTTCGACGGGCGCGAGGTATCGATCAGCATGAACGCAGGCACGTGCGCGAAAGAAGAACTGAACACAGAATCTTTTGGCGGCACCTTGTACTCGATATGGTATTTGATAAACATACCATTCTTCATCTTCACTTTACCATCGCCCTTCGTGATCTTATACGCAAGACCGGACGGTGTTTTTTTATACTGGTTACAGCTTGTAAACAGTACGATCGCTAAAAAAAGCGTGACAATTGTTCTCATCGTTTGATTTTATTGTAATTGACTCTGGTACCCTTTGATTATTTCTTTGAATTGTTTCACATTTTCTTCCAGGCTGTCGTAACTGCCGCCGCCGGCTGCGTTCACATGCCCGCCGCCATTGAAATGTTTGCGTGCAAACGTATTCACATCAAACGAGCCCTTGCTGCGGAAGCTCCATTTGCGTTCGCCATCCCTGTCGATCACCAGTGCCCCGAATTTGATGCCCTGTATCGTGAGCAGGTAATTCACCAAACCCTCCGTATCGCCCGTTTTGATGTTGAAGCGCTGGAGATCGGCCCGTGTAATATACATCAATGCGGTATTGTATTCGTACAGCACCTCCATCCTGTTCACCAAAGCATGGCCTATGAAACGCAGGCGGTTCTCAAGAAAATTATCGTAAACCTGGTCGTGCACCCGCGTATGTGTAAGGCCAATGTCTTTCAGGTGGGCGATCATCCTGTGTACCGATGCGGTGGTTGCAGGAAAACGGAAAGAGCCGGTATCCGTCATAACGCCGGTATACAAACACTCCGCAATGTCTGGATTGAGTTTGTCGGCATGCCCCGATCCAACAATAAAATCGTACACCATTTCGCAGGTGGAACTTTTGGCGGTATTGCTTACGCCATAGGTAAACGCTTCTTCCTGCGGCTGTTCGTGGTGATCGATGAGGATCTTGGTACACTGCGCCTGCAGCAGGGGCTGCTCCATGTGTTTGGTGCGGTGGAGCACATTGAAATCGAGGCAGAAGATCATATCCGCCGCATTGATGATGCCGATCGATTTTTCTTTCTGCTGTTCAAAATCGATCACTTTGTCCACACCGGGCATCCAGTCGAGAAAATTGGCCCAGTTGGTGGGTGAGATAACGGTTGCCTCATGCCCCAGCGCCACCAGGAAATGATAGAGGCCCAGCGCCGACCCCATTGCATCGCCATCGGGTTTCTGGTGCATGGTAACGACCGCTTTGGCGGGGGTGTTGAGCTGGGGGTAAAAAAGTTCTACTGGCTGCATACGGTGGCGGCAAAATTGCGGTTTCCACGCTATTCTATCAAATCAATTTGTAACCGTTTAACAAAAAACGCTGTTGATAATCTCCGAAACGGCCCCCGAATGCTTACTTTTGCCGCGAAATTTTATAAAACTTTATGAGCAACAGAACATTTACCATGATCAAACCGGACGCTACCAGGAAAGGCGATACCGGCGCTATCCTGAACCATATCGTGAAGGCAGGATTTACCGTGAAAGCGATGAAATGGACAAAACTGACCGCCGAGCAGGCTGGTTTGTTTTACGAAATCCACAAGGAAAGGCCTTTTTACGGCGAACTGGTTGAATTCATGAGCAGCGGCCCTATCGTGGCAGCGATCCTCGAAAAAGAAAACGCAGTAGCTGATTTCCGCAAACTGATCGGCGCCACCAATCCTGCCCAGGCAGAAGAAGGCACCATCCGCAAATTATATGCAGCATCAGTAGGCGAAAACGCGGTTCACGGAAGCGACAGCGACGAGAACGCAGCAATTGAAGGAGATTTCTTCTTCTCTAAACTGGAAAGGTTTTAATCCGGGCCACAGCCCCACAACATAAAAAGCGATCACAACCGGTGTTGTGATCGCTTTTCTTTTGTCAGGCGACTGCAAACGATGGGCTCCTTATCTCCGCTGTATATTCGTTGTTGTGGAATCTGCCACCGCAACGCCATGAAATTTCGCCTGTTTCACCAGGCTGCCGTCGTTAAACAGGATATCTACCGTTCGTTCAAACTGGCCCACCGCATCGCCGTTAAATCCGAGGGTGATAAAAGTGGACCTGCCAGGCAATATCTTTTCGTTTGCGCGGTATTTGGGAGTGGTGCAACCGCAGCCTGCTTTTACTTCTTTGAGAACAAGGGTGTCTTTACCGGTGTTTTTGATGGTCACGTTGTACTCTACCGGTTTGTGCGACGGGATGCGGCCGAAATCGTAATTGATGTTGGTAAAACCGGCGATCTTATCAATATCATTCACCGGTGCAACCGTGGTCTGCGACCGGGCAGAGAGTGCAAAAAAACAGGCGGTGAGCACAACAAAAAGCTTACGCATAGATTTTATTTTGAAACGGATCCGGCTTTCATCTACCAAAACAGCAGTGTTATCTACCGGCAGCCAATGTAAAACTAGTAAAAGATCTGTGGATTTATTTTCTGTTGAAAATACCACAGAAACCATAATTTTATACCACCAATCTCCGCTTTATTCCGAAACCCCTATTCCGGAATTCCAAAAAAACCAAAACTGTATTCAAACCCATACGAATTATGAAAGTTTTTACTACTGCTGCCTTGTGTTTTGCCGCCTGTGCCGCTTTTGCACAGCCTGTTTCCAAAAAGACATTTATCATCACCGCCAACACGGCCGCGCCATTGATGTACAACCGCGTTACCTCGGTAGACCTGGGCACCGGTAAAACCATTGATGACCTGTTCGACGCCGCATCTCCTAAAAAATATTCCATCCGCAACAACGGTTTCAAATCGTACGACAAAAGCGAGCTGAAAGACGGCGACAACCAGAGCCAGTCGCCCCTCGGCGGATCCGTTGCCGCGGCAGCATACGATGCCAGAAGCAACCGTCTTTTTTACATCCCGCTGCAACAATCGGAACTGAGGTACATGGATCTGAATGAACAGGGCCCATCCTTCACCTGCCTGCAGAACCAATCCATCAACCTGTTGCACGGCAAAGACGATGTTGCCAACCAGGTAACGCGTATGGCGATCGGCGCGGACGGATTTGGATATGCATTGACGAACGATGGCGAACACCTCATCAAGTTCACAACGCAGGGTACGCCGGTGATACAGGACCTGGGCGTATTGGTAGACAACCCGAAAAACCAGGTATTGGTACGCTCCAGCTGTACCTCATGGGGAGGCGATATGGTAGCGGCGGCAGATGGCAGCCTGTACCTTATTGCCTTGCACAACCATGTATTCAGGATCAGCCTGCCCAGCAAGAAAGTGGATTACATCGGGGCGATCAAAAACCTGCCCGAAGAATTCACTTCAAACGGCGCATCGGTTGATGAGAATGGAGACCTGCTGGTGAGCTGCGGGCAATCTTACGGAAAGAAGTTTTCGCCGATCTATAAAGTAAAAATGGCAACGCTCGAAGCCGTGCCGGTGAACTTCAATATACAGAACCTCGGCAATGTATCAGACATGGCCAGCAGCAACCTGCTGTTCCAGAAAACACCAACGGTGACGAAAAACCAGGTAGCGTTTACACAAACCGTGGAAGCAGAGGGGAACAATGTGCCGGAGATCAGCATCTTCCCTAACCCGATCGACCGCCGGGGAAGGTTCCAGGTAAAAACAACCAACATGAAAGAAAAAGGAGAATACAAAATGCTGTTGCTCGATGCAAACGGCAAAACCATTCTTGAAGGAAAACTAAGTGTTGGATTGAAAACAAACACCACCTCATTCACATTCCCCGCGCAGCATGCGAAAGGCGTTTATTTTGTGCAGGTGGCGGATGTATTTAACAGAACCGTTTATTCGCAGCAGTTGATCGTTGAATAACGTTCATTGCAAGTTGTTCAGATATGATATTAAAAGCGGTCGTAATTTTTACGATCGCTTTTTTCTTGGGTGAACGTCAGGCAACAGTTGATCAAAAGATCCTGCTGATCCTCACAAACCTTTTCCGGTACTGCTCGTTCAACGGGGTGATGGTTACCCCCATTGCCTTCCCGGAGGTAGAATGAATGAACGATAACCCGGATGTATTGTTGGAAACCACCAATCCCATGTGGCCGATATCCGTTTCCATGGGATTGGTACCGGTGAACAGGATAAGATCACCACGTTTTGCATCTGCCAGCGGCACCGTTCTTCCTACATTAAAAAAATCGATCGAAGAGCGCGGCACGCTGATGTTGAAATGGGTGAATACATACGTAATAAATCCCGAGCAATCAAAACCAACCGCCGGGTCGCTCGACGCCCATACATACGGTATCCCGATAAGCGTTTCTGCAAAGCGCACCAGCTCATCCGGTCTTGTGCTGCCGGTATGGATGGGTATGACAGAATCGGACGACAGCTTTTTAAATTGCGCCACGTTTGTATGCAATGCAGTATCGGCAGCAGGATCGTTTTCTATCGCAACCGCATTTTTGAAAAGTGTATCGGTTACCGGCGCCTGTGTTGCCGGCGATATCTCGCAGGAGAAGCAACACCCGTATGCACAAAACAAAAGGAGATATCGCGTGTTTTTTTTCATTCTTTCAAAGAAGGATAAAAAGTTATGCCACCTTGCGTATTTGGATGATGAAACAACTGTATCAGTCGAAAAAACCTGCTACCAGCAATTCCCGTTCGCCGGATACCGGCTGGGATCCGGATGGTGGGGAGGTTGGCCCCGCCCTCGTTTGTGCCGGATACCTGTTTGTGAAAAGTTTATTAACCGTTTACAAACGTTTGTGAAAAGGACATTGGCATGCACGGATTTTTTGTACCATTCCCAATACCTTTGAGAAGTGAGGCTGTCTATTTATCTTTCGTTGCTACCGGTTTGCAGCCTGCTGTTTTCCTGCAAAGAAAACGCAGGAGCAGAAGCTGCGAGGCATCCGGACTCTGTTCATGCCTGTATGCAGGTGCCTGCGCGTTTTCCGCAGAAAGACAGCAGTACACCCGTACTTTCCTCGGGCGATACTTCAACCGCAAACATGGTATTGATACCTGGCGGTACATTTGCCATGGGCGCAGACACCAACCAGGCCAATGCAGACGAATACCCGAAACACGAAGTAACGGTAAGCGCATTTTACATCGACCGGACAGAAGTAACGAATGCCGAGTTTGAGAAATTTGTAAGGGCCACAGGATACATCACCACCGCGGAAAGAAAGCCCGACTGGGAAGAGATGAAAAAAACGCTCCCACCAGGAACGCCAAGGCCGCCGGACAACCAGCTCGTGGCAGCCTCGCTGGTTTTTAAACAAACCCAGGGTGCAGTAGACCTGGATGATTACGGGCAGTGGTGGGCATGGGTGCCCGGAGCCGACTGGCGCCATCCCGAAGGACCGGGCAGCACGATCAAAGGAAAGGAAGACTATCCCGTTGTACAGGTAAGCTGGTTTGATGCCATGGCTTACTGCAAGTGGGCAGGCAAACAATTGCCCACCGAAGCGCAGTGGGAATTTGCTGCGCGCGGCGGGCTCATCAATACCATTTATCCATGGGGAAACGAACATGTAAACGCCGGTAAACCAAAAGCCAATACATGGGAAGGGAAGTTTCCGTACAGCAACGATAAGAAAGACGGTTACCTGGCGCTCGCACCGGTAAAAAAATTCGCCGCAAACGGCTATGGGTTGTATGATATGGCGGGCAATGTATGGGAATGGTGCAGCGATTGGTACGATGCAGCTTATTACAAGCGGGCAAACCGACACAGCATCGATCCCAAAGGGGCAGACAAAAGCAATGACCCCTCAGAGCCGATGATGCCGAAGCGGATCCTGCGTGGAGGTAGTTTCCTGTGTAACGACAGCTATTGCAGCGGCTACCGCGTATCGCGCAGGATGAGAAGCTCGCCCGATACAGGGCTGGAGCATACCGGGTTCAGGTGTGTGAAAAAAGTGTAACAGCCGGGCGCGGTACAAACTCCGGTTCGTAAAACCTGCGCCATCCGCTACAACAACGTTCGATTAATATTATCTTTCAAGACCAAAAACTGCATATGAACAGAAGAAACTTTGTTAAGAATACCAGCCTTACTGCAGCAGGTATTGCTGCTTTACCCATCACCAACCTGTTTGCAAAAAAAGCAGATGCCAAAGTAAAAATAGGCATCATTGGCGTTGGCCTGCGCGGGCAGAACCACCTCGATCTGCTGTTGCGCAGAAGCGATGTTGACCTGGTTGCCGTATGCGATACCAGTGAACGCATGCTTACATCAGCAAAAAACATCATCACAAAAAGCGGTAAAAAAATGCCGGAAATTTTTACCGGCGATGATTATGCATGGAAAAAAATGCTCGATAAACACCAGCTCGACGGCATCGTGATCGCAACACCATGGGAATGGCACAAGGAAATGATCATCGGCTCGCTCGATGCCGGTGTAAAATATGTTGGCAGCGAAGTAATGATCGGCATCACCCTCGAAGACCATTGGGATGTGGTGAAAGCTGCAGAAAAACACAAGGCGCATGTAATGATGCTCGAAAACGTTTGCTACCGCCGCGACGTAATGGCTGTATTGAATATGGTTCGGCAGGGATTGTTTGGCGAAATGATACACCTGCAGGGCGGGTACCAGCACGACCTTCGCGAGGTTAAATTCAACGATGGCGTAAATGCTTATGGGCATGGTGTAGAGTTTGGCGAGAAAGGTTTTTCTGAGGCGCACTGGAGAACCGAACATTCTGTGCACCGCAACGGGGATCTCTATCCTACACATGGCATCGGCCCCGTAGCACAGTACATCAACATCAACCACGGGAACCGTTTTCTTTCGTTGTGCTCCTTCTCATCAAAAGCAAGGGGACTGCACAACCACGTTGTAAAACAAGGCGGCGAGAGTCATCCCAATGCAAAAGTGAATTTCAAATTGGGAGATGTGGTTACCACATCGATCAACTGCGCAAATGGTGAAACGATCTTATTGCAGCACGACACCAATCTGCCTCGCCCCTATTCACTCGGCTTCCGTGTACAGGGAACAGAAGGTTTGTGGATGGATGTAAACAAAAGCATCTATATACAGGATAAATCCGCCAAAGCGCACCAGTGGGAAGATGCGAAACAATGGCTCGACAAATACGATCATCCCTTATGGGTTCGCTGGAGCAAAGAAACCGAAGGCGCCGGACATGGCGGGATGGATTTCTTTGTGATCCATGGTTTCATCGAATCCATCAAACACAAAACAACCACACCCATGGATGTGTACGACGCAGCTGCATGGAGCTCCATCACACCGCTGAGCGAGCGTTCCATTGAACTGGGAAACAAAACGGTTGAAGTCCCTGATTTTACCAGCGGGCAGTGGATGTACAAGAAACCGAAGTTCGCGTTAACGGATGCGTATTGATTCAGTTGCGGCAATGAGCTGTGTGCTGCGCGGTGTTTTAAGAGATGTATTCTGAAAAGCCCGGGCGCCGCAGCTCACAGCCTGCGGCCAGGAACTGCTGCCACCAATACCCTGATCTTTTCAACCTTCTCTCCTGCGTGGCATGGTCTACATGCACCAGCCCGAAACGCGGGTGATAACCTTCTGACCACTCAAAATTATCGGTGAGCGTCCATGCAAAATAGCCTTGCACGGGAACGCCTTCGTTCTTTGCCCTGAGCATGGCGGCAACATGTTTTTCGAAGTAAGCCTGCCGGTGAACATCGTCGATTGTGTCGCCCTCAACCACATCGTTAAAAGCCGCGCCGTTCTCTGTTACAATGATCTGTTTGATGTTCTTGTATTTTGCAAAACGTTTCAGCACGCGGTAAAAACTATCCGGGTTAATCTCCCACCCCATCGCTGTTGCCGGCACCTTTCTCGTTTTTGCTTTTACCTGCGCAGCCTGGATATGCGGTATGATGGAGCTGTGGCGAACCACCACGGGGAAATAACTTTGCAGGCCGATGAAATCAAAATCAAACTGTAGCCTGTCCTGAACACGCCATGTTTTGTTGCTGAAGTACAATTTTTCCATCATCGGGAACTTATCGTGTGATGGATAAGTGCCGGTGAACAGCGGTTCTATAAAAAGCCTGTTCATCAACAGATCGATCTTTGATGCGGCGAGCATGTCTTCTTCGCTTGCAGTGTAGGGCAATACTTCCGAACAGGAAAAACTGGTGCCAATGTTTGCATCGGTCACATAGGCACGTATGATCCTCCCACCCTCGGCCTGCGCCAGTGCCGCATGGTGCACCGCGGGCAGAAAATGGTACAGACCCGTTTTTCCCGGCGCATGTTTTCCCAGCATATAACCCAATGCGGTAAAGCTCATGGGCTCGTTCAGGATGATCCAGTTCTTCACCTTGTCGCCATACGCCTTTGCGCATACTTTTACAAATGCCGAGAACCACTCGATCACCAGCGAGGTTGTCCAGCCGCCTTTTTCTTCAAGCACATGCGGAAGGTCCCAGTGGTAGAGTGTAACAAAAGGGGTTAATCCTGCTGCAAGACAGGTATCGATCACATCGTGGTAAAACTGGATACCGCGCGGGTTGACGGTATCTTTTCCATCGGGCATGATGCGCGGCCAGGAAAGGGAAAAACGGAAAGCGGTAAAGCCCAGCGCTTTTGCGGTATTGATGTCTTCGCGGTAACGGTTGTAAAAATCGCAGGCAGCGGCAAGCGTGTGGCCCGACCTGATGGCGCCTTTTTTGTTTGCAAACACATCCCATATCGACGGGCCCTTCCCGTCAACATCCACTGCACCTTCGTTTTGAGCGGAAGCAATGGATACGCCCCAGTAAAAATCATCCCCAAAATCACTTCTCGCAAAATCCATTACATGGAAAAATTATACCCGGGTGAGTGAATGAGTTGTTTTTGGGCACGCATCATCGCGGCCTTTTCCATTACCGCTTCCACGATGCAGGCAGTGGAATGCTGTAACTGCAGGGTTTCCGGCCATGCGCCGCTTAACCATTGAGAGATCTTCGCTGGAAACCCTTCATCAATATGGCCAACAACGGGCACATTAAAATCGCTGATCGCGGCTGCATTGCAAAGCTGTTCGTACTGGCCCTGTATCGGAACACAGATCAGCTTCTTGCCGAGGTACAGTGTTTCAGCAGGGGTTTCAAAACCGGCGCCGGTGATCACACCGTAACTGCTGATCATGCTTTGTGTAAAACGCTCATTGTTAACAGGCATGAAAAGAATATTGTTTTTTCTTTCCACTTCTTTTTTCGTTTTGCTGAAAACATGAAACAACACGTCTTTCACCTGTGATAAATATTTTTCAACCACCGCATCAGCATAGTGAGAGAGATAAACGGTGATGTGCCCTTCATCCGTAACATCCGCCTGCAATATCTTTTCCTTGATCACAGGCGAAAAAATAAAATCGTCGTACTTTTTAAAATGCAGCCCGATATTGTGCCTCGATGAAGCGTAGTGTTTCAAAATAAACTCACCCGCCGGGTCCTTTTTCTTTGGCCGTGGGGTGTGCTGTGATTGAAAGCTTGCCTGGTGGCCGAAATGGATGAACGGCACATTCTTCAACTTACAGGCGAGTGAAGTGATCGATTCAAAATCATTCAATACAACATCGTATCTCTCAACAGGCAGATCCCTTGCTTCCCGCAGGATGCGGACAGGTGAAAATGCCTTGATCATTTTCCAGTAATCGAGCCCGCCACTGTTCCCGTAAAAAAGACTGAGCCCCTTACTTTTGTATCGTACGGGGAGTGAAGTATCAAGGCTGCTGTTGCTGCCGCTCAGGAAAACATCTACTTTGCCGTACCGTGAAAGAAAGGGCATCAACTCCGCAGCTCTTGCAATGTGGCCGTTTCCTGTTGCCTGTATTGAATATAGTATTTTCATAACGAGGAATGATCAGGCGATTAATGAATTGATGTACATATCGATCTCATCCGTTACTACTTCGAGCGGCGGCAGTTTTTTATCAAACTTTTCCTGGGTTTCAAAATTGCGCGCTTCGTATTGATAAATGTTCCATTCACCTTCGTTGTATTCGAGTGATGTGAGGTTTTCTATCCAGTCGCCGCTGTTCAGGTAAGTAACCGAACCCTCTTTTGTTTCAACTGTTCTTTTTTGTGGCTGGTGAATATGTCCGCAGATCACGTAATCATAACCTTTCGCGATGGCGAGTTCGGCGGCGGTCTGTTCAAAATTGCCGATCCACGAAACGGCCTGCTTCACACCGTTCTTGATCTTTTTACTGAGGCTCATTTTTTCGCGGCCAAAGAATTTCAGGAGGTGGTTGATCATCCTGTTGAGTACGATGAGCAGATCGTACCCATGCCCGCCCAGCTTCGCAAGAATTTTTGCGCTGCCTTTTGTTGTAGCATCGAAAACATCCCCGTGAAAGATCCATGTTTTTTTACCATTGATCTCGAGTACCACTTTATCTGCCAGTTGAAAATTGCCAAGCTGTATATCGCTGTACCGGCGCAGCATTTCATCGTGGTTGCCGGTGATGTAGATCACACGCGTTCCTTTGCCCATCAGGCTCATGATCTCCTTGATCACCTGCATGTGAGAAGTGGGAAAGTATCGTTTGGAGAACTGCCAGCCATCGATCACATCGCCATTCAGTACAAGCAGGCGGGGCTGGATGCTTTTCAGGTATTGAACGATCTCTTTTGCGTGGCAACCGTAAGTTCCAAGATGAAGATCGCTGATCACAACAACTTCAATGGGTCTTCTTTCCATGTTGAAAGGTTTTCCAAAGTTGCCACGGGTATGTTACTTCAATGTTAGGAGAAGATTATGCTAGTGTTAAGAAGGCGTGGTCTTAACAGTTTGTTGACGTATCTGTTAATATGTTCCTAAGTTGACACTACCTCTTCTTTCTGGCATCATTTTTTGTCCTGCTTAACCATTGATCAAGCAAAAAAGAAAGTGAGGATGAGTATGAAAAACATGTTTTCTTCCATGCGCATGGGTCTTGCTGCAGCAGGACTGGCGCTCTTGTTGTTTTCTTCGTGCCGTAAGAACGATAATGATAATGCCACGCAGCAGGTATCCGGCTTGATGGTCTTTAACCTTGTGGCCGATAAGGCCGCCGGTATCGGTGTTACGCTGAACAGCAACAGCATCAGCAATGTTCCTTATTCCTATGCGGGGTATTCGGGCGCATACCTTAGTGTGTACCCGGGATCGTATACGGTGCAGGCTTATGATGCAAACGGTAACCCGTCGCCCATCACCAGCACCAGCAACGGGTTTATGCCCAACAAATATTATTCGCTGTATGTAACGGGCGCGAACGGCGTTTACGGCAATGTGTTCAGTGAGGATAATTACGACAGCCTCTCTTCCACAAACGGACAGGCCTATATCCGGTACATCAATGCCATCCCCGATTCATCAGATCCCCGCGTAACCATCACCGCCGCCAATGGCACAATCGTTGCGAACAGCACGGCCAGCTACCAGGCGGTTTCTCAATTTACACAGGTGGCGCCCGGTCAGGTAACCATTGCGGTTAACAACGACAGCAATATCCAGTCAAACAGGACGATCACGCTCGAGGCACAAAAAGCTTATACCGTATTGCTGATCGGCATACCGGGAAGCACCGATGCGGCTAAGGCGGTGCAGATAAAATATGTAGAGAATGGAAAATTAACCCCGTGAAAAACCAGAAATAAAAAGTCAGGATCAGAAGAGAAGAAGCCTTTTTGGTTTCTTCTTTTTTTTGTTGGGAAGCGTTCTTATTTCGTATCAAACAACGAAGCGATCACACCCAGCGATTTTTTCTTTAACCCGGCATCATACAAGTGCGATGCAACCATGATCTCGTCTACCTGCGTATCATCCACAAACTTTTGCAGCGATGCGCTGATGGTTTCCCTGCTTCCTAAAAATGAGTAGGCGGTCATTTGTTCCACACCAAATTTTTCGCGTTCGGTCCAGATCTCGTCCATATTGTGTACCGGTGGCGGCAGCGGTTTCCGGTCGTTGCGGAACAGGCCGAGCGCAAGCTGGTAGAATGATGTGGCAAGGTGCCTGGCTTCATCGTCGGTATCGGCGGCGATCACGTTTACGCATGCCATTGCATACGGTGCCGGTAAAAATTCAGACGGTTTGAAATGGGATCGATAGGTCTTTAATGCATCGTGTAACTGTGCCGGCGCAAAGTGCGAGGCAAATGCAAAGGGCAACCCAAGCATGCCCGCCAGTTGCGCGCTGAACGTGCTTGAGCCCAACAGCCATACGGGCACATTGGTGTCTTGTCCGGGAACCGCTTTTACTTTAGCGTCGGCTTTCCGCGGGCCGAGGTAACCGAGCAGTTCAACTACATCGTTGGGAAACTGGTCAACGTCGCCGGTCATGTTCCTGCGCAGGGCATACGATGTAACGGGATCCGTTCCGGGCGCACGGCCAAGACCGAGGTCGATGCGGTTGGGGTATAAAGAAGCCAGCGTTCCAAACTGTTCAGCAATCACCAGCGGCGAATGATTGGGCAGCATCACGCCCCCCGACCCTACCCTGATCGTTTGGGTGCCTCCCGCAACATAGCCGATCAATACCGACGTGGCGGCAGACGCAACGCTTTCCATGTTGTGGTGCTCTGCAAACCAATAGCGCTTGTATCCCAACTGTTCGGCATGTTGCGCAAACAAAAGGCTGCGCTGAAAAGCAGGCGCGGCAGAGTCATCGCCCTGTATGATCGTAGCCAGGTCCAGTACCGAAACGGGGATGGCGTTTAATTTCTTACCCATGCATTGTATAACGCCACGGCAGGTAAAATGTTTAAAGATCAGGCAGTCACCGGGGGATTTGCGCCCTTGTATTATGACAACCGTGCCGGAACGTTTGAGAAACGGATAGAAACGTTTACCCTTATTCCACTACTCACTGCATCCCGTTACGATGTTGTTTTTCTCAACGGGTGTTGGCGTGTAGGCGAAGCAGGTTGCGCAGTTGCTGCCGGGTGTTGTAGTGATGGAAAAGCTGAATTCCTGTCCTTCCTGTATCGTTGCAGGAAAATCGCACAGGTTGCCAACTGTAAATACGTTTTCATATTGTTTACCGGATAAGGAGTCTGTCCATTGCCGGGCCATTACCACCGCATCCACCGGCCCGCTGAGCAGCTGAACCACCCGCTGCCCGCAAATGCCGCGTTTTACGAGTTTTCCCTTGAAACAGGTTGCCGAGGTTTGCTGGAGTTTGGGCGAACAGGCCATGCATGCGGCCAGTACCAGTATGATCGCGGTTTTCATAATTGTTTTTACAAAATACCCTAAAAAATCATACCGTAACCGTACAGGCGACCGGGGAATCAGAACTCTCGCGGAACCTGCAAAACGCCCAGGATGAGCACCGCGAAACACACGGGAATGATAAAGAAATGAGCGAACACAAACCCCGTTAACAAAATATGTATGGCCGTAAGAAAGGTAAGGAAGATCCCTTCTACGATAACCAGGTACCCGTAATTGCGGAAGTTCTTGACGATGGACACAATAACCAGCACGCTGAACAGGCCGATGAGGGAAAAAACGATCCATCCCAGTATGGCATAATTGGAAAAAACGGTGGCTTTGATGGTATCACGGGGATAAGGGTACAACAACGAATCGTCGCCTCCGTAATTGCTCATCCTGTATCCACGCAACAATCCCAGCAGGCTGGTTATGGATAATAAGCAGATCGAGATTGTCCGTAATCGTTGCATTGGCTGGCTAAATTTATCTAAAACTTAGGGAACCAACACATTTCTTTTCCTGAAAAATAAAAAGCGCCACCCGAAAAGCCGCAGAAATGTTTAGTTTAGAAGCTCCGATACGCACAAAAAAAACAGAGTATGTCCAACACCATCCACTCACATTCGCGAAGAAAATTTTTACAACAGGGTTCACTGGCATCGCTTGCCCTGTTTTGTGCCGGTAAGACCGGCTGGGCCAAAGATCCTTTTCCTGTTGCCGGCCCCGATTCAAAATTCAAAGGGGTACAGGTGGGCGTGATCACTTATTCGTTCCGCAGCATGCCGGGCAAGCCGGAGCAGTTGCTTCAATACTGCATCGATTCAAACATCAGCGCAGTAGAACTGATGGGCGATTCAATCGAAGACTACGCGGGCAAACCCGTAAACACTTTCAAAATGCCGCCAAGGGTAAACGGGCAGGCCCCGAAACTCACCGACGAACAGAAAGCCCAAATAGCCGCCTACCAGAGATCCGTTGCCGATTGGCGCACAAATACGGGTATGGAAAAATTTGAAGAAGTGCGAAAGATGTTTAACAAGGCGGGCATTACCATCTATGCTTTCAAACCCAATGCACTCAATCCCGGCAACACCGATGGCGAAATCGAATACGCACTCAAAGCTGCCAAAGCGCTCGGCGCCGCTTCTGTTACCCTGGAGCTTCCAACCGATCCTGCGCACTCAAAACGTCTCGGCACACTGGGAGAAAAACACAAAGTTTACATCGGCTACCATGCCCATACACAGGCCACCGATACGGCTTGGGATACGGCCCTTGCACAATCGCCATACAATTCAATGAACCTCGATTGCGGTCATTACATCGCTGCAGGTGGCAACAATACCAAAGAGAGCCTGCTGGCACTTATACAGGCCAAACACGATCGCATTACAAGCATGCACATCAAAGACAGGAAAACAAAAGACAACGGGGGGAATAATGTTGTATGGGGACAAGGCGATACACCCCTCAAAGAAATACTCACGTTGCTCAGGGAAAAAAAATACCGGATACCCGCAACCATCGAGCTGGAATATGAGATTCCCGCCGGCTCAAATGCGGTGGAAGAAACAAAGAAATGTGTTGCGTTTGCAAAACAGGCGTTGGAATCCTGAGTTTTCGTTCCGTCAGCGTTGCATTGCGCAGGTGCAATGCAATGATCAACCATTAAAAACAAATCCGTTTTTTACCTTGCAACGACTGCTGTCTCTCGATTTCATGCGCGGCCTCGTAATGGTGTTACTGGCCCTGGCGGGCGCAGGCTTGTTCGATCACCTGGTGAAGGCGTCGGAGGGCACTGCGCTATATGCATTTTTCATCCAGTTCGAACACCATCCATGGAACGGCCTGCGTTTCTGGGACATGGTGCAACCCGCATTCATGTTCATGGCCGGCGTTGCCATGGCCTATTCGCAGCACAAGCAGCAGGCACAAGGACTATCGTGGAACGCGTCGTTCAAAAAAACGCTCAAGCGCTGCGCCTGGCTTTTTTTCTGGGGCGTTCTCGATTATGCAGTAAGACGAACGGGGTTATCGTTCGAGCTGTGGGATGTGTTGACGCAGCTTTCGTTCACTACACTGGTTGCTTTCCTGATATTCCGGTGGAGCGTCACTGCGCAGGTTTTAGCATGCGCGGGTATTCTTTTGCTCACCGAGCTGTTGTACCGCTGTACAAATGTGCCGGGGTTTGACCAGCCTTTTACAGACCAGCATAATTTCGGGAACTATGTTGATCTTCTTTTGATGAACAAGATCAACAAAGGTGGATGGGTTGCCATCAATTGCATACCAACCGCCGTACATACCATTGCAGGCGCACTTACGGGAAAAATATTGATGCAGCGCAAACCGGGTAAACTGAAAATACTGCTTGTATGGGGAGCCCTCTGCATCGTGCTCGGGTATGGACTCGATCTCGCCGGCATCACCCCTGTCATCAAACGGATCGCCACCAGCTCCTTTACGATCGTTTCACTGGGATGGTGCCTGCTTGCGCTTTGTCTTTGTTATTGGTGGATCGATACCAGGTCGCACAAAAAGCACCTCATGTTTTTTACGGTGATAGGCATGAACTCGCTGTTCATCTACCTGTTCTTCGAGATAGTGGGGCACCGCTGGTTCAACGGCTACATCAGCGCGATATGCAATGGGTTGCTCGGTTTTGCGGGCACCCCGGTAATGATCAGCAACATCATTTCATCGCTATGTATCTTCGGACTGGAATGGGGCATCTGTTATTTCCTGTACCGGAAAAAGATCTTTTTTACGGTGTAATGCAGTTGACAATCACCTTATCTGGAATTTCTCCCTGTAATCGCTCGGCGTCATGCCCACGATCTTCCTGAACACTTTGCGGAATGCTTTGGGATCGTTGTAGCCGGTGTGATTGATCACATCAGACATTTGCCGGTTGCTTTGTTCCAGCATTTTTTTAGAGGCCTCGATCCTTACCTGCTGCAGGTATTCGATCGGTGCAATACCTGTTACCGATTTGAAACGGCGCAGCAGGTTTCGGCGGCTGGAAGGGATGTCTTTGATGATCTCTTCGAGGTTCTCGATCAAATGAAAATTGGTCTCGATCTTTTCCTGCACCAGCGCAACAAGCTCATCGTTGTGGCTGCGCGATGGGGTGAATGTGCTGAAATACGACTGGCTGTGCCTGTCCATATCGATCGCAAATATTTTTGAAATACGCACGGCCACCTCTTTCCCGCAGTGTTTCTGCACCAGGTGCAGGAGTAAATGAAACGATGATGTTGAGCCGCCGCTGGTATATATTTTCTGGTCCTCGGTAACCGTCTTATCAACGCGTAAAGTAATGTTTGGAAAAGCATTGGCAAATGCACGCACCGCGTCAACGTGTGTGGTGGCCACTTTTCCATCCAGCAATTTCGAAGCGCCAAGCAGGAAGGCCCCGGTGCAGAAACTGGCCACTTCTGCCCCGCCCTGGTATTGCCTGATGAGCCATGGAATAAAAGGCCCGTTGCGCTGCAGGGTAAGCTGCATATCCGGCGTTGCAAAAGATGGAATGAGGATCAGGTCGGGTTTAACATCTGCGTAGATCGATTCCATCGGGTAGCCATGAAAAGAGGTCTCCGCGCCCACTTCCGTTCCAAAAATCGTGATGCGGTAAAAGGCGCCTGCATTTTTTTCGATATGGATGCGGTTTACGGCTTCGAACACATCGAGTATCGCAGCAACACTGAGCAGGCGGTAATCCTTGGGGAGAATGATTCCTAAATGCAGCATAACGGGACATTTACCCTGCAAGTCTACTCATTTTGTCGCAAATACCCCCTAATGTTGACATGATCGGCACCTTTTTTTCAACGCACGCGTTGTAATTTTAAATTGTTGAAAACGGACGGCTGTCTTGAAGAAAAATCATTCATCAAAACCCGATGTTATGCAGAAAAACAAACCGGCTACCATTGATGACTACATCGCTTCCCAACCCGGTGATGCAGCGGAAGGGTTACAGCAGCTCCGCAGCATCATACAAAGTACTGCGCCCGCTGCAAAGGAAATGATCAGTTACGGAATGCCCGCATTTCAACTGCATGGCATGCTGGTAGGATTTGCAAACTGGAAGAACCACATCGGTTTTTATCCATGGAACAGCTCAACCGTAAAAGCGTTTGCCGAACAACTGCAAGATTACCAGACATCGAAGGGCGCGATACAGTTTCCGAAAAACAAAAAGCTTCCTGTATCACTCATCCGTAAGATTGTCAGGGCCAGGATCGCGGATAACATCGCGAAAGAGAAGTTGAAGAAGGAAAAAAAGAAAAAGTGATCACTAACCACAAAACTCAACTTATAAACCTTACACCATGCAAAAAATAACCCCTTTCCTTTGGTTCGATGGCAACGCAGAAGAGGCGATCGGTTTTTATACCTCTGTTTTTAAAGATGCCAGCGCCGGCAACATGCATCGACTGCCGGATGGCCAGGTGCTTACCGGCACGTTTCAACTGTACGGACAGGAATTCATGGTGCTGAACGGCGGGCCGATGTTCAAATTCACTCCTGCGATCTCCTTTTTTGTAAACTGCGAAACACAGGAAGAAGTAGACGATCTCTGGAGCAAATTGCTCGAAGGCGGCGGCACCGAGGAAAGATGCGGGTGGCTCAAAGACAGGTTCGGCCTCTCCTGGCAGATCATTCCCTCGGCGCTTGGGCGGCTGATGGGCGATCCGGACCGGCAGAAAGCAAAACGGGTAATGGATGCCATGCTTACGATGAACAAGATCAATGTACAGCAGTTGCAGGATGCTTACGACGGCAAATAATATTTTTTGCGAGAACAACGGCCGTCAACCCTTTGATGATGGCCGTTGTTTTCCATAACTATTTTTTCCTGAAATCCAGGTCCTGGAAATCAAAACTAAAATCCGTGAGCGGCGAGATCGCTTTCATTTTCATACCGGATGGTTTGCCATCGTTGTCTACGCTGAACATCACAAAAGCGTCGGCGTCCATACTCCTGTCTGTCCATTTTGCAATGAACGTGTTGCCTTTGTAAGGGAGCAATTCTCCTGACAGTTTGGGCGAGCGTTTGGATTGGAACCATGGCTTTCCATCTTTCATCGTAATGGAAACATCGCCAAACCACTGGTCGTTATAAGTGCCGAGGAAAGCCTGAATGTCTGCCTTGCCGTCGTTCTTTTTTTGCTGCTCCGCGATGTTCTTCCACACATCGTCGGTGATCTTTTTTGCATTGGCCTCATTGGCCGCAACCCGCTCCGATAACACCTTCACCCAATCCATTCCGGTAACGCCGATGTAACTGTCTTTGATCGTGTTTGAAACCGCTGTAAAAGCAGCCCCCTGCTGCTGGTTGGTAAATACAATGATGCCGAGCTGTAATTCGGGAAGAAGTAAAACCTGTGTAACAATACCCGCCAGTCCGCCGGTATGGCTCACCTGTTTGTATCCTTTCACATCCGCCAGGCCCCAGCCCAGCCCATAGGTTGCAAAATGCGTATTGTAAGGCGGTGAAGTGCGAACGGGCTGGATGGTTTGCGGCGACCACATTTCATCGTGTACCTTTTTGCTGAACAACTGTTTGTACGGGGCATCGCCGTACCTGCCATCGTTCATCTGCATGATGATCCATTTGCTCATATCAGTTACACTGCTCCAGATTCCGCCTGCGGCATTCGCGGTTTCGCTGAATACGCCATCGATCACTTCCAGCTTTCCATCAGCGGGCGCATGTGCATCAATGGCATTGGTTTTGTTTTTGATTCGGGAGAACGATGCCGCGCTTTCTTTCATTTCCAAAGGCTGCATCATGCGCTTCTCAATAAAATCTTCCCAACTCATTCCCGAAACTTTTGCGATGATCTCTCCTGCCACGATGTAAAGATTGTTGTCGTAATCGTATTTTGTGCGGAACGACGAAACAGGCTTCAAGTAACGCAGGTTGTGTATGATGTCTTCGCGTGTAAAATCACTACCGGCCGGGAACATCATCAGGTCGCCGGCCCCGAGGCCAAGACCGCTTCTGTGCGTGAGCAGGTCGCGGATGGTGAACTCGTCCGTTACATACGGATTGTACAATTTAAACGCGGGAATGTAATCCGTCACTTTATCATCCCATTTCAGTTTGCCCTCATCGATCAGCATACCCAATGCTGCCGTGGTAAATGCCTTGCTGTTAGAGGCAACACCAAACAGCGTGTGTTCATCCACTTTCTGCATCGTACGCAACGAGCGCACGCCGTAACCCTTTGCATGAACGATCTTTCCATCCTTCACCACCGCAACCGCAATGCCCGGCACATTGAAAGCCTTTAATGTACGCTCTACCAGCGAATCGATCTGTGTTGCGGAAAGTTGCGCGTGCGCAATTCCGTTTGCCAATAAAAGAAAGGCTGACAAAAAAGGAATGATGTACTTTCTCATAAAGCAGTATTGTTTTGAAAATAAAATAACCGTGCAACCCAGCTTCAAAGGATCCTTCATCCTCAATGCTGTGCGCTGACTTATCGCCATGCGTTTTGCCTTCTTCCACTTATGGATTTTTTTGTTTGGCTCGTTGCATGGCATTGGTTGGCGGGGCAACGGTTTGTCCCGCGCCCGGCCCCGTAAAGCCGGTGGTTGTTTGCCTGAACAACGAGAATTTTGTTGGCATTTCTTTTACCGGCCATTGGCCATTGGCTTCGTTAACATCCGCTGTTTCCCTGTTGGGATCCAGCTTTACCGAAGCAACTTCCTTGTCTTTGATAAATACTTTTGAAACCTTTTCTTCATTCAGCAACCAAACCGTAACGGGGATCTTGTCTACCTGTTTTGTTCCATCTTTGAATGTCCATTCAAGTATGATCGGCATTACCAACCCGCCTTTGTTTGAGAACTGCAGCTCATAAAAATATTTGTCTTTCCACTTCGCCAGGTTGTCTTTGTCTATATCGGCTTTGTATGCATCGTCTTTCTGTTTGTTTGCCTGTTCTATTGTATAGGCCGCATCTGCGCCGCGGTTGTAATAATAAAAATCGCGGAGCGTGGTATCTGCATCCACATAAAATTGGATGGACTTATCGTCTTTGTTGCGCAGGCGGTTGATGTCGTTGTATACGGCAACACCACCCGGTGTTGGCGTCAACGCATCGTCTACCTTAAACACTTTTACACTGTCTATTGCAATATCCACCGGGTCCGTTCCAAAGTACCATCCGCGCCAGAACCAGTCGAGATCCACACCCGTTGCATCTTCCAGCGTGCGGAAGAGATCGGCGGGTGTAGGGTGTTTGAAGGCCCACCGCTTTGCATATTCCTGGAAACCGAAATCGAAAAGCTCTCTGCCTAAAATGGTTTCGCGCAGGATGTTCAAACCCGTTGCCGCTTTTGCGTAGGCATTTGATCCCACTTTGCTAACGGCATCTCCTTTTGTCATGATCGGTTCCAGTTCATTCTTTGGCAACCGCATGTAATCCGTGATCAGGTGTGCCGGCCCGCGTGTGGATGGGTAATCGGCATCAAACTCGCGCTCGGTTAAGAACTGGCAGAATGTGTTCAGCCCTTCATCCATCCACCACCATTGGCGCTCATCGCTGTTCACGATCATGGGGAAGAAATTATGTCCCACTTCGTGGATGGTTACGCCGATGCAGGAATATTTTGCAGCTTCCGTGTAGCTGCCGTCTGGCGCTGCTCTCCCTGGGTTCATCGCCAGCATCGGGTATTCCATGCCGATGGCCGCCTCTACAGACTGCGCAACCGGGTATGGATACGGGATGGTGTATTTGGAATAGGTTTTGATCGTGTGCGCGGTTGCTTTGGTGGAGTATTTGCGGTAGATCGGGTAGGCTTCTTTTCCATAATAACTCATACACATTACCTTCTTTCCCTCAACAAATACGGGCATCGCATCCCAAACCAGGCGCCGGCTCGTGTTGAAAGCGACGTCGCGTACATTGTCGGCTTTAAAGATCCATGTCTTCTTTTCGCTGCTCTTTGTCTTTGATTTTTTAAGCGCTTCGTCCAGCGTTACAATCTCAACGATATCTTTCGCCGTTTGTGCAGACTGCCATCGTTCGTATTCTTTGGCCGTCATCATCTCTTTGTAATTCAGGCACTCGCCGGTTGCCGCCACCACGTGGTCTGCCGGTACTGTTATCTTCAGGTTGAAGTTGCCGAAGTTCAATGCAAACTCTGCGCCGCTGCGGAACTGGAGGTGTTGCCATCCCTTGAAATCGCTGTACACCGCCATTCTCGGGTAAAACTGCGCGATGGAATACAGGTTGTTGTCATCCTCCGCAAAATATTCATAGCCGCCGCGGCCGTAACGCGTTAATTTGTCCGGCACTTTGTAGTTCCAGTCGATCGTAAACACGAACTGCTGCCCCGGTTTCAATGCCTCCGGCAGATCAATGCGCATCATGGTTTTTACGATCGTATACTTCAGGGCTTTGCCCGCAGCATTTACAACACGTGTGAGGTTGATGCCATACCCATCCAGCCTTCTCCAGGGCTCCAGCGCATCGAGCTGCTGGTTGGTCATGCGGTCCTGCATTTTACCCGTGTTATCCCTGTTCACATCTGCCTGGGGATTGTGAAAGTTCTCATCGAGCTGCAGCCATACATAACTCAATACATCGGGAGAATTGTTGAAATAGGTGATCGTTTCCGTACCCGTGATCCTGTTATTCGGCTCATCCAGTTCTACGGCAATGTTGTAGTCGGCCCGCTGCTGCCAGTATTTCGGCCCGGGTGCGCCGCTGGCTGTTCTGTATTCGCTGGGCGACTGCAACAGGTAATCCAGTTCCTCAAAACGATTGGCATGATTGGAGCCCGGGTTGTGCGATTGCGCATGGAGAACGGAAATGGAAAGAGACAGGAGTACAAGCGTTATTAATCTCATAGAAAAGGTTTGTATTTTAAAAATACGATTCTTTCTATTTGATACGGCACCGCTGATCCTTTTGGCTCACCCCCGGCAATTACATATATTTTTTCTGAAGGTTGTACAGCACGCTCCTGTCCACATCATTGATCCTCCTTGTTGTATCCTGCAGGAAATGACGTTTGAAGGCCCTGATGGCCGCTGTTGTGTCCTTCACATCGTATCCAACGATGCGCAGGGCCTGGATGTGGTTAAAGCCTGCGGGAACACTGTCTCTTTGTTCATCGTACCAGAGGCCGAATCCCTGCTCCGCCAATTTTTTCCAGGGGAAGCGGTAATTGGGATCGTTCTTGCGTGTTGGCGCAATGTCTCCATGCCCGATGAAATTGGCGGTAGGGATGTTGTAATCTTTTTTAAGTTTTGCCAGCACACTCAGCAGGCTGTTCAGCTGCAGGCTGTCGAAGGGTTCAAACCCTGTATTGTCCAGCTCTATCCCGATGGACGAAGAATTGACATCGATGAGGTTGCCCCACCTGCTCACCCCCGCGTGCTGCGCGCGGAAATAATCGTTGAGCATGTGGTAAACGGTTCCGTTCTTGCAGATCACGTAATGCGCGCTTACCGCTGTCCTGGTGAGTGTAAATGTTTTCAGCGTTTCCGGGCAGGAATTCTGCGCGGTATGGTGTATGATCACAAAGTTGGGCTTGCGTATGCCGTAGTTGGTGGTACCCACAAAATAAGGCGGCATTTTGATCGTATCATTCACGGGGTTGGACGGCTCTGCGAGGAGCTGTTTTACATACTCTTTTGATTGCTGGCGGTACACCTTGTTCGTATCGCTGTACGGCTTGGGCGCAGCGCAGGCAGCAAGGAGAACGATGGCGGAAATGGATAGCAGGTGTTTCATTTGTTCAGGTTGATTGGTGTTTGAATGGGATTAAACCGGCTCTTGCGTATGCAGTTTCTGCTGCACCCGCCTGTTGAGGTAATACATCATCAACATGGCTACGACCATCGTACCGGTTACAACAAACGCAAGCGTGTCGTAATGCTCAAGGCGTCCTGAAGTTGACTGAACAACAATCAGGCCGGCAATGATGGAAGCAACTCCGCCGGAGATCTGTTGGGTAGAGGCATTCACGCTCATGAATGCGCCACGGTCCTTTGCATCAGGAACAGCGGTTAATAGTGCCGATGAAGAGATCATGCGGGATGAGATTCCTACAAACATCAACACGGTAAGCACAATCACTTCCCACAATGGCGTGATGCCGAGGTGGCTGTAAAAAATGATCACCGCCATACTCAGCAAAGAGCCGATCGCAAACACTTTGAATTTCCCGATCTTATCGCTGAGCTTACCGATGAACGGCCCGAACAGGATGGAACAGATACCGGTAATGAGGTAGATATAAGGTAATTTGTCGAGCCCGATACCAAGGTTGTTGGTACTGAACGCTGCGCCAAAAGGCATCATCATAAACCCTCCGGTGGCGAGCAAGGTGGTTGCCAGGTATGCCTTTGCATAATCCGAGCGCGTGGTGGTGGCCCAGAGATGGTGAAACGCGTTGCGGTCTACATGGAGCTTGAGGTGCTCATCAACCGGTTTCAAACGCACCGCCATCACGATGCCCAATACGATCCCCGCGCCAACGATCATCCAGAACGGCGCATGCCAGTCGAATTTATTGGCAAGCATAAGGCCTATCGGCAATCCCAGTACCTGGCTTGCGGCAAACGACATCTGTACAAAACCCATCACGCGGCCGCGTGTTTTCATGGGAAAGAGATCGGTGATGATCGCGAAGCTTACCGAGCCGATCACACCACCGAAGATCCCGGTGATGATCCTCGCTACCAGCAGGAACTCGTAGGTGGTCGCCATCGCGCAGAGCGCCGTTCCTGCAATAAACCCGGTATAGAAAAACATCAATAATTTTTTGCGGTCGTATTTGTCTGCAAACCCCGCCGTAAGCAAACCCGATGCGCCCGCACTGAAGGCATACGCCGAAACAACAAGGCCGAATTGCGAGGTCTTGATGTGCAGGGCTGGAAGCAGGATCGCACTCAAGGGCGAGAGCACCATGAAATCCAATATGATCGTGAATTGAAGCAACGATAAAATAGCGATCACAAACACCTGGTAGGATGTAAATAGTTTCTCTTTCGGAGACTTGTTCATTCGTGTGGATTGAAATGTCTGGCAATTTCGTTTAAAGAAACCGTTCAACCTAACGCTATTTAGGCATTTTTTCCGCCGATAGAATTCCCACCCTATCTTTGAAACAAACACGAACACATGTCACTCAACCTCGGCAGAACCGAATTCGGCGACCAGGCAAACCTGGGAAACGTATTGTCAAGAGAAGAAGCCAACCAGCTTTTCAACGATTGGGTGCTGAACCCTAAACTGAAAGTGCATATGCAGCAGGTCGGACACCTTATGAAAGCCTGGGCCGCAGAAAAAGAGAACCTTGATGAGGCGGGCCAATGGCAATGGGAAATGGCAGGGTTGCTGCACGATGCTGATTGGGACCAATGGCCCGACCAGCATTGTAAAAAGATCATCGAAGAACTCGAGCGCCGCAACATAGATCCCGCGATCATCCGCGCGATCGCTTCGCATGGGCACCTGCATTTTGGCGTGGTACCGGTAACGAAGATGGACCAGATGCTGTATGCGTTTGATGAATTATCCGGGTTGATCCACGCTTACTCACTCATGCGCCCAGGCGGCTATGAAGGCATGGATGTGAAGGGTGTAAAAAAACGGCTGAAGGAAAAATCATTTGCCGCCAATGTATCCAGGGAAGACATTGCCGATGCATGCGAACGCGCGGGCATCGCGCTGGATGACCTGGTCGCATTCATCATTCCCAGGCAGGCACAAATAACAGCAACGATCGCATGAGCGGCAACACTGATCTTTTACCCGCATCGTTTTGGGATGCATTGTATACCAACCACGAAACGGCATGGGATATCGGGTATGTTTCAACGCCCCTCAAAGAATACATCGACCAGCTTACCAACAAAAACACCAGCATACTCATTCCCGGTGCGGGAAAAGGCTATGAAGCGGTCTATCTCGCAGAAAAAGGATTTACAGATATTACCGTGGCAGATATTTCAGCGGTGGCAACAACTGCATTACGGGAAATACTGGGCAACAGGTACCCTGCCATCAGGATTGTTACGGGCGATTTTTTCAAGCTCGAGGGGTCGTTTGAACTTGTGTTGGAGCAAACTTTTTTCTGCACGTTACCACCCGCCCTGCGCGGCAGATATGTGAGCAAGGTAAAAGAAATCCTCACAGGCAACGGAAAGCTTGCAGGCGTGCTCTTCAACAGGGAATTTGATAAGGAGGGCCCGCCCTTCGGCGGCCATACGGAAGAATACAGGCAACTTTTTTCTCCGTTGTTTCGTATCAAAGTTTTAGAAGATTGTTACAACTCTATCCCGCAACGCAAAGGGTCGGAAGTTTTTTTGATCGCGGTGAACGACGGGCGCTAGAGCGGTAACAGCATCCATTGCTCATTAAATCCATTTTATGCAAAGAAGAGAATTCCTGGGAACCTTAACGGGACCGGTAGTTGCCGCATGCGCAGTTTGCATGGGCGCATGCAGTAAAAGCGCTGGCGGCTCCAATGGCGCCGTGAACGCGAATTTCACGGTAGACCTTACCAGCAACTTATTAGCAGTCGGTTCATCGCTGGTGCAAAACGGCGTGATCATCGTCCGGCTCGCCGCTACCAATGTTCCGGCCTCTTTCACTGCCGTGCAGGTGGCCTGTACGCACGAAGGCTCCTTCATCAATTACAATGCTTCGGCAAATAATTTTGTTTGTCCCAACCACGGCTCCACGTTCACCACAACAGGCAGCGTTACCCTCGGCCCCGCCGCTTCTTCGCTGAAACAATACAATGTTGCGATCAGCGGGAGCACGATGACGGTAACCGGGTAACTGTTTTGAATTACCGGTTACAAAAGCCAAAGGGTTAAAGAATCAACGATGTTATCCACGTCTTTGATACTTTAACCCCTCAACGGAATTTAAAAACAACTGGCGCTACACTGCGGGCTCCTGTTGGCTCAGGCAGTGAAAGCTTCCAAGCCCCCAGATGATATCTGTAGAATCGATCCCTACCACTTCGCGCGAAGGGAAACATCCGGCAATGATGCCCAGCGCCTTCTCATCTTTCGCGCAGCGGAACGTAGGCACGATAACGTGTTTGTTGCTGATGTAGAAATTTGCGTACGAGGCCGGCAAACGCTGGTCCTCATACACCACCGCATCGGGCATGGGCAACTCAACAATGTTCATTTGCTTGCCGTTCAACAAACGCATTTCTTTCAGCTGCCTGAGATTGGTTTGCAACAGGCCGTAATTTTCATCGTTCCTGTTTTCTTCGATCACTGTAACAACGGTGTCTTCGTTTACAAAACGGACCGTATCATCGATATGGCCGTCTGTATCATCCCCGATTATTCCTTCATCCACCCACAACACCTGTTCAACGCCGTAATAATTACAGAGGTATTCTTCGATCTGTTGGCGGTTGAGTTGCGGGTTGCGGTTTTCATTGAGCAGGCACGCGGTGGAAGTAAGCAAGGTACCTGCGCCATTGAATTCCACGGATCCGCCCTCCATTACAATGCCCGGATGATACACAGGCAGGCCGAAATGTTTACCGATCAATGTTGGTATCACATCATCAAGATCATACGGCGGATATTTGTTGCCCCAGGCATTGTAGCCCCAGTCAACGATCACTTTCTTCTCCCCTGCAGCAGGATTCACCAGGAATGCCGGGCCATGGTCGCGGCACCAGGCATCGTTTGTCGGGTGAAAAAAGAACTCAACCTTATCCATGTTCACACCTGCGTTCTGTAAATGCCGAACCGCGGCCTGCTTAAGCTGCTCGTCGGCAACATTGATGCGCACCAGTTCGCTTTCTGTAAGGTATTTTACAAACAGGCTGTAATTGGGGTAGATCGAATCGATCTTACCCGGCCAGCTTGCTTCCTTGTGCGGCCAGCTTAACCAGGTTGCCAGGTGCGGTGCGAATTCTGCGGGAAAAAAATAGCCCGATTCTTTGGGTGTCTTCATCATATCAGTAAGGTTCAAGGTACAGGCATCCAGGAGACAGCTTTCCCGTTTCCGGTATTCGTGTTTCTTCAATCAATCTTCATCAATATAACGCTTCGTGATCTGCTGGTAAGAGTCGATGCGCCTGTCGCGGAGAAAGGGCCAGTGCGTGCGGTAGCGATCGGTTTTGGCGGTATCGATCTCCACAACCGTCACTTCTTCTTCTTCGTGCGATGCCTTGTAGATCAGGCTACCAAAAGGATTGCTTACAAACGATCCGCCCCAGAACTTCATTGCGCCATCCTGCTCATACCCTACCCGGTTAACGCTTACAACGTGAACGCCGTTGGCTACGGCATGACTCCGCTGTATCGTTTGCCATGCGTTGTATTGCTCGTTGTTGGTTTCTTCGTCCTGCGATGTTGCCCAACCGATTGCCGTTGGATAAAATAGGATCTCTGCTCCCATCAACGAGGTGATGCGTGCTGCTTCGGGGTACCACTGGTCCCAGCAGATCAACACACCAAATGTTGCAAATTTTGTTTTGAATACTTTGTAGCCGAGGTCACCCGGGGTAAAATAAAATTTCTCGTAAAATGCAGGATCATCCGGTATGTGCATTTTGCGGTATTTGCCCAGGTAACTTCCGTCGGCATCCAGTACGGCTGTTGTGTTATGGTAAATGCCCTGCGTTCTTTTTTCAAACAGCGAAGCGATGATCACCACATTCAATTCTGCTGCCACCGCGCTCAATGCATCGGTTGAAGGGCCGGGGATCGCTTCGGCAAGCTTGAAATTATCATAGTCTTCCACATCACAGAAATACAGCGATGTGAAGAGTTCCTGCAAACACACGATCTGCGCGCCTTTCGCCGCAGCCTCACGCACCTTGCCAATCGCTTTAGACAAGTTCGCCTGTTTATCGGCCGAACAACTCATTTGGACCAAACCTACTTTTACGTTACCCATTATTTTAATTAAGAATTAGGAATTAGGAATTAAGAATTAAGATTAAGATTAAGAATTAAGATTAGGAATTGAGAACTATTGATTATCGACTAACGATGCTTTTTGAATGCCCATACAATTATTAATTCCTAATTTCTAATTCCTAATTATAAGGTTATGTTATTTGCTGAATAAATGCATCAAAACTATTCACGCCAATCGTTTTTTCCGATAAATATCCTTCGGCGTAGGATACACCAATTCTTTTGCCGAGCATCAATGCCCTTGCCTTTACGGTTTCGAGGAATTGATTGGATGAAATATAGGTCTGCGGTTCGTCGTTTGTTGCATCCGGGTTGTAGAACTGCGTGGTGTAGGCGAGAACCGATTCCATTTTTTTATCGAAATGTTTGGTGATATCCACCACAAACGAAGGGGCAATGAACCTGTCCTGTATATAATGAAATACATACGAAGGCTTCCATGGCTCCTGCGCTACGCCGTCTACCGAGGTCTCAATTTTGCGCAGCCCGCATAGGAAAGCGGCGTCTGCAACGAGTTTCGCGCTTCTTCCATGGTCGGGGTGGCGGTCTTCAACGGCATTGGCGAGTATGATATCGGGTTTGTATTTCCGGATCGCGGTGATCACTTTACGGAGATTGGTTTCATCGTTCTGAAAAAAACCGTCTGCCATGCCGAGGTTCTCGCGCACTTGTACGCCAAGGATCTCGGCCGCTCTTGCGGCTTCCTGTTTCCGCGTTTCCGCGGTGCCCCTGGTACCAAGCTCGCCGCGGGTAAGGTCAACAATACCCACCTTCTTTCCTTCCTCTATCGCTGCCAGTAATGTGCCGGAGCAACCCAGTTCAACATCATCCGGGTGAACACCAAATGCAAGGATGTGTAATTTCATCCGGCAAAGATACAGGGAAGAAGGCAGAAGATACAAGCGCCGAACCAACAAGGTTACCAGCCGCCGGTGCATGGCTCACGGCTCCCGTTTTAAAAAAAATCCCCGGCCGAAAAGCCAGGGAGGAGTTTGTCATAAAACCGGTTTGGGCTGGTGCTGCTGCATGCGTCGCCCGGTGAATAATGCAGCGCTGCCGGGGCCTTTCCTTCCTTATAAACAACCCGGATCTTGTTTGGTTACAGTTTCCTGTAAAAAAATCAATAGTAATATAGTTTGGCCGTGGTAACCGAGCCGCCGCTGGCCGTTGTTTTTCGCGTCAGCGGATTTAAAAAATCATTGTATGTGTACGCGTATTCGAAATTGTTGTCGGTGCCGTTCATTTCGTCCCTGCCCACCATCTTGCCGGGGTTGTTTTTCTGTATATCCAGTTGTGCGTAATACGTGAACCGGTCGAGAAACGCGGTAGGGTTTGGTTTTCTATCGTAATCCGAATAGGTGGTTGAGAACAGCTTGTATTTTGTCCTGTTCTGCTGCGTAAACCCATACATCGTTTGTTTTTTCAGGTTGCCGTCGGGGAAATATTCAAAATCGATCTCGGCGGTCATTTCATAACCCGGTGTGTTGAAGCTGGGCCGGTAGTATTCTTCAACATGGGTCAGTTTGCCATTGGTGTAGTCGTAGAGCTTAAAGTCAAATTTGTCGTTGCCAATGTAATGGGTCACTCCACCCAATACGCCGTTGACGTAAATATAATCGTACCGTTCACCGGTATTGTCAACAACACGCGTTACTTTTTTATTTGCGTCGTATTCGATGGTATATACCTGGTCGAAAGGCATTACGGCATTGGTGTGGACCACAATCTTGATCACCTGCAGGTCGCTGTTGTAATAGAGCGAGTCGTAATCGCCGCCGCTGTATTCCACTTTCGCAAGCGCGTTGATCACCGGAACGGGAACCGGCGCGGGTTTTATAACAGGGGATTTACTGCAGGCGGTTACCAATATGGCCAGGAGAGATACTGTAAAGATCATTAAGGGTCTTGTTTTCATAGTGTTTCATTTTTCTTCTATGACGCAAAACCTTCTTCAACCGTTGCAACCCCTGTATCACATGTTTGGGTGATTGTGATGGGCGAAAAAAAATCCTCCCCGCGTTGCCGTGGGGAGGATCATAACTATCGTCTGAAAAGAAATTAATCTTTTTTCGCGTAACGTTTTTTGAACTTGTCGATACGGCCCGCTGTATCAACCAACATGTTCTTACCAGTGTAGAAAGGGTGAGAGGTATTGGAGATCTCGAGTTTAACCAACGGGTACTCGTTACCATCTTCCCACTGAATGGTTTCTTTGCTGTTTGTTGTAGATTTGCTCAGGAAGGTTTCACCATTACTCATGTCCTTGAACACTACAAAACGATAACTTTCCGGATGGATACCTTGTTTCATATTTAGTTTTTTAGGTTGCACGGATTTGGCCGTGCGATTATTTTAGGACTGCAAAATTACACCCGATCTCTCGATAAACCAAATGAATTGGACTGTTTTTGCACCAAAAAGGGGTAAAATGGCCCTTTTTCAGCTCTTCATGTTCACAAACTGCAGCGGAATACCCAGGTCGGCGCCCCTAAGTTTGGCAATTACCTCCTGCAGGTCGTCGATCTTTTTGCCGGTAACGCGGACGATATCGTCCATGATCGCGGCCTGTACCTTAAAGCCCTCGTCTTTGATGAGCTTTACGATCTTTTTGGCATCTTCCTGCTTCAGCCCGTTGCGCACGGCGATGTCTTTCTTTACCACCTTACCGCTCGGGTAAGCATCCTTGCTGAAATCGAAGGCGCCGGCATCGATGCCCTGTTTCATGGAGCGGCTGATGAGTACATCGATCAGCTGCTTCATTTTCATATCGCTTTCTACCTCTAACAGGATCGTATAATCTTTTTTATTGAGCTCAACCGTAACCGGCGAACCGCGAAAATCGAACCTTGTACTGATCTCTTTCTTAACCGTATTAACAGCGTTATCCAAAACCTGGATGTCTACTTCGCTGGCTATGTCAAATGATGGCATGGTGTGGAGTTTGGTCAAAGATAGGATTTTCGTTACCAGCTGCCGATTTTGGGCGTAACACATCCGCCAAAAAAGAGGCCCCGATAGAAATCGGGGCCGGTCTATATAATGCACATGAGAAAAAAACGTGGTGTTGTGTAAGTTGAGCAACTTTGTGCTTCCGTTCGCGTTGCTATCCGTTGTTCATGGGTCAATGTTCCGTACAGTTTCGTGGAAAAAAATGCCAAAGTTGGATGAGCGGAATAATTTCATTTTAATTGGAAATTAATCAGGTTAACCGCACACTGTATGCTTCGCATTTTTTACATTTTAGTTCCCGCCCGTGTTCACACGATTCTGCTCTTCTCCCGCCCCACCTCTTTTGCGTTGCGCCACCGCTTTTCCTTTTGCGAAACGGTAAGTGAAACTGAGGTTTACCTGGCGACTGTCTCTTTCCTGGCGGAGTGTTACATCCACGTTCTGGTATTTGCTGTATCCACTGAACACCTGGCTGTAAAGCACATCGCGAACCGCGAGTCTTAATGAGCCTTTGTTCTTCAGGATGTTTTTGCTCACGCCGACGTTGATTGCATACATCGGGTTCGATGCGAGCACACCCTGCGCCTGTGCCGACCTGTAAAAGCCGCTCAATTCAGCGCTCCATCCGTTTTTAAAGGTGAACTGGTTGTTGATGTTACCTGAAAACGATACGCCGCTGATCTCTTCATATGCTTTGTTGATCACGCCGCTGAATTTATTGTAGAACACGATCGCATAAAAACTTGTTCTCCACCATTTGGTCAGCGCTGCATTGTAGCTCACAGAGAGATCGATGTTCTCCCTTCTCGCAATGTTGCCGCGTTTGATATAGCTCGTATGCGTGCTGTCTACCTGTTCCAGTATTTCCTGTATGATGTCTTTTGTAACACCATAACCCAATGTTGTGGTCAGCGCATTTTTATAAGTGTGGTTCAATTGAAGATTATGGCTGAATTGCGGGTTCAGGTAAGGGTTACCGATCTGGTAGGTGTATTTATCAAGGAAATTGTAAAAAGGGTTCAGGTCCTGGTAATTCGGGCGGTCGATGCGGCGGCCGTAGCTCAAAGAGAACTGGTTCTTATCGTTCGGCGTATACCCGATAAAAGCCGTTGGAAATACCTGCGTGTAATCCCTTTTGAAAGTCTGGCCCGTTGTAAGCTGGTTGCCGCTCAGGTTGGTATTCTCCAGGCGAAGCCCCAGTTGCGCGCTCCATATTTTTGAAAGTTGTTTGCTCAGGTTCAGGTAAGCTGCATTGATGTTTTCCTTGTAAAGAAAATGATTGCTGCGGCCCGCATCCGGAACAAACACGCCTGTGGCCGCATTGAGGTTCGCGTACTGCGCATTGTTATCGGTTTCTACGAAGCTGGTCTTCAGTCCCGCTTCAAAACGACTGCCTTCTTTTAACGGGTGCGTATAGTCTGCCTTGGCGCTGTAAATATTGATGGTAGCCGGGATGCTCCCTTTGATCGCTTCATCGTTCGACTGCTTGTTGCCGAGGTTATCGAAAAAATGGTTCGACAGCAACTGGTTTGATCCTGAATTGTAGTTCACGTAATCAACATCAGCGGTAAGTTCCTTGTTGGTGCTGTCGAATACATGGCGCAGGTTAAAGTTGATGCCAGTGTTGCCGTAGTTTGAACTCACATCGTTGATCGCCTGTGTACGTGTGGTCAGCGCACCGTTCTTATCGCTGATCAGTGTTGTGTTGTTGGTAATTTCGTTGTTGCGGTTTTCGTAACCGTTAACCACGATACCCAGTGTTGTTTTCTTGTTCATGAAATAATCCACACCAATCTTGTAGTTGCCGCCGCGGCCATCCCGGTTGTTGCGGGCAGTCTGGTCGAATACAGACAACAATGCGTTGTTGGATTGATCGCGGAATTTGCGGTTGAGTATGATGTTGTTGAAGTTCTCGTTGTAATACACGCTTCCGTTGCCAAAAAAGTTGAGTTTGTTTTCCCTGAAATTGAGGTTGGTGCTCAGGTTCGATTTGGGAAGAACACCCTGCCCGTAACTGGTGGTCACACTTCCGTTGTAGCCAACCGTGCGCGTTTTCTTTGTTTTGATGTTGATCACACCAGAATTGCCCGAGGCATCAAATTTTGCCGGCGGATTGGTCATGATCTCGATCTGGTCGAGGTTGGCACTCGGCATGTTCTTAAGGAAGTTGGCCAGGTCCTCGCCACCGAGGTACGTGGGTTTACCATCCAGCATGATCATTACGCCTTGTTTTCCTTTGAGACTGATGTTGCCGTCTTTGTCTACGGAAATACCGGGCGATTTCTCAAGCACTTCCATTACAGAGGTACCTGTGTTGGAAGGCGTGGCGTCAACATTGATGATGGTCCTGTCCACTTTCTGTTCTACAAAAGGCCTTTTGGAAACGACGGTAACTTCTTCGAGTTTTTTTGAAGCCGCAACCAGCGATACCGGTTTCAAGGTATACTGCGGCTGGGCGCCGGAGATCGAAAAAACTTCGCTGTAATATTTTGCGTAGCCAACACTCTGTATAAGCACCAGGTATTTGCCTTCCGCCAGTTTCTCTACTTCAAAACGGCCCGATTTATCCGAAACGGCCATTTTTACTACGGAAGAATCTTTTGCCCTCAGCAATCCTACAGAGGCCGACTCAACTGGTTTCTGCGTGCCAGACACGGTTCCGCTCACTTTACCGCCGGCATTTTGTGCATATGTGGCGGAGGAAAAGGCTCCCAAAACGGCCAGCATTGCTACGATCTTTTTCATGTTTTAACAATTTATGTTGTAGATAATTTAGTTCCCGTTGTTGCTAATTACAGGATAAAACTATGAACTATGTATTGCATAGTACATGATTTTATACTGAACGGTAAATAGGCGGGATGAGTGGCGGAGAATGACTGTTGTGAAACGACCGATCGCACGCCATTTGGGTAAAAAAGGGCATAAAAAAAGGGATTTGAACCCGTTTTTGGTTCAAATCCCTTTCAAATCGCGCAGTAATGCGATCGTAAGCTTATCAGGAAAATTCTGTCTTTTCTCCTTTTCCAAACCATTTTTCAGACTTTACAAGGAAAAGCACCCCGGCCAAAACCAGTAAAAACGAGATCAACTCGGCCTGGGTTGGGTGAAAAGGCAGGAAATCGTACTTGGTATTCACCCGGATCTTTTCGATGAAAAACCGCTCCACGCCGTTGAAAACAAGGTACAGCCCGAACAATTGTCCCGGCACCTTGATGCGTTTCCTGATCGACCAGAGAATAAAGAAAAGGGCAAGGCAGATCACGATCTCATAGAACGGGGTTGGATAAACAGGGAGTTTGAGCTCGTTGCAATATTGCCCGGTACAGTTTGCGATGAGGTTATCACGGTCTTCGTTTACCACATTGTGCGGGTATTTATACGCCCACATCCAATCGGGCAGCCAGCCAAAGGGTTTGGGTTTCAGGTTAGGTATTCCCCAGTCGCCATCGCCGGCCACCTGGCAACCCACACGGCCCAATGCATAGGCAAGCATCATCGTCGTTGCCATCGCATCCAGCAGGTGCACGATCCTGATCTTTTTCCGTTTTGCATACAGGAGGATCGCAACACCGGCGCAGATCAATCCACCGTAATAAGTGAGGCCGCTGAACGATACCAGCGATCCGATCGGATCCGCAGCAAAATCGTTCCAGTTCTCGAGGTTGTGAAAGATCTTTGCACCGATAAAACCAAAAAGCGCCGCATAAATCACAATGTCCCCCACCCTGTCCTGCGGCCAGATCCTGATCGTTCTTTTTTCGGGTTTGTCGAGTTTCTGCTTGTTCTTCTCCCACCACTTCAATCCTGCGAAAAGCAGGCCTACCAACAGTCCTACCGGCAGGTTCCCTTTCGACGACAGGATGAATGATTGCGGATCGTTCAACGCATCGTTGATCGTGAACGCGCCGATGATCTTGTAGCCAAACACAAAGCCAATGATGAAATTCAGCAACAGCTCACCCACACTTGCCGGCGCGCCGATGGTGATCGTTTCTTCCGTGGGAACAAACAAACCCTGTTGTTGTTTTCGCCGCAACTCGAGTGTAAGTACCCATGCACATATGATGAACGCGATCGCGACAAAAAAACCAAATGAATTAACAAGTTTTAATCCGGTCCATTCAACACCAAAAAGATCCTTGAAGAGGTAGTATAAATTAGGGTACATGGTACGAAGTTAGGAGTTTGGAGTCAGGAGTTTTCAGTTTGGCGTTTGCCGTTTTTTGGTTGAACCGGGAATAAATGTATGATTTGATCAGCAGTTTCACGCGCCTTCGCAAATTCCGCACATTGTTAAAAAAGTAAGGCCCCACAAAATGTGGAGCCTGTACTTACTAACCCATCTATGAACAAAACTAAGTGAAATTTAGTTACAGAATTCATCAAAAACAGAAATTAAATGCTGCGCGATCACCTGCGCCGGGCGCCCTTCGATTTGGTGGCGCTCCACCATACTCACCAACTGCCCGTCTTTGAACAGGGCAATCGCCGGCGACGATGGAGGATAAGGCAGCAAATGCGCCCTTACCTGGTTCACGGCCTCTACATCAAACCCCGCAAACGCAGTGGTGAGCCTGTCCGGACGCTTGCCGGCGTTGTTCACTGCCATCAATACTCCCGGTCTGCAAGCACCTGCTGCACAACCACATACGGAATTGATTACCACCAAAGTGGTTCCTTTTTGCGCCAGGGTTTCATCAACCTGTTTGGCGGTTACCATGTCGTCAAAGCCATTTTCAGTAAGCTCCCCTTTCATCGGTAATACGATCTCTGCTGGATACATATATTGGTTTCCTCTTTTTTTGTTTGTTATATAACACAAAAGTAAGGTAAAAGTTCTTGAGCCGCTCGCCACCGCTAACTCCTCTCCAGCTTTTACCTTAAATCGAAAATCCAGACTTTTTGTCTGGCCTGTTTGATCAAAATTGACATATTGTCCGTTTCTTAGGGCAATTTTTCCGTTTTTGCCGTCCAAAAAGGCGTAAATCAGGAATGGTATATCGTTTGAACATTCTACTGCATATTCATTTACTAAAAAGAAAAAAACGAATAACCATGACACTTGTAAAAAACAACCCCGTTTATTTCGGCAACCTGTTCGAAGAATTGTTCAACCAGTATCCTGCCAACTGGGGTAAAGATGCAAAAGGTGGATTCAGCAGCATTCCTGCAAACATCCATGAGACAAAAGACGGTTACCATCTTGAGCTGAACGCTCCGGGACGTAACAAAGAAGATTTTAAGATCAATGTTGAGAACGGTTTGCTGACCGTAAGCTTCGAGAAAAAAGAAGAAACAACAACCGAAGAATACAAAACGATCCGCAAGGAATTCAGTTTTAAAAGCTTCAAACGCAGTTTCAATCTCGATGACAAGATCAACACTGCCGGTATCCAGGCTAAATACGAGAACGGTGTGTTGAAATTGTACCTGCCTAAAAAAGAAGAGGCAGCCGTTGCGCCACAGCAGATCGCGATCAATTAAATTATAAGTGGTAAGTCGTAAGTTTTGGGTGGATGAGCACTGCCGATTCTGCCTTTGACGCAGTGCTGAAACCCGGAGCTTACCACTTATGCTTACCACTCAAAAAAAATACTGTTTCATAGCAGTTGGTTTTGGTTTACGGCCCCGTGTTTTCACACGGGGCCTCTTTTTTGCCGGGTATGCTTCGCCTGGTTCTTTACTTTACCGGTATACAAGCCCGAAATCATATAAATCAGGGCAGCCGGATTGTAATATATTCGAACAAATAACTACTCATGCGTAAAGCTCCCTTCATGAAAAAAAACGTCGCTTTTCTTTTTGTCCTGGCTGCGGGCATTTCCACCCTGTTCGCCCAGGCGCCCAGGTCATCCGTTTTGTGGGAAGTAAGCGGCAAAGGGCTCAAAGCCCCCTCCTATGTTTTTGGTACGATCCACATGGCCTGTAAAGCCGATTTTACGATCTCAGAGTCGCTCAAAAACAGGATCAAAAATACCAAGCAGTTTTACGGTGAATTAAAAATGGATGATCTCGCCTCTATGCAAATGGAGATGGCAAAGAAAATGATTATGAAAGACCGGACGATCGAATCGATGGTGGGCGCCGAGGATTATAAAAAAATGAGCGAGGCCTTCCAGAACATCGTGGGCATGCCGTTCGGCTTGTTCAACAATTTCAAACCCTTCATGAGTATGAGTATGGTGAGTTTGAAGATGATCACCTGCAACGACAACATCCAGCCGGAAACAGAATTTGCAAAGATCGCGGGAGATCATAAGATCCCGGTACTGGGGCTTGAAACGGTTGAAGACGAGATGAACGCCATAGACAAAACACCGCTTGATTCGCAGGTGAACGACCTGAAGAATATATTGCTCAACTTCGACAGTTCAAAACTGGAAATGAAAAAGCTCATCGACCTCTATAAAAAACGAAACATCGATCACATATACGCTTACATCAGCAGCAGCATGAACGGCGGCAGCATTGAGAAAAACCTGATCATAACGCGCAACCGCAACTGGCTGCCCGTTATCGTAAAGGCAATGCAGGCCAAACCAAGTTTTTTCGCCGTTGGTGCGGGTCACCTGGGTGGAGAGAACGGCGTACTGAACTTGTTGCGAAAGCAGGGTTATAAACTTACGCCGGTTACGTTCTAAAGCAAACAATGGCATCGGAAAAAGAATTCATATCGCTACTTAATGCACACCAGAAGATCATATACAAGGTATGTAACCTTTATATGGACAAACACGCCGATCGTGAGGACCTGTTCCAGGAGATCACACTGCAGGCATGGAAAGCGTATGCAAACTTCAGGGGCGATGCAAAATTCTCAACGTGGTTGTACCGCATTGCGCTCAATACCGCGATCACATTTTTCAGGAAAGAGAAAAGAGCGCCGTCGATCTATTCTACCGATGTAGTGCCCGAGCAAAATGAAGAGGCCTACGATCCCATTGAAGAAAAAGTAAAAGCGATGTATGCGGCGATCGGTAACCTGTCAAAGATCGATAAGGCGATCGTGATGCTGTATCTCGAAGATTACAGTTACATAGAGATCGGTGACATGATGGGCATCACGGCAAACAATGTTGCGGTTAAAATGAACCGCATCAAAATCAAATTGAAAGAAGAAACACAGAAGCAGGCAGCTGCTCTTTAAAAGATTGATCATGGAATTAGACGAATTGAAATCGCAACTCAATTTAAAACTGGCCACCGACCATGCCGGCAGGTCCGACACAGATATTGCGTTGCTCCTCCAGAAACGCACCCATTCTGCTGTGGAGAAGATCCAGCGCAGCCTTTTGTTCGAGATCAGGTTTTGCCTCGTGTTCATCGTATTGTGCGTGGTTGTGGGCATCTTCAGTAAGGACCGCGCATTCAGCATTTATTTTTCCGTATTCGGGATCTTTTCGCTCGGCGTGCTGTTCCTCCTGCGCTACCTGCTGAAACGGACCAGGTTGCTGAGCACAGGTGCGCTTCCCGTAAAAGAGAACCTGCAAACGATCGTAAACATCATCGATGAATTCGTGAAGCGTTGTTTTCAACTTGCCATCGTAATGGTTCCCCTTTGTGTCTTCTTCATGGGTTTGCTTGAGTGGAGCTTCAGGGAATCGCCTGGACTAAACTCCAGTTTCGGCAGTGGAAAATTTGTTACCTGGCAGATCTTTTCTTTCCTGATTGTTTATGGGGCCGTGTTTACCGTGTTCATGTATTTCTTTGCGAAATGGTATTTGCAGAAACTGTATGGAAAGTACGTGGCGGAGCTGAAACAATGTATTTCGGAGCTTGACGAGAGTTGATCAACAAGTTATCATGACGGCCTAAACGGGCCCGCATTTATTTGTATAACGGGTCTCCACCATATAAAAGATCTTCCACACACCCATAATCCTGATGAACTGGAACGATTGCACGCCGCAATACTGCAGTTTCCCTTCGTAAAACAATTTGTACGGCACCCATGCAAATGCGAGCGGGCCATCTACCTTTACCGAGCCGAATTCAACCTGTTCAAGCAATGCACCCGGGGGTTGCTGTGCAATCACATCTGCATTTGCTTTAAGCGATTCACGGCGGAGCTGGGCAATTCCTCTTTTATCGTATACAAGCGTTTCAACGGCAACGGTGCTGTCGGCGAAACACCGCAGGTAGCTGCGTGCATCGCTCGTACGGAGGCTGTTGGCAAACCGCGCCACCACAAACCGGATGGAATCTTCAGAGGCCACGCGTGGCGCATTGGGGTTTTGCGCATGAACAACAGTTGCCACCAGCGACAGAACAACAGCCAGCGCAATTATTTTTTTCATGCAGGTACTCTTTTGTACACCAGGCTTCCGGGCCGGTGTGTGATGATCGAATGATGAGGCCAGTACGCACACTTCTTTGCCACGTTCCATTTCTATGGATACAAAATAACAGATTTCGTTTTGTGCAAGGCGCCTTTTATAAAAAAAGTCCCGCTTTTGCAGGACTTTTAACTTTATCTCAGGTAACCGAGTATCTTCAGCATACTCTGTGCGGATTGTTCTTTTGCATAGACCCAGTCTACCAGTTTACCATTCTTGTCTTCTTCAACGATTACGTGTTTGGGTGATGGAATGAGGCAGTGTTTGATACCGCCGTAACCGCTGATCTGGTCCTGGTAAGCGCCCGTGTGAAAAAAGCCCACATACAATGGCTCCTTGTTTTCAGCTGCGTCTTTTTCTTTCCCGGTATTGAGTTTCGGGAGGAACACTTCGTTGATGTGCTCTTCTGAATCGTAATAATCGTGGCTGTCGCAGGTAATACCGCCGAGTACCACGCGGTGGTATTCATTGTTCCACTTGTTCACCGGCAGCATCAGGAATTTCTCACCAATGCCCCATGTGTCTGGAAGGGTGGTAATGAAAGATGAATCGATCATGTACCAGCACTCGCGGTCGTTCTGTATTTTCTGACCGATCACGCTGTAGATATGTGCCATGCTTTCTCCTACCGTGAAGCTTCCGAATTCGGTGTAGATATTCGGCATCGGCACTTTTGCCTTGTTGCAGGCTTTTTTGATGTTGCGCACGATCTCGTTGATCATGAACTGGTAATCGTATTCAAAGCCCAGCGAATGTTTGATCGGGAAACCGCCGCCTATATTGATCGAATCCAGTTCGGGACAGATCTTTTTCAGCTGGCAATAGAGGTTGATGATTTTGTTGAGTTCCGACCAGTAATAGATATCGTCCTTGATGCCTTTGTTCAGGAAGATGTGAAGCATTTTGAGCTGGAACTTGTCTTCGTATCCTTCGATCTCATCCACATAAAACTCAAGAATGTCTTTTGCGCGGATGCCGAGCCTTGATGTATAAAAAGGAAAATTGGGTTCTTCTTCTGCTGCAACACGGATACCGAGGCGGAAAGGGTTTTTGGCGCTGCGTTTGTAGGCCTGCAGTTCCTCCTTGTTATCGAGTATGGGGATCACATTTTTAAACCCGGTGTTGATGAGTTTGGAAATGCGTGATGTATAATTTTTCTGCTTGTACCCGTTGCAGATGATGTAGGTTTCTTTGTTGATCTTCCTGCGCTGGTAAAGGCGGTTGATGATCTCGATATCGTATGCAAAAGAAGTTTCGAGGTGAATATTGTGTTTCAGCGCTTCTTCAACAATAAAAGAGAAGTGCGAGCTCTTGGTGCAGTAGCAATAAAAGTATTCGCCTTCGTATTTGTGTTTCTTGAAAGCGTTCTCAAACATTTTCTTCGCCTTGTTGATCTGCATACCGATCTTGGGAAGATAGGTAAGCTTCATCGGCGTCCCGTATTTATCGATCAGCGCTTTGAGGTCGAGACCATTGAATTCTAGATAACCATCATCATTCTGGTCGAACCCTTCTTGCGGAAAATGGAAAGTCTGGTTTACCAGCGAGGTATAGGAGTTGTTCATTTACGGGACGGTCTTTTTTTTCCGGAAACAAAAATAGAGTAAAGCCTTGAGCTGTGCGCTAGGACCCGCGAGCTTTTTTTTGGAGCGGCGCCAGGCCCTGCACCCGGGTGCGGCGCAAGATGCTTTGTTGTAAAAAGAAAACGGGATGAAAAAATTCATCCCGTTATCCAGATATATCAGGTAAAACCTTGCGCTTACTTAACTGAATTTACCAAAGCTGTAAAGCTGGCTGGTTCGTTCATAGCGAGGTCGGCCAATACTTTGCGGTTGAGGTCGATTCCTTTAACAGCGAGTTTGTTGATGAACTGGCTGTAGGTCATTCCTTCGGCACGAACCGCAGCGTTGATACGTGCGATCCAGAGCTGGCGGTATTCGCGTTTTTTCAACTTACGGCCAACATAGCTGTAAGTCATCCCTTTTTCTACAATGTTTTTCGCAACGGTATATACGTTTTTACGTTTACCGTAAAAGCCTTTGGCTTGTTTGAGAATTCTTTTTCTCCTTGCTCTTGATGCTACTGCATTTTTTGAACGTGGCATACTATAATTTTTTTGAAGCTGGTCACATCACTGCTTCCTGCTGATTTTGTAATTTTTTTTTAACGGGAAGGATTATCCTTTTAAACGCAACAAACGCAGAACAAAGTCTTTGTTGGTTGAACCAACAAGTCCTTTCTGCCTCATTGCCCTTTTGCGTTTTTTGGATTTTTTCGTCAGGATGTGACGTTTGAAAGCTTTCTGGAACGTGATCTCACCTGTTCCGGTAACTTTGAAGCGCTTCTTTGCGCTTGAGTTTGTTTTTACCTTTGGCATATAAATAATCTACTAAAAGATTACACCCTGCTGGCGGCCCTGAACAGACAGGACACTTGTTGAGCCATGTGGGAAATGGAGCGCGAAGGTACGGGAGAGCGTTGAATTTTCAAAATGCCACAGCTCAAATCCCCATTTTTTTAGCCCAAAAACCCCCAAACCCACCCCAAAACACATTAAACCCAAAAACATATCAAATAAAAAAAGCGAACCCCCAAGCCGGCAGTTCGCTTTTCCCAGATAAAAATTCTTAATTACTAATTCCTAATTGCTAATTAATTATACTGCTGCTTTCTTTTTATTGCTCCCCGTTTTCGGTGTAAAGATGGCGAACATTCTTTTTCCTTCCAGTTTCGGCATGCTTTCGAGCACGCCGGCTTCTGCGAGCCTTTCGGCGAACTTGAGGAGCAGGAGCTGGCCGCGGTCCTGGAACATGATGGCACGCCCCTTGAACTGCACGTAGGCCTTTACTTTGTTGCCGTCTTTGAGGAACTTTTCTGCATGTTTTGCCTTGAAATCGAAGTCATGGTCGTCTGTTCCAGGCGTAAAGCGGATCTCCTTGACCTCGCTCTGCTTGGAATTGGCCTTCATTTCTTTCTCTTTCTTCTTCTTTTCGTAGAGGAATTTCTTGTAGTCGATCACCTTACAAACCGGTGGATCTGCTGTGGGAGATATTTCTACCAGGTCGAGTTCCTGCTCCTGCGCAATTTTCAGCGCTTCCATGGTTGAATATACGCCAACCGTAACATTGTCGCCTACCAGTCTCACCTGTGGAACCCGGATTCTTTCGTTGATACGATGTTCAGGCTCCGGCTGCCTGTTAAACCGGGGATTAAATCTTCCGCCCCCTCTTGGTGGTAATGCCATTAAAACTTGTTTGGTTAATAATTGTTTGGTTGTAAATATAAGACTAAAGCTTCGAGCTTTGCGCTCCGGGCCGCGGGCTTTTTTTAAAGACCCGTGTCCCGGAGCGTTGGCTGTTAAGCTTTCCTGTTGTTAATCTCATCAAGGATCATTGCAATAAAAGTGCCGGGATCTTCAGAGCCCATATCTCCTTTGCCCTGGCGGCGGATAGAGAGCTTGTTCTCGGTGGCCTCTTTCTCCCCTACTACCAGCATGTACGGCACCTTCATCATTTCGGTATCGCGGATCTTTCTGCCGATCTTTTCCTGCCTGTCGTCTATCTCCACCCTTACCCCAACGGCGAGCAGCTGTTGTTGAATAGATTCAGCATATTCCATGAACTTATCGCTGATCGGCAGGATCTTTACCTGCAGCGGCGCCAGCCATACCGGGAACTTTCCGGCATAATGCTCCAGCAAAAAGCCGATGAAACGTTCGTGTGTTCCCAATGGTGCGCGGTGAATAATCAGCGGGATCTCGGGTTCATTGTCTTTGTTGGTGAACGAGAGATTGAAGCTGCGCGGCTGCGCAAAATCCACCTGGTTGGTGGCCAGCGTAAATTCGCGGCCGATCGCGCTCCAGATCTGTACATCGATCTTAGGGCCATAGAATGCGCCCTCTCCCTTCACTTCTACAAAAGGAACGCCGGTTTCGATCAATACATTTCTCACCAGCTCTTCCGTTTCCTGCCAGAGCTCCGGTTCGTTGATGTATTTCTGGCCAAGTTTCTCTGGATCGTGGAGCGACAGGCGCATCACGTATTTATCGATTCCGAATATTTTGAAATATTTCAGGTACATATCGTTCACTGCCTGGAACTCTTTCTTGAATTGTTCCTTTGAGCAATAGATATGCGCATCGTTCATGTGCAAACACCTTACACGCATCAGTCCGAACAATTCACCGCTTTGTTCGTAGCGGTAACAGGTTCCGTATTCTGCGAGGCGGTATGGGAGATCGCGGTAGCTCTTGGGCTCTGCGTCGAATATTTTGTGGTGGTGCGGGCAGTTCATCGCCTTGAGATAATATTTCTCTCCATCCATCTCCATTGGCGGGAACATGCTGTCTGCATAATACGGAAGGTGCCCGCTGGTGAGGTACAGGTTTTCTTTCGCGATGTGTGGTGTAACCACGCGTTTGTAGCCGCCCGCTGTTTCTGTTTCCTTCGCCAGTTTTTCGAGCTCTTCTATGATCACGGTACCGTTCGGCATCCAGAGAATAAGGCCCTGGCCGATGTCGTCGTTCATGGTGTAGATACCCAGCTCTTTGCCCAGCTTCCTGTGGTCGCGCTTCTTGGCTTCTTCGAGCATCTGCACATATTCGTCCAGTTCTTTCTGGCTCGGAAAGGTTACACCGTACACGCGTGTAAGCATTTTGTTCTTCTCATCGCCCTTCCAGTATGCTCCTGAAATATTGGTGAGTTTGATCGCTTTGATAAAGCTGGTATTGGGTATATGCGGCCCACGGCACAGATCGGTAAACCCGCCCTGTGTATAGAAAGTGATGCCGCCGTCTTCAAGGTTCTGAAGCAGGTCGAGCTTGTATTCATCTCCTTTTTCCGAGAAATATTTTATCGCATCTGCTTTTGAGATCTCGCGGCGGGTATAGGCATTCGACTGCCTGGCCAGTTCATTCATTTTCTTTTCGAGCAGGAGCAGGTCCTCTTCGGTCATCTTCCGGTCGCCAAGATCCATATCATAATAAAACCCCTTGTCGAGCGCCGGCCCTACCCAGAATTTAACCCCCGGGAACAAAGATTCCACCGCTTCGGCCATCAGGTGGGCCGAGGAGTGCCAGAACGTGTTTTGCCCTTCTGCGTCGTTCCATGTCAGCAATTTCAACTCGGCATCTGCCGTGATGGGGCGCGTGGCGTCCCAAACCTGTCCGTTCACATTTGCGGCCAGCACTTTGCGTGCGAGCCCTTCGCTGATCGATTTTGCTACATCCAATGCGGAAACGCCACTTTCATACTCGCGTACCGCTCCATCCGGGAAACTGATTTTTATCATTCTTGCTTTGTTCTTTTAGGGAGGCGAAGGTAGTGAAAAAAGCTGTGAGCCATGAGCCGTGCACCGCGGGCTTTTTTTGACCAGGCCCGAAGCGGGATACAAAAAAACCTTAACGCTTCTTTATCAGCCCTTACTATATTGCAAGTGTAGATTTGTACCATGAGATTGATTTCGACCCTTTTCGTTCTTTTATTGTTCAGTTGTACCGCAAACGCCCAGAAGCTTACCGGCATCTGGCGCGGGTATTTCAGTTCAACAAACAGCGGGATCTATAAGGGAAGTACGAGGGAAGAGACCTACAAATACGAGATACAGATAGACCAGCAATCGAACGATGGTGTGAAGGGCGTTACCTATTCTTACAAAAGCACCGTGTTCTACGGCAAGGCAGACCTCCAGGGTATTTTTACGGGTTCCACCAAAAGTGTTGTGTTCAAAGAAACGCACCTTGTGGAGTTGAAAGTGGGCGATAAAAGCGAGCCCTGCCTGATGACCTGCTACCTCGATTATTCAAGGATCGGCAAACTGGAGGTATTGCAGGGAACTTTTATTTCCATCAACGTGAAAGACAAAAGCGATTGCGGCAGTGGAAAGGTTTACCTCGAGAAAGTGCCTACTTCAGAGTTTGAGCTGGAAGATTTCCTGGTGAAGAAGAAAACAGGCGATTCGGATAAAACGACAAAGACTGCCATCCTTCCTAAAAACAATACAGCGGTTAACAAGACCCCTGCCGGCAAACCAAAGCCGGCGCCTGCGCCGCCGGCCAACGTTCCCAACAGGAACAACAAAGACAATGCGGTTGTTAAAACAACACCGGTAAAACCAAACACTGCGCAGGCCCAGCGGCCCAAAACGGCTGATGCGAAGAAAACACCACCTGCGGCAGCAAAATCGAATACGGCTGCGGGAAAAACAAAAGCGCCGGTTAAAAAAGACAATACAACAACGCCTGTTACGGTGAACCGCGTTCCTGAAAAAACACAGGAGAGCCCGATAGAGTTGAAAAAATCGGAGCAGTCGATTTCTGTTCCGCAGCATGAAATGCAGAAGATGAACATTCCCAAAGTACTGGTGGAAAGGGAAAACAAGCTTGCCCGCACCTTTATCACCCACGATGAAGAGATTGATATTTCGATCTTCGACAATGGCGAAATAGACAACGATACCATCTCCGTTTATCTCGATAACCAGCTCGTGATCAGCCGCGGAAGGCTGACCAAATCGGCGATCAGTTTTAAAGTAAAATCCAGCAAAACCAACAGCCACCATGAACTGGTGATCGTAGCTGAGAACCTGGGCGAGATCCCGCCCAACACCGCGATGCTTGTGATCAACCCCAATAAAAGGGACCGCACCGAGATATTCCTTGCATCCAATGAACAGCGCAATGCGAAGGTGGTGATCGATTATGTGCCGAAGGAATAGTGTATACTCCTGGGCCACGACCTTTATAAGTTAGCGCTAATGAAACAGGCTGATGAACTTCATCAGCCTGTTTCATTAGCGCTAACGGCCACTGCTCAACATACCGGCCGCCCGCTTAAAAATGTACATTCCACGTGACCGCCGGGATGATCGGGAAGAGTGAAACCTGTTTCGCGCTCACCTTTAGTGTGCCCGCGGAGGCGCTTCCCTCCTGGTCGTAGTAGATGAAGTACGGATTGGCGCGGCTGTACACGTTATAGATGCTGAACACCCAATTGGCGGTATACTTACGCTGTTTTTTGGGCGTGGGTGTATAGGTTGCCGACACATCCATGCGGTGGTACGATTTCATCCGGTAGGCGTTGATGCGGCTGTACTCCTGCGTAAGCACGCCTCCCACAAAATAAAAACGTTCCGGCAACGATGTCGCATTTCCCGTTCCATAGGTAAAGACAGATGAGAGCTTCCATTTTTTATTCAGCTCATAGGCGCCAACCACAGAGAGGTCGTGGCGGCGGTCGTAGCGGCTCGGGTAGCGCAAGCCATCGTTGAGCTGCGGAAATTTGCGCCAGGTCCAGCTGAGGGTATACCCTACCCATCCTGTCAGTCTTCCTTTTACCTTGTTCACAAAAAACTCTGCGCCATAGCTCCATCCTTTTCCAAAAACAAATTCTTCTTCGGGGTCCTTTAACGAGGGGGTGTATCCTTCCCTGTATTCGATCTGGTTCTCCATTGTTTTGTAGTACAACTCAACAGATGTTTCGTACATGCCATCCTCGAAATTCTTGAAATAACCAAGGGCATACTGCCAGCTGAGCTGCGGTTTTACGCGGATGGTACTGGGCACCCAAAGATCGGTTGGCAATGTGGAGCCCGCATTTGTTACAAGATGGATGTATTGCAGGTTTCTTGTAACCGCTGCTTTTATCGACTCCGTTTCATTCAACGTATAACGCAAGGTTGCACGCGGCTCGATGCCGCCATACGATTGTACGGTCTGGCCTTTTGCATATTGCACGCTGTCGAGTTTGTTGCCGCTTGCATCGCGTGTGTACAAAGTATATTTCCCTACCTGCTGAAACAGGCTGTAACGCAGGCCCAGGTTGAGTTTCAGCTTGGAAGATAATTCCCAGTCGTCCTGCAGGTACAATGCATACTCGTTTGCAAATTTCTTTGTGGCATTGTTGGGTGCGAACACAACCGAGTCCTGGTTACCGTTCAGCACGTTTGGTAAAAAGGTATGGAACGTGTATTGAAATCCGAATTTCAGTTTGTGTTCGGGGGAAGGATAGAAATCGAAATCGGTTTTGCCGGTCAGGTCTTTGATGCCCGAAGAAAGATTCAGGTGGAAATTATTCTGCAGTCCATCCAGCGAAAAATTATAATCGTTGTAAACAAGCGATGTATTGGCAAACAGTTTTTTGTTGAATACATGGTTCCAGCGCAATGTAGCGGTTGAGTTGCCCCATGGGATCTCTGTTTTGAAGGAACGTTTGGCGTTGTTGAAATTGAATTTGTCGCGCCCGAAGTACCCGCTGAGGAACAATTTGTCTTTTTCGGAGAACTGGTAATTCATTTTTGCATTCAGGTCGTAGAAATAATACCCGGAACCATAGTATTCGCTTGTTTTTTTGATGGCAGGTTTCATCAGGGCATCGATATAGGTTCTTCTGGCAGAGATCATGTACGATGCTTTGTTTTTCTTCAATGGCCCCTGGATCGAGAACCTTGAAGCGATGAGCCCGATACCGGCATCTACCTGTGTTTTGTTCTGGTTGCCCTCCTTCATCGCCACATCCACTACTGATGAGATGCGCCCGCCGTATTGTGCGGGCATTCCTCCTTTGATGAGCGATACGTTCTTGATGGCATCTGAATTGAAAATGGAGAAGAAACCGAAGAGATGCCCGGTATTGTACACCACTGCATCGTCGAGTAAAATAAGATTCTGGTCGGGTCCTCCGCCGCGTACGTAAAACCCCGCATTTCCCTCGCCGGCGTTTCTTACACCGGGCATGAGCTGGAGGGTCTTCAGTATATCCACTTCCCCCAAAAACGCCGGCAGTGCTTTGGCCGTGGCAATGCTGAGCTCGATCTTGCCCATCTGTGCGGCCTTTACGTTGTTTTCCCGTTTGCGTGTGGTAACGGTAACATTTTCGATGTAGGCGCTGTTGGGAAGCAATAAAATGTTCTGCGTTACATCACCTGCTTCGAGGCCAACGGTAATCTCTTTGGGCTGATAACCCACAAAGGAGCAAAGAAAAGTATAACGGCCCTTCTGTAAGGTGATCGAAAAAAAGCCGTACTGGTTGCTCACGATCCCCTTGGATTCTGCCCGCACGTTGAGGTTGGCGCCGATCAGTGTTTCCCCGGTAAGGGAATCTTTAATGTATCCATTGAAAGTAACTTTCTCCTGGGCAGAAAGCGCCCCGGCGATCAAAACACAACCCACTAAGATCAACAGTCTCATCAGTTAGTCTGCATATAAAAATGGAAAAATAGCAACGGGTTCCAGTCTTTGCTTCGATACCATACTTTCGGTTCCAACCTTTTTGCCCAACCCGCTCCAAACCCTTGTTTTCTTATTTGAAATCGATTGAATCCTTCACCTCCCCGCAGTTGATCATTTGTTTGGGGATGTACGGGTTCCGGATATCGCGTGTGTTGCTGAGCCAGTGGGCGCCCTGGTCGTTAAAGGCCATCGGGCAATAATCGTGGTAGATCACGGCGCGATCGTAACGAACGGTGCGCACCAGGTCGTACAACTGCTCACTGATCATCTGGAAAGATTTTCGTTTGCCGTCGAGTGTTTTTTCGCCCAGCAGCCCTTTCGCTTCTGCCGAAATGCCCAGGGCATACGTTTTCGCGGTGGCGATGATCATCGTATCTCCCTTCAGCTCACCTATCTTCAGGCTGTCTGCCGCCGCCACCAGCCCGCGCGCGGCTTTGGCGATGGCCGAATCCTGCTCGGTGATGAAATTGTCTTTGAGATCGTAATAATGGGTCAACAACAACCCGAACGACCGGTTAAAAACCTCCGAATTGGCGCTTTTTGTAAGCGGCCCCTGCGGCAGTTCTGCTTCTTTTGCCTTCTCATCGCCGCTTTTACAGGCGGCCAAAACACATACCAGGCTATAGAGGAGATATTTTTTCATAGAAAAATTTAATCCACAAAAGTAAAGCAAATTGAATTGGGAGCAGTTTGGGTTTACCTTTGCGCCCTTAAATACTTGTTAAGAGATGTTGATAGGATTTCAAAATGTTACGTTCGAGTTTGGTGCACGAGTTATTGTTGCAGATGCCACCTGGCATATTCAACCCGGCGACCGCATAGGGCTGATCGGCTATAACGGTACCGGGAAGTCTACCTTGCTCAAGGTATTGGTTGGCGAGTACACGCCATCCAAAGGCACGGTAGAGAAAAGCAAGGAAACCACCATTGGCTACCTCCACCAGGACCTCTTGAGCTTTGATACCAACGACAACATCACAGAAGTGGCCCTGAGCGCCTTTGAGCGGGTGCGTGAACTGGAAAAAGAGATAGAGCACCTCGGGCACGCGCTTGAAAAAGATTCGGAGAACGAAGAACTCCTCATCAAATACACCGATGCACTGCACGAGCTGGATGTGCTGGATGGATACAATATTCACCACAAAGCAGAAGAGGTTTTACACGGTCTCGGTTTCAGCAACGAAGATCTTGTTCGCCCGTATGCAGAGTTCAGCGGTGGATGGAGAATGCGTGTGCTGCTCGCCAAAATGATCCTGCAGCAGCCCGATGTATTGCTCATGGATGAACCGACCAACCACCTGGATCTTCCTTCCATCGAATGGCTGGAGAAATACCTGCTGCATTACAAGGGCAGCGTAGTGATCGTGAGCCACGATAAATTCTTTTTGAACCGGATGGTGAACAAGATCGTTGAGCTTTACCAGCAACAACTCCACATCTATACGGGCGATTACGAATTTTACGAGCAGGAGAAAATGATCCGCATCGATATGCAGCAGAAAGCATTCGAGAACCAGCAGGATTACATCAGGCAGCAGGAAAGATTCATCGAGCGCTTTAAAGCGAAGGCCAGTAAGGCCGCGCAGGCACAGAGCGTTCAGAAAAGACTGGACAAGATTGAAAAAATAGAAGACGTTAAACTGGAAAGGCCCGACCTGCGCATCAATTTCCAGCTTGATAAGGTGCCGGGAAAAGTTTTGGTTGAACTGAAAGATGTGAGCAAAAGCTTCGGAAAGATCAAGATCCTCGAACATGCTGTTGCGGAGATCGAACGCGGCGACAAGATCGCCCTCATCGGCGCGAACGGCAAGGGTAAATCGACCGTTCTCCGCATGGTGGCCGGCACGGAGTCGTTCACGGGCGAACGTGTATGGGGACATAACGTTGAGCAAAGTTTTTATGCCCAGCACCAGCTCGAGGCGCTTACCCTGGGCAACAACATACTCGAAGAAATGCAAAGCGCCGGCAGCAAAAAATCGGACGTAGAACTGCGCGCATTGCTTGGCGCTTTCCTGTTCAGCGGAGATGATGTTGACAAAAAGATCAAAGTACTGAGCGGTGGTGAAAAAGCACGGGTTGCCCTTGCAAAGACCATCGTGAGCAAAGCCAACTTCCTCATACTTGATGAGCCTACCAACCACCTCGACATGCACTCGGTAGAACTGCTTGCCGAAGCATTGAACAAATACGAAGGCAGTTATATTGCGGTTAGCCACGACCGTTATTTTATCTCAAGAACCGCAAACAAGATCTGGGAGATCGTAGACCACCAGATCAAAGAATTCAAAGGAACCTACCAGGAATGGGTTGATTGGAACGAACGGATGTCGCGCATTGCGGCTGAAAAACAGAAACTCGGCGTACCTGATATCAAACCCGAAAACAAACCCGCGCCAAAGCCGGAACCCGCCAAACCCGTTGTAAAAGAAAACACGCCCGTTAACCGCGAACTACAGAAAGAACTGCAGAAAGAACAACGCCGCCTTACCAACCTGGAAACTCAACTCGGAAAGGCCAAAGAGGAAGAGGCCCGGCTTGAAACGGCGCTTGGAGATCCTGCAAATTATTCTGACAAGGTGAAATTCCAGGGTATTGAAACGGATTATAAGAAAGCAAGGAGCAATCGGGAGGCGCTGGAGAAAGAGTATGAGGCCGTGTTTGAAAAAGTGATGGAACTGGAATCACAATCGTGATCATGGGGCGTGGACGCCGGTGATAGTAGTCACTCGGCGGAGCCGAGCGACTGACTTGCGGTGTATTGCCACTCGAGGGTGCCGAGCGACTGACTTGTGGTGTGTTGCCACTCGGCGGAGCCGAGCGACCGACTTGCGGTGTGTTGCCACTCGGCGGAGCCGAGCGACCGACTTGCGGTGTGTTGTTACCCGCCGGAGCCGAGCGACTGACTTGACTGACTTGCGGTGTGTTGACACCCGGCGGAGCCGAGCGACTGACTTGTGGTGTGTTGCCACTCGGCGGAGCCGAGCGACCGACTTGCGGTGTGTTGTTACCCGCCGGAGCCGAGCGACTGACTTGACTGACTTGCGGTGTGTTGCCACTCGGCGGAGCCGAGCGACTATTGTGTGAAAGACATCAAGCCATCATCCCCTTCACAAAATCGCTGACCAGGTAACTGATCATTTTGCCTGTACCCCTGTCTTCCCGCCCGTCAGATAATTTCGCGGCGCCTTCGCAAATGTGCAGGTAAGCCACTTTGCTGTCCATGGCCGTATAACTGATGAATTGTCGCGCATGGTTCACCTGGACGCCCACCGGGCTTGATGCGCTGCTCAATGCGCCTTCGATCGAGTCGATGTCTATCTCGATGCCGCATAAGGTATCGCTTGTAAATTCGATCGCATGATCTACCGCCTGCCGGAAGTTCCGTTTTTCGTGAACAAAAATGTCTTCGTAGGTAATACAGTCCACAAACGGGTTGTTCACCATATCCATCCATACATTTTGCGGCAGGTAGTTTTCGTGCAGCCCTACCACGCAGTATTTCTCGAGGTAACCATCGTTCTCGGCATAAGAAAAGCCGTTTCCGCTGTGCCTGCCTTCCATCGGCCTGAAATCGGCATGGGCATCGAGGTTGATGGCGTTGATCTGCGCAATGGGAATTACGCCCGCCTTATAAAAACCTTTTGCCGCGCCTTTGATGCAGGGATAAGAATTGTTGTGGCCGCCACCGATCACGATCGGTATTTTTTTATTCTGTGTGATGAGGTGAATGAGTTGCTCCACTTCATCATCGATCGTATTTACCGCATGACGGTACGCCGCGAGTTTCTCATCGAAACCCTGCGCATTTTTTTCGATCAGCGACTCGATCCCGGAAAAATCAAAATGGCCGAGCAGGATGATGTTGCTCCCTTCACAGAAATCGTTGCTTTGGATATTGAGAAACGCATGCAGGAAAGAAAGCCATGCCGAGTCTGTACCACCGATACCCATGTTCGCCTTCACGCCAATGTCTTCGGGAACGCCTATCAAAACAAAAGAAGCATTTGAAGCCTGCAGGGAGGCCTCGAGTTTTCCGGGATCATGGATAACCTGTATACGCTCGCCCAACTTGGTCTCAAAACGGCGGATCCGTGTAACCGCCAAAACATCTTTCTTGTTGTAGAATTTGAAATGGTTCATGGCAGAACAGTTAATAATTAAGAATTAGGAATTAGGAATTAGGAATTGGATGATTGGTCGTTACCAGAACAACGTTTTAGGAACTATTAATTATTAATTCCTAATTCCTAATTACTAATTGTACAAGTTACTTAAATAAACTTCCCGTTAATCATTGCCCTCTCAACAAGGTTGGTGCCGAATGAATAAGGCAGGTATGCGATGGAGGGGATCTCTTTGGTGAATACCAGGTTGGCGCGTTTGCCTGTGGTGATGCTGCCGAGCTCATCCTGCAGCTCCATGGCAAAGGCACCATTGAGCGTGGCAGCATTGATGGCTTCAGACGGCAGCATTTTCATCTGGATACAGGCCAGGGAAACAACGAAATTCATGTTGCCGCTCGGACTGGAGCCCGGGTTGTAGTCGGAAGCAAGCGCTACGGCACATCCTGCATCGATCAAGGCGCGTGCCGGCTGAAACGGCATGCGGAGAAAGAACGCGGCATTGGGCAACAAGGTGCCGATGGTTTGCGAGGATGCAAGCGCCTGGATGGCATCGTCATCCATCGTTTCGAGGTGATCAACCGAGAGCGCCCCGAGTTTAACGCCTAGCTGCGTTCCGCCAGATAAGTTGAGCTGGTTGGCATGGATCTTGGGCCTGAGGCCGATCTTCATTCCCGCGCGGCAAATGGTTTCTGTTTCAACAGGATCAAAAAATCCTTCTTCGCAAAACACATCGATATAGTCTGCCAGTTTCTCTTCTGCTATGCGCGGCAGCATCTGGTTGATGATCTGGTCGATGTACCCTTTGTGATCTTCCTTGAAAGCAATCGGGTAGGTATGCGCACCCAAAAAAGTGGCCCTGACGGGGATCGGCGCTATTTCTTTTAACCGCTTGATCACACGCAGCATCTTCAGTTCTCCCTCAACCGTTAGCCCGTAGCCGCTTTTTATCTCAATGGCGCCCGTGCCGAGTTGCATCAATCCGGAGAGGCGTTGCCAGGATTGTTCAAACAGTTCCTGCTCATCGATCTCGTTCAGCCTGCGCGCAGAGTTCAGGATACCGCCACCTTTTGCGGCAATTTCGGCGTAGGTGGCGCCTTTGATCTTGTCTACGAACTCTTCTTCCCTGCTGGCGGCAAAAACAATATGCGTATGGCTGTCGCACCAGCATGGCAATACCGAAGCCTGGTTTGCATTGAGGATCTCTTCGCCTTCTGTCGCTTCCCTTTTCCCAATGTCCTTCATGGCGCCGTATCCGCTGATGAGGCCGTTTTTTATCTCGAGGTAGGCATCATCAATCACCGGCAACGCTGCAAGCGCCGCGCCGCGCAGCAATTCTGTCTTTTCACGAACATTGATCAGGTGTTTGATGTTGGTAACAACAAGGTTCATAGTAAACGGATAAGTGCCCTCAAAAACGGAATCAAGATAGTTAAAAAAAACCGGGCGCTTCCTGTTTTACATCCTGCCTTGTGTACACCTGTTTTTATAACGCATTTCTTGTAACCCTGTTTTCTTATTTTCGGTTATGATCTGCACGCTCACCGTAGTACGATACCCGCGTTGGCTTGGCTGGGCCGGTTTTTTATCGATGGCCGTGTTCAGGCTGCCCCTGCTGTTCAGCAAAAAGATCGGCTTCTGGAAACTGATGGGCAGCGGAAAGAACGGAACATTCGACAAAACACCCGACTGGCGCCAATGGGCCGTTTTGGCCGTCTGGAACGGGGAGCCGGAAGCGCTTACCCGTTTGCCGCAAACGCTATACAACTGGTGGAAATTCTTTTCCTGCGAAACCTGGGAGATCAGGCTTGTGCCGATAGAGGGCCATGGAACATGGGATGGTAAAAACTGTTTCGGCCCCCTGCCAAAACAAACCGGGTATGAGGGCCGCATCGCCGTGCTTACACGCGCCACCATCCGACCGGGTAAGCTCAACCGTTTCTGGGCCCATGTGAACGGTGTTGCGGAACGTATGCACGATGCCGGCGGCTTTATCACTTCTCTCGGCATCGGCGAGGTACCGTGGATCAAACAGGCCACCTTCAGTGTATGGGAGAGCAAGGCACACATGAAGCAGTTTGCCTACCAGGGCCGCGAACACGCAGATGTGGTACGCAAAACCCGCGACGAGAAATGGTACAGCGAAGAAATGTTCGTCCGGTTCCGGATCATCGGGTCTGCCGGCACATTGCACCACAAAGACCCTTTGCAGGGAAAGTCGTAATTTAGTACCCGAATGAATCGCCGCGCATACATACCACCCATCCACCCGCCCCACTTCTCGTGGATGTACCGCGGTTTGAATTCAATGCCGGATCATTAAAGAGCGTAAACATGCCGGTTGGTTCACACTTGTCACGTTGCATTTTATGTGCTCCTATGCAACCGGTATTTCCCTTGTGCCGTTCTACGAGTTTGGTTCGAAATTGATCAACATTCAAAAAAAAACAATTCCTGCTGTTATTCATTGTTCCTGGGGAGACTCCAGCAGTGAAACAGGAATGCAAAATATTATTTTATGCTTGCAGATAAACTCAACGTTACCTCTGAAATTGCTACGCTTCGCCGGGTGCTTGTGCATAGCCCGGACAGTGGTTTGGGAAAAGTGGTGCCTTCTAAAGCGCAGGACTGGCTCTTCGAAGACATCGTGCACCTGGATACGATCAGGAAGGATGAGTACGATTATTATACAAAGATCCTCCTGTATTTTCTTGACCCGTCAAAGATCAAAGGAAGGCTTGCGGAGATAGATTCGCCTGCGGCGGACCGTCGTTTTTACAAACCCGAGTCTGACGTTTTCTTTGCCTCTGACAAAGTGGTGGAACTGCAATGGTTGCTGGCGCAGGTGCTTGAAGACAAGGACATACACACAAAACTCGTTGCTTCGGTAAGTGCGATCGAGGGCTGTACCTACGAGGTGCAGAATGCCCTGCTTCAATACAATGCGGCCGAACTGGCCAAGACATTTATTTCAGGTACGGCAAGCGGGAATGAATTGTTGTTTGCGCCCATCCCTAATTTTATTTTTACGAGAGACATCGGCATCACCATCAAGGACCATGTGCTGCTGAACAAGCCCGCCAAAAAAGCGCGTACGCGGGAGGCATTGCTGGCCAAATACATTTTCTTCCATCATCCTTTGTTTGCGGGTTACCGAAACAACATCATCGAACTGCCGGATTCGAACCACAGTTTCCTGATGCCGGAAGACGACGACGAAAGAAAAGTTACACTGGAAGGCGGCGACATCATGGTGGTGAGTGAGAACCACCTGCTTGTTGGCGTAAGCGAAAGAACAACACCCGAAGCAGCGGTAAGCATCACCAATATGATGTTTGAAAAAGGGTTGGTTGAAAAAGTGACCATCATCCGCATCCCTAAAAAAAGGGACTATATGCACATCGATACCGTATTTACACAGGTAAAAAAAGATGTGTGGGTGATGCTCGGCAACTTCTCGCGCAAAGCGGTAAAACACGAAGACGAAGATGCCATCGAACGCATATTGGAAATAAAGAAGGAAGAGAAGATCAAAATACTCCAGTTCCACAAAAAAAGCCCGGAGAACCCCGTGCATTTCGACAGCCTGGAAGACCTCCTGGTAGACATCAGCGTAACGGACCTGCATTGCGGAACCGATGTACGTTTTATTTATTCGGGCAACAATGAGTTCCCGTACAATGCGAGGGAACAATGGACAGACTCCTGCAACCTGCTGGCGCTGAAAGAAGGCGTGGTATTGGGCTACGACAGGAACGATAAAACAACAGAAGCATTCAGGAACGCGGGGTTCAGCATCGTGCATGTGAAAGAACTGTTGCAGGACCTGGAAGCCGGTAACGTGAACGTGAACGAACTGAAAGACACCATGATACTGATGCCATCCGCCGAACTATCGCGCGCGCGCGGAGGTTTTCATTGCATGAGCATGCCGTTGTGGCGCGCAGACCATTGACAAACAAACGCTGTATGCAACACACATCCCATTTACTGATGATCAAACCCGTACGGTTTGATTTTAACGAAGAAACAGCGGTAAACAATTCGTTCCAGGTGAACGCATCTGATCATACCGTACAGGAAAAGGCGCTGCACGAATTCGAAAAATTCATTGCCGTTCTTCGTGCAAACGGAATTGATGTTACCGTGATCGACGACACACCCGAGCCGCATACCCCCGATTCTGTTTTTCCCAACAACTGGATCTCTTTTCACGAAGACGGCACGCTCCTGCTCTACCCCATGTTTGCGATGAACAGGCGGCTGGAAAGAAAACAACATGTGATCGATGCGGTTCACCGGAAATTCAACATAAAGCAGACCATCGACCTCAGTGCATACGAACAAAAAAATGTTTTCCTGGAAGGCACAGGCAGTATGGTACTCGACAGGGAAAACAAGATCGCCTATGCCTGCTTATCGCCGCGCACCAACGCCTCGGTGCTGGATGTTTTCTGTGGTAAGATGGGATATGTGCCCATCACATTCACCGCCGTAGACCAGGATAACCAACCCATTTACCATACCAACGTGATGATGTGTATTGCAGATGAATACGCGGTGATCTGCTCCGGCAGCATCAAAGACGCAGCCGAAAGAAAAAAAGTAATGGAATCGCTTACCCGCAACGGAAAAGAGATCATAGAGATCAGTTTCGCACAAATGAACCATTTCGCGGGCAATATGCTCCAGGTAAACAACGCGGAAGGAAAAAAATTCCTGGTGATGTCTACGCAGGCATTCAACAGCCTGGATGCACAACAGCTGCTGGCGATCGAACATTACAACCCGGTCATTCATTCCGACATCACCACCATTGAAACCAATGGCGGCGGCAGCGCAAGGTGCATGATGGCGGAAGTGTTTTTGCCGGAGCGGCTTTGAACTTCGGATCGAAAACACAAACGCAGCAGCTGCAAATCAACTAACACCCGTTAGCCCGCTTTCCCTTGCCATATTGCCTTCAATTGCGTACTTTTGATGCTTGTGTAGATGATACACATTTGAAACCCAATTGACTGTCGTTAAAATTCTTCTGTAGAAGACTGCTAAATCACAATGTCTGCAAGTAAAATCAAGAAAATAGCCGTGCTCACTTCCGGCGGCGATTCCCCGGGAATGAACGCTGCGATCAGGGCTGTTGCAAGAACGGGGATCTATCATGGAATGGAAGTATGGGGTGTTATGCGCGGTTACAGCGGTATGATAGACGATGATATTTTTAAAATGGATTCCCGTACGGTTGCCAACATCATACAGCGCGGCGGAACGATCCTGAAAACCGCGCGCAGCAAAGAATTCTTTGAACCGGAGGGCCGCAAAAAAGCATACGCTAACCTCAAAAAAAGAGGCATCGATTCGCTCGTGATCATCGGCGGCGATGGCAGCTTCAAAGGCGCGCAGAAATTCAGCAACGAATTCGATATCCCGTGTATCGGTTTACCGGGCACCATAGACAAAGACATCGCCGGAAGCGATTTCACCATTGGTTTCGACACGGCGGTGAATACCGCCGTAGAAGCGATCGACAAGATCCGCGACACCGCAGATGCGCACGACCGCCTCTTTATCGTTGAAGTGATGGGCCGCGATGCGGGATACATTGCCCTGCACAGCGGGATCGCCACAGGCGCAGAGAACATCCTGATACCGGAAACAAAGACCGATATCGAAGAACTCGTTGCCAACCTCACCGAAAAAGAAAGAAGAAAAAAACTCGTGAACCTCGTGGTGGTGGCAGAAGGCGACGAATTTGGCGGGGCCAACGAGATCGCACGCATCATCAAAGAAAGATTGCCACAGGCAGACACAAGGGTTTGTATCCTGGGACACATTCAAAGGGGCGGATCGCCCACCTGTTTAGACAGGCTCATTGCAAGCCGCATGGGCTACCACGCAGTGGAATGTTTGATGACAGGCAAGACGAATGTGATGGTGGGTGTAGTAAACAACAAAATGCATTACACACCACTCGACAAAGCCGTTAAGGCCAAACAAAAGATCTCCGAAGACTGGTTCAAGATCGTGAAGATCCTTGCCAGTTAAACATTTCAGAACAAGCAACGAATACTAAAAAAAATACGATGTCAAAAAACCTTGATAAGTACCTGTACAAGAACATGGATAAAGAAGCAGGTCTTGCCCACGTGAACCACCGAACCAAGATAGTGGCAACAGTGGGGCCGGCCTGCGACAGCTACGATAAGCTTCTTGAACTGGTAAAAGCAGGAGTGAACGTTTTCCGTTTGAACTTTTCACATGGAAGTCATGAGGATAAGCTCAGCATCATCGAGCACATCCGCAACATCAACAAAACAGAACCATACAACATTGCGATATTGGGCGACCTCCAGGGGCCGAAACTGCGTGTGGGTGAAATCGAGAACAACGCGCTGGAAGTAAAACCGGGCGACATTCTCACTTTCACAAATGAAAAATGCATCGGCAACCTGGAAAAGATCTATGTCTCCTACCCCAACCTGGCGGGCGACGTGATTCTAGGCAACACCATCATGATCGATGATGGAAAGATAGAGGTAAAAGTTTCCAGCATTGAAGCGAACGGCGATGTGAAAGTGATGGTAACACTGGGCGGGATACTCTCCTCCAAAAAAGGGATCAACCTTCCCGATACAAAGATCTCGTTGCCAGCCTTAACGGAAAAGGACCTGGCCGATCTCGATTTCATCATCGCGCAGCAGTGCGATTGGGTGGCATTGAGTTTTGTGAGGAGTGTACAGGATATTGTTGGATTGAAAAAGATCCTGCAGGACAATGGCAGCAAAACAAAGATCATTGCAAAAATAGAAAAACCGGAAGCCTTGCTCAACATCCGCGACATCATCGTGGAGAGCGATGGTATTATGGTGGCGCGTGGCGACCTGGGTGTTGAGTTGCCGGTTGAACAGATCCCGCTGATCCAGAAAGAACTCATCCGCAAATGCATACACCGTGCAAAACCGGTGATCGTGGCAACGCAGATGATGGAAAGCATGATCGACCGGGTAAAACCAAACCGCAGCGAGATCACGGATGTGGCCAATGCCGTTCTGGAAGGAGCCGATGCCGTGATGCTGAGCGGAGAGACCGCAACAGGGCAACACCCTGCTTTGGTGGTATCAACCATGCGCAAGATCATTGCGGAAGTAGAGAAAAAAGAATACAGATACAACCGCGAAGAGGACCTGAAACCCCAGCCGCACTCGCCCTCTTTCCACAGCGATGCGATCTGCTACAACGCCTGTAAAATTTCGGACGATGTGGGCGCAAAGGCACTCATCGGTATGACGCAGAGCGGGTATACCGGTTTTATGCTGAGCAGTTACCGCCCGTCTTCACCATTGTATGTTTTTACAAAAGAACGTACACTTGTGAACCAACTGAGCCTGAGCTGGGGCGTACGCGCGTTTTATTACGCAGAAGAAGACAGCCTGGATGATATTATTTACGACCAGATCCAGATCCTCAAAGAAAGAGGGTTCGTAAACACAGGCGATGTGGTGGTTAACACGGGAAGTACGCCGGTAGACCTTCACCTTCCTACCAATATCATCAAGCTTACAAAAGTGGATTAACAAATTAATTTCAACGGATAGAAAAAGATTCCTGTATGCACAGGAATCTTTTTTATTTTACACACACATCCACAACCTCTCATCCGCTGCCGGTTATGGATCAAAAAACAAATTCCGTTTATGAAAAAAAATTTTTTTGTTCTCGCTCTGTTTTTCTCGCTCAGCAGTTTTGCGCAGGAAGTGAACCTTATTCCACGGCCAACAAAAGTAGAGACACAGCAAGGCAGCTTTACCATCACACCCAACACGGCGATCGTGCTGGCAGAATCAGGACTTGAGAGATCAGCGCAGTTTTTGAATGATTACCTGCAGCAATTTTATGGCTTCAGGTTGCCTGTCGTTAAAAATTCAAGCGCCCATAAGAACAACATCGTGCTGGACATTGAACAGATCGACCACCCCGTTCCCGGCGCATACGCAATGGTTGTTTCGGCCAATGGTGTAGAGATCGGCGGCGCGGGTTCGCTCGGAACTTTTTATGCGGTGCAAACGCTCATCCAGTTGTTGCCGATGGAAAAGACGAAAACGCTTTCCGTTCCGTTTGTACAGATAGACGATAAGCCCCGTTTTGCCTACCGCGGCATGCACCTCGATGCGGGCCGGTATTTTATGCCGGTTGATTTTGTAAAGAAGTACATCGATTTTATTGCGATGTACAAGATGAACACCTTTCACTGGCACCTTACCGAGGACCAGGGCTGGAGAATAGAGATCAAAAAATACCCGAAACTCACGCAGGTTGGCGCATACCGCAACGGCACCATCATCGGGCATCACCCGGGTAAGGGCAACGACAACAAAAGATACGGCGGTTTTTATACGCAGGAACAGGTAAAGGAGATCGTGAAATATGCGGCCGACCGTTACATCACCGTTATTCCAGAAATAGAAATGCCCGGCCACGCATCCGCGGCCATTGCCGCCTACCCGCAACTGAGTTGTTTCCCAGACGAACCCACCCGGCCCGCAAAGAACGTAACCTGGTCGGGCGACACCACCGGCAAACAGGTGCAGCAAGCCTGGGGCGTGTACCCCGATGTATTTGCGCCCACGGAATATACATTCGGTTTTCTGCAGGATGTGCTTGACGAAGTGATCCCGTTGTTCCCCGGCAAATACATTCACATTGGTGGGGATGAGTGCCCGAAAGACAATTGGAAACGCTCTGCCTTCTGCCAGCAGCTCATCAGGGAAAAAGGACTGAAAGACGAGCATGGTTTGCAGAGTTATTTCATCCAGCGGATAGAAAAATACCTGAACGGCAAGGGCAAACAGATCATCGGGTGGGATGAAATACTGGAAGGCGGCCTCGCGCCCAATGCAACCGTAATGAGCTGGCGCGGCGAAAAAGGCGGTATAGAAGCGGCCAAACAAAAACACGATGTGATCATGACGCCGGGCGGATGGATGTATTTCGACCATTCTCAAACAAAAAATGAAGATTCCCTTGTAATCTGTTGCTACACAACGGTGCAAAGGGTTTACAGCTACGAACCACAGCCGGCAGAATTGAGCGCCGAAGAGGCAAAACACATCATCGGCGCGCAGGCCAACCTGTGGACCGAATACATTCCCAACGCATCCAAGGCCGAGTACATGATCTTCCCGCGTATGAGCGCTTTGAGCGAGGTGTTGTGGAGTGGAAAAGAACAACGCGACTGGAACCATTTCGAGCCGAGGCTACGGAACGAGTTCAAACGGTACGACTGGTGGGGCGTTAGCTACAGCAAAGCTTTCTTCGACGCCGCCAACAACAACAGCGTTGCGCCTGAAAAAAAATAATCCGTTCCGGTAGCCCTAGCGCCACCAATTAAAGCTGCGGATTTATGCGTTTATTCATTCTTTTCTTGCACAATCCTGCAAATTGAATGTATTTTTGTAAAAACTTAAGTGCTATGACCATGGTAGATTCATTTGAGAAGATCCCAGTGGAGATTTTTCCTTCAGCGTTGGCCGGTTCAAAAGCGGTAGCAAAGGAAATCGCGGCCCTGATCCGTGCAAAACAAGCGCAGAACCAGCCTTGTGTTTTGGGGATGGCCACAGGCGGTACTCCTATTTATCTCTATGCCGAACTGGTTCGTATGCACCGCGAGGAAGGGTTGAGTTTTAAAAACGTCATCACCTTCAACCTCGATGAATATTACCCGATCGAAAAAGATGCATTCCAGAGTTACTGGAGCTTTATGCACCGTCACCTGTTCAATCACATCGACATCGATCCTGCCAATATCCACATACCCAATGGGAGTTGGCCCAAGGAAGACATCAAAAAATATTGCGCGGCTTACGAGGCTGAGCTGGATAAATTGGGCGGCGTAGACCTGCAGATCCTCGGCATCGGCTTGAACGGCCACATCGGTTTCAATGAACCGGGATCTAGTATATTCTCAAAAACAAGACTGGTTACGCTTGAGAACACCACGCGCATCGCCAATACCTACGAATTCGAAAACATCTCGAAAGTGCCGCGTCTTGCCATCACGATGGGCATCAGCAATATCCTGAAAGCAAAACGCATCGTATTGATGGGATGGGGACAAAAAGCGCACATCATTGCAAAATCTGTTGAGGGCAACATGACGGAGCAGATCCCCGCCAGCATTCTTCAGCAGCACAGCGATTGTACGTTCGTGATCGATGAACCGGCTGCGGCCGAGCTTACACGCATAAAATCGCCCTGGCTCACCGGCGAATGCGACTGGACACCGCAGATGATCAAACGCGCGGTGATCTACATGGCGCTGAAAACGAACAAATCGGTATTGAGCCTTACAGCAAACGATTACATAGAAAACAGTCTCGGAGACCTGCTCGTAGAAAGAGACGCTTACGAGATCAACCTCCAGGTATATTACCTGCTCCGCGACAGCATTACCGGCTGGCCGGGCGGCAAACCGAATGCCGTGATACCGATGCACCCCGAAAGAAGCGAACCGCACCCGAAAAGATGCGTCATCTTCTCTCCGCATCCCGACGACGACATCATCAGCATGGGTGGAACATTCATGCGTTTGCACGACCAGGGCCATGAGGTGCATGTAGCATACCAAACCAGTGGAAACATTGCGGTTACCGACGAGTTCGTGACACGTTTCATCGATTTCGCGGTAGGGTTTGAAGACATGTTCGGAATAGACAATCATAAAAGCAAGGATATCCTATCGGCCGCGAGAACATACATCGCCAACAAACAGAAGAACCAGGTAGATACTGCGGATATACGTTCGATCAAAGGATTGATCAGGCGTTGCGAAGCAAAAGCAACCTGCCGTTACGTGGGCCTTACCGAGGACCGCGCGCATTTTATGAACCTTCCGTTTTACGAAACGGGAACGGTAGATAAAAAACCGATGGGTGAAGAAGATGTACTGGTCACGATGGAGCTCCTGAAAAAATTAAAACCGCACCAGGTCTATTGCGCGGGCGATCTTGCAGATCCGCATGGAACGCACAAGGTATGCCTGGAGATCGTATTCGAAAGTTTGCGCAGGCTCAAAGCCGCCGGCGAACCCTGGATCAACGATTGCTGGGTGTGGTTGTACAAAGGCGCATGGCAGGAATGGGATATCTCCGATATTGAAATGGCCATTCCCATGAGCCCCGACCAGGTGATGAAAAAACGCTTCGGCATCTTTATTCACCAGTCGCAGAAAGACATGGTGCCGTTCCAGGGCGCAGACAGCCGCGAGTTCTGGCAGCGCGCAGAAGACAGGAACGCGCATACCGCTGACCTCTACGCAGCGCTCGGCATGACGAAATACGCCGCGATGGAGGCTTTTGTAAGATGGCATTATTGATGCGCGTTTTAAACGGCAAGCAATGATTAAATAAGGTATGAGACGATCCTTTTGTTAACGCGATCGTGCATACCTTATTTTTTGGCAATGGATCTCCGAACACGGTGAATAACAGATCGAAGTACACGCAAACACGACCATTCATACTTTTAATCGCCATCATTTGCTTAAACAATGGTCGACATATCAGATCAGCGATTATTTTTGCGCGATGGAAAATGAACAGGTGCGGAGAAACAAGATGATCGCATTGGCATGGCGCAACGCGTGGGCGAATCCGCTATTCAGGAAGAAAACGATCGTTGGAAGTATTTGCCTGGTGATCATGCTCGCTTTCCTCCCATTGTTTTTTGCCACGATAGAAAAACGGGAGGGCATCCAGTTTCACGATATTTTGCTGCACCGCATCACACCGTACGATGTTTCCATTCTTACTTTTATCATCATCTGGTCTATGACGGTTTTCCTCTGGATCCGTTGTATGCAAAAACCCGCGATCTTTCTCGTTGCCCTTTATTCATTGATCCTTTTGTTTGTGGTGCGGATGATCACCATCGTACTGGTTCCGCTCAACCCGCCGGCGGGACTTATTCCCCTGCGCGATCCGATCAGCAGTTTGTTTTACGGCGGGCCGCAGGTATTTATTACCAAGGACCTTTTCTTTTCGGGCCATACGTCTACACAACTGATGATCTTTTTTTGCCTGGAAAATAAAAAAGACAAGATCGTTGCGCTGCTCGCCACCCTCACGGTTGCCGCATTGGTATTGATACAGCACGTACATTACACGATCGATGTTGTTGCGGCGCTTGTGTTAACCGGGTTTATCGTTCGCCTCGGGCGCAGGATCGCCAGGTATTAGGGAAAGGACACAGCAACGGAGGCAGTTTGCCGCTGTTGGTCGCCTGGCCAACATCGTTCGCCTGACCAACATCCCATTAAAACGCCTCCCCCAATTGCAGGTAAAACCCGCTGTTCTTTCCTTCCCCCACCCCATAATCCACGCGTAAATTGAGTTTCTCTTTTTTATCGAGCGCAAACCGGATCCCCGCTCCGTAAGAAAATTTAAGATCGTTGATGGCGTACTCCGTGATCGAATGGCTCACATTGCCACCGCCGCCAAACACCACGGCGCCAAAGCGTTTGTAAACCGGGAAACGGTATTCGCCCTGCACGATGAGCTGGTTCAGGTCTTTGTAACGGCCATCGTAATACCCACGCATCCGGTTGGCGCCGCCGAAAGAGGCAAGGCTTCTTATGGGCACTTCTCCCACATTGTTAAAACTGAAAAACTGGAAGGCCAGCACCTGGCTGGTATGACCGACCGGGATGTATTTGCGCAGGTCGAGCACATAATTGGTGTAGTTGTAATCGTTGCCCCAGAATTTATCAAAATGATTGAAGGAGAACTGGCAGAATGCGCCATTGTCCGGCGAGAATGCGCTGTTGCGTTTGTCGTAGGTGAGGCTTCCCCCAAGACCCGCTACCTTGTAGCCGTTTCGGCCTGTTACGTTCTGTGCATCAAAAAGCCCGCCCTTGGTGTATTCCACGTCCCATACCTTTTGCGTTTCAAACAGCAGGCCGGCGAAAAAGCCGGGGGAAAGTTTGCGGAGCAGGTGCAGGTAAACATAATACTGTTTGAATTTGTAGGATTCTTCGGCAGCATCAGGCGTGTTCTTGCCCAGCCCCCAGAATTTATCGGGAAATGAACTGAACGATACCTGCTCGGTGAGGATGAATTTTTCTTTATGGAAATACTGCGTTCCCGCCAGCGCCGTTACCAACTGCTTTTTTGTGGAATATAATGCCAGCAGTTCGAGGTTGGAAGTACGCGAAATGGTGTCTTCTTTAGACAACCGGAAGGTAAGAGTGCCCACGGTACCGAACGACCAGCCCGTTTCGATGGATTTTGCCACAACGGGGAAAACTAATAGCCTTTTGCGGCTCGTACTGTCTTTTTGTGCATAACTAGGGGTTTTCAACGCAAAAACAGCCAGGATGAGGCAAAAACAAGGAAGGGGCAGACTGATTTTTTTCATAATAAAAGGTGTAATTTAACCTCTTATACTTTAACGGGGCAAAAACTCTGAAGAAATTGCTTAGATTTGCTCCGTTTTTCAGGCATACTTATTTACCATAATGTAACTGAAAAATAACCTTTGGTTAATACTAACGATTAATAAATAACGCAATATAGTACGAATGAAAAAATGGGATAGTCATTTTCAACTGGGAGATACTGTAACCGCGGAGCAATTGGAGTTTTTCGACAAGCACGGCGTAATCGTATTCAGAAATTTCATCAGTAAGGAAAAAGTGGCCACCTATATCAGTGAGCTCAAGCGTCTTGAATCGCTTTGGTTATCAGAACAACGCGACAAGGTTAACGGGATTCCATTGAAATATGGCAAGGACGAACACGGCAATAAAACGATCCAACGTTTATGTTTTACCTCTCTCTACAGCGACCCGTTGCACCAGCTGCTGGAGGAGCCAAGACTCAAAGCCCTTATGGCTTTCCTGAATCCGTACGAAGGCCGTATTGCGGAGAATGAGAAAGATGGCCTTGTGATCAACAATTACATCAATACCCCAAACAGCACCTTCACACAGATGGGCTGGCATACAGATTCACCGCGCGACCTGTTTCTCGGGCAAAAGATCATGCCGATGCTCAATGTGGGTATACACCTGGATGAATGCCCGTTTGAAAACGGCGGCCTCCGCGTATTGCCAGGCACCCACAAACAGAACATCCTGAAGCTCCTGTTTGGCAAAAAGTATTTCATCGATAACAACGACGACGACCGTGAAGTTGGTTTCGATATGCATGCAGGAGACCTTTCCGTACACGATGGCCGTTTGTGGCACCGTGTTAAACAATCCCCGAAATTCGGAGAAGAAAGCCGCAGGCGTGTAATGTATGTTCCGCTGGTTACCGGTAAATACAAACCGAAAGACGAAAACAGCAGAACGCCGTTCTACCACAGGTTTACAGGCAAAGTGCACCATTAGAATTATTACCCTCGATCAAGTCATTATAAAAGGTCAACTTCTGTTGACCTTTTTCAATAAAACCCATCACATGCCCTACGCATTGATCACAGGCGCCAGCAAAGGGATCGGCAAAGCCATCGCCGCAGAACTGGCAGCACGCAAAAACGACCTGCTGCTGGTTGCAAGGAGTGAGTCGTTGTTAAAAGAAACCGCGGCCTCCCTTTCCACCAGGTTTGGTATAAAGGCAGACTATCTTGCCGTGGACCTCTCAGCGCCCGATGCCGTTTCCAAAACCATGAACTGGCTGAAAGAGAAAAATTACGAAGTAAATATGCTTGTTAACAACGCCGGCTATGGTTTGAGCGGAGATTTTGATACTTACACCGCGGAAGAACACAAGGCGATGATGCAGGTAAATATGACGGTTCCGGTAGAACTCACCTCCGCACTGATACCGGAGCTGAAAAAACATCCCAGGAGCTATATCCTGAATATCGCAAGTTCAGCGGCTTACCAGTCGGTACCTGGGCTCGCTGTATATGCGGCCAGTAAATCGTTCCTGCTCAGTTTCAGTCGTGCTTTGCATTTCGAGCTGCGTAAGACAACTATTTCGGTAACGGCGGTTAGTCCGGGCGGAACCGATACCGATTTTGCCAACCGCGCGCAGGTAAGCGCAAAAGCGGTAAAAGCCGGGCAGAAACTGAACATGACACCGGAAGCGGTGGCCCGCATTGCCGTAAATGCGATGTACAACGGGAAAACCGAGATCATTACGGGTTTTGTGAACAAACTGGGCGCCGCGTTTGCCTGGCTCCTGCCAAAAAAATTAACGGAATCCACGGCGGCGGGCTTATATAAAAAGGATTAATTCGCAGATTCAGGCGCGAAGGTTTTGTGTATTAACAGGAAGCCATTATATTTGCAACCCCAAACGGGGAATGGCTGCGTAGCTCAACTGAATAGAGCATCTGACTACGGATCAGAAGGTTTCAGGTTTGAATCCTGACGCGGTCACAAAAAGTCTCACAGAAATGTGGGACTTTTTTATTTGCCGGAACCTTTTATTCCCCCGAAAAAACCGGCCGCAGCCAATCCAAGTCGCGAACTTTACATCTTCTGTAACTATCGCGCGATGTTTTCGTTACCTTTCAAACCATTTTACCATGAGAGCCTTTTTATTGTTGCTTGCATTCTTTTTTGTTGAGCATTTGTATTCCCAACCCTTCAAAACGGTTAACGGAAACGATTTCAAACAATCGCTCGGCGCCTGGACGGGTACCCTCACTTATGTAGATTATTCAACCGGGAAACCATTTTCCATGCCGGCGAATGTTACCCTGGTGAATACCGGCAACGCAGTGGTATTCGTGATGACATACCCCAAGGAGCCAAAAGCAAACGGCAACGACACCTTGCACATCACGGCCAACGGTTCTGTGTTCGACGGTGCAGATGTGGTATCGAAAAGAACAATGGACGACGGTACCGTTGAGATTGTAACTGAAAAAAACGGTGTTGACGGGAACGATCACCGCAAGGCCATACTCAGGCACACCTATCTTTTCGGGAAAAATAAATTCTCGACCCGTAAAGACGTGAAGTTTGATGGCGAAGAAAAATGGACGCTGCGAAACGAATACCTGTTTGGGAGATAAAAGTTGTTATGTTCCCCTGGCCTTTCACTGTCAACTTTTCCACCCGTTCCTGAAATTTTTTCTCACAGGCGCTGAAAAATTTTCAGCGTACGGGCATTGGCATAAGGTTGGATAATGGCTTAAAAAAAAAGGAGGTCATTATGAACAACACACTTGCAAAAAGAAACGGCAATACTGCCGCAGGATTTGAAAGCATGTTCCACTCGTTCTGGCCCGATTCCCTCCGCCGTTTTCTCGATGGCAATTTATGGGATGTCGACAGCCAGCTGAACCGCGGCACCGTTCCGGTGAACATGCGGGAAACGGCCGACCATTATGAGCTGGACGTGATCGCACCCGGTTTGCGCAAAGAGGATCTTTCGGTTAAGATCAAACACAATGAACTTACCATCGCCTTCGAGCGCAAAGAGGAGGTCCATTCAGAACAAAAAGGCTGGGAGCGCAATGAATACATGCTTCAGTCTTTCGAGCGCCGTTTTACCATGGACGACACCGTGGATTATGAACGCATCAGCGCGGCATATGCAGACGGCATTTTAAGACTTACCATCCCTAAAAATGACCGCGCAAAATTAACCAACAGGCAGATCGAGGTGCAGTAAGACCTGTTGCATTGCTTAACCCCTAAAATTACCGGATATGAAAACAGTCATCCGATTATTGTCAGGCAGGTTCAGCAAAAATGCAACCGATCCTGCCGCATACCTGGATCAGTTACCGCCAGAGATCATTTTCTGACAAGACAAAAAGTGGTGTTGGCCGGCCGGGACGAACGGTCCTGGCCGGTTCGCGCCCACTATTTTTCACATAATTTTTAGTCGCCTGGCGCTTCCATTTCCTGTCATCCTGTTTTTGGTAAATCCATTTAAAATGCAGCAGCAGGTGATGGCGGCCTAAACAGTTTTTTTACCCGCGCCGCAAGCTCATTCAGGCTAAAAGGTTTGGTCATGTAATCGTCTGCACCGAGTGCAAAAGCTTCCATCACTGTTTTTTCCTGTTCGAGCGAAGTGAGCATGATGATGGGGATCCGCTTTGATTGGTTGGAAGTGCGCAGGCGGGCAACGATCTCGAGACCGGATGCGAACGGCATCATAATGTCGGTTATCACCAGGTCGGCGCCGGAAATGTCTATTTTTTCGATGGCTTCCCTCCCATCGCGTGTTGTAATCACCTCGTACCCTTCTTTCTTTAATTTCAATTCGATGGTTTTAAGCAGTATGGAATCATCCTCTGCAATCAGTACTTTCATATCAATGGGTTTAGTGGTTTACGCTGCTATTTCTGTGTCGGTTACGCGTTTTTTTTTCAATTGGCCGTATTCGGCGGACAGCTGTTCCAGCAGCAACCTGCCAAGTCGATTCACTTCGCGGATGTTTGCCTGTACCTGTACATCATTCCCCCCGGTTCTTGCATCCGTTTCTATCTGCATAAGCAAGGACGTGATCGCGCTGGTATTGAGCAACGACAGTGATCCTTTGAGTTTATGTGCCTGGGCGCACACTCCCTGGAGATCGTTTTGCGATGATCGTTCCCGTAGCCGGTCCAGCTCAGCAGGAACATCGTTCAGAACCAGGGCGATCACATCCATCACACTTTCTTCATCGCCCAGCTCCGACAACAGATCCAGGCTGAAAAGTTTTTCAGTAGTTTCCCTGGCCGGTAACAAAAAAGAAAGTTTTTTATAGAGTTGATCAAAATCAAAAGGCTTCAGGAGAAAATCGTTCATCCCTGCCTGTATGCATTTTTCATGGTCGTCGCCCAGTGCCGATGCCGTCATAGCAACAATGGGGATCGTGCTTTGCAAACGCGACCGTACTTCGCGGGTCAATTCGTAGCCGTCCATTACGGGCATATGCAGGTCGGTGATCAGCAGGTCGTATTTATTTTTACAAAGCATCTCCAGCGCTTCCCTGCCATTCGATACCAGGTCGGCCCTCACTCCTGCGCGCTGTAATACCAGGCTGATGATCCTGCGGTTGATGGCATCGTCTTCTGCCACGAGGAAATACCTTTGGGCAAGCTCATCGCCATCCGCAACGGTGCGCGCGGTAGCCGGCAGCTTGTACGGCATGTACAGCCGGAACGCAGAACCGATGCCTACCTTGCTTTCAAAAGTTATGTCGCCACCCTGTAAACGCGCCAATGCGCGGGCAATGCTCAATCCCAATCCTACACCTCCATACGAAACGACTACGTTTTTGCATGCATGTGAAAAACTTTCAAAAATTGCGGCGCCCTTCCCGGGTTCTATCCCGATGCCTGTATCTGTAACGACGAATTCCAACCCGCCCGCTTTTGCCACCTGCACCTCGATCGTGATGGTGCCGCGCTCCGTAAATTTCACCGCGTTGCTGACCAGGTTGCCCAGGATCTGCAGGAGCCGCTGCCTGTCGCCCCTCAGCTGCCGCGGAACATGTTTGTCTATGTAGATTTTTGTGCTGAGCTTCTTCTTCGCGATGGTTGTTGCAAAACGGCCCGTTACTTCGCTCACAATTTTCTGAACATCAATTTCTCCATCGCTTACCGGGCAGGTGCCCTTGTGAATGTCGGCAAAATCGAGTACGTCGCGCATCATGGTGTTGAGTCTTTCTGCAGAGCGACCGATCATCGATACCAATTCTTTTTGCTGTTGGTCGAGCTGTGTTTCAGCGAGCAGCCGCGTCGCGCCCTCGATGCCATTGAGGGGTGTACGGGTCTCGTGGCTGATACCCGCAAGGAACTGTTCGCGGATCTCTTTTGCTTCCTTTGTTTCCCTGAGCGCATTCTCCAGTTGCCTGCGGTTGTTCACGCTTTCGGTGATGTCTGTTGCGATCCCGCTGATGCCAAACAGTTTGCCATCTTCATCGAGTAAAGGAAATTTTGCCAGCAACAGGTGCATGGTTCCGCCGGGTGTTTCAACCAGTTCCTCGCTCTCGATGTGACCGGCGCCGGCTATGACCTGGCTGTCCATGCGTGCGTAATGAGCTGCCCGTTCTTCTGAATTAAAATCGCGGTCCGTTTTCCCGATCACCATTTCATCCGTGAGGTTGAACACCTCCCTGAATCGCCTGTTTACCGTAATGTAACGGCCCTGGAGGTCTTTGATAAAAATAAGTGTCCTGGTATTTTCAAGAATCGCAGTGAGCCTGTATTCGTTTTCCTTGCGGCGCTGCTCCGAAGCGGCCAGCGCTTCCTGTATTTCCTTTTCGGCCGTTACATCCTTTACCATACACTGGAACCCCTTGATGGTTCCATCGGTGATGATGAGTTTTGCAAATTGCTCAACCCATTTCCGCTCGCCGGTCTTTGTACGGATCATGAAAACCTGGTTGGTAGAAACGATCTCTCGAAGAAACTGCCCGGAATAGAACTGGGACACTTCCTTTTCGCATTCGCTGTCGAGCAGCATGGAAAAATGGTTGCCAACCAGTTCTTCCGCAGAAAACCCGGTGAGTTCACACACAAGGCTGTTCACAAAATTGATGGTTCCGGTGGTATCTGCAGTATACATTACCACACCTGCATTCTCTACCATCTTCATATAGTGATCGTCGCTGTATCGTTTTTTACGTCTTGAAAACAGGTGGGTGATCGTTCTCATAATGGTTCGGTTTTCCTTGATACAAAAAGAACGATACACGGGTGCCCAGGCAATAGTGGTGCGGGGTAAAATCAACTCACCACAATGATCAATTTGCGATCGTATGATCAACAACCGGGAAATAAGGGAATGGGAACTGCAGTGTAGCAGATCGTATTACGAGGTTTGTAGGGGATGGAAATTGTAAGTGTTGAAGCTGCGTGGTAAATAGAAGATAGAAACCAGGCTAATCATTCATAACCGACTGGGAAGCATAGCCATTCGGCACGGGTTGGCCTGCATCGCCCGCATTGTAAAGCTGAATTTCGCGGCCTATGGCGTGTACCAGGATATCATCTACGTCATCATCGCTGGCCCAGTGGCCGTTGCCCGAGAGGCACACCACAAAGGGTTCCTCCCCCAAAAGTTCGACACGGAACTGGGCCTCGGCACCGTTTTCCCTGGGCGTGGCTTTGCCTTGGTAAAACCTGTCGTCTATGTAAAAGATTATATTCACACCAGTTAAACTAAAAAATGCATAACGGGGCTCAGCACTTACCGGCCCGGTACAATCGACGATCGGTCCACTGTTACCTTTGCCCTGAATCCGGCCGAACCCGCATCGTATCCGTATTGGCCACAGAATCGGGCGCGCCATCCTTGCCATAGTTAACAGGATTGGATAGCGTGTCTTTCTCGTTTACTACCGGTTCATGTTTTCCGCCATTGCAGGCCATCAATGCGGCCAGCATTGCGCAGGCTATTGTTTTCCGTAACATAATACTTCGTTTTAAAGTTTTACGCGAGGTATCCCACCAGCTCTTCCATCTTAATGGGTTTGGATACGCGCGCAAATTCCATTCCTATCCCGGTTGTTTCATAAGGCGGCACTTCAAAAGCACTGAGCAGTATGATCTTCATATTGGGATATAACTTCTGTAACGATGCGGCCTGTGTCCAGCCGAGACCATCGGGCAGGTTGTTGTCGAGCAGCAGCGCCTCAGGCTCCCATATCTTTAAACGCTGCATTCCTTCGTTAAGGGAGTTTGCACAGTCTACCGTTACATTGTTTCTTGCCAGGCTCAGTTTTACCATTTCGCAGAAATCGAGTTCATCGTCTATCATCAGGACCGTCTTTTTCATAACTTATATTTGTATGGGTTAGTATCTATTACCTGGAGCACAAAACATATACCTTTCTATTCACATCATTAAAGCGGTCAATTCGTAGAAAGAAACCGACATCGCAGTTTTATTGCGTCGGTTCCGTGTAGAGAAAATTCGTCGTTCACTACGTGGGATCAAGCATCGTTGAGAAGTGAATCCATCGTTTACGTCCTGATCACCGTTTTTGGTCCGGAAGAAGGCGTATTCAGCATCTACAGATAGTGGAGCATCACTTACCCTCCTATCTCATCTTCTAAAAGCGCTTTGCATAAAGCAGACCATTGTGCCTCTGATAAACCCAGTGCGGCACCAGTGGCAACAACCGTGTTGCGGATCTTATCAAAACCGTTGTCGGTGTTTACATTGGGCAACTCGTTTCTCCCATGGTAAGACGCAGACACACGATTCCCTGTTCGCTGTATCACAAAAGTTGAGGAAGCCCCCTCTCTGAAAAAATGGGCGACCCCGTTCCCGGAACCCGTAGGATCCGCTGCGGGCTGCAGTTTCATAGCGAACATTTCTTCCTCCGCATTTTCATTTGTTTCATCCACGATGGAAACAACAGTCACCCAATCGTACCCACCACCTGCCTTTGGGCCCGGGCCAGGTAGATCTACCTGGAAGAAATCGCCAACGGCGGCAAGTCGCTCCGCCGTATTACCGGCTGCATTGAACAGTTTAAACTCCGCCGCAAACTTTCCCGCGAGCTCATGCCACAGCGGCGGGTTTACCAAACGTTTACACGCGCGTTTGAAACAAGCGGTCGCTTCTTCGCGGCTGTTGCAGTCTCTTGAAAAATACAGGTCGTTCTCTTTACCTGCTGTATTTACGGGTACGATTCGGGCATCCATTCTTTATTTTTTGAAACGGTTGATCACAGATTCAATCCTTTCGCGCAACAATTGCGGGCAATGATCGTGAAAAGAAACACGAACCGGGTCCGTACTTACTACGTAACAGTCGCTTGGTTTGAACCTTGTGCCGTTGATATCGATCAATTGATTGTCAAGCGCCGCCAATTCATCCAGCAGCAATTCTTCCTGTTTGGAACCTGCGTGCATCTATTTTCTTTTACCGGCTGATTTTTTCTTCGCTGTTTTTTTCGCGGGCTGGCTGCCGGTTGCTTTTTTTGCCGGTTGATTGTTGGACGCTTTTTTTGCAGGCTGCCCTCCGCCCGTTTTTTTCCCGGCCGAAGCGGGAGCTGTTTTTTTCGGTGCGGATTTTACGGCGTTGCTTTTCTGCGGTGATTGTTTTGCGGCCGTGCTTTTCGTCGCCGGTGTTTTTGATCCTCCACCCGGAACATCATCCTGGGCCTTCTTTGAGATCATTCGCGCCACATCGTCTTCTGCTTCTTCGTTGATACCGTTCAACGCAAGTTTGGTGAGCGAGTCGTCGGCAAAATATTCTTCATCGAGTGTGCTTTTCAGCAGCTGCGCCACATCGGGCATATTCAGCTGCAATGCATACGCACGCGCGGTTCCGTAACTGCTGATCTCGTAATGTTCCACTTTTTGTGCGGCAGCGATCAGTGCAGCGTCCATTACCTGTGGCGACATGTCTTCCTTCATCAAGCTGTCTGCTTCTTTGATAAGCCCTTCCATTGCCTTGCAATGTGTATCGCCTTCTTCGCTGCTGAATAGTTTTGCGAAGAACCCTTTGTTTTCAGGGTTGATGCGTTCTTCACCCAGCAATTCCTGTATTTTATCGAGACGTTTTTTATGCTCCTTCGTAACGGCAAGATGGTCGCGGAAAGCTTTTTTGAGTTTCGCATCGTTCGCAGCTTCCACCATTTTAGGCAGGGCGTCTACCAGTTGTGTTTCCGCAGAATACAAATCTTTCAACTCGTGTTTCAGAAGTTCGTGCAGATCGTTGATCTTTTCCATATTTTGATTTTGTTTTGAATAATAATTTATCCTGCTGTTGTGCTGTTATTTCTTCCGTAAGGTTGAATCGGCTGCGCGTGCCATCATGAGGTGGTGCTCAAGCACAGGCACTTTGCCTGCGGCCCAGTTCTTCAGGTCAGCATCTTTGCCGTTCTCCGCCTGCTTTCTGAATTCATCGATGTCTTCCTTGTGATCGTCTACCATGAACGAAGCATAGGCTTTGTCAAAATCATTGCCCTTCTTTTTGGAAAGGTCGTTCAACGCATCCTGGTTCTTATTGCTGAGGGCTGCGGGCAGCGTAATGTTTTTCGAGGTTGCCAGTGCCTTCAGTTCTTCTCCTGCCTTGCTGTGATCATCAATCATCATCTGCGCAAACTGTTTGATGGTTTTAGAGGAGCCGTTCACAAGGGCCACTTTGCCCAGCTCCACCTCCATCCTCCCGCCATCGGCGGCAGCTACGGCGAATTTTGTATCGTCTTCAAGGTTTGTACTGTCGAACTTTGCCTTGTTTTCTTCTGCCGCTTCTTTCTTGGGGTCAGGGTTGTTGTTTCCACACGATGTCGCGGCAACTGTGATAAACAGCGCTAAAAAAATATTTTTCATCGTTTTTACTTTTAGGTAAGAAAATTTTTGTGGCCGATTAACACGCACACAATTACCAAACGCAAAAAAAATCTGCCACTTGCTTTCCCGGGGTAGAACCGGGAATATGTAGAAAAAACGCGGCACCCGGATGTTGTATTCTTAAGACGCATACGTTGAAAACACCGCCCTTAATTCCGTTAAAAAACGATGGACAGATCAGCGCACAATTCTGAAGAATGGTTTAATTTAGAAAGGAAAACATCCAGATATGCCCATTGAGAGACAACGCGTAAGCTTGTGCCGGTTTCTGCGTACACTTGCTGAAGAGAAACAGATTTCCGTGTCGGAGCTCGCTGAGCGCACGGGAATTTCCGTGGCGGAACTACAATCGATGCTCAATGGAGATCATTCCCCCACGGTTGACCAACTGATCACAGTGGCCAACGAGCTCGATATGCAGCTCACTTTCCAGCAATCGATCAGTTTCGCGCATAGGAAAGCGGCAAACCAGGTTAAGTAAGCAACTGCGCGCCAGATACCGGGAAGCGAAGAACAATTATCGCCGTAGCAACACCAAAGCACGCAGTTCTACCATCACACCACCGGGTTCGACTCCACCACCACGATCAAAGGCGCTTCCAGTTCTTCCGTTTCGGGTTTGCCATTGATGAACTCTTTGCCTTTCTGAACAAGCCCTTCCGCCAGATCGGTAAGCCCGTCCTCAGCTTTGTTAATGTCTGTTTTTAAACGGCAGATGAATGCCTTTCCTTCTTCTGTATTAAGAAAATGAACAACGATTGCGCCCAGCGCCAGTCCTGCGATGAATTTAAGACTCATATAATTTGTTTTAAATGATAGATCAGTGATACTGATACAAAAACTATTCCCCGGCGTAACCTTTTTGCCTATACTGAGTTACCACTTCATGACCAGACTCTCAGCAACCCTCATTTGCGTTCTGCTGGCGGCAACGCAATTGTGCTCGCAAACCCTGCCCCAATCCAGGGATACCGTTATCAGGCGCCTCGGCGAAAAGCTGCTGCGCGAAAAAGAAGGTGTCGGTTTATCCCTTGGTATTTTGTACAGGGGCGAGACTTATTATTACAATTTTGGGCAGGCAGAAAAAGATGGCGGCGAGCCGCTTTCGCAGCGTTCGCTGTACGAGATCGGTTCGATCACAAAAACGTTTGTGGGATTGTTGCTCGCAAGGGCGGTCAATGAAGGCAGGGCACGCATGGACGACGACATCCGTAAATATTTTGACCAGCCCTTCCCCGGGCTGGAATACAACCATCATCCCGTGCAATTGCTGCATCTTGCCAACATGACATCGGGACTACCCGACAATCTCCCCGCACCCACGCAGGAGATGCGCAACGCGCCGGAGGATTCAGTTGATGTGGTCAGGGGAAGAACAATAGCGAAGTATACGATCGACACGCTGTTCAAAGCGTTGGCCACCGTAAAACCCGACACAATCCCCGGGGCGGTTCCGCGCCACTCCAATGTTGGTGCGCAGTTGCTGGCCCATATCGTTGAGAAGATCTATGGCAGGCCGATAGATGAGCTGATCCGCGACATGATCACACAGCCACTTGCCATGAACAATACGCGGTTCCCTGTGCCCGGGAACAAGCCCGTTACGGTGCAGGGCCACGACGGCAAAGGAAAACCCGTGCGTACCATCGCAAACCTGTATTACCGGGGCGCGGGCGGGATGATCTCCTGCACAGAAGACCTGCTCAAATACCTTTCTTTCCTGATGAAGCAGGACGACGCCAATACCAGGCTGGTAATGCGCAAGACGATCCTGATGGATGCCGTTAGCAATAAAGTAGTGGGCGTTTATCCCGAAAACAGGATCGATCCAACGAAGTACAGTGCTTCCATCAACTGGTATCATTATACTCCGGCCAAAAACAAAACGCGCATCTGGACAGACGGCGGCACCTCCGGCTTTGCAAGCTATATTGTAATGTATCCCGAGGCAGACCTGGGCGTCATCCTGCTCTCCAACAAAACCGGCGAAAAAATATTCCGCAGTTTACCGGGAACGGCAGCTGCGATCCTGGATCTTTTCCTGGGTGTGGAATGACGTGTCCGATTTATTTTTTCTCCAGCACTTCGCGCTTTGTCCAGCACTCATCCATTGCGCCGCCGGTAGATTTTTGTCCTTTGTGGCGCCAGTCGCCATCAACAAAAGAATAATCAAACACGAGGCTCTTGCCAATGCTTTCAGGTGTTTTGGTAAAGAATTCGATGTTCTCGGTGTATTTGTTATCTGCAGTGGTATAGGTTCCCCCGCCTGCGTTGAGGAACTGCCTGGTTGCAACATTGTAAGCGATCCAATGGAAATATTTTCCTGAAAGCACTTTCATTGTTCTGCGCGGGTAAAAAGGGTTGCCGCGTTTGGAAACTTTGTCGTTTGTATAATTGCCGGTGATCACCCAAACGCCAGACAAAGCGCCCGGCCCGCCATTATCTAGCCGTTCCCATTTTTCGTTTGGAATGGAAAGATCGAGCTGGTTGTTTTTGATCCTGAAATCGTTGTAAAAGTTTGCACCCACATGGGTAGAATCTTTTGAGTGCCATTCTATCGTGCGGATGAGTTTATTGCCCTCGGTGTGCCAGGTACCGCCATACGAATTGATGAACTTCTTTTCCTTTACGCTGTATTCAGCAACTGAAAAAACATTGTTTGAAAAGATCATCACACTTTTATGATCCTCGTTTCCAAAGCCCCAAGCCCCGGTGAGCGCATCGGCCGCTTTGCGTTCGCGCAGGCTTGTGAATGCGGTGAGCAACACGAACAGCACAAAGGAAGCAACGATGGCAATTGAACGATGTTTGGTTTTCATATGGTATGTTTTGATTTTTATGTCAACAGGAAGCCACTGAACGTACTTTTTCGCTACATCATTCACCACCCATCGCTGATGGTAATCATCAAATCGTTTTAGCAGGCAGAAAATCTTCCCGGTGCGGACTGAAAGCATCGATCAACGTTCCCGCTTCGAGGCACACCACGCCATGCACAACATGGGGCGGTACATAGTACCCATCGCCTTTGCGGATCGTCTTTGTTTCTTCGCCGATGGTCATTTCAAAAGCGCCGCTTTCAACAAATGTTACCTGGCTGTGCGGGTGCTGGTGCATGGCGCCCACAGCTCCTTTTACAAACCTGGCTTTAACAAGCATGAGTGTTTCATCGTATCCAAAAACCTGGCGGTGAATGCCATTGCCAAGATCCTCCCATGGGATTTCGGCTTCAAACTGGAAAATATCGCTTTGAATCATACTGTTGGTATTAAAACGCTGTTGTTGCGTTTCAAAAATAACGAATTGTAGATTCTGAGGGGTTTGATTTTAAAGAGGAGCCGCCGGTTACTTTTTCATCAGGTCGGCTTCCGTGAGGCGCTCGCTTTTGATGATCCGAAGCAGGGCAGTGGATTGCTGTGGCTGATGTGCTGTACCCGCGGCAGGATACGGGAACACATCTACCAACAGGAAGGAGAATTTCTTTTCCCGGAAACTGGTATCGATCTGCTTTCCCAGTTCCAGGCTCACGTTGAAAGTGCCGGCCAGTTGCAGCACCACGGCCGCCTTCCCGGCCCATACACATTGCACGCCTTTCGGGCAGCGCGAGTCTTCGACGCTGATGATCGAGGCGGTCATATTGTCTGCGCATTTTTCAAAAATGGCCACCGGTTTCTGGTAAGCAAGCGTTACCGTATCACCCGTTACCGAAGTGGTGCATGGCTCTGTTTTCTCCGAGTAGATCTTCTGCCCGCAGGAACCGAGTACCATGGCAATGCCTAAAATGAGGATTAATTTCATTTGATGTTTTTTCTGCTGTGCAGGAAGTTGTTTGGCGTCTTTCAAACTCAATCCTTCCTGTCGCCACCCAGGCTGTAACTGTTGTTCTCTTCGTCTTCTTCACCGATCGCTTCGTTGTCATCATCATCGTCTGCACCCGGAACATCGAGGTCGCTGCCCGAATAATTTGTTTTCTCATTCAGCGAATCACCGTCGAGATCCTTGTTGTCGAGCAGCAGCTTGCGGCGATCCTCGTCGTCGATGGAACTCATGCTTTCGTCTGTGCGACTGAGCAGTTCACGTTCCTCATCGGTTACATCCGTATCGGGATCGATCGAATCGTCTTCGAAAATTCCTTTTCCTTCTTCATCGTCGGAAGAAATCGTCGTGTCGTGGAACTCCTTCATTTTAGGAACCTTGATGTGTTCCTGGCCGGGTATATCAGATACATCCGGCATGTCGATCGTTGTTTCCTCGTTTTGCAGGTATTTTTCGTCGCGCGGTTGATCGTGTATGTCTTTTTGCTTTTCCATGGGAAATGTTTAAAAAAGGAATGAAAAAACGATGCCAGACGCGCCGGGGAGGCGGAGGATTTGAAAAGCCAAAGCAGTAAACCGTTTTAACCGTTGTCGTTTTTAACGATCAGCACCCTTCGTTGCCGATCCTGCTTTACCATTCAGACCTCGCGGTAGGGCCAACCTCAAGCGAACTGAATTCTTTTTCCATGAATTTATAATACGCCGTTATTGCGATCATGGCTGCATTGTCTGTGCAGTATTCGAATTTGGGAATGTATGTTTTCCAACCCTGTTTCTCTCCCATTTCTTTGAGCGAGTTGCGCAGCCCGCTGTTGGCGCTCACCCCACCGGCTATGCACACGTTTTTTACGCCCGTTTGCTGCGCCGCCTTTTTTATTTTTTTGAGAAGGATGTTGATAATGGTATGCTGGATGGATGCACACAGATCATCCAGGTTTGCTTCGATGAAACCGGGTTCCTGTTTTTGTAGAAAATACAACACAGATGTTTTCAACCCGCTGAAAGAAAAATTCAGTTCCGGTATCTGCGGTTCGGCGAATTTGAAGCGGAGCGGGTTGCCGTTTTTGGCGTGCTTGTCTATCAGCGGCCCCCCGGGATAAGGGAGCCCCAGCAGTTTTGCGCTTTTATCAAAGGCCTCGCCGGCGGCATCGTCTATCGTTTCCCCGATCACTTTCAGATCAAGCGGGCCACTGGCCAGTACGATCTGTGTATGGCCGCCACTCACCGTTAAACAAAGGAATGGAAATGCGGGGCGGTTCTCTTCTATCAGGTTTGCCAATACATGCGCCTGCATGTGGTGCACGGAAACCAGTGGTTTGTTGAGCGAAAGTGCGAGGGATTTGGCAAACTGTGCCCCCACCAATAAACTTCCGATCAAACCCGGCGCCTGCGTGAATGCGATGGCGTCTACGTTTTGCAGGCTGTTTTGCGGCAACGCTTCCGGGAATGCTTCCTTCAGGGCGGCGTCAATCACCGGCACAATGTTCTGCATATGGGCGCGGCTGGCCAGTTCAGGAACAACGCCCCCGTATTTCTGGTGCACGGTCTGGTTGGCTATGAAATTGGATAATATCTTTCCATCCACACATACAGATGCGGAAGTTTCGTCGCAGGATGATTCTATGGCAAGTATTGTGGCCAACTTATTTCTCGTTTAATGATCATGTATTTGTACGGAACCATTCAAACCACAAAGATAGCAGAGTTGAACAGAGATCAGGCGCATAAAACAAGACATGCGATAACCGCCTGGCTATTTTGTCCTGATGGCCACCACCGGATCCATTCTTGCGGCTATGGCTGCCGGTATGATACCTGCCAGAACGCCGATGATGATACAAACGCTCATGGCAAGCACCACCATTTTGGGTTCAATAAAAATCTGGAACGGAAGTACTGAACTCAGGATGGTGGTGAGTACCCATACCAGGAACAGGCCTATGATGCCCCCGACCACGCAGAGGAACGCACTTTCGATGAGAAATTCGGTGAGGATCGTCCTTTTCTTCGCGCCGATCGCTTTTTTCAGGCCAATCTGGCTCGTCCGTTCACGCACGGTTACAAACATGATGTTTGCCACCCCAAACATTCCCACGATGAGGCTGAACGCCGCGATGAACCATCCACCGAAAGTTACCTGTCCGAAAAAACCGGTTACCTGTGCGCTGAACATCGCTACGTCGTTACAGGAAAAATTATCTTCTTCCGTAGGACTCAAACGCCGCGCCTGCCGCATGATGCCCACCAGTTCATCCTGTAAAGCCGAAGAAGGGATATTGGGTTTTCCCTGCACCATGATGAAGGGGTTGCTGTTATCGGGATCGTAAATACCCGCAAAATATTTGTAAGGAACGATCACGCTCTGGTCGTAATCAAAGCCGCCTACAAAACTTTGTCCCTGTTTTTTGATCACGCCGATGATCATCACGTGCCGCCCGTTGTAGGTAACTTCCTTTCCCACGGCGCGCTGCGGGTCTATGTACAATTCTTCCGCCACCCGGTAGCCGATCACGCCTGTTGTGGTGCCCCGGCTGAATTCGGTTTCATTGATGTAACGGCCGGCTTCTATTTCGATGGTCTGGATGTTGTTGAATTCTTCAGAAACACCATACAGATTGATCCCGCTTAATGTATTATCAAGGTAACTGAGCGTCACATTCGAAGAAACGAACATCGCCGCATTTGCGCCCAGTTGGGTTTTGCTTTTGATGAATTTCATTTCTTCATAACGCATCTGCGGGCGCTTGATGTATTTCCACCAGGGATAACCGCCATCGCCCCCGCCGTAGTTCCATTTGTCTATATATATAGTGTTGTTTCCAAAAGCTTTGATATCGTTCTGTACTTTACGCTCCAGGCTGTCCACCGTGGCCAGCACGCCGATGATACAAAAGATCCCGATGGTGATCCCGAACAACGAGAGGAAAGTCCGCAGCTTGTTCACCCGCAATTCCTGCAACGCCATCCGGAAACTGTTCCATAAAATGGAGAGGAGTTTTATCATAAACCAAATGTAATTAGTAATTAATAATTAATAATTAGTAATTGATCCCCCACCCCGCCGCTTCCTTTAATTATTCATTATTAATTACCAATTACTAATTACTTTTGCGTCGATTTATACACTTAAACTGACTATATGACCTGGAAACAAGTCTTCACTTCACCGGTAGGAAAGAAATTGGTTATGGGACTTACCGGTATTTTCCTCATCCTATTCCTGATCATCCATGCGGGATTGAATGCTTGTATCTGGGCGAACGACAATGGCGAGATGTTCCTCGAAGGCGCCCATTTCATGGGGGGCAACTGGGTACCGCGTATCCTGGAGATCGGGTTGTTTGCGGGCTTACTGCTTCACATCATCCAGGGCTATATGCTTACCGCGCAGAACCAGGCCAAACGCTCCGTGGGCTATGCGGTTAATTACGGCAATCGCGGCAGCAAATGGTACAGCCGCAGCATGGGCCTGCTGGGTACCATCATCCTTTTGTTCCTCGTTGTCCATATCTCCAATTTCTGGTTGCCCAACAGGTCGCACCAGGGTTTTTTACTGGGCGAAGAGATCAACCTTTATGAAAAAATGAAAGAAGAATTCAGCGTATTGTGGATCGTGATCCTGTACGTGGTGGGCTGTATATCGCTGGGTTATCACCTCGCACACGGGTTCCAGAGCGCATTCAGGACCATGGGTGTTCACAACAAACGTTATGTTGCCATGCTCAAGGGATTGGGCTACGGTTTTTCCGTGCTCATCACGCTGATCTTTGCGATGATGCCGTTGAGCTTTTATTTTCATTGGATAGATTAGTGGGTCACAAGCCGGTTGCGAATAGATGACCGGCCGTTCACCGCAACAAACCAAAAACTACAAACGACAAACCGCCTCATATGTTAGATGCAAAAATTCCAGCCGGTGTTTTAGACGAAAAGTGGACCGATTACAAAGGGCACTGCAAACTGGTGAACCCCGCCAACAAGCGCAAGTTGGAGATCATTATTGTAGGAACAGGTCTTGCAGGCGCATCCGCCGCCGCATCGCTGGGTGAAATGGGGTATAAAGTAAAAGCCTTCTGCTTCCAGGACTCACCCCGCCGCGCGCATTCCATCGCCGCACAGGGTGGCATCAACGCAGCGAAGAACTACCAGAACGATGGCGACAGCGTGTTCCGTTTGTTTTACGATACCATCAAGGGCGGCGACTACCGCGCGCGCGAAGCAAACGTTCACCGTTTGGCGGAAGTGAGCGCCAACATCATAGACCAGTGCGTTGCACAGGGCGTTCCTTTTGCACGTGAGTATGGCGGATTGCTGAGCAACCGTTCGTTTGGCGGAACGCAGGTACAAAGAACATTTTATGCGGCCGGGCAAACCGGCCAGCAATTGCTGATAGGCGCTTACCAGGCGCTCGAGCGCCAGGTGGCACTCGGTAACGTAAAGATGTACAGCCGGCACGAGATGCTCGAGATCGTAAAGATCAACGGCAAGGCACGCGGCATCATTGCACGCGACCTGGTTACCGGGAAACTCGAAAGACATTTCGGCCACGCCACGCTGTTGTGCAGCGGCGGCTACGGAAACGTATTCTACCTCTCTACCAACGCCATGGGCAGCAATGTTACCGCGGCATGGAAAGCACACAAACAAGGCGCGGCATTCGCAAACCCCTGCTTCACGCAGATCCACCCTACCTGTATACCGGTAAGCGGCGATCACCAGTCGAAATTGACCCTGATGTCAGAATCACTGCGCAACGACGGGCGCATCTGGGTGCCCAAACAGAAAGGCGACACCCGCAAAGCGAGCGAGATACCGGAAGACGAAAGGGATTATTACCTCGAAAGAAGATACCCGGCCTTTGGTAACCTTGTACCACGCGACGTGGCATCAAGGGCGGCAAAAGAAAGATGTGACGAAGGATATGGTGTAGGAAGCAGCAAACAGGCGGTATACCTCGATTTCAGCGCGGCCATCATCCGCTATGGCAAGATTGAAGCGGGCAAGGAGGGCAAAGACAACGCGGGCCAGGAAGAGATCATACGCATGGGTAAAGAAGTAGTGAAAGAAAAATATGGTAACCTGTTTGATATGTACGAAAAGATCACAGGCGAAAACCCATACGAAGTGCCGATGCGCATCTACCCCGCCGTTCACTATACCATGGGCGGGTTGTGGGTTGATTACGAATTGCAGACAAACGTTCCCGGCCTGTATGCGCTCGGCGAAGCCAATTTTTCCGATCACGGCGCAAACCGTCTGGGGGCTTCGGCATTGATGCAGGGACTGGCCGATGGTTACTTTGTTGCACCTTATACGGTGGGTAATTTCCTCGCCGACGAGATCTACGAAAAAGCAGTGGAAACCTCGCACGAAGCTTTTGCGGCGGCAGAGAAAGCAGTATCAGACAGGATCGAACGATTGATGAACATCAAAGGCAAACAAAGTGTTGAAAGCTTTCACAAACGCCTGGGAAAGATCATGTGGGACAAATGCGGTATGGCCCGCAATGCACAGGGCCTGCAGGAAGCGATCGTGGAAATACAGCAGCTGAAAAAAGAGTTCTGGAGCGATGTAAGGATCCCGGGAGAAATCAATGAAATGAATCCCGAGCTCGACAAGGCCAACCGTGTAGCCGATTTCATCGAGCTTGGCGAATTGATGTGTAAAGATGCACTCGACCGGAACGAAAGCTGCGGCGGCCATTTCCGGGAAGAGTTCCAGACACCGGATGGCGAGGCGCTGCGCGACGACAACGGGTATATGTACGTTGCCGCCTGGGAATATGCGGGCGAAAGCAACTGGGTGCTGCACAAAGAAGAACTGAAATACGAAGTGATCAAACCAACACAACGAAACTATAAGTAATTAATCATTAGCAATTGGTGATTGCTGATTAGATCATCTCTCCTACGGGAGAACACAAAGGTTAACTATGGAACATTACCACATGAATTTAAACCTGAAAGTCTGGAGGCAGAAAAACGCTGCTGCCAAAGGTGGTTTCAAATTGTACAGGGTTGAGAACATTTCTTCTGAGATGAGTTTCCTGGAGATGTTTGATGTGCTCAACGAGCAACTGATCAAAGACGGTGAGGATCCCATCACCTTCGACCACGATTGCCGCGAGGGCATCTGTGGCGCCTGCTCCATGTACATCAACGGTAAACCGCATGGCCCGTGGGAGGCCAATACCACCTGCCAGCTTCACATGCGCGCGTTCCAGGATGGCGACACGATCGTGGTGGAGCCATGGAGGGCAAATGCGTTCCCGGTGATCAAGGACCTGATGGTAGACCGCAGTGCGTTCGACCGCATCATACAGGCTGGTGGATACATCAGCGTCAACACCGGTAATGCGGTGGATGGCAATGCGCTTCCCATTCCGAAAGACAATGCAGATGCAGCATTTGCAGCAGCCATGTGTATTGGTTGCGGGGCCTGTGTTGCAGCTTGTAAGAACAGCAGCGCCCTGTTGTTCGTGAGCGCAAAAGTGGCGCACCTGGCCTTGTTGCCACAGGGAGAGCCGGAACGAAAATCGCGCGTGATGAACATGGTGGCGCAGATGGAAAAAGAAGGTTTCGGATCGTGCACCAATACCGGCGCATGCGAAGCTACCTGCCCGAAAGAGATCTCCATCACCAACATTGCGCGGTTGAATAAAGAGTACATGATGGCAAGCATCACGGATGATAAATTGTAAACGATCGATTCATATTACCAAAGACCGCACCCGTTGCGGTCTTTTTTTTGTTCATCCCTCCCGAAACGCAAACCGAACAACCGTTCCGTAATTTTGTTATCCATTCATCAACCCTGCAAAAAATGTATAAAGTTCCAGCCCAAACCCGTATCGGCCATGTTCACCTGAAAGTTTCGGATCTCGGTCGCGCACTCAAGTTCTACCACGACCTGCTTGGTTTTGAACTGATGCAGCAATACGGCACGCAGGCCGCTTTTATTTCAGCCGGCGGCTACCACCACCACATCGGGCTGAATACCTGGTACAGCAAGGGCACGCCCCCTGCGCCTGTGCACGCGCCGGGGTTGTTTCATACCGCGATCCTCTACCCCACACGCAAAGACCTTGCGGCCATCCTCCAGCGACTGGCGGATGCAAAATACCCGCTTACAGGGGCATCAGACCATGGCGTATCGGAGGCCTTGTACCTCGATGATCCGGACGGCAATGGCGTGGAGCTGTATTGGGACAAACCGCGCGACCAATGGCCCATGGATGCATCGGGCAACCTGCAGATGGTAACCGAGCCCCTCGATCTGGATAACTTGCTGTCAGAATTGAAATGATTCCGTTTTTGCATTGTATCTTAAGGCTTCAAACCAATACAATGCAAAACAAACTGCTGTTTTCCGCACTGGCCATCGCCTTGATCGCCTGTAACTCAAAAAAAGAAATGAAGAAAGAGCCTTACCAATGGCCCGGCGTTGCAGCGCCCGTGGCCGATAAAAAGCCATTTGTACGCACCATTCATGGCGACAGCGTTACAGATAATTATTACTGGATGATCGACTACTTCAAGAAGGGCCCAGACAGCGCCAAAGTGGTTGAATACCTCAAAGCCGAGAATGCTTACCTCGACACGATGATGTCGGGAACCAGGCAACTGCAGGCCGACCTGTTCAAGGAAATGAAGGGACGCATCAAGGAAAAAGACGAGAGCGTTCCATCGTTCAAAAACGGGTATTACTATTATTCGAGAACGGAAGACGGTAAACAGTATTACAAGTACTGCCGCAAAAAAGGAAGCCTCTCCGCACCCGAAGAGATCCTGCTGGATGTGGATGAACTGGCAAAAGGCAAAGCGTATTACGCTGTTTCCGGGTTCGAGATTTCGGACGACAACAAGCTGATGGCGTATGGGGTAGACGAGGTATCCCGCAGGCAATACAATATTCATGTGAAGAACCTGGAAACAGGTGAAACGCTGAAAGACGTGGTAACCAATACCAGCGGCGATCCCACTTTTGCCAACGACAACAAGACGATCTTCTATACATCAAAAAACATCGTTACACTCTTATCGGAAAAGATCAAAAGGCACACGCTCGGCACACCGGAATCGCAGGATGTAACGGTTTACGAAGAGAAAGACAAAAGCAATTACATAGGTGTAGAAAAATCGAAAGATGGCAAACACATTCTCATTTATTCGGAGGCGACCCTATCGGCAGAAACCAGGATCATCGATGCCAATACACCGATGGCGGAATTCAAAGTGTTTACACCAAGGATGAAAGATGTGTTGTACGATGTAACGCCGCTGGCCGACAGGTACCTCATCCTCACCAACTGGAACGCCAAGAACTTCAGGTTGATGGAATGCCCGCTCGACAAAACCGGCAGCGAGAACTGGAAAGAGGTGATCCCGCACCGCGAAGATGTATTGTTGCAAAGCATTACCGAGTTCAGGGATTTTGTGGTGATGAACGAGCGGAAAGACGGCCTGGTAAAAATGCGGGTACGCAACCTGAAAGACAATGCCGAATACTACATCGATTTCGGCGAAGCCGCCTATGCTGCCAACTTCAGCAACAATGTTGAATACAACACAACCACGCTGCGTTACAGCTATACATCGCTTACCACGCCGTCGTCGATCTATGATTACAACATGGTTTCGAAAGACAAAAAACTGATGAAGCAGGCGGAAGTATTGGGTGGATACGATGCGAAAGAATATGTAACGGAGAGATTAACGGCAACTGCGAAAGACGGAACAAAGGTTCCCATTTCACTGGTTTACAAAAAAGGTTTTGAAAAGAACGGCACCGCCCCATTGCTTTTATATGCCTATGGATCGTACGGATCCAGCACCGACGCAACCTTCAGCAGTGCGCGGCTCACCCTGCTCAACCGCGGGTTCGTTTTCGCGATCGCGCACATACGCGGTGGCGAGGACCTCGGCAGGCAATGGTATCTTGATGGCAAGCTGATGAAAAAGAAAAACACCTTCACCGATTTCATCGATTGCGGGGAGTTTTTGGTGAACCAGAAATACACCAGCAAAGAACATCTCTATGCACAGGGCGGCAGCGCGGGCGGATTGCTGATGGGCGCTGTGCTCAACATGGCACCCGACCTGTGGCACGGCGTAATAGCCCAGGTTCCTTTTGTTGATGTGGTGAACACGATGCTCGACGAAAGCATCCCGCTTACCACCAACGAATTCGACGAATGGGGCAACCCGAAGAACAAGGATGCCTACGAATACATGAAAAGCTATTCTCCCTATGAAAATGTAGAAAAGAAAGCCTATCCGAACATCCTTGTAACCACCGGGCTGCACGATAGCCAGGTTCAGTATTTTGAACCGGCGAAATGGGTGGCCAAGTTGCGCGAGTACAAAACAGATAAAAATGTGCTTCTCCTTCATACGAACATGGAATTTGGCCACGGCGGCGCATCAGGCAGGTTTGATTACCTGAAGGATGTGGCGCTGAACTACGCCTTTCTGTTCGCCCTCGAAGGAATAACCAAATAGAGAAAAAGTTCGCAGCACGGGCTGTGTATTGCCCTGCAGTGTTCAACCGGTAACGCGTTTGATCCGTTGCCGGTTGAACGCTGCGGGGCAATTTCATTAAATCACACCCCGGCTTACGCCTTGCGGTTCATTTAACCTTTATTTATACCCCGAAAGTGGATTACCTCCGCCCGGCGGGTGTAATTTTCAACATCAATCAGTAAACAGTATTACGGGGGTATATTTGATATGACCAACACCCAGTCCATGGCGGCGAGTTTTGAAAGGGAAAAGAACATGAAGGCATCGGCCTACACGGCAGGCATCTGCCTGTTGTTGTTCGTGCTTTTCTTTTTCATGCAATGGCAACTGCCGCAGATACCCCCACCCGATTTCGGCGAAGGCATCGAAGTGAACCTGGGCAACAGCGAGACCGGCCTCGGCGATGTGGCCCCGCAGATACCGGGTGAACCCTCTGCCACAGAAGACGTGAAATCAGCGCCGCCCAAAACCGCGCAGCAGCAAGGCGATCAACCCAAAGTAACCCCCGACGAATACGACGATGGCGACGCGCCCTCTGTTTCAAAAGCCACCAAACCTGCGGTAAAACCCATCACCACAACACCCGCGAAAGTAAAAAAAGACAACCCCGTGGTGGCCGAGAAACCCACACCCGCGCCGCCTAAACCAAAAGCCGTATTCAAAGGCGGCACAAGCACCACCACCAGCGGTAACCGGGCAGACAGCTACAATGGTGTAAGGAACCAGGGCATCGCCGGTGGCAAAGGCGACCAGGGCAACCCGAACGGGAACCCCAATTCAGACAGCTACAAGGGCAATGCAGCAAGCGGCAACGGTGGCAACGGGGGAACGGGCGGCGTGAGCATACGCAGCGGGCTGGATGGAAGAAGGATCGCGAGACTTCCTTCGTTTGAAGACGATTTTAATGAGAACGCAAAAGTTGCGGTAGACATCACTGTAGACAGGGCAGGTAATGTTACGGTGGCCACCATCAATCCGCGCGGCACCACCACAACCAATCAATCGATAAGGGCCATCGCCTTACGCAAGGCAAGAAGCATCAAATTGAGCAGCGGTTCATCAGACGAGCAAACAGGAACACTGGTGTTTAACTTCAAATTGCGTGGATGATGCGTGTTTGCAGATCCCATACGCTGCTTGCATTCCTTTTATCCTTCACAACTTCTTTTTTATGTAAACAAGGCCTGGCGCAACGAGCAGGTTGCGACGGCGGCTATGCGGCGCTCTCCGGCAAGAGCGGCGGGCCCATCTCCGCCTATATTTTAAGCGCGCAGAAGGGGATCACGGGCTACCAGCAGGTAAACAAGCGCACGGAACACATTGTTGTTGATAGTTTCCACGTTACCATAACACGCAACGATGTAACCGTGTTGAAAATGAAATCCGAAAGCTGTTATTTTACAGAACAGCTGAAAACGTTTTTTTCAACGCTCGTGCAAGGAGATAAAGTTGTGTTCGATGCCATTTTTGCCAGGATGAATTGTCCCGGTCCAACCTCACGCTGGATCGAGCCGATGGAATTTATCATTCAATAAAATCATCCCACGCAGTTAATTCATAATTTGCAACCGAATTATGAATTACCAGGAAACACTCCACTACCTTTTCACCAAACTCCCGATGTTCAGCCGCATCGGCGCCGCCGCTTTCAAGAAAGACCTTACCAACACGATCCGTCTCTGTAACGCGCTCGGCGACCCACAAAACAAATTCAAATCGATCCATATTGCAGGTACAAACGGCAAGGGCTCTACCAGCCACATGCTCGCAGCGGTGCTGCAGGAAGCAGGTTATAAAACAGGATTGTACACATCACCACACCTGAAAGATTTCCGTGAACGCATCAAAATAAACGGCGTGATGTGCGATGAAGATTTTGTAGTTGATTTTACGGAACGCATCCAGCCACTCATCAATGAAATTGAACCCTCGTTCTTTGAGATCACCGTGGCAATGGCGTTTGATTATTTTGCGAAGCATGAGGTTGATGTGGCCGTGATAGAAGTTGGATTGGGCGGGCGTTTCGACAGTACCAACATCATCACCCCCGAGCTGAGCGTGATCACCAACATCGGCTGGGACCACATGAACCTCCTCGGCGATACGCTTGCGAAAATAGCTTTTGAAAAAGCGGGCATCATTAAAAAGAACATCCCCGTAGTGATCGGCGAAGCAATTGCCGAAACAAGGCCGGTGTTTGATTCGGCCGCTATAGATTCACCGATCGTTTACGCGGAAGATCATCTGTATGTTACCGACTGGACCCTTCAAAACCATTTGCTGACCGTAGAAGTTGCCGAAAAAAAAACCGGTACGCACCACAGTTACCAACTCGATCTCCCCGGCATCTATCAAACAAAAAACCTGCTTACCGTTTTGCAGGCCGCACACCAGCTTCACATGATGGGATGGCGCACCGGGACAGAAACGGTCAGGAAAGCATTGCCGCATGTGAAACGTTTAACGGGTTTACATGGAAGATGGGAGGTGATACACGAGCACCCGGTGGTGGTGCTTGATGTGGGACACAACATCGATGGCATGACGCAGATCAACAAACAGATCGAATTGTCTACCTACCACCGCCTGCATATTGTAATTGGCATGGTAAAAGACAAGGAGATCGATCCTGTGCTTGGCCTGCTTCCCAAACACGCAACCTATTATTTTACACAGGCACAAATACCAAGGGCCCTCGGTGCGGAAGATCTGCTTGCCGCCGCAAACAAACACGGGCTGAAAGGAAATACATTTAAGAACGTGAACGCGGCGCTGCAGGATGCCTTGAGCCATGCGCATAAAGAAGACATGATATTGGTTTGCGGAAGTGTTTTTTTGGTAGGGGAAGTAACGATCTTATAAAAGCAAATTTTGTGATCTTCCTTACTGAATTTTTACTTCCAGCCATCCCAATTTTACAAGCGCTGCATACAAAGGGCCTATCTGCACGCCGTGCTGCAATTGGTTTTCGCGCAGCAATTGCCAGATTTCTTCTTTGGAAAAAGAAACGGTGTCCATGTCTTCCAATGCATCAAAATGCTGCCGGCCGGAAGGCACCGCATTTTTTGCCAGGTAGAAATAGGCCGTGTTGTTGTTGATCGCGGGATTGGGTGCGAGTTTCATCAGGAACGAAACATCTTCTGATGTATACCCTGTTTCCTCTTCCATTTCACGGATGGCGGCATTGAGCGGGTCCTCTCCTTTTTCGATGATGCCACCGGGTAGTTCGTAAGTAGTCTGGTCAACCGGATAACGGTATTGTCTTACCAGGATGATACGCTCATCTGCTGTTACCACAACAGTATTGCACCAGTCGGGAAGCTCAACAACATAATAGGGCTCGATGATGCGCCCATCCGGGAACGCACAGCTGTCGGCGCGCGCCCTGAACCAACGGTCATCGTAAATATATTTCGAAGAAAGTTTTTTCCAGCGTAAATCTCTTTGTTGCTCCATCGCGTTTTTTTTACCAGCCTTTGTTTTCCCTGAGTGTTGTAATGTGCGCCGTATGGTGTTTCCCGTGCCATGCATACATACCCAGCAAATACCATAGCGTCATCTGCTTTCCCGCCTCTGGGTGAACAACGGTTCTCTGCCACTGCGCATCTGTAAGGTCTTTCACGGCGTAATACCAGCGTTGGTGCAGCGCATGCAGCAAAGTAAACGACAGGTTGATCGGGAGATCATTGTCTGCCAGCTTTGCCCACTCCTGTTCTTCGTAGGGTTTGATGGTGGGGTTTTCTTCCGTCAGCCCCAGTTTGAACCTCGTATAGGCATTCAGATGGCTGTCGGCCACATGATGCACCAATTGCTGCACCGTCCATCCGCCATCTCGGTAAGGCGTGTGCAGTTGCGCCGTGTCGAGGTCTGCTACCGAGCGCTCTATCTCTTCTGGAAGGAATTTTATATCAAGCAGCCATTTTTCCTTTTGCTCCTGTGAAAAAGGTTGCGCTTCGTATTTGCCGATGGGGTAACGTGGATCCATTTGGTTTATTGATTTGTTGACTTAGTCTTCGCGCAAAGCTTTTCCCGTGAGGTGGATGAATACGTCTTCGAGCGTCGCCTGTTTTACTTCCTTTGGTTTTTCAAAACCACTGGCTACGAGTTCGTCGATCAATTTATCCGGCGTATTGAGGGATATGATCTTCCCGCTGTCGATGATGGCCACGCGGTCGCAAAGCACTTCGGCCTCATCCATGTAATGCGTTGTGATGATCACAGTTGTGCCCCTTGAGCGGATCTCCTGTATCAGGTCCCAGAGATTTCTTCTTGCCTGCGGGTCAAGACCCGTTGTTGGTTCGTCGAGAAAAATGATCTTTGGTTTGTTGATCAGTGTAGTGGCAATGGAGAAACGTTGTTTCTGTCCGCCACTGAGTTCTTTGTACTTCGCTTTTGCCTTGTCGCGCAGGTTTACCGTATCAAGCAGTGCCAGCGGGTCGGTATCCTGGTTATACAGCCCTGCGAACAGTGTGATGAGTTCTGTGAGGTTCAAACCCGGGTAATAGCCCGAGGTCTGGAGCTGTACGCCAATGATCTTTTTGATCTCATTCGGCGCATCATCGAGGTTCAGCCCGTTTACGATCACTTCGCCGCTTGTTTTTGACCGGAGCGTTTCAATGATCTCGAGCGTGGTTGATTTACCCGCGCCATTGGGGCCAAGCAGCCCGAAGATCTCTCCTTCCATTACATCAAAACTGATCCCCTTTACTGCTTTGAAATCGCCGTATTGTTTGTGCAGGTCCTTTACGCTGATGATTACTTTGTTCATGTTCTAAAATTTATACACGAGCCCCGCTGTATTCCCGCCCACCCCTATGCCGAGTGAAGCCGTGCGGTACCGCCGGTTAAATAAAGTTACGGCTGTTGCCAGGTTCCTTTGCCCCATCATCAAAAGATACCCGGATGTGATGGTTGACGCAAAACCGCCGCCGATCATGATCCATCCCGCCGTTTTGTTGTTCGATAACGTACCCACACCTATGATGGTTGAAAGCGTGCCGATGAAACCCAGTACCTGTCCTGTTATTTTGTTGGATTGATGCCGTTCAAGATAAGTGATCAACTCAACATCCCTGTGCCGGTAAAACAGCGAACGGAACTCTTTCACGCCGTTGAAAACGGAATCGTGGTAAATGATCACATTGGGTTTTGCCGCAACAAGGTACGTCATCCCGCCAGGCTCGAGCTTGCGCTGCGCGCCGGCAGACATCGCCAGGAATACAAACAGGAAGCCGGAGATAAAAATTCTTTTCTGCATATTTTATTTTTCAACGCCTGTAAATGTTTCCAGTTCCTCCATCATTTTTTTACTGCCGATGAACAGCGGCGTGCGCTGGTGCAGTTCCGTGGGTTGTATGTCGAGTATCCTTTGCTTTCCATCTGTTGCCATACCACCGGCCACTTCTACGATGAATGCGAAGGGATTGGCCTCGTAAAGCAAACGCAGTTTGCCCTTCGGTTTCTCTATCGTTCCCGGGTACATAAAGATACCGCCTTTGATCAGGTTGCGGTGAACATCGGCTACCATACTTCCGATGTAGCGCTGGGTATACGGGCCGCCTGTTTCTTTTGTCTTGCGCTGGCAGCCATCTATGTATTTGCGCACGGGCTCATCGTACTGGAAAAAATTTCCATGGTTAACCGAATAGAATTTGCCCGTTTCGGGGCACCTGATATCCGGGTGACTCAACGAGAACTCGCCGATAGACGGGTCGAGGGTAAACCCGTTCACCCCGCGGCGCGTTGCATATACGAGCATCGTGCTTGAGCCATATACCACGTACCCTGCGGCAACCTGTTTGTTGCCCGGTTGTAAAAAATCTTCTTTGCGGCAGGGTTTTCCCAGCTCACTCACGCGCCTGTACACACTGAAAATGGTTCCGATGGAAACGTTCACGTCTATGTTGCCGCTGCCATCCAAAGGATCGAAAAGTACTACGTATTTGCTGTTGTTGCTCACCTCATCGTTGAACACCACAAAATCGTCCATCTCTTCACTTCCGATGCCGGCGCAGCTGATGCCGTGTTTGAGAACACCCATGAACTGGTTGTTGGCAAATATGTCGAGCTTCTTTACGTCTTCGCCCTGAACATTGATGGTGCCGTAATCGCCAAGGATATCCACGAGCCCTGCCTTGTTCACTTCTACGTTCACCCGCTTGGCCGCAAGCGCAAGATCGCGCAGCAACCTGCTCAGTTCGCCCGTGGCAGAAGGAAACTGCCGGAGCTGTGTTAAAGTAAATTCGTCGAGCGTAAGAATATTCCTGTTAACAATCATAGGTGAATCGTTTGGATAAAGGTAGGAGTTTGGGGCTAGAGTTTGCGTTTCACCCGGGGAGTTTACTTACATCCGCTTACAAAAAAGAGCGTGGTGAAAATAACACCACGCTCCTGTATAAAATGATTTGTGTATGATTCACATATATCAACGGATCACCGCTAATTCCTTCTCAAAAAGATCTGCGTATAATACATCACGCCTTTGCTGTTCCGTGCAACACCCACACCGGTGAGGTTGTAGTTTCCTTCGATGTTCTTTTTATGCCCCGCACTCTTGAGCCATCCATTCACTACTTCTCGGGCAGACAACTGCCCCAGCGCCACGTTCTCCGCCGCTGCGGCCATATAGTCTGCCCCCATCGCTTTCTTGATGTTGGCGATGCGCTGTTCAAACCCATCGTGGCTGAAGGCCGTTCTGCCCGAAGCCATGTTGCGGCTGTGTTGTGCGGCCTGTTGCGAGGCTGCGTCGATCATTTGCAGGCCGCCCAATCCTTTGGAGCGCCTGTAATCGTTAATGTATTTCAAAATATCCTCTTCCATGTTGCCCGCGGGCTCGGTGGCCGACGCGGGGGCGGGGGTTGAGCGCGAGGAAGAAGGTGTTGCGGCCGGGCTGCACGAAAGCAGCATTACAAAGCATATTGATCCTAAAAAATATTTCATGGTCGTTTTTCAGCAATAATGCAACAACCATACCAGTTCAAAATCTGTATTTTCGCAGGCAATGAAAGTATTCAAATTCGGCGGCGCTTCCGTAAACAGTGTAGAGCGCATCAGGAACCTGGCGGGTATCGTAAAACTTTACAACAATGAGCCACTCGTTGTCATCATTTCCGCAATGGGCAAAACCACCAACGGGCTTGAAAAAGTAGTGGAGTCTTTTTACGCGGGCAACCGCGATGAAGCATTGCAGTTGTTCGAGGCCGTAAAACAACACCACCTCAACATTGCAAAATACCTGCTGGTAACGCATTTCAACAAATGCCTTTCGCAGCTTACCGATTTCTTTACCGAAGTGGAATGGTTGCTGCACGATAAACCGGTGCGCGAGTTTGATTACTATTACGACCAAGTGGTTTGTGTGGGCGAACTGCTGAGCACCAGCATCGTAAGCCATTACCTGAATGAAACAAAGATCGAAAATGAATGGCTCGATGTACGCGACCTGGTGAGAACCGATAACAATTTCCGGGATGCGGGTATCGACTGGGCCGTTACAGAAGAAAGAGTTAAAAACGCGGTCGGCGCCGGGTCGCCTGCCATCCATGTTACACAGGGGTTCATCGGTTCAACAGACGACAATGAAAGCACCACGCTGGGCCGCGAAGGAAGCGATTATACTGCGGCCATTTTTGCCAACATTCTCAACGCAGAGAGCCTGAGCATCTGGAAGGATGTGGAGGGTGTGATGAATGCCGATCCCAAACTTTTTCCCGAAGCGCAGTTGATACCGGAACTGAATTTTACAGAAGTGATAGAGATGGCCTATTACGGCGCGCAGGTGATTCATCCGAAAACGATCAAGCCCCTGCAGAACAAGGGCATTCCACTGCACGTGAAATGTTTTCTCGATCCATCGCTGCCGGGAACGGTCATTCACAGGAAGAACATCAAACACCTTCCTCCCATTGTTGTGATCAAGGAAAACCAATCGCTCCTGCACCTCAACAGCCAGGATTTTTCTTTTGTGGGCGAAGAGCCGATGAGCCGTTTGTATCAATTGTTCGGTAAAATAAAACTGCGCCCGAACCTCATCCAGACCGGCGCCATCAGCGTGCAGGTATGCCTCGATTTCCGCGCGGAAAAAATAGACCAGCTCGCTTCCGAAGCAGCGGGCATGTTTGATGTGCAGGTAGAAAAAGAATTGAGCCTGCTCACCATCAGGCATTACAATACAGAAATCCTTGAAAAATTAACGTCAGGAAAAAACATCGTGCTGACACAGCGCACCAAGGAAACGGTACAGGTGCTTTTTAAATAGCGTTCGTTACCGGCAACAAATTACAACGGCACGTACTCGCCTTTTTTATTGATCGAGATAAGCGGCAGCTTTTTGTTCTGCTCGAAATAATCAAACACTTCTTTCAAACGCGCCGAAAATTTCTGGTATGCGGGATCGTCTTTCGCAGACCTGGAGAGGATCTCGCGGCTCTTTTCCACATTGTAGCGAACGGGAAAAATATGAACAGGAATAAAATCCTGTCCCTGGTCGTGCGCATAAGACGCAAGCAGGTACAGTTCGTCTATCTGGTTGTTGATCGGGATACAACCCACCGTAACACAGCTTCCATGGATATAAATATCGTTACCGGGTTTTACCGAATCGCTCAGCAGCATGTCTGACGCGTTGGGATAATTGAGTCCGAGCGACATGTTGTAAGTGCTCCTGGGATTGAATTCGGTGATGTTGTAAAACCCTTCCGGAACCTGGTAATCGCCTTCGATCCTTTTGGGGCCCAGTGCGCCTGACAAGGCGCAGACCTTATAGGTTTTGAAGAGTTTGAACGGTTCTGATTTTGCGTTACGTACCCAGACCTCGAGCTGGCTGTCGTATTTAAAACTGCGAACGTAGATCTGTTTCACGGGCCAGGAAATGTTGATTGCGGCGAGTTGCCTTTTCAACGAATCCTCGCGCAGGCGAACCGCATTTGCCACTTTAGGGAACTGGCGCTGGTTCGCCATAAAAGACGATTGCGCCGATACGTTCATCACCACAAAAATCAATAGGACCACACCGGTAAAACGCTTCATATCATCAAAAATAAGACTTGAAAAAACACCACAAACAGTTGGTGCATAAATTAACGTTCTTTCAGGGATTAAATTGCCTGCCCGGGCGCCCCGAAGCGTCAATTACGATCTTATTCCGTCGATATTCACATTATTTTAAAAAAACGGGGGATTTTCGCCCCCTTATAAGTTGCCCCTCAGGTCCTGCTCCCGCTCTATCGCCTCAAAAAGCGCTTTGAAATTTCCCTTGCCAAAGCTCTTCGCCCCCTTGCGCTGGATGATCTCGAAGAAAAGCGTTGGGCGGTCCTCCACCGGTTTGGTGAAGATCTGCAGCAGGTAACCCTCTTCATCACGGTCTACCAATATGCCGAGTTCTTTGAGCGGGTTCAGGTCCTCGTCAATATGCCCTACCCGGTCTGTAAGCTCGTCGTAATACGAGGTGGGAACCTTGAGAAACTCCACGCCCCTGCGCTGCAGGTCTGTTACCGTTTTAACGATATCGTTTGTGGCAAGCGCCACGTGCTGGCAGCCTTCTCCATCGTAGTAGTCGAGGTATTCTTCCACCTGCGATTTCTTTTTACCCTCTGCCGGCTCGTTGATGGGGAACTTGACAAAGCCGTTCCCGTTGCTCATCACCTTACTCATCAATGCAGAATATTCGGTTGAAATATCGTTGTCGTCGAACGAAAGGATATTGCGGAAGCCCATCACGTTTTCGTAGAACGAAACCCAGGGGTTCATCTGGTTCCAACCCACGTTGCCCACGCAATGATCCACGTACAGCAAACCTGTTTCGGGCGGGTTGTAAAGAGATTCCCATTTACGGTAGCCAGGCATAAACGCGCCATTGTAATTTTTTCGCTCGATGAACAGGTGAACGGTGTCGCCATAGGTATGGATGCCGCTCATCACCAGTTCCCCCTCGCTGTCTGTAAGCGTAACAGGCTCCAGGTAGCTTTTTGCACCGCGCGTGGTGGTCTGGTGCCAGGCGTCGGATGCGTCGTCCACTTTTAGGGCGAGCACCTTTACGCCATCTCCGTGTTTGTAAATGTGATCGGCGATCGTATTCTGGCTGCGCAGCGGCGTGGTGAACACGAAAGTGAGCTTGTTCTGACGAACCGCATAGCTGGCCCTGTCTTTCACGCCCGTTTCCGGGCCGGCATAGGCCAGGCTCTGGAAGCCAAAAGCGGTTTTGTAAAAATGCGCGGCCTGTTTGGCGTTGCCAACGTAAAATTCTACATAGTCTGTTCCCTGTAGCGGAAGAAAATCCTGTGTTGCATTAATAGCAGCACGCTGTATGGTGGCAGTATCCATAAAATAGTTTTTGAAAAATGAAAGAATGAAGCCGCAAGTGGCGGATGTATGCACTTTTCAGGCGTGCGGATCCATCGCGAGGGCTTCCATCAGCAGACAGTAGCAGAAACGTTTGTCGCCAAATATTTTATGCGGATAATCGGGGATCATTGGTACAAAGCTACACAAAGAAGTTAATGTGTTTTCTTAAAAAATAACCGCCAACACCAAACGCCGAACTCTAAACTGCCCCTATCTTCACACCATGAAAAAGATCGGGATACTCGGCGGCGGCCAATTGGGCAGGATGTTGCTGCAGGCTGCGGGCAATTACGTAGTAGAAACCTATGTGCTGGAAAACGACCCGGGTTGCCCGGCCGCACACCTCTGCCACCATTTTACCAAGGGCGATATCACTGATTTTGAAACCGTGTACCGGTTTGGCAGGCAGCTCGACGCCATCACCATCGAAATCGAAGCAGTGAACGTGGATGCGCTTGAGAAACTGGAATCGGAGGGTGTGAAGGTATATCCCAGGCCATCGGCCATCCGGACCATCAAAAACAAGGTGGTACAAAAAGAATTCTACGCTGCGCACCAGATCCCTACGTCTGATTTTGTGATCACGCATACCCTTGCCGACCTTGACAAACACACCGGTTTCCTCCCGGCCGTTCACAAGATCGGCGAAGGCGGCTACGATGGAAAAGGCGTAACCGTACTCGATTCGCACCATGATGTTGCAAAGGGTTTTGATGCACCTGCGGTACTGGAGAAGAAAGTAAAGATCAAAAAAGAGATCGCCATGATCGTGGCGATGAGCAATACCGGCGAAACGGCCATCTACCCTCCCGCCGAAATGGTGTTCGACCCCGTATGGAACCTGCTCGATTACCAGCTGAGCCCCGCCAACCTCCCCGAAAAAACACTGTGGCGCGCAGAAGCCATTGCCGCACGCGTGGTAAAGGAACTGAAGAGCCCGGGACTGTTTGCCGTAGAACTGTTTGTAGATGCAAACGACGAAGTGCTCGTAAACGAAACGGCTCCCCGCGTTCACAACAGCGGGCACCACACCATAGAAGCCAATTACTCGAGCCAGTACGATATGCTCTGGCGCATAATGCTCGATTACCCGCTGGGCAATACCGATCCCATTCTTCCCTCGGCCATCGTCAATATCCTCGGAGCAGAGGGATATTCAGGCAATGCTGTTTACGATGGATTGAAAGAAGTGCTCTCAATAGACAACGTATTCGTTCATCTCTACGGAAAAACGCAAACCAAGCCGGGCCGTAAGATGGGACACGTAACCATTATCAGCAAAGATTACCAGGATTTGACGTATAAGGCGAATAAGATCAAGCATCTTTTGAAGGTTGTAAGTAGCTAACGCAACAAGCGGACCGAGGCAGGAGTTACGCGACTAAAAAAAGCCCATCACTCTCAATACCGCCGAGGCTCCTAACTGTACTTGATCTTCCTCGTATTCAAAGGCTTTAAAAAACCAACCCCGATCAGGCTCTTAACCTGTAAACCCGGCGATGTTTTGTTGTCGCCAAACAGCCGGATGTCATCGTCGTAGATCATGTCCAGGCTGTAGGTAGCGGAGAAATATTTGTTGATCTTGAAAGAAAAAAGATTGGTCATAAAGACATCGATGTTCTCCGGGTGGCTCTGGTAATTGGAGAACAGGTCGAGCCTGCCTTTGAAATTCACATTTTTTGCGATGGCGTTGTTGTAATTGAACGTCGCAAACGCACCCACTTCACTCAGTGAATGTTTACCGGGCTGCAACCCGTAAATGCCCTTGTCTGCAAGCCGCTTGTTCATAACAAACGTTGAACGCGAGGTAAGCGGCGAAAGAAAGACCGAAAGATTGAGCGCCGGTTTGTAATCAAACCCCACAGAAACGATCAGGTAGGCGGGCGATAAAAACGAGGATGCAAAATCGGGTGTTGTTCCGTTGAACGTATACCCGTCAAAAAACTGAGAACGGAAATTGAACAGCGTAGACAAATACCAGCGGCCCGTAGTATCTACCTTGTAACCGTACTTGCTCAGGAAATCGAAACGGTCGTCGTTTTTTCTTCCGCCGAGGCTGGTAGACTGTATGTAACCGAGGTTCACATCGAGGTTATTGTCCCAGGTATGCCTGTCTTTCCTGTAAAAAAAGAACCGGTTGAAATAACCGTTCACCGTAAGCGAGAAATTATCGCCCCCCGCGGCCCAGTTGCTCAACGACCCCTGGGCAATGCTGGCGCTGAGCAGGCCACCCGTCTTCCAGTTCCATTTGCTTGTGTCCGCATCTTTTTTAATGTTGCGCGACACCTCCCCGCGAAGGCGGGTAAGCTGGTATTCCTGTGCCGTCAACGAATTCAAACCGAAAAGAAACAGAACTGTTGCAACGATGATCCTCATGTGGTGCTTTTGTTTTTTTGCCGCAAAACTAATGCTTTTACTCACCCCCAGCCCTCTCTCCGCCCCGCAAAGAGGAATGCTCTACTGCCAGGCCGGGCTCATTTCTTCCATCGCCTGTAAGAAACAGCAAGGGAGCGGGCGAACCGTGATCGCATTGAATCATGCCAATCTGGCACAAAACAAGCATTTTTCCGTATTTTCGCCTCCTAAATTTTGTTAAGAATGGAAATGTTGGAGTTAGCAGGCAAAACGCATGACGAGAGTCGCCAGGGCGAGGCCTACGATCCGCTTGTGCAGTTACCCGGGCAGTTTAAAAAGCATTTTTACATCGAAAGCTATGGCTGTGCGATGAATTTTGCAGACAGCGAGGTGGTGGCTTCCATTCTTAATGCAGAGGGTTTTGGCTCTACACGCAATGCGGAAGAGGCCGACCTGATCTTTCTCAACACCTGTTCCATCCGCGAAAAAGCGGAGCAAACGGTGCGCAAACGGCTTACCGAATTCAGGTCGCTCAAAAGAAAAAAACCGGGCATGCTCATCGGTATGCTGGGCTGTATGGCCGAACGCCTCAAATCCAAATTACTGGAAGAAGAAAAACTCGTTGATATTGTTGTGGGCCCGGATGCCTACCGGAGCCTTCCCTCGTTGATCGGCGAAGCGGAAACGGGCCAGAAGGCCGTGAATGTTTTGCTGAGCCGCGATGAAACGTATGGCGATATCGCGCCGATCCGTCTCGACAGCAATGGCGTCTGTGCATTTGTTTCCATCATGCGCGGATGCAATAACATGTGCAGCTTCTGCGTAGTGCCTTTCACACGCGGGCGCGAGCGCAGCCGCGATGCACTGTCGATCATCCAGGAAGTGCAGCAGCTGTTCAACAGCGGTTACCGCGAAGTAACACTGCTCGGCCAGAATGTAGACAGTTACTATTGGATAGACGAGCAAAACGACGAGACCGTTACGTTTGCCCGCCTGCTCGAGAAAGTGGCGCTTGTATCGCCACTGCTCCGGGTGCGTTTCAGCACCTCGCATCCGAAAGACATTACGGATGAGGTACTGTGTACGATGGCCAGGTACGATAACATCTGCAAATACATCCACCTCCCGGTACAGAGCGGAAGCAACCGCGTGCTGCAGTTGATGAACAGGACCTATACAAGGGAATGGTACATCGCCAAGGTGAACCGCATCAGGGAACTGTTGCCCGGCTGCGGCCTTAGTACGGATATGATCACCGGGTTCTGCACAGAAACGGAAGAAGACCATCGCGAATCGTATGCTTTGATGGAATACTGCAAATACGACCTCGCCTACATGTACTACTACAGCGAGCGCCCGGGTACGCTGGCAGAGAGAAGGTATGAAGATGATGTTCCGGAAGAAACCAAGAAAAGAAGGCTGCAGGAGATCATCGCCCTCCACCGCATACACTCGCTGGAAAGCATGCAGCGCGATGTGAAGAAGACATTCAGGGTGTTGATCGAAGCCAACTCAAAGAAAAGCGATAACGACTGGCATGGCCGTACCGATCACAACAAAGTGGTGATCTTTCCAAAGGAACATTACCAACTGAACAAAGGCGATTATGTAGATGTATTTATCGATTCGTGCACAGCGGGCACATTATTGGGAAGAATTGTTACAATTAATAATTAAAAATTAATAATTAGAAATTAAGAATTAGTAATTGTAACGCCTACCGCCAAAACAAAACAATTATTAATTACTAATTTCTAATTATTAATTATCAATCAGGGTCAATGGATTTACAAACGATAAAAAACCGTTTCGGCATCATCGGCAACTCGCCGGCGTTGAACCATGCGTTGAACACAGCGGTGCAGGTGGCGGGAACAGATCTTACCGTATTGATCGTGGGGGAAAGCGGTGTGGGTAAAGAAGTTTTTTCGCAGATCATACATGCACTCTCCTCGCGCAAGCACAACCCGTTTATTGCCGTTAACTGTGGCGCAATACCGGAAGGAACGATCGACTCTGAATTGTTCGGCCATGAGAAAGGGGCATTCACAGGAGCGGTAGACAGCCGCAAAGGTTATTTCGAAACCGTAAGTGGCGGAACCATTTTCATGGACGAGATCGGCGAGATGCCGCTGGGCACGCAGGCGCGTTTGCTGCGCGTGCTGGAAACCGGCGAATTCATCCGCGTAGGATCATCCAAGGTACAGAAAACAGATGTGCGCGTGATCGCCGCCACCAACAGGGAACTGCTCGAATTCACGCAAAAGGGACGGTTCAGGGAAGACCTCTATTACAGGCTGAGCACCGTACCCATCAGGGTTCCGGCGCTGCGCGACAGGAAAGAGGATGTGCTGCTGCTCTTCAGGAAATTCGTAGTAGACTTTTCCGAACGCTACAAAACAACACCCGTTCAACTGGATGAGGAAGCCAAAACGCTGTTAATAAACCACAACTGGCAGGGTAATGTAAGGGAGTTGAAGAATATTGCAGAACAGATATCCGTACTCAGCACCAGCACCCATATTACAGGAAACGACATGCGGCGCTTTCTGCCGCAAAACCCGGGCAGCCGTTTACCGGCCGTATCCAACCTTGGTCCTGCAGGTGAATTTGCCAACGAGCGCGAGATCCTGTACAAGCTCTTTTTTGATATGAAGAAGGATGTGACGGAACTGAAAAAGATGTTCCTCGAAATCCTGCAGAACCCTTCACTGGCGGGCTCTGCAGCTAATTTTACGAGAGACTCGCTGATGAGCGATTTTCATCCCGCCGCAGACAACCAGCCGATATTAACGCAACCGGGACTGGCGCAGCCCGCCGGAAACAACCAGCACGCGTTCCTGCCCACAGGCTCGCAGCCGGTGCTGCTGCACGACGACGATATCCACCACCACGAAGAAGTGGAAGAATCGCTCAACATCATGGACAAAGAAAAAGAGCTGATCGAAAAAGCATTGAAGAAACACAAGGGCAAACGCAGGGATGCTTCACTCGACCTGGGTATCAGCGAAAGAACGCTGTACAGGAAATTGAAAGAATATGATATTGAAGAATAGCAGCCCGTATTGAACAGCGAACCGGGGATTGAACCACGAATTCATTTTTTATGACCTCATTGCGAACACATAGATCATTTTTAAGTTGCCTGTGGGTGGCATTGTGTGCATTCGTTGTGCTGCAGGCGTGCAAGGTGAGTTATGGATTCAACGATGCAGGAAGTTTGCCGCCATCGGTAAAAACCATCAAGATCGCGCCGTTTGAGAACAAGGCCAGGTACATCAACCCGCAGCTTGCGCAGAAGTTTACGGATAAAGTGCAGCAGAAGATCATCAGCAATACCAAGCTCACCCGCACCAACAGCGACGATGCCGATTACGTGATCAATGGCGTTATTACCACGTACGACCCTTCGCAAACCGTTGGCGTGAGCGCGCAGCAGGCCAGCACAAACCGCCTCACCATCACCGTTCACGTAGTATGGAAAAAAGATGCTTCGCAAAACCGCGAGGTGGAAGAGTTTGATGTAACACGCAGCTTCGATTACTCGGCAAAACTTTCTCTGCAACAGGCAGAGGGGCAACTGATAGATGAGGCCGTCCGTTCATTAACAGACGATATTTTCAACAAGATGTTCTCAAACTGGTAATCTATCCCTACATTTAATTCCATGAATGTAACGCAGGAAAAATCATTGTTCCACCTCACCGGCAAACTCGCGCTTTCGCAGGCAGCGAAGGAAACGTTACAGGCGGTGGCCGATGAATCGCCGTATTTCGCGCCCGCGCGCTTCCTGCTCACTGCAGACCTTAAACTCGCCCAGCCCTACCACGAATGGATGGCGCACGCACAGAAAACGAACCTGTATTTTACCAATCCCAACTGGCTGCAATACCTGCTGGAAGACATCACCACCGAACCCCTTAAGGAGAAGGTAACCGATGGCCCCACACCTGCCGCCATCACCGATAAGGCCTCGGCCATGGCCATTCCAACCGTTGAATCGGTAAAAGAAGCCATGCGCAGGATAGACCCCACGCAGGAAGATCCCGACGAAACAGAAGAACTTATGCCCGACGCATACGCAGAAACAGACCTTTTAACGGAAGAGGCCGACAGCAAGATCTCAGGATTGCTATCGAGCCAGCTCGCCGATTTTAAAAAACCGGTAGCGGCCGGCGACGTGCTGGATATCGAAGCAGAGAAAAAGCCACTGCATACGGTGGATTATTTTGTTTCGCAGGGCATCAAGGTAGACCTCTCGGCCATGCCGCAGGACAAACTGACCACGCACCTGCGCAAATTCACCGACTGGCTCAAACAGATTAAAACCGCCAATGCCAACCCGCAGGACCTCGGAACCAACCTGGAAATGGAGAAAGCCGTGGCAGAAACCGCCAAAAACTCCAACGAAACCCGGGAAATTGTAACGGAGAGCATGGCAGATGTGTTGGTAAAACAAGGACAGGCAGAAAAGGCCATCCAGCTATACATCAAATTAAGTTTCTTAAATCCTGAAAAATCCAGTTACTTTGCAGCCAAAATTGAACAACTAAAAGGAATATAATATGGTCATCGTGTTTTTGATCTTGCTTGTGATCGTTTCAGTAGCATTAGGTTTCATCGTACTGGTACAAAACCCGAAGGGTGGCGGTTTATCAGGCAATGTTGGCGGTTTCAGCAACCAGCTGATGGGTGTTAAACAAACAACAGACGTACTCGAGAAAGGCACCTGGATCTTTGCAGCAGCGATCGGTGTTCTCGCCTTGTTCTCTACCATGTTCCTGAAAGGTGGCAATTCTACTGCAGAAGACAACCTCCTCAAAAAAGTAAACACCAGCCAGACAGCGCCGGCGCCCGCACCTGCTGCGGCACCCGCAAATACAACAACCCTTCCTGCGGCGGGAGATACATCTAAGAAATAGTCTCTTAACCATATTTTACTGCCCTGTCCGCCACGCGGACAGGGTTTTTTATTTAATTTGAACACATGAAAAGGTTTCTCCGTCTGTTGGTCGTATTCGTTGTGCTCATTGGCTTGATCTGTTGCTGGCTCCTGTTTTCGCAGGCCACTTCGTTCGATGCAAAGTCGAAATACATCATGATCCGCAGCAACAACAAAAATGCGATCCTGGAACAGATGAAGAACGAAAGCATCATCAAAAACAAAATGGCATTCAATCTCGTGGCCTCGGTAACGGGAACATGGGACAAGATCAGGACGGGTAAGTATGAAGTGAAAAAAGGATCGAACAACCTCGACATCGCCCGTATGCTGAAAAATGGCAAACAGGCAGAGATCAAGCTCGTGATCAACAAGCTTCGCCTGAAGGAGGACCTGGCCCGGCTCATCGGCAAGAACTTTGAGAGCGACTCAGCGGAAGTGATGAAGTATATCTCATCCAACGATTCGTTGAAGCAATACGGCGTTGATACAAGTTCGCTCTTTACGATGATCATCCCCAACACTTATAAATTCTACTGGACCGCCACCCTTCCCAGGATCTTTCGTACTCTGCTCGATGAGAAAAACCGATTCTGGTCGGCCAAAGACCGCGCGGCCAAAGCAAAGGCGCTGAGCATGCGAAAAGAAGAGGTGTACACATTGGCCTCCATCGTGGAAGAAGAGACAAACGATGAGGGCGACCGCTCAAAAATAGGCAGCGTGTACCTGAACCGCCTCCGGAAGAACATGCCGCTACAGGCCTGCCCCACCATCAAATACGCGATGAAAGATTTTACGCTTACGCGGATCTATGAGAAATACCTTTTCAATCCGTCTCCCTACAATACCTACCGCAAACCGGGATTGCCGCCGGGCCCCATCTGCACACCATCGCCCAAAACGATCGACCTGATCCTGGATGCGCCAAAAACAGACTATCTCTATTTTGTGGCCAAGGCAGACTTCAGCGGGTACCACCATTTCAGCAGCACGTACGAAGAACACATGTTGTATGCAAAACAATACCAGAAAAAACTGGATGAATACATGGCCCGCAAAAAAGAAAAGGAGAACGCGAAATAGTGACAAGACTTGAACGTTTGATATTACGCTCGGCGCCCGTTCATTTTCTGCTGAAGAAAAGCCAGCACATCGTGCTTCCCGGCTTCCGCGGACTGCCGTTGTACGATGTGGGCGACCATTTTTTGAAGCAGCTCAAAAAGATCGGCCTTTACGAAAGGGCTTCGGCTATTTCTTTCAACCTCATTATGGCGCTGCCGGCGGCGTTGATGTTCCTTGTTTCGCTGGTGTCTTTTTTTGTAAAATCGGACAAGATACGCGACGATATCTTACTCGGGCTGTTCAGGAACGTAACGCCGAATAAAACAACCTATGGCTTTATCTCAGACATTCTCCAGATCCTCGACCAGCAGAATGTGAGCCTCGTTTCGTTCGGTTTTATTTTGCTGATCTTTTATTCATCCAATGCGATGATGGGTGTGATACGCACATTCGACAAATCCATCCAGGAAAAAAAAGCAATCTTCTTTCACCGAAGGATGCGTGCGTTGCGGCTCACGTTTATACTGATGATACTGGTATTGGTTGCATCGCTTGCGCTGTTTTTCGGAAGCAAGAACCAGATGGACTTTCTCCTGAAGAACCTGCTGCACATGAAAAACAAAAGCCGCGAGGGCTTTTATGGCTGGTGGGGATATGTGCGCTGGGCCATTGTGGTGGCAGTGCTGTATTACGGCATCGCGCTGGTATACAAGTTCGCGCCATCCATCAACAAAAAATGGAAACTGCTTTCAGCGGGCGCGGTGCTGGCAACCGGGCTCACGCTTATTACAACGATCATCTTTTCGTATTGGGTCAATAATTTTGCCAGCTACAACAAGATCTATGGCTCCATCGGAACGGTATTGATCCTGATGATCCTTATTTACATCAATTCCCTGATCCTGATCATCGGGTTTGAATTGAACGTAAGCATTACGTATCTTACAAGGGCGAGAGAGAAAGCGGCAACGGGCAACGGATAAATTTAATTGCAAATTGCCCGTATAATTTTATGGAATAATAAAATTCCTGCATCCAACGGTAATCCTAAATAATGCTATATGAGAACAAACCCAAAATCCCTGCTCATTGCCCTTGCGTTCGGACTGCTTTGTTACGCACTGGTTGATGGCATCCGAAGCGAAAGCGGCTGGGGCGTTGCCATGGCGCTCTGCAGTATGGTGGCCCTTTACATTTCCATCCGCCTTTCCCGCAAACTCGCAAGTTTGAGTGACGAGACCGAAGAATCCAATTAAGGGATTAGGAAACAGGTTATTCAACCAGTTTCCTGAGTTCCTCCGCGAGCTTTGGTTCGGGTAATTGCTGGTTGTAGAACTGGCGGTACTTGCGTTTGTTGTTTACCATCAGCGTAACGGGGATGGTGTTTTTCCATGATTTGTCTACCTTGGGGCAGAACACATCCGGATCGGTTTCGTTCAACCAGATGATCTGCGAAGTGTAGCCCTGTTTTTTTGCAAATGCTGCGATGCCTGCATAATCGTCAGGGTAATCTATGCTTACGAGGATCAGTTTTACCTTCTGGCCCGCATACTCCTTTACCGCTTTTTCAAACCAGGGAATTTCCCTGATGCATGGGCCGCACCAGGTTGCCCAGAAATTTACCACCAGCGGCGTTTTCGATGTATCGATCATCTTCAGCAACTGGTCCATCTTCATTTTTTTGATGGGCTGCGCCTGTGCGCCTATTACGCAACCGACGAACAACGCGAGTAGTATTGATTTTTTCATGTCTTTTTGTTTCCTGGCCGCGGCTGTATTTACTGGCTGCGGGTTTTATTGTTATTTATTCAGCGATCGTAACCTGCGCCTGTTTATTCCCGCGCCTTCTTCCGCTTGCTCATCGCCTGCCGGTCGTGTTTTTGTTTGCGGGGAATGGACCAGTCTTTCATCAACGCCTCTCTCCTTTCTTCCGATAACGATGGCTGGTCGTAATGACCCGCGATCTGTTTCTGCCGCATTGCTTCATAAATGGTAACCGCGCATGCCACGGAAATATTAAGGCTTTGAATGATGCCCATTTGGGGAATGATAAAATTGCCGTCTGCCATCGCCCTTATCTCTTCGCTCACACCATCGTGTTCGTTCCCAAATACAAGTGCGATGCTTTCTGTGAAATCTATGTTGTGCAGGGTGATGGAATCTTCACCGAGATGCGTGGTCAATATTTTGCTGTAGCGTTTTCTGAGTTCCGCCACACATTCCTTTGTATCTGTGAACGAATGAACCGTTAGCCATTTGGCCGCACTGCTGCTGCTTCGCGGCCCAAACTGGCGGTGCGGGTGGATCTTTGTGGTGAGCACAAAAATATCCTGGATCCCCACCGCCTCGCAGGTACGCATTACTGCAGAGATATTGTGCGGATCATCTACGTTCTCCATTACTACCGTTAAGCCAGCCTGCCGTTTTGAAAGTACGTTAAGGAGCTTTGCCTTCCTTTCGGGTGTCAATTCCATCGGGCTAAATTAAGGCAATTTGTGAAGTGGCGGCGCGGTTTTGGCTGCCGCTACCGGGCCTTCAGATCCTCCAAACAAAAAAGCATGGAGCTCCCGCTCCATGCCGAACATCAAACACACTTAAAAAAACTAAACTGAACACTATCCTCTTCCACGGCCGTTTCCACGTCCACGATCGTGATCGTTCCTGTCGTGGCGGTCGTCTCTCCTGCGCTCGAAGCGGTCGTCGCGGCCGTTGTTGTTCCGGTCGTTGTCGAAACGCCTGTTGTCGAACCTGTCGCTACGCACCACCACATTCTGCCTGTGGTAATTATCGTAATAGTTGCTGTATCTGGACCTGTACATGTTTCCGCGCAGGTATGGCCTTGGTTCGTTGATCACTACTTTGTATCCCCTGTTCAGATCGTAGTTGCGATAAGCATAAGGAAGCGATGAAGCGAACACCCAATTGTTGCCCTGCAGGTAAACGAACTGGCGGTGCGGAATATCGTAGTAAGTATCTATCTCAGGTATGTAATAGTAATCACCTGCGTAATTACCAGGTACACCCCAGCTTGGCCTTCCGATATTAATGTTTACACCTACCCTGACCTGCGCTTTTGTTTCAACTGTGAAAAGGAAAGCGCCCAGAACCATTGCTGTGAGTAATAACTTTTTCATAATTATAAAGTTTTATACCCTCATCTAAGCGAATGCAATGCCAGAAACAAATGCAACTGTTATCGAAAAGTGAATCCCGGTGTACGAAGGAGAAAAGCGCATTTTTACCGGCAAAGCGCTTCTTTTCACCGATGGTTGTTCACAAACATTTAGGGGTTGATTTCAGGAATCACATGTTTATGTGGGTGGGTTGTTGCCACAGATTTCACGGATTGGCACAGAAGAGTGTTCTTCTTATGTAAAACGTTTTTCTCTGTGCCAATCCGTGAAATCTGTGGCAACAACTATAGGAGGGTGATGCCCAGCCCGGGCTTTCCGGATACAAAAACATTTCCATCGTCTGCGAAGCGGAGACCGGTTGCGAGATCTTCTTTGAGCAGGAGCGGGCCGTCTACATCTATGTGATCCAGTTGCGGTAAAAAATGGGCGATGGCTGCGGAGCCGATGGTTGATTCGTTCATGCTGCCCATCATCACCTGCATACCGAGTGCACGCGCTTCCCTGATCATGCGCGCCGCCGGCGTGATGCCGCTGCATTTGGTGAGCTTGATGTTGATGCCATGAAAATGCTGAAAACATTTTTTCACATCCTGTTCAAATACGCAGCTTTCATCTGCAAACAAGGGCAACGGCGATCTTTCAAACAATACCTTCATTCCATCCCAATTGTCTTTCGCCAATGGCTGTTCAATGAACTCTACACCAAGCGCTGCAAGCTGCGGTATTTTTTGCAGGGCCTCTTCGGTTGTCCAGCCTGCGTTTGCATCTATACGCAGCGTGGCACCTGTGTGTTTGCGCAATGCTTCAACGATGGCAATGTCTTCGTCGGTACCGAGTTTGATCTTGTATACCGGCCATGGTTTCGCTTTCATCTTTTCCACCATCTTTTCTATCGTGTCTATACCGATCGTATAATCCGTTACTGGCGTGTTCTCCCATTTCGTGTTCCACAACTCGTACAGTGGTTTGTTCTTCATCTGCCCGAAGAGGTCCCATGCTGCCATATCGAGTGCGCAAACAAGGAACGGATCGTTTGGAAAAAGGTGGTGCAGGTAGTGCCAGTAACGCTCAGGTTCAGTCAATGCGAATTTTTCAACCATCGCTTTTTTCGACTCAAGGGTTTCCATCATTTTCTCCACCGTTACGCCATAGTAAACGATAGCGGGCGCTTCTCCAAAGCCCCTGAACGGCCCCAGCTCCAGCGATACGATCAATGCGGGCTGGTGTGTTTTTGTTCTGCCATTTGAAATCGTGAAAGGATATTCGAACGGCAGGTTTGATTGGTGAAAGGATAGTTTCAAGTAAATAGTTTTATCCGTTAAATGAATTGCCAAAAATATTGAAATCCGGCGTTCGCTTTTTATCTCCCGCTTGCAAACACAAATTTATTGAGTTCTGTGTTGAAGCTTACGGCCGCTGCCAGTTCTTCGAGCGTAACATGCATCCGGTATTGCCAGTAATGCTTCGGGTCGGCAGGCACGTTGATGCGTTCGGCGCCAACATCGTTCCTGCGTAGATTTTCGTCCATGCCCAACAGGTCCTGCAGCTGGAATATACACCACATGGCGGGTGAATAAAGGTGTTGCAGGATGATGGCTTTAACCGTTGCCGTATCGCAATGCTCCGGTGCTTCTCCCTGTTGGCCAAGCTGGTTGTTGAAAAAACGCTGGGTACGCGCCCGGTCTTCCTCCCACCACCCGCGGATGGTGCTCATATCGTGCGTGGATGGCGTTACCACGCTGAGGTAAGGCGCATTGTTGGGATGAAAGAACTCGTGCGCATCGTCTTTCGGCATGCGTTGTATCTCGAGGCTCAACAGGCCAGCCTGTTTCATTACATCCGGAACGCATGCGGGGATCAGGCCCAGGTCCTCTCCGCAGGCAAGCATATTGGTAACGCGTTTGAGCTCCGGCAATTTCTGCAAGGCTTCTTTGCGCCAGAGATCATCCTGTCTCCTGAAAAAGTAATTTACATACAGCGCTTTAAGTTGCTGCTGCGTTTGCACATCAAGGTGTTTGTACGAAGAAGTGTGCTCCATGTGAAACCGGAAATGGTACAACTGCCCGTCTGCATTTTCCGCCTCCAGCAAAATAACATTACTGATGAGGTCGAACAACCCCTGCTTGATGCGGTTGTGCTGTGTGTCTTTTTCAAGCGCTGCAAAATGTTGTTCCACCTTGCGCTGCGTGTTGAAAGCGGGCTGTAACGCGTATGAACCATCTTTTTCCTGCTGAAGAAACATGGACTTCACCAGTTCAATATCATCATCGCCGAAGGTGTCGCGTAAAACGGTTTCATTGATGAACGGCCGTACATACCGTGCATGATCGAACCAAATGGCCTGGCTGTTAAACTCGCTGATGTGTACAGGGATGGCAGGAACGAAATGCCCCATGATTCCTTCAACTGCGTGCATGGGTATGCTCCAGATCCTGAAGAACCCGAGTATGTGATCGATCCTGAATGCATCGAAATAATCGTTCATCTGCGCAAAACGTTTTTTCCACCAGGCAAAACCGTCTTCGCGCATGCGCTGCCAGTTGTAGGTTGGGAAACCCCAGTTCTGCCCTTTCACCGCAAAATCGTCTGGTGGTGCGCCGGCCTGGTAGTGCATGTTGTACAAACCGGGTTCCTGCCATGCATCGGCGCTGTTGCGCGATACGCCGATCGGTATATCGCCCTTTACCACAATGCCATTGCTGCGCGCATAGGCCGTTGCTTCTTTCAGCTGTACATGAAGCTGAAACTGCGTGAAGTAATACAGCCCGATCTCCTCTTTGTGCCCGGCAACAAGTTGCTGTATGCTGTTTTCATTATAGGAATTACAGGATGGCCAGCTTTCAAAATCAACGGTGCCGTTCTTATCGCGCAGGTAACAGAATGCAGCGTAAGGAACCAGCCAGTGTTTGTTGTTTTCAAAAAAATTTTTAAACCCGCCCGATGCGAACGCGTCTGCGCCATCCTGTTTATACACCTTTGCGATGAAATCGTTTTTGATTTTGGAAACCACCTCGTAATCCAGCGCAGGCAAAGCGTTCAGGCGGATCCTTTCTTTTTCGAGCGATGCGAGTTCTTTTGCAAATCCGCTACCTGCAAGCATTTCAAGGTTCATGTACAAGGGATGCAGTGCAAACGCCGAGATGGCAGAATACGGGTATGAGTCCGTCCAGGTATGCGTGGCCGTTGTATCGTTTACCGGGAGCACCTGTACCAGTTTTATTCCCGTTGTCCTGATCCAGTCGACCAATATTTTCAGGTCACTGAACTCCCCTGTTCCAAAACTTTTTTTGCTACGCAAACTAAAAACCGGCACTGCAATACCGGCGCCTTTCCACATGGTGTTGGGCAAGGCGGCAAACCCATCGTGCAGTATTGTTTTGCGTGTGCTGCTCACTGTATCAAACAGCACGCGGTTGTCTCCGCTTTCGTAGCAAACAAAACGGTTGCGCGTTACATCATACACACCGTATTTGTATGCGATGGGAAATGATTCGGCTGAAAGATCAACCCCTACGTGGAAAAATGTTTCGTTCTCCGCACGGCTCATCAGCAAAGGAGAACCGGTGTTCCAGTTTGCCAATGCACCGCAGCTGCCCAGCAGGCAAAGCGTTTGGCCGGGTGAGAGCAACGGCGCCTTTACTTTTAACACATGCGTGGTATTTGCAGGACGGCTTGTTTCAACTTTTGTGTGGTTCGCGGCCAGCAACACTTCCGCAAATGGTTTTGTATAAAAAGTGTTTTCGATATAGCCCGTGTAGTTCCACGTGTCTATCACGAGTAATTCCCTGGCGGTTGATCCGTCAACTTCAATTGTTTTGTCGTTGCCGAAATCATGGTCATCAATGCCATCGGCATTGCGGAGAATGTAATGATAGGTGATCTTTTTTTCGATCGCCCCTGCAACATCAAGCGACAGGTACCAAAGCTCATCGCTGAAATATTGCAAGGGAACGGCCTGCGAGGGATCGTTGTTGCCCAGCAAAGGGTGATCGCCCGTAATAAAAATTTCCTGCCCGAAATGTGTATGGAAACGGAGCTGGAAAATTATTTTCTGCAAATTGTTTTCCGCTGTTTTTGCAACGACCGGCTTTTTTTCTGTTTTGTTTGCAGCCGTTTTTTTTGCCGTTTTCACCCCTGTTTTACCGGAGGTCTTTTTTGCAGCTGTTTTTTTAGCCGGCTGGGTCTTTATTGCTTCTTTTTCCAATGCAGGCCTTTTCGCCGCGGTTTTCTTAGCGGCAGTATTTTCTACGGGCGCATCCAATTTCTTCACAGCCTTTTTCGCTGTTTTTTTTACAGGAGTTCCTTTCGCTGCATCTTCTTTCTGTTTATCTGTAGCCAATGGTCTGATTTTGGAGCAAAGTAAACGAATATCGAACACCGAATGCCCAATATCAAATTGAAAACGGGTATCCGCAATGTTCAATCCCCCTATCTTTGCATACTAACAACCGTTCGCATGAATCTGGAGCAAAACCGTAACGAAGACTGGATGAAGCTGGCCGTGAGCCAAACACGGCAGCATTTTGAGAAGATCAAACTGGGTGGCGGCAAGAAGGCGATAGACAAACAACGCGATCGCAATAAGCTTACGGCACGCGAACGCATTGCCTACCTGTGCGACAAAGACCGGCCCTTTGTAGAGATCGGCGGGTTTGCAGGTTTTGAGATGTATGAAGAACAAGGTGGCTGCCCTTCGGGCGGAACGGTTGCCGGACTGGGTTATGTGAGCGGGCGGCAATGTATGATCGTGGCCAACGACCAAACCGTAAAAGCGGGCGCATGGTTCCCGATAACGGGCAAGAAAAACCTCCGCATGCAGGAGATCGCCATGGAGAACAGGTTGCCTGTGATCTACCTGGTAGACAGCGCCGGTGTTTTTTTGCCGATGCAGGATGAGATCTTCCCGGATAAAGAGCATTTCGGGCGCATCTTCCGCAACAATGCGCGGATGAGTGCGATGAGCATTACACAGATCGCTGCAGTGATGGGCGCCTGTGTTGCAGGAGGCGCCTATCTCCCCATCATGAGCGATGAAACGCTGATGGTAGAAGGGAACGGAAGCATATTTCTCGCAGGCGCCTATCTTGTAAAAGCGGCCATCGGCGAAGACATAGACAACGAAACATTGGGCGGCGCCGTTACGCATACGGAGATCAGCGGCATCGCGGATTATAAATTCAAGACCGAAGAGGACTGTCTCGATCACATCAAAAAAATAGTGGACAAATTAGGAGAACCCGCCCGTGCAGGATTCGACCGGGCCGAACCCAAAGCGCCCAAAAAAGATCCCAGGGAATTATACGGCGTTCTTCACGAAGGCAACCTGAAACCGTATGACATGCTGGAGATCATCGAACGCATTGTAGACAAAAGCGAGTTCGACCAGTTCAAACAGGATTATGGCAAGACCATTCTCTGCGGGTATGCGCGGATAGATGGATGGGCAGTGGGCATCGTGGCCAATCAACGCCTCGTAAGCAAGAACAAAAAAGGCGAACTGCAGATAGGCGGCGTGATCTACAACGACAGCGCCGACAAGGCCGCGCGTTTTATCATGAACTGCAACCAGAAAAAGATCCCCCTGGTGTTTCTACAGGATGTTACCGGGTTTATGGTGGGTAGCCGCAGCGAGCACAGCGGCATCATCAAAGACGGCGCCAAGCTGGTGAACGCAGTGGCGAATTCAGTTGTTCCGAAAATAACCATCATCATCGGCAACAGTTATGGAGCGGGTAATTATGCCATGTGCGGCAAGGCCTACGATCCGCGTTTTATCTATGCATGGCCATCAGCAAAGATCGCGGTGATGGGCGGCGACCAGGCAGCAAAAACCCTGGCACAGATACAGGTTGCAACGATGAAGGCAAAAGGAAAAGAAGTAAGCGCGGAGGAAGAGAAAGAGTTGCTCGACAGGATCAAGGCCAGTTACGAAAAACAAACCTCGCCTTTCTACGCGGCTGCGCGTTTGTGGGTAGACAATATCATTGATCCCATAGACACCCGGCTCATGATCTCCGAAGGCATCTCCGCGGCCAACCTCAACCCGGATATCCAGCATTTCAGTACGGGCGTGTTCCAGGTGTAAGGAATGACGCAGGGATACATGCCATCTTCTTTTTTCGCATGCGCTGTTCTCCCCTTTCTTTTAACTGTTATTTGGAAACAGCGAACAAATGCTCTGCGTGGATCGCTCCTTTTGTTGTTATGCCCTGTACAATTACGCGGAAATTACCGGTAACATCTGTGGTTGCGAACGACAGTTCCGGCAGTTTGCCGTTGAGCACCGGAACGGCGTAGTTCCAGTAGATCGTGGATTGCAGCACGGCTTCGGACGGAGCAAGCTGTGCGTAGTCCGGTTTATAAAATTCTTTTGCGGTGTATATTCCCGAAAGTGCTTTTACGTAGGTTTTATCGGCATCCATCGGCATTGTTGTGCAGCCTGCGTATATCGTGAAACCGCCAAACGGCAGTCGGTAGCTATTTCCTTTTACGGGCATGAACCCTTCCTGGTGGTTGTTGCAGTTAAGGATCCCAAACCCGCAAACATAATCGCCGCAGTCGTTCCTCCCCACCAATGTTGCGCTTTTAAATTCGATGGTAAAAGGTTCTTCCTTTTTAGAAGCCGTTACGGTAACGCCCTGCAGTGTTTCTGCGTTCTCGCCGGTTTTGAGTACCAATGCTTCTGAATTTTTCTCTGTGAGAAAAGCATCCGGATCGTCGTATGCCAGCGTCTTACCCAGTTTCACTGCCATAGCATGATATGGGTCGTCGAGGTTCACGGTATAGTTTGCCTGGAATTCTCCACCCACCGAGAAATATACTTTTTTCCCGGGGCCGGTTACAAGATTTTCGCGGGCCACGGTAAACTCTCCTTTGTTGTTGGTGTTGATGATATCCGCGTTCCCATCCGACGCCACCGAAAGCGCCAGCGGTTTATCGATCTTTTTCTTCGAAGTAACATTGCCCGAAAATTCGATCTCTCCAAAAGACTGCAACGTATCAGAAGCTTTTGTTGTTTCCAGTTCCTGCCAGGTATAACGCCGCCAGCCTTTGATGAGCAATATGTCTTCGAGGTGTTGCCGGTTCTCTGCTGTCGGCTCCATCAGGTTCTGTTTAAACAGGGCTTCGTCCAGTTCACGGTTGAGGTAATTGAAATTTTCTATGCCGGTCATTTTCCGCCGGTCAATGCGGCTGTCCTGCACACACGCCACCGATACAAACCCATTCACCGAATCTGCAAGTGCATCTTTTAGTGAAATATGGAGTTTTACATTTTCCCGTTTTGCATATTCAACCTTGTCTGTGGCGATCTCCACCTTTGCGCGCCTGTTGTAATGGGCAAAAAAGATGCGTTCTGCAAGCGGCCTCCCGTTCTCATCAACAATGGTAAGTGCGTGGATACCGCGGGGGATCTTATCCAGCGGCACACGCAGTCTTCGTGCGGGCGAAGCATTCATATCTATGGCAAAAGAAAAATACATTCGCGTGTAGTCGTGCAAAAGCGCATAATAGGTTCCGCGCGATGGAGCGTTTGCATAAAACAGAAGCGTATCGTTACAGATCGCATTGGGCGCTGTTACCAGGATCTGCCGGTGCGCAACCGCCGGCAGTACATAATTGCCCGACAGCACACCTGAGCGGAACAGTTTAACATGGTATTGCTCGCCCTCACCTGCAGCAATTGTAAAACGCCCCATGCCATACCCATTGGTCTGTATGGTATCAACTGTTTCACCGTTCCTGAACAACACGCCGCTGATGGCCATGGGTTGTCCGTAGGCATCATGCGCTTCCCAACCGATGTTGTTGGTTGCACCGGAACCAATCGATCCCCCTTCGGGGAAAAAACGGACCACGGGTTCATCATTGCTTACCGGCAACAGCAACTGCATGTTCTTCGTTTCTTTGTTGAACACTGCTTTCAGCCGCAGGCGGTTGTTGCTGCGGTCAATGCCTTTCAGCGGAACCCGGAAATGGGCTGCGCCGAACAGATCTGTTTTGAAGCTCGTTTCCCGGTCACCCAATGTATAGGTAACCTGTGTACCGGAAGCCAGGGTGCGTATGTCTTTCGCAGATGCTTTGAAAAAGACCGCTGCAGAATCGCTGCCTGCCCTGATCTTATCCGCCAGTTTCAGTGTTGCGGTAAATCCCGATTGAACGGATGTTTTGATGGTGATGGGCTGGATAAAACACGCTTCGGGTCTTCCGTTCCACAACGCGTTTGTAAATGCGAGCAGGCTGTAATTGCCCGGCGACAAGGTATCCGGCATTCTGAAATGGCCAAAACCGAGCCCGTTGGCCATTACAAATTTTTCGTCTTTCATTACGGCGCTGTCTTCGTTCCTCACGAGGGCAACCGCGAATGTGTGATTTGCATCGGCGCCGGTTTTGGAAGAAAGCAGGTAGGCAGTGAACCATACGTTTTCACTGGGTGTGTAAATGTTTTTATCGAAGTGAACAAAAAGGCCCGCAGATTTTTTCTTCACCCCATACCATTCCATTTTTGCAGCGATGGGATCTACCACCTGCTCCAGTTTCGATTGGGCCCTCAATACCACGGTGCAAAAAAACACAAAGCAGAAACAAAGCGCATAACGGATCATGGTACAATGTAGTAAAAAACGGTATATCCCTGGGAGAAGCCATGAATGGTAATTGATGAATGGTGTTGAAAATGGACGACGATTCAAACTACCAACGCAAAATCAGCAACGAACATTCACCATGACCATTTTCATTCTTTACTTCACAACTGAAAAAACCTGCTCCTCGTGTATCACTCCTTTGGAGGTAACGCCCTGGATAACGATGCGGAACCTCCCTTCAATATCACTTGTAAGAAACTTCAGCGATGCAGGTTTTCCTTTTTGTACCGGAACGGCATAGTCCCAGAAAATGGTGGTTTGAAGGGCCGTTTCTGTGGGCGCGAGTTGTGAATAGTCGATCTTGTAAAATTCTTTGGCTGTGTAAATACCGGGAATGGCCGTAAGGGGATTTTTATCCTTTTCAGCAGGCATGTCCAATAAACAACCTAAATACTTTTTATGCGTGCTTCCATCTGGCGGCATCCTGTATACACGCCCTTTGACGGGCATCGTGCCGGTATGGTGGTTTACGCAGTTGAGTACACCGGTAAGACAAACATAATCGCCGCACAGGTTTCTTCCCGGCCTTATCATGTCGAGAAACGCATCCTTTCTTTTTGAAGTTTGAACCGTTACCTCGGCAAGCACTTCTGCGCCTTCGCTTCTTTTCAAGACAAGTGTTTCGGAGTTTTTTTCGGTAACAAAAGCTTCTGCGTCGTTATACTCCACGATTTTGCAAAGCTTTCTCACCACCGTTTGATAAGGGTCTTCTAATTTAACTGTATAGTCCAACTGGTTTTTACCGCCCACGGTGAGAAACAATTTCCGCCCTGGTTCACTTACCAGGCGTTCGGGCGCCAGTACAAACCTGCCTGATCCATCCGTGGTAAACACATCGGCGCTCTCGTTGGATACCAGGGATATGTCGATCGGTTTGGTGATCTTCTTTTTCGACGTGATGTTCCCCGCAAATGTAAGCTCAGAAAAGGTTTGCACCGTATCTGAAGCAGTGGTTTCCGCGAGGTCCTGCCAGGTGTAACGCCTCCACCCTTTGATCAGCAGCAGGTCTTCCCAATGTTGCAGGCTTTCGTCGGTTGCATGCATCAGGCTGCGTTTGAAAGCAGTATGGTTAAGTTCGCCATCCAGGTAAACATAACTTTCTATGTCGGTCATTTTTTCAAGATCGATGCGGCTTTCCTGTACGCAGGCCACCGAAACAAAACCGTTCACAGAATCGGCCGACGGATCGTTCAATGAAATATCGAGTTTTACTTCTTCCCTTGTTTTGTATTGCGTTTTATCCGTTGCGATTTCTACCTGCGCCCTCCGGTTGTAATGCGCAAAAAACAAACGCTCTGCCAGTGGCCTTCCTTTCTCATCCACGATGGTAAGCGCTTGTACACCTCTCGGCATTTTATCCAGCGGCACGCGGAACCTGCGGGTGGATGATGCGCTCATATCTACCACGAAAGAAAAAAACAAACCCGTGTAATCATGCACCAACGCATAATAAACACCACGCAGCGGCGCCTCTGTGTAAAAGAGAAGCGTATCGTTACAAACCGCTTTCGGAACGCTCAACGATAAGGGTTGTGGCGCAACGGCGGGCAATGCATAATGGCCAGACAACACGCCCGACCTGAACAGTTTCACATGGTATTGTTCCCCTTCTTTCGGGCGTATGGAAAAGCGCCCCATGCCGTAGCCATTTGTTTGGATGGTATCAACCACGTTGTTGTTCCTGAACAGTACGCCGCTGATGGCAATCGGCTGCCCGTATGCATCCCGCGCTTCCCAGCCGATGGTGCCGGCGGTGTTGGCAACGACCGATCCCCCCTCCGGAAAAAAATTCAACCGCGGCTCCTCGTTCGCAACGGGTAACCTGATCTGCATTTGTTTTGTTTCGTTCCTGAAAACAGCTTTCAGGCGGAGCCGGTTGATACTGGTATCGGTTTGGGCCAACGGCACTTTGAACAGCGCCGTACCATACATATCGGTCTTTACTTTTTTCTGCACGCCGCCCAGCGAATAGGACACTTCGGTAAAGGAAGCAAGTGTTCGTATATCCTTTGCCGACGCTTTGAACGCGAGGGTGGCAGAATCGCCGGCGGCTGTTTTTTCCGCCAGTTTCAAGGTTGCGGTAAAGATGGATTGTGACTGTGTTTTTATGGTAACGGGCTGGATAAAATAGGTTTCCGGCTTACCGTTCCAAAGTGCATTGGTAAAGGCAACGAGGCTATAATTGCCCGCCCGTAACGTATCGGGTAATTGAAGATGGCCAAACCCGAGTCCGTCTGACATCACAAATTTGTGATCGGTAAGTGCGGCGCTGTCGTCGTTTCTCAGTAATGCCACCGCGAGGGTATGGTGCGTGCCTGCACGGGCCTGCGAGGCAAGCAGGTAAGCGGTGAACCAGACATATTCGCCCGGCGCGTAAATGTTTTTATCAAAATGAACAAAAAGGGTGGCGGGTTTCTTCTTTGCCTGGTACCATTCCATTTTCGCAACGATGGGTTCAATTACCTGGTCGGCCTTTTGCTGGGCATGCAGTATGCCGCAACCAAAAAGCAACAGGTAAAAACAAAGCAGCGTACGGATCATCATACAAAATACTAAATAATTATATAATTTATTTTTCCGTGTGCGCGATGTGTAATTAGTTTTACTTTGCTTTGCTCAAATACTGAATATGCAATACCCGATCTATACGGTTGACGCCTTTACCGATCATGTTTTTGGCGGAAACCCCGCAGCGGTTTGCCCGCTCGATAAATGGCTGCCCACCAAAACCATGCAGCAGCTCGCCAATGAGAACAACCTGTCAGAAACCGCATTTTTTGTGAAGAGAGAAGACGGCAGTTACGATATCCGCTGGTTCACACCCGAACTGGAGATCGATCTCGCCGGGCATCCCACCCTGGCCACGGCCTTTGTTGTATTCAATGAACTGGGCCATCCATCTGATACCGTTACGTTCCATAGCAAAAGCGGCGTGTTGACCGTTGTAAAAAAAGACGATCTCCTGGAAATGAATTTCCCCGCACGCATGCCTTTGCCCTGCACACCACCACAGGAGTTGCTCAACGGCTTCAGCATCGCACCCAAAACGGTGTTACGCTCGCGCGATTATTTCCTGGTGTATGAAACGCAGGAGCAGATAGAAAAACTGGAGGCAGATTTCATGCAGCTCAACAAAGTGGAAACAATGGGCATCATCGTTACGGCAAAAGGAGACGAAGCAGATTTTGTATCGCGTTTCTTCGTGCCCAATTCTGTTATCGGCGAAGATCCCGTAACAGGCTCGGCGCATGCCACCCTGATCCCCTACTGGGCAAAAGAACTGGATAAAACAACCCTCACCGCCGTACAACTCTCCGCCAGGAAAGGGCACCTTTGGTGCGCATCGAAAAACGAACGGGTTACCATTGCGGGGAAAGCGGTATTGTATATGAAAGGCAACTACTTTTTAATTAATAATTAGGAATTAGGAATTAATAATTACAACTTACTTATTCCTAATTATTAAGTTACATGGAACAAAAAAATGCGCACCAGCTTATCATTTATACAGACGGCGCGGCGCGGGGCAATCCCGGGCCGGGTGGGTATGGCGTGGTGTTGATGTGGGGCGATAAACGGAAAGAACTTTCTGCAGGTTACAGGCATACCACCAACAACCGGATGGAGCTGATGGCGGTGATCGCAGCATTATCGTCGCTCACCAAAAAAAACATTCCCGTTACAATCTATACAGATAGCCAGTACGTGGTAAATACCGTGGAGAAAAAATGGCTCGACAATTGGATCCGTACCGATTTTAAGGGAGGCAAAAAGAACAGGGACCTGTGGATGCAATACCACGCGCTTGCCAAACATTTCAAGATCCGTTTTTATTGGGTGAAAGGGCATGCATCCAACGTTCACAACAACCGCTGCGACGAACTGGCCACACAGGCTGCCGATGGCGGAAACCTGCTGGTAGATGAGGGATATGAAGAGGGCAATTGAAGATTGCGGGCATTTTTTTCATTCCTTCCACCACCGCGTTTCTTGATCGATGTATGTTTGTTCTTTTACTCATCCATTCATTTTGAGCGCTCCTCCTCAAACGGTTTATCTTTACACACATGAACAACCCAAACACCCTGTGCTCCTGGAGCGGCGGCAAAGACAGTTGCTTTGCACTCATGCGCGCCATTGAAATGGAATATGCGCCAGCAGTATTGCTCAACGTGCTCAATGAAGAAGGAAAGATCTCCCGGAGCCACGGCATTCCCTCCGGCATATTAAAGGCCCAGGCAGGGGCAGCTGGGTTGCCGATCCACATGGTGAGCAGCAGCTGGCAGGATTATGAAAAAAACTTTACCGGTGCGCTCGCATCGCTCAAACAGGAATTCAATGTGTCGCATGCCGTGTTCGGCGACATCGATCTTCAGCCGCACCGCGACTGGGAAGAAAAAGTATGCGCCAATGCCGGTATTACCGCCGTGCTTCCGCTCTGGCAGCAGGACCGCAAAGAGCTGGTGATGCAGATGCTCAACAGTGGCATCGAAACCATGATCGTAAGCTGTAATATGGTGATGGGTGAACGTTTTCTTGGGAAGATGATCACACCGTCCACCATACAGGAGCTTGAATCTGTTGGCGTGGATGTGTGCGGCGAGAATGGAGAGTTTCATACGCTGGTACTGAACTGCCCTTTGTTTTCAAAACGAATAGAAGTGGATGTGCAGCAAAAACTGCAGCATGAAAATTACTGGTTCACCGCCCTTGCATTAAGACCGTAGCAAAAAAAGGGCTCCCGTTATGGAAGCCCTTTAAAAATATGAGGGAGATCTATTAAGCCAGTTCTTTTCTTGCATTCACTTGCTGAACCAGGTAATAGGTTCCAAACAGAACCGCAGAAAAAACAACAGTTGCGATCACGCTGAATTTGAAAAATGGCAAAGCATCGCCGTAGGTCAATACCAAACCTTCAAAGGTTTGCGGGCGGTTGAGGCCGAAACCTTGTTTTGGAGAAGCCCACACAACAAAATTGGAAAGCAGGAAATAAGTGGTGGGTGCGGCAAGCGAAGCCAGCAGCACATTACCAACCTTGTTTTTATTGATGAGAAATCCAAATACGGTCATGCTGCCGAAAAGAACGTACATGATCCATTGGCCATCGTAAAAACCCTGGATCGGCGTGAGGCCATAGGTATACAACACCTGGTAAAGGCAATCTGATATAAACAGCGAAATGAGCGGCAAAGCGAAGGCCCATTTTTTATCGTTCACAAAGAGCGCACCGCTAAACAGGGCCATCGCGATCTGTGGAGCAAAACCCCATGGGCGGTTAGGCATGATGCGGTACAGTGCACTGATCAATACCATCAGGCAAAGGGAAATAACAAGAGATCTGGTGATTTTCATTTGAATCGTGTTTCGTTGCAAAAATAGGCGTTAATTCTATTGGAGCCATCGCATTTTTCCTCAGGCTGTGTAAAACCTTATCCGGCCGGAACAAAGGCTTTGAACAAAACACAATGGCCCGATGCCCTTATGTGATAATCTTCTCCTGCCAATACTGCCGCCGCTTCTCCTGTTTTCAATACGAGCGAATTGTTGATGAGGATGCCGCCCTCGGTCACCACCAGTATTTCCAATGAGGTTGCCCTGTTTTCGTAACCGCCGCCTGCCGCAAGCTCTATGCGGGCGAGACCGAAATCGGCTACGGGACAAGGATAGATCGTTTCGCCGGGCAACACGGGTTCTCCATTCATTACATTGGGTATGGTACTTTCAAAGACCGTATGTTTCATCAATTCGGGAACATCGATGTGCTTGGGTGTAAGGCCGGCACGGAGCACATTGTCGCTGTTGGCCATCAGTTCAATACATTGGCCCTCCATATAGGCGTGCGGGATGCCCGGGCCCTGGAAGATACCCTGGCCTGGATTTATTTTTACGATGTTGAAAAAGTAGATCGAAAAAATAGCGCGGTCGATGTTGCCGATCTCGTTTTTGCCATGGAACAGTTTTGCAACCCACCAACCGGGCATTTCCCTGGTAAGCTCGCCATCGTTTTTCTTACGCAGTTCGCGCTTGATGAGGCTGTTCAGCATGGCGTTCACATCCACCTGGTCCATTTCCATAACAAAACGGTAGAGCGCCTTGAGACCCTCTTTCCTGAACAACGAAAGGAGAATATTGAATTCGGGCACATCTTCCAGCGTTTGTTCTATCGCCGCCTGCGCTTTGAAACCATGCAGCAGCCAGAACTCGCTCAATGCCGCCATTACTTCCGGTTTGTGGTTCCTGTCTTTGTAATTACGGTGGGGGGCATTGATGGGAACGCCCGCGGCCTCTTCCCTGTCGAACCCTTCTTCCGCTTCTTTTTTGTTGGGATGAACCTGGATAGACAGGATATCTTTCACATCCTGTACCTTAAAAAGATAGGGAAGCTCCCCAAAGCGCGATAAGGCCTGGGCAGACAGGAACTGTTCAGGATGCTCCCTGATCAGCGAATCCAGGGAAAGATCGCCTTCAGGCGTAACCAGTTCAGCCGCCGCGAGCCGATAGGCGCCCATCCAGTATTCGGCAAAAGGTTTTTGCTCCGGATTGGAAATATGCAACAACCCAGGCAGGAACGAAGTACCGCCCCATGCATAATTCATCACTTTCCCCTTCAGTTTATAAACTCCGTTTTTGATCTGCATCCTGGTAATATTTACGCGTATTTTCCTATAACGCACAAATGTAGTTTATCGTATCCGGAGCCTTAGTTTTAACACCAAACTTTACACGGCACTATGGAATCGAATCAAACCAAAGGCAATGCGGGCGAGGACCTGGCTGCCGCGCACCTCGAAAAACTGGGCTATACCATCCTGGAAAGAAACTGGCGCTTCAGGCATTGGGAGGTTGACATCATTTGTTCTAAAGGGAAGTTCCTTCATTTTATAGAAGTGAAAACCCGCCACTCGCGGCGGTATGGCCGCCCCGAAGAAAGCATCACCAGCGCCAAAATGAGCAATCTCAAAAACATCGCGGAAGAATACCAATACCAAAACCAGCATTGGGAATATGTTCAGTTCGATGTGCTGGCAATAACCGTTGTTAACGACGAGGTGAAGGAAGTTTTCATGATCGAGGACGTCTATTTTTAAGCGTTGCCCCGGGAGTTATGCCTTTCCCCCTGCCCGCTCCATCAACTTCTCCACCATTTTATAGGTTGCCGGGCAGTACGAAACATTCTGCTGGTGCACATGCAGGTACTCCGTCATCCGGCGCTTTTTCAGGTGCGGAAACCCGGAGCAGTCTGCCGGGCGAACCTCGTAAATGCTGCATTTGTTGTCTTGCAGGTTGAGAAACTGGCAGGGCCGCGAAACATTTACCCAATCGTTGTCTTCATCGTATTTGAGCCATTTTGATTTGAAGGCATTCGGGCGCATACCGAGGTGTGCCGAGATGCGTTTGATATCGGTATTGGTAAACGTTGGCGTCATGCTTTTGCAGCAGTTTGCGCAGGTAAGGCAACCCACTTCGGCCCATACCTCCGTGTCGATCGTCTGCGCGATGGCATCGAGGTTGCGGGGTGGGTTCTTTTCGAGCCTGGCAAGAAAACGTTTCATCTTCTTCCCATGGTAGCGTACTTTTTGTTTGAACGAGCGGAAATTTACAAGCATTGCAGCAGTCGGTAATTTTGGTTATCGGGAGGTTTTGAAATTACAGTGTGTTTCCATATCCACAAAATCCAATTAACGGCAGGCCGCTGCGCAAATCCCCAAATCCCTCCTACCTTCATGTCAAATTCTCCTATGTGGGACGCGTATAAAAAAGGATACAAGGCATGGCTCCGTCTCGAAAAATCGCTGAGCGATAACTCGGTTGAAGCATACCTGCACGACGTGGAGAAACTCACCGATTATTTACAGAGCGTCAATCACCTGGTAACACCTGCGGAGCTCGGGTTAAAGGATCTTCAGCATTTTGTAAAATGGATCGGCGAGCTTGGCATGACGGCCACATCGCAGGCCAGGATCGTTTCGGGTATCCGTGCTTTTTACAAGTATTGCCTAGTGGAACAGATCAGCCAGCTCGATCCCTCTACCTTGCTCGAAACACCCAAGACACGCAGGAAGTTACCCGATGTGCTGACTTTTGGAGAGATCGAAAGCGTGATCGCGCAGATAGACCAAAGCACACCCGAGGGCGGCCGCAACAAAGCGATCCTTGAAACCATGTACAGTTGCGGGCTGCGTGTAAGCGAAGTAGTGAACCTGAAGATCTCCTGCCTCTATCTCGACGTGGGCTTCATCCGCGTGATCGGCAAAGGCGACAAAGAACGGCTTGTTCCGATAGGAAGCGATGCCACCAAATACATCAAACTCTACAAGGAAAACATCCGCGTACACCAACCGATGCAAACCGGTTTTGAAGATTTCCTGTTCCTCAACAACCGCGGCAAAAGCCTGAGCAGGGTAATGATCTTTTACATCATCCGCGACCTGGCCTCAAAAGCGGGTATCACCAAGCACATGTCGCCCCACACCTTTCGTCATTCGTTCGCCACCCACCTGGTAGAGGGCGGGGCGGATCTCCGCGCGGTGCAGGAGATGCTGGGACACGAGAGCATCACCACCACCGAGATATACACGCATCTCGACAGGGATTTCCTGCGGGATACATTGCAGCGGTTTCATCCGGCGTTCAAATAAGAGAGGGATGAACAAAGGTCATCCTCTCATTTGTTACCGTTTTTTTTTATGCTACGAATCATTCCCGCTTAATAATCCTCAACCGAGGCCGTTTCCCTGCCTTTCTGCAGCCTCGATGCCGTTTCCACCAGGTCGATGAATTCCTTCCTGTATCCTTCCGCATCGTTCCCTTTTGCGTCAGCGGCGAGTGAGCGGATAAGGCGATAGGTTGCAGTGCCTTTGTATTGCGAGTTGCGGAGCAGCATACCGAACGAAGCAACGGCTGTTGCAAAACGGAAATTGGCAGATGCCTTTTCGATGGCAAGGGGCTTGCCGCTTACCGGATGCGACAACAATGTGCTCACCTCGCTGTCCGGTTGCTTGTAGCGGAGTTTGATGTGCATCAGCTCACCCGAAAAAAGATCGCGTTGCGTGGTGCTCACTGCCATGAGCGGTACCTGGTAACGGAGTGAATCCACGCCAACCGCGTTGGGAATGGCCGCCCCGGGAGGAATCAGTTCGTAAATAGCGGTAACCGTATGGCCGCTGCCCATTTCGCCCGCGTCTTTTTTATCGTTGTTGAAATCTTCTTTGGCAAGCATCCGGTTCTCATAACCGATGAGGCGGTAGCCCTTTACCTTGGCCGGGTTAAATTCGATCTGCAGTTTTACGTCTTTTGCGATCGTGAACAGCGTACCACCGAACTCATTGATCAAAACTTTTTTCGCTTCGCTGATGTCGTCGATGTAGGCGTGGTTGCCATTGCCTTTATCGGCAAGCTTCTGCATTTTCGCATCCTGGTAGTTGCCCATTCCATAGCCGAGCACCGTTAAGTAGACACCGCTTTTTCTTTCCTCTTCAATGAGTGTTTCCAGCGCATCATCACTCGATAAACCCACATTGAAATCACCGTCCGTACAAAGGATCACCCGGTTGTTGCCCGCTTTGTTGTAATTTTTCTTGGCCACCTCGTAAGCCAGTTTAATACCCGCACCGCCGGCAGTGGAGCCGCCTGATTCAAGGCGGTCGATCGCTTCTTTGATGGCCATCTTACGGTCGCCCTCCGTTGGCGGAAGTACAAGGCCCGCATTGCCGGCGTATACAACGATCGAGACATTATCCTGGGGCCGTAATTGATCCACCAGCAGTTTCAAGGATGATTTTACAAGGGGAAGTTTGTTGTCTACCGCCATGCTTCCACTCACATCGATCAGGAAAGTAAGATTGGAGGGCGGAAGGGCAGACGCATCGATCTTTTTGCCCTGCAGGCCCACGAGCGCAAGTTGGTGCTCCTTGTTCCATGGGCAAACGGCGATTTCCGTATGCACCGCAAAAGGATCTTTGCCCGTTGGCTGTGCATAGTCGTAACTGAAATAATTGATCATCTCTTCAATACGCACCGCGCCTTCTTCTGGCAGGCGGCCGCTTTTTAAGATGCGGCGCACATTGCTGTAAGAGGCGGCATCAACATCGATTGAAAAAGTTGACAAAGGATTATCCGTTACCGCCATAAAAGGATTTTCGATGATGTGGTCGTAACCTTCCCTATCAAACCGATCCCGCTCCGCAAAACGGTATTCTTTTTGTTTGAACGGCGCAACACCACGGGCGGTGTACAAATCACTTACAGCTCCGGGCACTACATTACCTTTCGCAAAATACGACCGGTTGTTGTTAACCGCAGCGGCATTCCCTGCAATCGACTTACGAAGCGGCGCGGCCGAAGCGGTTATCACAACTTCGTTCAATGAAACATCAACAGGTTGGAGTTTGATGGTAAGTTTCTTTTGTTTGCCAACCTTCAGCTCCCTGGTTTGGTAACCGGCGGCGCTGATCACCAATACCGTTTGATCACCGGTTATTTCGATGTTAAAACTGCCTGCCGGCGAACAGACCACTGTTTTTTGTGTTCCTTTGATAAGAATTTGTGCAATTACCGGGTTTCCTGCATCATCTGTTATGGTGCCGCTGATGGTGCGCGCAAAACGGGTAAAACCTGTGGCCATTACCAACAGCAGCAGGCAGAATAAAAAAAATCGTTTCATGTGATTGGTTTCATACAGGATGGTGACGAGCGGAGAATTACATAACAACGACCTGAAAAAAATTATCTTACGAAAAGAATGGTACCTGTAAAGCACATAGAGAACAACGGGCACACGGATGAACAATTGCTCAAAGCCTACCAGGCTTCGGGCGACCAGTCTGAGCTGGCCACACTCTATATGCGGTACACAGATCTTGTATTTGGTGTTTGCCTGAAATACCTGAAGGACCGCGAAGATGCGAAAGATGCGGTGATGAATATTTACCAGGAGCTGATCGCCAAGTTAAAAACCCATGCGGTAGATCATTTCAAAAGCTGGCTGTATGTAGTATCGAAAAATCATTGCCTGATGCAGCTGCGCAAAACGCAGAAAACAATGGTGGTTGAATTTCAGCCCGATTTTATGCAATCGGAAGATTTCTCTCATCTGGATGATATACTGGAAAAAGAAAAAGAATTTCAAAAACTGGGCAGGTGCATCGGGTCGTTGCAGGAAGAGCAGAAAAAGATCATACAGTTGTTTTACCTCGATGGCAAATGTTACAACGAAATTGTAGAGACCACCGGCCTCGAATGGAATCGTGTTCGAAGCCTGGTTCAGAACGGGAGAAGAAATTTAAAAATATGCATGGATAAAAATGAGTAAACCTCTTCACCATATCAATTATTCATTCGAGGATATCGAAAGATACCTGCAGGGCAAAATGCCACCGGCAGAAATGCACGCATTGGAGAAAGCCGCATTGCAGGATCCCTTCCTCGCAGATGTCATTGAAGGGTATGAGCGCGTGGAACTGTCAACCGTTGAAAGCGATCTTTCTGAAATACGCCAAAGCCTTGCCAGCGGGAACGAAGACACCAGGGTCATCCCCATGCGGGCACGCAAACAGTGGTGGAAGGTTGCGGCAATGATCATCCTTGTTGCCGGTGCAGCCGCGGTTGGCTGGCAACTCATGCCCGACCATTCAACCCGGCGGGAGGCCGCAAAGGAATCAACAGGAATGACGTTATCGCCACCCCAAAAGCAACAGGAAGCGGGCGCCCCTGTTGCAAAGCGTTCCGATGCATCACCAGACATAGCGTCGATCACAAAAAAACCGGCAGGCGCAGCGCACGCGGTCAAGAAGGCACCCGGTCCTATGGTGCTGCAAAATGAGCAAACCCTTTCCAGGGATATGGTTGCGGCGGACGCATTGCAGAGCAGGGTGATTAAACGTTCAACCGATACCGCTACAACAACCAGCATCAACATTGCGGGATCTGAAATGGCCAACAATGTGCTCCGGGGAAAATTAGCGGAATTGTCTGTGCTTAACCGTAAAAACGAACGCATTACAAATCCTGTTCGAACAGAAAATGCACGTTTGTCTTATGTGAACGGCAATGAAAAACCGGACTCTCTTGCAACGCTTGCCGGCTTCCAGAAAAGCGTTGCACCCCTGTCCAAAGCGCAGGTGTCGGCATTCAGCGTTGCCAATGCGGCCGTTGTAACGGGTGTTGGGATAAGCTCAAACATAACTTCGGCTGGCAATGTTGTACCAACCGTTGTAATGTCCCCCGAATCGAGCCCGCTTAATGAAGTAGTGATAGTGGCGCCGCGCTCCGAAAAGAAAAAAGACCTGCTGGGCGCCGCGATGACAAAAACACAAAACAACGATGCAACGATCGATCTCAAACAGAAAAAAGAACTGGACCCGAAAGGCGCGAACCTTTTGTTTTTCCCCCTGGGCGAATGGGAAAAATTCAAAATAGAGCTCCGCAATAAGATCCGCATTTTTAAGAAAGACCCCTCCGGCGTACTTGGTGATATTGAACTGAAACTGGTACTCGACAAAAACGGCAAAGCGGTGGAAGTGTACATCCTGAAATCTTACGATGCTTCTGTAAACGATCTTGTTATCAAAGCAGTGAAGGATTACCCGCGTTGGAGAACACTGGCTGATGGTAAAGACGGGCAGCAGATCGAGTTTACCATCAGGCTTTGACCGCGTCCTTTAATTGCACCAATACCCCTATGTTTGTACTTCAAAACAAGTACAAATATGAAAAGATCACTTTTACTGGTTGCCATGTTGTGTGGTATATCCGCTTACTCGCAGATCAGGATGCCGGCGCCGAGCCCTACGCAGAAAATTGTGCAGCCCATCGGTCTTGGCGTTGCTGAAGTTACTTATTCACGCCCTGCCTTAAAAGGCAGAACCGTGTTCAAAGAAAACAGTGAACTCGCCCCTATCGGGAAATTATGGCGCACAGGCGCCAATGCAGCCACCCGGCTTTTCTTCTCTGAAAAAGTAATGATGGGCGGAAAAATGCTCGACACCGGGTCTTATGTTCTTTACACCATCCCGGGAAAAGAATATTGGGATGTGGTGATCAACAAAGGACTCAACAATGGCGGTACAGACGGCTATAAAGAAAGCGAAGACGTAAACCGTTTCCGCGTAAAAGCGGAGAAGTTCCCGATGGAAGTTGAGAACTTTACCATGCAGTTTGCCAACCTCCAGCCCGAAAGCTGCGAGCTTCAACTCATGTGGGGAACAACACTGGTACGCATCCCGATGAGCGTAACGGTGAAGGACCGCATCCGCATCCAGGTAGAAAAAGCCCTTGCGGCAGAAACCGTTGACCCGAATGTGTATTTCGCAACCGCACAGTATTATTACGATTGGGATAAGAACCCGGGCAAGGCATTGCCGCTGATCACCAAAGCAACGGCTGCCAACCCGAAAGCGTATTATATGTTCCTGCTACAGGCGAAAATTCAGAAAGACCTTGGCGACAAAGTTGCCGCAAAAGCCAGCGCAGAAAAAACCGTGGCCCTTGCCACAGAAGCAAAAAATGATGATTACGTGAGAGCGGCAAATGAGTTGATGAAAAAATTATAGGCCCTTTGGTCAGCAAACAAAAATGCCTCCTGATGGGAGGCATTTTTGTTTGGTTGGGTGGAGTATTTCTATAACCCTCCTGCACAGAAAAGAAAAAAGCCTCCCGGATCATCCGGAAGGCTTGTCAACAGGTTTGAATATGCTTATCCCGCCATGTCGGGGATCATCTCTACTTTGTATGCACCCGCATCCAGTTTCGCTTTTGTTTCGCTGAACGCCGTCAGTGTTTCTTCAATGTCCTGGTCGGTATGTGCCGCTGTTGGAATGAGGCGGTAGATGATATGCCCTTTCGGGATCACCGGGTACACCACGATCGAACAGAAAATATGGTAGTTCTCTCTCAGGTCCATTACCATGGCTGTGGCTTCTTCCACACCACCTTTCATGTATACAGGCGTTACCATGGTGTTGGTGTTGCCTATATCAAACCCTCTTTCTTTCAGTCCTTTCTGCAGTTTCATTGCATTGCTCCATAGCCTTTCTTTGAGTTCGGGTTGTGTCTGGAGAAGTTCCAGCCTTTTCAGGTTCCCGATCACGATCGGCATCGGCAGGCTCTTGGCGAAGATCTGCGAGCGGATGTTGTAGCGGATATAATCAATGATCGCTTTGTCGCCGGCAAGAAATGCGCCGATCGATGCCATCGATTTTGCAAAAGTGGAAAAATAAAGGTCTATCCCGTCCTGGCAACCCTGCTCCTCTCCTGCACCTGCACCCGTTTTTCCGAGTGTGCCAAATCCATGCGCATCGTCTACCAGCAAACGGAACTCGTATTTGCTTTTCAGGTCGATGATCTCTTTCAGTTTACCCTGGTCGCCCGCCATCCCGAAAACACCTTCCGTGATCACGAGAATACCGCCCGCCTTTTGTTTTTCGATGAGTGCGGTGGCACGTTCCATCTGTTTATCAAAGTCTTCGATGTCGTTGTGCTTGAACACATACCTGTGCCCGGGGTGAAGACGCAGCCCGTCGATAATGCAGGCGTGGCTCTCTGCGTCGTATACGATCACATCATGACGGCCACAGACCGCATCGATGGCGCTCATGATGCCCTGGTAACCGAAGTTCATCAGTATCGCATCTTCTTTGCTTTCAAACGCTGCGAGTTCGGCTTCGAGCTGTTCGTGGAAATTGCTGTTGCCACTCATCATACGTGCGCCCATCGGCAAAGCGAGGCCATATTTGGCGGCCGCATCGGCGTCTGTTTTGCGGATCTCGGGGTGATTAGCAAGGCCCAGGTAATTGTTGAGGCTCCAAACCACCATCTGTTTGCCGCGGAACGTCATCCGGCTGTCGATCTCACCTTCCAGTTTAGGGAAGGCAAAATAGCCGTGCGCCCTTTCGCGGTGCTGACCGATTGGTCCATAACTCTTGAGTAATCTTTCAAAGATGTCTGCCATATTATTAGATTATTACTTAATTATCAAATCGCTGCAAAAGTAAAGTTTTACACCCTAAGAGGCAAGCGTAATTATCGCCTAACCCTTACCTTCACAGCTTGTTTAACGGTTTTGTTGATAAAAAACCGCGTGAAACTCTAAATATACCCAAATGAAAAGACTGATTTTGCCGGTTTTCGCCGGTTTGATGGCCATCTCCGCCAGCGCACAAAAATCTACCGCCACAGCCCCCAATGAAGGCGTAAAAAGGCCAAAACTCGTGGTTGGCATCGTGATAGACCAGATGCGATGGGATTATCTCTACCGCTTCAACCCCATTTTCAAGGCCAATGGCGGTTTTAAAAGATTATTGGGCCAGGGGTTTTCCTGTGAGAACACTTTGATCCCCTATACCCCAACCATCACCGCCTGCGGCCATACCTGCGCCTACACGGGAAGCGTTCCGGCAGTGCATGGTATTACGGGGAACGCGTGGTGGGACAATGCCCAGATGAAGAGCATTTATTGCAGCGAAGACAAAACGGTAAAAGGTGTGGGCAGTAAAAGCGAAGAAGACGGGCAGATGAGCCCGCGCAACATGCTCGTAACCTCTATTTGTGATGAGCTGCGCCTCGCCACCAATTTCAAAAGCAAAGTGATCGGTGTGGCCTTAAAAGACCGCGGCTCTATTTTACCGGCCGGGCACGCTGCCAATGCCGCTTATTGGTACGAAGGAAAAACAGGCAATTTCATCACCAGCACGTATTACATGAATGAGCTGCCGGCATGGGTAAACAACTTTAACAGCCGCAAACTGGTAGACTCACTGTATAAACTCAACTGGAACCTTGCTTTACCGAAAGAAACCTACCCTGAGTACGCCACACCGCTCGACGCGAAAGCGTATGAATCGAAACCCTTCGGGAAAGACCAGCTGGCCTTTCCGTACGATCTCTCTTCTTACATAGGAAAGGATTACAGCAAGATCTCATCAACCCCATGGGGCAATACGCTTACGGTAGAAATGGCGAAAGCGGCGGTTAAAGCAGAGGAACTCGGTAAAGATGCGGTAACGGATTTCCTCGCGGTGAGTTTTTCATCGCCTGATTACGTGGGACACGCATTTGGGCCAAATTCATGGGAGCAGGTAGACGATTATGTTCGACTGGATGCCGACCTAGGTCGTTTGTTCGATTACCTTGATGCAAACGTTGGCAAGGACCAATACACAGTATTCCTTACCGCCGATCATGCCGTTGCGCATGTGCCCGCGTTCATGACAGAAAACAAATTGCCCGGTGGCCGCTTCGACGAGAGTGGCGCGATGAAAGAGATGAACGCAGCGCTGAAAGAAAAATTCGGGATCCGCAAAGCAGTGGTAAGTATGTACAATTACCAGGTATCGCTCAACCACCCGGGATTGGATTCCGCAAATGCGGATGAAAACGCGGTAAAGAAATGGATCGTTCAATACCTTAAGAAAAGCCCTGCTGTTGCCAATGCATTTGCCACAGCAGACATCATGACCGTACCCGTAAACAGCACCATGCGCAACATGATGGCCAACGGCTACAACCCCGCGCGCAGTGGCGATGTGCAGATCGTATTGAAATCGGGCTACCTCGAGGGAAGCTATACAGCAACCGGTACATCGCACGGGTTGTGGTACCCGTACGATGCACACATCCCGCTGCTGTTCTATGGATGGGGCATCAAAAAAGGAAAGACCAACCGCGAGACCTATATGACGGATATTGCCTCAACCGTAGCGGCATTGCTGCATATACAGATGCCAAGTGGTGCGGTAGGTAAAGTGATTGAAGAAGTGATGAAATAAAAAGACCGGCGATCGATTGTAAAAGCGCAACCCACACAATGGGTTGCGCTTTTTGTTTTCACACAACAAAAGGCTTTTTCATTTTTCAACATCGTGTAGCGGCAACTCGGGAATCCCCTATATTCGCCCCCGTTTGCTATGGCTCTACTATTATCACCGCACCGCATTTTTTCCGATGGCGCCGTCCTGTCTTTTATACAGGTAACGCGTTCGCCCAAAGGGGTTGACTTTGCTACAAAAGCGCTCGACAACGTCGAGATCCGCCGCTCCTTTTCCGCTGTTTCGAAAGAGGCGAAAGATGTTTTGTTTCAACTCAGCAAAGAAGCCATCGGCGATCTGCGCGCGGAGATCAGGCGCACGTTTGAACTTCAGCAAAGCGATCTCCCTTACGAAGCCTACAGCAAAACCGCCCTTACCAGGAAACTGTATGAACGGCTGCTCAAATTCAAACCCTTTGCCGCGGAAGTAAAATGGTACCACAGCGTGCCCACCGAAAAAGGAAACGTAAAGACCGCTCCCTGCACATTCAGCAATTACAAACCGCAACTTGCTTTTGAAGTGGTGAAAGACGGCGACCGTTTTTTACTACAGGCAACCGTTACACTAAACGGGAGCGTGTACCCGCTTGCCCTTTTCTCGCGCTATGCATTTTTGCTCGAAAGCAACAACGAATATTTTTTATTATCGTACAAAGACAACCAGACCCTTGATTGGCTGGAGAAGATAAACCCGGCACAGTTCCAGTCAGATCCGCAGGCGCTTACGCGTGAGGTACTGTCGCGGCTCGAAATGGACTACCCGGTTAACCGCAACAACTGTTTCACGGCAACCGTTATAGACCAACCGCCCGTTAGCCGCATCATGCTGAGCGAGATCAGTAATTCCTTCCTCGTGATCACACCGCAGTGGCTGTACGATGGATTTTTAGCCGAAGGCCCCTGGCAGGAAAAAACAGAAGTGGTACGCAACGGCGACCTCTACATGCTGCTCCGCCACAAAGACACAGAGAAAGCGTTCAGCGAAATGCTGCAGGCGCTTCACCCCGGTTTTGCAAAACAACGCAACGGCTACTTTCATATTTCTTTTGCGGAGGCACAGAAAAAACAATGGTTCCTGAAGGTATACCACAAGCTTCTCGAAATGGATGTACCGGTGGTGGGGATGGATATGCTGCAGCATTTCCGTTATTCTCCCCATAAACCGGAAACAAAGATCAGCATCAAAGAAAAAGAAGACACAGGCGCTTTGCTGGTTGATTTCCAGTTGTTCTTTGGCGAGGAAGAAGTATCGCTTGCAGAACTTAGAAAAATATTGCTCGCGGGCCAGCGCGCCGTGTTGCTGAAAGACGGCAGCTTGGGCGTACTGGGCGAAGAATGGCTCTCGCGCTATTCCGCCATTCTCAAACATGGAAAGATCCAATCCGGCAAAAAAACAAAACAGGTTGAAGTAGCCAGGTGGATGGCGCTCAACGAAGAAAAAGCAGTTGAGGGCACGGAAGTGCTTAAACCTGTGCTGCCCAAAGACTGGTGGCAGAAATGGCACCGCTGGCAGCAGCCCGGAGAAAACATTTATCCTGTTCCTTCCACCGTTCATGCCACGCTCCGCCCCTATCAAAAGAAAGGCTATGAGTGGATGTTGCTGTTGAGTGAGGCAGGCGCGGGCGCTTGTTTGGCAGACGATATGGGTCTTGGCAAATCGCTGCAAACCATTTGCGTGCTGGCAGGCAGGAGCCAGCAGTTTCCCGGGCTGCCGCACCTGGTCGTTTGCCCGGCAACACTCATCTACAACTGGGTGCAGGAGCTTGAAAAATTTACACCCTCCCTCAGCAAAATGGTGTACCATGGCCCATCGCGGAACTTTGAACAACTGAAAGAAAAAGGCATCGATGTGATCATTACCAGTTACGGAACCTTGCGTAGCGATGTGGAGCTGATGGCATCCCTTTCTTTCAGTACGGTAGTGATCGATGAGAGCCAGAACATCAAAAACCCCGCATCGCAGATCACGCGAACGGTGAACCAGCTGAATGCGATGATGCGCATCGCGTTGAGCGGCACACCGATCATGAACAATACATTTGACCTGTATGCGCAACTCGATTTTCTCTTACCGGGCATGTTTGGCAGCAGGGAATTTTTCAAAACAGAATACGCCGACCCGATAGACAGGGATGCGGACGCAGACAAAACAAGGGCGCTGCAAAAACTCACCGCTCCGTTTGTGCTTCGCCGCACGAAAGAACAGGTGGCACCGGACCTCCCCGAAAAAACAGAAACGATCCTCTGGTGCCATATGGGAAACGACCAGCGGATGGCATACGAATCCATACGCGAGAACATCCGCAGCAGCATCACGCTGGAGATCCAGAACAAAGGTTTGCAGGCAGGAAAGTTGTCCGTGTTACATGGCATGATGAAACTGCGCCAGGTATGCAACTCCTGCGAACTGGTAAAAGACGAGGATCTTTTTTCTTACGATTCTATTAAAACAGAGGTGCTGGTGCAGGAATTGGAGAACATTACCGCCAACCACAAGGCGCTTGTGTTCTCTCAGTTTACACAAATGCTCGATCTCCTGGAAAAGGCGCTGGTTAAAAACAACATCCCGTTCTGCCGGCTCGATGGCAATACAAAAATAGCCGACAGGCAATTGCTCGTAAACCGTTTCCAGCAAAGCGATTCGCATGAAAGGGTCTTTCTGATCAGCCTGAAGGCGGGCAATGCCGGACTCAACCTCACCGCCGCCGATTATGTTTTCCTTTTCGACCCCTGGTGGAACACAGCAGTGCAGCAGCAGGCGATAGACAGGACACACCGCATTGGCCAGACAAAGAATGTATTTGCGTACAAAATGATCTGCAAAGACACCATTGAAGAAAAGATCATCCAGTTGCAGCAGCGCAAGAAAAAACTGGCGGACGAACTGATCAGCGAAGACGAGGGTTTCGTGAAATCGCTGACCGAAGAGGATGTGGCGTTTTTGTTTGGGTAAGCAGCATCCCCATAAATCCCTATCCCCGTCTCACCGGGTGAAAATCCGCGCCATCATCCGCAGCTGTTAAAGTTTAGCCGCTCATGGCATTTACAGCTAACTTTGCGGTTGCAAACGACACAACGCACATGAACTTTTTTGAGCTTTTCGACATACCCGTTACCCTGAAACCGGACCAGGCACTGGTAAAACAGCGGTTTTACGAGTTGAGCCGCAAATACCACCCCGATTTTCACGGGCAGGCCTCTGACGAAGAGCAGGCCGAGGCCCTGGAAAAGGCATCGCAGGTAAATACGGCGTACAAGGTGTTCACGCACGCCGACGAAACGATCAAATACGTACTGAAGCTGAAGGGATTGCTGGAGGAAGAGGAAAAATACCAGTTAACGCCCGATTTCCTGATGGAAATGATGGACCTGAACGAGCAGGCGCTGGATGTGTCGGAGCAGGCGGATGCAGACCGGCTGCAGCAAACCATACAACAAACCCAAAAAGAGATCTATGAGCCCGTGGCAAAGATTGTGGAAAATTATCAGGAAGGTACTACTACCGAAAAAGAACTGTTGCAGGTAAAAGAATACTACTACCGCAAAAAATACCTTGACAGGATTTTGGCGGGATTAAAGTGATGCAGTAATATTGCAACCCGCTCCAAATCAAAAGGCCCAGATGGCGGAACTGGTAGACGCGCTAGACTCAAAATCTGGTTATCGCAAGGTAGTGCAGGTTCGATTCCTGTTCTGGGCACCGACTAACCCGTTGAATATTGATGACTTTCATTGATAATCAACGGGTTTCACATTTTTAACACCCTTTTTTTATGTCCTTTTTCCCGCTTTTTCACGATGGTTTTGGCACGCAAACGGCACGCAGCTGACGCGTGGTAAGACAGGTAATTTTACCACGGATTTTTCACCCGTGAATCATCGTTATGTCGGTAAGAATTACAAAGAATTATTTGTCTAGTCCTAAAATAGCTTTACAGCAATGCCTCTAGGATGACTGAAAAGAAAAAGCAGAAAAGCCAACCAAGCCCGCTCAGCAAAGTGCCATGGAAGCGGCGCAGTAAAGATGAAATGGAGTTAA
>NZ_JAACJS010000011.1 GCF_009939005.1 Sediminibacterium roseum | reverse complement strand
GAACATTCAGCGGCGTTCTTGGTGCAGGAGCTTTATCGAGCATCACAAGTCTCTCATTGAGCGCTTTAACCGTTACCGGAAACATCACAACGCAATCGCTCAGTGCAATCACTGCAACGGTTAACAACGCGAACGTTAACGGCAACCTTACATCTACCGGTACCGTAACATCGCAGGGATTGAGCACCGTAACCGGATTGATCGGTAACCTCACCGTTCCGGGTACATTAACTACTGCCAATGCAAGCATCAGCGGTAACATCACCTCTACCGGCACGATAACAGCACAGCGTTTCAGCGCCGTGGGCGGTATCAGCGCTAACAATGCATCTGTAGGCGGCAACCTTACCGTTACCGGCAACACCACTACCAGAACGCTTTCCGTAACCTATGGTGCTGAAGTGGGCAGCCTCACTTCGTCAGGCAACATATCAGCAGCATCGGCCAACATAACAGGAACGGTTGCGGCGGGTGTATTGAGCGGTGCGGTGATCAATGTTGGTAACATGGCACTGGGTGGTGTGTTAACGGCTACAGAAGTATCTGCCACAAGACTCATTACGGCGCCGTACGCAAGCATCCAAAGGATCTTCGTTAACAACCGTATCGATGGTGGTATCTTCTCCGGTAGCTTCGTGGGTGCGGTGAATAACACCGATACCGTCGCATTGTTAAGCGGTGATGTTAAACTCAACTACCAAAGCGCCGGCAACGTGCCGCTGGTTCAGGGCGATCCTGGTATTACCGATTCGAAAGGCTACGCACGATATGGTGAAGTGGTTAAATACAAGGATATCACTACCGAAGAATTTGCTGCAGAATACGCCGGCGCGCGTGAACTGGGTGATGTCGGAAAAATGGCGCCTAGAGCGGGCGGACTCCTTCCATTGATCGTGGGCGGAACCATCACAGCCAAAAACTACTTAACGTCGGGCGGAGCCATTGCTGCGGCGGGAACCATATCCACTACCGGGGTAACACTCGGAACGGGCATCTCAACAACGGGCGGCATATCCGCTACGGGAAGTATATTGGCGGCAGGGTATAAGGTTCACGGCGGAGCATCCACAGGTTTCCTTAAAGCAGATGGATCCGTTGACAATACCACCTACCTCTCTGGCAGTGGCGGCGGCGCCACGTTCGCCAACCTTTCTGTAACAGGTGGCTTCGAACTCGGCACATCGGCCACAACCAATACAACAACGATCGGGGGTGCATCGCAAACCTCTAACATCATACTCGGTCAGTCAAACTCCGGGCAGTCTGTAAACATTGCAACAGGCTCGGGTGCAAACGCGGTGAACATAGGAACCAATACAGGTAACACCGGTAAGATCCAGATCGCGGGTACGAACAGCAGCCAGGTGGTGGTGATCGGTGGCGCAGGCGCGGGCGGTACCACTTACAAACTCGAAGTAGTTGGTAAATTCAAGTCAACCGGTATCAACGAAACATCCGATATCAGGTACAAAAAAGACATCCATACACTTACCAATGCGTTGAGTAAAGTAAACGCGCTGCGTGGGGTAAGCTACCTGTGGAAAACAGAAGAGTTCCCGAACAACGGATTTGATTCGTTGAAACAGATCGGGTTCATTGCACAGGAAATTGAAAAAGTGCTTCCTGAAGTGGTTCGTACTGATGAGAAAGGATTCAAAACCGTTGAGTACTCCAAGATCACCGCGGTATTGGTAGAAGCGATCAAAGAACAAACCAGGATCATCGACGAGCTGAGGGCCGAGATCAAAACGTTGAAATCTGACTCTGAAAGGATCAATAAACTGGAAAAAGAAATGGCTTCGCTGAGAGCGTTGATCGAAGACATGGGTAAATCTGCGGCATCACAGAAAAAAACGGGAGAGTAGTTCCCCGTTTTAAAAAGACATTATGCAACCGGGCAATTCACCATATCCATTTTCTCCTTCGGAACAAAAAACAGGATCATTGCGTCGTGTGGTTGCCCTTTCGTTGTGTATGCTCTTTGCCATTTTGTTTTCGGGTGAAGCGTTTGCCATTACTTATACATGGACCGGCGCATCGGGCACAGCATGGGCGCTGGCGGGCAACTGGACCAACTCCGGCGGCGGAACTTTCCCCGGCACCAATGCAGCGGATGTTGTGATCATTCCGCAAACCACCAATGCGCCTACGATCAGCTCAACCCCTGCAACGGCCATCGCATCACTCACATTCAATTCTACCGGTACCTCCAAAACACTTACGATCAGCGCGGGTGTGGTGCTCACCGTTTCCGGTGCCGTGACACACAACAGTACCGTCAACAGTGCCTCCTTATGGACGCTCGCCGGAACAGGTACACTGAACTGCCAGTCGCTCGCAGTGGGCTCCGCGGGAACCGGCGCAACAGGATCGGCACGTGCCACCACGTTTACGATCACGCAGGTTACCCTGAATATTACAAACGGAATAACGCTCACCAGCAGCAACTCTACTTTTGCCAACAATGCAACCATTACGCATACCAGCGGTACGGTAAACGTAGGAACATCCATCACCACAGTAAATGCGGCCGCAGGCAATACATCAACTTATACATTGGGAGCCACCGCGCCCTATCTTAAAATTTCGGGCAGCACCCCTGTTGTAAAATCGGGAACAGGCACAAGCACCCTCACATTCAACGGCGCCACTTCCACGGTTGAGTACGCGGCCAACGCATCCTATACTTTCCTTACTACCCCTGCTGCCTATGCCAACCTGGTGATCAGCGGCGGCGGCGGAACAAAAACATTAGCTGCCAATACAACCGCAACCACTTTAACCGTGAGGGCAGGAACAACATTGGGACTGAATACATTTACCCTGGGCAGTCCGACCGTAACCCTGGAAAACGTAGGTGGCGGAACCGGCGCATCCATAACAGGCAGCGGTGCGATGACACTGGGTGGAACGCTTACGGTAAACTATACAGGTAGCGGCGCCATCACATCGGGGTGTACAATCTCATGCCCGGTTGCACTCGGTGCCAACCGTACGATGCTGGTCAATGAAGACGGAAGCGGAACACCATCCGTAGATCTGAATATTACGGGCCTTGTAAGCGGTGCGTTTACGCTTTTGAAAACAGGCGGAGGAGAGCTCAAACTGTCCAACGCAAACAGCAGTTTTTCCGGAGCCATCACTGTTGAGAACGGAACGCTGGTTGCCGGCGCCAATGCGCCCTCCGGTGCGGTAGGTGCTTTTGGTAATGCCACATCAACCATCACGCTTGGCAATGCCAATACAGCCACCAACAACTATCCCGTAGGATTGTGGATCGACGGCGCATTTACCGTAACCCGTACCATAACAATCGCCAACCAGGCCACCGCGGGCGGATACACGGTAGGTGGTATCGCAGATGCGAACGCAATTTATGCAGGGGCGATTACCTATAACCAATCGTTCACCGTTAACCAGGTAGCAACAACAGGTGCCAACAAACTAACTTTCACAGGGGGAATGGTATCGGCCACGAATGCCGCCAAAACCATCACGTTTGATATTACGGGCGATGCCACGATGACAACCACGGCCATTACCCAGCCAGCCAGTACCGGTGCAAACAGTCTTGTAAAACGGGGCAACGGTGCGCTTACGCTGAGCCTCGCCAACGCTTATACAGGCAATACGACGGTAAGCGGCGGTACATTGATCGCCGGGGCAAACGTGGTTGCTTCAACCAACGGGCCCTTTGGCAACTCTGCCAATGCAATAATCATGGGAGATGCGACCACCACTGCAAACAATGCAAACGTGGCGCTTTTAACAGGCGGTGCATTTTCAATAGGAAGAGGCGTGACGGTTACCGACAATGCCACATCCGGCACCTACAGCATTGGTGGAAACGCGGCAAGCACCTCATCTTTCACGGCCTCCATTGTGATCAGCCAGCCGGTCTCTGTTACACAGGTGAACGGTGGAACGACCAATATTACCGGTGGCATTACAGGGGGAACATCGGTTGTTCCGGCCAAACTCGTTACGTTTGATAATGTTGGTGCGGTAGTGGTATCTACAGGTTTGATCTCTAATGGAACGGGTACATTGTCGCTGCGCAAAGCAAATTCCGGCGCACTCACCCTTTCTTCTGCCAACACGTTCACCGGTTCTGCAACGCTGGATGCAGGAACACTGGGTTTTGGTATAGCGGGAGCAATAGGTACCGCAAGTTCACTGATCATCAATGGAGGGAACCTTCAAAATACAACCGCAGCGGCGCTCACCCTCACTTCGATACCGCAAACATGGGCGGGCAATTTCGGCCTCACGGGAACACAGCCATTGTACATGGGCGGTGCCATTACCATGTCTACCAGCGTAACGGTAACCGTTGCGGCCAACATCGGCTTGAGCAACACCGGAACGATCAACGACGTTACGAACGATCTTACCAAGGCAGGAACAGGCGTACTTGCTTTTGTGAGCCAGGCGATACAACTGCATGATCTCAACATCAGTGCAGGAACATTCTTTTCCACTTCCAACGACCTGAGCATCGCGGGCGATTTCAGCAACAGCGGAACCTTTACCCACAACAGCGGCACCGTATCGTTCAACGGAAGTGGCGCGCAGGCCGTTTCAGGATCGTCGACCACTGCATTTAATAACCTCAACACCGACCTGGGTGCCGTAGTAACCATGGGTGCGAACGCAACCGTTGCAGGAACCTTTACAGTGAACAACGGAACATCGATGACACTCGGCGCATTTAGTTTTGCCGTAACGGGAGCAACAACGATCGGCGGCGGATCATCCGGAACACTCACGATCAATTCCGCCACCGGCGCTAAAACTTTTACAGGCGATGTTACCGTGGCCGCGGGCGCTACATGGGACAATACAGCAGCCACCGTTAACATAGGCCTTTCCGGAAGTCTCACGAACAACGGCACCTTCAACGCAGGCAATGGCGTATACACATTCAGCGGAACAGCCAAGAACATCAGTGGTGCGCTCATTATACCCAACCTCACCGTTTCAGGAACAACAACAAACAACGCAGTACTCACGGTTACCACCGCCCTTGCCGGCGCCAGCACATTAACCCAGGGCACCAATGCAATACTTGCCTACAGCGGAACCACCATCGTTCCTACACTGGCAGCTTCGGCCAATGTGAATACCGTGAACTATTTCAACAACGGGGCGCAGACCGTAAAGGCAACAAGCTACAGCACGCTTATACTCAGTGGTACCGGCACAAACACCAAAACACTGGGAAGCATACCAAACATTGTTGACCTGTACGTGAGGGGTACGGCAGTAGCAGTTACAACGGCTACAATGGCCATCAGCGGCGACCTGGTTATCGAAGACGCGGGCGACTTTACCGCTGCAGCTTTTGCGCTGACGGTATCGGGCAATACAATTGTAGGAAACGGCGCCACCGGTAAACTCACCATCAGCAGCGCCACCGGAACAAAAGCCTTCAATGGCGATGTAACCGTAAACGCGGGCGCCACCTGGAACAACTCAGGTAATGCGGCATTGACATTGCCGGGCAACCTTGCCAACTACGGCCTCGCAACAGACTTTACCGCAGGTTCGGGCGCCTATACTTTCAGCGGAACAAATAAAACACTTAGCGGCTTATTGATCATACCGACCGTGAGCGTAAGCGGCGCTGTATCCAATACAGGAACACTTACCGTTACCACATCACTGGGTGGTGCGGGCACGTTGCGGCAGGATCCGGGAAGCACATTGAGCCTGGATGCGGCCGTAACCATCACCAACTTACTTGCAGAAGCGGTTGGCAATTACGTAAACTATACCAGCGCCTCTGCGCAGAACATCAAACTCGGAAATTATTACAACCTCGGTTTTTCAGGAACGGGAAATAAAACAACGGCAGCCGGCACATACAACGTAGCGGGAAACTGGAGCACATCGGGCGGAACCGCTTTGCTGAATACAAACAATACAAACCTTGCGGTAGCGGGCGATATCGTGGGAAGCGGCGCCATCACCATGGGATCAGGCACACTTTCTGTTGGCTCCGACTGGTTGAACAACGGAACCTTTACCGCCAACACAAGCACCGTAAACTACAACGGAACCGCGGCGCAAACCATTGGCGCGGTAAACTATAACAACCTCACCGTTTCCGGTAACAAAGGCGGCGGCGCGATCACACTCGCCGCGGGAACCATCGGCGTTTCGGGAACGTTCCTCACATCCGGCGCGAGCAATATCGGCAGTTATGTTACCACCGGCAACACCGTTAACTTTAATGGAACAGGTGCACAGACGATACCAACCTTCGGATTCAACAACATCACCATCTCCGGTAGCAAAGGTGGAAACGCAACCACCTTCCTGAATGGCGGAACCATTGGCATCGCGGGCGCATTAACCGTTTCAGGCGCATCAAATACATCGTTCGTATTTACAGGCAGCATCGTTGATTACAACGGGTCTGGCGCCCAGCAGATCGAAGCATTCAATTATGCAAATCTCTCCATCACAGGTGCACGCGGCGGCGCTACGGTTTCTTTTTCTACAACAGGAACCATCGGTGTGTCGGGTATATTTACTGCAACAGCATCGGGCGCTACATGGAGCGTAACCAACAGTACATTTGATTACAATGGTTCAGTGGGACAAACCATCTACGCTCCCTTTACTTATTATGCCCTGGTGGTGAGCAACAGCGGATCCAAAAGCATTGCATCGGGAACGGTAGTTACGTGCCGCACACTCGCCATCAACAACAGCGCTGTGATCACGGTGCCATCTGCATCTAATTCGCTCGTGGTCAACATACCTTAAACAACGCGTTAAAAATTACCCTATTAACCTTAATTAACTTCGTTGCGCGGCAACAGGCACTGCGATCTTGTTCATTTTTGTAAATTGCTGTATCAAATTTTTGTTGATGAAAAAATTGTTGCCCGCTCTTTTATTGTTCACCGCAAATGCATTCGGCCAGAAACCAGCTGTAAAAACGCCGGGTGCTCCTGTTGTTAAACTGGTTACGCGCAGCGACAGCATCCAATACACCATCGGTGCGTTCATGGCGTTGTGGATGACTAACAATGGCCTTACGTTCAGCAGCAGCTCGCCATTGTTTTTACGCGGACTGGATGATGTGTTGCTGAACCGCACGCGCACCATCCCGGACTCGCTCATCACGCCCAACCTGAACGGCTATGCGGAAGTTGCGTTGAAAGGGAAAGCGATGGCCGACGAACAGAAATTATTTTCATCGCTGAAAGAAAAGCCCGGCATGGGTATGTTTCCGAATGGTGTAAGGTACGCGGTGCTGAAAGCAGGCGCGGGCCCGCGGCCGTTGCGCACAGATTCGATCACCCTGCACATGATCGCAAAACTGGCCAATGGGAATATTGTAGAAGATACTTATCAATCAAAAAAACCATTCGAAACAAGAACCACCGCATTCTTTCCCGCATTGAACGAGATCCTGGAGATGATGCCGGAAGGATCTAAATGGCAAATCTATTTTCCTGCAGCACTGGCCTACGGAGAAGCAGGTACGGCAATGATACCACCCAATGCGCCGCTGGTGCTCGAAGTTGAAATGGTGAAGGTGCGTAGCATAAAATAAAAAGTATTGCCTGGTGGTGATCATTTTTTAAGTGATGATCAAATTACATTTCATATGAAAGGATCTCTGCTCACAATATGCACGATACTGTCTTTTTCCACCGCGGCCAACGCGCAGCAGAAAAAAGACGTGGTGATGCCCGCCGTAAAACTCGAAACAAAAGAAGATTCCATACAATATGCACTCGGCACCTACATGGGCAACTACCTCCTGCGTGGCGGGTTTTCGTCGATCAACCTCGAATTGTTTTTGGCAGGGCTGAACGATGTGTACCGGAGCAAGCCGCGCCTCATGAAAGACAGCCTCGCGTATGCAATGCTGTCTGCCTACCAGGACGAAACATCCATACAGCGAAGCAAATATTTAGAGGAGCAGATGTTTCTTGCGCTCAAAGACAAACCCAATGTGGGCCGGCTGCCGAGCGGTGTTCAGTTCATCGTGATCAAACCCGGAAAAGGGCCGAAGCCTTCGGATACAGACACGGTGGTGATCCATTACAAAGGCAGTTTACCCGGTGGCGAAATTTTCGAAAACACTTATCCCGCATCACCGCTTACCGCGGTGGTTGGCAAACTCGTAACAGGATTAAGCGAAGCGGTTCAGCTGATGCAGGCAGGCGCAACCTACCAGGTCTTTGTTCCATCGGCACTCGCCTTCGGCTCAAAAGGCGCAGCGAATATACCGCCCAACAGCGCGCTGATGGTAACCATTGAATTACTGGAGATCAAACGCCGCCTTTGATTTTTTTCTGACCTGTTAAAACGATCCTATACCGGAACGGTTTAATGTGCCGCAATCTTCTGAAAGAAAGATCCTGCGGCTTTTGCGCCGTGTAATGTGTATTCTTCAATTAACCTTAATTAACTTGAAATAACCAGCCATACCCCGTGTTTTTTCTATCTTTGCCACACTTATAAACAAAACAGTAACATGAAAAAAATTGTGGTTCTTTTTACGTGTCTTTTAATGCTTGTGTGTGGGGCCTCGTTCGGCCAGGGTAAAGGAACTGCGAGGCCGAGCGCGGTAGAAGACACGATCCAATATAGCCTTGGTGTGTATATGATGCAGCAGTTTTTTGCGAAAACGGGATTTGTGGTGAACAATCCTGCACTTTTTACCAAAGCCATCAACGATGTGCTTTCGAATAAAAAACTGATGGTGGATCCGGAAAAAGTACAGGCCCGCCTGTTTCAGTACCAGGCCACTTTCCAGAAAGAAAAAAACAAACAGCTCGAAAAGATCCTGTTCGATAAAGTGAGGGCAGAAAAAGGCTTCCAGGTATTGACAACAGGTGTTTATTTCTCTGTTCAGAAACCCGGCTCCGCGGTCAAGATCACCACAAAAGATACCGTGGTGCTCAATGTGATCATTACATTGCCTGAAGGGAAGGAGATCGAAAACTCCGAAAAGTCCGGTTCGTCCTACATGACACTCGTTGGAGAAGTGATACCCGGGTTGCGCGATGTATTGGTTAGGGTGGGAGAAGGGGCCATATTCCGCGCCATCATTCCTGCCGCGCAGGCTTACGACGAAACAGGCACCGCAACCATACCTCCGCATTCAGCGCTCATCTACGATGTGGCGGTGGTAAGTGTGAAGGCTAAAAAATAGCTGATTATCAATGATATAGGGTTTGAATTCAGGTAAAATAGCTTGAAAGGGATCAGGATGGTTAACAGGCAGGGAAAGCTTTTTAACCGTCCTGGTCCCTTTGTTCATCGAGGGCCTGTTCAAGGGTTTTGTCGTATATAACCTCAAAGGTGGTAAACCAGCGCCTATCTTTTTTTCCACAACATAATTTTATCATTTCCCAATCGCTATAATTCCTACCTTTGCCGCTCGAAAATTGGGCTTAAAAATCCAGGACAAAAAAACTTAAACGATAACTTTTTTATGGCGGACCTTAAATTACAACGGAACTTTGGTATTGCCGCGCACATTGATGCCGGTAAAACCACCACTACCGAGCGTATCCTGCGCTACACAGGTATGATTCACAAGATCGGGGAGGTGCATGATGGTGCGGCTACCACCGACTGGATGGAACAGGAAAAAGAGAGGGGTATCACCATTACCTCAGCCGCAGTAAGCTGCCAGTGGAACTTTCCAACTGTAAAAGGTAAAGCTGACGCGAATACCAAATCTTATTATTTCAATATCATCGATACTCCGGGCCACGTTGACTTTACCGTTGAGGTAGAGCGTTCCATGCGCGTACTGGATGGCCTGATCGCCCTTTTCTCAGCGGTGGATGGCGTAGAACCACAGTCTGAAACCGTATGGCGCCAGGCAAACCGTTACAAGGTTCCGCGTATCGGGTTCGTAAACAAAATGGACCGTTCAGGTGCAGACTTCCTCATGGTGGTTAACCAGGTAAAAGAAATGCTCGGTGCGAAAGCCGTTCCGCTGCAGTTGCCGATCGGTGCCGAAGATAATTTCAAAGGCGTGGTTGACCTGATCAAAATGAAAGGGATCATCTGGCACATGGAAACAGAAGGAATGACCTTTGATGAGATCGATGTTCCCGAAGACATGGTACAGGAAGCCAACGAATGGCGCCAGAACCTCGTGGAAGCCGTAGCTGAATACGATGATTCATTGATGGAGAAATTCTTCGATGATCCGAACAGCATCACAGAAGACGAAATGCACGCTGCGATCCGCAAAGCATGTATAGACCTGAGCATCGTTCCGATGATGTGCGGTTCTTCATTCAAAAACAAAGGCGTACAAACCGCGCTCGACGCAGTTTGCCGCTACCTGCCTTCACCGGTAGACGTAGAAGATACAGTAGGTACAGATCCAGACAGCGGTGAACCATTGGTTCGCAAACCGGATCCGAAAGAGCCGTTTGCTGCGCTGGCATTCAAGATCATGACCGATCCTTTCGTGGGACGTCTCGCGTTCTTCCGTTGCTATTCAGGACACCTGGATGCGGGTTCTTATGTATTGAACGTAAGAAGCGGAAAGAAAGAGCGTATCAGCCGTATCATGAAAATGTTCGCGAACAAACAGAACCCGATCGATTTTATCGAAGCAGGTGATATCGCGGCAGCGGTTGGTTTCAAAGAGATCAAAACAGGAGATACCTTGTGTGATGAGAACCATCCGATCACACTCGAAAATATGTTCATTCCTGAGCCGGTAATCGCAATCGCGGTTGAACCGAAAACGCAGGCAGACGTAGATAAAATGGGTATGGCCATCGCCAAACTGGTTGAGGAAGATCCAACCCTGCGTGTGAATACAGACGAAGACACAGGACAAACCATCCTCCGTGGAATGGGAGAGCTTCACCTTGAGATCATCATCGACCGTATGCGTCGTGAGTTCAAAGTGGAAGTGAACCAGGGTGCGCCGCAGGTGGCTTACAAAGAAGCATTCGGAACAACGATCGAACACCGCGAAGTGTTGAAAAAACAATCGGGTGGTCGTGGTAAGTTCGCAGATATCCAGTTCTCGATCGGCCCTGCTGATGAAGAATGGCTGAAAGAAAACGAAGGAAAAACCTTCCAGTTTGTGAACGACCTGTTTGGTGGATCTATCCCTAAAGAGTTTGTTCCGGCTATCACCAAAGGTTTTGAAACAGCAATGTCAACCGGTGTACTGGCAGGTTTCCCTGTCCGCGATATGAAGATCCGCGTATTCGATGGTAGCTACCACGATGTGGATTCTGATGCAATGAGCTTCGAGCTTTGCGCAAAAGCAGGTTTCCGCGAAGCGGGCCGCAAAGCAAAACCAACCCTGCTCGAGCCGATCATGAAAGTAGAAGTACTTACACCAGATCAGTACATGGGAGATGTTACCGGTGACCTTAACCGTCGTCGCGGTATGCTCGAAGGTATGGACAGCCGTGCCAACCTCCAGGTGATCAAGGCCAAAGTTCCGTTGAGCGAAATGTTCGGTTATGTAACCCAACTGCGTTCATTGTCTTCAGGCCGTGCAACTTCAACCATGGAGTTCAGCCACTACAACCCGGCTCCAAACAACATTGCCGAAGAGGTAATGGCGAAGAGCAAGGGCAAGGTGAAGATTGAAGAATAGTGTTTAATTGATAATTAGTAATTAATAATTGTCGATTCGGAAATAACAGGAACCCCGCGCAGCAATGCAGCGGGGTTTTCTTTTTTGTCCAATCAGAAGGAAAATAAGGTTGCCGTTTTGTGCAGGTTGGCCCCGATAGAAACAGGCTGCCTCACTTACATGAGACAGCCTGTTCCAACGGCCTGTTAACAGGCGATCGTTATTTCCCGCAATTCGCTTTCAACAGCACTTCAGGGGATTTTGTAGGATCGCCGGAATTGTATTTTTTGTTGGCGGCAAGCTGCAGGAACTTACAGCCATCTTCTTTTTTCCCGAGATTGATCAATGCAATGGCCTTGTAATACTCAGGCTTACCATCGCCCGATAAATTGAGCGCAAGCTCCCTGTCAAATAAACTGATCGCCTTTGGATATTGCCGAAGGTTGAAATAACAGATCGCTGCATTTTCAAGTGCGGCGAGATTGGAAGGATTGAGATCGGCCGCCTTCAGAAAGGCCTGCCCTGCTTTTTCAAGCTGGCCGCTGCCGAACGCGGCAACCCCCGCCGCGTAGTGCCGTGCAGATTCGTTGATCACGTTGAGGTTGCTGCCTGGCATCCGGTTGAAGATGGCGAGGTTGGCAAGTATCTCCTGTCTTCTCTTCACCAGGTCGCTGTCGTGCGGGAAAATGGTCAACCCGCTGTCTACGATCCTGAGCATTCGCGAAGGCATTCTTCCCAGATTCACCTCGGCATTGATCATTCCCAACAGGTACATGTTCCAGCCAAACGGGTAGTGGCGGTACTTGTCGAACTCAAGGAACGCTTTTTCAATGCCCGTCGTATCCCTTCTCTTCGCCAGGATGGCAATATAGGTCTGGTAGTAAGTCTTTGCCTTCGGCCTGAGGTTGAACGAATAAGCACCGTTGCGCACCGCGCTGTCGAGCCAAACTTTCTCGTTCGCCGTATCGGTCAGCGCTTTTTTATAGTAAAGACCGGCTTTGAGGAACTCGCTGTAACCGATCACCGGGTTGGCTTTGGTGCCTTTGTCGAACAGCACCAGCGCTTCTTCCCATTTACCTGCTTCATACAAATATCTTCCCTTGATCGCCTCTATCGGCTGGGCCGTGGCGGAAAGGTTGGGGATAGAAGGAAAATCGCGGGTCACTTCCTTCCAGTCGAGCTTAAGCGGTTCATTGTTCAGGTCTCCCAGTACCGTTTTCTGAACGATGAGCGATTTATAGGTCTGGTACGTAACATAAAAAGAAGGGAGCAGTAAAAGGATCGATACAAAAGCAAACACGGCCTTGTAATTGGCGGCCTTGCTGGTAATAGGTTTTTCATCGCCCAGCTCTTCTCTTCCTTTGAAATAGGCGCCTATATTGAGTGCTACCACGAACGCAAAGAACATCTGGCTCACCGGGCGCTCTATGGGGAAGTTGAACATCGCATCCACCATATAGGTCACAAATGCGAAGAAAGAGAATACCGAAACCAGCTTGGTTTCTTCGGAAACGGTGGAAAAAAACGTTTTCCAGGTAAATACGATGATGCAGACGAACATCGCAATGTAGAGCAACCCGCCGGGTATACCGAGTTCCGCAAAAACCTCGAGGTAATCGTTGTGCGCATGGATCGGCACAAACAGGTCATTGGTAATGGTACGCTGGTAGGGGATGGAAGCGATCTTCCAGTTGCCGATGCCACAACCCATCAGGGGATTTTTAGTGGTGTAATCAACCGCGTGCGACCATAGCCTGAAACGTACCTGGTTGCTTTCATCGCCCGTAGCGGCGATAGAGGCCACCCTTTCGGTAACCGACCCGAAACTCTGCGGCTCCTGCTGTGCGCTCAATGTGTTGGAAAGTTCGATCTGGGAAATGAAGAATGCGATCACCAGCGGCACGATCACGATACCTGCACGCAGCAAAGCCTGGTCCAGTTTTTTGTCTTTTACATAAAGGATCACACAAAACGCGAGGTACATAACCAGCACCAGCACCAGGCTCAGGTAGGTTGCACGCGCGTTGAGGATGAGAATGGCCCAGGCGGCAAAGAAAAGGATCAGCGTATTGACCAGTTTACCCACCAGTTTGAACCGGTGCATGCAATAAAGCAGGAAGGGGATCTTGATGGCCAACCCCGCGGCGAAGATATTCTTGTTACCTGCAGTGCCCTTGATGCTCATGATCAGCGCGGTCAGGTCCGTATTCTCGTTACTTCCCTTGATGAACTGGGAAATGGTTTGAACGGATTCTATGAACAGCAGTACCGCAATCAGTTGGGCGATGACCTTCATCAGGTCGGTACGCCCCTGCAGCAGGATACCCATATTAAAGTAAGCTATCACCGTGGCGATCATCCGTACGTAGCAAACCCAGCTTTCGGTAGGATTGATCGCCGTAATGATCGATACCCCTGCCAATACAAAAAAGGCCAGGTAGAGCTTTGAAAACATATTTCCGAACTGTTTGGCCGTAGCAACCGCGTAATCGTTCCTGCGGGCCAGCAATACGGCGATCACGCCAAGATCGAGCAGTACCATGTAGATCCACTGTGCACCCATGGCGTCGTAAGCGCCCCAGTCGCCGATAAAATGGACCATGAAATACAGTCCGCAAGCCACCAACGGAAAAACATTCTTAAATCCCGAAGCAGAATAACCCGGTTCTTTGGCCTTTGCGGCCGCGGCGGGAGCCGCATTTTTCTCTTTGCCTTTGTAGTTTTTTGCCATGTTTCGATTCTTGCGGTAAATATACTTCGGGGAAGGTTAATTACCGTTAAAAGCTGCTTTAAGGGCGGTGCCGCAACACCCCGGCAAAAAAACTTCCCATACATTTGAACGGCCGGAGCCACGGCTGGCAACGGAAAGCGGCCATTTGGGGATAATTTTAGCCCAAAATCCCAGAAATACACAAAAAAACTTTCAAAATACTTGTCTGTTCGGTTACAGGCTCTTACCTTTGCAACCCCAATCAGAAAATTGGGTTTTGACTATGTCTCAACGAATCAGGATCAAATTACAATCATACGATCACAACCTGGTAGATAAATCTGCCGAGAAGATCGTGAAAACGGTACGCAGTACAGGTGCAGTGGTAACGGGGCCTATTCCTTTGCCTACACACAAGAGAATCTTTACTGTTTTGCGTTCACCGCACGTGAATAAGAAGAGTCGTGAACAGTTCCAGTTGTGTACGCACAAGCGTTTGCTGGATATCTACACTTCCTCTTCAAGAACAGTGGATGCGTTGAGCAAGCTCGATTTGCCATCGGGTGTTGAGGTTGAGATCAAGGCTTGATAAAGAAAGCTTTCAGCCGCAGGCTGATGGCAATAGTTCTTATAAAATTTTTCACCTGCCAAATCCGCGAAGCGGGCCAAAGCAGCTCTGATTCAGAAACAGTTCCGGAACAGCAGGTTGATACAACCGGCAGATCCGGGATTAACATATAAACAGGCCCTTCGAGGTTTGTTTGCTAACAGTACTTCCCCTCCCGCTACGGCAGGGAAACAACGGAAAAGGTTGTTAGAAAACAAGGATTGAATCCCGATTCATCGTCGGGATGTCCTCATAACCACGCGGGGCTATAAACCGCAAAAGATGAAAGGTATTATTGGTAAAAAGATCGGGATGACAAGCATCTTCGAAGCAGATGGCAAGCAGACAGCCTGCACCATCATCGAAGCAGCTCCCAACACGGTTACCCAGGTAAAGACGGTTGAGTCTGACGGGTACACCGCTATTCAATTAGGATTCGGCGACAAGAAAGAAAAGCACTCCACGAAGTCCGAATTAAATCACTACGCAAAAGCGCAGACCGCAGCTAAGAAATTCGTAAAAGAATTCCGCAATTATTCCATAGAAAAAGCATTGGGTGAGACCGTAACGCTCGACATTTTCGCTGAAGGCGATAAAGTTGAAGTGATCGGTACAACCAAGGGTAAAGGTTTCCAGGGTGTTGTAAAACGCCACGGATTCTCTGGTGTGGGTGAAGCATCCCATGGTCAGCACGACCGCCAGAGGGCGCCGGGTTCAATCGGCGGATCATCATATCCTTCACGTGTATTCAAAGGAATGAGGATGGCCGGCCGTATGGGTGGCGATCGCGTGAAAATGAAGGGTTTGAAAGTGGTTAAGATCTTCCCTGAAAAGAATTACATCCTGATCAGCGGTTCGGTTCCTGGCCATAACGGTTCAATCGTTTTAATCCAGAAGTAATCACACTTTAATTGAATTATCATGCAAGTAGACGTATTAGATATAAAAGGACAGAAAACAGGCAGGACGGTAGAATTACCAGCTGATGTGTTTGGTGTAGAGCCAAACGATCACGTGATCTACCTCGCTGTTAAACAGTATCTCGCTGCAGGCCGCCAGGGTACACACAAAGTGAAGACCCGTGCCGAAGTAAAAGGTGCGAGCCGCAAACTGCACAAACAGAAAGGAACCGGTGGTGCACGTAAAGGTAACATCCGTAACCCTTTGTACAAAGGTGGTGGTACCATCTTCGGGCCAAAACCACACTCTTACGCTTTCAAACTGAACCGTAAAGTGAAGGACCTGGCGAAGATCTCCGCACTCAGCTACAAGGCGAAAGACAATGCCATTTATGTGATCGAAGACATCAACATGGATGCACCGAAAACCAAACAGGTGGCAGAAGTAATGAACAACCTGAAAGTTGCGGACAAGAAAACATTGATCGTATTGCCGGAGTACAACGATAACCTGTACCTGAGCACACGCAATATTCCAAACATCACAAGTTCATTGCTCGCAGATGTGAATACATACGAGATCATGAATGCGGATGTACTGGTGATCACCGAGAACACGGCAAAGATCTTTACAGAAGAAGAAGCAACAGCATAATTTAAGTAACGTTTCAAACATATTCAGATGAAACTGACTGAAGTATTAGTAAAACCCATTTTAACTGAAAAGGCAAATGCCCAACAGGAAAAATTACGCAGGTATGCTTTCAGGGTAGACCGCAGGGCCAACAAACTGGAAATCAAAAAAGCGGTAGAAGAATTCTACGGAGTAAACGTAATAGATGTGAACACCGCAGTGGTTCCCGGAAAAAACAAAACACGTTACACCAAGGCGGGTTTCATACAAGGTATGAAGGGCGCTTATAAGAAGGCACTGGTAACCGTTGCCGAAGGTGAAACGATCGACCTGTATTCAAACATTTAATTATAGTTCGCGGAGCTGAAAATTCCGTGGTAAAAGAAAAAAACAATGGCACTTAAAAAGTACAAACCAATCACAGCAGGAACACGTTGGAGAATTGGAAATGCTTATGCTGAGATCACCACACACGATCCTGAGAAAAGCTTGCTCGAGCCGCAGAAGAACACTGCGGGCCGCAACTTCCAGGGCCGCCGCGTATCACGCTACATGGGTGGTGGAAACAAGCATCACTATCGTATCATCGATTTCAAAAGGAACAAAAGGGATATGTCCGCTACGGTTGTATCCATCGAATACGATCCGAACCGTACAGCGTTCATTGCACTTGTGCAATACACCGATGGTGAAAAACGATACATCATTGCGCCACAGGGATTACAGGTTGGTACAACCGTAGTTGCCGGCGACAATGTGGCTCCTGAAGTTGGTAATGCTTTGTTGATGAAGAACATGCCTTTGGGTACGATCATTCACAACATTGAGCTGCAACCCAACCAGGGTGGCAAAATGGTAAGAAGCGCAGGAGCCTCTGCACAGCTTGCGAACAAGGAAGAAAAATACGCAGTATTGAAAATGCCTTCAGGCGAATTGAGAAAAGTATTGATCAACTGTTATGCAACGGTAGGAGTGGTTTCAAACAGCGACCACAACCTCGAAACCGCAGGTAAGGCAGGTAAGAACCGTTGGAAAGGCATCCGCCCACGCGTACGTGGTGTTGCGATGAACCCGGTAGATCACCCGATGGGTGGTGGTGAAGGTAAAGCTTCAGGAGGCCATCCACGCAGCAGAACAGGTAAATATGCGAAAGGTGAGAAAACCCGGACAAAAGGAAAGGGAAGCGATAAACTGATCATCCAACGCAGAGACGGAAAAAAATTAGCCAAATAAGCAGTAAAGGCTGATCAACAAATAAACAACTAGACCAGTAAACTAAAATAATATGGGTCGTTCGATTAAAAAAGGTCCTTACGTAGACGCCAACTTAGAAGGTAAAGTGTTTGCAATAAACGACGGTAAATCAAAGAAAGGTGTAATCAAAACCTGGAGCCGCCGCAGCACCATCACTCCTGATTTTGTTGGTCACACATTTGCTGTGCACAACGGAAACAAATTCATCCCTGTTTATGTAACAGAGTTCATGGTAGGACACAAACTCGGAGAGTTTGCACCAACAAGGAACTTCAGAGGACATGCAGGATCTAAAAAGTAAAAACAGTTAGAAGTTAAAGGTTAGAAGTTAGAAGTGAAGAACTCCAACTCCAGACTCCAAACTCCAGACTCCAAACTAGATAAAAAATGGAAGCAGTAGCTAAACTGAACAATTACCCCACGGGCCCGCGCAAAATGCGTTTGCTGGCTGATGTGATCCGCGGAATGGAAGTAGAGAAAGCCCTGGCTATTCTCGAGTTCCACCCACAACACAATGCCGTTCCATTGGCAAAACTGTTGAAAAGCGCGATCAGCAACTGGGAACAGAAAAACAGCGGCGCGAGCGCAGCTGACAGCAGCCTGGTGGTAAAAACAGTATTTGTAGATGGTGGCCGTGTTCTGAAACGCATGCGCCCGGCTCCACAGGGCCGCGGATACAGGGTTCGTAAACGCAGCAACCACGTAACATTAATCGTAGATTCTAAAAACTAATTGAAACCATTATATGGGTCAGAAAGCAAATCCAATTGGTAACAGGTTAGGTATCATCCGCGGATGGGACAGCAACTGGTATGGTTCTAAAAAAGACTATGCAAACAAGCTGATCGAAGATCATAAGATCCGTACCTACCTGAGTGCCCGTATCAACAAAGGTGGAATCGCTAAGATCGTTATCGAGCGCACGCTCGGCAAACTGATCGTAACCATCCACACCTCTAAACCAGGTATCATCATCGGTAAAGGTGGTGGGGAAGTTGACCGTATCAAGGAAGAATTAAAGAAATTAACCGGTAAAGAAGATGTTCAGATCAACATCCTCGAGATCCGTCGCCCCGAACTGGATGCTACCATTGTTGGTGATACCATCGCAAGACAGATCGAGAACCGTATCAATTTCAAACGTGCCACTAAAATGGCGATCGCTTCTACACTCCGCATGGGCGCAGAAGGGATCAAAGTGAAACTCAGCGGCCGTTTGGGTGGATCAGAGATCGCACGTAGCGAAGAGTTCAAACAGGGACGTACGCCTTTGCATACCTTCCGTATGGACATCGACTACGCCAACGTTTTTGCACAAACCGTTTACGGAAAGATCGGTATCAAGGTATGGATCTGTAAAGGAGAAGTACTGGGCAAACGCGAACTGAACCCGAATTTCGTTGGTGGCAAGAACGACATGAGCGACAGGAGAGACGGTGGCGGACGACCAGGCGGTGACGACAGGAGAGCTGGCGGCGACAGGAGAGATGATCGTCGTGGCGGCGGAGACAGGGGCGGCCGTGGTGGAGACAACCGTGGCGGTGGACGCAGATAATTAATAATTATTAATTAGTAATTAGCAATTGATAATTACTAAGGATCATGGATTAAAAAATAAGAAATGTTACAGCCTAAAAGAAGTAAACATAGGAAGCAGCAAAAAGGACGTATCCGCGAGGTAGCAAAACGTGGAACTTCGATTTCGTTCGGATCATTTGCTTTGAAAGCGCTTGAGCCGATCTGGTTAACAAACCGCCAGATCGAGTCGGCCCGCCAGGCAATGACACGTGCGATGAAACGTGAGGGAAATGTATGGATCCGTATCTTCCCCGACAAGATCATTACCCGTAAACCAGCCGAAGTAAGGATGGGTAAAGGTAAAGGTAACCCTGAATTCTGGGCGGCTGTAGTGGAACCAGGACGTATCATTTTCGAATGTGATGGTGTTACAGAAGCTGTTGCAAAAGAAGCAATGGGACTGGCCGCACAGAAATTACCTATCGCAACCAAATTCATCGTAAGAAGAGATTTGCAAGCCTAATTTTTATAAACCGAATTTGCAATGGCAAACAAACAGACATACGAATTTAACAAGACGATCAAGGATTTGAACATCGCTGACCTGAAGACAAAGATCCAGGAAGACGAGTTGAGGATCAAGAAGCTTGAATTCGCACACGCGATTTCTCCGCTCGAAAACCCGATGACCATCCGCGGTCTCCGCAGGGACATCGCCCGTTTGAAGACGGAACTGAAGAAAAAAGAATTAGGCCTGTAAGAAGGCTGCGAGCTACGGGCCATGCGCTACGGGCTTTTATAAAAAACATTTGGCTCGCAGCTTGAAGCTTGCAGCTAAACGCTTAAAACACACAACAATGGCTGAAGTAAGAAATTTGCGTAAAACTAGAACAGGTGTTGTAACCAGCGACAAGATGGATAAGACCATCACCGTTGCGGTTGAAAGAAAAGTAAAACACCCGATCTATGGTAAGTTCGTAAAGAAAACCACCAAGTTCCATGCACACGATGAGAAAGGCGAGTGCACAATTGGTGACATCGTTAAGATCATGGAAACCCGTCCGCTGAGCAAAACAAAGCGCTGGAGACTGGTGGAGATCGTAGAGAAAGCAAAATAACCTGGCGAAAAGCCACATGCTGCAAGCTGCACGCAAACGCACAGTTTCAGCCTCTGTAATTAATAACTTCCCCGGTGCAGACCGGGGCTAACAGCTAAAAGCGAAACAAAATGATTCAGCAAGAAAGCAGGCTCAACGTAGCTGATAACAGTGGTGCAAAGGAAGTTCTTTGTATCAGGGTTCTGGGTAACAGCGGACAGGATTATGCAAAGATCGGAGACAAGATCGTTGTAACTGTAAAAGATGCCATCCCTGCAGGTGGTGTAAAGAAAGGTACTGTATCAAAAGCAGTTATCGTTCGTACAAAAAACAAATTGCGTCGTAAAGATGGTTCTTATATCCGTTTTGATGACAACGCCGTTGTGTTGTTGAACAACTCGGATGAGCCACGCGGTACACGTATCTTCGGACCGGTTGCCCGCGAATTGCGTGATAAGGGGTACATGAAGATCATTTCACTGGCGCCGGAAGTATTATAAAAACAAACCGCTTCCCCCGGGCCTCGCGCTGCGGGTAAAACGGAAGAAAGCATAAACAAAAATGGTTGGCTCGCAGCTCGCAGCTAACCGCTAAAAGCTAAAAGATGAGTACAAGATTTAAACCCAAATTCAGCATCAAAAAAGGCGATACAGTTGTTGTGATCGCCGGTGATGACAAGGACTTGAAAAAGCCGCGTAAGGTGTTGGAAGTTATCGTTGACAAAGGCCGTGTGGTTGTTGAAGGCGTTAACATTGCTACCAAGCACACCAAACCTTCTGCATCAAACACAAAGGGTGGTATCGTGAAAATAGAAGCGCCGATCGCGATCAGCAATGTAATGTTGTGGGATGCGAAAACAAGCGCTCCAACGAAGGCTAAACGCACTCGTGAAAACGGAAAATTAGTACGTGTATCTAAAAAATCAGGGGAGGTAATCAAATAATGAGTACAGCAAAATACACTCCGAGATTAGCAGACAAATACTCTAAAGAGGTTGTTCCTGCTTTAATGAAGAAGTTTGCTTACAAAACCGTAATGCAGGCTCCTAAACTGGAAAAGATCTGTATCAACCGTGGCGTTAACGGCGCGGTAACAGATAAGAAATTGGTGGATATCGCAGTAGAAGAACTGAACATGATCACCGGTCAGAAAGCAGTTCCAACCCTGTCTAAAAAAGATATCTCAAACTTCAAACTCCGTAAAGGCATGCCGATCGGCGCACGCGTTACGCTGAGAGGTGAGAAGATGTTCGAATTCCTCGACAGGCTCGTATCTGTGGCGCTCCCACGCGTACGTGATTTCAAAGGGATCAGCGACAAAGCCTTCGATGGCCGCGGTAACTACACTTTGGGCGTGACCGAACAGATCATCTTCCCGGAAATCGATATCGATAAAGTGAACAAGATCACCGGTCTCGACATCACATTCGTTACCACTGCGGGCACCAACGAAGAAGCTTACGAGCTCCTGAAAGAACTGGGTATGCCTTTCAAAAATGCTAAAAAAGAAAACAACTAATATCACATGGCAAAGAAATCAATAACAGCCAGGCAAAACAAGCGTGAAAGAATGGTTGCCCAATTCGCAGAAAAACGTGCGGCCCTCAAAGCAGCAGGCGACTATGCAGGTCTGGACAAACTGCCTAAAAACGCTTCACCTGTAAGGTTGAAAAACCGTTGTCAGTTAACAGGCCGCCCAAGAGGCTACATGCGTTACTTCGGTCTGTCAAGGATCATGTTCCGCGATATGGCGCTGAACGGACAGATCCCCGGTGTGAAAAAAGCAAGCTGGTAATATTGTTTATTCGTTTGCAGGTTGCATGGGTAATCCCATGACCAGGTAAACAAATGAACCAAAAACAAGACATGTTTCAAGGTGCTGCAAAGCAAACCGGTAACAAACAATTTTTGAAAAAGAAATAATTAATAAACATGGTAACTGATCCTATAGCAGACTTCTTAACCAGAATCCGTAATGCTCAGATGGCTGGACACAGGCTCGTTGAAATACCTGCTTCTAATTTGAAGAAACGTATGACCGAAATTCTGTACGAACAAGGTTATATCCTGAAATACAAATTTGAAGACGACAGCAAACAGGGATTGATCAAGATCGCATTGAAATATGATCCGCAAACCAAACAGGCTGCTATCCGTTCACTCGAAAGAGTTAGCCGCCCGGGTCTGCGCCAATACGCAAAGCCTTCAGAAATCAAACGCGTGATCAACGGTTTGGGTGTTGCCATCCTCTCTACATCTAAAGGTGTATTGACAGATAAGCAAGCCAAAGCGCAGAACGTGGGTGGTGAGGTTCTTTGCTACATCTACTAGAACAACATGCAGCTTACGGCCCCTGGCCGCAGCTGAAGAAAACGCCTCGTCTGACAATTAAGCTTTTTAGTCGGAGCTGAACACGGAGAGGAATATTAATAACATCGATCCACCTTCGCTGAAGCTTTGGTGGATACAAAAAACGAAACGACTATGTCACGTATTGGTAAAGCACTCATCGCAGTTCCTGCAGGAGTAACCGTTACGGTTAGCAACGATAATGTTGTAGCTGTTAAAGGTCCTAAAGGAGAATTGAAAGAAACAATCGACAGGGATATCACGGTATCTGTTGCAGACGGCCAGATTTCATTGGCGCGCCCTACAGACCAGATCCGCCACCGCGCAATGCATGGCCTGTACCGCTCCCTGGTGAACAACATGGTAAAAGGTGTAACAGAAGGATATACAAAGAACCTCGAGCTGGTGGGTGTGGGTTACAAAGCGGCAAACACAGGAAACACACTGGATCTTGCCCTGGGTTACTCGCACAACATCATTTTCGAAGTTCCGAAAGAGTTGAAAGTAACAACCGTTACAGAAAAAGGACAGAACCCAAAGATCTCGCTTGAAGGTATCGACAAGCAATTGATCGGACAGGTGGCGGCCAAACTCCGCAGCTTACGTAAACCTGAACCATACAAAGGAAAAGGTGTGAAATACGCTGGTGAGATCCTGAGAAGAAAAGCAGGTAAAGCAGCCGGTAAATAATAAAAGTTAAGGGCCGGGATCCGGGCGGGGTTGAAAAACTTCGCATTGGTTGCCAGGCTTACAATACCAAACTTAAACAAGCTCCGGCCGTATCGGGGTCAAAATAGAAAACAATGGGTAAATTAATTCAAAGACAGAAGATCCGCTACCGCATCCGTAAGAAAGTTGCAGGCACTGCAGTAAAGCCACGTCTGTCTGTATTCAGGAGCAATGCAGAGATCTATGCACAACTGATCGATGACGACAATGCCGTAACACTGGCCTCGGCATCATCACGTGATAAAGATATCGCTGCTCAAAAAGTAACCAAGACCGAAAAATCAAAACTCGTTGGTGAGGCGATCGCACGCAAAGCCATCGCGTTGGGTTTAGCTACCTGCGTATTCGACCGCGGTGGTAACCTGTACCATGGCCGTGTGAAAGCAGTTGCTGAAGGTGCAAGGGAAGGTGGTCTTCAATTCTAATTTTACGAACAACAATCAATCGTTAGATCAATGTCTAAAGTAAACGTAAATAAAGTAAAATCCGCTGGTGACATGGAACTGAAAGAGAAAGTGGTTTCCATCAACCGTGTAGTGAAAACTACCAAAGGCGGCCGTACTTTCAGCTTCTCAGCTCTCGTGGTAGTTGGTAACGACAATGGCGTAGTAGGCCATGGCCTCGGTAAAGCAAAAGAAGTTCAGGAAGCTATTTCAAAAGGTATTGAAGATGCTAAAAAGAACCTCGTAAAAGTTCCTGTGATGCACGGTACCATTCCCCACGACCAGTGGGCGAAAGATGGTGCAGCGAAAGTGCTGATCAAACCAGCTGCGCATGGAGCGGGTGTGATCGCGGGAGGCAGCATGCGTGCCGTTCTGGAAAGCGCCGGCGTTACCGACGTATTGGCAAAGAGCCTCGGTTCTGCCAATCCGCACAACGTGGTAAAAGCGACCATCAAGGCACTGGGGCTCCTGAGAGAACCGGTACAGGTTGCCAAGAACCGCAGCTTGAAACTGAGCAAAGTATTTAACGGATAATTTTTCGCGGGAGACGGTAAACGTTGATCGTGGATCAAATGACAGATATCATGAAAATCAAAATCACACAAATAAAAAGCGGTATTGACAGGTCAGAGCGTCAAAAGCAAACTTTGATCGCATTGGGTTTGAAAAAACTGAATGCAACCAAAGAAGTGGAAGCAACGCCACAGATCCTCGGTATGGTTAACAAAGTTAGCCACCTGGTGAAGGTTGAAGAGATCGCTTAGTCATTTAATAATTAGTAATTCATAATTAATAATGAATGATTGAAAAAGATGTTCGCATCCTTCTCAATGATTCATTTTTAATTTACCACAATTACTAATTACTAATTCCTGATTATTAATTAACACTGCGAGGGGTGATTCCCCGTAAGTTCAAAATCAAAATAACATGAAACTACACACACTCAAACCTGCAGAAGGTTCAACGCACAAAGAGATCCGTATCGGCCGTGGTGAAGCATCCGGTAAAGGTGGTACTTCAACGAAAGGTAACAAAGGTGGACAAAGCCGTGCCGGTTACAAAAGCAAAATGGCACACGAAGGTGGCCAGATGCCTATCCAGCGCCGTATCCCTAAACGTGGATTTAAAAACCCGGGCCGCGTAGAATACAAAGTGTTCAACCTCGGTCAGATAGACCAGCTCGTGGAAAAATACGGATTTACAGAGATCTCCCTGGAGAACCTGTACATCAACGGGCTGATCAGCCGCACAGACAGGGTTAAAGTATTGGCTACAGGCGAACTGAAGACCAAACTTTCCTTCAAAGTGAACGCTGCAAGCGATAAAGCAAAAACCGCTATCGAAGCAGCCGGCGGTACCGTTGAAATTGTAAAGTAATTTTGACGTAAATTGCCAGACGCACACCGTGCGTCTTTTTGGTTTTTACATTAACGTTATCAATTGCATTAAGTGAAAAAATTACTTCAGACTTTAAAGAATATTTGGGCCATCGATGAGCTGCGCAGCAAGATCCTTGTTACGCTTGCACTGGTTTTCACCTACCGTTTCGGTAACCACATCGTATTGCCGGGCCTCGATCCGAACCTCATCGAATCGGCACAGAAAAATGCAAAGAGCGGTGGACTGCTCGGCGTATTCGATATGTTCGCAGGTGGCGGTTTCTCGCAGGCCTCTATACTCGCATTGGGTATCATGCCTTATATCTCTGCATCGATCTTCATGCAGCTCATGACCATCCTCGTTCCGCAATTGCAGAAAGTTCAGAAAGAAGGGGAGAGTGGCCGTAAGAAGATCAACCAGTGGACACGTTACCTCACAGTAATCGTTACCATCTTCCAGGCCGCTGCTTATGTAGCGTACCTCAACAGCCCCGGCTACCAGGAAGCGATCCTCCCTGAATTCAGCAGGTGGTTTGGATTCTCAACCGTAGTTACATTAACGGCAGGTACCCTGTTTGTAATGTGGCTCGCAGAAAAGATCCAGGACAAAGGATTGGGTAATGGAACATCTATCATCATCATGGTAGGTATCTTATCACGCCTCCCGATGTCTATCCTCCAGGAATTCACCGCGAAAGAACAAAGAGGCGGCGGTGGTTTGCTGATCTTCCTCGTGGAAGCGGCAGTGTTGATCATGATCATTATGGGATTGATCATACTCGTACAAGGAGTGAGGAAAATACCTGTTAACTACGCAAAACAGATCGTTGGCAACCGGCAGTTTGGCGGTGCGCGGCAGTTCCTGCCGGTGAAAGTAAACAGCGCGGGTGTTATGCCGATCATCTTCGCCCAGGCGATCATGTTCCTGCCTACACTCGTATCGTTCACCAACATCGATTCGGCACAGGGTATCGTCAAGATATTCAACGACCACAGCAATATCTGGTACATGGTCATTTATTCAGTGATGGTGATCGGGTTTACGTTCCTTTACACCGCATTGATCTTTAACCCGAAACAAATCTCTGAAGACCTGAAACGCAACAACGGGTTTATCCCGGGTGTGAAACCGGGCCAGCCAACTGCAGATTACATCGGGTCCATCATGGACAAGATCACTTTGCCAGGCGCCATATTCCTTGCCCTTGTAGGTATCATGCCGGGCTTCGCCCAGCGTTTGCAGGTAACACAGGGATTCAGTTCATTCTTCGGAGGAACCTCGTTGCTGATCATGGTAGGTGTGATCCTCGATACGCTCCAGCAGATCGAAACCTATCTCCTGATGCGCCAGTACGACGGCTTGATGAAAAGCGGCCGGGTGCAGGGAAGACAAACAGTTTCTACGACGACTATTTAATACAAATAATATTTTCGAACTTTGTGAAACCTGCTCTCCGCACAGAAGCAGGTTTCTTTTTACAATGACACGCCGAATAAATATGATGATCCATAAAACAGATGCCGAGATCGCGATGATGAAAGAATCAGCAACGCTGGTCAGCAAAACATTGTCGGAAGTTGCAAAGGTTTTAAAACCGGGCATGACCACCTTGCAGATCGACAGGCTTTGCGCAGATTTCATCAGGGATCACAAAGCTGTTTCCAATTTTCTCAACTACCGCGGTTATCCATTTACCGTTTGCGCATCTGTGAACGATGTGGTGGTGCATGGCTTTCCGAACAATACAGAATTGAAGGAAGGGGATATTGTTTCAATAGACACGGGCGTGATATTGAACGGCTGGCATGGAGACCATGCTTATACATTTGTCTTGGGAGAAGTGGCGGACGATGTATTGCAGCTCGTTAAAGTAACAAAAGAATCGCTGTACAAAGGCATTGAAAAGGCCATCGTAAACAACCGCGTTGGCGACATCGCTTACGCGATACAGGAGCATACGGAAAAAAAATACGGTTACGGCGTTGTACGCGAACTCGTGGGCCATGGCATCGGCAGGAGCATGCACGAAGACCCGCAGGTGCCCAACTACGGGAAGAGGGGTAGCGGGCCCAAATTGAAAGAGAACCTGGTTCTCGCCATCGAACCGATGATCAACCTCGGTACGCGCGAAGTATTTACAGAAGAAGACGGATGGACCATCCGCACACGCGATGGAAAACCTTCCGTGCATTTTGAACACGATGTTTGCATCAAAAAAAACCAGGCGCTGGTACTTTCTGATTACAGCATCATCGAAGCAGCGGAAAAAGCGAATCCGAACCTGAATACGAATTACTACTAACCAAAGGATGGCTTCGCGGCAAAAAGGTTTGAGTCCGGGCTTCTACCCGGGCTTTTATATTTTAGCACATGTTGCGCACGCACATGGCACAGGCAACAAAACGACGGGTGTTAATGCAAAATGGCAATCAAAATAAAACACAGTCACAGTTACTCGTGATCGGTGGCGGCGCGGCGGGTTTTTTCTGCGCGGTGAATGCGGCGCGTATGAACCCCTCGCTTCGCGTAACCATCATCGAAAAATCAAACAAGCTTCTTTCCAAAGTAAAAATAAGCGGCGGTGGACGGTGCAACACAACGCATGCCTGCTTCGAGATACAGGAGCTCTCGAGAAAATACCCGCGCGGGCAAAATTTTCTCAAGAAAGCATTTCACTGGTTCAACACCAACGATACGATTGAATGGTTTGCCGAACGCGGCGTTGTACTGAAAACGGAAAGCGATGGACGCATGTTCCCCAACACAGACGATTCGCAAACGATCATCAATTGTTTGCTGAAGGAAGCAGACCGGTACAACGTAGAGATCATGCTGCAGTCGGAGGTTAAAGAGATCACCTTTGACGAAGCCGGAAAATGCAGCGTACATGTGTCGAACGGAAAGCCACTCGCGCCGGATTTTCTCTGCATTGCTTCGGGAGGATACCCAAAATCGTCCATGTTCGACTGGCTGAAAAAAATCGGGCATACCATCGAGGAGCCGGTTCCATCCCTGTTCACATTCAACGTACCCGGAAATGAGATCACTTCGTTGATGGGTGTAAGCGTAGAGAGAGCAGTTGTAAAAGTGGCAGGAACAAAGATCAATGAAGAGGGCCCGCTGCTCATCACGCACTGGGGCATGAGCGGGCCGGCAATATTGAGGGCCTCTGCCTGGGGTGCGCGCCAACTGGCGCTGCTCAATTATCATTTTACATTGTTGGTGAACTGGTTGCCCGATCACAAAGAACAGGAACTGAGATCGGAGTGGCAGTCTTACCGCGAAGAATACGCTGCACAAAAAGTCGGCAACCGCAATCCGTTCCACCTACCCAACCGTTTGTGGTTGTACCTGCTCCAGGCAAGCGGCATCCCGGCAGATACACGTTGGGCCGAGATCCCATCCAGGGAGCAGAACCGGCTCATCAAAAACCTCACCGCGCAGGAGTTTGCCGTGAAGGGCAAAACCACATTCAAAGAAGAGTTTGTAACCTGCGGCGGTATCAAGCTGGCAGAGATCGATCCCAATACCATGCAAAGTAAAATTCGGACAAACCTGTTTTTTGCAGGTGAAGTAATGGATATTGATGGCATCACCGGGGGCTTTAACTTCCAGAATGCATGGACCTGTGGATTTATTGCCGCAAAAGCCATCAGTTCAGCGGTTTAGAAGGTAGCAAGTGTTTGCAAATGTTTGAAAAACGTTTCACAATCGTTTACCGCTCGTAAGCCGTTTCCTGCTTTTTACATAAAAAGGACATTAACCCTTCCGCGTTTTCTGATTTATTGTTTATTTTAAGACACTCAAAACACTGCTATGAAAAAGATATTATGTGCCGCAACGGCGTTGATGATTGTGTCTTTGACTGTGGATGCACAGCAACCGAACACAACAGTGGTTAAACCGCAATCGGACAAGGACACTGTAAAAGTGGTTCCCCCGGCTCCTCCTAAAAAACAAACGGTGGCCGACAAAACAAAGGGCCAGAAAAAAAATGAAGGGCTCTTCACTTTGTACCAGGACACAGCCACCGGTTCTTTGCAGATGTACATCCGCAAAGACCAGCTCGGAAAAGAATTCATCTATGAAAGCTTTTCGATCAATGGCCCGAATGCATTGTTCCTTAACCAGAGCATGCACAGAACGAATCTCGTGTTCAAGATCAACAAGGCTTTCGACAAACTTGAATTCGATATCGTGAATACCGGGTTGTACTACGACAAAAACAATCCCGTAAGCAAAACAGCGGAGGTAGACAAGCCTGTTGCTGTATTCTTTTCAGACAAATACACGCTCGAGGATTCGGTTGGATACCTCATCAATGCGGATGGATTGTTCCTCAGCGAAAAGCTCGACCCGGTAAAACCAAACATTCCGCCGAGCCCGTTCTCTTCGCAGATCTTCAACCTCGGTAATCTGAATCCTTCAAAATCCAAATACGCAGCGCTGCGTTCTTTCCCCGACAATACAGATGTTGTAGTGGATCTTTCTTACGATAATCCTTACACACTCGCCAGCGGCGGCCCTGATGTTGTTGATCCGCGTTATGTACGCGTGCGCATGCAGCACAGCTTTATCGCCATGCCGGCCGCAAACGATTTCTGGGCGAGAAGGGACGACCCGCGCGTTGGTTATTTCTCTGAAGAAAGAAACGACCAGACCAGCATCAGCCCTGTGCCTTACAAGGATATGATCCACCGCTGGAACCTTAAGAAAAAAGATCCTACGGCCGCATTGAGCGAACCGGTAGAGCCACTCGTATACTGGATCGAAAACACAACACCGGTTGAATACCGTCAAACCATTTTCGACGCAGGTATGAAATGGAACGAAGCGTTTGAAAAAGCCGGTTTTAAAAACGCGCTCGTGATGAAGATCATGCCCGATGATGCAACATGGGATCCTGCCGACATACACTACAACGTGATCCGCTGGGTTTCTTCTGCACAACCTACCTACGGCGCAATCGGGCCAAGTTTCGTTAACCCGAGAACAGGCCAGATCCTTGGCGCCGACATCACCGTTGAATGGTACTCAGGAAGCGCAACGCCGATCTTCGACGATCTTTACAACGGTTCAACGGCACAGCAACCTGAAATGAGGTGGCCGGGCATCAACATGAACCATTATGCAACCTGCACGCTTGCAGGAGAATTGAAAGCGCAGTATACAGCCGGTTTAACAACATTGGAAATGAGCGGCGCTTCTGCAGCAGAAGTAAAAGAAATGCACAAGCAGTTCCTCACTTACCTCATCATGCACGAAATGGGGCACACACTCGGCCTCAACCACAACATGAAGAGCAGCCAGATGCTGTCGCCCGCCGAGATCAACAACACAAGCATCACACACAGCATTGGCCTGATGGGATCGGTGATGGATTATCCCGCGATCAATGTTTCGCTCGACAGAAGCAAACAAGGCGACTACTACACAACCAAAGCGGGCCCTTATGACTTGTGGGCGATCGAATATGGTTATTCGCAATTCAACCCAACAGAAGAAGAAGCGGGTCTGAACAAGATCTTGTCGCGCAGCAATGATCCGAAACTCGCTTTCGGAAACGATGGCGACGACATGCGTTCTCCGGGTAAAGGGATGGATCCGCGTGTGAACGTGAACGATCTTACCAGCGATGCGATCGGCTACGCCGAAGACCGTTTCAAACTCGTGAACAACCTGATGGGCAACCTCGTTAAAAAATACAGCAAACAAGGACAGTCGTATGCCATGCTCCGCAGCCGTTACGGAATACTCAACAGGCAACGCAGCGATATGACGAATGCCGTGAGCCGTTACATCGGTGGTGTGTACGTAGACAGGTCGTTCCCTGAACAAAATTCAACAAGCAAGCCATACACACCTGTGCCACTGGCAACGCAGAAAAAAGCGATGGATGTGTTGACGAAATATGTGTTTGCTCCAAATGCCTTCGATGCAGATGCACAGGTGTTCCCTTACCTGCAGATGCAGCGCCGTGGTTTTAACCAGCCGGGCAATGGCGAAGATTACAAGATCACGAACACTACACTTGCCATCCAGGTAGGTGGTGCATTGGCGCAGATCCTTAATACGTCTACATTACAGCGTATCACCAACACACGTTTGTATGGCAACCAGTACAGCGCCGCAGATGTGATGAATGACCTGGTGAAGGGTATTTTTGATGCCGACCTCAATACCAACGTAAACGTTTACCGCCAGTACCTGCAAACTTCGTTTGTAAGAGGTTCTTCACAATTGATCGCTGACAATTCACCACTCGATAACGTATCGAAAGGCGCAGTGATCTACTCGTTGAAAAAACTGAAATCAAAATTGGCTGCAGCACCATCAACCACAGAAGAAACAAAAGCCCACAGGGCGAATATGATCTTTATGATTGATAAGGCGCTGAAAACGGATTAATATTGATCGGTACGGAATATAAAAAGCGGCTGCAATCATTGCAGCCGCTTTTTCATTTATACCCGTGAACCTGCTGTGTTTATTTCAACGTTCCCACCACTTCCCAGAATGCTTTCTTGGGTTGCAGGTTTTTGTCGAACAGGAGCGGGTAGTCTTTTCTACCGCGCACCGGGAAGTTGTCGAGCCAGCTGCTCCTGTCAGAAATATTCCAGAACGTGATGCCTGTAACCACGTTCCTGTATTTTTCAAAAACGCGGAAACAGCGTTTGTACATTTCTACCTGTGCATTTTCTTTTTCGGCGGTAAATTCGGTATTAACATCTTCGGCCTTTCTTTCCCTGGCACTGTGCTCTTTGGGGTAAACGGAAATATCGAGCTCCGTAACCTGGACCTTCAGTTTTAATGCTGCAAATGTTTTGATCGTGGTAACCAGTTCTTCTTCCGATGGTTCGTTCACGGCCCAATGCCCTTGCAGGCCAACTCCATGGATGGGAACGCCGGCATCTTTCAGGCTTTTTACGAGCCTGAAAATTTTTTCCCGCTTAACAGGATCGATCTCGTTGTAATCGTTGTAAAACAGCAACGCCTCCGGATCCGCCGCATGCGCATATTCAAACGCTTTTGCAATGAATTCTTCGCCGCAGATGCGGTACCACGGCGAGTTGCGGAGGTATTCGCCGGGTTTGTCTGAAATCGCTTCGTTCACTACGTCCCATGCATATATCTTTCCTTTGTACCGGTTTACAACGGTTGTGATGTGTTCTTTCAGCCGCTGCAACAAGATCTCTTTTGAAACCGTATCGCCTGCGGCATTCGTAAAGATCCAGCGCGGCGCCTGGTTGTGCCAGCACAAATTATGGCCACGGATCTTGAGATGGTTGGCTTCCGCAAATGCAACGATCGAATCGGCATCGCGCCAGAAGTATTCGTTTTCTTTCGGATGTATCGGCCCCATCTTCATCGCATTCTCCGGCGTTATGCTTGAGAAATGTTTCAGGATCAAACCTGCCTCATCTGTTTTCAAGGACCGCGGAGACACCGCCACTCCCATGGTAAAATATTTTTTGAAATGATCTTTCAATCCTTTGCTGCTGTCTGTTTCGTAAACAAGGGCAGTGGAATGGACAGCAGATGCAGATCTGCCGTAGAAAAAAAGACACACCACCAGTACAAAAAGCAATGAGGATAAAATTCTGTTGACCATATGCGTAATTTTTATTGGATAAATAGGTGAAGCAGCAAAACACCGGCAAGGCCCAGGATGGAGATCATGGTTTCCATCACGGTCCACGAGAGGAAAGTTTGTTTAAGCGACAGCTTGAAGAATTCCTTATACATCCAGAAACCGGAATCGTTGATATGCGAGCCGAACACACTTCCCGCGCCGACGGCCAACACCATTAACTCCGGCGAAACGGTTCCGGCCACTACCAGTGGCGCAACGATACCGGCTGCCGTCAAACCCGCTACAGTAGCGGATCCCAGCGTTACGCGAAGCAATGCGGTAATGATCCATGCAAACAACAAAGGCGGCATCTGCAGTTTTGTACTGAAGGATGAAATATAACTTCCCGTGCCGCTGTCGATCAGCACCTGTTTAAAAACACCGCCGGCCGTAATGGTGAGCAGGATCATCGCAATACCTGATATGGCGCCGGTTACCCATGTCATGATCTCCGGCATTGCCTTTCCTGCTTTCATTCCAAAAAAATAAACAGCGGCAAAAACAGCGATCAGCAAAGCGATGGTTGAATCCCCTGTAAAGAATGCGATCTTGCGGATGATGTTCTCTTTGGGCAGCAGGATATTCGTAACCACTGAGATGGTAATGAGCAAAACCGGAAGCAGTGCAATGGAAAAACTTGCGAACGAAGATGGTAATTTCGACGATGGCGTAAGTTGTGTATCACCAAACAACCCCGATGTATCTACTTTAACCCGTTTCAGCATTCTTCCTAAAAATGGGCCCGCGAAAATCACGGATGGAATGGCAATGATGATGCCATACACCAGTGTTTTTCCCATGTCTGCATGAAATGCATTTACAAGTACAACAGGGCCGGGATGCGGCGGCAGGAAACAATGCGTTGTTGAAAGCGAGGCTGCCATTGGGATAGCAATGTATAACAGCGGTAAACCGGTTCGTTTTGCAATAGAGAAAACGAGCGGCACCAGTATCACAAAACCTGCATTGTAGTACAAAGGGATGCCGATCAAAAAACCCGTTAGCAATACCGCCCACTGGATGTTTTTTTCACCGAACGAATTGATCAGTGTTGATGAGATCTGCTCTGCCGCCCCGCTTACTTCCAATATTTTTCCGAGGATGGCGCCGAGACAAAGTATCAGTGCCAGGCCGCCGAGTGTGCTGCCCACGCCCTTTTCGATGGATGCGAGCAGGGCCTCAGGTTGCATCCCCAATAACAGGCCGCATACGATCGCAACGATCAACAGCGACAGGAAAGGGCTCAACTTTTTCACTGTCAAAAAAACCTGTAACGCAATTGCGAAGAGTATGATGAGAAATGTCATTTGTAAGCCGGTTTAAATTTTTCAGAAGTTGAATCCTAGCGGACGGTATTCACCAATGTCCCGATATGATCGATCGTGATACTGATCTCATCACCCGATACCAGTGTAAAATCGCTGCCCGGAACAATGCCTGTTCCTGTCATGATCAAACAACCGTTGGGGAAAGAACATTCACGGAACACAAAAGATACCAGTTCTTCGGGTTTTCGTTTCATCTGGTCGAGCGCAACTGTTCCTTCAAAAACAACCGCATTGTTTCTTGCAATGCTGAGATGGATCTTCGTATCGCCTGCGATGGGCGTTTCCGTTACATAAATACAAGGGCCAACCGCTGCACATGCATCGTATGTTTTTGCCTGCGGCAGGTACAATGGATTTTCTCCTTCGATGCTCCGGCTGCTCATGTCGTTACCGATGGTATAACCCACAATTTTTCCGGATGAACTTGCCACCAATGTCAGTTCCGGTTCCGGCACGTCCCATGTAGAATCCTTGCGGATGTTCACCTTGCCGCCATTGCCCACTACGCGGTGCGGTGTTGATTTGAAAAATACTTCCGGGCGATCCGCTTCATACACCTTTGCATAAAAATCGCTGCCGCCCGATGCTTTTGATTCTTCCTGTCTCCCTACTTTGCTTCGCAGGTAAGTCACGCCACATGCCCATAATTCCTGGTTGCCGATCGGTGCGAGGATCTCATCAACGGGCACGGGTTTGCCCGTTGGCGTTAATGTAGTGGTGAGCCTTTGCATTTTCTGGTGCAACGAATCGTCGTTGATGAATGCATCCCAATTGTTTTCTTTAAGCAGGTAACAGGTCCCGTCTTTGTCGATAACGATGCCCTGCGTGGTTTTATACAGTTTCATGGTATGGTTACAGTTTTATTTTCTCATGGTTAAACGAAGAACATACATGTCGTTGGTGATGTACAATGTTTTCTCATCGCCAGACAAAGCGCAATTGGATGCGGCCTCGGGAACGCTGATCTTGCCAACCAGTTTTCCCGAAGGGTCGAAAACCCAGATGCCTCCCGGCCCGCTTGCAAACAAGTTTCCTTTTGAATCTACTTTCATTCCATCCGGGCCGCCTTTTAATTTTCTATCGCTGCCCATTGCAGTGTAGTAGATTCTTGGATTGGTAAGGCGGTCGCCAACAAGATCATAGGCATACCAGTTTGCTTTTTGCCCATCGGAATTCGCGATGAGTAATGTTTTTTCACCGGGCAACAGCAGGATGCCATTGGGGCGGGTGATGGTATCCGTAAGCAATACAACCTCACCATTTGTTTTTACTTTAAAAACACCCTGGTAGGGTAGTTCTTTTTTTGGGTCGCTCATGTATTTTTCCAGTCCATAAGGAGGATCGGTAAAAAAATATTCGCCTTTGCTGTTAACGATCACATCATTGGGACTGTTGAATTTTTTTCCTTTGTAGTTGTTGGCGATCGAAATAAATTTTGGAGCCGGCCGGTCGATCGCTGCATCCATTCTTGCGATCTGCCTGTTGCCGCACTGCGTGAGGATGAGGTGCCCATTGTTATCGAGCGTCAATCCATTCGATCCTGTTTCGCCACCACGTTTGGCCGTATCGGTGTAACCGGAAGGAGTGAGGTAAACTTCTTTGCCTTTGGCCTCTGTCCATTTATAGATCGTATTTTTTGGAACATCGGAAAAGAGCAACATTTTGTATTTCTCGATCCACAACGGCCCTTCTGTCCAGTCGAAACCCTCCGCGATGATCTCTGGCTTGGCACCGGGCATGATGATCTGGTCCAATGCCGGATCGATCCTTTCAACAGACCCGGTAACAGGATATTTTTTTTTGGCGGATTTTTCCTGGCAACCCGCCATCACGGGGATCAGCAAAAAAATAAAGTATTTTTTCATAAAATAAATTGATCAGAAAATGCAGCCCCGTTTCGGAGCTGTTACCTGTTATTGTTTTATACCGGTGTCTGTTCTGCCATATCTTCTTATTACTGATTCTGTGTTGCTGTTGAAATGTATTTTCAGGAACTCGCTCTTTGCATAGTAATCAGATTCACTGGCCGCAAACAAAACATACCGGTTACCTGGATTGGGATAGAACACCAGTGTTCCATTCTCTACTTTAAATGCCACATCTGCCGTTCCTATTTTGTAAGTGCCTGCGTACCTGTTTAAAACGGACTGGTCCAGTTTCAATTCCGGCCGTTCAAAAACATACTGCATCCCGCGGCCGAAACCTTCGGTCTTTGTTCCGGAGTGCCCAGTGTTCTCAAGTACTTTGGAGCGGATAGCAAGGTTTTTGTATTTCCTGTCTGAAAGATGTTTGGCAAATTTTTCAAAACCCGGTAAACCTCTTTCCACCTCACCCATCGTCATGTACAACCTTGCGGGAAGCGTGGGGTTGCTTTCGGAATATTGTTTTTCGTACTTGTACAAAACCTCGTTGTCCCATCCATAAGCCGGACTTGCTGCTATATAACCTGTAAACATATCCGGGTGTGTAAACAGTGTATACATGGTAAACAATCCGCCCAGCGAGCAACCCATTAATATGCGTTCCCTGGGGTCGGCCTTATAGTTTGCTTCGATGAACGGGAACAATTCATTTTTCAGGAACGAAAGAAATTGATCGGCGCCGCCGCTCTGTGGCAAACGCTTTTCGTTTGTAGGTGTGTAATCCCTTGCACGAAGACTATCCGGGTTGGGGTGATTGCCGCCCCAGGTAACGCCTACAATGATCAGTTCGGGAATAAAGCCATCAAAATAATGCTGCCCATACAATGATTTTGCCAGCGGGAAATCCCATTGCGAATCCATCAGGTAGAGAACAGGATATTTTTTATTGCCTGTTTTGTGATCGCCCGGTAACAGCACATGTAATTCGTATTCCTGCCCTTGCACGTTTTTGGAAGTGATCTTACGCACCTCCGATCCTGGGATGTTAACTGCGGGGAAATTCTGCGCGGGCAACACAACATGCAGCGCAGTAACGGCTATCAGCAACAACATTATTTTTTTCATGGCGAAATTGTTTTGAGGTTATTTTGATACCAGCAGGTCTTTCCGCACAACACCTGAACTTGTTTTGATCTTTAGATCAGGCTGTCCGCCGCCGATGCTGATCGTTATTTTGCCAGACATCGGTATCGTTTTCCCGCTTGTACTCATCGTTGAAAGGTCCTGCGGTGTCAGGGTGAATGATACCACTTTGCTTTCGCCTGCCTTAAGTGCAATGCGTTTGAAACCTTTTAACGCTCTTACCAGTTGCGGCTCGTTTTTCGGGGCCACATACAGTTGTACCACTTCTTCACCATCTTTGGCGCCTGAATTGGTTACCCTTGCACTCACCGTTACGTTTTTGCCTGGTGAAAGTGTTGCAGCTGTTCTGAGATCGCTGTAGGTGAAATTTGTATAGCTAAGTCCATAACCAAAAGGATAGAGGGGTTCGCCTTTGAAATAACGGTAGGTCCTGTTGTTCATCGAGTATTCCTCGAACGAAGGAAGGTCGTTATCGCTTTTGTAAAAAGTTACCGGCAAACGGCCCGCCGGATTGTAATCGCCAAACAAAACATCCGCAATCGCAGTGCCGGCAGATTGTCCGCCATACCAAGCATTCACGATCGCCGGGATGTTCTCGTTCTCCCAAGGGATGGCTATCGCGCTACCGGTGAGCATTACAAACACGATGGGTTTACCGGTTGTTTTTAATGCTTTCATCAACTCGGTCTGCACAGCGGGTAATGCGATCGTTGTCCGGTCGCCGCCATTGAAGCCCGGGTAGTTCACACGCATCTCTTCTCCTTCGAGTTGAGGAGAGATACCTCCTGCATAAACGATCACATCCGCATCTTTGATCCGGTTGGTCAACGCGGCAAAATCTGATTTGATAAAGTTGCCCGCGCGCAGTCTCACGTTCGCTTTTCCTTCCGTTTGCAGGTATTCTACAACGATGCGGTATTTTTTTCCTTTTTCGATCTGCAGCTTGTGCGAGCGCGCGCCGAAGCGGTTGCGTTGCCATGCATTGATCACTTCGTTGCCATCGATCAGCAGGCGGTAGCCATCGTCTGCATCCATTTCAAATGTAAGATCGCCGGTAGTTGGCGCTGTATAGTCCGTGGTATAACGCGCGGTAAAATTCAATGCTTTCATCTGGTCGGTAACCGCTTCCCCTTCCTGCCAGAAATGGTCGATATCGCTTTCGGTACGCGTGAACAAGGGGTCACCGGCCAGTTCTTTGTTGTTGAAGTATTCGGCCTTAACGCCTTTTTTTCCGTCGATCGAATACTGGCTGCTCACATCCGAATATACCAGCAAGGTATCGTTGGTGAACTGGATCGCTTTTTCGTATACCACTTCTGTATTGCTCCCTGCTTTGTCTTTGATGCCTTGTAAAACCGTTACCAGCCTGGAAGGCGTTCCGTTGTAGTTGCCCAGTATCGCTATGCCATTGTCTGCATTCGGCCCAAGCACCACGATCTTTTTTAGATTTTTACGGAGTGGTAAAGTATGGTTCTCGTTTTTCAAAAGAACGATCGATTGCCTCGCCATTTTAAGTGCGTGCGCCGCATGCGCCGGGCTCTCCAGTTCCGATGTTGGTGTGTTCGCATATTTAACCATGGATGGGGGATCGAACATACCAAGACGGAAGCGGATCATGAACAGTCTTCTCAGCGAAACATCAAGTTGTTTTTCACTGATCTTTCCCTGCTTCACCGCATCCACCAATGCTTTGTACGATTGGTTGCCGCAGTCTATATCGGTTCCGTGTAAAACCGCATCGGTGGCCGCGCTCACGGCATCGGCGTGCGTTTTGTGAAAGCGGTAGAAGTCATCGATCGCCCCGCAATCAGAAGTAACATAGCCTGTGAATTGCCATTGATCGCGGAGGATGTGCGTCATCAGCTCATCGCTTCCGCAGCAGGGTTGTGTTTTAAAGGCATTGTATGCACACATTACGCCCGCCACTTTTGCATTTACAACGAGCTCTTTGAATGCTGGCAGGTACGTGTTCCAAAGGTCGTAATCGCTTGTAACAGCATTGAACGAATGCCTTGATGGCTCGGGGCCGCTGTGCACCGCATAGTGTTTTGCGCATGCTGCGGCTTTCAGGTATTTCGGGTCGTTGCCCTGTAAACCATTTACAAAAGATTTTCCCAGCATCGCTGTCAGGAAGGGGTCCTCACCGTAGGTTTCCTGTCCACGGCCCCAACGCGGGTCGCGAAATATATTAATGTTGGGCGTCCAGTAGGTGAGCCCTGTATACCTTGATCCTGCTTTGTTTTGTTTTGTGTTCTCGTTAAAGATCGCACGACCTTCGATCGCCGAGTAATCGGCCATCGTTTTCAGTGAATTCGTATCGAATGTTGCGGCCATACCGATCGCCTGCGGATACACGGTTACCTTGTATTGTGTACGCGCAACACCGTGCAGTACTTCGTTCCACCAATCGTATGCGGGAATGTTGAATCGTTTGATCGCCGGCGTTGCATTCAGCATTTGCGCCACTTTTTCTTCGAGTGTCAGACGGCTCACAAGATCGTTTACACGCTGCTCAAAGCTGAGCGCCGTATTCTGAAAGGGAAACTCCGGTTTGTTCTGCTGTGCGTTAAGTGCCGTGCAGAACAGCAACGAAAAAGAAACAAGAATGTTTTTCATTTTACTTTGAATTGAATAGGTAATGATCTGTAACTATAATTTTGAATTACTCACAAACGCGATCTTCCGGCTATCGGGCGACCAGCTCGGTACGTTGATGCTGCCCTGCCCGCCATACACATAACCAATGGTTTTAGGAACGCCGCCGGCTACCGGCATCAAACGCAGGTAAATGCGTTTGTAGAACGGGTGCGTCAACGGATCAATTTCCTTGGGAAAAGATTCGTACACGATCCATTTTCCATCGGGTGAGATATGCGGGAACCAGTCGTTGTATTCATCAAACGTTACCTGTTGTTCTTCACTGCCATCTGCTTTCATTCTCCAGATCTTCATCGTTCCCGTTCTTGCAGAATTGAAGTAGATGTATTTGCCGTCGGGTGTGTATTCAGCGCCATCGTTCAGCGGCGGCGCCTCGGTGAGTTGTGTTTCTTTTTTTGTATTGACATCGATGCTCCAGATGTTCCATTCCTTGTTTCGGTAGCCTGTAAAGAGCATCTTCTTTCCGTCTGGCGAAAATCCATGGAAATAGGAGTGTCCCGAATCCTCTGACGTGATCTTGACCGGGTTGTCTGAGCCGGTAACAGGCAATGTATAAATGGTTGAAATACGGCCGGCGCCAACATAATGACTGATGCCAAGTGTTTTTCCGTCAAACGACAAAACATGGTCGTTGTTGTTCTGCGTTGCAAAACCCGTGTTCAGTTTGCTGGTGTTGCCGCTCGCCAATTCGTACCGGAACATAGAGCCGTCGGCATTGTACACCAGGTATTTGTTGTCTGGTGTCCAGTTGGGCGCCTGTAAAGAATTGGGTGCACTGTGGAGGATTTTGCTGAGACCCGTTGATACATCCATCACTTCTATATGACTGCCAATGTAATCACGATAGGGCCTGAAGTCTTTTGCCGCGGGAATGATGATGCGGACATTGGTGAACACTGCTTTTTCAACCACGTTCTCATCGTGTGAACAGATGAACAGGCCGGCATATACTTCATCGTTCAATTTGATCTTCCTGGATACCGATTTGTATGTTTCTCCAAACGTTGCCGCAGAAAATGTAAAGGTATCGCCCGAGCGTTCCAGTTCTATTTCTGTTGGATGATAGGATGAAACAATAACCTGCCCGGTTGTATCACTTTCTTTTTCGCGGTACTGAAGCGAAGTGAGCACATCTCCATGAACGCATGCGTCTGCATAACGCGAACCGGTAGTAAGCTGGTCGCGAGCGATGATGCCGATCTTCCTGTGGTCAACCGTTCCTTTGCCGATAAAACGTACCGTGGCCTTGATAATGAAGTCGCCCTTTATTTTTTTCCATGCAAAATGAAACTGGTCCGCGGTTGCCCACATGTTTTTTCCTGCGCCGCTCATTGTATAGGATTGGTCCTCTTTGTTGTAAACAATGCTGCCTTTGATCTTCGGATCGCCGATGTCTTCGTGATGATCAAAAATACCTGTGGGCTGCAACTGCGCGTTTGATGCAAACGGAACGAACAACAACAAAATGCAAAACCATTTCCTGAATGTGTAGGGTAGTGAGCGATTTTGCATTTTGTTGGTATTTATGAATGAATCGTTTTTGGTTGACCGGATGTACACAACATTTTTATTTTACTTCCAGTACCACAACAGAGAACGGCGGCAGTTTTAATTTCAATGTAGTTCCGCTGAGCGTTGCACCGTTGAATGGCATTGGCTTTATTTTTTCAGGGTTCTCAAAACTGTTGTAGTTCTGTAATTTGTCGGATGCCAGTATCCTCCCCGAAACCGCCGAATAATTTGCGCCGCTTACGTTGATGGTTATGTCCTGCTCCTTGCTGGCATCAATGTTCACCAGGGAAATGTGTGTTAAACCGTTCTTGTCTTTCGATGCAGATGCAGAGATCGCGCTCAGTTTTTCTTTTCCCATTTTGTAATCGTTGCTCTTTACTGTCAACGGCAGCATTGTTGCATCCTGGTGCACGTTGTACATTTCCATTACATGATAGGTTGGGGTGAGCAGCATTTTTTCTTCGTTGGTGAGGATCACGGCCTGCAGCACGTTTACGATCTGTGCAAGGTTGGCCATCTTTACGCGGTCGCAATGATTGTTGAAGATGTTAAGCGATGTTCCCGCGATCATCGCATCCCGCATTGTATTTTGCTGGAAGAGGAACGCGCCGTTTGTACCTGGTTCAACATCGTACCATCCGCCCCATTCGTCTACGGCAATGGAAACCTTTTTGTTGGGATCATATTTGTCCATCACCGCCGCATGCCTGGTTACCAATGTTTCCATTTCGAGTGCGCGTTGCATGGTTGTATAATATTCCTCTTCATTGAAAGCGGTTGCGGAGCTTTTCTTGTTCCAGTTGATTACGGAGTAGTGGTGCACGCCAACCGCGTCAAGCATGTTGTGGGGTATGTCGCGCATCAATACTTCCGTCCAGTTGTAATCGTTGTCGCTTGCGCCCGATGCGATGCGGAATATTTTTTCTTTCGGATCGCCATTCGTCATGAACGTTACGTATTGACGGTAAATATTTGCATAATACTCGGGCCTCATGTTGCCTCCGCAACCCCATGCCTCATTGCCGATGCCCCAGTATTTCACGTGCCATGGGTTTTGTCTTCCATTCTGTGCGCGCAATTCGGGCATCGGGCTGCTGCCATTCGGATGGATGGTGTATTTAACCCAATCAGACAGCTCCTGCGGTGTGCCGCTTCCTACATTGCCGCTGAGATAGGGTTCTGCACCAAGTACCTCGCACATGTTGAGAAATTCATTGGTGCCAAAGCTGTTGTCTTCTTTCACATTGCCCCACCACACGTTGAGCATCGATGGCCGTTTGTCTTTGGGGCCTATGCCGTCCTTCCAGTGGTAAGTATCCGCAAAACAGCCGCCCGGCCAACGCAGAACGGGCACTTTCAGTTTCTTCAATGCATTGATCACATCAAGGCGCACACCGTCTTTGTTGGGGATCTTCGTGTTGCCTTCGCCCACATACATTCCGCCGTATATACAATGCCCGAGGTGTTCAGCAAAATGCCCGTAGATATTCTTGTTGATGATGTCTTTTCCTTTGTCCGCCTGTAGCGTGATCTCGTTTTGTGCGAATGCGGTATTGCCTAAACAAACTCCCGCGATGAGGATCCATTTCTTCATTGCATTTGATTTTGGTGGGTGATCTTCCTGGAGATTAATAATATGCGTTTATGGTTTGTATTGTTCCGTCGGCGTTGTATTTCAATTCGGCCACTTTTACGTTGCGCAGATGCGTTTTACCGGAGAGCTGTACATCGTGGTAAAAAAGATACCATTTGCCTTTGATCTCTACAATTGAATGATGGTTGGTCCATCCTTCTACCGGGTTCAACACTACGCCTTTGTATACAAAAGGCCCGTACGGACTTGTACCTATCGCGTAATTGATGAAATGCGAATCGCCCGTAGAGTAAGAGAAATAATATTTCCCCTTGTACATGTGCATCCACGACGCTTCAAAAAAACGTTTGTCGTTGTTTGCTTCCAGGAATGTTTTTCCATTTGCATCAACGATTTTTATTGTCCGGGGCGCTTCCGCGAAGCTTTTCATGTCTGCGCTGAGTTTGGCCACCCTTGGAAGGATCGCTTCTTCTTTTGCGGTCCGCAATTTTGCGTTCGCGTCGTACTTGTTGTTATTGTCCCAGCGCTGCAGTTGCCCGCCCCATATTCCGCCGAAATACATGTAATAACTTCCGTCTTTGTCTTTGAAAACCGCGGGGTCAATGCTATAGCTGCCCTTGATGGGTTCTTTCTCTGCCTTGAAAGGGCCTGCCGGGTTTTTACTGGTGGCAACACCGATACGGAACACATCCGATTTGTCTTTTACAGGAAAATACAAATAATAGGTGCCGTTTTTATACGCCGCATCGGGCGCCCACATTTGCCTGCCGGCCCACGGAACATCCTTGATATCGAGGGCAACACCGTGGTCGGTCACTTTTCCGCCGATCGAGTCCATGGAAAGGATGTGGTAGTCGCGCATTCCAAAATGGCTGCCAAGGTCATCTTCCTTGATGCCGGCTTCAAAATCGTGTGAAGGATAGATGTAGATCTTTCCGTTGAATACATGTGCAGATGGATCCGCGGTAAAAATGTGTTTCACAAGCGGCTGCGAGATGGGCCTCTTTTTCAAAGTGCCTTTCTCCTGGGCCGAAGAGAACAATGCTGTAGCTGACAGTGCAGTTGCAATCAAGATCTTATAGGTCATAGCAATCGTTTTTATGATAGGTGATTATTTGGTGTTGGTTAGTCTTGTTTCGGGCGGGCCCAGGTAACTCGGTTTAAGGCCCCCCATATCGCCCACAATTTTTTGGAGCACAACTGCCGGGCTTACCATCCAGTATTTGATCGTATGTGTGCCCGGTGTTTTGATGTGGTGCGATGTTGTTTTGGTGATGATGTTGTTGCGCATCCATTCTTCCCAGGTACGGGTATTGTTATCGTCTTTGTTGATGGAAACGATCTGCGGCATTTCTTCATCCACAGACACCGCGTATTTCAGTCCTTCGTTGTTGTGAAAATTCAGGGAAGGAGAGAAGTACAGATGCAGTTTTACAATGCCGGTATCTGAGAAATGAACCGTGTATTCAAGGTGTGCGCCATGGTTGCCAGGAACCTGTTCAGGAGCCGTAACGGGCGTGGTTGTAACGGACGAGCCCGTTCGGCCGAGATCCGGTAATACCTGCCATTGAATTGTATTTGTGGATACAGCTTTGCTGAAATGTTCCGCGTCTATCGAAAGCATTTTTCCGGTTTCTATAAAGTCAGTGCCTGTTGGAGCAGATGTGGCATCGCCGTGCTCATCCCTGCTTACGCTTGTTTTAGCGATGGCTGAATCTGCCGGTATGTATCTTACCGCCGGCATCCGGTTGAAAGGAGGATCGAACCATGCTGTGTAGCCGATATGCGATTGATCCATCATATGGTTCCATTTCCCGTTGGCGAGTGTATTGTATGTTTTGGAGATCAGCGAGTCTTCGATAAATAGGCGTTTCACCTCATCTGCATGTTTGTTCGCTGCGATATCGTAATTGGCGGCCAGGTGTTTGTTCTGCGCAACATGGTAATACAGGTTCTGCAGGTTTGCGCAGGCCTTAACAGGATGCAAAACGAGCTGGAAATAGGCGTCTTTGTATTGCGTGGGGAGTAGCTTGGCGATGGCATCTGCCTTTGCAAACAATTGGTTGTATTCGCTGGTTACACGTTCGAGCTCGTTGTAATTGAACAATGAATACGTGTTTGCGTCGAGCAGCTCTGGTTTTCTTCTGCCATTGTACTTTGCATATTTCGAAAGTATACCGGCGATCTCAACGGCATGTTCGTTTCCAAACTGTTCGGCCGCCCATTGCTCTGTATATTCCTGTATCTCGGTTACGTTTATGCGGCCGGGGTTCCATGCATAATCAAGAAAAAATGAAATGGGCAGTTCCATTGGTTTGATATCGCCCACATTTACGATCCATATGTTTTTCACGCCATATTCATAAGCCAGGTGCATCTGCTCCCACACGCGCGGCAATGGATTTGTGTTGAGCCATTTGTAATTTCTCGGCCCGCCTACATAATCGAAATGATAATAGATGCCATAACCACCCTTGCGCGGAGCATCCGTTAATCTGGGAAGCTTGCGGATGTTGCCCCAGTTGTCGTCGCACAACAACAACGTAACATCGTCGGGAACACGCATTCCTTTATCGTAGTAATCCTGCACTTCTTTGTACAGTGCCCACGATTGTGGTGTGGCGTACGCCGGTTTCTTTGTTACCTCTTCGATGATCTTTCTTTGATCGGCCACAATTCTTTCGAGCAATGCAATGTTGCTGCCCTGTGTCATGGGCATATCGCCATCACCGCGCATCCCAATGCTGATCACGCTTTCATGGGTTCCCATGTTCTCGATGCCCTTTTTCCAGAAGGCCCTCAGCACAGTATCGTTTGTCTGGTAGTTCCATGGCCCCTTGCCATATTTTTTCCATTCCTGCTGCGCGCGCAGCATGGGCTCGTGGTGCGAGTTACTGATCACGATACCATATTGATCGGCAAGTACGGGGCTCAATGTGTCGTCGTCTGCGAACGATTTGCCCCACATGGCGGGCCACAAATAGTTTGCTTTGTTGCGAAGGATCAGTTCAAACACCTTTTCATATACAAGATGGTTCACGCCGCCGAATTTTTCCTTCGCCCAATTGGTGAATGCAGGCGCTTCGTCGTTGATGAATATGCCTCGGTATTTTACCATCGGGCTGTCAACAATGTTTGTTCCCCTTATCGCGTATACTTCTTTCTTTTGTTTTGCCGGCACATCTGCCCACCAATACCAGGGCGATACACCGAGTTGCCTTGCCAATTCAAAAACACCAAAGGCAGCGCCGCGTTTGTCGCTGCCTGCGATCACCAGCGCATCATCAACACCACGGAAAGGATTGGCCACAACCTGTATTTGGTAAGCTTCCCATTTTCCTTTGAGTTGGCCGGTGTTTATTTTCTTATCCTTCGCCAATGCATCGATCGCCTTTGAACGGCCGATGGTTCCGATGATGATCAGGTGTCTGCCGGCCAACGCCATGCTGTTTACCCTTGTTGGTATTTTGCCGGTTACGGCCTGTATATCTGTTCTTAAAAGATCCGCGGCTTTCTGCACGAGCCATGCGTCGTTGTCGTCAACAACAATGGTAGCAGCGGTAGCAGTGGTTGCAATGGGAAAATTTCCATTCCCGCTTTTCCCGGAAATGAAATGCTGCGCGAACGGATGTCCGAGGGAGAGGACCGCGCATAAAAAAAGTACCCATTTCTTCCGCATGAAAAATTGCTTTATGGAATGATACTGAAAGCTTGTTATCCCTAAACCTGTTACCTGAATTTGTTCCCTTTATTCTCTCCGCGTTATTTTTTCTTCCGCAACGATGATGCCCGTACGATCAGGTCCGACTTGATGATGATCGTGTTCGTCAAATGAATATTTGAATTGCCCTGAAGGTGATTGATCAGGTTCCGCGCAACGATCTCGCCGATCTCGATGCCCGGGTAATTGATCGTTGATAATTTCGGTTCGATGATCTTGCTGATCACATCGTTGTTAAAACCAACAATGGCTATGTCTTCCGGAATGCGGACGCCCGCTTCTTTGAGTGTCTGGATCACTACGGCCGCACAAAAATCGTTTGTAATAAAAATGCCATCGGGCATCGGCCGCATGGCGAGGATCTTTTTGGCAGAGAGAATGCTGGCTTCCTCACTCAGGTCGTCTACGATCACGTTCTTATCTGAATATTTCAGCCCGCTTTCTACCAATGCCAATTGATAGCCTTTCAAACGTTCTGCGTAAACATTACGTTTCAGGTTCGCGGTAATATGCGCAATACGCTTGCAGCCTTGTTCTATCAGGTGCCTGGTGGCGTCGTAACCTGCTTTCTGGTTGTTGATCACCACTTTGGTTCCTTCCTTGTCTTCAAACACGCGGTCGAAGAATATCACGGGGATGCCCTTTCTTTCAAAGGGTTCAAAGTGGTCCAGGTTCTCCGTATCAAATGCAAGTGAAGCGATCACCCCGTCTACGCGTTTGTGAAAAAGGTTGAGTGCGTTCGCTGATTCCTTGGTAAAGGTTTCGGAGGAGTGTGCAATGATGAGATCGTAGTTTGCCTCCGTTGTTATTTTTTCGATCCCCGCCAATACAGAGGTAATGAACTGGCTCTTCAATTCGTGAACGATCACGCCAATGGTATTGGTTCTTTGCTTGCGTAAGTTACTGGCGAAGTTATTGGTGCGGTAACCGAGCTTGGCGGCCAGGTCGGCGATCTTTTTTTTCGTGTGTTTGTTGATGGCGGGATGATCTTTCAACGCACGGCTCACCGTTGCAGCCGAGAGGTCCAGCTGTTTGGCAATATCGTAGATGGTGATCTCTTTTTCCCGGCTCATAAAAATTTCAATCGGTTGCAATATAGGGGTTAAATGAAAAAAAGATCACTCTTTTTATCTTTTTTTCGGCGATGAGGCCCGTACAATAAGTTCGGATCGCAGTATGATAATATTGGTGGCGGTAAGGTTCGTTACGCCGTTGAGGTGATTGATGAGTTGTGTTGCGGCGGCTTCTCCCATTGCATACCCAGGGTAATTGATCGTGGTGAGATTGGGTTCCACCACTTTGCTCATCGGGTCGTTGTTGAACCCCACAAATGCAATATCGCCCGGTATCCTGATGCCTTCTTTTTTCAGGGTGCGCATACAATATACAGCGCATGCGTCGTTGGCCGAGAAGACGGCATCGGGCAGGTGTTTCATTTTTAAAATGTAACGGGCCGATTCCACGCCGGCTTCTTCGCTCATGTTCTTGGTGAGTACCAGTTTAGGATCGGGTGCGATCTTGTAGTCCTGCAGCGCCTGTTTGTAACCACGCAGCCTTTCTGCATATACATGGCTCACGGTGCTGCCGCCTATGTGCATGATCCTCCTGTAGCCGTTGTCCAGCAAGTGTTTGGTGGCGTCGTAGGCAGCTTTGTAATTGTCGATCACAATGCCCATGCACTGGCTGTGTTGTTTGATGCGGTCGAAAAAGATCAGCGGGATGCCCTTCTTGATGAACGGTTCAAAATGGTCGATGTTCTCCGTTTCAAAGGAGAGCGACACAAGCAGGCCATCCACGCGGCTGTTGAACAGGGTATCTGCATTGGCGATCTCTTTCTTAACGGTTTCGAGCGATTGGGTGATGATCAGGTTGTAACCTTCGGCGCTGGCGATGTTTTCCATACCGGCGATCACGTTCGACATAAAATAACTGCTGAGCCTGGGCACGATCACGCCGATGGTATTGGTGCTTTTCCTGCGGAGGCTGCTCGCAAAGGTGTTGGAGCGGTAGCCAAGTTCTTTGGCGAGGTCCTGTATTTTCTTGCGGGTGGCCTTGTTAACCGAATCGTGGTTTTTCAAGCCGCGGCTCACGGTTGCGGCTGAAATATCAAGCTGGCGGGCAATATCGTAAATGGTTACTTCTTTCTGTTGCGACATTCTGGTGGTCGTTTTGCAGCCATCAAGATAACTATTTTAAAAAAAATATTATGCAATCGGTTGCAATTACAAAAAATCTCCCGATATTAGTTTGGCGAAGCAGGATCCTGTTCTGCCTGGCAGCCATAAACCGATTGTTTCCATGCAGAAAATGTCATTCATATTTCTCAGCAAACGCAGTTGCCGTAAGCTTTTCAGCGCGCGGCGTTTGTATACTGCCGCTGGAAATGCTTACCTGCACTGGTTATCAGCCCACCGCCCGCAAGACGGTTTTCCCTGTAATTATTCTGAAGCCCTGAAACTTTTTGGTTCCTTATTTACAGGGATCAATGCCCGGCCTTTTGCCGTTACAAATCCCGATCTGATCACCATCAAACAACAAATGAGGATAAACACGCAATCCAGTTAAATTTGATTTTCGTGTATGATATTGATAATGAATATATTAAGTTATGCAACCGATTCCAAAAACCAAAAGGATAAGTTGCAGCGCACAAAGACCGGTAGTGAACAAACCGGTCGGCTGATTCAGTAAACAAACATTGCCATATAAACCCAATTACCCAATAACGATTGCATTATGAACACTAGCTGAATTTTCAACCAACTCACCATTTGCCGTCCATCGGCGTTCAATCCTTCATTTTAAAAACTATTGCTATGAAATTATTGCTTGCGCAGCACCCAGGGAAACTGGCCGGCCGGATGTGCCTGCTCTTCCTGGTGGCAACTGCACTCCTGGTTATTTTACCACAGAACAATTTATTGTCGCAAACCGGGCAACGTAAAACGGTGAAAGGACATGTTACCAACGACAAGGGCGAGGCGGTACCAAATGCTTCCGTTCAGGTCAAGGGTACCACCACCGGTACCACAACAAACGCTTCGGGCGATTATTCCGTTTCAGTAACGGGCAATGCAACGCTTGTGATCTCTTATGTTGGTTACGAAGACAAAGAGGTTCGCGTTGGCAACAGCACCACGATCGATGTCCAGCTCTCTCCTTCGAACAAAGAGCTCGACCAGGTAATCGTAGTGGGCTACGGAACACAACGCAAAGAGGCCATCACCGGCTCCGTTGCTTCCATCAACGGAAACGCGATGCGCGAAATTCCTTCTGCGAACATTTCGCAGGCGCTGCAGGGAAGGCTTGCTGGTGTTGAGATGTCGCAGGTTTCTACGCGGCCCGGCGCCGCCATGCAGATCCGCATCCGCGGTACGCGTTCATTGAGTGCCGACAACAACCCGTTGATCGTTCTCGATGGAATTCCTTTTATCGGATCGATACAGGACATCAACCCAAATGATGTAAAGAGCGTGGAGGTTTTGAAAGATGCCTCTGCCACTGCCATCTACGGTTCACGCGGTGCAAACGGTGTGATCCTGGTTACTACCGATAAAAGCGGTCGTGGCAGGAAGCCGCAGATCAACTACAGCACGTATACCGGCACACAACAGGTGTTTGCCAAATACCCGATGATGAACGGGCCGAAATTTGTGGCACTGCGCAAAGCGGCAGGTATGTACACAAACGGTACGGACGAGGCAGATGATGTTAATGTTGACTGGCAGGACCTGTTTTACCAAACCGGTGTTGTATCAGACCACAACGTGAGCCTGTCTGGTGGTTCGGAAACCAGCAATTACAATTTCGGCGGTGGTTATTACACCAACCAGGGTGTGATCCCAACGCAATTATACAGGCGTTATTCCCTGCGCGGTTCACTGGACCAGCAGATCGGTAAATTGTTCAAGTTCGGTTTTACCACCAACATGAACTATAACGAAAGCAAGGGAAACCAGGTGGGTATCTACAGCGCTTTGTCGAGCACGCCTATCTCGTCGCCGTTTAATGCAGATGGTAGTGCAAGACGCTCCATCCGCATGATCCTGGACAACCAGTACGTGTTTACAAAAGACGTGATCAAAAGACTGACGAACGATGGCCAGTGGCTCAATGAGACACGCGGCTTCGCTACTTATAACGCGATCTATGGTGAAGTAAAAGCGCCATTCCTCGATGGACTGAAATACCGTGTGAACCTCGGCGCTGATTACATTCAATCAAACAACGGCGCCTATACAGGGCAGGGTGTGGGAGATGGTTTGAACCCCAACACGGTGTCGAATGCATCGGTAGACAACAGGTCTACCTATCACTGGACACTCGAGAACATCCTTTCTTACGATCATACATTCGGTGGAAAACACACGATCAATGCAGTGGCATTGTATTCTTCCGAACAAAGTACTTACAACAGATCGAACATGTCTGCACAGGATATTCCTGCAGATGCGTTTCAATTCTACAACCTGGGCCAGGCAGCCGGCCAGATCACGGTGAACCCCGCCAACCAGGATTACCAGAAATGGGGACTGATGTCGCTGATGGGCCGTGTGATGTATTCTTACGAGAACAAGTACATGCTGTCTGCAACCGTGCGTTCCGACGGTTCATCCAGGCTCGCTCCCGGTAACAAATGGTTTACTTACCCTGCGGTTTCCGTGGGATGGAACATTGCCAATGAAAATTTTGCAAAACAATGGACATGGCTGAGCAACCTGAAGCTCCGCGCGGGATACGGGCAAACGTCGAACCAGGCAGTGGGTGTTTATTCAACGCTGGGAAGACTTGATACAAGGCCCTACAATTTCGGCCCTACCTCTTATGGAACGGGTGTTTACGTATCTGCACTGCCCAACCCGAACCTGGGATGGGAGTTCTCAAAAACATGGAACGTAGGTCTCGATTTCTCGATACTGAAGAACCGTATATCAGGTACGGTTGAGTATTACATCACCAATACGGAAAATGTTTTGCTCGGTCTTACACTGCCTCCAACATCAGGTGTGAGCAGCATCACTTCAAACATCGGTGCTACGCAGAACAAAGGTTTCGAGTTCAGCCTGAATGGTACGATCATCCAGACCAAAGATGTAACATGGGAAGCGGGCGTTAACTTTTACACCAACAAGAACCAACTGGTTTCACTGGCTTCGGGTCAGACCAGGGACGAGGGCAACTGGTGGTTCGTGGGCCACAACATCAACGCGATCTTTGATTTCAAGAAAGTGGGACTGTGGCAGGATAAGGAACCTTACCTGAGTGTGCTCGAACCAGGCGGAAACCCGGGTATGATCAAGGTAGAATATACCGGAACCTATGCACCGGACGGAACGCCAACACGTGCGATCGGCGCGGCCGACAGGCAGATCTTTGATGTGGACCCTAAGTTCCAGGGTGGTTTCAATACACGTCTTGCATACAAGGGATTTGACCTTGGCATCGTTGGAATTTTCAGAAGCGGTGGTATCCTGTTCAGTACCGTACACGGCTCGAACGGTTACCTCAACCTGCTCACAGGAAGAAGGAACAACATCGATGTTGATTACTGGACGCCAACCAACACAGGTGCAAAATATCCTAAGCCGGGCGGCATACTCTCGGGCGATAACCCGAAATACGGAAGTACGCTGAGTTATTTCGACGGGTCGTTCCTGAAAGTCCGCACCATCACCTTAGGCTACGATTTCAACAGGTATGTGCTGAAAAATTCTTCTGTTAAGCTGCGTATGTACTTCACTGTACAGAATCCTTTCGTGTTGTTCTCTGAGTTTACCAGGGAATCGGGCCTGGATCCTGAAACCAATTCATACGGAAACGAGAATGCATCGGTTAACCTCAGCCAGAACCTCAGGCGTATCCTTACCGTTGGTTACAACACGCCATCAACACGAAACTTTATTGTTGGTTTTAATTTGACATTTTAAAAACGCACAGACATGAAACAGATAAGAATAAAATTACTGGCTACAATGGCGCTGTCTACGCTGCTGTTTTCAGGATGTAAAAAATTACTGGTGGAAGAGCCGCGCAGTTTTTACGAACCCGGTTTCTTTAAAACGGAGAAAGGTGTACTGGGCGGTATCACTTCACAATACGCCCACCTGCGTTTCATATACGGGCAACCTTATTATTACAGCACGATGGAAACAGGTACGGATGAGTATACCTGGGGACAAAGTGCCGATAACAATTTCAAGGATCCTGATATGAGCGGTGTAGGTAATGTACAGGCATTGACGTTTCCTGCCGGCGCCATATGGGGTGTTTGCTTTTCAAACATCAACACGGCGAGCGGTATCATCGAAAATGCGGCCGCTGTAGGAACGATCTCCAATGCATTGATTGCAGAGGCAAGGTTCTTCCGTGCGTTCGATTATTTTTTATTGGTGCAGAACTTTGGCGGTGTTCCGCTGGATCTCGGTGCGGGCGACCTGAAGTTCAACACCTCTGCGGTGAGAACATCAAAGCGCAACACCGTTGCCGAAGTATATTCAAAAGCGATATTTCCTGACCTGCTCACCGCTATCAACGACCTGCCCGCAACACCACGTGTTACCGGCGGCGTAAGTAAAACAGCGGCGCGCCTCTATCTCGCAAAAGCTTACCTGACCTATGCATGGTGGCTGCAGAACCCGAACAACATTCCTACTTATCCTGCGGTTACAACAAGAACGGATCCCGATGGAAAAGATGCGGCTTACTATTTCCAGCAGGCATACAATACCGCTGTGGCTGCAATAGATAACCCGGGTCCGTTCGGACTCGAAGCATCTTTCTATGACCTTCATGTGGGCGGCAACGACCGTAACAAGGAAATGGTATTGTATGCAGACCACACACAGGAAAGCGAGTTCTACAATGGCAACTGCCTGAACTGTTTCGACAGTGAATTGGGCAACGGCCGTAACTCAGCCGTATGGATGGTAACGCCAAACTACACCGTACTCACCAGCGCCTCAAACCCTGATGGAACCGGTAGTGCCGTAAACTCTGTTCAGAGAGAAGCAATGCAGTTCCTCGGTCGCCCGTATGTACGTATGGCCCCTACAGTTGGTGCACTTTCAAACACGTTTACAGACAAATCGCTTGATTCACGTTTCGACGGAACCTTTACCACTGCCTACCGCGGCAACTGGCCAAAAGGTGGTGCAACCAATACCACTTTGTACAACGCAAACGATCTCCCGGTTACACCGGGTTCAACGATCCTCAGTTTCCTGGATGATGAAACGCTTGCGCCAACCATCGCTTATCCTTCGGGAAACAGGTTCCCGGGAAAAGTTTCAAACAGCGTTGGTGCAGGACAGATTCCGGGCAGGTCGGATTTTGTGATCACGCCACGTGCAGTGAGCAGGATCATTTTCCCGGGCCTTTGGAAAATGGGTGTGTACCGTACAGACAACGGAACAGGGCTTGGCCAACCGAATGCAACAAGCACGCGTCCTTATAAGATCGCTAAATTCTCAGAGTTGTACCTCATAGCAGCAGAAGCAGCTGTAAAAGGTGCAACAACCGTAGCAGGAAAAAGCGCAAGGGAACTTGTAAACGTATTGCGGGCTCGCGCAGGTAAATGGAAATTCTCCAACAGGAACAATGCGGCACTGGTAGCAGACAACAGCGCGGCGCTTACAGCGCTGACGCCTGCAACAATCGACATCAATTATATTCTTGCGGAACGCTCAAGGGAATATTTTGGAGAAGGTGTACGTTGGCTCGACCTGGTGCGCACGCAAAAATGGAACGAGCTCGCGGGCAGTTTCCAGATAGCGAGTGCAACTTATGGAGACCATACACCGGCCACCGTAACACGTACCATACAACCGTTCCATTACCTGCGCCCGATACCACAGGCACAGCTGGATGGAATGGAAGGAACAGCGGCAGAAAAAGCAGCGTACCAAAACCCGAACTATTAACGTTTTTTGGATAGGATAATTTGATACAGCAAGGGGGGAAGAGTCGGGAGCCGGGAACTTGAAATTTGCAATACTGTTATTCCAAATTCTGTTTCCAGCTCCTGGCTCCAAACCTTTCAGTAAAACTAACTGTCGGTAGTTTTTCCGGATAGGTTTTTAGGCAAGCGTTGGTATATTACCACCGGGAAGCGATTCCTGGTGGTTTTTAAACAATATGCGTATATTGAAAAATTGAAACGGTGCGCAAGTGAGAAAGGAAGGTGTGCATCCGCACAAACAAAAATAGAACATGTTATTATTAGGTATAGATGTTGGCACCTCGTCTGTAAAAGTTTCCGTGGTTGATGCAAACACGCAGCAATGCATTGCATCCGCTCAATACCCCGAAACCGAAACAGGCATTACCTCTCTTCAACCGGGTTGGGCAGAACAGTCGCCCGAAATGTGGTGGCTGCACGTACAGGAAGCGATCCTGAAAGCACACGCGCTAAAAAAATACGATCCAAAAGAAATCGGTGCGATCGGTATCGCGTACCAGATGCATGGGCTTGTGCTGATCGACAAGGAACAAAAAATATTACGCGACTCGATCATCTGGTCAGACTCACGCGCCGTGGAAATCGGCAACGAAGCTTTTCACGCGATCGGTGAAGAAAAATGTTTGTCGCGTTTGCTGAATTCGCCCGGCAATTTCACTGCATCGAAACTGGCATGGGTGAAAACGAATGAACCCGCGGTGTACGAAAAGATCCACCAGGTGTTGCTGCCCGGCGATTTTATCGCGATGAAGTTCAGCGGGCATACAACCACTACCATCTCGGCCCTGTCTGAAGGCATCTTCTGGGATTTTGCAAACAATGAACTGTCGAAAGATGTTTTCGGTTATTATGGTTTTGATACATCCATCGTTCCCGAAATAAAAAAAGTTTTTACAACACACGGCGCTGTAAAAGAAGATGTGGCTACGACCTTGTCTTTGAAAACAGGAATCCCCGTAACTTATAAATCAGGCGACCAACCCAACAATGCACTTTCATTGAATGTGCTGCAACCGGGTGAGATCGCTGCAACGGCCGGCACTTCGGGCGTTATTTACAGTGTGAGCGATACGCTTGCCTACGACCGGCAATCTCGCGTAAACACATTCGCGCATGTGAACCATACAGAAGAAAACAAAAGGCTGGGCATACTGCTTTGCATCAATGGCACGGGCATCATGAACAGCTGGATCAAAAATACAACCGGCGGCCACCTGAGCTACCCGCAAATGAACGAAGCCGCCAAACAGGTCAACCCAGGCAGCGACGGCCTTTTTGTTCTTCCTTTCGGAAACGGCGCGGAGCGGATGCTGGGCAACAAAACGGTGCATGCGCATTTACACAACATCGATCTCAACAAACATACAGCATCACATCTTTTCCGCGCTTCGCAGGAGGGGATCGCATTTTCATTCCGCTACGGGCTGGATATCATGCGCGCCAATGGGTTAACGCCAAGCGTGATTCGCGCAGGAAGGGCCAATCTTTTTTTAAGTGATGTGTTTGCGGATGCATTCGTGAACACCACGCACGTGCCCGTTGAATTGTACCAGTGCGATGGGAGCGTAGGCGCAGCCATCGGCGCGGGCATCGGCGCGGGTGTGTATGCAGGTGAGAGAGAAGCGTTCGCCAATATGAAGCGTTTGCAGCTGATAGAGCCGTCAAATGCAAAACGCTATGATGAACTGTATCTTGAATGGAAAAATATATTGGATCAGCAACTGCATACATAACAGGCAATCAAACGAACATAAATTTCTAAATTTTAATAAAATGAAAGTTGTAACAGGCGACAAAGAATTTTTCAAAGAGATAGGACAGGTAAAATATGAGGGCGTGGAAAGCGATAACCCGCTTGCGTTCCGCTGGTATGAAGAAAACAAAGTGGTAGCGGGAAAGCCGATGAAAGAATGGCTCCGTTTTGCCTGCGCATACTGGCACTCGTTTGTTGGCAATGGCGGTGACCCTTTTGGAGAGCCCACACATGTTTATCCCTGGGATGCGAAGCAGGATGCTGTTGAAAGGGCCAAAGACAAAATGGACGCGGCCTTCGAATTCATCACCAAGATGAACATGCCTTATTACTGCTTTCACGATGTGGATGTGGTTGATTATACCAATGATATTGCAGAGAACGAAAGAAGATTGCAGGCGCTCACAGAATATGCAAAACAGAAACAGTCCGAAAGTGGTGTTAAGCTGCTCTGGGGCACTGCCAACCTGTTCAGCAACAAACGCTACATGAATGGCGCCGCCACCAATCCTGATTTTCATGTGCTCGCGCATGGCGGTGCACAGGTAAAAGCGGCGCTTGATGCAACCATCGCACTGGGTGGTGAGAATTATGTGTTCTGGGGTGGACGTGAGGGATACATGAGCCTGCTCAACACAAACATGCAGCGGGAGAAAGAACACATGGCCCGTTTCCTGCACACCGCAAAAGACTATGCGCGTAAGAACGGTTTCAAAGGATCATTCTTTATTGAACCGAAACCCTGCGAGCCCAGCAAACACCAATATGATTACGACAGCGAAACCGTGATCGGTTTCCTTCGCCAATACGACCTTTTGAACGATTTCAAACTGAACATCGAAGTAAACCACGCAACGCTTGCCGGCCACACTTTCCAGCACGAGTTGCAGGTTGCGGCAGACGCGGGCATGCTGGGAAGCATTGATGCAAACCGCGGCGATTACCAGAACGGATGGGATACCGACCAGTTCCCGAACAACATCAACGAGCTCGCAGAAACCATGCTCATTATTCTGGAAGCCGGTGGTTTCGGCGGCGGCGGTATCAACTTCGATGCAAAACGCAGGCGAAACTCAACCGATCCCGCGGACCTGTTCTATGCCCACATCGGCGGTATGGATGTTTTTGCACGTGCATTGATCGTTGCCGACAATGTTTTACAAAAATCAGATTACAAAAAGATCCGCACAGACCGGTACGCATCGTTCGACAGCGGCAAAGGAAAAGAATTCGAGGAAGGCAAACTCACGCTCGAGGCATTGAGGGATTTTGCCGCATCCAACGGAGAACCAAAAACAGCGAGCGGCAAACAGGAATACCTCGAGAACCTGGTCAACCGTTATATTTAGCAATACTGGTTTTTATGATGGAGTATATGGTTTTTTATGATTTTGTATCTAAATCATGGAAAATCATATATTCATTTTAGGCAGGCAGGTGCAGGGGAATGGTAAACGGTAATCAAAATCATAAAGATCAAAAATGGATGTTATTAAACCGGGATCGGCTTTTTTGTTTGATCTCAATGGAACGATGATCGATGACATGGAGTTTCACATCAACACATGGCACGGCATACTGAACGGGCTTGGTGCAACGCTTTCGCTTGAACGCATGAGGGAAGAGTGTTACGGAAAAAACGATGAACTGCTCGAACGCATTTTCCCTTCGCGTTTTACGACGGAAGAAAAAACGAAGATGAGTTACGATAAAGAAACCGCGTACCAGGCAGCATTTAAACCCTTGTTGAAACTGCTGGACGGCCTCGATGATTTTTTGGCGCGTGCATCTGAACACAACATCAGGATGGCGATCGGCTCTGCCGCGATATTGTACAATATTGATTTTGTACTCGACGGGTTGAACATAAGAAAATATTTCCCTGTTGTTGTTGCGGCAGAAGATGTGGTGATGAGCAAACCCGACCCGGAAACATACATCAAGTGTGCAGACAGGTTAGGTGTTGCTTACAATGAATGTATCGTTTTCGAAGACGTACCAAAAGGAGTGGAAGCGGCGCGCAATGCAGGCATGCGATGCGTGGTGCTTACAACAACGCATACCAAAGAAGAATTCAGCAAATACGATAACATCATCTGTTTTGTGAAAGATTTTACCGATCCGCAATTAAACAGCTTGTTCGAAAAATAAAACATGCAATCACCTGCCCCAACTTCAAACAACCAGCTCCACGATGCCTACGTGATCGGCGTTGACTTCGGCACGGATTCGGTCCGCTCGATCATTGCCAATGCCGCAAACGGGGAAGAAGTAACCGCCTCGGTTTTTTATTACCCGCGATGGAAGAAAGGGTTGTACTGCGATCCTGGAACAAACCGTTTCCGCCAGCATCCGGCAGATTATGTAGAGGGGCTCGAGTTTACCATCAGGGAATGTTTAGAGAAAGCCGGGCCGGGTGTCGCAAAAAACATAAAAGGGATTTCTGTAGATACAACGGGATCGACACCGGTGGCCGTTGACAAAACAGGAACGCCGCTTGCGCTGTTGCCCGGGTTTGAAGAGAACCCGAATGCCATGTTCGTTTTGTGGAAAGACCATACCTCTGTTAAAGAGGCCGCTGAACTGAACCAGCATGCGACAAAATTCCCCGTGAATTACCTGCAATTTGTTGGCGGTATTTATTCTTCCGAATGGTTTTGGGCAAAGCTCCTGCATGTATTGAGGGAGGATGAGAAAGTGCGGACGAATATTTATTCGTGGGTGGAGCATTGTGACTGGATCCCGTATTTGTTAACGGGCGGAAACGATGCGGCGCAGATCAAACGCGGCGTATGCAGTGCCGGGCATAAAAGTTTATGGGCAGAAGCGTTTGATGGATTGCCACCCGACGAATTTTTTTCTTCCTGGGATGGCTTGCTGAACGGATTTACCGGGCGATTATTCAAAGAAACTTATACCTCCGCGCAAGCCGCGGGAAACCTCTCACCGGCATGGGCGCAGCGTTTGGGGCTATCGACGGATGTAGTGGTTGGCATTGGTGCGTTCGATTGCCACATGGGCGCAGTAGGAGGACAGATCGAACCTTACCATCTTAGTAAAGTGATGGGAACTTCTACCTGCGACATGCTCGTAGCGCCCGTTGATGAAGTAAAAGGCAAACTTGTAAAAGGAATCTGCGGTCAGGTGCCCGGCTCGATCATTCCAGGTATGATGGGAATGGAAGCGGGCCAGTCGGCTTTCGGCGACGCATATGCCTGGTTTAAAAAACTCATCGAGTGGCCGCTTGACAACCTGCTGACGGATACAACCGTCGTAGACCGCAGCACAGCGGAAAAGGTACGCGCCGGGCTCAGCGATAAAATAATGGAGGCGTTGAACAAACAGGCGGCAGCATTGCCATTGAAAGAAGATGATGAGCTCGCCGTGGATTGGCTCAACGGCCGCCGCACACCGGATGCGAACCAGATGCTCAAGGCGTCTTTTACGGGACTGGATCTCGCGAGTGATGCACCACGTGTTTTCAAAGCATTGGTAGAGGCCACCTGTTTTGGCGCAAGGAAGATCGTGGATCGTTTCCGGGAAGAAGGCATACCTGTGATCGGGCTGATTGGGTTGGGGGGTGTGGCAAAGAAATCACCTTTCATCATGCAAATGATGGCGGATGTGATGAACATGCCCATCCGCATCCACAAAAGCGAACAGACCTGCGCTTTGGGAGCAGCCATGTTTGCAGCCACCGCCGCCGGTCTTTATCCAAAAGTGGAAGATGCGATGAACGCCATGGGCCAGGGCTTTGATGCAAACTACGAGCCCGACCCGTTAAAGGTTCCGCTCTACGAAAAACGATACAGGCGTTACACAGAACTGGGCGCATTTATCGAAGGGCAAACTGTATTATATTGTGAGCAGGATATTTGAGTGAGTGTTTTATGGCAGACGGGCAGGAGGGGATCAACCTCTTTGGCCATTTTGTTTATTTATCGTTTAACCCGGTTTAACAGCAGAACCAACAACCACATGAGCTACCAACACATCCAGCAGGCCGCCTACGAAGCAAACATGCAGTTGCCGAAACTTGGCCTGGTGTTGTTTACGTTTGGTAACGTAAGCGTGGTTGACAGGTCGCTGAATGTTTTTGCCATCAAACCGAGCGGTGTGCCTTACGGGGAATTGACACCGGAAAAAATGGTGATCGTAGATCTCGACGGAAAAACAGTGCACGGTGCGCTCCGCCCTTCTTCCGATACGTTGACACATGCCGTTCTGTACAAACACTGGACAAACATCGGCAGCATCGTTCATACACATTCAACCTATGCAACGGCATGGGCGCAGACGCAGCGCGACATACCGGTGTATGGCACAACGCATGCGGATCATACAACAGCAGATATACCCTGTGCAGCGCCAATGAATGATGAGATGATCAAAGGGAACTACGAATACGAAACCGGCATCCAGATCATCGATTGCCTGCAGCAGAAGGGATTGAATTATGAAGACGTTGAGATGATGCTCGTTGGCAACCACGCGCCGTTTACCTGGGGAAAAACACCCGCCAAAGCCGTTTACAACAGCGCGGTGCTGGAAAATATTGCGCAGATGGCTTTTCTAACGGAACAGATCAACCCGCAGGCGCAGCGGTTGAAAGATGCACTGGTAAAAAAACATTTTGAAAGAAAACACGGGCCGGACAGTTATTACGGACAATCTTAAAAGCTAATGCCATATAAAATCAACCACATGAAAAAACAACTCTTTTTATTGTTGACCGCCTGCGCCGCTTTGTTCACGGCCTGCAACGATGATAAAACAAAAGACACGACCAACATGAAACCAACCATAACAGAAAAACCTTTCGGCGTTCTGGGGAACGAACCCGTTACACAGTATACGCTTACCAATGCGAATGGCATGCAGGTAAGCATCATCAACTATGGGGGAACCGTTACCAGCATCATTACACCCGACAAGGATAAAAAAATGGGAGATGTTGTATTGGGCTTCGATTCGCTTGCGGGATACCTGCAAAAAGAAAACCCTTATTTCGGTTGCCTCGTTGGCAGATATGGAAACCGCATTGCCAAAGGAAAATTTACGCTCGATGGAAAGACCTACCAATTGCCGCTCAACAACAACGGCAATACCTTGCACGGTGGTTTGAAAGGCCTCGACAAAGTGATCTGGCAGGCAAGCAAACCCGCGGGAGACAGCAGCCTCCAACTCACCTACACGAGCCCGGATGGAGACCAGGGTTTTCCCGGGAACCTGAAAGTGGAGGTGGTGTACACGTTAACGGCAGACAATGCCTTACAGATCGCTTACAGCGCCACAACGGATAAAGCCACACCGATTAACCTCACCAACCATTGTTATTTTAATTTGTCTGCAGGAAAGGAAGGAACAATACTGAACCATGAGGTAACGATCAATGCCGCAAAATACACTGCAGTAGACACTTTGCTGATCCCTACAGGTTTGTTGCCGGATGTTAAAAATACGCCGATGGATTTCACATCGGCCAAAGCGATCGGTAAGGAAATCGCGGCGGTGCCGGGCGGATACGACCACAACTGGGTGCTCAATAAAAATGGAACAACGCTTGAAAAAGTAGCAACCGCTTACGATCCAACCAGCGGAAGGCTGATGGAAGTGCTCACTACCGAACCCGGGCTCCAGTTCTACACAGGCAATTTCCTTGATGGAACGTTGCATGGGAAAGACAACCGCGTATATGCCAAACACGCGGCGTTCTGCATGGAAACACAACATTTCCCGGATGGTCCCAACCAACCGGCTTTCCCGAATACGATCTTAAAGCCGGGAGAGAAATACACCTCTGTAACGCAGTATAAATTTTCGGTGAAATGATTTGAACGAGTGGGGAGGGTCCCCACTCACAGTTAACGAACGCTGCCGTTATATGAAAACACTAATGCTCCTGGTTGCCCTGTCTTTGTCTGCTGCATTGCCTGCGCAGCAGAACGATTATGCCATCCAGGGAGTGCCGTTTACAACAGTTAAGCTGAAAGATAATTTCTGGTTGCCGAGAATACTCGTCAATAAACGTGCAACGATTCCGGCATCCTTCAAAAGATGCGAAGCAACCGGGCGCATCGACAATTTCAAAAAGGCCGCGGCCAGGAAGGGAAAGTTTGGAACAAAATTCCCTTTTGATGACACCGATATTTACAAGACCATTGAGGGCGCTTCGTATACCTTGGCCTTGTATCCTGATGAAACAGAAGAAAGATACATCGACCATCTCATCGAATACATTGCAAATGCACAGGAGCCGGATGGATACCTGTATACGGCGCGGACGATCAATCCAGACAGCGTACATCCATGGTCCGGAAAAGAAAGATGGGAGAAAGAGCGCGAGCTCTCTCACGAATTGTACAACGCCGGACATTTATACGAGGCCGCTGTTGCGCACTACATGGCCACAAAAAAAACCAACCTGTTAAACATCGCTGTAAAAAATGCGGACCTGGTTTGTTCTGTTTTCGGGCCGGGAAAAAAGCACGTTGCGCCGGGTCATGAGATCGTGGAAATGGGACTGGTGAAAATGTATCGTGTTACAGGAAAGAAAGAATACCTCGCTACCGCGAAATTTTTTATCGAAGAACGCGGCAGGTACCAGGGGTATGATCCCAACAACAAGGACCCATGGAAAAATGGAGCCTACTGGCAGGATCACCTGCCGGTGAAACAACAGGAAGAAGCAGTAGGCCACGCGGTGCGTGCCGGTTATTTGTATTCCGCTGTTGCGGATATCGCTGCGTTAACGGGCGACGATAGTTTGCTCAACGCCATTGACAAAATCTGGACAAATGTGGTTGGCAAGAAAATGTACGTACAAGGCAGCGTAGGCGCCATCGGCAACGGAGAACGCTATGGCGAAAATTACGAACTGCCCAACGCAACCGCATACAACGAAACCTGCGCGGCCATCTCGAATGTATATTGGAACTACAGGATGTTTTTGCTCCATGGCGAATCAAAATACTTTGACGTGCTGGAGAAAACTTTGTACAACGGTTTGATCTCGGGTGTTAGCCTGGATGGAAAATCATTTTTCTATACCAATGCAATGCAGATCACCAATAATTTCAAACACAAGGATATTGAATATACACGGTCCGGGTGGTTTGAATGTTCCTGTTGCCCCACCAACCTTGCGCGCCTCATCCCTTCTGTGCCAGGATATGTGTATGCGCAGAAAGACGACCAGGTTTTTGTAAACCTTTTCATCAACAGCAACACCCGCTTAACAGTAAAGAACACGGCGGTTGAACTCGTGCAGCAAAACAATTATCCATGGGATGGTGGGCTTTCTTTTACGGTTGTTCCTGCAAGGGAACTTTCATTTGCGATGCTTATACGCATTCCCGGATGGGCGCAGGATGAAGCGGTGCCTTCTTCGTTGTATCGCTTTACCACCAGCCAGGTGCAGCCTGTTTCCATTAAAGTGAACGGCGTTGCAACACAGTATACAATGCAGCACGGTTATGCGGTGATCAAAAGGGACTGGAAGAAGAACGACAAAATAGAAGTAATGCTTCCCATGGAAATAAAGCGTGTTGCAGCGGGTGAACAACTCGCTGAAAATGCAGGAAAGATCGCACTGCAACGCGGCCCGATTGTGTATTGCGCAGAATGGGTTGACAACAACGGTTCTACAAGCAATCTTTTTATCCCCGACAACACGGTGTTTACAACGAAGTTCAAACCGGGTTTACTGAAAGGCGTAACCGTGCTTCGTGCAGATGTTGCGGCGATCGATACAAACACCGGCAATGTGATCAAACAAAAATTTACGGCGATACCTTATTACAGCTGGGCAAACCGCGGCCAGGGAGAAATGGCAGTATGGTTTCCTACGGCGATAAAAGGCGCTGCATCAACAACCAGGCATTAACAGCTTAAACAGAGTGATATGATCGATCTCAAGAAAAAAGAAGTATGGTTCATCACCGGCAGCCAGCATTTGTATGGCGACGAAACTTTGCAAAAAGTAGCGGAGCATTCGCAAACCATCGCCGCATCATTGCATGCATCGGCGCTGATACCCGTGAGTATTGTGTACAAACCGACCGTGAAGTCTGCAGAAGAAATCTATGCGGTATGTATGGAAGCGAACACGGCCGAAAACTGTATAGGCGTAATTGCATGGATGCATACTTTTTCCCCTGCAAAAATGTGGATCGGCGGTTTGAAAATACTGCAGAAACCAATGCTTCATTTTCATACCCAATTCAACCGCGACATTCCCTGGGCAACCATCGATATGGATTTTATGAACCTCAACCAGTCGGCGCACGGCGATCGCGAGTTTGGGTTTATCATGAGCCGCATGCGGTTGAACAGGAAAGTGGTGGTGGGTTATTGGGAAGACCCGGAATCGCTCGGCAAGATAGATGCATGGGCAAGGGCCGCTGCTGCATGGAACGATTGGCAGTCTGCCAGATTCGCACGCTTCGGAGACAACATGCGCAATGTTGCCGTAACAGAAGGCGATAAAGTGGAAGCCGAAATTAAATTCGGTTACAGTGTAAACACATATGGTGTTGGCGACCTGGTAAAAGTGATCGATGCAACAACCGATGCGCAGATCGATGCGCTTGTTGAAGAGTATGCAGACAAATACCTGCTGATGGATACGTTGCTGAGAGGAGGTGCGCAGCACGCATCGCTGCGGGAAGCAGCAAAGATCGAAATAGGGATCGAAACATTTTTACGCGACGGAAACTTCAAAGGATTCACAGACACATTCGAGGATCTGCACGGCATGGTACAGCTTCCGGGTATTGCGGCGCAACGCCTGATGGGCAAGGGTTTTGGCTTTGCCGGCGAAGGCGACTGGAAAACGGCTGCGCTCGTTCGCGCGATGAAGGTGATGGGAGCGGGTATGAAAGGCGGCAATAGTTTTATGGAAGATTATACCTATCATTTCAATCCCGACAACAGGCTGGTACTGGGAAGCCATATGCTCGAGATCTGTGAAAGCATCGCGGATGCAAAACCATCGTGCGAGATACATCCGCTGGGTATTGGCGGTAAGGCCGATCCGGTGCGGCTGGTATTCAATTCGGCGCCGGGCCCTGCACTGAATGCATCTATTGTAGACATGGGTAACCGCTTCAGGTTGCTCGTAAACGAAGTGATCGCCGTAGCGCCGATGCAGAGCATGCCCAAACTTCCTGTTGCACGGGTGCTGTGGAAGCCATACCCTAACATGCACACCGGCTGCGCCGCGTGGATACTTGCCGGGGGAGCGCACCATACCTGCTACAGCCAGAATTTAACAACGGAGCACCTTACAGACTTTGCAGAGATGGCAGGCATCGAACTGGTATTGATCGATAAGGAAACGAAGATCCACCAGTTTAAAAACGAGTTGAGGTGGAATGAACGGTATTACCAGTGAGCTTACCTCGTTAAGGGCAAGCGGCAATCGTAAATGCATCAACCGATCAACAGCACATAAAAAACAACTACTCACAATCACAATCAAACAATTGCTCTTATGAAATCATTGCAAACCGCCGATTACATTGTGTTCCTGATCTACTTTGTTATCGTTGCCACGTACGGGTATTGGGTTTACAGGAAAAAGAAGAAGGCGAGCACAACGGCTTCGCACGATTATTTTTTGGCAGAGGGATCGCTCACGTGGTGGGCCATCGGTGCATCGTTGATCGCATCCAATATCTCCGCGGAACAGTTTATCGGGATGAGCGGAAGCGGTTTTAAAATGGGGCTCGCCATCTCTACTTACGAGTGGATGGCAGCGGCAACATTGATGATCGTTGCGATATTTTTTATACCTGTGTATCTTAAAAACAAGATCTACACAATGCCCCAGTTTCTCAGCCAGCGCTACAATGGAACCGTGGCGATGATCATGGCCGTGTTCTGGTTGCTGCTGTATGTGATCGTGAACCTCACTTCCATATTGTACCTCGGTGCACTCGCCATCAACAGCATCAGCGGCATCAATATCTATCTCTGTATGTATGTGCTGGGGATCTTTGCCATCATCATCACACTCGGTGGTATGAAGGTGATCGGGTTTACAGATGTGATACAGGTGTTCTTCCTGATCCTCGGCGGACTTGTAACCACCTATCTCGCACTGAACCTTGTAAGTAAGGAGTATGGCACAACCGGCACCATCAACGGGTTTAACCTGATGATGCAGCATGCCGACGATCATTTCCACATGATCTTCAAAAAAGACAATCCCAATTACCTCGATCTCCCGGGGCTCACGGTGTTGGTGGGTGGTATGTGGATCGTTAACCTGAATTACTGGGGTTGTAACCAATACATCACACAACGCGCACTGGGTGCAGACCTTCCGACTGCGCGCAAAGGAATTCTTTTTGCTGCGTTCCTGAAATTGCTGATGCCTGTGATCGTGGTATTGCCGGGTATCGCGGCGTTTGTGCTCAACCAGAAAGGATATTTCAACAACAATGAACTGGTGGATGCAAGCGGCCAGGTTGTTGGCGACAAAGCATATCCATCCCTGCTGAACCTTTTACCGGGCGGCCTCAAAGGATTATCCTTTGCGGCCCTCACAGCGGCGATCGTTGCATCGTTGGCGGGTAAGGCGAACAGTATCTCAACCATCTTCACACTTGATATTTATAAAAAGAAGATCGCGCCGGATGCAAGCGAGAAGAAAATGGTTTGGATCGGTAAGATAGTGGTCGTTGTTTCCATGCTCATCGCCATATTGATCGCCCCATACCTTGGTATCGAGAAAGGTGGGTTCAAATACATACAGGAGTATACAGGCTTTGTGAGCCCGGGTATTTTTGCGATGTTCATTTTAGGGTTTTTCTGGAAGAAAACAACTTCCAATGCGGCCCTTTTTGCAACCATCGGCGGTTTTATCTTTTCGATCATTCTTAAGTTCCTTCCAAAATTTGCGGACCTTTCCTTTCTTTCACCGATGGGTTTTGCAGCGCAGGAAGATGGTATTTACACCATTCCTTTTCTCGACAGGATGGGCTTTGTGTTCATACTCTGTATCGTGGGCATGTGGATCATCAGCACCATCGAGAACAAGCGCGGCGTAAAAACCAACGGCCTCGAAGTAGACAGCTCAATGTTCAAAATGAAACCCGGCTTTGCCGTGGGCGCTTTGATCGTGTGCGGACTGCTGGCTGCTTTGTATACTTTGTTTTGGTAATTTGATGGATGTAAAGCCGCAACGGCGATTCATCATTCAAAATCCACGAAATAAATCTTCGCCATCGATTTCGCAGTTTTTTTCAAACGACTGCGAAATCTTTGGCGAATTATTTTAGGTTTGTCCGGGGAAGGAACAGAGCTTCCTCCTTATTCATCAAACAAGCTATCAGCCAGGAGCGGATAGCCAAAAGCTAAGAAAAAATGGAGCATACCATGCGTTGGTACGGGCCGGATGATCCGGTTAGTCTTTGGGACATCAGGCAATCAGGTTGCACAGGCGTTGTAAGCGCACTGCACCAGATCCCGGTAGGAGAAATATGGACCGTTGAAGCCATCAATGAAAGAAAAGCGTTGATTGAAGCCGCGGGCATGACCTGGACGGTGATCGAAAGTTTACCCGTTCATGAAGACATCAAAAGACAGTATGGGAACTTCCAGGAATGGATAGAGAAATACAAGGTCAGCCTGCACAATGTTGCCCAATGCGGGTTAAAAGTGATCACTTACAACTTCATGCCGATTCTCGACTGGGTGCGTACAGATATTGCTTACGAGATGCCCGACCGCAGTCGCGCTTTATATTTTGAAAAAGCGGCATTCATTGCGTTCGACCTGTTTTTGCTCAAACGCCCTGGCGCAGAGAAGGATTATACGCCCGAAGAAATTGAACGCGGGAAAAAGAAACTTGCATCCATGTCGCAGGAAGAAAAGGACCTGCTTTGCAAAAACACATTGCTCGGGTTGCCCGGCAGCCGTGAGCAGTTTACACCCGAACAGATATTCGAGGCGCTCAAAAAATACGAAGGCATCGATCGCGCAAAATTAAAAGAGCACCTGTTTTATTTCCTGCGGGAAGTGGTACCGGTTGCAGAAGCGCTTGGCCTGAAAATGGCCATACACCCAGATGATCCGCCGTATTCGGTTTTGGGATTGCCGCGCATCATGAGCACGGAAGAAGATGCCAACGACCTGCGCAATGCAGTTGCATCGCCCGCAAACGGGTTTTGTTTTTGCACAGGGTCATTTGGCGTTCGCGCAGACAACGACCTGCCCGGTATGGTTAAACGCCTCGGCGATTACATACACTTCCTGCACCTGCGCTCTACCAGGCGTGATGCCGAAGGGAATTTCTTCGAGGCCGATCACCTTGATGGCGATGTGGATATGTACGCGGTAGTAAAAGAGATTGTAGCGGTGCAAAGAAGAAGGAAGATCTCAATACCCATGCGTCCCGACCACGGCCACCAGATGTTGGACGATCTGAAAAAAACAGATGCCTACCCGGGTTATACGGCGATTGGCCGTTTGCGTGGTTTGGCGGAGTTGCGTGGACTGGAACTGGGAATCGAACGATCAATGTAAACCTGTCTAAACCCGTTGTTGTTCTCAAAAAACAGGGGCCAAAGTTTGTGTCAGATATTTTTCTTAAGAAACTGGTGTATATGCAGGAGTTGTCCAACCGGATGACTCCTGTTTATTTACAAAGCCCCGCATTCCCCTTCACAAAATAACTCCTGTAGCTTTTCGACGCTTTGTCCATGCAACCTTCCAGGTTCAGCAACTTCACATTCCTGAAATCCACGGGTTGCCCTTCGCTCTGCAAAGCGATAAAGCCGTGATCGAGTATGGTGCCGTCTATCTTTTGTTTGGGATCGTAGCGGTTTACCACATCTCCACCGATCTGCGGCTTTGAATATTGAAGCACCGTATCTCCATTGATGATGTGCGTGATCAGCGAATCGCCAAGCACAATAAGCTCGGCCCTGATCCAGTCGTTATTGGCGGGGTAGGTTTTGGAGCTGGAGTTGATGCAATGCCTGGTATCGAGTTTCCCTTTGTAAACAATATTGGTTCCGGGAGAACACATATTGCCGGTGGGTCTTGGTTTGCCATCGGGCAGACCTGCCAGCAGCTGCATTTCGATGGAGATGGGCCAGTCCTGCTCCTTCGGCATTGTACGCGGATCCTGTGAATGATACATCACGCCGCTGTTGAGCTCGGTATAGCCCGGTGCATCTTTTCTCCATTCTCCGGTAAAACGGTATTCAAATTTCAAATGGTAATAAGAGTAAGGCTGTTTGAAATACAAATGGCCAAACTGCTCGTTGAACTTGTCATATCCATCGTACCTCACCTTGATGATCCTGTCTTCCGCACGGAAAGTATTCGCGTAATTATCACCCGTTTCGTGGTGCTGGATCTTAACGATCCAGTTGTTGATGTCTTTGCCGTTGAAGAGATCGATCCAATCCTCCGTAACGGTTCCGCGATTACTGGCGCCACTGCATAACACAAGCAGTAGCGAGAGAGCGGCACAATGCCGTGTAAAACGTGAAAAAGATGTTTTCATAAGCGGGGGCGAAGTAAAGATTTTCAGCCGTTTTAAATATAATGAAGAATTAAGGAACCTGGAACGGTTTATCCTGTAAAACAACAGATCTTTCGGGCGGCAGAAAAAAAGCTCCGGTATCCATCCAGGTGTTATTTTTAGCAACGCATGTTCAATTTACGAACCAGTCATAAGGTCATTATTCTTGTTACCTGTTTTGTCTTTGCTGTGATCGGCTTCCTGGTCAAGATCCCGGTTCCCCTGCGCGGCAACGACAAACTATTGCACACGCTTTTCTATTTCGGCGCCGCGGCTTTCCTGCATGTTCTTTTTGGGAGGGGACTGGTGTTCATCCTCGCTGGCCTGGCCCTGTTTGGTGTGATGATCGAATACCTGCAACCGCTGTGCAATAAAATTTTTCACACACGGGTGCACGGGAGGTTCGACAAGGAAGACATTTATGCAAACCTGAAGGGGCTCGCCTTTTATACCGCAATCGCGGTTGTATTTTTATCCGTCCGTTACCTGGTGCGTGGGAAAAAGAACGATGTGGGCGGTTAAAAACGATACGCCACAAACGATTTGTTCAACCCGAAGAATTTCTCTTCATAGAGATCAGCACCGGGAAAAAGCGACTTCATTTCTTTTTTGGTAAGCAGGCGGATCTCGTTCACCTGTTCCGTTGCTTTTTGCTTGTCAGGTGTTTTGGGGATATGGCCGAGTGAAAAATTCCTCGTCAGGAAGATCCGGGCGGGAACCGGCAGGTACTGGAAGAAGGGGAACATCCAGTGCGGTTCGAGCGGGAACCAGTAATTGGGCGTTTGCACGAAATACCGCTTGCCCACGCGTGCCACTTCAGCGGCCATTTTCTGCTGGCTGTTCTTATCGAAAAGATGTTCGATCACCGAGTTGGAAAAAACAATATCGAAAGATTGGTCCTCGAACCCAAGTTTTGTCGCATCACCCGAAACACTGCTGAAACCGGGTTTGCCGGTGGGTTCGCTGTAAAGATTGAGCAGGGTAATGTGAACGTCTTTTTCGTTAAAACCCATCGCCTCCCAATAACCGATGGTTCCGCCGATATCGAGGATCGACAAGGGCCTGGGAAGGTCCCGGATCAGCGAAAGAAAAAAGCCAAACCGGCGGCTGCGCATTTTGTGCGACAGCGAAGTTTTGTCTTTGTTGTCGGATAATTTTTTAACGAGGCTCATACGGGCCGGCTTATCGGGTTGAACGCCGAAGATAAGGGAAAGGGCAGAAACACGATTTTCGGCTGAAGCAAAACGTTAGTAATTAATTATTTATGAATATGATAATGATTTCATTGAAATCGGTGTACAGCGCCGGCCGGTAAAAACTTTTGCGGGCCTGCTTTGGCGGGTAAATCCTATATATTTCCTACCTTTGCTCCCCCGAAATAAAAACCATCGGGAGCTTATATGAATTTATTTAAAAAACAACTAAACGCAGATGCACAGGATAACTCCGGCGCTCAAGACAGCCCTGAGGTTACTACTGCGACAACAAATGCACCTGTAGCTGAAGCCGCCCCGGTGGTGGAAACAGCGCACGATGATTTCGATTGGAGTATCGACAAACGCAATGTGAGTCACTACAAGGAATCAGAAAGAATGAAATACGATAAAGTGTATGACGACACTTTCGTACAGATCGAAGATGGCGAGATCGTAAAAGGATCAGTTGTTGCCTTGACCAAAACAGATGTGGTTGTAAACATCGGTTTCAAAAGCGACGGACTGGTTTCTTTGAACGAGTTCCGCGATGTTCAGGGTCTGAAAGTAGGAGACGATGTGGAAGTAATGGTGGTAGAGAAAGAAGACCGCAGCGGTAACCTGCACCTGAGCCGCAAATCTGCCCGCATTTACCGTGCATGGGAAAGGATTGTGGAGGTTCACAAAACAGGCGAGGTTATTACCGGTACCGTTACCAGCAAAACAAAAGGTGGCCTGATCGTGGATGTATTTGGCATGGAAACCTTCCTGCCAGGTTCACAGATCGATGTGAAACCGGTAACTGATTACGATCAGTTCGTTGGTAAAACAATGGAATTCAAAGTGGTTAAGATCAACGAAACCATCAAGAACGCCGTTGTATCGCACAAGGCACTGATCGAAAGCGATATCGAAGCACAACGTGCAGAGATCATGAGCAAACTCGAGAAAGGCCAGGTATTGGAAGGCGTGGTGAAAAACATCACGGATTTTGGTGCTTTTATGGACCTCGGCGGTTTGGATGGTTTGCTGTACATCACGGATATTTCATGGGGACGTATCTCTCACCCGAGCGAAGTGGTGAAGATGGACCAGAAATTACAGGTGGTGGTATTGGATTTCGACGACGACAAAAAACGCATCAGCCTCGGCTTGAAGCAACTTACACCGCATCCATGGGATGTGCTGCCTGAAGGTTTGGCAGAAGGTTCTGTTGTGAAAGGCAAGGTGGTAAATATCGAAGATTACGGCGCGTTCCTGGAAATTCAGCCTGGTGTTGAAGGACTGGTACACGTTTCTGAGATCACATGGGCGAACACACCGATCAATGCGAAGGAATTCTTCAAATTGGGCGATGAGTACGAAGCCAAAGTGGTTACCCTTGACAAAGACGCACGTAAAATGAGCCTGAGCATCAAACAAATGAGCCAGGATCCATGGAACACCATTGAGAACAAGTTCCCGGAAGGAAGCAAGCACAAAGGATTGGTGAAAAACATCACTCCGTACGGTGTATTTGTTGAGCTGGAACCAGGTATCGGTGGTATGATCCACATCAGCGACCTGAGCTGGTTGAAACGTTTCAATCACCCTACAGACTATACAAAAGTTGGTGAGCAGATCGATGTGATCATTCTGAGCATCGACAAAGAAAACCGCAAACTGCAGCTGGGACACAAACAACTCGAAGAAGATCCATGGAACGCCCTGGAAGATACATTCGCAGTTGGTTCCATCCACGAAGGCACTGTTACCCGCAAGGACGACAAAGGCGCCCTGGTGCAATTGCAATATGGTCTCGAAGGGTTCGCGCCTAACCGCCACCTCGATAAGGAAGACGGCAAACAGGTTCAGGCTGATGAAACTGCACAGTTCATGGTGATCGAGTTCGACCGCAACGAAAAACGCATCGTGTTGAGCCATTCACGCATCTGGCAACAGCAGGAAGTTGAAACCAAGGAAGCTGCTAAAAAAGAAGCCAAAGCTGAGTCTGACAACACTAAAAAAGCTGTCAAGAACATCCAGGCTAAGGTTGAAAAAGCAACTTTGGGAGATCTGGGCGCCCTCGCCGAGATCAAGGCCAAATTACAGGAAGGAGAAGACGGGAAGTAATTTTCCGGTCTTGTGGATATTGGAAAGGCCGCCATTTGGCGGCCTTTCTGCTTTTGGGCGCCTGGTTAACCGATTTGAGCCCTGCGCCACCGGTTTTGAGGGTTCAGCAGGGCCTTTTTGTACTTTTCTTAACTTAACCCGCACTAAATTGCCCGCAAATAACTAATTTTGCCAACTTGTATGAATAGGATCGTTCTGTTATTATTATCGGTAGGGTTGTTCGCCTCTTCGTGTTCCAACAAATTCGGGAAGATCATGAAGAGCAAGGATTATGAGTATAAATACAAGATGGCCGAGCAATACTACGCGAACAAGAACTACGTGTATGCCCAGCAGCTCTTTGAAGATATCTTTCCATATGTAAAAGGAACCACGCGTTACGAAGACATGTACTATAAGTTCGCGTACTCTTATTATTACCAGAAAGATTATCTCAATGCAGAACAGCTTTTCAAAAGTTTTGTTGAAAATTTTCCTACCAGCCCCAAGGGTGAAGAGTGCGATTACATGCGCGCTTACTGCTTTTACAAGCAATCACCCAAGGTAGAACTGGACCAGACCAATACCAACAAGACCATGCAGCTGATGCAGGCCTTCATCAACACGCACCCCACATCCCCACGCGTGAAAGATGCAAGTGAACTGATCGATGTGTGCAGGGAAAAACTGGAACAGAAAGAATCCAACGCGGCGGAACTGTACTATAACCTCGGTTATTACAAAGCAGCAGCCATCGCGTATTCAAATGTAGCCGAGAACTTCCCCGATTCTAAAAAAGGGGACGAGTATAAGTATCAAACCATCAAAGCATACTATAAATATGCAGAGATGAGCTACGAAGAAAAACAACCGGAACGCTTCGGAAAAGTATTGGCAGAATGCAATGAGTTCAATGAACGGTTTGCAGACAGCAAATACCTCGCCGATGTGAACAAAGTAAAAACACAAACAAATAACGCCTTAAAAAACCTGAGAAATGAGCAAGTTACGAAGACAAATGAGCGCTAATACCGCAAGTGTTGTTGAAACAAAAAGCCTGATCGATATCAAAGGCAAGACCGGCAACCTGTACGAGTCGATTGCGATCATTGCCAGGAGAGCGAACCAGATCAATATTTCATTGAGGGAAGAGCTGCACAACAAACTGGAAGAATTTGCGAGCCATACAGACAGCCTCGAAGAAATCCACGAAAACAAAGAGCAGATCGAGATCTCGCGCGCCTACGAGAAAATGCCAAACCCGGCCATCCTTGCAACACAGGAATTCATGGAGGGCAAAGTATACCACCGCCGCAACGATGAAAGCGATCTCTTCAGATAAGCTAAATGTTTCAGAAATGATTGCAGAACGACAGTGATGAGCTGTCGTTTTTGTATTTTTAGGGCATCCGCGGAACGTGGCATTGCGCTGTTTTCACTTTCTTAGCCTGTAGCTGAATATGATGTTACAAAACAAAAAGATACTGGTAGGCATCACCGCCTCCGTCGCCGCCTACAAATCCATTTTGCTGGTGCGCCTGCTGGTAAAGGCCGGGGCCGAAGTAAAAGTGGTGATGACCCCCGCCGCAAAAGATTTTGTGTCGCCTCTGGTACTCTCTACCTTATCTAAGAACAACGTTGTTGTTGAACTGGCAGAAGGAACAGAATGGTCGAACCATGTAATGCTCGGCCGCTGGGCCGATGTGTTCGTGATCGCACCGCTGAGCTGCAACACACTGGCAAAAATGGCCCATGGGCTCTGCGACAATGTTTTGCTCGCCGTCTACCTGTCTGCAACCTGTCCCGTGGTGTTTGCGCCTGCCATGGATGAAGACATGTGGAAACATCCTTCTACACAAAAAAACATCGCTACCCTCCGGGAATATGGCAACCGCCTTATCATGGTAAACAATGGCGAGCTGGCCAGTGGTTTGTTTGGCGAAGGAAGGATGGCGGAGCCGGAAGACATTGTATCGTACCTGGCAGAAACATTTTTTCGTTCCGGTGAGCTGAAAAACAGGAAAGCGCTGGTAACCGCGGGGCCAACCTATGAAGCGATAGATCCCGTTCGTTTTATCGGCAACCACTCTTCTGGTAAAATGGGATTTGCCCTGGCGGAAGAACTGTACATGCGTGGCGCCGATGTGGAACTGGTAACCGGCCCTACGGCGCTGGTTCCGGCATTCAGGGGCATCAAAATAACAAAAGTGGTCTCTGCGGGTGATATGTTTGATGCGTGTGTTCCCGCTTTCGCATCGGCAGATATTGCGGTGATGTCGGCCGCAGTTGCGGATTTTACACCGGCAAATGTAGCCGACCAGAAAATTAAAAAACAATCCGGTAACTTAGAATTGCAATTGGTGCAAACCAAAGACATATTGAAGGAACTGGGGGGGCGCAAGAAAAGCAATCAATACCTTGTCGGCTTCGCCCTCGAAACCAACAATGAAAAAGAGAACGCACTGAAAAAACTGCAATCGAAGAATGCCGATTGTATTGTTTTGAATTCACTGCGTGATGAGAAAGCGGGTTTTGGCATTGATACCAACCAGGTAACCATACTGGACCGGTCGGGCAAAGAATTCCGGTATGGCCCTTCTTCAAAAAAAGAGATTGCAAAAAATATTGTTTCATTTATCGTAACACAGTTAGATGCGAAATAAAATATTCCTGGTCATTTTAACAGCATGCCTGCTGTGGCAAACCGCAGGCGCGCAGGAGTTGCAGGCGAGGGTGAACGTGGTGGCATCGCGGGTGAATTCGACCGTTGATAAAAAAATATTCACAACGCTGCAAACCCAACTCAACAACCTGCTCAACAACCGCAAGTGGACGAACGACCAGTTTCAGCCCAACGAAAAAATAGAATGCAGTTTCCTGCTCAACATCGAGAGCGTGCTGGAAACGGGTGTTTACAAGGCAACACTAACGGTGCAGGCCGCCCGCCCGGTATTCAATTCATCGTACAATGCGGCGCTGATCAACTACATCGATCCGGATGTTGCGTTCAAATACGTGGAGTTTCAACCCGTCGAATTCAATGAGAACCGCGTGCAGGGAACGGATGCGCTGGCGGCGAACCTTACGGCCATCTTTGCTTATTATGCCTACATGATCATTGCGATGGACTACGATTCGTTTGCGCCAAAGGGTGGGGAAACGTATTACCGCAAAGCGCAGAACATCATCACCAATGCGCCTGAAGGAAAAAATATTTCGGGCTGGCGCGTATTTGATGGGTCGCGCAACCGCTATTGGCTCAACGAGAACCTGATCAATACGCGTTATAATATCCTGCACGATATCTTGTATACCTATTACCGCAATGGTTTAGACAGGATGTTTGATGCCGAAGAAGAGGCCCGCCTCGGGGTAACACAGGGCCTCACGCAATTGCAGGCCTTTAACAAAGAAAATTCAAACACGATGTTCGTCCAGTTTTTCCTGCAGGGAAAAGCGCAGGAGCTGATAGGGATGTTTAAGAAAGCGCCCGCCGAACAGAAATCGAGGATCGTAGAGATCTTAAGCGAAATAGATGTGATCAACGCAACGCGTTACAAACAGGAACTGAGATGAAAAGATCCGTAGCCGTTCTTGTATTGTTTTGCCTGGCCGCAACCGCGTGCCGCTCCGACAAAAAAAGACTGGAGCCCGAAACCATGAAAGTAGTGATGTGGGACCTTATGAAAATAGACGAGCTCTACACCCGCATGGCCGCACAGGACACCACACTAAGAAATACCAAAGAATTCCTGCGCTTATACGAAGAGGTGTACGCACTTCACCACATCACCAAAAAGCAGTTCGACGACACTTACCACTATTACGAATCCCGCCCGGTAGAAATGAAAGCATTGCTCGATTCCGTTGATGCTTATGCGAACAGGGAAAGAATGTTGCTCAACTCAACGCCGCCGCCCGAAAAATAGTTGCTGAACATCCATCCGCACCCGGCATGCATCGTTCGCGCCCGGTGTTTTTACTAACGCTTATTAGCTTAACTTTATTCCATGAACAAAGTATTCACCGATGCGGAGGCAGCCATCCACGACATCGCCGATGGCGCCACACTGATGCTGGGTGGTTTTGGATTGAACGGCATTCCCGAAAATACCATCGCGGCGCTTGTTAAAAAAGGCGTGAAGGAGCTCACCTGTATTTCAAACAACGCCGGGGTAGACGGTTTTGGTTTGGGCCTGTTGTTGCAAACGCGCCAGATCAAAAAGATGATGAGCAGTTATGTTGGAGAGAACGCCGAGTTTGAACGCCAGCTCCTCAGCGGTGAGCTTGAAGTGGATCTCATCCCGCAGGGCACGCTTGCCACGCGCATACAGATGGCAGGCATGGGTATACCTGCTTTCTTTACCCCGGCCGGCTATGGCACAGAGATCGCCGCAGGCAAGGAAACACGCGAGTTTGATGGTAAAATGTACCTGATGGAGCACGCGCTCCACGCCGATTTCGCCATCGTAAAAGCATGGAAAGGAGATACGCTCGGCAACCTCGTGTTCAGGAAAACCACGCGCAATTTTTCCACCTCCATGGCAAAGGCCGGCAACACCACGATCGCTGAAGTGGAACAGCTGGTACAGCCCGGAGAGATCGACCCCGATGATGTTCATGTGGCCGGCGTTTATGTACACCGCATTTTTGAAGGAAAGCAGTACGAAAAAAGAATCGAGCGGAAGACCGTGAAATTATAAATGTAGATCGCATACCATTAGTGGCGGTGTTGTGACACTTTGCGGTACGGTATAATCAATAAAGAAAACATTATGGCCTTAGATAAATTCGGAATCGCAAAACGCATTGCACAGGAATTGAAGGATGGGATGTATGTGAACCTTGGCATTGGCATTCCTACATTGGTATCGAATTACATTCCTCCCGGTATGACCGTGATCTTCCAGAGCGAGAACGGGATACTGGGCATGGGGCCTTACCCGGAAGAATCTGAGGTGGATGCAGACCTGATCAATGCCGGCAAAGAAACCGTAACACTGGTTCCGGGCGGTGCATTTTTCGACAGTGCCGAAAGCTTCGGGATGATCCGCGCCGGTAAGATCGATCTCACCGTTCTGGGCGCCATGGAAGTAAGCGATACCGGCGACATTGCGAACTGGAAGATCCCCGGCAAAATGGTAAAAGGAATGGGCGGCGCGATGGATCTTGTGGCAAGCGCAAAAAACATCATCGTGGCCATGATGCATACCAATCCGAAAGGCGAAAGCAAATTATTGCCACAATGTTCACTCCCGCTAACAGGGGTTCACTGCGTAAAAAAGATAGTGACCGAACTGGCGGTGCTCGACGTAACGCCCCAGGGATTTGTTCTGAAAGAACGCGCACCCGGCGTAAGCGTGGAAGAGATCAGGTCAAAAACCGCGGGACGGCTTGTTGTGGAAGGAGAGGTGCCGGAGATGAAGCTGTAACTGGCGAATACTGCTCCGCAAACCATCCAAAATCATCTATTTTCGCAATTCAATCAAAAAAGATACACCATGTCAATTCAAACCGGCCAGCAGGCTCCTGATTTTACTTTATTCGATACAGACAAAAACAAAGTGTCGCTTGCCGATCAGAAAGGAAGCAATGTTGTTTTGTTGTTCTTCCCGCTCGCCTTCACCGGTGTTTGCACGGCAGAACTATGCAATGTGCGCGATAACATCGGCATTTACAACAACACCAATGCGAAGGTGTTTGGCATTTCTGTAGACTCGTTGTTTACACTCGGCAAATTCAAGGCAGAGCAGAACCTCAACTTTCCTTTGCTGAGTGATTTCAATAAAGAGGCAGCCAAAGCATACAATGTGCTTTATGAAACCTTCCCGGCATTCGAAATGCAGGGCGTAAGCAAACGCGCGGCTTTTGTCATCGACAAGGACGGCGTGGTTCAGTACGCAGAGATTTGCCCTACACCCGGCGATCTGCCCAATTTTGACGCCATCCAGCAAACCCTGAACGGATTAAATTAAAATACGCTGAAAAAACGCCCCTGTTCCAATAGAGCAGGGGCGTTTTTTGTTAAAAAACCGTTGCGGTAGTGTTATCAATGGATAGATTCAGTAATTTTAGGTTGATTTTAACCTATGCGAAAACTTTATTCAATCGGATTGGTGTTGTTAACGTTCCTCATCAACAGTTATGTTGTTGACAACACTTCGTTTGATAATCCCGCAGAAACGGCAAAGATCACCAGCTTTTATCCCAACCCCGCAACCAGTTACATCAATTTCTCTTTTGATAAGACCGTTGATAAAAATTATACGCTCCAGGTGTACAATTTCATTGGTAGAAAGATGAACGACATACGCATCACCGATTCCAAACTCACCATCAATTTCGATGATAATTATTTCCGCGGGTTATATGTGTTTCAGCTGCGTGACAATACGGGAAGGATCATCGAATCAGGAAAGTTCCAGGTGAACAGGTAGTTTGCATTATTCATTTTTAGCTTGCGCTTTTAAATAATTGGTAAAAAAAATCCCGGTACATTATTACCGGGATTTTTTATTGACAGTATCAGCAACTCAATCAGCGGTCCTCCACCTCTACGATCAGGAACTTCAGATAATTGGTATTTTCCATGCCCCAGATGATCGGGTGATCGCTGGCCTGTGCCTGGAAGGTCACCTGTCTTATTCTTTTGCGGGCGTCTTTTGCGGCGAGCTCTATGGTTTGCAGGAATTGTTCGGGCGAAACCAGGTTGGTACAACTCGATGTTACCAGGAAGCCTCCATTGCGTATCAGCTTCATGCCGCGCAGGTTGATCTCTTTGTAGCCCGTTAATGCTTTCTGGATGTTTTCCCGGCTCTTGGTGAATGCCGGCGGATCCAGCATCACAACATCGTATTGCCTCCCGTCTTTGCCCCATTGTTTCAGTACATCAAATGCGTTCACTGCCTCGAAATGAACGATATCCTGCAGGCCGTTCAGGGCCGCATTGCGGTTGGCCTGTGCCACTGCATTTTCTGAAATATCGAGCCCAAGCACAGATTTCGCACCATAGTGGGCGGCATGGATTTCAAAAGTGCCGGTATAGGTAAATACACCCAGTACTTCTGCGTTTTTTACAATGTGCCGGATGGCGCGGCGGTTGTCTTGCTGATCGAGAAAATACCCGGTCTTTTGCCCGTTCTCTATGTCTACCACAAACTTTAACCCATTCTCATTGATCAGCACATTGGTATCAAACGGTGCGGATAAAAAACCTTTTTGTTGCGGCAAACCTTCGAGTTCCCTTACCGGCACATCGTTGCGCTCGTAAATTCCCTTGGGAGAAAAAATGGACCCGATGGCCCGTACAATGGCGTCTTTCCAGGTATCGATACCCAGCGACAAGGTTTGTATCACGAAATAATCGTTGAACTTATCGATAACCAGCGCCGGCAGTTGGTCTGCTTCGCCAAATACGAGGCGACAGTTTTCTGTATAGCCGATCTTTTTCCTGTATTCCCATGCCCTGGCAATGCGGTTGTGAAAGAACTGCGCATTTATCTCCTCCTGTTTGCGCGTGAGCAGCCTTACGAGGATCTGTGATTTCGGGTTGATGTATCCTTTCCCTGCAAATTTTCCGTCGCCATAAAAAACATCCACAATATCGCCGCCGGTCACATCTCCTTCTATCTTTTCAACCTCGTTCCCATAAACCCACGGGTGCCCGTTGGCAATACGGGGGGCGATCTTTTTTCTAAGGGTTACTTTCGTCATGGCGCGAAGATAGGGCAGATGGAATTAGGCGGTAAACCGCATAAATGCCCGGCGGCCCAGAGAGGCCTGGAAGTTGGCCCCGGGGTCGCATTTCTGCCCTGTTTTAACCGGGTGGCCGTTTTACCGCCAATTCCCCACCCCAAACGCTCACGCCCTGTCATTTTTTCCCTTTCTTTGCCCCGGCAAAATATTTGCCCTGTATAGCCGTACAACGAATTAATACTATGGAAGAGAAAGAATCGATGCAAAACCCGGAAACCACCGACACAATGGGTGGAATGGATATCAATACTGACGAAAATGCAGCCGGCACCTCGCACCTCAATGAGCCTGTAATAGAAGAAAATCTATTGGACAAACTGGAAGCAGAGGTCAGGGAGCAAAAAGACAAGTACCTCCGTCTGATGGCCGAGTTCGATAATTTCCGTCGCAGAACGGCCAAGGAAAGACAGGAGTTCATGCAGACCGCAGGCAAAGAAGTGATCGTGGCGCTGCTCGATGTGCTCGATGATTGCGACCGTGCCGAAAAACAACTCACCGGTACCGATGATATTGCCAAACAGAAGGAAGGCATCCAGCTGGTGTTTAACAAACTCAGGTCCACGCTCCAATCGAAAGGCGTAAAAGCAATGGAAAGCATCAACACCGATTTTGACGTGGAGAAACACGAGGCGATCACAGAGGTTCCGGCACCCACACCGGACCTGCAGGGCAAGGTGATCGATGAAGTTGTAAAAGGGTATTACCTGAATGATAAGATCGTTCGTTTTGCAAAAGTTGTGGTGGGAAAATAAGCCGCGAGCTACGAGCCCCGAGCTGCGAGCGGGGCCGGTGGTGTTTATTGTTTTTCTTGCAGCTAAAAGCTAATAGCTAATGGCCAATAAAAGAGATTATTACGAAGTTCTGGGCGTGGGCAAATCAGCCTCTGCAGATGAGATCAAAAAAGCTTATCGCAAAGTTGCTATGCAATACCATCCCGACCGCAACCCGGGCGATAAAGAAGCGGAAGAGAAATTCAAAGAGGCCGCTGAAGCTTACGAGGTATTGAGCAACGACGACAAAAAAGCGAAATACGACCGTTTCGGCCACCAGGCATTTGCACCCGGTATGGGCGGCGGCGGTGGATACAGCAACATGAATACCGACGATATCTTCAGCCAGTTTGGAGATATTTTCGGCGACGATATGTTCGGCAGCTTCTTCGGCGGCGGCGGAAGCCGTCGCGGTGGCGGTGGAAGGGCGGCGCGCGGCCAGCGTGGCAGCAACCTCCGCATCAAGATGAAGCTTACCTACGAAGAGATCGCCAAGGGCGTTACCAAAAATGTAAAGGTTAAAAAACACGTGGTTTGTACCACATGCTCCGGCAGCGGCGCAAAAGACAAAGGCAGTGTGCAAACCTGTTCTACGTGTAATGGCAGCGGACAGGTGCGTAAAGTAACAAGTACTTTCCTCGGTCAGATGCAGACGGTAACAACCTGTCCTACCTGTAATGGCGAAGGCACAACCGTAACCGCAAAATGTACCGCCTGCAAGGGCGAGGGCCGTGTATACGGCGAAGAAACCATCAGCATCGATATTCCTGCGGGTGTGCAGGAGGGCATGCAGCTCAGCATGAGCGGCAAAGGAAATGCGGGCGAACGCGGGGGTGCGCCGGGCGACCTCATCATCCAGATCGAAGAGGAACAACATCCGGAGCTGCACCGCGACGGGCTCAATGTGGCATACGATCTTCACATATCTTTCCCTGATGCCGCATTCGGCACGTCAGTGGAAGTGCCTACGATAGACGGGCGCGCCAAGATCAAGATCCCACCGGGCACACAGAGCGGCAAGATCTTCCGCCTCAAAGGAAAAGGATTTCCTGAAGTGCAGGGATATGGTAAAGGCGACCAGCTGATCCAGGTGAATGTGTGGACCCCCCAGCACCTGAATGCAGAAGAAAAGGAGATGCTCGAAAAGATGAACAGGAGCGAACATTTCAAACCGAACCCGAACAAAGGAGACAAGAGCTTTTTCGACAGGGTAAGGGAGGCGTTTAATTAACTTCCGGTAATGATATTGCAGACAGATGCGGCCTTGGCCGCATCTTTTTTTTACCGCTTTTTTTTCTTTTTCACCGGCCGGTAGATCTTGAATGCTTTCTCCACCAATGATAAAAATTCCGCCTGGCGGGGATCGGTAACATCAACCGCAGTGGAAGCAAATTGGAAAACATCTTCCGGTTTTTTATCACTGAAGAATTTTGATTGACGCAGTACGGAACCGAACATCGCAACCGCTGCTGCAAAACGGTACGAAGAATCTGCCTCGTTTATCTTTCGCGGTTCATACAGCACTTTGAAATTCTGTCTGCGTGCGCTGTCTGTTACAGGCGTACGGTACTGAAGCGAAACATCGGCCAGTGTTTTGTGAAGGAGCAATGAATCTTTGGCAACGGGCCTGATCTCGAAGATCGCCATCATCGAATGACCGCTTCCTACTTCGCCGCCCTCGAGTTCGCTGGAGCTGTCTGCCGCTGCATTTTTTTTGTTATCGAAACCGATCAGCCTGTATTCTTCGATCATACCCGGTTTAAAAGAAACTTTCAGGAACGCATTGTTGGCAACCGCATAAATGGTTTGTGTAAATTCCTTCACCAGTATTTTCTGCGCTTCCTGCAGGTTATCGATGTATGCGAAATTGCCGTTTCCTTTTTTGGCCAGCAGTTCGAGCTTGCTGTCTTTGTAATTGCCCATGCCCACGCCAAGACAGGTAAGGTAGATGTTGGTTTGTTTGTAACCCACGATCATTTCTTCCAACTCTTTTTCTGATGTCTGGCCGATGTTGAAATCGCCATCTGTTGCCAATACCACGCGGTTGTTGCCTTCTTTGATGAATGTCTTTTTCGCCATCTCGTATGCAATGCGTATCGCGCCCGCACCGGGTGTATCGCCGCTTGCAACGAGCGAGTCGATCACATCCTTGATCTTCTTTTTATCTGCACCGCTGGTGGGTTGTAATGCAATGCCCACACCGCCTCCATAGGTTACAATGGCGATCGTATCTATGCTGCGGAGATTGTCTGCTAGCAGTTTGAAAGCAGATTGAAGCAAGGGCAGCCGGTTGGGTTTGTCCATCGACCCCGAAATATCGATCAGGAAAACAAGATTGGAGGGTGGTATTTTTTCAAGATCGAGTTTGGGTGCAGAAATGTTCAGGAACAACAGTTGGTTGCCTGTTTTCCAGGGGCAGGTGGTTAACTGCGACCTGCAATGGAACTCATTTCTTACAGTGGCATCGCCGGGTTTTGTAAAATCAAAATAGTTCAGCATTTCTTCAATGCGTACCGCGTCTGTGGGCACCAGCATTTCGTTGCTGAGAAAACGGCGGATGTTGCTGTACGATGCCTTGTCTACATTCAATGCAAACCCCGTTTCGGGATAAAGGTCTGCGGTGATAAATTTGTTTTCTACAAGATTGCTGTAACTTTCACCCATTACAGAAAAAGCGCCGCCGGATTCTGATCTCAAATTGGTAGTGAAAGAAGAGAGTTTTTTATTGTATAGATGTGCAGTGGTGGGGAGCATCTTTAAAACAAAATCCTGGAACCTCCTGGTGTCGATGCGTGCGCGGAGGATCTCGTATCCATCCTGCACCAAAGTGATCGTATCGTTTGTTACAGCGGTTGAGATACCGAAAGTGCCCCCGTTGCCGCTGTAATAAGGAAAACTGCCTTTGGAGGCAAGCGTGATCTTTACACCCTCCAGCAAACGCCCCCGCTCATCCCTGATCTCGCCACGTAAATAAAACTGGCCAGAGGAAGTTTTTGCAAGCGTGCACAATAAAATAACCCAAATGACCTTGTTCATTTGTCAGCAGGATTTCAGGTAGTTTTATGGTTGATGGGTTGCCCGGATCAAGGGCTTCACAGGTATTGAATTTCGGGGCCCGTCAGCCCGCTGCCTCATGTGAAACCGTTGCTGTGCAGGAAGCGCGCGGAAATGGCAAGTCCGTCCGGTATTCCCCGTTTGAAACATTCCGAACGGGAATAATCAATTCAATATAACCTGGAATACCGGCATATCAAATAGCGAACGGTAATATTTGCACAACTTTAGGCTTCTTCACTCAACTGGTACAGCTCACGGATGTTCCTTCCCAGGCCATCGTAATCGAGGCCGTAACCAAGTACAAATTTGTTGGGGATCGAAAAACAGCAGTAGTCGATGGGTACTTCAAAAACAGTTGCCTCCGGTTTGTGCAACAGCACGGCAACTTTCAGGGAGGCAGGGTGCTGGTTCAGCAACTGTGGTAAAAACTCATGCAGCGTTTTACCGGTATCGATGATGTCTTCTAGAATAACGACGTGCCTGCCGCTGATGTCCATATCAAGACCGATGGCCGTGATCACCTGCCCGGTAGATTTTGTTCCTTTATAAGATGCAAGCTTGATAAAACTGATCTCGGCCTCAATGGAAACCGATTTGAAAAGATCAGCGGCAAACATGAACGACCCATTCAGCACAGCGATGAACAATGGTTTTTTACCTGCATAATCCTTGTCTATCTCAACCGCCAGTTCTTTGATCTTTTCAAGAATGACCGCTTCCGGTAAATAAGGAACAAATGTTTTGTCGTGTACTTTGATCACTGGCATGTAGTTTAGGCCGCTGTAAAATAAGGAAATTATTTTGGTGCTTTTACGGATGCTGTGGCGATGGGATGTAAAAAGAGCTTATCGCCCGGCTTCACCGTTGCATTTTTGGAAAGGCGGTTGTATTCCGCCAGGCTCTCGAGGCGCACACCTTCTACCTGGCTCACATCGTGCAAGGTTTCTCCCGTCGTTACAATATGAAAATCGCCCGCGCCTTTTTTCATTTTCTTTTCGATGAAGAGAAGTCGGTCCGTATCCAGGATGTCCATCTCCGGGAGGTCATTGAATTCGATCAGCTTGCTCAACGAAATATCGTATTGGTTGGCGAGCGATAAAAGGGAGATCCCTTCGTTCGCATAGATCACTTTTGTATGGTTGATGGTAAATACACCGGCCGGGTATGTTTTTTTTGCCACTGTTCCGGGCTCTATGGCCGTATTTTTTACAAGCGAATCTGTCAGTACAGCCTGCTTCGCCGTTTCCGTTTCAATGGCTTTGGCGATGGGTTCCGAAGGTTGGGCAGTGGTGTCTTTTGCGTCGAGCGCGATCTTGTTTGGTTCGAGCGCCGTTTCTTTTACCAGCGCAGCGGTTGATTCGATCACGGGTGTTAGGGGTGGGTTTTTGATGCGGGCCAATGCTTCAAGACTGTATTGCTGCAGGTTGTAATCGTTGATGATCTTCATCAATCGCTGCGGATAGGTGGGCAGCGTGGCATAACCTGCTTTTTTCAAACCCTTTGCCCAGCCATCGTAATCGGTAGGATCGAGCTTGAACAGAAATGCATAATGCGGTCGTGTCTTTAAAAAATCAGAGTGATCGCGGAAAGATTCTTCCGGTGTGGCATACACACGGAAGCATTCGCCTTTTTCATCGTCGTCGTGGTACACTTTGGGCCCGGTCCATTCTGTTTTGCATTTGATCCCGAAATGATTATTGGAACTCTTAACCAGTTCGCTCTCTCCATACTGCGATTCAAGGATGCCTTGCGCAAGGGTAATGGAAGCAGGAACGCCGCTGCGGATCATTTCAGCAATGGCGATCTCTTTGTAAGTATTGATGTAGGCTTCTCCTTTTTCTTTCTGGGCCTGCACCGCAACAGCGGTGAGCAGGGAGAAAAACAAGATGAGTTTTTTCATTTATCCTTTCTTTTTGATCATGAGTACGCCGTCCCTGATCGTTACAAATACCTGTTCTGTGCGTTCATCGTTCCGTACGTGTTCGTTGAACGCCTGTATGGCTTTGGCATTTTTGCCTTTCAGCGGTTTTTCAAAAACCTCCCCGTGAAACAGCACATTGTCTGCCAGGATCACGCCACCCGGCCGCAAACGCGGCACCACGAGTTCGTAATAATCGATGTATGCTGTTTTATCGGCGTCGATAAAAACAAGATCCCATGGCAGCGACAAGCCCGGGATGATGTCCCTCGCATTTCCGAGGTGCAAATGTATCTGCTTATTCCTATCGGATTTGCTAAAATTGGCCCTGGCCGTTGCCGCGTCTTCCCCGCGCAGTTCTATGGTGTGCAGTTCGCCGCCGCTTATCAGCCCTTCCGCCAGGCACAGCGCACTGTATCCCGTAAAAGTGCCTATCTCCAGAACGTATTTTGGCTGCAGGATAGTACTTATGAACGAAAGAAATCTGCCCTGCACATGCCCGCTGAGCATGTGGGAGTGGGGATGGTTGGCCATCGTATGCCTGTTCACCTCGGCCGTAAGGGCATCTTCCGGTGAGGTAAAAAGGGCCGCGTAGGCCTCTACCTGGGGATTGATGAGTTCCATTTGGCAAAAATACGGTTTGGGAACCGGACTTGTATGGTCTGCTACCCGCTGCTATCCAATCACGATACTGATTCCAATAAACACAACCGTACCGGAATTCTTATGAAACGTTCTTTCTGAAACGGCTGCTAAACAGTTGTTGTATAATCAACCTTGTCGCCAGGTTTCGAGATCGCCCATAAACCAAGGAACGTGATCAACCCGTTTATGATCAGCAGTTCGATCCCGATCTGGTAATTGTGGAACCACACCTTTGCATTCTTGCTGATGATATATGAGATCGTTGGCGCCAGCAAACAGATCAGCGTAATGAGCCATGTGTTGGGCAGTTTCCTTTTCGAAAAAATACCAAAGGCAAACAGGCCCAGCAACGGGCCATAGGTATAGCCGGCGAGGTCAAGGATGATGTCGATGATGCTGTTGTCGTTGAGCTTGTAAAAGAACATGATGCACATCAAAAAGACGACTGCGAAACAAAGGTGCACGGTTAAACGTGTGCGTTTTTTTTGCTTCTCATCAAGGTCAACACGGTCGCGCAGGCCAATAATGTCTATGCAGAAAGAAGAGGTAAGCGCCGTTAATGCGCCATCTGCACTCGGGAACAATGCAGAGATCAGTGCGATGATGAATATGATGCCCACCGCCGGCGGGAAATAATTGAGTACGATGGAAGGGAAGGCCTTGTCGCCTATGATGTTGGTGTTGTTGAGCACGAGTTGTTTCACCATCTTTCCGTTCACCATTACATCCTGGTATTGTGCGCCGTTGGCGTTGGCGAAGAGGTAGAGCAACCCGCCAAGCAGCAGGAACAGGGCAAGCACGCTCACCAGTACGATGGCCAGTGTGATCACGTTCTTCTGCGAATCGCCAAGCCTTTTGACGCTGATGTTCTTTTGCATCATTTCCTGGTCGAGGCCCGTCATGGCAATGGTGATGAACGCACCGCCGATGATCTGTTTCAGGAAAAACCCTTTGCTGTTCACATCGGTGTTGAATACGTTGAGGTAGCCCACTTCACGCATTTTATCCATCGCACCGCCAACGGAAAGGTGGAGGTTGTTGAGGATGTATACCACGCAGATCACCAGCCCAGCGATCATGAGCGTGGTTTGCAGCGTATCTGTATAAACGATCGTTTTCACACCACCTTCAAAAGTATACAGGAGTATCATCAGCAAAATGATCGCAGCGGTAACCACGAACGGCACGCCCATTTTATCGAGGATGAAGAACTGGATCACGTTGATCACCAGGTACAGTCTCGCGGTAGCGCCCAGTGTTCTGCTGATGATAAAGAACAATGCACCTGTTTTGTACGCCACTTTTCCAAAACGCTGTAATAAATAATTGTAGATGGAAGTGAGGTTCATCCTGTAATAGATCGGCAGTAATACGAATGCGATCACGGCGTAGCCGATCAGGTATCCGAAGGCAACCTGCATGTAAGCAAACCCTTTGAACGATCCGCCCGCCACATCGCCCACGCCGCCCGGTACGCTTACAAACGTAACGCCGCTGAGCGAAGTGCCGATCATACCGAATGCCACCAGCATCCAGTTGCTGTTCTTGTTCCCGATGAAGAAGGATTCGTTGTTGCTGTTCCGGCCCGTATACCAGGCAACGGCAAGCAGAATAACAAAATAAGCGATCACGAAAGAGAACAGGAGCATCGGCGACATAGACAATAATTAAATCATTAAGAAAACGAGTTGGAAAAGTAATAAAAATATTTAAGGTAATTTGCGGGAATCGTGGCAAGTGGTGAGCGGTGATCGCCCGCGATCATGTTCAACACCCACGGACCACAAACACACGAACCATGCAAATCAGCGCCATAACTATTTTCTGCGGATCAAGACCGGGTAACCATCCTTTGTACGAAGCACATGCCGCTGCGCTGGGAAAAATGATGGCGGAGCAAAAGATCTCGCTGGTGTATGGCGGGGGAAACAAAGGGCTGATGGGGGCCGTGGCCAATGCTGCAATGGACAATGGCGGAAAAGTGATCGGCGTGATCCCGAAAATATTGCTCGAATGGGAAGCACAGCACGAGGGCATTACCGAACTGCGCGTGGTAGACGATATGCACGTACGCAAACGCATGCTCTACGAATTGGGCGATGCCGCGATCGTACTCGCCGGCGGCAACGGCACGCTGGATGAACTCTATGAAATGGTTACCTGGAACAACCTGAAGATCCACAACAAAAAGATCATCATTCTCAACACCGCAGGGTTTTACAACAACCTGATTGCGCACATGGATACAATGGACCGCGAAGGTTTTTTATATGGCAACTGGCGCGAACGCATCATCGTTTGCGAAACGCCGGAAGATGCTATTGGCGCCTTGGTTTAAGATACAATCCAAACCCCGCACGCAATACAGGAAGCGGATCCCTGTATTGATCGCGGTAAGGGGAACCGTCGTTCTGCAAAACATCTATCATCAATGTGAAGTAGGAATAATGCTGGCCAAGTATCCTGGTACCATACCCGATGCCCACCAGTAAACTCCCCGTGCCATACCGGTTTGTTACCTGGTAATTGGTCTGCATGTTTTTTTCATTCGAGCTCGTCCAGTTGTATTCGGGCTGGATCTGCAGGTGTAAAAAACTCAGGGGCCAGACACGAAGAAAAGGGCCGCCGCCATAATTGAAATTGCGGTAGCGGTACGGACTGTAATCCGTTGCGCGCTGAGAAAAATAGTTTATGTTGAACGACATGCCGCCGTCGAGCCACTTGTTGATGCTGTAACCGATCTCGGGGTTAAGTCCTACGTTGAAAGAATTGTTGGCGAGCCCAAGGTTCAGGCTCGTTCCCAGGAAAATATTTTCACGCTTGAATTTTCCATTGCCGCGGTCGTTTTCTTCCTGCGAAAAAACACCGGTGCAGGTACAAAAGAGGGCAAAAGTGATGACTATTTTGAGATTCTTCATAGATGCGTTTAAACACTGGCCAAACGGGAACAAGCATAAAAGACCCACGAAAAAATAGTTGCTGCATGGCCCGATTTCCTTACAAACCTAACCACAAAGCCACCAGGCAATTGGTAAAGTATTGTTAGATATACATCAAAAACCATTTTACTATCTCTTGACTGCTTTCCAGTTTTACAATTCATTCAACAGATCACGTGATCATCAAAAACTTGCGCAGAAGGAACCGATAACTGTTTGATGTTTTACAAAAATACACGCTATCCATTAACAAAGTCTAAAGTGTAGGGTCTACACAAAGAAATATCCGAATAAAGTAAACAGCTATTTTTGCCTCATAACTAACGTTTGTTTGTTTATGATCGCAACTACCATTATGATTCCAACAGAAAAATTAAAGGCACTTGGGCTTTCCGGTAACAATGGTATCCACTACCAGCTGGGTCCTGCGGAACTTACAGAACAGGCCGTTTTACGTGGCCAGGGTATTTTGAATGATACGGGTGCATTGTGTATCCAGACGGGCGAGTTTACCGGCCGGAGTCCGAACGATAAATTTATTGTGAAAGATGCGGGCACGGAGGGTACGGTAGACTGGAACAAGTTCAACATTCCTATTGAAGAAAAATATTTTCACCAGTTAAAAAAGAAACTGCTTGAATACCTCGGTGCGAAAGAAGAGATCTGGGTGCGCGATGCGTATGCGTGTGCCGACCCCGCGCATCGTTTGAACATACGCGTGATCAACGAAAACCCCTGGAGCAACCTGTTTGCCTATAATATGTTCCTCCGCCCTTCGGAAAGAGAGCTTGAAAATTTTGAGCCCGAATGGCACATCATACAGGCGCCTGGTTTCAGGGCAGACCCTGCGGTGGATGGAACAAGGCAACACAATTTTGCCATCATCTCTTTCACCCACAAAACGATATTGATCGGTGGCACAGGTTATACGGGGGAGATGAAGAAAGGGATCTTCAGTGTGCTCAACTACATCCTGCCACACAACAAAAATGTTCTGAGCATGCATTGCAGCGCCAATATGGGTAAGGATGGCGATGTGGCCGTGTTCTTTGGATTGAGCGGCACAGGGAAAACCACGCTCAGCGCAGACCCGAACCGGAAACTGATCGGTGATGATGAACATGGCTGGACCGATGATTCCGTTTTCAATTTCGAAGGCGGGTGCTATGCCAAAACCATTGACCTGAGTGAGGAGAAAGAACCCGAGATCTTCCAGGCAATACGTCCTGGGGCACTGGTAGAAAACGTTCATTTTTTTCCGGGCACAACACAGATCGATTTCAGCTGTAAAGACACCACGGAAAATACCCGTGTAAGTTACCCGCTCGGTTTTATCAGCAACGCGCTGGAGCCAAGCATTGGTGGGTTGCCCAAAAATATTTTCTTCCTTACCTGTGATGCCTATGGCGTGTTGCCGCCGGTGAGCAAGCTTACTCCTGGGCAGGCCATGTACCAGTTCATCAGCGGTTATACTGCAAAGGTGGCGGGTACGGAGGCTGGTGTTACGGAACCAAAATCAACGTTCAGCGCCTGTTTCGGTGCGCCGTTTTTGCCGCTGCATCCCGGTAAATATGCGGGTATGCTGGGTGAGAAGATGAAGAAGAACAAGGTAAATGTATGGATGATCAATACCGGCTGGAGCGGCGGCCCTTACGGCATCGGCAGCCGGATGAAACTGGGTTATACACGGGCCATGATCACCGCGGCCCTCGACGGAAGGTTGGACGTTGCAGGCTATACAGCGCACCCCGTTTTCGGGATGATGATGCCCGACAGCTGCCCGGGTGTTCCGTCAGAAATTTTAAACCCACGCAGCACTTGGGCCGATACTGCTGCCTATGATGCAAAATCAAAGGACCTGGCGGCACAGTTCGTACAGAATTTTGAAAAGTATGCCTCCGGCGTAACGCAGGAAATACTCGATGCCGCACCCAAAATCTAACTGCTTATTTCCCCTGGCCATGGGGATTAAACCTGGTCTCTTCGATTGCTTTGTCTGTTACGGAAACTCCGCCTTCGGGTGGAGTTTTCATTTTCGGACCAGGAACTTTGGTGTATTTGGTTTTTCTCTTCACCAGAGAAAAGTACTCGGTTGCAAGGAGAATATTCTTCCGGGCAATTGCCGGGTAGTCAGGAAAGGATAGGGTCAACTTTTATTAATGTTGAAAACAGAGCGGCTCACTTTTGCGAGCCGCTTTGTTTTATAGTTTCTCTTTGCCCGAAAGAAAATTATGGCCGTATTTTTTTAACAGGGCTATATTCTTTTCCAACGCTGGTAAGAAATCGTCTCCTTTTGGCATTAAATCAGGCCAGTAAAGGAGTGATGGGTCATATTTGCCGAAAAAATCATGAAACGTAAGGCGTTTGATTCCATCATTCAGAAAATAGTAAAACATTTGATCGCGGTATTCGTAACCAAGGTTTAGCACAATTTTTTTTTCTTTATTGCCGTAGATCAGGAAGGTGCCGTAATTTTCGCTGCGCACCTCCGTTAGCTCGAAACCATAGTCAGTGACCAGGAAACTAAATTTTTCTAAAGCAATGGGTTTGTAGTCAAGAAACGGCATTTTTACTATTTTGAATTAGGATCCAAATCATTTCAATCAAGTAATATTCCCAGCAGTCATCTGCATCGTTGCCCAAAATCGCGTAGAGAGAATCGCCACCCTCGTCATAGCCAAGGCCGATTTTTTTAATGATGGTTGTTTGGGTTTTAAAACTCAGGTACAGGTATCAAAACGAGCACAGCCGATTAACTGTGATGCCAAACTTTTCGTGAAAAAATGATTTTTCACGAAAAGCGGAACGTAAGGTTTTCGCAAATTTGCGTATGCAAAACATCCCGTCAAAAAAGGCGGGTATTACAAAAACAGAACTCCCCAGCGTTTTAAAACAACCCGAACAAAGTACTATCCACTTTGCTGATGATGTCTCCAAAATGCTCATCCGTTTCCGCGAATTTATTTTTGTCGCAATCGATGATCAGCAACGGGCCCTCTTTGTAAGAGTCGATCCATTTGTTGTAGTATTCGTTGAGCCTTTTTAAATAGTCGAGGCGTATGTTCTCTTCGTATTCCCTTCCGCGTTTCTGGATCTGTGCCACAAGCGTAGGCACGGATGCTTTCAGGTAGATCAGCAGGTCTGGCGGCTGTACCATTGATTTCAATGTCTGGAAGAAAAGATAATAATTGTCAAAATCGCGTTTGCTCATCAACCCCATTTCATGCAGGTTGGGCGCGAAGATGTTGGCATCTTCATAGATGGTCCTGTCCTGTATGATGGTTTCCGTTCCATGATGGATCTCGAGCAACTGGTTGAGCCTGCTGTTCAGGAAGAAGATCTGCAGGTTAAAGCTCCAGCGTGGCATGTCCTCATAAAAATCCATGAGGTAAGGGTTGTGGTCCACATCTTCAAACTGCGGTATCCATCGGTAGTGCTTGCTCAGCATCTCTGTCAACGTGGTTTTCCCCGCGCCGATATTGCCGGCCACTGCTATATGTTTTGGTTTTCTTGCTTTTGCCATGATGTGTTGAATGTACGATTTTTTTTAAGCTGCCGGCTGCCGGCCTTTCGCTTCGTGCTTTTTTGTTTTATAAGGTTGTTTTGCCCGGCCCTCCGCGCAAAGCTCAGTTCATTCCCACTGCCTCCCGCACGAGCTGCAAGGTGGCCGATGCACTGGCACGGGCCTTGTCGGCGCCCTGGAGAATGATGCGCGACAACAATTCTTTGTTGTGCTGTATATCTGCAGCTTTTTCGCGGATCGGGCGGATGAACCGCGCCATGTCTTCGGCCAGCTGTTTCTTCATATCGCCGTAGCGGATGATGCAATTGCCGGCACTGCTGGCATTGAAATCGTCTTCGAACTTTTTAACGGTATCTGGTGTACTCACAAGTCCCATCAGGGTAAAAAGATTCTGGATATAATCAGGCTTTGCCGATCCCGGTGTTTCGGGCCCCTGGTCGGTCTTTGCCTTCATGATCTTTTTGCGGATCGTGTCCTCGTCGTCTGCCAGGTACAAAGTGGCCATCTGGTTCTCGCTCTTGCTCATCTTACCTGTTCCGTCCAGACTCATGATCCGCACCAGCTCACTGTCGTAGTTGAATGCATAAGGCAACGGCAATACTTCTCCGTAACGGTAATTGAAACGCTCGGCAAAGTTCCTCGCCATTTCGAGGTGTTGCTCCTGGTCTTTGCCAACCGGTACCTTTACCGCCCGGTGGATCAGGATGTCTGCAGCCTGTAATACAGGATAGGTAAGCAAACCCGCATTCACATTGTCTGGCTGCTGGCGAACCTTGTCTTTGAAGGTAACTGTTTTTTCCAGCTCGCCCTTGTAGGCAAGCATGTTCAGGTACAGGTACAGTTCCGCTATTTCCGGAACATCGCTCTGTATGTACAAGGCCACTTTTTCAGGATCGAGGCCGCATGCGATGTTCTCCGCGATCACGCGGTGAACGCTGTTCTTCAATTCTTTTGTATCGGGGTGCGTGGTGAGGCTGTGCCAGTTGGCCACGAAGAAATAACAGTTGTAATCATCCTGCATGCGCACATAATTACGCATCGCGCCAAAATAATTGCCCAGGTGCAGGAAACCTGTAGGGCGGATACCACTAAGAACAACCTCTTTTTCCATAGGGGGCGAAGATAGGGAGAGAAGACGGAACATTGCACATCCCGCAACGAACAATGGGCGCGGAACAGGACCGGTATTTACAAGGGATGAGCCACCCGCCTGGAGCGCTGGCCGGGTCGTAAATGTCTGATCTAACCAGTATTTATACCGGTGTGTGACCGCCTTATGTCAAACAGGTGATCCCCATAACATGTTCCCGGCGCTTTTTGGTTGCCGTTCTCTGCACCTTTCGCCATTAACCTGGTGCTCATCGCCTGCCCTTCGTAGTTCGATGGTGCTTTTTATTATTTTGCAGCTTAAATCAACATCATCTCCGATCTCGCATCCATATTGCTGAACCCCATCGAATACCTCAAAGGTGTAGGGCCGATGCGTGCCGATATGCTGAAGAAAGAGCTGGAGATCTTCACTTTCGGCGACCTGCTGGAACATTTCCCCAACCGGCACATTGATAAAACAAAAGTGAACCGCATCCGCGAGATCACGCCGCAAACGGATTACATACAGGTGGCCGGAACTTTGCTGGGCTATGACACGGTTGGAACAGGGCGTGCCAAACGATTGTTGGCCCAGCTGCGCGACAGCACCGGCATACTGGAGCTGGCCTGGTTCCAGGGCATCCATTACGTGGTAAAGAACCTGAACATAGGGAGCGATTACCTCGTGTTCGGCAAAACAGGTTTTTTCAATGGCAAGCCGCAGATGGTTCATCCCGAAATAGAACCTTATGCGCGGGCAAATGCAGATGGAAAAAATTTTCTCGAGCCCGTTTATCCAACAACAGAAAAATTAAAGGCGCGCGGCTTCAATGGAAGGCAACTGGGCAAACTTACGTATGCGCTTCTTTCGCTTGTGCAGCCAAAAGACATCCCGGAGAACATTCCCGAAGAAGTGTTGCGGCGATTAAAACTCCTTGGGCGTTACGAAGCCTACCGGAACATCCATTTTCCCGCAAGCGCGGCTTTGTCTGAGGAGTCGATGCGCAGGATCAAGTTCGAGGAATTTTTTATCGCCCAGGTAAGACTGAACCTGGTTCGTCTCCAGCGCCACAAAGCAAGCCGCGGCGTGGTGTTTGAAAAAGTAGGCGAGCTTTTCAATACGCTTTATTCAAAATATTTACCCTTCGAGCTTACGGGCGCGCAAAAACGCGTGGTCAAGGAGATCCGGGCCGATACGGGCCGCGGCCACCAGATGAACCGTTTGCTGCAGGGAGATGTGGGCAGCGGCAAAACCATCGTTGCACTACTGAGCATGATGCTCGCCGCCGACAACGGTTTCCAGAGTTGTATGATGGCACCCACAGAGATCCTTGCCCAGCAGCATTACGCCGGGTTAAGCGAACTGCTCAAAGAAATGCCGGTGGAGATCGCGCTGCTCACGGGCAGTACAAAAGCAAAAGAACGGCGCAGGATCTTACAGGGACTGATGGATGATACGATCCATTTTGTGGTAGGCACCCATGCAGTGATCGAGGATGCCGTACAGTTCAGGAACCTGGGATTGGTTATCGTTGACGAGCAACACCGTTTTGGTGTGGCCCAGCGGGCGCGCCTGTGGGAAAAAGCAGCGGTACCGCCGCACGTGCTGGTGATGACGGCGACACCGATCCCGAGAACACTTGCCATGACTGCCTACGGCGATCTCGATTACAGCATCATGGATGAATTGCCGCCCGGCAGGCAACCCATCACCACCGTTCACCGTTCAGAAACGGCAAGGGCGAACGTGATGGATTTTGTGAGAACAGAAATTGACAAGGGCCGCCAGGCTTATTTTATTTACCCGTTGATCGAAGAAAGCGAAAAACTCAGTTACGAAGACCTGATGCAGGGTTACGAGCAGGTCAAAAGTTTTTTCCCTGAACCTAAGTTCCGCATCAGCATGGTGCACGGGCGGCAACCGGCCGAGCAGAAAGAAACCAATATGCAGCGCTTTGTAAAAGGCGATACGCAGATCATGGTAAGTACAACGGTGATAGAAGTGGGTGTGAACGTTCCCAATGCCTCGGTTATGGTGATCGAAAGCGCGGAGAAATTCGGCCTCTCGCAGCTGCACCAGCTCCGCGGAAGGGTGGGAAGAGGCAGCGAAAAAAGTTTTTGCATTTTATTAACTGGTGTCAAAGCCAGCAAAGAGGCCCGCGAACGTATCAAGATAATGTGCGCCACGAACGATGGTTTCAGGATCGCCGAAAAAGACCTCGAGATCCGCGGTCCGGGCGACATTGAGGGCACCCGGCAGAGTGGGGCACTGAACTTTAAGATCGCAAACATTGTTAACGACAGGGCGCTGCTCGAACTGGCCAGGGCCGAAGCGGAGCGCATTGTGGAAGAAGATGTGGAGCTTAGTATGGCAAAGAATTTGCAGCTGAAAACATACCTGCAATCGCAGCGCCGCAGAAACGGATGGGGGAAGATCTCATAAAGGTTCTCGATGGTATACGATAAAGGGAGGCTGAACTGTTTTTTTCCCGCCTGTAAAGACCGGCGATTCAGCATTTACTTTTGATGACTCCGGGAGCGGCTTTCAAGCAAAACATTAACAACCACTACCATAAAACAGACGTATATAAATCGTACCTTTTAAAAAAAACAAGATTGGGAGTTTTAAAAACATTGGGAAAGATTGTCGCACTGCTTTTAGTGTGTGGCCCGTCTTTTTCGCAAAACTATCTGGAGTTTATTGAGAACAGGGGGCAGTGGGATAAGCAGATCAAATTCAGAGGCGATCTTTCTACCGGTTCCTTCCTTTTACAGGCAACAGGTTACCGCGTGGCGCTGTATAACCACGAAGACCTTAACCGGGTAAGCAAAGTCGGACACGCACACGGCAACACAACTTCCTCCGGTGCAGATAAACAAACACAGTCGAACAGGCTGCCCGATGTATTGACGCCCGGTAAAGACGACGGCGGCGGTGCCAATGCTGTTTCAGTGATCAGGGGGCACATGTACGAAATGCGTTTCCTGAATGCGAATACCAACCCGCAGATCGTTCCCGACAAGGCGCAGGTTACGCTCAACAATTTTATTTACGGAACGGACTCGACCAAATGGGTGAGCAATTGCAAAACCTATCTTGGTGTAACGTACAAAAACGTTTACCCGAATATCGACGTGCGTTATTATACGGCCAATGGCGTTCTCAAATACGATTTCATTGTTCATCCCGGCGGCGATCCATCGCGCATAGCGATGTATTTCGATGGCGCGGATGAATTGAAAGTGAAAGACGGCATACTCAACATCAAAACATCTGTTGATGTGGTAAAAGAGATGCAGCCTTATACCTACCAGCTCGCCAACAATACGCGAACCGAGATCCAATGCAGTTATGAAGTGAAGGGCAACATCGTCCGTTTCCGTTTATCGGATTATGCAAGGAACGCGACACTGGTGATCGATCCATCCGTTGTGTTCTCAACGTTTACCGGCAGCCGTGTAGACAACTGGGGTTATACTGCAACCTACGATGGCGCAGGAAATTTTTATGCGGGCGGCATCGCTTTCGGAACGCCGAATTCAGGTTTCCCTGCAAGCAACGGCGCGTTCCAGACAAGCTACCAGGGTGGAACCAATACGGGCGAGGGAAAAGGGTTTGACCTTGCGATCATGAAATTCGATCCTACAGGCGCCAACAGGATCTACGCAACCTACATTGGTGGCAGCGGCAACGAGCAGCCACATAGCATGGTGGTGGATGCGGCGGGTAACCTTGTTATTGCGGGTCGTACCACCTCAACAAATTACCCTGTGCGCGGCGCGCTCCAAACGTATGGGGCCGGCGGGGGATGGGATATTTTTGTGACCAAGCTCAATGCCAACGGAACCGACCTCGTGGGTTCGGTAAGGATTGGTGGAACGGGAGACGATGGCGTGAACATCAAACACAAATATTCAACAACACGTACCGCCGGTGTGGAATCGATCAACCGCAACTATGGCGATGATGCGCGCAGTGAAGTGATACTGGATGCTGCGGGAAATATCTATTTTGCTTCCTGCACACAATCTGCCAACTTTCTTACCACTGCCGTATCCCCGCAAACAACCCTGGCCGGCGCCAATGCCGGGGGAAGGGCGCAGGATGCGGTTGTGCTTAAACTAAGACCCGATCTGTCGGCCGTGTTGTTCAGTGTTTTGTTTGGCGGTACGGACGACGACGCTGCCTTTGTACTTGCCCTCAGCCCGCTTACCGGGAACCTTTTTGTAGCCGGTGCAACGGCAAGCAGTAATTTCCCGGGTAACAAAACCGGCGTAAAATATTCAACGCTCCAGGGCGGTGGCGGAGACGGGTTTGTTACCGAGTTCACACCAAACGGGAACATGGTGCGCACCGGCTATTTCGGAACGGCAGGTATGGATGTTATTTATGGGATCCAATTTGATAAACTCGGTTTTCCTTACATCGCCGGAACCTCAACCGGTTCCTGGCCCGTTGTGAACGCGGCGTTCAGTCAACCATCCGGCCGGCAGTTCATCGCGAAGCTGCGGCCCGATCTTTCCGATTTTGTGTATTCTACCGTTTTCGGATCGGGGCTCGCCGTTCCAAACATCTCACCAACAGCGTTCCTCGTGGACCGTTGTGAAAACGTATATGTATCGGGATGGGGCGGATCGGCCAATACATCAGACAATTTTCCAAGCGCCGGAACAAAGGGTCTTTCCGTAACACCGGATGCCTACCAGAAATCGACCGATGGAGATGATTTCTATTTCTTTGTGCTTGCCAAGAATGCACAATCGCAACTCTATGGAAGTTTCTTCGGCGAGAACGGCGGGTTTGGGGAACACGTTGATGGCGGTACGAGCCGCTTCGACCAGAACGGTGTGATCTACCAGTCTATGTGCGCCAACTGCGGAAACAGCGGCGGTTTTCCAACCACACCAGGCGTGTGGGCAAGCCGTAATGGAACGGTGGAGGGCTGTAACCTCGCGGCGATCAAGATCGCGTTCAACCTGGCAGGGATAGGAGCAGGGCTGCGTGCCTCTGTAAATGGTGTTGCACACGATACCTCGGGATGCGTTCCGCTAACGGTGGATTTTTCTGATACGCTGGCAATGGGACAAAAATACATCTGGGATTTTGCCGATGGCACAGCGCCTGTTACCACCACCACGCCGAGTGTATCCCATACCTTCAATGCCGTAGGTGTTTACCGCGTAAAACTGACCGCGGTAGACTCAAACAGTTGCAATGTTGCCGATTCTGCGTACGTGACCATGCGTGTGCGGGATGATGAGGTGGCGATGGGATTCAATGCAACCAAATTACCACCCTGCTCATCGCTCGGATACCAGTTCACCAATACATCCACTGCAAAAAAACCTTTTACCGCAACCAGTTTTATCTGGGATTTTGGCGATGGCACGAGAACCGCGGGTGGTGGCGGATCGGTTACACATACCTATGCGGCACCGGGAACCTACAATGTGAAGTTGGTGCTTGTTGATACCAATTATTGCAATGAACCCGATAGCCTCATCAAACAGATCAGGATCTCCACCAATGTGAAAGCGCAGTTTACTACACCGGCGTTCGGTTGTGCGCCGTACAACGCGAAATTCACCAACAGCTCGTTGGGTGGCGAACAGTTTATCTGGGATTTTGGTGATGGCACCACATCCACCCAAACCGATCCGGAACACCTGTATCCCAATACAGGAACCTACCAGGTTTACCTTATCGCCATCGATCCGAACACCTGTAATGTGCGCGACACATCGGCCGCATTTACGATAACCGTAAGCGGTAATCCTACGGCATCGTATACCTATACACCCAATCCTACACAACCCAACACACCGGTCAGCTTCCTTAACGCCTCGGTTGGTGGCACGCGTTTTAAGTGGTTGTTTGATGATGGGGATTCATTGGTTACCATCAGGCCCGATACAACGGTCCGTCATTTTTACAATGCCACCGGAACCTACAATACCTGCCTGGTTGCATACAACAATGCCGGTTGCACAGATACAACCTGCCAGCCTATTTCGGTAACCGTGAACGCACTGGTAGACGTGGCCAACTCGTTCACACCAAACGGGGATGGCATCAACGATAAGATTTATGTACGTGGGTACGGCATCGCAAAAATGACGTGGACCATTTACAACCGCTGGGGTGCCATCGTGTACCAGAGCACCGACCCGAATGAGGGATGGGACGGAAGAACAAACGGACGTTTACAGCCACAGGAAGTATACCATTACGCATTAACGGTTGAATTCGGAAGCAAGGAAAGGGCAATCAAAAAAGGCGACATCACATTACTCAGATAGAGCGATAGATATGAAGTGGAAACAGAAAATAGTATTGATTTTGTTACTTGCCACCGGCGTGGCAACGAATACGCGTGCGCAGGATCTTAACTTCTCACAATATTTCAACGCACCGCTGATCGTTAACCCCGCAAACACAGGGTTCAATCCTGATTTTGATTTCAGGATCGGCGGTAATTACAGGAACAAATGGGGCCTGAGCCCAAGCAATCCTTACAGGACCATGAGCGTATGGGCGGATACCAAACTGTTCCAGGACAGGTTTGAGAACGGGTGGCTGGGCCTGGGCGGATACCTGCTCAAAGATGCAGCGGGCGCAGGAAGTTTGTCGGCCACCAGTGGTTTTGCCACCATCGCCTACCACCAGATGGTGGGCTACAACAGCCTGCTCAGCGGCGGTTTTGGTTTGGGTTACACGGCAAAACGGATCGACATCAGCAAACTCACTTCGGATAATACATGGAACGGAAGTTTCTTCGATGCAAACATTCCCTCCAATGAACCGTATGCAAACAGCCAGGCATCCTTTCTAGACCTGCAGGTGGGATTGAACTATGCTTACTTCGCATCAGACAAAGTTTATTTCAATGCCGGCGTAAGCATCGGCCACATCAACACCCCGCGTGAAAGTTTTTTCGATCCTTCGGTATCCGACGGAAGGATCGACCGCAGGTATTCTGCATTTGTGAACGCAAGCATCAAACTGCAGGATGTATGGATCGTAAACCCAAATGTGTATGTAAGCAAAATGGGAGGCAACTGGGAAACGGTTGTTGGCTTCAACGCAAACCGCGATCTTACCGGCAACGGGGTGAGCCAGTTGATACTCGGCCTGTACTACCGCAATAAAGATGCGTTCATACCCATGGTAGGTTACCAGGTAAGCGATCTTAAATTCACCATCAACTACGACGCCACCGTTTCATCCATGGCCGCCAACGGCACACGCGGGGCCTATGAATTGTCTATTGTAAAGAGCGGGATCTTCCCTTCCAGCGCGGGAAGGGCGGTGAAGTGCCCAACGGTTAAATTCTGATGTAAAATAAGAATAGGATCAGTAGGTGTTGTGCTTTCGACATTGTTCCTGAGAAGTAGCTATTCTGATGAGAGGCGCCAAATTACCCGGCGCTAATTACTGTTCATACAGGTTTTTACCCCTGGATAAACAGTATCAATTTGTTTATATTCATCGGAAAAAATCTATGAACATGAAAGCAACGAAAGCGCCTGATTTATCGAATTCGCGATTTACACATTTTTTTGTTTTTTCTTTATTTTTCTTCACGATTCCCTCAACAATCAACGCTCAACTAGGTAAAGGCAATTGGTTAATTGGCGGTAACGCCAGTTTTTCTAATACCAGTTATACAGGTTCAAGCGTACCTAACTACAACCAATCCTACTTACAAATTTCACCTGCGGCGGGACTTTTCCTTGGTGAAAAGCTAGCTGTTGGCCTGCGACCAGGATACTCTCATGTGTATACAAATACAGGTTCGTCAAAGACCAGCGCTGACATTTTTAACATCGGGCCTTTTTTACGTTATTATTTTCTGGAAGCTGCCAATCGGACAAACATTTTCGCCGAGGTTGGCTACTTGTTTGAATCAAGCAAAGAGTTAGGCAACCCCTCTTCAAATTCGAGTGGGTTTAATATTATGGCAGGCCCCGTTGTTTTTCTAAATCCGAATGTCGGAATTGAATTTACTGTCGGTTATAAAAGGATGGCATACACCGGCGGGGGGAACATGGCATCAAACGTTGTGCAGGTGGGTGCTGGTATCCAGGTATACCTGGAAAGGAGCAAGTCCTTATAACCAAAATATACAAACTATGAAAAAACCTCTCCTGCTCATCGCATGTTTGACGTGCGTTATCGGCAATCTCTGTGCCCAAGTATCAACGGTCATTGATTACAGTGCATGGAATCCTGGCTCCCCTGCTTGTAATCTGTTTGGAAGTACAGCAGCTGTTCCGTGTACAGTCGGCGGCTCTAGCTCCACAATTAACCACATTACGAACGCCGGGCAGCCAGTCTAGAACTCCGTCGAAAAAACGGTTGATCTTGAGTGTACAACTTCTGGCGGAAACACGACGGGAACACAGTTTGAGATTTTTTATTCATTTAAACCCGGTCATAAATATGTGATAGCGGTGAACGCTACTTACATAAGTAGTACGGGAACAGGCACACCAACACTGGTTTTTACCCCAAATAATAGTGGTAATGGAAATAACAATGCATGCGGGGGACAGCAAGTAGTTGACCCTTCTACAAGCGGCAACCTGGTTTTTGGAGCTGGTATTAACCTTTCCGGTTATGCCAATTATACCGTTGGTACCGGACGGATTACGAGTAGCCTTTCATCCATGACGGTTCGTGCTGTATCTCCCAGTGGATATAAGACCATATTGATTAAGAAAATCACGATCAGCGAAAACGAAGATCCGGTCTTTATAATTTCTCCGGCATCAAACACATTATCGTGTGGGTCTGGGGCACAGACTTACACTGTAAGTAATATTTATGGGAATACTGGGACGATATCTTATAGCTGGAGTCTTGGACCCAGCAATGGCTGGGAGCATTCCGGGAGCGCAGCCCCTTCGACTATTTCGACATCGACTAATTCGATCTCTTTGACCCCGGGCTCAAGTAGTACATCGCTTTCAAATGTGAGTTGCACCGTTTCGCTCAACGGACACAATTACAGTGCCGGTACAAGCGTCACAACATACAATACAGATTTAAATATCACAGGATCAACTGAAGGCATGTGCTCGGGAGAAACGCGCGCTCTTTCCGTTCCAAGCATTCCTGGTGTAAGTTATTTATGGTCAACGACAGCAAGCCTAAGTTCAAGAACGCCTACTTCAAGCTCAACAATCATTGACTATGTGAGCGATGATGCAAATGGTGCGGTGTATGTGATGATCACCGGTGCATGCGGCGCAGCACCGTTCACAAAAACCGTTGGCCTTGTCGCAGGGTTTGCCCCTTTCTGGTCGTCTCTAACACCTACCTGGGTAACCGGGCCAGATACCGTTTATCCCTATAGTTATGCGCCTTTTGAATTCCATACTCCTCCCGGGTATCCACCAGTTACATTCTTCTGGCGTTTCCCTTCAGGATCATCTTGGTCGCTAAACTATGGACAGTACTCTGGTGCGATCTCTACAACTTCGGGGCCGCTTGGCTCGGGACAAGCTATTACCGTCGATGTTACCGGCTGCGGGGTGACAAGAGACATATTTAAATATTGTGAAGTCGCTTATGGTGGTGATTGGGAGCCTGACGCGATTATCAAAGGGAGCTCCAAAGCTACTGCGCGGAAGGAAGAGTCCGATGTTGACAAAACGAATTCACTGAGAACTGTTTCGATTACACCGAATCCTGCCGGCGATTATGCAGTTATCACCCTTAAACAACCACCTGGAACAGTAGAGAAATTCAAATACATCAGGGAAGTACGCATTATTTCTAGCGGCGGAAGCGTTATTAAAGCGATTCCGTTTCATGGAAATTTATCCGTTCAGCGCATATCACTATCCGGAGTTCATTCGGGAATATATATGGTTCGTGTCTTCGACGGAAGATCAAGCCACAACGCGAAGTTGATCGTTGCGAAATAAAGTTCGGGAGATAGCACATGAGGCTGTATCAAAAGTCCGATACAGCCTCTTTTTATTCGGGTACCTGATGGGGAAGATTTTCATTTACGCGATTCTCAGCGCACTTCATTTTACTTTTGATACCGCGTCTTCTTATTTTATTATAATATACACTAATCTTCATCATCGTCGTCTCCATCGCTCCGCAGCGTGTAGTTTCCATCCTTGAAATATTTCCTGTATTTATCGTTTACTTCCTTTGACTGTTTCTTTCCGTTGATGAACATTTCGTGATCCTTTATCTCGATCCTGAACCGCTCGTTTTTGTTGATGAGTTTGTCTTTCTCCAGTTCATCCGTAAATTCTTTCAGTTGCTCCAGTTCTTTCTTTGCTTTATCGATGCCAAGCTTTGCAGCCTTTAAACCCAGCGCCACACTGTTTTTGATTAAATCGCCGTTCATAAGTGAACTTGCTTTCGCAGCTTCCACTTCTGCACGAATGGATTCTTTGTTGATCTTTTTCAGTTCTTTTTCAACTTCCCTGCCTGCGTGCCGGATGTCGGCGTTCACGCCGTCCCAGTCCACTTCTTTGAGCGCTGTCTTAACTTCTTCGTTGATCTTGTCGAAATTGATGTTTTTGATCTCATCCATGGCCGCCTGCAGTTCTTTGTTCATTTTGCCGAGGTCGATCTTGAGGCTCTTGTCGAGTTCCGCCATCGCACGGTCCACTTCCTGCATCGCTTCATCGATGTCTTTGATCTTATAATCTCTTTTGTACGAATACGACCGCTTGCGTACCGGGGTGGTATCGGCATCGTCTGCATATTCGAAGCCCGTTGAATACTGGTGAACCGAACGCATGGAATCCGATTTTTTCCATGCCACAAAAGTTACGGCAACGCAGGCGAGGAGCGCGAGCGATAGCCACCGGGTGTTTGCTTTTTTCATAGTGTGTTTTATTTGGTGATCTTAGATAGACGAATAATTTCGTAGTAAATGTACGATCAAGTTCGTATTAATGGTTACCGTTCATCAACTTTTTTTCGGTGACTGAACTGGGGAGATGGCATTGAAGCAACAATTCATCCGGTCTGACCCCTGTTATTCTTCGTGACAATCCTTTACGGATCACAACAGCCCTTACCCGGGGGCCACCAAATTTTTACACACTATTCACCACTCGCTATTCACCATTCACTATATTGCAGCACAACGCCTTTAACATGAAATACCTGCCTTTGAACCCGGCAATTTTTATCAATAACAGGAAACGTTTTGTAAAAGAAATGCTTCCCAACAGCATCGCTGTTTTTGTGAGCAACGACGAGTTTCCTTCCAATGGCGATGCGCTTCACCCGTTCAAACAGAACACCGATCTTTTCTGGCTCAGCGGCATCCGGCAGGAAGATTCGATGGTTATTCTGTTCCCGGACAACCCCGACCCCAAATACCGCGAAGTGCTGGTACTGGTTCGCCCGAATGAACTGAAAGAAAAATGGGACGGCAAGCGCCTGCGCGCCAAAGAGGCCACGGCCACTTCGGGTATCTCAACCATTGTGTGGCTCGATACCATCGATGCGCTGTTGCAGGCATGGGTACACCTGGCAGACCATATTTACCTCGACACCAACGAAAACGACCGCAAAGCGGCGCACGTGCGCACCCGCGATTACCGCTTTGTGGATGAAATGGGTGCCGCCTACCCGCTGCACTCTTTCCAGCGCGCGGCCAGGATCATGCGGCAGTTGCGGGCCATCAAAACAAAAGAAGAAATAGAAGTGGTGCAGAAAGCCATCGATATAACCGAGGTTGCCTTTCGCAGGCTGCTGAAATTCATCAGGCCGGGCGTAGCGGAATACGAGATAGAAGCGGAGATCTTCCACAGCTTCCTCAGCCAGCGCGCAACGGGGCCCGCTTATGGAAGCATCATCGCTTCGGGTGATAATGCACGCACGCTGCACTATGTATCCAACAACGGTACCTGTAAAGACGGCGAATTGATCTTGATGGATTTTGGTGCCGAATACGGTTATTACAACGCCGACCTTACCCGTACCGTTCCTGTTAACGGCAAATTTTCAAAACGCCAGAAAGAAGTATACAACGCCTGCCTGCATTTGCACAATTATGCAAAAAGCATTTTAAAGCCGGGGATCTCTATTGTTGATTATACGGAAAAAGTGGGAGAGGAAGCCACCAAACAATTCATCAAAATTGGCCTGCTCGATAAATCGACCGTGAAGAACGAAGACAAAGACAACCGCGCTTACCGCAAGTACCTGTACCACGGCATTTCCCATCACCTCGGGTTGGATGTGCACGATCTTGGAACAAGAACCGAACCGGTAAAAGCAGGCATGCTCTTTACCATCGAACCCGGCATCTACATCGAAGAAGAACAAATGGGCATCCGCATTGAAAATAATTTCTGGATCACCAAGAACGGCAATATCGACCTGATGAAAAATATCCCGATCACGGTAGAAGAAATTGAGCGCCTCATGAAGAAACGTGAAGCCTGAATTGGCCGCCGAGGCCGGTGAATAAATAATACGAACCAATCACCGGTAAACACCCACCAAAAATTCAATCCATGAAACAGATCCCGAACCTATTCACCCTCCTCAACCTGTTCTGCGGATGTATTGCCATTGTGTGCATCATGCAAACGGGGCTTACCATTTCGGTTGACGGTTACGGAGAAAATTTAGTGGTGATCCCGGAAAAGATCTACGTGGCCAGCATCTTCATCGGCGCCGCTGCGGTGATCGATTTCCTCGATGGGTTCGTGGCGCGCCTGCTCAAAGCCTCTTCGGAAATGGGCAAACAACTCGATTCGCTCGCAGACGTTGTGAGCTTCGGCGTGGCCCCCGGCCTGATCGCTTACCAGTTCCTGCGCCTGTCTTTTGCGCAACAGGCAGACGGGCTCGACATAAACCTGCTGTGGCTGCTGCCCGCATTTATTGTTCCCTGCGCCGGGGCCTACCGCCTGGCGAGGTTCAATATAGATACCACACAGTCGCACGGCTTTAAAGGCGTTCCCATACCGGCGGTGGGCTTGCTGATCGCTTCATTGCCATTGGTGTACTGGTATTCCGGTCGCGATGCCGTTACGCTGCTGCTGATGAACAAATGGTTCTGGTATGGCGTGGTATTCATCACCAGTTACCTGATGGTTTCAACATTGCCGATGCTGGCGATGAAATTCAACGGGGTATCGGTAAAAAAATTATTGCCTTTCCTCATACTTGCAGGTATTTTACTGGTATCGGCCATTGTTTTCGGATGGCTGGCGGTGCCCGTCACTTTTATTGCGTATGTAATTCTATCTTTGCTGTTCAAACAACCAGAACCATGACCTATAATGTTCAGATCAAAGTAATGCCGTTGAAAGACCTTCTCGACCCACAGGGTAAAGCTGTATTGGGCGGCTTACAGAATTTAGGCCTCGGCGCAGTAACGGATGTACGCGTTGGTAAGCACATTACCCTGCAGGTAGATGCCGACACCGAAGCCCAGGCCAAATCGATCGCCGAAGAAGCCACCAAAAAATTACTGGCCAACCCGGTGATGGAGTTTTTCGAGATTGAAATGATCAATTAATAAAGTGTGGAGTGAGGGCGTTTGATCCAGCTCCAGGCACCCACTCCTCACCAAACGACAAACTCCTTGCTCTATCTTGTTCCCACACCGCTCGGAAACCTCAAAGACATCACCCTTCGGTCGCTCGAAGTGTTGCAGCAGGTGGATGTGATATTGTGCGAGGATACACGTACCTCTTCGCGGCTGCTGCAGCATTACAATATCCAGAAACCTGTTTCGCCGTATCACCAGCACAACGAGCACAAAATTGTTACGCATATTGTTGACCAGCTCCGCGCCGGCAAAACAATGGCGCTGGTTACCGATGCGGGAACGCCCGGTATTTCAGATCCTGCATTTCTCCTGGTACGCGAGTGCATCAAACAGGAAGTGAAAGTGGAATGCCTTCCCGGTGCCGCCGCTTTTGTTCCCGCATTGGTGAACAGCGGCATCCCCACCAACCGCTTTTGTTTCGAAGGATTTCTTCCGCTCAAAAAAGGAAGACAAACACTATTGAAAAAACTGGCCGAAGAAGAGCGTACCATGGTTTTTTACGAGAGCCCGATGCGCCTGGTAAAAACACTCGAAGAGTTCATACAGTATTTCGGCCCCGAAAGGGAGTGTTGCGTGAGCCGCGAGCTTACCAAAATGTTTGAGGAAAATGCGCGCGGCACACTGGCAGAAGTGGCTGCACATTTTAAAGCGAAAACTGTAAAAGGGGAGATCGTGGTTGTGGTGGGTGGAAAACCTTAAAGAACAACCCCGGAAATTTAAACGGCGGTTCGGGGTATATTCAACAATCAACCGTTGTTCTACTTCAGCTCGATCACTTTCAGGTCGTCAAACAAAAAAGACACGGTACCCGCTTTCCCGAATGCGGTCTGTTTGAACCGCATCATGTGCAGGAACGATTTGACCTGGGCCTGCAACTTTTCTATAACCTGCCTTAGATCCAGGCCCTTGTATTCCTCTTTCTTCAACTGCACATATTGGTAACCCTTCGGTCCGGCGCTTTTGTTTTTCCATTCGCCAATGCCGATGAAAAGGTGTTGCATCGGGTCTTCATCGCCCGAACCGGATCCAAACACCGTCACTTTGTATTGCACGGGTTTACCGGTAACAGGCGTATTGGCAAACGTAAAGAACCAGTTGCTGAGGCTTACCGGTGGTTTTTTCTCGTCGGCCGATGAGGGTGGCGGAACATCTTCCTCTTCATCAATGATTACATTCATCTTTTTGGTTTTGTGGGTTTGCGCATCAGCCGCGTGGAGGGCAAAAATTGCGGCCATCGTTAACAGCACCGGGATTATTCTCATAGCATATTGTCTGTAACGAATATACAAATAATTTCATGTATGCTTTTGCCGCGCTGCATTTTGTTCCCCACCCGCCAGTCATTTTTTCTGCTTGTTTTCAGGATAAATTCCTGAACTTGGGCAACACAAAAACTCCCGGAATACCATGAGAAGATTTTCGAGCTTGCTATTATTGTCGTTGTTTGCGGCCATCTCTGTGTCGGCACAGGCCGACCGCTGGCAGCAACGCATCAAGTATGCGATCAATGTTGACGTGAACGTGAACACCAACCGTTTTACAGGAACGGAAAAGATCGATTACACCAACAACTCTCCCGATACGCTTACACGCGTATTTTTTCACTGCTACTGGAACGCGTTCCAGCCCGGCAGCAGCATGGATGTGCGCAGCATGGAGCTTGGCAAAACGAGGATCAACGAACCTTCGAGAAGAGGCGACGGACTGGATTGGGATGCGCGTGTAAAGGACCGCATCAGCAAACTGAAACCCGACGAGATCGGGTACCAGCACGTGCGCAGCATTAAGATCAATGGTGTTGAGCAACAGATGAAGGAGCATGAGACCATTCTCGAAGTGGTGCTCACCAAACCCATTCTTCCGAAAAGCAAGGTAACGATGGACCTCGCGTTTGAAGCGCAGGTGCCCGTGCAGATCCGCAGGAGCGGGCGCGACAACGCAGAGGGCATCCGTTACAGCATGAGCCAATGGTATCCTAAAATGGTGGAATACGATTACCAGGGATGGAACGCCAATCCGTACATCGCCAGGGAATTCTATGGCGTATGGGGCGATTTTGATGTGAACATCACCATCGACAAATCATACATGGTAACGGCGGGCGGCGACCTGCAGAACGGCAACGAAACCGGTTTTGGATACGAATCGCCGCAGGCAAGGATCAAAGCGCCAACAGGGCCCACGATCACCTGGAAATGGCAGGCATACAATGTGCACGATTTTGTGTGGTGCGCAGATCCGAATTATAAAATGATCACACGCACCACCGCCAACGGCCCGTTGATCCGCGTGGTATACAAAGCGGTCGACTCGCTTGAAGCAAGATGGCAGAAAGTAGCAGACTCAACAGCGCTTGCGTATCCCATCATCGCAAAAACATTCGGCGCCTATCCATACAAAACATACACCTTTATTCAAGGTGGTGATGGTGGAATGGAATACCCGATGGCTACGCTTATCAAATCTGCCAGCATCGGAACGGCATTGCACGAGTGGATGCATACCTGGTACCAGATGCTCATGGGCTCCAACGAATCGCTGTACCCGTGGATGGACGAAGGCTTCACCGATTACGCAAGCACAAGGGTGATGGCCGAAATGCGCAAGTCTACCGGCTTTGCATTCAGGGGTTCTTACAACGGTTATTTCAACCTCGTGAAAAGCGGGCTGGAAGAACCTGCAAGCACGCATGCCGATCATTATAATACCAATTTCGCGTACAGCAATGCTGCATACAGCAAAGGCGCAGTGTTTATGTCGCAGCTGGGTTACATCGTAAGCGACAGCATCCGCGACAAGATCCTGCTTGCGTATTACAACACATGGCGCTTCAAGCACCCGAACCCGAATGACTTCATCCGTGTGGCGGAGAAACTAAGTGGCATGGAGCTCGACTGGTACAAAGAATACTGGATCAATTCTACCAAAACAATTGATTATGGTGTGGGTGATGTGAGCATCAAAGACGGCAAGCCATCCATTCTCATCAAACGCATTGGTAAAATACCGATGCCTGTTGATGTGCTGGTTACGTACAAAGACGGATCACAGGAAATGCACTACATCCCTTCGAGTCTTATGTTCGGCATCAAACCCGCCGAGGGCACGGCGCCAAGAACCGTTCACGAAGAATGGAAATGGACGCATCCCGAATACTCGTTCCCCATCGGCAAATCCATACAGAACATCAGATCCATCGAGATCGACCCCAGCATGCGGATGGCGGATGTGAATAGGGCGAATAATAAAGTTGTTATACCCGAATGACATTTTAATTAGGAATTAGAAATTAGGAATTAGGAATTAATAGTAAGCCGCTCGTTTGAGCGGCTTACTGTTTTGTTGCAGGCTATGATTTATTACCAATTCATCATTTGACGCCGCCAATTCCTAATTCCTAATTTCTAATTCCTAATTATTTGGCTGTGTGTAGTACGTATTTTTCCTCAAAATATTCTTCCGGGAAGATCTTACTGATCGGCATCATCTTGGGGCGGAGGCCGCTTTCGAAAATTTCCTGGGCAAGATCGCCGCCTTTGAGGCAGATGAGTCCGTTGGGTAGTGTTTTGGTGTGGTCTTTTTTGAGAAGCGGTGCGGCCCAGGTCCAGAGATCTTTCAAAGGTGCAACCGCGCGCGATACGGCGTAGTCGAACTTCCTGTTTTTGATCTCCTCTGCGCGTGTATGTTGCGTGGTGATGTTTTTGATCTGTGCGCCCTCGCAAACGGCGTCTACTACTTTTAATTTTTTTGCGATGCTGTCTACCAGGTGAAATTTTACGCCCGGGAAAAAGATCGCCAGGGGCACACCGGGAAAGCCACCGCCGCAGCCGATATCGATCACCTGCGTACCCGGTGCAAAATCCGCGATGGCCGCAATGCTCAGCGAATGCAATACATGGTGCAGGTAAATGCTGTCGATGTCTTTTCTTGAAACCACGTTGATCTTCGCGTTCCATTCTTTATACAGTTCTTCCAGCGCCGCAAACTGTGCCAGTTGTGCGTCTGTGAAATCGCCGAAGTATTTCAGTATCAGGCCCAGTTTTTGCGTGGCGCTTTCCATATGGCAGGTAAGGTGAAAATATAATAAAAGAACATCCAGATATCAAAGAAAAGGAACCAGGGCCAGAGATCTGCCTCGTTGAGTTTCTTCATGCTTTTGTAAAACACAACCGCCTGTATGATCAGCCTTACGCCATACACTGCAAGCGCGATCCACCAGTTGAAGAACACGATCGACAAGGCCAGCAGTGGATAGATGAGGAACAGGCTCAACGAATACAACCCCAATAAAAATTTATGCAACGGTTTGTAATAATTAGCTGTTGTATAGTGGCGGTATTTCTGCGTCATCCAGTCGCCCCAGGTTTTCTTGGGCTCACTCAATGTATGCGTTTCAGGATCGATCACGATGGCCGTGTTGTGCGCATTGGCAACCTGGTTGATGAACAGGTCGTCGTCGCCACTCGGTATCTGGTTGATCGATGAAAAACCCTTGTTGCGCAGGAATACATCTTTCTTGTAACTCAGGTTCCTGCCCACACCCATATAAGGTTTACCCGCCAGCGCATAAGACAGGTATTGAATGGCAGTGTGAAACGTTTCAAAACGGATCAGCTTGTTGAGCAGTCCCGGCCGCTTGTGGTATGCGCCGTAACCCAGAACGATCTCTACATTGTCGCTGTAAGCCCCCTGCATTTCCTGCATCCAGAACTCCGAAGCGGGTGTGCAGTCGGCATCGGTGAGGAGGAGGATCTCGTGTTTGGCGCTGCGTATGCCCATCGACAATGGAAATTTCTTGCCACTGATCATCTTTGCCTCCTGCGTAAGATGAATGTGGTTGATGTTTTTGAATGATTTCTGGAACTCTTCAATAATGTACCTGCCTTCGTCGGTTGAATTGTCGTTCACCAGCACGATCTCGTGGGTGGTTTTATAATCCTGCACCAATACGCCCGGTAAATTTTTGGTAAGGTTATCGGCTTCGTCGCGCGCGCAGATCACAACAGACAACGGGTGCTCGGTGGTGGTTTCGCGGAGCGGCTTTTTGAAAACGGCGAGACGGGCAAAAAAATAGAGATAATAAAAGACCTGGATCGCGATCACCGCACAAAAAACGGCGAATACTATGGTCCAGACAATGGGTGGTATGATCATGGGGCAAAAATAGGGGTTTTGGGAGTTGAGCGTTACCGGTTTGGAGCAGGGTGAAGAAGTTCCTTGTAGCCCGCAATGTTTTCAACCCCGTTTACCCCGTATCAGCGGAAGCTGCAAAAGCCAATTTCTAACGCTCGGCTTCAAAGGCCTATTTTTGCGCCATGGCAAGTTTGCATTTTGATTTAGAAACAACCGCAGCCGGCTCAAAAGCGCGTGCAGGTGTGATCACTACCGATCACGGTAAAATTCATACACCCATCTTCATGCCCGTTGGCACGGTGGGAAGTGTGAAAGCAGTAACCCAACAGCAGCTTAAACAGGATGTGAACGCACAGATCATTTTAGGGAACACCTACCATCTCTACCTGCGCCCCGGAACCGAAGTGCTCGAAGCGGCGGGTGGTTTGCATAAATTCAATCGCTGGGACAGGCCCATCCTGACCGACAGCGGTGGATACCAGGTTTTTTCACTTGCGGCAAACCGTAAGATCAAGGAAGAGGGAGTGATGTTCCAGTCGCACATAGATGGCAGCAGGCATTTATTCAGTCCTGAGTCGGTAATGGATATTCAACGCAGCATCGGTGCCGACATCATCATGGCCTTTGATGAGTGCCCGCCATACCCGAGCGATTACAACTACGCAAAAAAAAGCATGGAGCTTACGCACCGCTGGCTCGACAGGTGTTTCGATAGGCTGGCGGACACGCCCGACAAGTATGGTTATACGCAGAACCTGTTTCCCATTGTACAGGGAAGCACATACAAAGACTTACGGACAGCATCCTGCGAATACATCGCCTCCAAAAATGCGGCGGGCAATGCGATTGGCGGACTGAGCGTAGGCGAGCCGGAAGAAATGATGTACGATTTTACGGCGCTCTGCTGCGATATCCTGCCAAAAGAAAAACCGCGCTACCTGATGGGAGTGGGCACGCCATGGAACATCCTGGAGGGCATCGACCTGGGCATAGACATGTTCGACTGCGTAATGCCAACGCGAAACGGCAGAAACGGCATGTTGTTTACCACGCAGGGCGTGATCAACATACGCAATAAAAAATGGGCATCCGATTTTTCGCCCATTGATCCCGGTCTTCCCTGCGAGCCGAGCCAGTACTACAGCAAGGCCTACCTGCGCCACTTGTTTGTAGCAGATGAATTGTTGGGTCTTACGCTTGCCAGCATCCAGAACCTTTCTTTCTATCTCTGGCTGGTGGCCGAGGCGCGCCAGCACATCATTGCCGGGGATTTTAAAAGCTGGAAGGCAGGGTTTGTAGAGGTGGTGAAGCAAAGGCTCTGACCATAACCCGGACGCCAGGTGACGGGCCTCGTTAAAAAAGCGCATGGCCCGCAACGCATAGCTTGCAGCTTTCCTATCTTTACCCCCGAATGAAAAAACTCGACTGGTACATCCTTAAGAAATTCCTAACGGTTTTCTTTTTCTCTATTTTCCTGTTCGCCATTATCGCGGTGGTGGTAGACATCAGTGAGAAGACGGATGATTTTGTAAAGTCGCAGTTGGGGGTGAGGCGCATCATTACTGAGTATTATTTTGGATTCATCCCGCACATCATCGCGCTGCTTTTTCCTTTGTTCGTATTCATTGCCGTGATCTTCTTCACTTCTAAAATGGCCAACAAAACGGAGATCGTGGCCATTCTCGCGAGTGGCACTTCTTATCCAAGATGGCTGCGCCCCTATGTGATCGGTGGTTTGTTTTTATCGGTAACCCTGTTCTTTGCCAACCAGTTCCTCGTGCCGCGCGCCAACCAGGTTCGCGGTGCATTCGAGGCGCGGTATATCGATGGCAACAACTCCTACAATGCACTGGTGGCCCGGGGGAACAACATTTACCTGCGTGTGGACTCATTTACCTACGCGGGTATTTACGGATACGATACCATGACCAAAAGAGGCGGGCCCGTTTTCTTCTACAAAGTGGAGAACAGCAAGGTAACCGAAAACATGCGCGCCGATGCGATCGGATGGGACACGGCCACACGCAAATGGCGGCTCGAGGCTTTGGTAGACCGTAAACTGCAACCGCTGGAGGAGACCGTAGGCATGGAAGCGCTGCGGGTGATGAATTTTTCTTTCAAACCCTACGACCTCGCCCGCGATAAATACACCAAAGACAAACTCACTTCCCCCGAACTCAGTAATTTCATCAAACTGGAGGAGCTGCGCGGGTCGGAGGGTTTGAACGATCTGAAAGTGGAACTCTACCGGCGCGTGGCCACCTGTGTAACCGTATTTCTTCTTACCCTGATCGGCGCCATCGTGGCCGGCCGCAAAGTGCGGGGCGGGAGCGGTGTGCACCTGGCGGTAGGGTTTGCCGTGGCGGCGCTGTTCATCATCACCGACCGGTTTTCAACGATCTTCTCAACAAAAGGCAACCTGCCCCCGCTCATAGCGGCGTGGATCCCAAATGCGGTGTTTGTTTTTGTGGTGGTGTACCTCTATAGAAAGGCTCCGAAATAGCGTTCTTTCCCGGGAGCAGCGCCGATAATTCAGCCACCGGCTTATGTTTTTGTTACCAAAAAGGCCGGGTCTCACAGCAGGCCGCCCGCAGCTGAAAAAATCCCTCAAAACCTTCCCTTTAAAAGCTAACGGCTAGCAGCTTTTCCGTACCTTTAGCCCTTCAAAAAAATCAGCTTAGTCATGGGAGTAGTTAAAGACAGGTTCAAAGCAAAAGCAGATGCTTCAAATGTGGAGATCAAGGATCTGATCAAGGAACATGGTAATAAAAAGATTGGCGAGGTTACCCTGGCGCAGGCTTACCAGGGCATGCGCGGTATCACAGGATTGGTTACTGAAACAAGCCTGCTCGATGCACAGGAAGGCATCCGTTTCCGCGGCTATTCCATTCCTGAACTACAGGAAAAATTACCGAAAGCACCGGATGGCGGGGAGCCTTTGCCCGAAGGGCTTTTCTTCCTCATGCTGCTTGGTGAACTGCCAACGGAAGATGATGTGAACCACATCACCAATACCTGGCAGCGCCGCAGCCATGTGCCCAATTACGTATTCGCTACCATCGATGCGCTGCCGATCAGTGCCCACCCGATGACGATGTTCGTAACCGCCGTGATGGCACTGCAGACCGAAAGCAACTTTGCAAAAGAATACGCAAAAGGCATCAGCAAAAAAGATTACTGGAGCTCTATCTATGATGATACGATGGATCTGATCGCGCGCCTGCCACGCATCGCCGCATACATCTATCGCAGAAAATACAAGAACAACGAACACATCCAACCCAATGGTCTGCTCGACTGGGCCGGTAACCTGGCGCATATGATGGGTTATGAAGACGAGAGCTTTAAAGAGCTCATGCGTTTGTACATGACCATCCACGCCGATCACGAAGGCGGTAACGTTTCTGCGCATACCACGCACCTCGTTGGTTCTGCCCTGAGCGATCCTTTCCTGAGCTATGCCGCTGGCATGAACGGCCTCGCGGGCCCGCTGCACGGACTGGCAAACCAGGAAGTGATCAAATGGATCTTTGAAATGCAGGAAGAACTGGGTACGGATGATCCGACCAAAGAACAGATCGCCGATTACGTTCAGAAAACATTGGCCGCAGGAAAAGTGGTTCCGGGTTACGGACATGCCGTTCTTCGCAAAACCGACCCGCGTTTTACGGCGCAGATGGAATTCGGGAAGAAGCATATGCCCGATGATAAACTCGTGAACACGGTTTGGAAAATTTACGAAACCGTTCCGCCGATCCTTCAATCGCTCGGCAAGGTCAAAAACCCATGGCCAAACGTTGATGCACACAGCGGCGCATTGCTCGTACACTTCGGGCTGGTTGAATACGAATTCTATACCGTACTCTTTGCCGTGAGCCGCTCACTGGGTGTACTCGCCAGTCTCTGCTGGGACAGGGCCCTCGGCTTCCCGCTGGAACGGCCAAAATCTGTTACCACAGAGTCTGTGAAGTTGTGGCTGGAAGGGAAGGGGCAGATCTGGGATTGATTTCATGGGTGATTGATAATGATATTGATATTAGTCCGTTGAGAGATCAACGGACTTTTTTGTTGCCACAGATTTCACGGATTAACACAGAAGGCGTTCTATAGTTTCAACGATTCTCTGTGTCAATCCGTGAAATCTGTGGCCATAAATTGGGTTGCGCTTTTTTTTATTTCCTAACTTGATAAAAATTCATCCTCATGGGCAAAGCAACCAAAACCCCCGCGAAGAAAGCCACACCGAAAAAGGCCGCACCGAAAAAAGCCGCACCGAAAAAGGCTACCGAAAGCAAATCCATCAACCTCAAATACACCGACAAATCTGCGGGGCAGCCCGAGCTTGTCGAGATCTTTGAGAACATCAAAAAAATGATGGAGCCCTACAACAAAAAGCGTTCGCTGGTGCTGCACGCAGACAAACCCTCGCAGGCCGTTCTGGTAAGCCACAAGGCCGTGGAAATAGAGGGCCGTAAGCGCGATGAGCTTTGGTTCGTGGCAGCATTGGTGCAGAAAGGATACGTTGGATTCTATTACATGCCGGTATATGCGCACACTGACCTGAAAAAAGAATTCAGCGAAGCGTTTGTAAAAGCATTGAAAGGAAAAGCCTGTTTTCACATCAAAAAGAATACCCCAGAGATGATGGCCGACATCAAAAAGGCGATCAAACTCGGTTACCAGGCATACATCGACAAAGGATTTATCTGATAAACACCACCGCCGCCCATGAGTGCCCTCGCCACAAGGAACACAAGAAAGCTTCACCTGAAATTATCTGTATTGATCATACTGGTGGTTGCATTTGCGTATGGTATTGATCCCGCAGGTTTCTTGTCAAAACGCTTTGATTTTTCTGTAGACACTGTAGGATTGAAAAATGTTTTCAGGGCAACCATGGGGTTGTACATCGCCATGTGCGCGCTTTGGGTGACGGGGATTCTAAACGATAAATACTGGTTCGCCGCTACTTGCTCCAATGTTTTTTTTATGGGTGGATTGGCAGCGGGAAGGTTGATCAGCCTGGTTGTTGACGGCTATCCCGGCGTTTATTTTTTTGCAGGATGCTTTGTTGAACTTTTGTTGGCGTGCTGGGGTGTCATTAACCTTAAAAAATATTTGCCAGGTTACGGACGGGAAAGATAAATTCGTCAAAAAGTCGGTTTTGTAAACCATTATCGTTCATACAATGTTTCCGGGAAAGTTTATATCCATTGTGAAAAGCAACAGCGTGAAGCGGCTGCTCGCTGCTTGTCTTGTATTGTTTTGTTTCTCTTTCCTGTTGCAGGAAGATGCGCCCATTTTATGGAAGAAGAAAAACCTGCGCTGGAAAAATTTCAAGGGTGCGCCGGCAACCTCGGGGCCTTTTGCGAAAGCACTTGCTGTTACCAACTCAAAACTAGATCAATGTTATTACCGGGTGGGAGATGAGATCCATTTTGTGATCACGGCCTGGTTCAACCCTGGGCTTTCGTGGGTAAAGGAAGAAGTGTTGCGCGCCGATAGGCGCACAGGCGCAGGTACTGGATCATGAGCAGCATCATTTTGATATGTGCGAACTCTACGCAAGAAAGATCAGGAAATTTCTCAGCGCCGCAGTATTCAAACAGGATACGTACCGCGATGAGATAGCAGATCTTTTCAAAAGTTTTCACGAACAATACCGTGCACAACAAAAGAGGTTCGATAACGAAACAAAAGAACACACTTACACGCAGGACGAATGGACGGAATCGATAGACAGGGAGATGAAAGAGCTTGCCAAATATTCCGACACGGCATTGGTTGTAAAACTTCAATAGATCCTCATTTATACTCATGGCCCTCAAACCCATCATCAACCAGGTTTTTAAATTAAAATGCATGCAGGGCAAAGGCGGGTGGACGTACATCAACATCCCCAACCCACCCCATGCGAAGAGATCGGCTGGTGGGTTGCTGCGCGTAAAGGGATCGATTGATTCGTACGCATTGAAACAGTATAATCTCATGCCAACAGCAGACGGAAACCTATTCCTGCCTGTGAAGGCGGAGATCAGGAAAAAGATCGGGAAGCAGGAAGGCGATACAGTGAGGGTGATTTTGTACGAAGACGCATCCCCGCTCGATATACCCGCCGAATTATTGATGTGCCTGGAAGACGAACCCGAAGCGGGCCGGAAGTTCCACCAGCTTACAGAGGGATACCAGCGAGAGTTCATATCATGGATCAACGCGGCCAAACGAATGGAAACAAGGATTGAGCGCATTGCCAGAACGGTGAACCTTGTTGCGCAGGGAAAAACATTGAGCAAACGCTGAGTGCAATGATCGTTTTTGAATATATTTAAATGATCAATTCCATTACGCATGACAAAAGCCCTGGTCTTACGCATAGCCGGCATCGCCTTCATTATTTTTCAGGTTCTCGGTTATTATGGGAGCATGGGAGTGGACCATGCCCAGGTGCGCGGCTCCGAAAACAGGTTTGCCTATTTTGTCGGTTTCAATTTTTTCCTGATCATTGGTATAGCACTGTTGATCATTTCGTTTTTTGTGAAAAAGAAGAGCCCGCCCGGGAAAGACAATGATGAGGCCGGGAAAAAAGACCCCGAATAATTATTTGCGCCGCATTTTTTGGCTTGGTTTACCGGAAACAATACATTTGTGCTCCTTTGGGGGGTTAGCTCAGTTGGCTAGAGCGCTTGCATGGCATGCAAGAGGTCGTCGGTTCGACCCCGATACTCTCCACTTGATAATCAAAGGCTTACATATAAAATGTAAGCCTTTTTTGTTGCAGGATAAACTTGGGTAAAACCAACTTCAATTTTGGTTAATTCGGTTTAAACAGGGTTAAACTGAAATTATTTTTTTGCAAGGATTTTTTTTCAGTTATTAAGAAGTCGTCTAACTGAGTTAGAATTTTATCATCATTAATCTTTGATGGCATACACGAGTAATGCAGCGCCTGCCATTATGTTTTTTGGTGAAGCCACTACCAATCGGTTTAGTTGCGGTATCCACAAAGAAGTTCGTGCTCCGGATTTGGAAACAATTTTTTCACTTAGTTGATAATTGTCATTAGATAGCCGTTTAAACACATCAATGTTTCCACCTCCGCAGCTCAAATAAAGATTACCGGTTTTCACATCACAAAAAATGTCATCTACATCACTGCTTGTTTCAACAGATGTTTTTGTCTTTCCTGTTTCCGTGTCTATTACTAAAAGCTTTACCGGTCGCCTGCAGCCAATCACCAGGCGGCGATTGACTGCATCTAAATACATTGGAAAATTTGATTTGGCCTCTGTAATTTTCCACCGGTCTGTTACCTGCTGTTTTTCCAGGTCAATGACTTCTATTTGCTGCTTGTCCGGCACGTTTACATATATCTTTTTATGTGGAATATCCAGTTGAAAGGATTCGGGGTGCCCCTCCAGTTTAATATCACCTAATTGCTTAAAAGTATTTGCATCAATGATGGCAATACCTCCATCACCATAACCTACATAAATCATTTTGTTGATAGCATCATAGCGGACATTATCAGCATCGCCTGATAATTGAATAGAAGTTATTTTTTGATAATCTTCTGAACTAAACACGTCACATCTGCCATTACCGCCATTTGCAACAAGTATTGCCTTTCGCTCAGGAATAAAAGCAATTCCCTGCGGCTCGTTCAGGTTTGTTATACTATGAATAGCCTTATTATTTTTTAAGTCAACTACTTCAACAGTATTATTACCCAAAGCGGCAACAAAAATCTTTTGGGCAAAATTGTCAAAAGCCATGTGATCGATGCGCCCATTTACACCGGGTAATTCAACTGATGTGACGAGTGACATAGATTTACCTTGTACCTGCGGCTGCGACTGACATCCCTGTATGCACAATAAAAAAATGCAGGCGGTAATTAGAAGCTTTTTGAATTGCATAGTCACTGTTTTTAATGAGTGTTTGGTTGCTGTCCTTTCCCTGTCTGATCCAATGCAGTGCGTAACCCTTTTGCCAATTGTTCAGCAGGGCCTACACCCCAATAGTGCAAAAAGAATATTTTTGGTTCTTCATGTACCATGTGATTATGCACCGCTACCACTTCAATACCACTTTCCACTAACGCTTTTATAACAGGTGCCACTTCATTTTCCAACATAGTGAAATCTCCGGCTACTGCTGCTTTTTCAGGCGTACCCTGCCAGGCTGCCCATGTATTGAATCCCATAAATGTACTGATGGGGACACCATGTTCGCGAAGAGAAACATCCGGTCTGCCAATAGTATACTTATACACTCCTTTACTCAATTCACCTTTACTTCCGATTATCGCATCGAGCGCGGGAATATTCAGGGTATTGATAACACTATCCGCTTTTGCTGATTTCGGATCTTTTCCTCTTACTTCTTTCACTTTGTCAAAAATGGCTTTGGCGATGGAAGATACTTTACGGACATTTCCAAAACCATCGATATGCATGTACATTACATTCGGCCTGTTGCGCACAAAATGATTGTGAATGGCTGTTATAGATAATCCCTGTGCGATCACTTCTCTTTGCACGGGTGCCAGATCAGTTTCGGATAAAATAATGTCTCCCATCATCATTACGCTATCTGCACATGGAGTAAACGCGATCCAGCTACCCAACCCCATCGCCGGAATGATCTTGAAACCATCTACCATAATGTTCAGGTCGTTTTGTGGGACGGTAATTTTATATTCACCGTTTTTTTCAGCGCCTTTCATGCCTGTTATCTGTTCGATCTGCTGGATATCGAGTTTACTGCCTGGCGGACAGGCAAGCGCCTGCATTTTTGCATCCTGTACACTGCTGGCATTTTTACCACTGTTGCATGTGGCCAGCAATAAACCAGTTAATGCAACAGCCAGAACGATCATTGTTTTAAATAAGGGTTTCATATTGTTTGATTATAGGTTTAGAATACAAATCGCCATACCAGTTTTGCGGCTCCTGCCGAACTCACCGGTTCTGAAAATCTAAAATTGTTTAATTTATCATAGCCCCTGTTATACACGATATACAGGTCCTCACCGATACGGGGTATCCAGTGAAGCCGGAAATTTCCAAACAGCAGGTCATCTAAAGAATTCCATTGGGTGAATACAGAAAGATCTAAACGGGGATCGAATGCGTAGTTAAAAAACTGTGCCAATTGATGGATCGTTGTATTCCCCTGTGGTAAGGTAATTCCGTTGTATATGTAGTCCGTTCGAAGGTTAAAATGTTTGTTGACATTGATCCCAAGTGATCCTGTAAAACTCTTTATCCTACCTGTATAAAACTCTCCCCAGGCATATACCATATCTATCCAAAACCGCCTGCCCTGGAAACTACCAGCCTGCAGTGCCTGCCGGTGCATCCAGTATTTACCAACCGGGATTTTAATAGAACCTGTCAAATCAAAAGGAGCGTCAAGTCTTTCAAACTGTTGTCTCAGATCATACTCAAATCTTTCGCCGCTTTTAGTAAAAAAACCGAAGGGTCTTGATTCATTATAAAAAGATTCCAATTCACCTGTAGTGTGCGTTCGATACATGCTGAACTCCCAGGGTTTGAGGTACATTCTTCGTATACCATATTTGCCGAACCATCTTGGTGAAATGCGGAAGTTCCAGGTGAGGTTATCAAAGTTTTTCCTTTCAAGAAATCCCAATTCCGGATTGTAGTCGTTTTGTATACTTCCAATAGCAATAAAGTGATCAATAAAATCATTCGGATAATCTATAAAAAAACGCCACGCATACGCATTGTTACTATTGACTCCTTTATCAAAACTCTTACTGATGAGTCCGGTTATCACGAGGTTTTTATTTTTCAGGAATTTTGAAGTTGTATAAGAGCCATCAATGCCAGCCACCTGGTTACTGATGTTACTGTTATTTTTTGAAGTGAGGATAGCACCGATATAAGATTGACTCCCGATATCTTTTTTATAACGAACCACTGTATTGTTGGTGGCTGCCGCAGTGCCTGATGCTGCGGTTTGAATATTAAGTATACCGATATTACTTCCTCCTATCTTTCCAAACAACCTGCCACCGGCAACGATTGGTACCTGCTCGAAATTTTCGATGCCGATTTTTCTTGTATAGAAGATTTCGTTGCTGGCGCCAAGGTTAAACTGGTAGTTTTGATAACCTTCTAAAAAGAACTCTCTTTTTTCAGGATAGTATAAATTGAAACGGTTCAGGTTTACCGCGATCCTGTCTACTTCCACTTGTGCAAAATCTGTATTGGCCGTTAGGTTCAGTTTTAAAGTAGGGGTAAGATTCACATTCAGATCTGCACCAATTTTTCCGGGCCAGTTGGTTGATTGATTTTTTTCTTTTTCAAATCCGCCGAGCGTATAAGGTTTTAATTCAAAATATTTAGCGTAGCCAATATTAGTAAGTCCAGTGAGCGTACCGGCATTTGCCAAACAATAGATAGAACAGTCTCTTGTCCATCCCTGCCAGGACACCTGCTCGTTTTTTGAACGGATATTACGTTCAAAGTTGATCGCCCAATTGTAAATGGAATCTTTCTTAAACTGTAAACTATTGAACGGTATACGGATCTCAGCAAACCAACCTTCATTTGTAACAGAAGTTCTCGCATCCCATACACCGTTCCAATCCTGGTTAGCTTCTTCATTTCCTGATATCAATAGATCTGCTCTTGCCCCATTGGGATTAATGACGAACAGGTAACCATTTCTTTTATCATTAAAAGGTGAAAGTGCAACCTGGAAATTATCGTCCTCGCTGTAAAAAAAATCCCGCTGCATATATTTCGCGCGTATGCTGCCTGGTTGCTGGTAACACCAAACTCCGATATACAGGGCGAGCTTATCATACACGATGGCTACCCTTGTAGGTTCAGTGGAAGGTTTACCAAAATCAAGTTCCCGCTGTGTGAAGTTGGTTATGGCTGATGCACTCTGCCAACTGGTTTCAGTCAGTTTTCCGTCAAGAGCCATTGTTTCATTGGTGAAGCTGGTGCGGATAGTATCAATAAGACTATGCTGTGCAGAAACAGGTTTATATAACAATATGACGATCGTAATTAAAGCTAAGTGAAGATTGATTTTCATCTACGACTTATTTTGATATCTTAATAACCAGCTTTGTGTCTGCTTTTAATTCTTCGTTTGCTTTTAGTACCAGTGTGTCACCTTCTTTCAGGTTCCCAAATATTTCTGTTTTATCCGGCAGGCCGACTCCCTGACTTACATCCACCCATTTGGAAATATTATTTTCAGACCTGATCACGAACTTCTTTTCAAGTGTTGTTACAACTGCTGAATAAGGTACAAAAAATGATTTGCCTTCACGCAGGATATTTAATTTGCAATCTGCGAACATGCCTGACTTTAGCAAATGATCGCTATTGTTAACTGCAAACTCCCATACTTCGCTTCTTGAATTCGGATCAAGGCTCCCGGATTTGCGTGACAGGTTCCCCTCGAATTTTTTTCCGGGAATGGCTTTCAGCGTGAACTGTACTTTTCCTTCTTTGACTTTTGTACCTGTCAATGCCTCCGGTATTGCAATGTGCAGGCGTAACGTTGCGTTATCTTCAATTTCAAATAAAGGCGTTTCGCCGGGCTTACCCACATAAGCGCCCGCATCCACATTTCTTTTAATGACAGTCCCGCTGAATGGTGATTTTAAAGTAAGATAGCCAGCTGTTTCTCCTTCAGCGTTTACTCCCGACTGCGCAGCTCGTATCAATGCCTCATCTGAACTTACCTGGTTCTTTGCTTTCTCAAGATCTGCTGGTGCAATCACGCCATCGGTTTTCGATGCTTCCAATAGTCTTTTATACAGATCATTGCTGGTAATAAGTCTCGCTTTTGCTGATTCCAGTTTTTGTTTGCTTTCCGCGATCCTTGACTGCAATTCAGGAGCCTCAAGTATTGCAATTACCTGTCCTTGTTTTACCTGTGAGCCGATATCGACATAGATCTTTTTTATGTAGCCGCTTACTTTACCGAAGACCTGTACTTTTTCCTGTGCAAGCAACTCGCCGGGAAGCGAAACAGTTTTATCGAGCGAGCCGCTTTGTAATAGAAAGACAACCGTTGAATCAATAGTTGGCTTAACGGGTTCTTTTGGCTTGTTGTTCTGGTTACAGCTAATGGTAGCGGCAACTACTAATAATGCTATGATATTTTTTATCTCTTTCATGTTGTCATTTTTGGTTGTCATAAAACCTGCTGGCTGTATCATCCGGGTCAAGTGAAACATCACGGTATATTTTTTTATTAATGACGGCATTGTAAACAAGCGGCAATACAAAAAGTGTGGTAAGTGTTGAAAACAAAAGACCACCAATTACGGCAATACCCAATGGCGATGTTTGCTCACCACCTTCTCCTAAACCGATAGCCATCGGTATCATCCCGGCTATCATGGCAAAGCTTGTCATTAGGATCGGTCGCAATCTTGATCGTGCAGCAAGAAGACCTATGTTGGATAGGCTGCCATCCTGCTTCCGGATCGTTTCAGCTTTTGTTACGAGAAGAATAGCATTGGCAACTGCTACACCTATCGCCATGATACAGCCCATGAATGATTGTATGTTTAGCGTTTTGCCTGCCAGAAATAATAACAGGAATGAACCGGCAACCACCGCAGGAATAACTGACAGGATAGTAAATGATAATCGGAACGATTGAAAATTAGCAGCCAGCAATAATAAAATAACAAGGATGGCCAAGAGCAGCCCAGAACCCAGTTCGCTTTGTGTTTGCTGCAGGATCTCTGATTGCCCCCGCACATATACTTTCACGCCTTGTGGTAACGAATCTAATTTGCTGATCGCAGTTTGAACATCTTTAACTGCCGTACCTAAATCTTTTTGATGCAGGTTAGCAGAGATTGTAATAAAGCGTTGTTGATTTAAGCGGTCGTATTCTCCCGGCGTGTTTAACTTTTTCCATGTAGCCACATCACGCAGGAAAATATTTTGATTGCTGGCTGATACAGGAACCTGCTCCAAATCTTCCGGTGATTTCATTTGGTATTCGGGTAACTCTACCTGAACCTGGTAGGCATTTCCTGCATTTTTATCCAGCCAGTAATTTAACAGGATGTTTCGGCTGGATGAAGTAGCCGCTGAAACGGAACGGCTCATTTCATCAATGGTCAGCCCCAATTGTCCTGCACGAACCCGGTCATAATCTATCTGTAAGGAAGGATAATCAAGAGGAAGCGTGTATTGAATATCGCGCATGTAAGGCAATGCCTCCATTTGCTTTTTTAATTTATCGCCGATCTCTTTGCTTTGTTTCAGATTTTTCCCCTGCACCACTACTTCGACAGGGTTGTTCGTTCCCTGGCTCATGACCTGTTCAACAAGATCGGCGGGTTCAAACGAAACCTGCATCGAAGGAATTTCTTTTTTGACAGCGGACCTCAATTGTTCTTTTAAGTCGTCCAGTTTGATACCTGCGTTATCAGTAAATCTAATTTTCACAATCGCTTCATGCGGCCCGCTTGTCCATGTAAAGATCGAGTTGATGGCATAGGTAGGCGGTTGTAATCCAACATAGGCAGAAGTAATCGACACCTGTTGTTTGCCTACTTCTTTTTCAAGCAGCGCCAATACTTTTTTGGTATTATCTTCTGTCCTTTCAATGCGCGTGCCTGCAGGCATACGAAGTCTCACTTGTAACTGTCCTGAGTTTACTTTCGGAAATATTTCCTGCCCTAAAAAATGATAATTACTCCAGAGCAATAAACCACATATAACCAGGTACAAAGAAATAATCACGCCACGGGCCCCTGCTATTCTATTTTGAAAAGATGTATAACGGTTAGTCAGTTTTGTGAACCATTTCCTTTCTGTGAAATGCCCGGCATCTTTTAACCACCAGTTTGAAAGAATCGGCACCACTGTTTGTGAGATCAGAAAAGAAGCGATCATAGCAAAAGCCACTGCAAGCGATAATGGCATGAACATCCCTTTAGGTATGCCGGTCATAAAAAGCGCCGGGACAAATACTGCAAGGATACTTAATAGTATCAGCAGTTTTGGCAAAGCAATTTCTTTCGCAGCATCTGCGATGGCTCTTGGTTTTTTCTTGCCATCTTCAAGATGGCGATGTATATTTTCAATAGTTACTGTTGCCTCATCCACCAATATACCAATAGCAAGCGCCAAACCTCCAAGGGTCATAATATTGATACTTTGCCCCGCGAGGTATAAACATACGATCGCAGATAGCAGGGCAAGTGGAATGGTAATCACAACGATCAACGAACTTCGCCTGTCGCTTAAAAAAAGCAATACCATCAACCCGGTAAGTATGGCCCCCAATCCTCCTTCAAACAAAAGACTTTTTAAAGAATTGACAACATAAGTTGATTGATCAAATTCATAAGATACATGTATGTCGGCAGGAATCGCGGCCTGCATATCCGGCAAGGCCTTTTTAATGTTCTGTACCACTTCCCAGGTGGACGCATCTGCGCGTTTGGTTACCGGTATATAGATGGAACGTTTACCATTGACGAGTGCATAACCGGTTGTGATGTCCGCACCGTTTTCTACTGAAGCTACGTCACGGACATAGGCTGTCGTCCCGCTTTTTGCCTGTAAAGGAATGCTTTCAAACTCTTTGATATTATCGATCACTGTATTCTGTGGAGTGATCAGTGTTTGATCGCCCACCCGCAGGTTACCGGCTGGTGAGATCATATTCCCTTTCGCAATGGTAGCTGCCAGCTCATCGGGTGTAACGCCATAGCTGCGAAGTCTTTCAGGATTCGCGCGTATAATGATGGTTCGCTGATTACCCCCGAGTGGCGGTGGTGCTGACACGCCCGGCAAGGCGGCAAACATGGGCCTTACTTTAAAGAGAGCAAGATCCTGTATCTCATTTAAAGATTTACTATTGCTCGTAAACACCAATTGTCCTACAGGTACGCTACCCGCATCGTAACGCATGATGAATGGTGGTAAAGTTCCTGGTGGCATAAAAGAACGGGCGCGGGTAGCATAGGATACTACCTCAGCCATAGCAGCGCCCATATCTGTCCCTTCATGAAACTGCAGTTTGATCAGCGATACGCCCTGAACAGATTTGCTCTCTACATATTTAATGCCTGTTATGTAGAGAAAGTGGTATTCATAGTAAGAAGTAAGAAACCCTTCCATCTGTTGTGGCGATAAGCCCCCATAAGTTTGCGCCACGTAAATGACAGGCGTTCCTAACTTTGGAAAAATATCTATCGGCATTTTTCGCACGGCCAGCCATGAGAAAAATACGATACCCATTACGATCACCATAACGGTAACGGGTTTTCTGAGTGCAGCGATGATCAGTTTTTTCATGTGGCTATTTCACCTGGTTGACAAATAAATTAATATCGCCATAAACGGCTGCTTTATATAATAAGGCTTTCCATAATTCTGATTGCGAGTTGGCTAAATCGATCTTCGCTTTCAGCAATACCGTTTGCGTCTGCAATAATTCTGTGTAATTGACAAGACCGTTTGTATAACGTACCTGCATTGACATGAACGCATATTCTGCAGCACGCACCTGCAGCGGTGTCTCTAAAGCGATGGATCGGGTGTTGGAGAAATTGACATCCGCATATTTCCTTTGTTCTTTCAATGCTGATGAAACCTGGTTCAGTTTTTCCTGCTCTGATTTTATGAGCCAATCCTGTTGCTGCAATTTTGTTTTTATCTCCGCCTGTTTTAATAATGGAACTGACAATTGCACACCCAGGCCATAGTTAAAACGGTTTAAGGCAAATCCATCAAAGGTTTTAACAGCGCCCGTATAGTCTACGCCTGAACCTCTTGCATAGGTAGTACCCCAGATCGATAGATGCGGAACAGACAGTTTGCTGATGGTTATGCGTTTTGTATTTGCTTCTTCAATACTAAGCCGCGCTGTTTTTACAAGCGGGTGCTCTATTGTATCGGTAAGCTGTTGTTGTGGAACAGAAGCGTACAATAAGGTGTCTTTTCCAACGATCACAGAATCGGTAGCAAGTGATTCCTGCAAAGCAGTTATTGTTCCTGCAAAAGCATTTTTTATTTTTAACCACTCGATGCGGCTGCGGGAAAGCTCAGATTGTATAAGTGCAGTATCTACACCTGGTCTTAAGCCTGTTGTAGCAAGCACTCTGACCTGGCGCAATTGGTTTTCTGAAATCCGGATATTTTCTTCATAGAGCTTTGATAATTTCTGCACATATACCAAGTCTATATATTGGCCACTAACTTTTATCTTATGCGCAAAAATATCCTGTTCATTTTTCGATTGCAATGTTTGTGAAGTAGCTGTGGCAAGGTTGATATTGGACGTACGTTCTCCGAATACCCCTGGTTGCCATTGAAGCAATAAGCTCGCAGCAGAACCGGTAACCGGACCATAATCATTATTTGCTGAAGGAGGCCCGCTAATGGGTAATGTATATTGCGGGTAAAACATGCCCGCAATATTATTATGCGTGGCGAGGTTAGCCTGGTAGGCTGCATCCAGTTGGGGAATAAGCGTTTGCTGCTGAAGTTTAATACCCGCTTTCGATGCTTCTAACTGGTAGCGATTTGATTTTAATTTAGGGTAATTGTTTTCGGCTATGGAAAGTACATCGGCCAATGACAGCCGTACAGTATCCTGTGCTTTTAATGCAGGTACAAAAAAGCAAAATCCTATAAATAATATCCATCTCATGTGCATCAGTTTGCTATGAAACAAACCTAACAAGAGATTTAGGATAAATTTGGGAGGTTACCTGTGCCGAAAGTTACCTTAATGTGATGTATTCCGTTTTGGTGTGTATACAATACCTCCAATCCATATAATTGGGCTATCTGTTTTACCAAGGCGAGTCCTAAGCCGGTTGTTTTTATATCCGATGTACCCTTTCTAAAACGTTCAAACAAGTAGCCAGGCTCAATGGTTAAGGACATTCCGGAGTTCTCAATACTGAATTCACTACCGTTCAATGTAACACGGATATATCCACCCGGAAAATTATGGACAACCGCATTTTTTATAAGGTTACTAAAAAGAATCTCTATGAGTGCAGGATTGGCTGTCAGGTAAATATTATCGGCTATCAGTAAGTCTGTCACCGGAAAATTGTCGTAGTGTTCCTGGTAATTGGAAATAATACTGCTTAGAAGCTGAGAAATATTGATTCTTTCCTGATCTGGAAACTGGTTATTATCAATTTTTGCAAGAAGGAGCAGGCTTTTATTTAGTTGGCTTAACCTGTCATTTGCCTGGGTAATGTCAGCCAGTAACAAAGCGGTTCCTTCTGTCAGCCCAGGTTCATTGATCAGAAGGTCGAGTTTGGAACGGATAATGGCAAGCGGGGTTTGTATTTCGTGACTCGCATTCTCAACAAACTGTTTTTGATTGCTATATGCCCTATTATTCTTTGCTGCAAGATCAGTGAGTTCTTTATTCAACTGGTTAAATTCCGTGATCCCTGTTTCCGTAAGAGGTGCGAACGAATTATTTTTGGCGATATCGTAATCAGATGCAGCCTGTAGTGTTTTATAAAAAGGTTGCCATAACCGTTTTGAGGTTTTTCGGTTAATCACAACAATCGAAAATAACAGCAACATAAAAACAAAAATCTCTGTAGCAAACACTTTTACCAAAAGATGCGAATATTCTTTTGATGTGACCAGCGTTGTGAGCAGGTAATGATCTCCGTTTAGTTCATATTGCTTTGACAAAACCGTGTAACCGCTATCAGTATCCTGGATTTTGCCAACATCGTTTACAGGCAGGCTGAGTTTTGTTATAGTGTATTCACCTTTGATCTGCGTTGGCAGCGCACCTGTGGCGAATGCCTGCCAGATATTTTGCTGTTTAAGTTCCAGTTGCTTTTCCTGCATATGACGCGCATGACCGGTAAGGATCACATAAAATAACACAGAACCCAGTAACAGCACAAGCGGTAACCAGGTAAGCAGGTAACGGGTATTTTTCTGTTCAAGTGTTTTACTCATACCACCAATTTATAGCCAAGGCCATATACAGCCTGCAGCATATCGCCGCAGCCTTTTTCTTTCAACTTCTTTTTTAGGTTCTTGATATGCGAATAAACGAAATCAAAAGAAGCAAGGTTATCTGTTTGTTCACCATATAAATGTTCTGCAATTGCCTGACGGCTTACCACCCGGTTTTGGTTGGTAATTAAAAACAGTAACAGTTCAAATTCATTCTTGGTAAACGATACCAGGCTATCTTGTACCAAAACGGTTTTTGCGGCGAGGTCAAGTTTCAGGCTGCCTGCTTCTAATACACTGGAGCCCGAACCATATTTTCTCCGGATGAGTGCCTTTACCCTCGCATTCAGTTCTGATAAGTGGAAAGGTTTTGTCAGGTAGTCATCTGCGCCGAGATCAAGTCCCGCGATCCGGTCTTCTACTGCATCGCGTGCGGAGATGATAATAACACCATCTGTTTTTTTATCCTTGCGTAAATGATCGAGTAACTGCAACCCATTGCCACCGGGTAAATTGATATCAAGGATAATGCAGTCGTACTGAAAATCATCAGCTTTTTGTACTCCTTCCTGGAAAGTACCTGCCTGTTCGCACAGAAATCCGGATTGCGTAAAGTAGTCAACGATACTTTGACGCAAGCTTATTTCATCTTCTATGACCAATAGCTTCATGAAAGGGATTTAACGCTAAGCTAAGTTTGCATTTAGGAGAAATTTAGGATAAAACTGGTTTGATCTATCTCAATATGCCAGATTCTTTATCAATAACCCAATCAAAGCAGCAATAAATATAAGATATGGTTCGGGGAGTTTTTTTATGTAGATCAATACCAGTAAGGCAGCAACTGCGATCAGTAAAGCCGGAATGTCTCTTATGCTTCTTATTCCAATTAAGATGGCTGCCCCAACCAGGGCTCCTATAACAGCAGCAGTGATCCCTTCCACAAAAGCTTTGATGGAAAGATTCTTCGCTATTTGCTTAAAATATGGAGCGGGTATGATGGTGAAAAGATAACAGGGAAGGAATGTGGCTAAAGCTGCAACTGTTGCTCCGGGAAATCCCGCTACCAGGTACCCGATAAATCCGACAGTGATTACTACCGGACCAGGAGTGATCATGGCAACGGCTACCGCATCCAAAAATTGTTGTTCGGTAAGCCAGTGATTTTCCACAACTACACCCGAATGTAAAAAAGGAACGATGGCAAGCCCGCTTCCAAAGACAAATGCACCCGCTTTTGTAAAGAACCAGGCGATCTTAGCGAGTGTGTTCCACTCGAATTGCCAAAAACCGATGGCCCCCAGAAATATAGTGCCTAAACTTTTATTTTTTTTGATCCATTGTGGCGGTGCTTTGACAAGCATATACAGAAATCCGGCAGTAACAAACAATAATATTTCTTCGGATTGCGTAATAATTGTCACCACTACAGCAACTATATAGAATACCCATAAAAGCCAGTTTTCTTTAATGGAAGCGACTGTTAGTTTGCCAACTGACTTTGTGGTCAGCTTATAACTACTCATAATGATAATCGCCACCACTGCTGCACTCACTCCGTAAAAAACGGCCTGCATCCATGCAAGACCGCCAAACTGCTGGTACAACATTCCAAGCGCAACCACCATACAAAATGAAGGAAGTACAAAAGCAATTCCTGCAAGCGTTGCGCCAAGAACACGATAACGAATAAAGCCAATGTAAATAGATAGTTGTGCGGCCAATGGACCTGGTGCCAGTTGGGCAAGCGCCAATCCTTCTTTGTATTCTTCTTCTGAGATCCAGTTTTTTTTCTCAACCAGGTCCCTATGCATATAGCCGACCAACGCAACAGGCCCACCAAATCCGGTAGTACCTAAGCGCAAAAAATATATAATCAGTTGTTTGAGTGAATAAGCCGGTTCAGTCATTGTATTATGGTATTGGATTCCAGGTATGTTTTTCTTTTCGTAAGGTATTGGAGATACAAAATATGCACTCGGAAGAGAAATTCTAAATTTTTCTTAAAACAGGTTAATTCAGAACATACCCTTCTTAATAGGCAGTAATTTTATATGTGGTAAAGCTTGCTTATGAAGAACTTAAAATCGGTAGTTGATTTTTTTACATTGTCGGAATTTTCATCTTTAACCTCCATTGAAGGGCTTGCCAAAAGGCATCATAAAAAATGGTCTGAAAATTATGCGAAGTGGAGTTATGAATCGACAAAACAGAAACTTCTTTCCGCGTACTGGACCCGTGTTGTACCCGTACACATTTTTACTCTTTTTTGTATAGGCTTAACTGCCTGTTTTTTCTTTGTATTTCGGCAGCAGAAAATAACCGAATCATTGACCGTCATTTCAATAGCAGCAGTAATCGTTTATTTCAGCTTGTGGCTTTGGGTTTATAAGCCAGTTTATATGAATGAATTTGTACCGCTGTTAAATAATGCAATTGAAACTTTAAGCGGTGCTTATTTAAAGGAACTTGATGATGTGAAAAAAGCCCAATACAGTTCCATTACAATTGTATTAATTCATATCGTGACCAATAAACTGGCAGGACTCATTGGTCAGAACGGCTATAAATTTTCCAAAGAGGAAATGGCCAGGCTATATGGGATTTCAGAAAGGAGCTTTCATGACGCATTGAGCGCTGTACTTAACGCTGATTGGAAAGAAAGCACACGGATGAATACCGAGATGGCTGATGCTTTTAGAAAGGCAGGTCATTATTTTTCTGCCACTGGCAATATGAAAGCTGTCAGTTTGTTAAGTGACATTCAGGCTGATCTGCTTGTATCAAAGAAACCGCCTGCCATCTAATGCCAGAATAGCGGAATAATGTTAATGAATACAAAACAGGTAAGATGATGTATACATAAACGCATCCTGTCACCTGAATTGCTACTGAATTGGAAACATTTCTTATGACAGAGTTTCCAATGATGGTTCCCATGACTCAAGCTGAGTTTTGGGACAAAATGAAAAGTGTAGTGGAAAATGTAGTGGAAGCTAAACTAACTACTGCACCTTCTTCAAATTCCACCCTGATACCGGAAAAGGCGCTTCTAAAAGCCTCAGAAGTCTGCACTATTTTCCAGATCTCCAAGCCCACCCTTTATGAGTGGTTAAAGCAAAACAAGATTGCGAGTTTCAAGATCCAATCCCGCCGGTATTTTTCCCGGCAGGATATTGAAGCAATTATCCGGCAAGACAACAAGATCTCCAACCTTTAATTCTTTGCCATGAACTGCAGAGAATTTAATCAACAGGACATCGTGGACTATCTTTTATTCCTTGGGCACAAACCGGCGAAAATAAATGGCAATGATCATTGGTATTTATCGCCGTTCAGGAATGAACAGACCCCATCCTTTAAGGTCAACAGAAAATTTAATGTCTGGTATGATCATGGGCTTCAGAAAGGAGGAAAGCTGGTTGATTTTGGTGTGCTGTTTTATAACTGCACAGTAAATGAATTACTGCACAAGTTAACGCATCAAGACAATTTTTCTTTTCAACAGCAAAATCCCCATGAACGAGTCGCCTCTTTTTCCGGGGCGGGTGAAAAAGAAAAAATCATTGTTGTGGATGCCCGTCACCCGATCAGGTTGCTGTCTTTGCAAGAGTATCTACAATTCCGTAAAATTCCTTTGGAAATCGCCAACCGGTTTTGCAAAGAAGTTGACTTTAATTTATATGATCGGAAATATACCGTAATCGGCTTCCAAAACAGCGCTGGTGGATATGAATTAAGAAGCGCAAATTTTAAAGGCAGCAGCAGCCCAAAAGAAGTGACATTAATTGGTAAAGATATCTCTAAAGAAATTGCAGTTTTTGAAGGCTTTATGGACTTCCTTTCCTACCAGGCAATTCACTGGCGCAAGTTTATCATGCTGCCAAAACAGCAGCCCAATTTTTTGATACTGAACTCGATTGGATTCCTTGAAAAGATTAAGCCGAGACTGGAGCAGCATCCTTCCATTCATCTATATCTGGACCGGGATAATAAAGGGTTGATGGTTACTAAAGAAGTGGTGGCGCTTGGCAGAAAATACCGGGATGAAAGTACGATCTATAAGAATCATAAGGATCTGAATGAGTTCTTGATGAACCAGAATCCCGAACAAAGGCAATCACAAAGAAGCGGTATGAGGTTTTGAGTTTTAGTAGCCAGCTATGTTTCGGTTAAACCGAAACGGCTGGCTCTATTCATGCTTTGCATTCATAGAGAAATTTTGAGAGACATGTAAATGAAGAGAGATGGCAGTCAAAACAGATAACAGCACCGGTAAGCGAAACAAAGGTGGCAGGCCAAGGAAGGAAATAAAGAAGGATCAATTCTTAGGGGTGAAGTGTTCATTGGTTGAAAGAAAAGTTATTGAAAACAAAGCAAGGCAAGTTGGTGTAAGTGTTTCGGAGTATCTAAGGAAACTGGGACTTAGCGGAAAAATTGACATGAAGCTTAAAATCGTTTCCAAGGAAATTCTTTTGTTTACTGCGACACTAAATCACCTCGCTGCCAACCTGAATCAGATCGCTAAAAAGCGCAACAGCAATGATCAATTAAATGCTTTGGAAAGAGCGCAATTAGAACAGTTATCAAAGGTGAATAAACAGCTCGCACAGGATATCAAAAATTGTTTGAATGATCGGTAAATTTTTAACAGGAAAATCCTTCAGAGGTTGTCTGCTGTATTGCCTCAACGACAAGCAGCAGAAACCAAATCACGAACTTGTAAAAAAAGATCGCGCTGAGGTCATATTATTCAACCAATGTTTTGGGAATCAGAAAGAGCTGATTAACCAGTTCAATGAAGTACGGCAGTTAAATAGCAAGTTGGCAAAGCCCGTTTTGCATATTACCCTTAGTCCGTCCACCGGTGATAAATTGGTAAAAGAGGAATGGCAAAAATTGGCGACTGACTGCGCGGCTGAATTTGGATTTGACAAGAACCAATTTGTAGCCGTTTTACATAACGATACGGCACACCACCACCTGCACCTTATTGCCAACCGGATTGGGTTTGACAGAAAGACTGTGAGCGACAGCAATAGTTATAAAAAAATGGCGGCGTACTGCCGGAAAATGGAACTCAAATATGATTTGGAACAGGTGCTTTCCCCTAAGCAATTTTTATCAAAAGAATTGAGAAATATCCCAAGAATAGATGAGAGAAAATCTGCTATCAAAAGTCACATTCGGGAAGCCATACTGGCATCAAAAAATTACAGCGAGTTTGAGCTATACATGAAGCAAAATAAATACGAGGTAATTAAAGGTCGGGGTATTGCTTTTATTGATCCGAAAAAAGTATACGTAAAGGGCAGTGAAGTAGGTTATTCGTTATCAGTAATTGAAAAGATATTAAGCCAATCACTTGCAGAAAAACAACGATTGTTTGACATGCAAAAGGTGCAAGAAAAATCGCAACGATTGTCTTATTCACCGAATATGAAAGACAAATCTAAAAGCCAAATTCATGAGGTAAAACAGGATTTTTCAAAAGCAATTGAAATCTTGCTTAGAGCAGAAGAAATGCGACAACAAACCCCGCATGAATTGTTACCGAAGAAGAGGAAGAAAAAACGTCAATCACTTCACTTATAAATTCATTTTATGGATCAGGATGTATTAGAACCCGTGCTACAGGAAATACTGGAGGAGTTAAAGCAAACAAACAAGTTAAACCGGGAAAACACCCGCGTTTTAATCGAGTTGGAAAAACGGATAGCAGCTATTGAAAAAAGGCTCGATCAGAAATTACTTTCTCCGGCGAGTAGCGACAATAAACAAATAGAAAGAATAGTGTCGGAAAACACTGATAACATAATTAGATTTATTGCTGAACAGCCAAAAGAATTCGTGCAGAATAAAAGGATTTTATTGTTTCCAGAACATAACGCTGCCGAGTTCTATAAAGTTTTTTACGGCCGGTTGTTTAAGTGGCTTGCCATTTTGTTTATCGCATGTTTCCTGTATGCGCTCGGAAGGGACTATATCGGAGCATACCAGGAGAAAAACTGGTATAGGGACGGGTATGAGCAATTACTCAAGGAAAAAGAAGAAAACAGCCGAAAAGTGAAGCAGAAACCGCGGGTTTCGGCAGGCATCTCTCATTAAATCATCGTAAATTTGTATCATGGAAAAAAGGCTCGTAAATATTGACCCAAAGAGGGCAGGTATTGCAGTCGCTAATTACGTGCGTGAGCAGGCGCTCAAAACGGGTTCCTTTATCACATATAAAGAGAATGGTAAAATCATTCGCGAGAACCCACGCACCGGGGAAAAATTTGTCCTCGATTCCCAATCAGCCAAACAGAAATAAATGCCTGTCCTTTATATTCTCGGCGGAGCCAATGGTTCCGGTAAAACTACCTGGTATAATGCGCAGGTAGTCACTGGCGATATTGACCTCACCATTCCTTTTATAAACATAGATAACATCGTGCTATGGGAGTTGGGTAGCTATACCCCTGAAAACCTTCTTTTGGGAGAAAATATTGCAAAAGAACGAATGAGCGGTCATATTGAAAGAAAGGAAAGTTTTATGATAGAAAGTAACCTCTCCAAGAAAGCCGACTATGAGTGGATCGAAAGGATGCAGCGTCATGGTTATGATACGGTTTTATATTTCTTCGGAACAGATAATGTAGAGATTAATAAGGACCGTGTACTCAACAGGGTTGCCCAGGGTGGACATGATGTTGCGGTTCCAATTATTGAGCAGCGTCACAGAATGGGATTGACTTATTTAAAATCCGAAGTTTTGAATTTTACCGAAGCTTATTTATATGACAGTTCTGAAAAGATTCCCCAACAAATGGCGGTGTTAAAAAAAGGTAAGATTATTGAACAGGTTAATGAGCCTGAACTTTGGGTAAAGGAAACTTTATTTATCGCTGAAAAATTACAACAGAAACAGCAGCGGCTGGAACAGTCGCAACGATTAAAACCAGATGATATTCAATTGCTGAAAAAATTAAGAAATGTGCCTAAGAATAAAGGGCGTCGTTTATAATTCCTGTTTATCAGATGGAACTTTACAATTTGGCCTGTTTAATCAATTCTGGAAATAGCAACACCTTTTGTACATCTCTTGGGTTAAACAAAAATGGCTGGACATCCTGTGCCATTTCCTCCATACTTAAACTGTTGCATCTCTCGATTATTCTTTCCTTAAGTTGCTTCTCATTGGACACGCCCATTTTAAACTCCAGGTAGTTATAATCCGGCCGGTCAATCAGTGACAACAGGAATGCAATATCAAAGAAATCTCTTCCTTTATTTCTTTCGCGATTGCAGACAGCATAGAACTTTTGCGCGAGTAGTAAGTTTAGCGGTGTAATTAAGATCTGGGTGAACACGTCAAACCGATTCAGAATATATTTTTCCGGTACAAAAGCAAAATGCTGGGGTTCGGTATCCAGTTGTATTAATATCTTTTCCTCCCGATGGCCCGATAACCCTTCCTTATATAATATTTCCGGGAAACGGATATAACAATGGTACGCCCCACGGAAAACCGTTTTCATTTCCACTTCATAACCTTCCTGTTCCAGTTCTTTTTTTAAAACACCTGATACTTTTTCAAAGGTATCTTCTGCTATTGTAAAATTGTCAAAATCGAGATCTTCTGAAAACCGGGTGTTGCCATGAACTATCCGTAAACAAGTGCCTCCTAAAAAACATAATTCATTGGCATACGCGCTGTCAAAAAGCAGCTGCAGTAATTTATGCTGTAGGTATTCCCTCAAAATAAACCGCTTGAACCCGCGCAGGTTTTCAGGATAATTTTTTTCTATTTCAGATAGTGTCAGCATGATTTTTAATTTTACTTAACAGCTTAAGCCGCTTATTGAGTGTTTTACTCTCAAAACAAGCAGCGTAAGAAGTTAACCGGTCGTTATTGATGATTTCATTAAAAGTCGTCAGGTTTAACCTCATCGCTTCAATATCTTCTGTTGTGTTTAATTGATGATTGAGGTATAAGTAATCCAGGATCGCCTTTTCGGGCGAAGCTATTAATAAGGGTATTGTTTGAGTGTTGTCAATTTCATATCCAAAAAATAAATGCGCTTTAATACTCCTGTAATTAAATGTACCGGCGACTGTTTCGTAGGCTATAGTTTTTCTTGTTGTGATATTCTGAACAGAATACACAGCCTCCGGTATCAGTCCGTAATGTGAAAGGGCGGACTCCAGTGATACATACGATGGGCGGTGCAGGCAATTGCTGATCCGGTAACGGAGCTTGTCATTCATAGGTAGATCAGCAAATAAATACCACTTATTGATCAGCTTCCGGATATACCCCTTCTGTTGCCATTCTACCAGGCGTCTTGTGTCAAAACCGGGGAACACCTTTTCTATGTCCCTGGTTGAGAATACTTCAAAGCTGTACATAGCACCTCTAAAGTCTAAATAAGTCATTATGTTTCCTATTATTGTTAATATTAACAAATATAAGAAATAAAATAACATAATTTGCCAATTATTTCAAGTCAGGGTAAGCAATTGAAAACCAAACGACTGTAACATTTGCAGTTTTAAGTCGTACAGTAGTTATACTAGTGGGAGTCCAATACAGGAAAATAAAGGACTATGGAAGACGCTTATCACGAAGAAGAAAAAATAAGAAAAGCACTTGAAGAGATCAATAAACGGCCACTTACAGATCAGGAATCTAAACAGGCGATTTCTTTAATAAAAATGCTCGCTGAAATGGCAATGGAGGCAGCAGAAATGATGATAGAACGAGAGGAGCGATTAAAAGCTTCGCCAAATGGATTCCATCTGGACGGCGGCGGGCATAAATGCGCGGTGTGCCGCAGTATAGTTGCCGGCGAAGATTCCTGGTATGATGTATTTGGCATAAAATGTATGAATTGTCAATCCGCCATAAACAATAAAATTATTCCACCCACTTTATGTCAAAAGCAGGATAGTTATTACACAGAACTCGAGCTGGAAAGATATTTCTCATTAAAGGGGAAGGTATTGAACAATTGGATCCAGGCAGGACTTCTTATTGCGCGCGTAATTCCTTCATTAAAGAAAGGAAAACATACAAGGCTATTCCTGATTAAAGACAACAAAGAATTTTTACCTCCGAAGCACCTTGTCGAATCAAAGGAAGCTATCGAAGAAGTGGACGGAAGAAAAGAATATCTATTTGGGATACCATGGTACCAAATGGTAAATGCCCCGATTGACTATTTAAAAGAATATGGTATCGCTAAATATCTAAAAAGAATAGAATTATAAGCTATGGATAAAACGACCAGCATGCCAATACTTATTCCGTATGCGCCGGAGGAGTTTTGGGCGGAGATGCGCAAAATTATCAGCGAGGAGTTAAAGAATATAAAGGGGCCAGATAAACCGCCGGTCAATTACAAAATTGAAGGACTTAACTATAAGCCATTGTTTAAGATCGAAGAGGTTTGCAGAATATTCAGTATTTCCAGACCTACTATCTACGAATGGACAAAGGATGGTAAACTGAAACCATTTAAGATCCGATCACGTGTTTATTTTCTTTGGGATGATATACAACGTCTATTGTCTGGATCAACGTTGGAAAAATGATAAACTAGCCAACGGATACTGATTAAACCAGTCCAACAGCCTGTTGGACTATTTCTACTGTTGGGTAAAAGTGAATAGCTTCTTTTTGTTGCTATAGTGCCTCCTCAATACATTTGGCAACTAAAGAATCATCAATCTCATCCAGATATGTCATTGTCTGTAATTGGGTTTCATGACCCATCGCTTCCTGGATAATATTCAGATCAACATTTTTCTGCCTGAGATTGGTCGCAAAAGAATGCCTGGCTACATATGAGGTAAGGTCTTTTTCCAGTTTAATATCTTTTGCCATTACTTTCAAATCTTCATTTAGGTCTTTAAGACCACTATCTATTCTCGCATCGATCTTTTTCGGAGTATCATGAATTTTCATGAGAAGAGGGAAGACATATCCTGCATCACTTTGTAACTCGCATGTTTTAAACCATTCAATGATAGCAAGTGCCTTTGAATGCAATTGATAATCATACTTACGTTTGTTCTTAGACCGGATATAATTAATCTCATTTCCTCTGATATTAGTCTTATGCTTTAACTGCGCAAGATCAATAAAATTTATCCCTCTGGCGTAATAACTGAATAAGAATAATTGTTGTGACCTAAACATCCTGGTGTCCTTGTCATATTCAAGTTTAGCGATGGCATGAATGACGTCTGCGGATACGGCACGTTTCTTCGTTTTAATCCTGCGGTAGGGTTTGAATGTAAAGTATTTGGAAGGGTGGTGTTCCTTCGGACAATAACCTCGTTGGATTGCAATATTCCAAAGCCGGTTGAAGGTTCTGATGTAAAGACTCATCGTACTTTCGCTTGGCACGTTTGTTCTCAGGTAATGCTCATAGGCTTCAAAGTCAGTTTTGGTAAAAGCCCAGAATGTTTTATCACCCAATAGGTATTTCTTCAACTTGATTTTTCCGGAATAAAATACACCGGCATATCCTATGCGCCCTTGCTCTTCCATTTCTTTAATAACAATATCAAAAAGCTGGAGAATTTTAACCGGCTGAACACGCTGGCTCACCTTGCGAACTTTATCTTTTAATTCTCTCAGTGAAATCATTTCAACACCATTCCGGTGCATGGTCTTAATTTCATAGTCGATCTCCGAAACCAGTGAATTAATTTTTTTAATAATCGCTTTAAACTTAGGATGAGATGATTTGGGGCACTCATTCAACTCATCCCAATTCTCCACCAGCGAGGTAAAACCGGTATTATAATAACCAACCTCCTTATATTGTGTTACACGAACCCTGATCTCGAACTCTCCATTTTTAGAGGTTTTATGTTTCCAGAGAACAGGTTTTATTTTAATTTCTTGCATAGATGCTACCGGTCTTTTTTTGGTTTTTAGGTAAAACTGAGGTAAAACCAAAGGTAGTATTTTTTTGATTTCAAGTAATTAATGAAATTCGCTGAAATCCTTTACCACAAAGGATTTCAGCGTTTAATTAAGTTCAGGTGAGTTAGGGTAAAACAAGGCATTTTTCGTTATGGCACGCAAGAGGTCGTTGGTCCAACCCCTAAATTAGCGCTTTAATACACGCTTCAACACCTCCAGCACCAACACACTCGCCACCGCCGCAATTACCGTAGCCAATACAGCCTTCCAATCAATATCCCCTGTTTTAAATATTACCTGGAGAAAAGAAACATTGATCAATGCGAACTGCAAGGCCACCGTTCCGCCGATCACGAACCACATGGATTTGTTGGCGAACATGGCTCTTGAAAAAACAGAATGCTGTGCCGAACTCACAGACAATGCGTTGCCCAATTGCACAAAGCACAAAGTTGTAAATACCATTGTTTGCTGTGCCTTCACATCGTATCCGTTCCGGATGCCCCAATACTGTACGAGAAGACAGCTCACCGTCATTACCACGCCCGACCATACCAGCTTTGGGATCATACCGCCGGCAAACAGGTTTTCTTTCGGGCTGCGCGGTGGGCGGCCCATGCTTTCGGGTTCTGCAGGCTCGGCCACCAGCGCCATGCCGGGCAGGCCGTCTGTTACCAGGTTGATCCACAGAATATGAATGGGCAATAACGGGATGGCGAAACCGAGTATCGGCGCAAAGAAGATAACAAGGATCTCTGCAAGGTTACACGATAAAACATACAGGATGAACTTCCTGATATTGTCGTAGATCCTACGGCCTTCCTTGATGGCGTTAACGATGGTGGCAAAATTATCGTCCATCAGTATCATGTCCGCAGCCTCTTTAGACACATCGGTGCCCGTGATGCCCATCGCTATTCCAATATCGGATTGCCTGAGCGATGGTGCATCGTTTACTCCATCACCGGTCATGGCTACAAATTCTCCATTGGCCTGCAGGGCTTTTACAATATCCAGTTTTTGTTGCGGCGAAACCCTTGCATAAACAACTATGTTTTTTACGGCTTGGCGGAAATCTTCTCCGGATAAATTAACCAGGTCTGCGCCCGTTTTTACAACGCTATTGCCCTCGCTTAACAAACCCAGGCGGTTTGCAATTGCTGTTGCGGTGAGCGGCTGATCGCCCGTGATCATTACGGTGCGTATGCCGGCGGCCTTGCATCGTTTGAGCGCCTCGATCACTTCTTCTCTTGGTGGATCGATCATGGCAACGGCACCGAGAAAATCCAGGTCTTTTTCCATTGCAGGTGCAATCTCACCGGGATCGGTTTCAAATATCTTGAACGCAAAAAATAAAACCCGCAGTCCTTCCGATGCCCACTCCCTGTTTTTATCGAGCCATTCCTGGTTTTTGTCTTTGTAGCCGGGCGATAGTGCTTCGATCAATTTTACGGGTGCGCCTTTTACAAGTAAGATCCATTTGTTTTCCCAGCGGTGCAAGGTGCTCATCAACATTCTTTCAGAATCGAAAGGCAGTTTTGAGATGAAAGGAAGTTGCCGGTCTGCTTCTTCTTTCGTGATCCCGTTTTGTAAAGCATAATCTACCAGCGCGGTTTCAGTTGAATCGCCCAAGAGCCCTTCTTTCGAAAACCTTACTTCGTTGTTGAGCATCATGGCCTGTAACAGCAAGGTTTGTTTATCGGGAACGGCTTCCATTTTCTCAACCGTCATGGTGTTCTTCGTCAGTGTCCCGGTTTTATCGGTGCAGATGTATGTAACGGAGCCCAAGGTTTCTACTGCGGGCAGGTTTTTCATGAGCGCCTGTTGCTTCGACATCCGCCTGGCGCCCTTCGCCAGGGCAATGGTGATCACGGCAGGCAAAGCTTCGGGAAGCGCCGCCACAGCGAGTGAGAGCGCCGTGAGGAAGGTTTGGAAAACTGGATTGCCCTGCCAGATCCCGAACCCAAAAATAATGGCGCAGATAATGATCACGATAACGGCCAACTGTTTACTAAACAGGGCCAACCTTTTTTGTAACGGCGTTTTCTGTGTTTCGCTTTTTAACAAGGTGGCGATCTTGCCGAGTTCGGTCTGCATCCCGATGGCGGTAACAATGGCTTTCGCAGATCCCGCAGTAACATGTGAGCCCTTAAATACCATATTGGTTTGATCGCCGGGCGAGAGGGCATTGCCTTCTATTGCATCGGTTGTTTTATCGGTCGACTGGCTTTCGCCCGTAAGCGATGACTCATCTGTTTTAAAGGAGTGCAGGCTGATGAGGCGTCCGTCTGCAGGCACCACATCACCCGCATTCAGTATGATGATGTCACCGGGAACGATGGCCGATGTTTCTATTTTTTCGGTGTTGTTGTTGCGCAGCACCAGTGCAAATTGCGGCGATAATTTTTTCAGCAGTTTTACCGATTCTTCTGCGTTGCTTTCCTGCGAAAAACCCATCCACGCGTTTGCAACAATGATCGCGAGGATCACATAGGCGTCTGTATGCTCGCCGGCAATAAACGAAATAACTGCGGCGATGATCAATATCAGGATCATCACATCCGTAAACTGTGAAAGCAGGATCGACAGCTTGCTTTTCTGTTTCGTTTCTGTCAGGATGTTTTCACCAGACTCTTTCCGGATCGCAGGAATGGCATCGGGTTGTAAACCTTGCGGAGACGAGTGCAGCTGTTCCATTACCTTTTCGGTGCCTATCTGGTAAAATGCGGCCATCTCTTAATGATTGTTGATACAGGTTGATTGGGTAAGTTACTGAAAGATTTAAGGTTTCCGGATGGTGATTTACATTTACCGCATATGACAAACACACATAAACAACTTTTCAAAGGAGGATTTATACAGGCTGCGACCGTTGGTGGGATTTCAGCAGTGGTAAGCCTGATTGATTAACTTTAGGAATATGAAAAAAAGTTCGCAATACGTTATTATTGGAATTTTGTTGTCCATCTTTGTCTGGGTAAATTTTTATCGGTGGATAAGTACATGGGATGGAGCAAGGTCATTTCAGGAAAACCTGTCTGTCTTTTTAACACGCTATCCGCGTTTTTTACAGGACGGCACCACTATTGAGGTAATAAACCTGATCTTATCAGCTCTGTCCATTTACTGTTTTCTTAAGGCTCGAAAATATGGAGCGCATAAGGTTCTTATCCTCGTGTTGATCATTGTAAATTCCCTATTGTTGCTTTGCAGTTTGTTTTCTTTATCTTGATCATAGGCCCGGGCGATCCGGCACATGATTCGAAGGTATTCCCCGTCGCATATGCAAGGAGGAGATAGTCTTACCCCAAATAATCTGCCCGCAATCACCCACCGCCCCGATTTGCTTCTTATTTTTGACCCCGTATGATCTCCAACCGTTCCTTTTATACCGTCATCGGCCTGTGCATCGTTACCTACCTGGTCGGTATGGTCATGATCCCGCTGATGGACATCGATGCCTCCCAATACGCTTCCATCAGCCGCGAGATGATGGAGAACAGGAGTTACCTGCAGGTGTTCGATCTCGGGATGGATTACATCGATAAACCGCCGATGCTTTTCTGGCTCTCCTCCCTGAGCATGCGTGTTTTTGGTGTGCACGATTGGGCGTACCGTATCCCTTCCTTCCTGTTTGCCCTGCTTGCGGTGTATGCAACCTACCGCCTCGCTTTGCTTTTTTACCGGAGGGAAATTGCGCAACTAAGTGCAATGGTGCTGGCCAGTTGCCAGGCCCTGTTTCTCATTACACACGATGTGCGCTGCGATACGATGCTGCTTGGCTGGGTGGCCCTCAGTCTCTGGCAGATGGCGGCATGGTACCAGACAAATAAGTGGAAACATTTCTGTATCGCCTTTATTGCCATCGCCTGCGGTATGATGACGAAAGGGCCCATCGCCCTGATGGTTCCTGCATTCGCTTTTGTTCCGCATTTTGTGCTCAGGAGAGAATGGAAACAGTTGTTCCGCTGGGAATACATTGCCGGCCTGGCCATCATAGCGGTGATGCTGTTGCCGATGAGCATCGGTTTGTACCAGCAGTTCGATCTGCATCCCGGTAAAATTGCCAGTGGCGTAAAGATCGATTCGGGTCTCCGTTTTTATTACTGGACACAAAGTTTCGGCCGCTACACAGGAGAAAATACCTACAACGAACTCAACTACTTTACTTTCCTGCTTGAAAACATGCTGTGGAGTTTTCTCCCGTGGATCGTTTTCTTTTTACTGGGATTGGTATTTGCCGTGCGCGAGCTCGTTCTCAAAAAATTCAAACTCAATGCCGGCGAAGAATGGTTCTCAGCCGGCGGCTTCATCATCACGTATTGCATACTGGCAAGGAGCCAGGCGCAGCTGCCGCATTATATTTTCGTGGTGTTCCCGCTTGCGGCCATCATTACTGCAAAATTCCTGTTCAGGTTGTTCTTTACCGGCGAACTTGCCGCATGGAAAAAACCATTGTCTGTTTTTCATACCGTGGTCTTTGCATTGCTCTGGCTCGTATGTATCTTCCTCATGGCCTGGCCGTTTAAGGTCCCGGTTTTCGTGCCCGTACTTGCTGCATTGTGTTTGGTTGCTTTTTTCGTGATCCTTTTCTCCAAAAACATTGTTCTGCCCAAAATATTGCCGCTTGCTTTTTTCACGGTAATAGGGGTGAATGTGTTTCTTGGCACGGGTTTTTATCCCAATGTTCTCAAATACCAGCTCGGCAACGATGCGGCGGCGTTCATGAAACAGCGTTCCATTGAAAAGGAGCGGGTGAAGATCTATGGCATTTACGAGGGAAGGGCTTTGCATTTTTATGCACAGCATATTTTCCCGAAAGTATACAGCAGGGAGGAACTGGGCCCGGCAGATATGGTGATCACTTTGAAAGACAGCCTCCCATCGTTGCGAACTTCCTTCCCCACACTGAAGGTTTTGCACGAAGGCGGCAATTTTGGCGTAACCTCGCTCTCGCTGCCCTTTCTCGACCCCGCAAAGCGCGACGCGGAAGTGCCAAAATATGTGCTGCTGGAGCTGTAACAAAGGCCTGCAACGGTTTGGCGGGTATTGATTAGATTTGCCGTACCATTTACTATGACAGAGATAATTATTTTAATCATACTGATCCTCATCAACGGCCTGTTCTCTATGTCTGAGATCGCCCTCGTATCGGCCCGCAAGGCACGCCTTGAGGCACAAGCCGCTAAGGGCGATGGGGAGGCAAAACGCGCGCTGGCGCTGGCCAATCACCCGGAAACCTTTTTGTCAACGGTGCAGATCGGCATCACACTGATCGGTGTTCTGACGGGGATCTATTCCGGCGACAGCTTCAAGGAACCGCTTACCGCATGGCTGCAGAAATTCGATTTCCTGAAAGATTATGCCAGCTCGGTGGCAACCACACTCATCGTTGTGGTGCTAACGTACCTGTCGCTAGTGCTGGGTGAGCTGGTTCCGAAAAGGATCGGCCTCAGCAACCCCGAAAAAATCGCAAAGAAAGTAGCCGGGCCCATGCGTATCGTTACCTGGGTAACCTTTCCTTTTACCTGGGCGCTGAGCATCACCGCCAATTTCATCATCCGCTTGTTCAATGTTAAAACGAGTGATAACCAGGTTACAGAAGAAGAGATCAAGGCCATTATTTCCGAAGGAACAGAGCACGGCGCCATCGAAGAAGCGGAACAGGATATTATTGAACGCGTGTTCCACCTCAGCGACCGCAACATCACTTCGTTGATGACGCACCGCAGCGACATCACCTGGATAGACGGAAACAAAACAGTGGGAAGCATCAAAGCAGAACTGGAAAACGTGCTGCATTCGGTATATCCTGTTTGCGAAGACAATATCGATCACATCAAAGGCGTGGTATCGATCAAGGATCTTTTTGCCGCCGATCCTTCAACCACCGTTTTCTCGATCATGAACAAAGCGATGTATGTTCCTGAGAACATCACCGCCTACCAGGTGCTCGAAAAATTCAAGGAAACAAAAATGCACGAGTGTTTTATTGTTGATGAATACGGAACCGTAAAAGGGTTGATGACATTGAACGATATACTCGAAGCCATTGTGGGCGATATTCCCCAGGAAGAAGACGATCCGTACGAGATCACCGAGCGCGCAGACGGCAGTTACCTGGTAGACGCACAGATCCCTTTCTATACCTTCCTTACCCGCTTCAACCGCACGGAATGGATGATGGAGGGCGACCAGGATTTTGATACGCTTGCCGGGTTCATCATTCACCAGCTGGAAAAGATCCCGGTAACAGGCGATACGTTGACCTGGAAAATATTTACGTTCGAGATCGTGGATATGGATAACCACCGGATCGATAAGATACTGGTAACCGCCAAAGAAAAACGGAGGATGGACAACGACGATGACGAAGACTGATGAATTTTATTGCAGCTACTCACGATAAAAAAAACGGAAGCTTTTATGGCTTCCGTTTTTTTTATGGGGATCATTTGTTTTCAAGAAAAGCCAAAACCTTTTCTGCGGTGGGGGCTGCGATCAGCACATCGGGCTCGAGCCGGTTGGCGATCTTTTTTCCCGCGGGGCGGATCCATTCCTTCACGCCAAAACGCAGCGGTAGCCCTGTGTTTGGCAGCTTTGTGCTGTAGAGTTCGCCAAAATGCGTGGGATGCCCCATCGAAGGCGATTCCCCTATCAAAATTGCCATCCGATTGTCTTTGATGATACTGGCAAACATGATCGCACTTGAAAACGTACCATTGCCAACAACAACATACACCTTGCCTTTGAATTTTGGTGTTGATTCCGATGGCCTTTCCTGGTGTGAATCCCTGTGCAGCACCTTTCCAGGTGCGAGGTTCGCGTATTCGTCGTCAGTTGAGCCGTACGACCTGGCTACCGCAAGGTATTCATCGCTTCTTCGCCAGTTCATCTGGTAAGATTTGTACGGTTTGCTGTAGAAATGATCGATCAGTACAGTGCCCACCGCAGAATTGCCCCCGCCGTTCCGGCTCACATCGATCACCATCCTGCTCACGCCATCGTTTGCGGCCAGTGCGAAGAAGCTGTCGATCTTGTGCCGCCACTGGTCCAGACCACCATCCCTTTTCACCGAGAAATCCGGTACAGTGAGATAACCTGTTTTGCCCGATGTTTTATAACTGAGCGTCTGCTTATTCTGTCCCGTGCCGTAAACGTTTTTCAGGTAATCCATCCAATCCCTGGAAGCGATGGGTTGGATGGAGAGCTTTTTCCCGTCGGCAAGTGTAATGTTCCATGTATTTTCAAACGGGTGCGACAACCCATACAAATAGCCAAACTGCACCAGGGTTTTTTCTTTTCTTTCATCGGGGAATCCCGTTGTGTAAGTGTTGAGTTGCTGCAGCAGTTCGGCAACCGGGACATTGTTTACCGCTGCGATCCTGTCGCCTTTTTTCAAAACACTGTTACCCCAAACAGTATCTGTCATAAACCCCGCAGGCGTTGCCTTCAGTGAAAAAGGAAGGAACAGGGCACGATTGGTAAAATAGCCAGGCGCGGTCAGCTCTGCGTGTTCGTCTGATAAATAAGAGATCGCGGGTTTAACGATCTTGTAAAAAGCGGCGGCCGTCATCGAGTCTTTCAGTTGCGTGCGCATGCGTTCAAAAAGGCCATCCCATTTCTTCTTGTCTAGCTCGCTGTATGGGTCTGCGTGCACATTGTACAACTGTTGTTGCAGGTAATCCAGGTCGGCTGTCAATGCTTTGAGGCTGTAGTTCCGTTCCTGCGCGGTAACGCTGCCGCAGAGCAACAGCAGCAGTAGGGCCATCGATCCAATGGTTCTCATGAAGTTTGTTTTGCATGAAACGCGTAGCGTGCAGAAAATGTTACAGCCCGGCAGAAATTTGCTGCAAACATTAAAAGTTGCCTGTTAGTACCAACCATTACCGCTAAAAATCGAACACCGCATTGTTCTTCGGGTAATCCAGTTTGAAACTCTTTTCGGCTTTCCCGTTTTTTACATGAATGATGTTGCTCTGGGCCTTTTCATAATCGTAAAGCAGTGAGCAATCGAGCTCGATCTTTTTCACATTGGAAATTTTGGGGATCTCGAGGTAACTCCATACGCTTTCATTCTGCACCTCGTGGCCGAGGTAGGAGAGCGTTACGGGCTGGCCGTTTACCTTGAGCTTTATTTTTTCGGTGAGGTAGTTGCTGATCTGTTTGTCGAGAAATGCATTGTCTGCCGGCTTGATCACATCCAGCCTGGTTGTTGTTCTTTTCTGAAGTGTTTTCTCAAAATCTTCCGTAAACACCCGTACGCTGATCTCCACCGTTGCGTCTTTGGCGTTGTGGTTGATCTCCACCATGGAAATATAAAACGGGTGTACCAGTGATACGATGCCCATCGTGAGCCACTGAATCAGTATATTTACCATTCAAACATCACTTTTGTTTCAGCACAAATATCCTGATTAATTCAATTGCCGCACATGAATGATTTCGGACTCTTTTTTCAGATGGGCTACAAACACATTGCCGATCTGAATGGCATCGATCACATCCTTTTCGTGGCCGCGCTTTGCATCCGCTTCCAGCTGGCCGACTGGCGCAAGATCCTGGTGCTGGTAACGGCTTTTACCATCGGGCATTCCATAACACTGGCGCTGAGCGTTTTCAATGTGTTGACCTACCCGGTAAAATGGATCGAGTTCCTCATCCCCGTAACCATTGTTATTACGGCAATCAGTAATGTGTTTGTAAAAAAGTTCGTATTCCGGACCCGGTTCCCGCTCGTTTATTTCTTTGCCTTGTTCTTCGGGATGGTGCACGGCCTCGGGTTCAGCAATTACCTGAAAAGCCTGCTGGGGCGCGACCAGAACGTGGTTCCGCAGCTGCTGGCTTTTAACCTGGGGCTGGAGGTGGGCCAACTCCTCATAGTAGCTGGAATTCTGCTTATTTCCTTTATATTCGTGTCCGTTCTGAAGCTCAACCGCAGGGAGTTCCTGCTCTATGTATCCGGTGGCATTTTTGCGCTGGCGCTTCAGATGATGCTCGAACGATTGCCTTAAATTTTAAAGATCAACATGAGAAAACTACTACTCGTCTCAATGTTAAGTTGCACTGTAGCATTGAACGCACAGGACATCCACAACAACCCCGGATCAAACCACGGAAACAAATTTGAACAGTTGGGCACGATCCTTCCAACGCCTAATGAATACCGTACGGCAAGTGGTGCGCCAGGACCCAAATACTGGCAGCAGCGCGCAGACTACGATATCAAATGCGAGCTCGACGAAGCCAACCTGCGCCTGAAAGGAACAGAGACCATCACTTACTGGAACAACTCACCCGATCCACTTACCTACCTGTGGCTGCAACTGGATGAGAACGAACACAGCAATGTGAACAATGCCAACTACCAGGACAGGAACACGCTGGGCAGAACGCTTACCACTACGGCGATCGAAGCGATGATGAACAAAAACGTGGACAATGGGTACGGCGACCAGATCACAAAGATCACCGATGCTATGGGCAAGGCCCTGAAATACACGATCAACAAAACAATGATGCGTGTAGACCTCCCGGTAACATTGAAACCCGGACAAAAATTCGTATTCAACATCGAATGGTTTTACAAGATCACCGATAAGAACGCTTTTGGCGGAAGAGGCGGCTATGAACTGTTTCCTGAAGACGGCAACAGCCTTTTCACGATGGCGCAATGGTACCCGCGTTTGTGCGTGTACAGCGATTTCCAGGGATGGCAGAACCACCAGTTCACCGGCCGCGGAGAGTTTGCGTTGACATTTGGAAATTACAATGTGTCGATCACCGCACCAGGCGACCATGTTGTGTTGGGAACAGGGCAGTGCCAGAACTATGCGGCTGTTTTGTCTCCTACACAGTTATCACGCTGGAACCAGGCGCAGAACACGAAAGAGCCGATAGAGATCGTAACGCTTGCAGAAGCAACAGCTGCTGAAAAACAAAAAACAACAAAAACAAAAACATGGGTGTTCAAGGCAGAGAACGTAAGGGACTTCGCGTGGACATCGAGCCGTAAATACATATGGGATGCCATGCCAGCCTACGTAGAGGGCAAGAAAGTGATGTGCATGAGCGGCTACCCGAAAGAGGCATATGGCCTGTACCGAAAGTTCTCAACCAAAGTGGTTGCGCATACCATCAAAACCTATTCTAAATTCTCCATCCCGTATCCATACCCTGTGGCACAAAGTATTGAAGCGGCCAATGGCATGGAATACCCGATGATCTGTTTCAACAACGGACGTACGCAGAAAGACGGATCTTACAGCGAATCGACCAAATTCAGTATGCTGGGTGTGATCATCCACGAAGTGGGACACAACTTCTTCCCGATGATCGTGAACAGCGATGAGCGCCAGTGGACATGGATGGATGAGGGCGTGAACTCTTTTGTAGAATACCTCACCGAAGAACTGTACGATAGCAAATACCCTTCACGCAGCATGGGTGCGGGTTATACGATGGCGAGATACATGGGCCTTCCAAAAGACCAGCTCGAGCCGATCATGACCAACAGTGAGAACATCTCGAACTTTGGTGCGAATGCCTACTCTAAGCCGGCAACCGGGTTCAACATCCTTCGTGAAACGATCCTGGGCCGCGAACTTTTTGATTTCTCATTCAAAGAATATGCAAAACGCTGGGCATTCAAACATCCAACACCTGCTGATCTTTTCCGTACAATGGAAGATGCAAGCGGCGAGGACCTGGATTGGTTCTGGAGGGGATGGTTCTACAGCACAGATGCCTGCGATATTTCGATCGACTCGGTTAAACATGCTGTTTACGATCCGAATGCAACACCGCAGGCCGGCGGTGCGCCCGGATTCAGGGGTGGTTTTGGCGGCGGTGGAAACAACAACATGTTGCCACGCCCGCAGGTAAGCACGTTTGAAGATATTTCAAAGATCAGGAACAAGGCCGATAAGAACATTGTGTTTGCAACAGATGCAGACACAAGCCTCCGCGATTTTTACTGGAGGTACGACAGGGGAATTGAACCCTACGATTCCATCACCAAACTCCCTGCACCCGCGCCATTTACAGCGCCTGCATCAGAGCCGTTAACGGCAGAGGAAAAAGCAAAATACGGGGATGTTCACCTGTATGAACTTTCGCTGAGCAACAAAGGCGGATTGGTAATGCCGGTTATCGTTGAGTTTACTTTCGAAGACGGTACCAAAGAGGTGCAGCGCATACCGGCGCAGGTTTGGAGACACAATGAGAACAACACGGTGAAAGTGTTCCTCACAAAGAAAAAAGCAGTGAGCATCAAGCTCGATCCTTATGGAGAAACAGCAGATATCAACAGCAACAACAACAGCTGGCCAAAAGCCGGCGCTGCCGATGAGCCGAGCAAATTCTCTATTTTCAAAGCAGGTGCGAGGGCATCAAGGGGCGCAGGCGGTTCAACGCTGAACCCGATGAACAATGCACAGCAGAAAGGAAAATAAGTAAGAAAATAATGATCATCTTAGAGCCACTTGAATTAATTTCAAGTGGCTTTTTTGATCGCCGTGATCCATTCAGGATCCGCGATCCGCAAAAAAAAATACTTTATGAAACCAATTGTCGTTTTTTCTTTTTTACTGATCGCCCTCTCAACAAAAGCGGCCAGCGTTGATACACTCGAGATCTTCAGCAACAGCATGCACCGCAAAGTGAAAACCGTTCTGGTAAGGCCATCGGGTTATAACAATGGCGATAAAAGATATCCTGTTGTGTATTTGCTGCACGGAGCCTTTGGCAGTTATTCAAACTGGATCACCAAAGTGCCGCATATACAGCAGCTTGCCGACCAGTACCAGTTGATGATCGTTTGCCCGGATGGAGGGTACACGAGCTGGTATTGGGACAGCCCCATCGATTCAACCTACCGGTTTGAAACCTTTGTGGGCACAGAAGTTCCACAATACATCGATGCCAATTACAGGACCATTGCAGACCGCAAAGGCAGGGTCATCACGGGTTTGAGCATGGGCGGTCATGGCGGATTCTTTCTTGGCTTCCGCCATGCAGAAACGTTCAGCGCCATCGGCAGCATGAGCGGTGCGCTGAATTCAACCGTGATCACACAGGGATACGGGGTAGAAAAAAGATTGGGAGATACTGCGGCGAACAGAACCTACTGGAGAGACTGGAGCGCGCTTGCCGCTGTGGAAAAATACCCCAAAGATTCCGTGGCCATTATTTTCGATTGCGGCACCGAAGACGGTGTTCTCTTTATGAACCGTTCCATGCACGAAAAACTCAGCAAAATGAAAGTGCCGCACGAATACACCGAACGCCCCGGTAAGCACGACTGGAAATATTGGGAAAACGCGATCGATTACCAATTGTTGTTTTTCAGGAAGCATTTTGACAAGGTGCTCAGGTAGGAGAGATACCGTTTAATTTATTGCCGCATTAAAATAAAAGCAACTCAATAGAGTTGCTTTCTTTTAATGCGGTTCGATGCAATGAGGCCCCGTTAAAATTTTCACTGCACCTGGCCATGCATTAAATGTGGTTCATCTGTAATCAATCTATGACTCAAGTAAGATACGTTGCTATCTTTTTGCCGGTTGCCTGTATTGCACGGAAAAATTCAAACCAAAACTACTCAGCCTGATGCTTCCAAAACCAACGCCTGCCAATGGAAGTTTGGCATAGGGTTCTATGATGAGCGAGAAATTCTTACTCATGCGGCTTTCAAAACCTGCAGACAAATGCAGGATAGACATGAAGTAGGAATCGCCTGTATAATACTCCGCATAACGCGAAGTGAGCACACCTGAGCCGTTGTAAAATCTGTAGTAGTAATCTTCGCTCGTCATGAGGTAAGACGAAAGCCCAGTACTTGCAAACACGCTGTTCTTCTTGCCCTGGCTGATGGTATAGCGGGCGAGCAAAGGAAACTCCCACATGTTGCACGAACCGTTTACGTCCTCTATTTTGTAATAGCTGATCATGGTGCCTTTTGGTGCGGTAAAATCAGCTCCTGCCACCTTGTATTTTTTCTGCGTAAAGATGGCGCCGGTATGAACCGATAATTTATCGTTGAAATGATAACCCAGAACCAACCCGGCATTGAAGCCTGCATTGTTTCCGTATTTGAACTTTACCGTGCTCTGGTCAACACCCGCCAACGCGCCAAAACTGAAACCTTTGCCCCTTGGTTTCAAAGGCGCCGCCTCTTTTTTTACCGGGGACGTGGGTTCTGCAGCAGCCGATGTATCAGGAGGTGTTGTTTCCGTTTTATTTTCTGTTACGGACGTAGTGTTGTTATTGTTTTTTTGTTGATCAGGGCTTGTTTGCGTTTTGGCCTCAGCCGTTTCAACTGCAGCAGAAACCGGAACTTCTTTTGAAACGTTCATGGCAACCGTTTCTTTTTCTTTTACAGCAGTTGTTTTGGTTTCATCGGTGTTTGATGAAGTTGTTTTTGCAGCAATCGTTTTACTGGCCGTAATCTTCGGCGCCGCGTTACGGGGCGTAGCAAGGTTTGCTGCCGTGGTTCGGTTTAATGCGTTAGAAGGCGCAGGTGAATTTGATCCTTCCTGTACAGATGTTGTTTCTTTTGAAGGTGTTTGTTTGACGGCATCTTTGCCCGCATCCGTTGCCTTACTGGTTGCAGTGGTATTTTCTTTTGTTGAAGAGGGAACAACAACGGCGCGCTCAACGGCTGCGTTGTTGTTGTTCTGTGTAAGCCAATACGCGGTTGCCCCGCCTGCAAGCAGAAGGGGGAGGAGCCACCAGAAAATGATGCGGCGCTTTTTTTCTTCAACCGGCATCACTTTGTCCAGCTCGCTGCTGAGTGCGTTCCAGTCGGGCGCACCCGGCGGTGTGTATCTCCCGGCAGCTTCGCGGCTTAGTCGGTCCAGCTCTTTATCGTCGCCAAGATTATGCATATAATTTGTACTCGGTTTGTTCGGTAATTATTTTTCTGAGGTTGTGCCTCGCTTTCGACAGGTTTGATTTTGATGCACCCACGCTGATGCCAAGTTGTTTGGCGATCTCTTCGTGACTGAATCCTTCAATCACAAACAAGTTGAACACCGTCCGGTAAACAGGTGTCAGTTTTTTGATGGCATCGATGATCTCGAGGTACATCAATTTATCGATCCCGCTTTCCTGCGAATCCGCAAAAGTTTCGCCTTCTTCGTTGATCTCCTGGCTCACCAGTTTCAGGTGCGTTCGGCGGAGATGGTCGATACAGGTATTCACAACGATCCTTTTGAACCATCCCTTCAGCAGGGCCTCTGTTTCGCCACCCCGCGTTCCATCGAACTGCTGGATGTTTTTAAACAGCTTGATAAAGGATTCATTCGCCAGTTCCTCCGCCTCTTCCTGCCGGCTCACGTAACGGTAGCAGATCTTCATGGCATAGTCGTACAGCCAGTGATACAGGTCACGCTGGCTGTTGCGGTCGTTTTTACAGCAACCGCTGATCAGGCTTGATATATGATGTATCTCCCGGGGCAATGGTTCGTTATGGATACAATACAAAAATAGTCGGTTCGGGAGGATATACGACGGAGGGAGGGCCCGGGTTGCCTGTAACAAGGGGAAAATAGCGTCTTACCCGCCTCCTGTGCTCCCTGTTCTTACCGCTTTTTTCTTGCCCGAAGTCTTCTTTTCAAAATCGAGTACTTCTTTGGGCTTGGGTTTTTCGGCTGGTTTTGCCTTGGCGGTGTCGGGGGCGGCCACTTTGGCGAGGCCGGTTATAGGGTCGGGTTCATTGGGATCGCGCAGGCGGTCGAGAAAATAGCTCTCGGTGCTGAGCAGGCGGCCTTTCGTGGGATCGTAGTATTTCCAGGTACCGTGCCTGAGCGAATTTCCTTCGTTCTTTACGATCACTTTTTCGTACTTGTTCGGGTCGATGGGATCGCGAACATCTATCGTATCAAACCCTTTATCCGGGTTAATGGCGCGCCAGCTCTCCTCGCGTTCAATGCCAAAAGGGGTGAAATAACGGCAAATGCCATTCTTGTTCCCCCATTTGTAGTTTTCCACCGCCAGCGGGTCGCCCATCAGGTTGTAACGCATCCAGGTGCCTTCTTTCCGGTCGTTCACGTAAACGCCCTCTTCTTCGTAAGCGGGTTGGCCACGAAGGGCAGGCATGCGTACGCTCCACTTGCCCTGTTTCTGGCCCTTCAGATCTATCGCATTCAACGTATCTCCCTTGTCGCTCAGCCGGTAGGTCTTATACTGCGCCCCGGCAGTAAGCGAAATCAACAACAGGAAGAGAACGGGCCGAGCATACATAGGTGGTGATTGTAGGATAAAATTACAATTGTTGGGTTGAGTGAAGAAGTTAAAATGAAAGGAACGATTTTTGAATCAAACCATAAAAACAAGCAGCATGAGCAGTGCATTTGTTAAAGAGAGCAGCGACCAGGACTGGCTCCACGAAGTGGAGGGCACCGTTGCGGCCCTGAAAATGTACCTGACAAGGGAAACCGGCATGCGTGTGTTCGAGCAACGTTCTTTCGTGGATCCGAAAACACAGAAAGAGGTCCACAGGATGAGCAATGGCCTCGATTACGCCAAAGACGCAGAAGGGAAATGGTACGTTGTTATTTAGACCGCCGCCCCGTTCTGCCCCGGCGCAGCCAGAGTAAGAAACCGGTGATGCTGAGCAATCCGCCCGTCAATCCAAAAATACTGTACAATGCTTTCACCGGCCACCCGCCAAATCTTCCATAATGTATTTGCGCATTGATGATGTCGTAGCGGCTGGACGGTTCTATTTCATTTACAAACGCTGTTTTTGCAATGCCGCCCACACTATCGAGATAAACCACGTCGGCGAATTTTTTGGAGTGGATGAAGCTGTTGGTAAGCCGGCTCCCGTAAACCGCCGTTTTCCGGCTCTGCGTTGGCGCGAAATAAATGATATAGCCCGTGAATGAAGGATGCTGTTTCTTCACGCCCTGCAAGGCGCTGTCGATGTTGAAGAACAATGCAGGCGATGGCTTGATCACCGGCGTATAAGGCTGCATGGTTTGGTAAAATGATTTTTTGAAAACATACCGCTGCATCCAATACCCCGTAACGCCGATCATGAGGTTGAACAACAGGGCATACACGCCGATCAGCTGGTGTATGTTTGCCCGCCTGAACATTTCTTTCCTGAACCGTAAAACAGATGCGATGTTTTTCCGGTAAAGAACAACACCCGTAAGCAGGCTGATCACAAACACCACGGCAAAAAAGCCAAGCAGCCATTCTCCTTTTTTCTTCAGGTGAAATGAATTGTGAAAAACAGTGAGCCAGCTCATAAAATTATTGCGCATGTCTTTGCTTCCGCCCCGCACCCACAATATTTCTGCCGTTTGCGGATGCACAAAAACCTGCATCGTTTGTTTGCCTTCCGCAAAAGAAGAATCGTATGCCGAGAAAACATAAGGATGGTGAATGTCTTCCGCCAGGTTGCAACTGCTTACCTGCGCATGGGGATATTTCTTCTGCAGGCTCCTGTAACAGCTGTCTACAGGAAGCAGGGTTTTATTTTCAGCCACAGCAACCGGTGGATGTTGCAGCGCATCCAGTTCTTCGTGAAACACAAGCGCCGCGCCCGATAGGGACATCAACAAAATAAACAACCCCGACAGCAGGCCGGCAAAAGAATGGATCGTAAAAAAAATACTTTTTCTCATTTGTGTTTTGGGTTGGGTCAGGCCATGAACGAAACCATTGTCAATGCTTTTTCTCCCAATGCCTGGTCACCAATGATCTCTACAACATCCCTCACTTGCTCGGTACGGATGCTTTTCGAGAACAGTTTCCATGCGGTGTCGGGATCGATCTTTACCTGTGTTGCAGGATCATTGACCGGGTCTTTTGTAAGCAGCCATTTGCTTTTGTCAGCTTCAAGGAACCATGACCCGGCTGCATCACCGGTGATGGTCATCTGCAGGGTGGTTCCGGGTGTTGCTTCCACTTCGCGGAAGGTGAAGGGCAGCGCCATCATCAATGTATCTATGAAAGGGTAGAAGAGCTCCCTGGTAAAAAGCGCCTGCCTGCCAACCGCATCGCGGATCTGTTGCTGGTGCAGCCATTTTTCTGTGTACTCGCGCGCTATGTGCATCCAGTTTTTACTTTCGTCCTCGCCGGCCCAGTTTACCGCGTAAGGGGATTTGCCAAAGGGATCGAGCGACATATAATAATCGCAATACGGCTTGCCGGTTGTTTCATGCAAGAGCACAAGCATGGCCGGGCTCACTCTTTTCATTGCTTTTACCCAATCGGCATTTAACCCGTTCAGGTAATCGAGCAGGTCCTGGTACGACCGGATCTCTGGTACATCACCCTGGTGCTGGTCGCGCAGCGCCGATAAGATCCTGATGTTTCCATCAAGCAGGTGCGCAACCACGTCTTTCACCTTCCACAATTTTGCAACGGTTTGTTTCTGCCATTCTTCGGGTGATAAGGAATAGAGCAGCTCCATGAATTTTTTGTCAAGAACAGGAAGCATGTGTGCAAGGTCGAGCGGTATGTTTTTTCTTTCTTCCATGCATTAAGAAGTTGCGCCGTGCGCGAGTTTGAATATGGTAAAGAGATGATGCGCCTCATGCAAAAGAAAAAATTCTGTCCACTCGATCATCTTCATTTCGCCAAAACGCTGGTGCCTGCCTGTTGTCTCAACCTGCGTGCACGATAAGCCATTCACCAGGTCGAAAATATATTTCCTGTCTGCATACAACCTGTCGAGTAAAATCGGCAGGTCCCATTTTTGCCAGGCCGGGAAATCTGCATCGTGTTCTGCCACATAACTTTCAAACAAAGGCCTGCTGCCCGATGCGATGCGGTTGATCCGCTCTATGAAAACCGCCTGGTACCGAGCAAGATGCGCAATATTGTCTTTGATGCTCCACTTACCGGGAACAGGCGCCGCCACCAGTTTTTCGTGTGGAAGGGTTCGGATGATAACGTCGATGGATTCGTGTTGGGTGTGCAGCCTGTCTAACAACGACCTGTACGGGAGCATTTGTTCTTTGTTTTGGATTTGGATCGGGTTGCCATATTTTGCGGGGTAACTTTCAAAATATGTGGGAACTAAACTACTGAATTATTCCGAGGCAATTGCATCGTACAGGCACGGAAGCAATTTATTAATACCACCTGCCGATTGACCGGCATGGATTGCCTTTCCATCCACTCACAACAACAACAGCGTACTATTTTTTCTGCGAAGCTTTCATTTGCTCGAGGAAATTTGCGCTGCCGCCTTTGGGTATGCTCAGCGATTGCCATTCCTTGTCTTTTATGATCCTGCCGATGTAGGCGATTTGTCCAACATGGTAGGGATGATGCGCCAGCTGTCTTAAGATCGCATCATACACAACCAGCGGTTCTGTACGGATGAGGATGGTTTTTTGCAGGTCTTCTTCTTCCAGGCTTTCCAGTGTATCGAACATGCATTGCCAGCCTTCTTCCCACAGGGCCAGCAGGGCATCTTTGCCGCGGCGAACCTCTTCAAACTCGGCATCGCGCCGGCGCCATTCTTTTTCGCCGTCTTCGGTGAGAAAGTTGGTCCAGCGGCTCAGCATGTTGCCGTGCAGGTGCTGAATGATCACCGCGATGCTGTTGCTTTCTCCGGATGGCTTATAGAAAAAGTCTTCTTCATTGAGTTGTGAGAACGTTCTTTCACCAAGTTCCTTGTAGTAGCGTAAACGTTTGATGGTATCGGCTAAAAATCCTTTCATAGAAGTGGATGGTTAGTGATTAGAAATAATTGCGCGGGATCGCAAAACCCGCACTAAAAAATCTTTCGCAATTTCTGTTTGTCATTTTTTGAAACATCCCCAACGGATCAAAACCCCGCAACAGAATCATCGCCTCTTTTGTCTGCCACGGTTTCTTTTTTCCCATTGCTCAACACGCGTATCGCTTCCGTACGGCCGATGCCGCCGCGTTCGGTGATCTTGTAGCCCATGGATTGCAATTGCTTTTTTGTTTCTGCATTGAAATCCCTTTCTACTGCAACCTCATCGGGCAGCCACTGGTGGTGGAATTTTGGTTTGTTGATGGCATCATCTGCATTCATGTTAAAATCAACCAGGTTAACAATGGCCTGGTAAACCGAAGTGGGAATGGTGGTTCCGCCGGGTGTGCCCACTACCACATAGGGTTTGTTGTTTTTCAGGAGCAGTGTGGGTGTCATCGAGCTTAACATTCTTTTGCCGGGAACAATGGCATTTGCCTCGCCGCCGTAAGCGCCATACATATTGGGTACGCCGGGTTTTGCGCTGAAATCGTCCATCTCGTTGTTCATAAGAAAACCCGCGCCGCCAACTACTGTGCGGCTACCGTATCCACCGTTGAGGGTGGTTGTAACCGATACCATATTTCCTGCAGCGTCCATCACACTCAGGTGCGTGGTCTGTTCGCTTTCCTTGATCTGGCCCGCTTTGATGGAAGAACTAACGCCGGCTTTATCAGGGTTGTAATCTGCCATTCGCTCCGCAGCATACGCCTCGCTCATCAGGGTCTTTACCGGTACTTTGAAAAAATCAGGGTCGCCCATGAACTCGGCGCGGTCTGCATAGGCGCGGCGCTCTGCCTCTATCATAAGCTGTACTGCTTTTGGTGATTGAAATCCGTATGAACCCACAGGGTATTTCTCGATCATCTTCAGCATCTGCGCGATCAACAATCCCCCGCTGCTCGGCGGTGCGAAGCTGATCACCTGGTGGCCACGGTATTCGAACTGCAAAGGGATCCTGAGTTTGGCCGTATAATTTTTCAGGTCGTCGAGGCCAATGATCCCATTGCCCCGCTGCATTTCTTCAACGATCAGTTTCGCCGTTTCCCCACCGTAAAAACCTGAGGCGCCGTCTTTCTGCATGCGTTTCAGCGTAGCCCCCAATTCTTTTTGTACCATCGTATCGCCTGCTTTCCATTTCCCTTCTTTTACAAGTGCGGTTGGCCTTGTGCTGTTTTTCAGAAAAGCTTCGCGCGTGCCGTTTAAGCTGGAAGCTTCTCTTTCCGTGATCACAAATCCTTTCTCTGCAAGATCAATAGCAGGTTGAACGAGCTGGCGGAAGGGCAGCTTCGCATAGGTCATGGTTGCAAACAAACCTGCCACGGTGCCTGGAATGCCGGAAGCCAGGTGGCCGGCCAAAGAAAGTGTGGGAGAAACATTCCCGTTCTTATCGAGATACATATCGCGCGTGGCTTTTTCGGGTGCGGCCTCGCGGTAGTCGATGCCGATCAGCTCGCCGTTTGGTTTGCGCGCGAGTAAAAATCCCCCGCCTCCTATATTGCCCGCAGCGGGATATACCACCGCAAGCGCAAGCTGTGTGGCCACTGCCGCATCAAACGCATTGCCGCCCGCCTTCATAATGGCCGCGCCTACCTGGCTCGCCAATGGATGCGCACTGCTTACAGATGCTTTGCTGTAATCTGCTTTTTTCACAATGGTATAATGGTAAGGATCGATGGCCTTGCCCGCGCCCACGATCGAAGGAACGGTCTGCGCCTGCGCCACCACAAATGCAATGGCCAATAAGGAAAGAAGGATGGGTTTTCTCATGGCAGAAAATTACAGCTTTTTACAGGAACAGGAAAAAAGGAGGGAAGAAAACAACCTGCAGGTAACCACGATTGCTGCCACCCGTTCGCTCATCCTTGTTTTCTTGTTCCATCTGCGCTTGTGTCTTATATTCACCTGCTAATTTTACTACTTATGAAGAAAATATGTATTGCGGCAGCCTTCCTGTTGTTTGGTATGACCACTTTTGCGCAGGGATTGCAGAGCCCGGAGCAGTTTATGGGCTACAAGATCGGTACCCGCTATACACGCCATCACCGCATTGTTGAATATTTCCGTTCGGTGGCGCAGGCCAGGCCGGATATGGTGAAGTTTGAAAAATACGGGGAAACCAATGAGGGGAGAGAGCTGGTGCTTGCTTATATTTCTTCTGCAGAGAACATTCAGCGGCTGGAGTCCATCAGGACCAACAACCTGGGACTTGCGGGTATTGCCAATGCAAAAGGTTCTGTTGACAATGCACCGGCCATCGTTTGGCTGAGCTACAATGTGCATGGGAACGAAACCTCTTCTTCGGAGGCGGCATTGATGACGTTGTGGTCGCTGGTAGATCCCAACAATACACAAACAAAGGAATACCTGAAAAATACCGTTGTAGTGATCGATCCCTGTATCAACCCGGATGGCCGCGACAGGTACGTGAACTGGTTCAATGGCGTGGTGGGCGTGCATTACAATCCCGATCCTGCTTCAAGGGAACATACAGAACCATGGCCGGGCGGAAGAACGAACCATTACAATTTTGACCTGAACCGCGACTGGGCCTGGCAAACTCAGGTAGAGACCCAGCAACGCATCAAAAAATACAACCAGTGGCTGCCACAGGTGCATGTTGATTTTCATGAGCAGGGCGTAGACAACCCGTATTATTTTGCGCCGGCGGCGGACCCTGTGCATGAAGTGGTAACGCAATGGCAAAAGGATTTCCAGGTGTTGATCGGCAGGAACAACGCAGGGTATTTCGACAAAAACGGTTGGCTGTATTTCACGAAAGAGCTGTTCGACCTGTTGTATCCTTCTTACGGCGATACTTACCCGCTCTACAACGGCGCCATCGGTATGACCTTTGAACAGGCAGGCGGCCCGCGCGGCGGTTTGGGTGTGGTGAATGGCATTGGCGATACGCTTACACTGCTCGATCGTGCCACGCACCATTATACCACGGGCTTGTCCACCATCGAAACGGCATCCCGTAACAAAAAGAAATTGATGGATGAGTTCAGGAAATATTTTGACGATGCGAAGTCTGGTAAAATAGGAGAGTACAAAACCTATGTGCTCACCTCAAAAGACGAGAACAAGATCAGGTCGGTAATCGATCTGCTCGAAAAAAATGGAATTGAATACGGAACCGTAAACAACAGGTCCTTCCGTGGTTTCAACTATACCACCGGCAAAGACGATGCTTTCAGCGATGAGGGTTATTCACTCGCAGTGAGCGCCTACCAGCCAAAATCGGTGCTGGCAAAAGTACTGTTTGAACCGAAGACGGTGGTTACCGATTCAAACACGTATGATATCACGGCATGGTCGCTGCCCTATGCCTATGGCATCAAAGGTTATGCGGTAAAAGAAAAAATCGACATCGCTCCGTGGAAAAGCGGCACGGCGGTTACCGAAGTAAATGCTGCGTATGGATTGCTGATCCCGTACCAGTCGCTCAACGCATCCAAACTGCTTGCACATTTGCTGAAGAACAATATCAAGGTACGTTTCTGTCAAAAACCGTTTACCTACCAAGGTAAGGTGTACGACAGGGGAACTTTGATCATACTGAGATCCAGCAATCCTTCCAACTGGAACAGCGTGGCCAACGAAGCCTGCAAAAAATTCAACATCCAGGCAACTGCTGTGGAAACCGGGTTTATGGATAAAGGCGCAGACTTCGGATCGTCTGATGTAAGATCGATCAGCGGCGCATTCAAAGTAGCCATGTTAACGGGCGAACAAACGTCATCGGGAGGCGCGGGCGAGATCTGGCATTTCTTTGAAAAGCAACTGGATTACCCGATCACGCTGATCAATGCGGCCGACCTCGGAAGGGCCAACCTGAAAAATTACCAGGTATTTATTTTGCCCGATGGCAATTACCGCTCGCTGAACGATAAAACCACCACCGACAAACTCAAAGATTTTGTACGCAGCGGCGGAAAGCTGATCGCCATCGACGGGGCAGTGGCAACCATGGCCAACGGCGATTGGGGCATCAAGCAACACGAAGACAAATCGGAAGACAAAAGTGAATACGCCAACGTAAAAAAATACGCCGATCGGGAAACATCGGGACTCAGCAGTTCATTGCCCGGCGCTATTTACAAACTCGAGCTCGACAACACGCACCCGCTCGGTTTTGGTTATCCTGATTATTATTATACACTGAAACAGGATGCCGGCGTATACGATTTCCTGAAAGATGGATGGAACGTGGGTATCATGCGAAAAGACGCCTATGTAACGGGCTTCATCGGCAACAAGATCAAGTCTAAGGTGAAAGACGGCGTTGTTTTTGGTGTGCAGGACATGGGCCAGGGCAACGTGATCTATTTCGCCGAAGACCCCCTGTTCCGAAATTTCTGGGAGAATGGGAAAATGATATTTTGTAATGCGGTTTTCCTTGTAGGACAATAGTTATAATTAGAAATTAGGAATTAGTAATTAGTAATTAGTAATTGGGAATAGTGCCTGGTGAGTAATTAGCGATAAACAATATGTAGTGAAAATTATTTACGTTCGAATATATAGTAACCAGTAACCAGCAATCAGCAATCAATGATCATTACCTGTAGATGACAATCCATAATTCCTAATTCCTAATTACTAATTCCTAATTAAAAAGCCGGTTTATGCGTGTAAACAGAACTTTTTTATACATACTTTTTGCTTTGGCTGGATTTTTTTCTGCTAATGCCCAGGTGCCCGATGCTGTTACCAGTACGGATATTTACATGCAGCTCAAAAAGCTGAACGTGCTGGGCAGCGTTCTGTACATCGCCGCGCACCCTGACGATGAGAACAATGGCTTTCTTCCTTACCTCGCTAAAGAAAGAATGTACCGTACCGGTTACCTGAGCCTTACGCGTGGCGATGGCGGGCAAAACCTGATCGGCAGCGAGCAGGGTGTGGAACTGGGATTGATCCGCTCGCAGGAACTGCTTGCGGCAAGGCATATCGATGGCGCCGAACAATTTTTTTCTTCCGCGTATGAATTTGGATTCAGTAAAAATGCAAACGAGGCATTGTCGATCTGGGATAAACAAAAAGTTTTGTCCGACATCGTTTACGTGATCCGCAAATTTCAACCCGATATCCTGATCACCCGTTTTCCGGGTGATGCGAGGGCGGGACATGGACACCACTGGGCATCAGCATTGCTGGCGAACGAAGCTTTTACCGCGGCGGCCGATCCAAACAAATTCCCCGAACAGTTTGCATACGGCGTAAAACCATGGCAGGCGAAACGCATCGTGTGGAACGGGTTCAATTTCGGAGGCAGCAACAATACCTCGGGCCCGGTGCGATTGGATGTTGGCGGCTTCGATCCGTTGCTGGGTAAGAGTTCAGGCGACCTGGGCGGTGAGGCAAGATCCATGCACAAGAGCCAGGGCGAAGGAAGGCCGAGGCGAAAAGGCGAGATCATCGAAAACTTTATGACCACCGGCGGCGACACCGCGCGCAACGACATCATGGAAGGTATCGTAACAGACTGGAAGCGGATAGACGGGGGAGAAAAAATACAACAGAAGATCAGTGCCATCATCAGGCAATACAATTTCGAACATCCTGAACAATCGCTCGACGGACTGCTTGATGTTTACAAGATCGTGATCGCGCTGCCAGACAATACCATGTGGAAAGAACAGAAAACAAAAGAACTGAAAGAGCTCATCGTAAACTGCGCGGGTATTTTTGCAGAAGCCACTACGCGCGAAGAATTTGTTTTGAAAGGAGATACCGCCGTTATAACAGCCACCATCAACAAAAGAAACGATGTGGATGTGAAATTGAAATATGTGCCGGTTAAACAGGGAACAACAAAACTGCTCGACGAGCCGCTCAAAACCAACCAGAATTATTCGTACGAAATAAAAGACGTACAGGTAGACCCGCCTGTAAGTGCACTTACACAACCTTATTGGCTGCAGGCGCAGCAAACACCGGGGAACTTTACCATCAACAACCCGCTGCTGGTGGGGCAGGCATGGAACGATGCGTTGACCACTATTACTTTTAACGTGTCCGTTAAAGGAGTTCCTATTTCGGTTGTAAGACCGGTGCAGTACAAATACATCGACCCTGTAAAAGGAGAAGTGTACCAGCCGTTCATCATGATCCCGCACCTGTCCGTTTCCTTAACACCGCATGTTGCGTTGCTGAACGTGAAAGGCGAAACGAAGAAATACAGTGCAGACTCGATCTATGTAACGTATAAATCGAATTTTACAAAGACAGGCCTGCCAGTAACCATGTACATTCTGCAGGATACCGCACGTACTGTTTTCAGGAACCAGCCAATGGATTTTGAGAAAGGCAGATCCTACACGATCGCATTGCCGACCAGGAAATATTACAATCCACAGGGCGTTCCGTATCTCGAGGCGGCTTTCCGTTTTAATTTGGACGGGAGAGATCATGTGTACTCGCAGTATTTTAAATCGATCGAATACGACCATATTCCCAACATACATTATTCATACAAGGATCATATCCGTGTGATGAACGACGAGATCAAAACGGTTGGCAGAAAAGTGGGTTACATCAACGGCGCGGGCGACAGGATACCGGATGCGCTGCGCGAAATGGGTTTTGAAGTGAAGCTGCTGGACGAAGCCGATATCACCGAAACAGGTTTAAAAGGGCTTGACGCAATTGTGATAGGCATCCGTGCGCATAACATTTACGAATACCTGAGCGATAAGAATGATGTGCTTAGCAACTATGTAAAGAACGGCGGCAACCTGGTTGCCCAGTACATCAAAAGCAACAACATCGGATTGAAACGTTTAAAGCTGGGGCCTTATCCTTTCTCTATCAGCTCGGCTTCGAGGGTAACGGTGGAAGATGCGCCGGTAAACTTTTTGTTGCCGCAGCATCCTGTGTTGAATTATCCCAACAAAATAACCAGTGCAGATTTCAACGACTGGATCCAGGAGCGCAGCACGTACCAGGTAGACCAGGCAGACCCGGCTTTTGAAATGCCGTTGTCTATGAACGATCCCAACGAAAAACCCGGCAACGGCAGCCTCGCGATCGCGAAATACGGCAAAGGGAATTTTGCGTATGTTAGCCTTGTATTGTTCAGGCAACTGCCCGCAGGAAACCCCGGCGCATTTAAAATATTAGCGAACCTTGTGGCGCTACCAAAAAATTAAAACATGCAGCCGAGAAGAAAAATAGGTTTTGCAACACTTGTACTGATCGGTCTCGGTATCGGGCTTCTTTTAAAGAACGTAAAGATCGGCCTGATCATCGGGCTGTTTCTCGGCATCTGCGCGGGAACGGTTTTGATGGGCGGCGGGCGAAAGTAACGCCGAACGTTGTGTGATGTTTACTTTCGTTAATGGATACGGTTTATTGAGCGGAACATTCAAAACAAAAAAGCTATGAACGACAAACCACCTCTGTTCCCAAGCTGGCGCCACTGGTACTTTTTTGTGATGGCGGTGTTGTTGGCGCTCGTTGTCTTTTTTGCATGGTTCACTAAATATTTTTCATGAGTCAACTCGACTGGATCGTACTGAGCGTTACACTGGCTGCCATCATCGCGTATGGCCTGTACAAGAGCCGTACGGCAAAAAATCTCGAAGGATATTTTTTGAGCGACAGGAGCATGCCCTGGTACCTCGTGCTGCTCAGCATCATGGGAACACAGGCCAGCGCGATCACTTTCCTCTCTGCGCCCGGGCAGGCCTTTACCGACGGGATGCGTTTTGTACAATATTATTTTGGCTTACCCATCGCAATGGTGATCCTTTGCATCACTTTTGTACCACTGTTCCGCAAGGTGAAAGTTTTTACGGCTTACGAGTTTTTAGAACAGCGGTTTGACCTGAAGACAAGAACCTTTACTTCCTTTCTTTTTTTATTGTCGAGGGGCCTTTCTACCGGCATCAGTATTTATGCGCCTTCGATTATTCTTTCTTCCTTACTGGGCTGGGATATTTTCTGGACGAATATCGTAATGGGCGGACTGCTCATCATCTATACGGTGAGCGGCGGGGCAAAGGCAGTGGCGTATACGCAGCAGCTGCAGCTCATCATCATTTTCGTGGGAATGTTTGTTGCCGGTTATTGCATCGTGCATTACCTGCCCGAAGGCGTGGGATTTACCGATGCATTGAAAGTAAGCGGCGCATCGGGAAAGCTCAACGTGATCACAACAGGGATCTCGGAGAAGGGATTTGACTGGAAGGACAGGTACAACATCATCAGCGGGGTGATCGGCGGTTTCTTCCTGGCGCTTTCCTATTTTGGAACGGACCAGTCGCAGGTAGGCAGGTACCTCACTGCCAAAAACAACAGGGAAAGCCGGTTGGGGTTGCTCATGAATGGCCTGGTTAAGGTGCCGATGCAATTTTTCATCCTCCTGTTGGGTGCAATGCTTTTCACTTTTTACCAGTTCAACAAGGCGCCGGTGTTTTTCAACAAAGCGGTTGCAGAAAAAGCGATGGCCACGCCTTACAAAGATTCGTTGCAGAAGCTGGAGCAAACCTTCAACATACAGCAAACCCAACAGCAGGCATTGAGCAGGCGTTACATTGTTGACAAGAATGAAACATACAAAGACAGTGTGCGCATCACCTCGCAAAAAATAGCCGCCACACAAAAGCAATACCGCGATGTGTTGAAGAAAGCATTGCCCGCAGATGATACGAGCGACACCAATTATATCTTTCTCCGTTTTGTGGTAGACTTCCTGCCAAAAGGAGTAGTGGGCCTCCTCATCGCTATTATTTTTCTCGCGGCATGGGGTTCTATTGCGGCCGCGCTGAATTCGCTGGCTTCGTGCACCATGGTGGATTTTCACGTGCGTTTCCGCGGAAAAAAATACGACAGCAACAACGCCAGGCAATGCGCCGACGAATACAAAACGTCAAAATATTATACACTCGCATGGGGAGTATTCTCCGTTGTTACCGCGGAATTTGCAACAGGGATGGGCAGCCTGATCGAGGCGGTGAACGTTCTCGGTTCTTTGTTTTATGGGGTGATACTGGGTATTTTCCTGGTTGCGTTTTATATGAAAAAGATCGGTAGCAATGCAGTGTTCATCGCGGCTATATTGGGAGAAGCCATCGTGATAGCCTGTTTCATTCTCGATAGGGATGGCACGATCGGCCTCGGCTTCCTTTGGTTGAATGTAGTGGGCGCGGTAGCTGTTGTGGTGCTTGCGGCACTGCTGCAAATGTTCACACCTGCCCGCACCGCGAAAGAAGTGACAGGCAACAGCGGGCGTTAAGCGGCTTTGGATTTAAGGAAGTAGGCGACCACGCCCAATGCGGTAACGATCAATCCGCCCAATATCATTTCTTTCCCCGTAGAAAAAAATACAAACGCCCACATCAGCATCGCCAATACTACGGGCACGGGATAGAGCGGCATGCGCCATGCGAAATGCTGTTTGCCTTTTCTCTTCACCAGCAACAGCAAACCGGCGCCCTGGCCGATGAACTGGACGAGGATGCGCATCGCCAGTATGGCGCTGATCACTTCGTGTAGTTTGAAGGTGAGGCTGAATGCAAAAGCGATCCCGCCAAGAAACAAAAGGGAGATGTATGGAAAATGTTTGGTAGGATGCAGTTTTGCAAAAATTTTGAAGAAAGAGCCATCCAGCGCCGCAGCGTATGGAATGCGGCTGTAGCCAAGCGTTGCAGAGAATACAGAGGCGAATGCAACCCATAAGATGAGCAAGGTAACCACATTGGCTGCGTATTTTCCCGATAGGTGGTTAACAAACTCACTTACCACGAAATCGCTTTTGCGGATCTGGTCCAACGGCAATACAGATGCAACGCTGATGTTCATCAACAAATAAAGCACCGCAATACCCGCAATGGAAATGAACATGCTGCGCGGAATATTTTTTACGGGGTTGATGATCTCGCCGCCGAGGTGACAAACATTGTAATAGCCAAGATAGCTGTACACTGTTTTCACGCTTGCAAAGCCAAGCGCCGCTGTAAAGGCAAGGTCAACTTTTAAACCGTTGTTGATGTTTTTAACCGGTTCAAGAAAATGGCCGTGCGAGATGCCGCTTCCTATGATCCACACCATCACCACCAAAACACCCATCCACAACAAAACGCTGATCCTGCCGATGGCCTCGATCTTTCGATACAAAAGAACGATGATAAGAAGAACCACCCCGCCACTTACCAATTTGCTTTGGATGGCGTTGAGCGGGAAAATGTATCCGGTGTATTGTGCAAAACCGATGGCCGCAGAAGCGATCACAAGCGGTGCCTGGATCATCGTTTGCCATACAAAAAGAAAACTCATGAGCCTGCCCCATTTAGGGCCGTATCCTTCTTTGAGAAAATTATAACTGCCGCCGGCGAGTGGGTAGGTGGCGCCAAGCTGGCTCCAGATCATCGCATCAATAAAAGAAAGCAGGGCACCGGCTATCCAGGCGTATAAGAACCAGGGGCCGTTCATGATCTTAACCACAGTGGCCAGCACCACAAACGGGCCGATGCCAACCATGTCGGTCATGTTGATAGCAGTAGCCTGTAAAAGACTTATCTTCCTTTCCAGTTTCGGAGGCTCATTGTGCATTGGTATAAAACTATTTCTTTACCGGGAGACTAAATAATATGGATCGCATTTTTTCAACAGTAGACTGGGCAAAAGGTTCTGTAGTGTATGAAGTGAACACGAGGCAATTCACGAAAGAAGGAACATTTTCCGCTTTTGGTAAACACCTGCCGCGGTTGAAAGAGATGGGCGTTACCGTTTTGTGGTTCATGCCCATTACACCCATCAGCAGCAAAGAAAGGCTGGGATCGCTGGGTAGTTATTATGCCTGCAGCAGTTATGTTGACATCAATCCTGAGTTCGGCGATCTTCCGGCATTTAAAAAGCTGGTGAACGATGCGCATGCATTGGGATTGAAAGTGATCATCGATTGGGTGGCAAACCATACCGGGTATGATCATACATGGACCACCGAACATCCCGATTGGTACCTGCTGGATGAGAAAGGAAATTTTACGGAAAAGAATGGATGGAAGGATGTGATCGATCTCAATTTCAACAACCATGATATGCGCAATGCGTTGATCGGTTCCATGAAATACTGGATCAGTGAATGCGGCATCGATGGCTTCCGTTGCGATATGGCGCACCTCGTGCCACTTGATTTCTGGAAAGATGCCCGCACACAATGCGATGCGCTGAAACCTCTGTTCTGGCTCGCAGAGTGCGAAGTGGTGGATTACCACCAGGTGTTCGATGTTTCGTATGCATGGTGGTGGATGCATGTTACAGAAGCGTATGCAAAAGGAAACGGCAACCTCAACACCGTGCGTGATGTATTGCATGCCTACTCGCAATACCCTGCGGGCGCACAAAAACTATTGTTCACCTCCAACCACGATGAAAACAGCTGGAACGGTACCGAGTACGAAAAATACGGATCCGCAGCGAACGCATGGGCCGTGTTCTGTTGCACATGGAGCGCGGTTCCCCTGATCTACAGCGGTCAGGAGAGCCCGAACAAAAAGCGGCTCGCGTTTTTCGACAAAGACCCGATCGGGTGGCAGGAACCGTTGCGGTTGGAAGATTTCTACAAGGGACTTTTATCCCTCCGGCAAAGAAACCCCGCAATCGTTGAGGGCGAAACGTTCATTTTACCGTCTACCAACGACGATCAGCTGATGGCTTACCTGCGCCGGAAAGACGAACATGTAGTGCTTGTGGTTTTGAACGTTTCAGAACAAAACAGGCTGAAGATCGATGTGGGCCACGAATGGATACACGGAACTTTCAGAAACATTTTTTCCGGGCTGGCTTTCCGGTTTGATGGCGGGGCCTCATTTGAATTGCAGGCAGGAGAATATGTTGTTTATGAACGCACAGGCGAATAAGGAGCCGTTGGTTCCTGGATTTATCTATATAAAAAAACGGCCTTTACGAATGATCGTAAAGGCCGTTGCTATTAAATGGAAAAATCAATAATTAGTCAACATCGCTCAGGTCCAACGGATACGGGTAGGTATTGTCATAACCCGGGTAAACACCTTCCACCTTCACTTTTCTTCCCCGGTTCAGGGAAAGGATCTTGTCGAGGTCTGCAACGCTTTTTACTTCCTGGTCGTTCACGCTGGTGATGATGAATCCTTCCTGGATCCTTGTTCTCTTCAACAGCCCGTCGTTGATCTTCTTCACTACCACACCGCCGGAGATGTTATTGGCTGCAGCGGTCTTGGTATCTACCGCCACGAGTTCCGCACCCAGTTTTTCAAGGATGCCGGTTGTTTTTACAACATCGGTTGTGCCCGCCTTGTTTTTCAGCGTAAGGGTAACCGTGTTCTCTTTACCTGAACGGTTGTAGGTCAATGAGATTTTATCGCCTGGTTTGTAACGGGTAACCTGCTCCTGTAATTCAGGTCCGCTGGTAACGGTTACGCCATTGATCTTTGTTACGATATCGCCTTTTTTCAAACCTGCGATCGCCGCGGCGCCGTCTGCCGGAACATCGGTTACGTAAACACCTTCACCTTCTTTGTATCCTGCGCCGAGTTCTTTTTTCTGTTCTTCGGTGATCGATTCGCGTGGGTAAGAGATACCGATGTATGCTCTTTGCACCGCACCAAACTTCACGATATCGGTAACTACTTTTTTAACGATGTTCACCGGGATCGCGTAAGAATAACCCGCATAGGAACCGGTTGGAGATGCGATCGCCGAGTTGATGCCGATCAGTTCGCCATTGGTATTGATCAAGGCTCCGCCGCTGTTACCCGGGTTCACCGCCGCATCTGTCTGGATGAATGATTCGATGGCCGCATTGCTCTGCCTGTCGTTGATCCCGATCGATCTTGATTTCGCACTTACGATACCCGCGGTAACGGTTACGTCAAGATTCAAAGGATAGCCGATGGCGAGTACCCATTGCCCGAGTTTGGCCTCATCGCTGTTGCCATACACCAGGTACGGAAGGTTCTTCGCGTCGATCTTGATCACGGCGAGGTCGCTGCTCGCATCGCTCCCGATCACGGTTGCCTTGTAAGTATGTTTGTTTGAAAGGGTAACCGTAAGCTCGTCTGCACCATCTACCACGTGGTTGTTGGTAACGATGTATCCATCATCTGTGATCAATACGCCGCTGCCGCTTGCACGCTGCTCAGGTATCATACGTGGGCCGCCAAAGAAATCGCCCATGTCGCCATCGCCGAAAAGATCTGCGAATGGATTGTATCCGCGTTGCTGGCGGCCACTATTGCTAACCTGTCTTGCCTTTGTTTTGGTTTTGATATGCACTACCGCAGGTGTTCCCGTTGTAGCCGCAGGGCCAAAATCAACCGCCCCACCGGCCGGCATACCGGTATTGTTGTAAAAACCTGCGTAGTTAGCCGGCACTTTGCCATCTATCTGGATGCCTGCCGATTTGCTCTCCAGGAACTTTCCATAGCCCCACACACTCAAAACAGCGGTGGTAGCACTGATGAGCACAACTGCTAAAATGTTCTTGAGTTTCATATTTATTCCTTGTTTTTTTATTGTTTAGCTGGGTCAAATTTTATGCCTTTCCGGTAACAAATAAACGAAGCTGTTTAATTGTCAGGATACCACATCCCACTATTTAACAAATGTTTACGTAACTTTTCGTACTTGTGATTTTATTTGACGTTGAAGTTACCGATTTTCCCGGTGAATACCGCTTTTGGATTTTAGCGGTTGGCCACGGGTATCGGGGATGCTGTTTTTTACCGGTGGTTTGTTATGACATTTTCGCACGCCGGTTTTCCGGTTGCGACAAATAAACATTTGCCGGTTGTTACAATCCCATCAAGAACTGCATGGTATCCACCCCATCGGCATAATCTGTCAGCTCCGGGCTTTGCGCACTTCCGAAGGGGAGGTGGTTGTGGCCAACAACGCACTGGATGTCGTGATTGTTTTGAACAACCTGCTCTGCTTCGGTCTTGTCGGAATAAAAAGAATAATGAACCTGGCTCACGGGCGAGAACGGTGAAACGTTTTCTGTGAGGATAACGCTCTCGTTGTTCATGTAATATTTATTGCCCATGATGAGCAGCGCAAGATGGTAGTCGTAATTGTGTTTGTACTTATGAAAATCGAGAAAATGCCCGTATTTCCTGAGCGCATCGAGCAGGGGAATAAAATCGTATGCTTTGGGCACGAGCAGTTGCGTAACGTTCCGGCAGCCCAGGCCGAAATACAATTGTATGTCGTTGGCCAGGGCATCCAGCTCCTCCCTCGTTTCGTTACCGTCGAGGATGGCCACCGATGTGCGGTTGCGCCGGATGATGTGCGGGTATTTTCCAAAATAATAATCAAAATACCGGCCCGAGTTATTGCTTCCCGTGGCGATGTATGCATCGCAGTTCTTCAACCGTTCCGCGAAGGAAACGGTGTTCTGTATGGTGATCTCCCATTCGTATAGCTTTTTTACAAGGTGCCTGATCAGGATCTCGTCTTTGGAAGAGGTCTTGATCACCACCGAATGCCCGCTGATGAACACACAAAGAAAGTCGTGGAACCCAACCAGCGGGATGTTCCCGGCCATTACCAGTCCCACGGTTTTAGGCGATGCCTGCTCGTCCGGTACATTGTACCCGGCCGCCCAGGCCCGTAAAAGCGCCGGGTCCAGGAAACGCTGAACGATGGCGGCAACGGCCTGTTCCACAAATTCGGGAACAAACCACTGGTTTTCGCGGTAGGCGCGTTCTTTTACCTCCCGGAACTCCGGGCCATCCTCCTTCATATACAGGCCGAGGCGGGCCATCAGCTCAATTCGTTCTTGTAAAATCATTTGACAACCGTATTTTTGGAATGCAAATGTAGAATCACTAACCCAACAAACCCATTTTGTATGGCAATCAAAATTACCGAAGAGTGTATCAACTGCGGCGCCTGCGAGCCCGAATGTCCGAATAATGCGATTTACGAAGGCGGCGTTGAATGGGCCATCTCCGACGGAACAACCATCAAAGGTGATTTTACTTTGATGGATGGAACCGTTGTAAATGCCGACCAGCGTTTTGCGCCCATCAGCGTAGACACCTACTACATTTCTCCGAACAAATGTACCGAGTGCCAGGGCTTCCACGAAGAACCCCAGTGCGCAGCCGTTTGCCCGGTAGATTGCTGCGTTCCCGATGAGATGTACCGCGAAACAGTAGACGAACTGCTCGCCAAGAAAGCCAAAATGCACATCTAATGCACATCCGATGTGCTAAACTTGTGCATCCGGAACTTGCAAAACAGAAGAATAGTTTTTAGCTTAGTACTGTTAATAGAAGTATTAATAATTGTTGCTTTTAAACGGCAACAACCAGTAACGGCGGGTGATATTTCCCGTCAACGCGAGGTGAAGAGACAAACGTTTCTTCACCTTTTTTTGTGGCCTGCCCCAAGGAGAATAGGCCTCGCCGCTCAGGAATCGGCTGTGAGCGGTTATATTTGCAGAGGGAGGCGGTTCTTCCGATTAAAAAATCACACAAAACCTTACGGAGCAGCAATGAAAAAAATAGCATTGGTTACCGGTGGCCTCAGCGGCGAAGCGCAGATCAGTTATAAAAGCGCAATTACGGTAGGAAATAATATTGACAGGGATAAGTTTGAAGTATACCGCATCGACATCAACCCTTCGGGCTGGTGGTACGAACCCGTAAACGGTGAGAAATCGAAAGTGAACCGCGATGATTTCTCTGTAACCGATAACGGCCATAAAATAAATTTCGATGCCGTTCTGCTTTGCATCCATGGCACACCGGGCGAAGACGGGAAACTGCAGGGGTATTTCGATATGCTCAACCTGCCTTACACCAGCTGCGACGCGGCAACATCTGCTTTAACTTTCAATAAAAGATATACGGTGGCAGTGGCAGCCTTCGGCGGCATCAATGTTGCCCGCTCCCTGCATCTATTTAAACACACACCCGTTACACCCCAGGAGATCCTGGCCCAGCTGAAACTCCCCGTTTTTGTAAAGCCCAACAATGGCGGAAGCAGCATCGGCATGAGCAAGGTGAACGAGGCGGGCGCCCTGCAGGCTGCGCTGGATAAGGCTTTCAAGGAAGATACGCAGGTGCTGGTAGAGGAGTTCATCAGCGGGCGCGAGTTTACGATCGGTGTTTTCAAAAACAAAAACGAGATACTTGTGCTCCCGATCACCGAGATCGTTACGCACAATGAATTCTTCGATTTCGAGGCAAAATACCAGGGTAAAAGCGAGGAGACCACGCCCGCTAAAATTGATGCGGCCATGCAGCAATCGCTGGAAACCGCTGCAAAAAGAGTTTATGAATTGCTCAACTGCCGCGGCGTGGTACGGATCGATTTTATCTACGATACCAAAGAAGGAAAACCCTATATGCTTGAAGTGAATACGGTACCGGGACAAAGCGAGGCCAGCGTAATTCCGCAACAGGTAAGGGCAATGGGTGGCAGCCTGAAAGATTTTTACACGGCTGTGATCGAACAGGCTTTTAGTTAATTTTTGGGTTCAGGGAGGGGGGATTTTGAAATTGAGTTATCTTACCCTTGATTTTAATGGCAACCGTTCCTTAAAACACGAGCCCTGAATTTCGAAATTTCGCATAATTCCAAAATCTCAAGATGTCTTTAGTTTCAAAATACGTTACTTCAAAACCGCTTTGGGTGAACATCCTGTATGGCATCGGGCTGGTGATCGTGCTGGTGATCCTGTTCTTTTTTTCACTCTCCTGGATCACGGGTAACGGCAACGAGGTAAAGGTTCCGGCCGTTACCGGGCAGAACGCAGATGCGGCAAGAAAAATTTTAGAAGACAAAGGATTTGATGTCATCATCCAGGATTCGGTATACGTAGATTCTGCGGCAAAACTTGCCGTGATCCGCCAGTTGCCCGAGGCAGATGCCACTGTAAAATCCGGGAGAACGATCTACCTCACCATCAACCGCAGCATACCGCCGCAGGTTGAAATGCCCAACTTTGCCGGCTTTTCTGTGAAGAGCGCTGAACTTTACCTGCAGAGTATCGGTCTTAAAATGGGAAGCATCACCTACGAACCGGATATTGCGCGCAACGCGGTGTTGAAACAACTGTACAACGGCGAGATCATCGCTCCGGGAACAAAGATCCCGATCGGTTCGGTGATCAGTTTTGTTTTGGGCAGCGGCGAAGGCGGCGGCGTGATTAATGTGCCCGATCTTGTGGGGATGACGCTCAGCGAGGCACGTACCTATCTTTCAACCATGGGAATCGATGTGGGAACCATCACGGGCACAGAAGAAATAAAAGATTCAGCGAACGCTTTTGTAGTGCGGCAGATCCCGCAGACACTGAGCGATTCCATTGGCACTTCGGGACTGCGCGTACCCAATAAAATAAAACAGGGCCAGATCATCGATGTGATCATCGGGAATACGGCGCCGCCAAGAGAGCAGAGAAATTAAATCATACCATTCCTATTTTTATGCAAACCATTACAGTAGAAGAATTAAAAGCCAAGATCGACGCAGGAGAAAACCTGCACCTCGTAGACGTTCGTGAACCACATGAGAACGCGGAGTTCAACATCGGCGGCTTGTTGCTGCCGCTCGGCAAAGTGCAGACCATGCAGACCGACGAAATAGACGACCTCAAAGACGATACCGTTTACATCTACTGCCGCAGCGGCAACCGCAGCGGGCAAGCCTGCCTGATTTTAGAAACCATGGGTTTCAAAAACGTAGTAAATGTTGCAGGAGGAATGCTGGCCTGGCAGGAAAAAATTGGTAAATGATCTTCAGCAGTGGGAGCAATGCGCTTATCATTACAACGAAGAAGCCTGGTGAAAATATCTCCAGGCTTCTTCGTTGTATAACATGCTGTTCATCTCGCGAAGCTGCAAAAACCTAAACAAAAAACGGCGTCACGATCTTCACTACATCATCTTTCGACAAGGGTTCGTCAAATGCTTCCGTTGCTGCGTTGACGCCGATGTTTCCATTCACACCCGCAAGACTGGTAATGGTTACGCCGCCTTGCACCGTTGCGTCTTCGCCTGCATATACTGCGTTTGTCCTGGCATCGATGCCACTAATCATGAGTGTGATCCATGGCCTTACGCCAACTCCTGCGGCCGCACGCATCTGGCGGATGTGCGACGCATGGCGCGCTTCCACCGAATGGATGTTCAATGCCGCCGTAAGGTAAGCGCGGTTCGCTGTGCCCATTAGGTTCGGGGCCTGGCCTTTGTAGGCTCTCACGCCCGTATCTTCAAACGCCTGTGCCACCGCCAGAAAAGTTGCGTAGTTGCTGAACACATCTGGAAAAGCGCCTTTTGCCGTGAAATCAAAATTGGCGGCGGTATAGCTTACCGGTGTTCCTCCCGCTGCGGTGATGGCTGTTTTTAAAAAGTTTACGTGCGCGTTCTCATGGTCGCGGATCGTTGCGAGCGCCGCCGCAGGCGCGCCTGCAGGTATGAGCCCGGCCGTGGCTACGCCTTTTGTATAAAAATTTGCTTCGAGGTATTCGAGCTGCAACGCAAAATTCAATACACCCAACACACCCGTAGTGGTTTGCCCGTAGGCTTTCTTAAAGAAGGCACCCAATGCAAGCGGCAGCGCAGCCAGCGTGAGCCTTTTACCCGCTGTGCCCAAACCTTTGAACACATCGCGGCGACCCGATGCTCTCTCATAGATCTCCGGATCTACCTGTTCTATCTCTGATAAAATATTTTGAAGATTCATGGTTGTGATTTTTTGATGATAAATGTGGATGCTATCCTAGGAAGGCAGGCCGCTGATGTCGAGTCTTGTGTTGAGGTAAGCTCCGGCAATGGCAAAAACCTGTGCCGGTGTCCTGGCCATATCAAGACCATTGGCATCAAGCGCTGTGCTGTCTGCAAATGATCCCGGCGACAGCAGGTCGCGTATCAATGCCGCATGTCTTGCTTCCACGGAAACGATTTTGCCCGCGAGCCCGAGGTAAACAGGGTTGGTAATGAGTTGCCCGGCCCCATTGTATGCGGTTACGCCCAGGTCTTCAAAAGCTTTTGCGGTGGCGAGAACGCTTGCACGGTTTCCAAAATCGATCGTACTGAAGTTTACATCCAGTGCGCGGATGGCATTGCTTCCCAATGCGGCTTTGAAAAATTCGCGGTGCGCAATTTCATGATCGCGGATATCGGCCAGCAGTGAGCCTTCAGCGGCGGTCATGTTATCATAAGGCGTTGCGATCACCCTGGTGTAAAACGCAGCCTCCAGTTGCTCGAGCGCGTAGGCATAGTTGAGGATGCCCGTGTCGCCCGTGCCCAGGCTAACCGTGTCTGCCATGCCCATCGAATCGTTTTTTTTACAGGAGCTTGAACCGATCACGAAAGCGGAGAGCAGCGACAGCCCGCCCGCGGTTGCAAGAAATTTCCTGCGCGATGCCTGCGGGGATGGTTCGGCATTGTCCAATACATTGCCCTCAAGTTGATTTGATCTACTTGTCATAAATAATGTTTTGAAATGAATAATGGATGATCTTTAAGCGCGGAACAACAAGGTTATCTAATTACGTCTTACACCGTATAAAAGGTTTTACAGACACAATTTATTTTTTCGTAAATCTTTAACTGAAATTTTTATACCGAAAAGATTTGCCGCAGTTTGGTGAAAAATCTTTCCCGGTAAAAATTTCTGTTAAACGAAACGGTTGAAACGAATATGATTCCCTATACAAACCTGACGATTGGCGGAATTATTCTACAAAAACGTTGTCCCGGGCAATAATAACCTAGGCGACGATTGATCATCGAGTAAAAAAAGAAGCGGATCATATTGATCCGCTTCTTCTTCTTCTTCTTAAATATTTTCAAGACCATTCTCATAACCTGATGTTCACTCCCAAAACATAATTTGTTCCCGCCATCGGGAAATACCCGTTGTCTGTGTATACCGATCCGCCGGAAACATAACTGTAAGTGTACCCATTGGGTTCATATCTTTTGTTGAATACGTTGTTCACCATCCCGGTGATGTTCCATTCGGAGAACAGCAGTTTTTTGAAGGTCCACGATGCGCGGATGTTCTGAACGAAGAACGCATTGAGTTTGCGCGTTTCATCCTGGCTGTTGTCCATGTATTCTTTGCCAACATACTTACTGATGAAACTTAACTCAACATTCCGTACAGGAATGAAAGAAAGCGTGGCAGCGGCTGTAACCGGCGGCGAAAAAGAGATATCGGTATTGCGGTGTACCTTTTCATCCTGCCCGCCATTATCGTAGTTGTCTATGTACTCGGTATAGGATGCGATCTTGTTCCTGCTCAGCGTAAGGTTTCCGGCAACATTCATCCACTTGTTAACTACGGCGGCCGCCTGCAGTTCGATACCCAGCCGGTAACTGTGCGGGATGTTTTTTCTTGTATAAGATCCCACATCGTTGATCTGGCCTGTCAATACAAGCTGGTTGATGTAGTACATGTAATATACGGTTGCCCCGAAATGATAAGCGGCCGTTCTTTTTTCAACGCCTGCTTCAATATCGTGCATGGTTTCTGCTTTCGGTTGCGTGGTAATGCCGGCCTGGAAATCATCGCGGTTGGGCTCTTTGCGCCCGAGCGCATAGCTGATGGAAGTTTGCCATCCATTCTTTGCATAAGTGATACCGGCCTTCGGGTTGATGAAATCGAAATCGCGGCTCACATACAGGTTGGGGTTGTCTTCAAAACCATTCATGTCGTGTTTTACATAACGGTACTGGAGATCCGCAAAACTTGTCCAGTTTGCATCGATGCGGTGCTGCCATTTGGTATACACATTCACATCCGTTTTCTTCGCCGGGTAATCATAGTAACGGTGGTTGGCCGGCACGGTGCCATACTGCAGCCAGGCAATGGTGCCGTAATGTTTTCCATCGTAAACGGTCCACCCGCCACCGAATGTGAACTCGTCGTTTTTGTTTTTGTATTGAAGCGAAAGGATCTGCCCGTAAAAATAATTATCGAGCCAACGCTGTCTTACAATGTCTGTCTGCGTGTAAGTGGTGCCGCCCACAACAACCGATGCCGGCAATCCATATTTTGTAAACGATTGCTGGGCCTTGTATTCTTCGTAATAACCTTTTCCCCTTGTAAGAAATACCGCGGTATTGAACGACCAGCTGCTGCTGAACGAATGGTTGAAGAAAAGCTGGTAATGGGTCTGCGTGTAGTTATCGGTCTGGTTATCGTACGGTGCGCCCGTTTTCTCCGTTCCTGCAGGGTTGTAGCTGCGGTCGCTCTGCAGTTTGTTCTCAGGAACGCCGTACCATGCCTGGTATGTTTTTTCTTTCCCGGAAAAGATGTTCAACCGCAGGGAAGATTTTTTATTGAGGTAAGCGGTACTGAAGTAAAAAGATTTCAGGTCCGATTTTGCGCGGTCGATAAACCCGTCGCTGTTGATGCGGCTGAGCCTTGCATCAACGGTGAAATGATCGCCGATCAGTCCCGACCCCGCTTTCAATGTATTTTTCCAGGTGTTGAAAGAACCGAAGCTGTTGTTCGATTCTGCATAGGCTTTTTCATTGTATTCGTTTGTTGCGAGGTTGATGGTGCCGCCAAAGGCCCCCGCACCATTGGAGGAGGTGCCGATGCCGCGTTGTATCTGAATGCTGTTTACCGAAGACGCGATATCCGGCAGATCTACAAAATAACTGCCCATGCTTTCGGCATCGTTGTAGGGAATGCCGTTGAGCGTAACGTTCACCCGGGTGGCATCGCTGCCGCGGATGCGTATGCCGGTATAGCCAATGCCGTTGCCTGCATCTGAATTGACCACCACCGAAGGCGTTTGGTCGAGCAGGAACGGAACATCCTGCCCGAAATTGTTTTTCGCGATCTGTTCTTTGGTGATGTTGGTCTTTGTGAACGGCGCTTTATCGGATGCGCGCACCGACCGCACCTCGAGCGGCTGCAGGTACAAAGAAGAAGGCGTGAGCGAAATACTGAGCGCGGCATTGCTGTTCTTCACATCGATGTCCTGGCGATAAGGCTTATGTCCAAGGCTGCTCACCAGCAACTCGTACCTGCCCAAAGCGGGGTTTGTAAAAACAAATTTCCCGTTTTCATCGGTAACGGATTGCCTGCTGCCAAGGCTGATGGTGGCGCCGGCGATGGGGGTGCTTGACCCGGATTCTGTGACTGTGCCCTGTACGGGGCTTTTTGTGGGTTGAGCAAAGGCAGACGCTGTGAGGAATGCCAACATCAATGTTCCCAAAAACTTTTTCATTGCTGAATGTTTTAAAAGTTAATAATGGGAACAGGGGAACGCTAGTAGGAGAGGTACTGGGCCCATCGCGGCAGAAGCTTTGATGGGCGTTTTCGGAAATGTACGCCTTCCCTTCGCAGGAATTACCCTGTTCAGGTTCAACGGGTATTATCTCAGCCCTCTCCCCACGATATTGTGAGGGAGAAAGCACCCCGAGGAATGATCTGGTGCAAAAATAGGTGATCGGCAAATGCGCGCCAACTGTAACTTTATCCCCCGGTGCCCGTTACACCGTAAACTATTATTGATGAAGAAGACCGGATCATTGTTGATTATGTGCCTGGGACTGTTCTTTGCCCATGCCCAGAATGAAAAGAACCTCGTGGTGGATGCCAATGCCGAAGTGCGAACGGTAAACAGTTTTACAGCGATCGAAGTGTCTGATGCGATCGACCTCTATATTTCCCAGGGAAATGCCGAAGCAGTGGCCATCAGCGCCAACGCAGACGACATCAGGACCCGCATCAAGACCGAGGTGCGTGGCAATACCCTGCATATTTTCTTCGACGCCAAAGGGCTAAACTGGCGAAAATGGGGCAACAACCGCATGAAGGCCTATGTTACCTACAAAAAACTGGAGCGGCTCGAGGCTTCGGGGGCATGCAACATCAAGACCACCGACCCCATCATCCAGCCCGAATTGAAAATGGAAATGTCTGGCGCCAGCGATTTTACCGGCGAAATCAAGGTAGGTAAACTCAGGCTCAATGGTACCGGCGCATCTGTGATCACCCTTTCGGGTAAAGCGGATGAAATGAACATCGATATTTCAGGTGCGAGCCAGGTAAAGGCATACGACCTGGCCACCGACCTTTGCAAGGTCGATGCCAGCGGCGCATCCGTGATCCGCATTTCAGTAAACAAGGAACTCAGCGCCGTGGCCAGCGGCGGCAGCAATATCAAATACCGCGGCACCGGCCTGATCAGGGACATTAGTAGTAGCGGAGGTGCCAGTATTAAGCGAGACAACTGAATAATTAGGAATTAGGAATTAGGAATTAGTAATTGGGGTTGGGTGGTAATACCCGTTTTTAATTCAAATTCTTAATTCCTAATTCCTAATTCCTAATTGCTGAGTCGGCTGTCAGACTGTTAATTTCAATTATTAATTCCTAATTCCTAATTATTAATTTGTTTTACAATCCTTCCTGCCCTACATTTGCAGCCCAAACATCGCGAGGTAGAGCAGCGGTAGCTCGTCGGGCTCATAACCCGAAGGTCGGAGGTTCGATCCCTTCCCTCGCAACAAAATAGCAGAAGCCTCGACTATGAGGCTTTTGTTTTTCAAAGAAGGGTTTTAGTAAGACCCTTTGGGAGGATCAGCATAAAGATCTTCCTGTTCGGCTGGAGGCTTCTCTGGATACTGAATGTATAAACACAAGATAGAAATGTATCTTTTCAGGTAGCGGTCACGCAGTGGCCTATCCCAACCATTCATTTTCCCGGGCATCCTACGCGTTTATTACTGATTATTAATTCCTAATTATTAATTAATTGAAAGCAGGTTTCGTAAACATATTCGGCCGGCCCAACGCGGGCAAAAGCACCCTGCTCAATGCATTGATCGGGGAGAAGATGGCCATCGTTTCATCGAAGGTGCAGACCACGCGCCACCGCATCAAGGCTTTCCTGAACAAACCGGGCGAATACCAGGTTATTTTTTCCGATACGCCGGGTATCATCGATCCGAAATACAAGCTGCATGAGCGCATGATGGACTCTGTAAAGAGCGCGCTGGAAGACGCGGATGTGGCGCTTCTGATCGTAGATGCCAATGAAAATTTCGAGGAGGTGGATGCCATCTTCCAGGCGCTTCGCCTTAAGGTGCCCAGTATCGTTGTGCTGAATAAGATAGACGAGGCCGCCAACGGCAAAACCGCGCAGGCAGAAGCTTTTTTTACAGGCAAACCGTATTGCAGGCAGCTCATCAAGATATCGGCACTGCAGAAAGTGCATCTCAACAAACTGCTTGATGCGGTGATGTCGCTGCTTCCGGAAGGACAACCCTTTTACAGTGAGGACGACCTGAGCGACCTGCCCACCAAATTTTTTGTGGGCGAAATGGTGCGGGAAAAGATCTACCAGCTTTTTGGAGATGAGATCCCTTACCATACCGCAGTTATGGTAAACGAATTCAAAGAAAAAGAATCACTCGTTAAAATACAGGCCGATATCATCGTGAACCGCGAAACACAGAAAGCGATCATCATCGGCGATAAAGGAAGCATGATCAAACAGATCGGCATGATGGCGCGCAAAGACATCGAAGCCTTCATACAGCAGAAAGTATTTCTCGAGCTCTTCGTAAAAGTAAGACCGAAATGGAGGGATAACGATCTGCAGTTGAAGGAGTATGGATATAAATGAGCCGGGAGGCCCGGGCTGTAGACAATTTAAAAAAAACAAGACATGAGTTACACCGTAGCAATCGTAGGAAGACCCAACGTAGGAAAAAGTACCCTGTTCAATCGTTTGCTTGAGCAGCGCAAGGCCATTGTAGACGATGTAAGCGGGGTTACGCGCGACCGCCAGTATGGCCTTGCCGATTGGAACGGGAAAGTCTTCAACCTCATCGATACAGGCGGCTTTGTGCCGAATACGGAAGATATTTTTGAGAGCGAGATCCGCAAACAGGTGAAGATCGCGCTGGAAGAGGCCGACGGCATCATATTTATGGTGGATGTGGCCACAGGCATTACCGACCTCGACGATGCGATGGCAGACATTCTCCGCCGCACAAAGAAACCGGTATATGTGGTAGTGAACAAGGTAGACAACGGCACCCGCGAGCTCGAGGCAACGGAATTCTATTCGTTGGGTTTCACCAATAATTACTTCATCAGCAGTATCTCGGGAAGCGGCACAGGCGAGCTGCTGGACGCGGTAACCGCGCCCATTACACCGGAAGAAGATGTGGAAGAAACCAAAAAAGACAGCGGCCTGCCTAAATTCGCCATCATAGGCCAGCCCAATGTGGGGAAATCTTCGCTGCTGAATGCATTGATCGGGCAGGAGCGGACGATTGTGAGTGATGTTTCGGGCACCACGCGCGACAGTATACATACCCATTATAAGTTGTTCCAGAAAGAATTCATGCTGATCGATACGGCCGGTATCCGTAAAAAAAGCAAGGAGAAAGAGGATCTTGAATTCTATTCCATCATCCGCGCCATCAAGGCAATAGACGAGGCAGATGTTTGTATGATCGTGCTGGATGCCGACAAGGGCATTACCGCGCAGGATATCACGATATTCAGCCTGGCGGTGCGCAAGGGAAAAGGGGTGGTGATGCTGGTGAACAAGTGGGATCTGATCGAAAAAGAAACCAATACCGCCCGCGATTACGAGAAGTTGCTCAAGCAGAAACTGGCACCGTTTACAGATGTCCCCGTTCTGTTCATATCCGTATTGGAGAAGACAAGGATCTTCAAAGCCATCGAACTGGCACTGGAAGTATACGAGAACAGGCGCCGGAAAGTGCCTACCAGCAAGCTGAACGAAGCCATGCTGGCAGCGGTTGCGGCCTACCATGCGCCGGTGGTGAGGGGTCATGCGATAAAAATTAAATATGTGAGCCAATTGCCCACACCGGTCCCTTCTTTTGCCTTCTTTACCAACTATCCGGACGATATTAAGACCCCGTATCGCAATTACCTGGAGAACCAGCTGCGTACAAAATTCAATTTTACCGGGGTGCCGGTAAGGATTTTTTTCCGCAAAAAATAAAAAAACGCCGTTTAAATTTGCAAAATTCGATCTGGCTGCTATCTTTGCGGCAACTCAAAAACTCAAAAAAACAAGAACAATGAAAAAAGTATTCGCAATCTTAGCAGTTGCCGGCTTTATGGCTTCATGTAATTCAGGTGCAGACAAAGAAAAAGCTGCTGCTGATAGCACTCGTATCGCTGATTCTACACACGCTGCATGGGTAGCTGACAGCACTGCAAAAGCTGCTGCTGACACTACACATCCTGCTGCTGGTGATACAGCTACAAAGATGAAATAGTTTATAAGTACTCCGGTACTTTATATAACTTCTTGCAAGAAGGCCTCTCTACATTATTGTGGGGAGGTTTTTTTTTGCGGATTGCGCCAATTTACCCGATTTAGGGGTGGTGGCATCAATATTGACTTACTTTTGCAGACTGGGTAAATAAAAGATCAAGCGCAGGAAATCACAGTTATGGGAAGAACCCGTTTCCCATAGCCGCGAGGCTTGCCATCCCCCTGACAATTTGACTAAGCATAATTATGGTGAAAGAAAATCTATTTTTCCGTTCAGACGACGATACTGACTTCATGCCGATCATCCCGATCAATGAAAACGACAGTGAGCAGGATAAAAATATTGTGATCCCCGATACACTGGCCATCCTTCCCTTGCGTAACACGGTTCTGTTCCCGGGTGTTGTGCTGCCGATCACGGTGGGACGCGACAAAAGCATCAAGGCCGTGAACGACGCCTACAAGCAGGATAAACTCATCGGCGTGCTCGCACAAAAAGACGCAAATATCGAGGAGCCGGAACCAAAGGACCTGTGTGCCATCGGCACCGTTGCGCGTATTGTGAAACTGATCAAGATGCCGGATGGCGGAACCACCATCATCATCCAGGGTAAAAAACGGTTCGAGTTGCTGGAGATGCTGAGCGATGACCCCTATTTCAAAGCGAACATAAAAGTGTTTGCCGACGACGAGATCCCGGCGAATGAAAATTTCAATGCCTATATCAGCAGCATCAAAGATCTTGCGGCGCAGATCATCCAGTTATCGCCCAACCTGCCCACGGAAGCATCCATCATCCTGAAAAATATTGAGAACCCTTCGTTCCTTATCAATTTTGTGAGCAGCAACCTCAACAGCGATCTTACGGAAAAACAATCTTTGCTGGAGATCAACGATGTTCACCAACGGGCAGAACGGCTGGTGTTCATCCTGCAGCGCGAACTGCAGTTTGCTGAGTTGAAAGACAAGGTGACCAACAAAACGAGAACGGAGATAGACAAACAGCAACGCGATTACTTTCTGCAGCAGCAATTGAAAAGCATCAAAGACGAGCTGGGCGGAGATACCAACGAAAGAGAGATCGCCGAAATGCGCAAAAAGGCCGAAGCAAAAAAATGGCCCGAAGCCGCCAAAAACCTTTTTAAGACCGGTATTGAAAAACTGGAGCGCATGCATCCCACAACGCCGGATTATTCGGTGGTGTACAATCACCTCGACCTGATGCTCGATCTGCCCTGGCTCGATTACACCGCTGATAATTACGACCTGAAGAACGCCAAAAAAGTGCTCGACGCCGATCATTACGGCATGGGCAAGATCAAAAGCCGCATCATCGAATACCTCGCGGTACTGAAATTAAAAGGCGATATGCGAAGCCCGATACTTTGCTTTCTCGGTCCCCCGGGCATCGGTAAAACATCGCTCGGCCGTTCCATTGCCCACGCCATCGGTAGAAAATATGTGCGTGTGAGCCTGGGTGGACTGCATGATGAAAGTGAGATCCGCGGCCACCGCAAAACCTATATCGGCGCCATGCCGGGCAGGATCGTTCAGAACATACGCAAATGCAAATCGTCGAACCCGGTGATGATATTGGATGAGATAGACAAGATCGGCGCGGATCATCGAGGCGATCCTTCTTCTGCATTGCTCGAAGTGCTGGACCCCGAACAGAACCATACCTTTTACGACAATTACCTGGAGCTGGAATATGACCTGAGCAAAGTACTGTTCATTGCCACAGCCAATAACCTCCAGAACATACAACCCGCATTGCGCGACCGCCTGGAGGTGATCGACCTGAGCGGGTACGCGGTGGAAGAAAAAGTAGAGATCGCAAAACGCCACCTCTTACCGAAGCAGAAAGATGCGCATGGATTGGCGAAAGTGAATTTCAAGATCGCGGATAAGGTGCTCGAAAAGATCATCGAAAACTATACGCGCGAAAGCGGGGTGCGTGAGCTCGACAGGCAGCTTGCATCCATCATGCGTTACCAGGCAAAAGAACTGGCCATGAAGAACAAAGTGAAATCGACGGTTACCGCGCAGGACGTGGAGAAAATACTGGGACAACCCCGCTACAGCAACGAGATCTATAAAACGGCAAATATGCCGGGCGTGGCGGTTGGCCTTGCATGGACCTATGTTGGAGGGGATATCCTTTTTATTGAAACCATTTTAGGCGAAGGCAAAGGCGAACTCAAACTTACCGGCAACCTTGGCAATGTGATGAAGGAAAGTGCAACCACTGCTTTAAGTTATGTGCAGGCAAACGCAAGAAAGCTGGGCATTAACCCCGAAGATTTTGCCAAGAAGAACATCCACGTTCACGTACCGGAAGGCGCAACGCCGAAGGATGGACCGAGCGCGGGAGTTACCATGTTGACTTCATTAACCTCTGCATTTACCGGGAGAAAAGTAAAACCGTTCCTGGCCATGACAGGAGAGATCACGCTCCGCGGACAGGTATTGCCCGTGGGAGGGATCAAGGAAAAGATCCTGGCAGCAAAAAGAGCGGGACTAAAAGAGATCATCCTCTGCTGGCAGAATGAGAAAGATGTGAATGAGATAGACAACGATTTTATCAAAGGTGTACAGTTTCATTACGTGAAGACAATGCAACAGGTGATTGACCTGGCGCTTGTATAACACCTATAGAGATCTGCCACCGGGTATAGAAAGACAACAATGCGATCATCGTTCTTCGGTGATCGCATTGTTGTTTCAGCAACGATGTCCGATTCTTTCATAGATTTACACTCACATGCGCCGCCTTTCAACATTGATGCTGGTACTGCTTGCAGTTCATCTCCAGGCACAGACCCTTGGTGGAAACGCTGCATTCAGTTTTTTGTCGCAATCTTCCGGCGCACAACTTTCTGCGTTGGGCGGTACCAATATTTCATCCATCGGCAATGATCTGGGCCTGGCCTTTCACAACCCTTCTTTACTTCGTGAGGGAATGGACCGGCAGGCATCCTTCTCGTTCAATTCTTTTTTGGCCGGCATCAGGAATTACAGCGCCGTATCTGCCTGGCACCTTCCTGCTTCCGGAACCAATATCGCCGCAGGCGCAAATTATTTTGATTATGGAAACATCCTGCAAACAGACGCATCGGGAAACGTGCTGGGCAGTTTCCGGCCGGTAGACTATGTAGTGCAGGTAATGGCATCGCGGCAATACCATGAACGTTTTTTTTATGGCGTTGCGCTCAAATACATCAGCTCCGGTTATGCACAATACAAAGCATCGGCGATTGCATTGGATGCAGGGCTTTCTTATTGCGATTCGTCCAACGGTTTGCAGGTTAGCATTGCCATAAAGAACATCGGCACCCAACTGAAAACATACGATGGCAGCGGCAGGCCAAAAGAAGAACTGCCTTTCGATCTGCAGGCGGGCATCACCAAACGCCTCGCCAAAGCGCCGTTCCAGTTTTCGTTAACGGCACATCACCTGCAGGCCTTTTCCATTTATTACAACGATACAACGTTTCGCGCAGGGGAAGGAGATGTAGGGTATGGGGAAAAGCGCACGCTGGATAAGATCTTCGCCCATCTTGTATTGTCTGCACAGATCTTCCTGAACGAAAAAATGGAACTCACCGCGGGATATAATTTTCAACGCAGGCAGGACCTCAATGCCTATAACCTCAGCAGTGGTCTCAACGGGTTTTCTTTCGGAGCAGGGTTGATGCTGAAAAAACTCAACATCCGTTACGCCACAGGTTTTTACCAGCAGAACCTGTTTCACCAACTATCACTCAATATCAATTGGAAAGGAAATCTTTGAGCAATACCGGTTCTATTTGATGGAAAGGTTGAGGTAAATAAAGGTTGAATCTTTACACGCCGTTCTGCTCACCGAGATGGTCACATGATCCGTTTTACCCACCGCATCTGCAGCCGCAACATAATGGTAAACAGAGGTAAACATGTCTGTTTCATTTTCCATTTTGCTGGTTGATGCATAAGCTGGCTTTTCGATGATGTTTGCATAATCTCCTTCGTCGCCGTAAGAAGACAACTGCAGAAAATAATGCGTTCCCGCTGTTAATGCCGTGTCAATCGTTACTTCTTTCACGATCTCCTTCTGCATTACTTCTTTTTGGCAGGATTGCAGCAGCAGGAACAATGCTGCAATAAAGAATACGGTTGTTTTTTTCATGCGTGAATTGGTTGCTTGGTTTGTAGATACGTTGCCAAGCTTTACCGTTGCCTGGAGAGGGCGGTGGGCTTCGTTTTTATGCAAGCAATACAGTTCCACCATTAAAAGCATTTGTTGGGTTGCCGGTGTATAAACGCGCGCCGCTTACCTTCTTGTTCCGCCCGGTTTCTTCGGCGGCATCAGGTTTTCGCCTTTTTTGTTGGGTGTATTGGGTGGCTGCTGCGCAGGAGTTGCGGGCGGGATGTTTTGTTTGGGTTTCTCTGTTGCCTTTTTCTGGTCAACCGGGATTTCCGATTCTGCCCCAATGTCTTCCTTGGTCACGTTCTTAGGCAGCTCATAATCGCTTTCTGTTCCGGTGCTTGGCCCTTCGCCCGATAATATGCTTGCATCATCCTGTATGGTGATCTCCGGCATGTTCTCCGGTTTTACGAAACTGAGTTTTGTATCGAGCCCGCAGTTGGGATCGGCGGCGGCCTTCTTCATAAAGATGGCCCAGATGGGCATTGCCGCGCGTCCACCTTCCCCGTTCTTACTTGCGGTATTGAAACGGATGAAACGGTCATCGCAACCTACCCATCCACCTGCAAGCAATTGCGGTGTGTATCCCATGAACCATGCATCGCTGTTGTCGTTCGTTGTTCCTGTTTTCCCAGCCATTTCCGCAAACGGCGGATCGTATTGCCAGATACCGGCGCCTGTGCCTATCCTCAATACTTCCTGCATCATTTTGATCACGGAATAAGCGGTCTGGTCGCTGATCACTTCTTTTCTTTGCGGCGTGAATGTGGCCAGCACATTTCCGTTCCTGTCTTCAATACGCGTGATGTACATCGGTTTTGAATTGAAACCGCGGCCCGGGAACATGCTGTAACCCTGCATCATCTCATACAGTGAAAGTTCGCAGGAGCCGATACCGATGGAAGGGTAGGCGGGGATATTGGAAGTAAAATTACACTTGCGTAAAAAATCGATCAGCCTTTTTGCACCATTGTTCCCGCCATTGTCCAGCTGCTTCAGCACATAGGCCGTTGCGCAGTTCCTCGATTTTGCGAGCGCCATGGCCATGGGCATGGCCTGCCCGGTGCAGGTTTTGGAGGTGGCTGGCACCATTCCAAATCCACCAAAGCTCTGCTGGTTATCGTACACGGTTGTATTGGGCGAGAAACCCGCTTCTTCAATGGCAAGACTGTAGAGCAGGGGTTTCATGGTAGAACCTACCTGGCGCTTGGTATTGATGTTGGCGTGATCGTATTTGTAGGTCTTGAAATCGATGCCACCCACCCAGGCCTTGATCTGCCCGTCCAGCGGGTTCATCACCATAAAGCCGGCCTGCAGCATCTGCCTGTGGTATTTGATGGAATCCCACGGCGTCATCGTGGTATCTGAATAACGGGAAGGGTTCCAGGCAAAAATGCGCATCCTTGTTTTCTGATCAAATGTTTTCCGGATCTCATCATCGCTCATACCATCGCTCTTCAGGTTCTTCCAGCGATCGCTCTGGCGCGCGGCTGTTTCAAGTACGTTCTCAAATCCTTTCCAGACCGTTCCTTTCTTGATGTTCTCCTGCATGTTCAGCAAGCGCTGCATCGTGGCCATATGGTTGGCCACGGCTTCTTCGGCGTATTGCTGCATACGCGGACTGATGGTTGTATAGATCTTCAATCCATCGCGGTACAGGTTGTAATTGTCTCCATTGCTTTTTTTGTGTTCCTTGCACCATTTCTTCATATCCTCAGCCAGCACCATACGGAAATAGGGGCCGAGGCCGTTGTTCTCGTTGAGCTTGCGGTAAGAAAGTTCAATGGGTTTTTTCTTGAGCACGAGCGCTTCCGCTTCCTTGAGGTTGGCACGTTCGTAATCCACCATCCTGTTGAGTACAATGTTCCTTCTTTCGAGTGCACGTTTTGGGTTGGTGCGGGGGTTGTAGATGCCTGGCGCATTTACCATGCCTACCAATACGGCGGCCTCTTCAATGTTCAAACGGTCGGGTTCTTTTTGAAAAAAAGTATTGGCCGCGTTCTTTATCCCGAAAACATTGTCGCTGAACTCTACGGTGTTCAGGTACAGCGTAACGATCTCTTCCTTGGTAAAATTCCGCTCAAGCTTGATCGCAATGATGCTTTCTTTCAATTTTTGTATAACACGCAGGAAAATGTTTTTTGTGCTCCAGTTCTTGGTAAAAAGGTTTTTCGCGGTCTGCATGGTGATCGTACTCGCACCTCCTCCCGTTCCGAGATAACCAAAGGCGCGCAGCAAAGAATAACCGTCGATACCGCTGTGGTCGTAAAAACGTTTGTCTTCCGTTGCCACCAGTGCATTGATCACATGCTTGCTGATGTCTTTGTTGGGAACACTCACACGGTCCTGTATCAGGTATTTTCCCATCGGTGTGCCGTCGTCTGCAAATACCTGGCTGGCCTGCAGTGCGGAGGGGTTCTCTATATCGTCGATAGACGGCATATCGCCGATCCATCCCCAGTTGATCATCAACAGGAACAAAATGAACGCGGCAACACAGCCGAAAAAAATGCGCCAGAAAGTACGGACGGCTTTTGTCATATCGTAAAACTTTTATCTTCTTGGTTGAACATCCAATGCGGATGGAACACCTTCATCCGGACGTTGGTTAAAGTTAACCAACATCCTGCTACTGCAACTATTCTTTGTTAACGAACCTGCGCAATATTGTTTCAGGCGCTTGGTTCCTGTTCCGTCAGAATTTATCAGGAAACACGCCTTTCAAAAATGCCTGGTACCCTTCCACATCCTGTTTCTCCAACAGCAATCCCATGTTCGCATTGCTGATCATTAAAAAACCATACTTGTCTGCCGTTAACCACGGAACGATGCGTGTTCTGGCAACGGCCCTGGTACGGTCTATATACGTCATCGCATCGCCACCGTTGGCAAACGGCCCGATCATCACAAAATTGTATTGCTGGTTGATGCGCCTGTTAAAAACATCATAGCGTTTGTCAGGATAAGTGTCCTGGTTGTAACGGTTGAACGCATTCCTTCCTTCTGTTACAAAGATCGGGTCCACATTATTGAGCACCACTACCACGTACTGCGTATCGCTGGTATTGAATTTATAGGTCTTGCTTTCCGCAACAGCCGGCGCCGTAACGGCATTAACCAATGCGGGTTTCTTTGGATCTGTTGGCAATACGATCAAGGCGGTTCCGGAATCTTTCTTAATCTCGGGGGCCGCGGCAAGGGTGTTGGTGTTGCTGAGGTTGGTGAGCTGCCTTCCCGTATTCTTAAGGGTGGTGGGCGCTGCGAGAGAGTCTTTTCTTGTAACCGCCGTTCCAACCGCCGCCGTCGAATTCAGGTCCACGCCGCGTGATACCGTTTCGTCATCCCGGCTCACGTTCAGGTTGGCAAGGTAGTTTTCGATCTGCGACCTGCGCTGCAGCACATCGATCATCGTAACGGCCTTGGCCGCCAATTCCGATTTTTGAAACAGGGAAATGATGCTTTGCAATTTTGCGATCGCCGTACTGTCCTGCTTTTGTTTGATGTAATAGATCGATTCGATGTAAAGCAACTGCGGTGTCCAGTAATTGTTGCCGAATTCTTTGTCGGCCCTCAGCTTCGCTTCTTTCGCTTCTTCAAAACGGCCGCTGAGAAACATGTTGTAGATGTTCTCGTATTGTTTCTGGGCAGGACTTGCATTTTTCTGTGTATTGGCAGCCGCATTCAGCTGGCTGGCCATCTTGCCGTTGCCAAATGATTTTTTCAACTGCGCCGCGGCGGCATCTGCTTTGGCTACGTCTCCTGCTTTTTTATAAGCGTAAGCGAGGTTGTACAAGGCTTCTTCCACTGCTGCATGATCGGGGTAGCGGCGGATCAGTTCTTCATATGTTTCAATGGCCGAAGGATAATCTTCCAGCTGGTTCTGGAACGTGGCGGCATTCGCCAGCAATGATTTGACGATCGCGTCGTTCGAATTCTGCAATTGCGCCGATGTTATGGGGATGTCTTTTGATAATGTTTCAATCGTAAGCTCAGGTTCTTTCTTCACCGCGGTTGCAGCGGGGCCCCTGTCGCCGGAAGGCGTTGCCGTATTGATCTGTGTTGACACAACAGACTGCCTGCGCCAGTTGTCTACATTCGGCCTCGCGCCCCATTTGCTTTTGAATTCAACCGAGCCCCTTGCTTTTTGCGTATTGTTCAGGAAATAAAATGCCGAACCGGTAGTTGTAAAAAGATCGGATGACGCATTGGGATTGCCCAGCGGGTTGCCAAAACCTGCGTTGCCCGCATCGGTATCCTTCAGGCCCTTTTCTTTTCGCAGCTGGCGGAGTAATTTTTTTAAGAAAGCATCCCTTTCTTCGGGCGATAACAAAGCGAGTTTTTGCAGGCTGTCTTCACGACTCACCACATCAATGTTCCCGCTGATGATCTTCAATGCAGGTTTACGCGACTCAACGCGGCCGCGGTCCGCTTCTTTCAGGAGATTGGTTGTAATGCTGTCGTAATATTTGTAAGACGGTGCGTATTTTTTGATCGGGTAGTTCATATCACCCAATAAAAGAAAGCTGAGTTGTCTTTGCAACGGGTTATCCGTATTGTACCTGATGCTGTTGAGCAGGTGTTTTTCTGCTTCTGCATAATTTTTTCTTTTCAGTTCCAGTTGGGCGGCGGCGTAATAGATGATGTCGCGGCTGTCCTGGTATTTATCGCGCTTTGCCATTTTCAGCAATTCATCGAGGTTTCGCTGGATGGCGTCGCCTTCTGCACCGGCGGCGAGCGCAACAATGTTCATGCGTGCATTTACTTCCATCAATGGATCGATGGCATGCTGTATGGATCTTTCAAAAGAAAGTTTTGCCTTTGCGTTGTTGTTGGCGAGGGCATACATCTGCCCGGCCAGGTATTCCCATCGCGCACGTTCCGCCTTGTTCGCTGCATTGTCGAGGGCAAGCAGGAGGTGATCGGCAGCGCCTTCCCATTGCTGCTGTTTGTACAGCACGTAAGCCGTTATTTCTTCGAGACCTGTTTTCAGCCTGGGTGGAAAATTGGGATCTGTTCTGATGAGTTCCAGCAGGCTGGCGGCTTCCGTAAGCTCATCCATTTCTACGTAGGTTCGCGCCTGCCAGATAAAGCTCTCGTTTCGGCTCGGCGGGAAACTCGCGATCTTCTTCCACATGCTCCTGCTCTCGCGCGAGGCAATGGTGAATACGCCGTTGGTATTGCTCGCATTGCTGCCTATCGGAAGATCATAGCCATTGTCTTTCGGCGCGAATGCATAATTGATGAATTGAAACACATTCGATGCAGAATCAAAATCTTTCCGGTAGAGATAGGCGCGGCCCATCAGAAGGTACAATTTATCAACCCAATCGCTGCGCAGGTCGTGCAGCAGTATGCCCGCAGTGGTTTTGTAAAGAACGGTATCTATCTGTCCTTTGGAAGTTTCATCCAGGCTGTAATTGTAAAAAGAAAGCAGTTGCGTGTAATCGTCCTGGTGGCGCGATTTGGCGAGGTCTATGATCTCGTTCATTTTATTATTCGCGTTGAAATAATAATTGAAGCGGCTCACGAGGTTGTTGTAAAAGCGTTTGGGTGCGGTGAATTTTTTGTTGCCCGATTTTTCGGAAGGCAGTTCACGTTCTTCGTATGCTTTCGGTTTTTTCAGTTCGATGGAAAGGTTGGGTTGCGCCGTGGCGGCCAATGCAAAAAACTGGATGAGGAGGCCCAGGCAGCAGGCGATCATCCACCGGTATTTCCGTTCGTATGTGCGTATGTTCACTAAGTACATAAAATGTGGCTAAAATTACAGTTATTTCCCAATTCAGGCTGGTGAAAAGAATATTGATCGTTACCTTTAGCCTGATTTAACAAAATGAGTAATCCAGAGACCCATAGTACGTTCAAAAAGCTCCGAAACAGTTACCGTTTGGTGGTGATGAACGACGATACCTACGAAGAGGTGGTAACCTTCCGCCTTACAAGGCTCAGCGTGTACATTGGCCTGAGCACCGTTTTCGTGGTATTGGTGGGGTTAACCATCGCGCTGATCGCGTTTTCGCCCATCAAATATTACATTCCAGGGTATGGAACGCGTGAGAGCAGGACGGCGCTCCAGGTGCTCAAGATCCGTACCGATTCGCTGGAACAGGCCATTCATTACAAGGAACAATACCTTGAAGGCGTGAAAAAAGTATTGAGCGGCAATACGCCGTCGCAGCTTGATACGGTGCCGGTGGCATTGCCGAAAAACGATCCATCCAACGACTGATCTTCATGGAAGACAAGAAAAAACCACACCAACACCCGCTCATGCAGTATGCAGGGTATGCCGCTCAGCTGGCAGCCGCACTGATCATTGGCGTAGTGGCAGGTATGTGGATCGATAAAAAGCTCAACATCGGTTTCCCCATCGCCATATGGGCGCTGCCGCTGGTGATCCTGATCGGGATGTTGATCAAAGTGGTGAAGGATACTTCGACGAAGAAAGGAAAAAATGAGTAATGAATAAGGCGCAAAGAATAATGGACCTGTGATTTTTGCAGTTTCAGGATGTCGCGGACGTTATTCAATCACCCATGACAGCAATCAGTTAATAACAAAACACGAAGCATGAAGAAACAATACACCCAGCTTACCCGTCCGCTACTCGTTTTTTTTGTGATGGCGAATGCGTTGCTGATCGTGTTCCGCAGGAAACTCGAATCGAAAAACGTGGATGTGGACGTGGTGCTTATTGCCAATGTTTTATTGCTTGGGGTGGCGCTGCTGAATGTATATTTCCAGGTTAAAAATCTACAGAACCCCAATCCGCAGGCGGTGATCCGTGGTGTGATGGCGGGCACGTTCATCAAGTTGTTCATCCTTGCTGCGGCTGTGATCATTTACCTGCTGGCGGCCGGAGAGAACCGTAGTGTGAATGCGGTCTTTGTATCGATGGCGCTGTATATTGTATATACGTGGATTGATGTGAAAATTTCTTTACGGCTGAACCCCAAAAAATAATGCCGGTATCAGAACACCCTATGCAGGCGCTCGCCGCATTTTTGCCAGATGGAAGTTTTGACAAGGTGGTGCACTACATTCATCATTACAAGGTTCATCTGACCGTCAGCAAGCAACGCAAATCTGTTCTCGGCGATTACCGCCATTCGGGCTGGGGCGGCAACCACCGCATCAGTGTGAACGGGAACCTCAACAAATACGAGTTCCTCATCACCTTGCTGCACGAGCTTGCACACCTGCTTACCTACGAACAATTCAAGAACAGGGTAGACGCGCATGGCAAGGAATGGAAGCAGCACTACAGCTCGCTGCTGGTTGATTTTGTGAACCACAAAATATTCCCGGCCGATGTGGAGCGCGCGCTGCAGAAATCCATACTCAACCCATCCGCAACGGCAAACGGCGAAACAGATCTCCTACTGGTGTTGCGCAGGTACGATCCCCTTAAAAAAGAAGGCATCATCCCCGTAATCGATGTTCCCGAAGGCGCATTGTTCCAAACAGAAAACGGAAAGGTCTTTCAAAAAGGCGCGAGAAGAAGAAAACGCTTCGAATGCATCGAAGTGAAAACAGGACTGCATTATACGTTTAGTCCAGTAACGGAAGTCAGTATAATTAGGAATTAGGAATTAGGAATTAGGAATTAGAAATTAAGAATTAAGAATTGTTAGTTCCTGATCCTTAATTCCTAATTTTTAATTCCTAATTCCTAATTCCTAATTATATGGGGTTATGCTACTGCGGCTTTTACCAGTTCGGCTGCTTCGCTCAGCTGGATGGCAGATTGGACTTTCAGGCCGCTTTCATCAATTAATTTTTTTGCTTCCACGGCGTTGGTTCCCTGTAAACGGACGATGATCGGGATGTTGATGTTGCCCAGTTTGTTGAATGCCTCGATCACACCCGCGGCCACTCGGTCGCAACGAACGATGCCGCCGAAGATGTTGATGAGTATTGCTTTTACATTCGGGTCTTTCAGGATGATGCGGAAACCGGCTTCAACCGTTTGCGCATTCGCAGAACCACCTACGTCGAGGAAGTTGGCAGGCTCTCCACCGCTAAGCTTGATCATGTCCATGGTTGCCATCGCAAGTCCTGCACCGTTCACCATACAACCCACGTTGCCATCGAGTTTTACGAAGTTGAGGTTGTATTGTCCGGCTTCCACTTCTGTAGGGTCCTCTTCGGTTACATCCCTCAGGGCCGCGATGTCTGCGTGGCGCATCAGGGCGTTGTCGTCGATGTTCATCTTACAATCCACCGCGATGATCTTGTCGTCGCTTGTTTTGAACAACGGGTTGATCTCGAGCATACCACAATCCAGTCCCACATAAGCGTTGTAGAGGTTGGTAACAAATTTCACGCAGTTCTTGAATGCTTCACCGCTCAGCCCGAGGTTGAATGCGATCTTCCTCGCCTGGAAGCCCTGGAGGCCGCCACCGGGGTGGATCCATTCCTTGAATATCTTGTCAGGTGTGTTGTGTGCAACTTCTTCAATGTCCATCCCGCCCTCGGTGCTGTACATCACCACATTCATGCCTTTGGCGCGGTCGAGGAGGATGGAGAGATAGAATTCTTTCACGGGGTTGGCACCGGGGTAATATACGTCCTGCGCCACCAGGATCTTGTTCACTTTCTTGCCTTCTGCACCGGTCTGGATGGTAACAAGCGTTCCACCGAGGATGTTTTTGGCAATGGAAGTAACGTCTTCAAGGCTTTTCGCCACGGCCACACCTCTTTGTTCGGTTCCGGCGATCTTGCCTTTTCCACGGCCACCGGCGTGGATCTGCGCCTTGATCACGGCAAAATTGTTGTTGGTTTGTGTCTTGATCTGGCGGTACGCCTCTTCGGCAGCCATAACAGTATCAACGGCAATGCCTTCCTGAACGGGAACATTGTACTTTTTCAGCAGTTCTTTAGCCTGGTATTCATGAAGATTCATTCTGAAAATTATTTGTGCGAAGATAAGCGAAACGGGAATTCAGGGGGTAAGCAGTTGAAAATCTATTTTTTGGCCACGGATTTCACAGAAGGACACAGATGGGTTAAGACAAATCCATGACTCCCGACTTTATCTGTGTCCTTCTGTGAAATCCGTGGCGATTTATTATTGTTGCAACATTAAATATTTATATTTTTGCCGAAAGCCTTATATTTAACTGTGTAAAACAAAACCTTTATGAAAAAAATCATTTTTGCGGCTTCGATGCTCCTGGCGTCTGCGGGCCTTTTCTCTTTTACCTATTTTGCTGATACATTAACCGTAGATGCAACCAAAAGCAAGATCAACTGGAGCGGTTCTGCTGCCGATCATTACCACCCGGGTTCGGTTGCTGTAAAGAGCGGAACAGTGACTGTCGACAACGGCAAGATCACCGGCGGTTCCTTCACTTTCGATATGGCTACTGTAAAAGTATTGGATGAAGCAGGCGACCGTCTTGAAGGGCACCTGAAATCCGCTTCTTATTTTGATGTTGCCAAATTTGGTGAAGCTTCTTACACCATCACAGGCGTGAATTATGTTTCAGACAACACGGCGAACATCAGCGGTAACATGGTTGTGAAGGGTGCAACTGTTCCCGTTTCATTTCTTGCCAAGATCCGCGGACTGAAAGACGGTAAATTGTTTGCCGAAGCAAACTTCAGCCTCGATCTGAGTGCCGTAGGCATCAAAAACGGCATCGACATCGCCGTGCACCTGTTTGCCAACAAATAACAAACAACCAAACAGTCACAACTTTTTTAAACGCCGCAGCCTGTATTGCGGCGTTTTTGTTGAAACAATGCCCTAATAATAAATTCCTAATTCCTAATTTCTAATTTTTTACTGTTTCTTCGGTCTAAATCTTCATCCATGCCAACCATCGAATTATCCTCCATTCAACCCAAAGAGATCATTGCCGGTTACTCCGCACGTTTTGTTCATACAGAAGGGATGACCTTTTCTTTTCTTGATGTGAAAGCCGGCGCCGCTTTACCCGAACATTCGCACCCGCACGAACAGGTTGCGCAGGTGATAGAGGGTGAGTTTGAACTTACCGTAGCAGGCGAACCCATCCGCTTTGGGCCGGGAACGGTAATCGTGATCCCGTCCAATGTGCGACACTCAGGACTGGCGATCACTGATTGCAAGTTGCTGGATGTTTTTACACCGGTGAGAGAAGACTACAGGGCATTGTCGCAGTCGTGATGATGCGGGATAATATCATCAATGCAATTGATTTTTTAAACGGAAAGACAGGCAAGCCTGAAAACAAACAGCGATACCGATCGGCATCGCTGTTTGTTTTTTTGGGGGGCTTTATTTTCTATTCACTATTACTGGCCCGTCTTCATCTTGTGAATCTCTTCCGTCAATTTTGGCACTACTTCAAAGAGGTCGCCTACAATTCCGTAGTCTGCTGCTTTGAAGAAAGGTGCTTCAGGGTCTTTGTTGATCACTACGATCACCTTACTCCTGTTCACACCCGCCAGGTGCTGAATGGCGCCGGAGATGCCAAGGGCGATGTATAAGTTGGGTGCAACCTGCACACCGGTTTGTCCTACGTGCTCGTGGTGCGGCCGCCAATGTGCATCGCCCACGGGGCGACTGCAAGCCGTTGCCGCATGTAATTCTTTTGCCAGGTCGAGGAGCACGCCCCAGTTCTCGGGGCCTTTGAGTCCGCGGCCACCGCTCACCACTATGTCTGCTTCTGTAAGCGGAACTTCGCCGCTCACCTTATCTACATGTGTGATCTTTATTTTTGATGCATCCACTGCAACATTCAATGCCACCACTTCGGCCGTGCCATCGCCTGCTATGGTCTGGTAACTGTTGGGGTTGAGGGAAATAACTTTTACCGCGGTGTTGATGCTCACGTTTGCGAATGCTTTACCTGAGAAAACCGTTTTGCGCACCACGAAACCGTTTGACGTGTCGGGCAATGCAGATGCGCCTGCAACGATGCCCGCTTTCAAACGCGCGGCCACTCTTGCGGAAACCGCTTTGCCTGTCTGGTTGTGTGAGAACACCACAACGTTTGCGCCTGTTGCGGCAACGGCTTCGGCAATTACTTTGGCGTAGAGTTGCGCGTCTACATGGTTGAGGGTTTCGTTGGCTACCTGGTGAACTTTCTTCACACCGTATTTCCCGAGGGCGGCGAGGTCGTCGTTCACGGTCCCGAGAAGCAATGCTTCCGCGGTGGTGCCCATCTGTTCGGCAAGTTTAGCGCCGTAGGTCAGTACTTCGTACGAGGCTTTCTTGATGTGTCCTTCTGTTTGATCGATGAATATGAGAACTGACATGATGCTGAAATTTTGGTATTGGTAAATTTATTTTCTGTTGCCTGTAGAACCGGGCGTTGAAGTGTGCGACGCAACAACAGCCGATGGTACTACCGGAGCCGGGCCCATGATCCCTGTTCTTATATAACCTTTGCTTCTTCGTGCAATAACCTTACAAGCTCGGCAACATTATCCGGGCTGATGAGTTTTACCCCGGCTTTTGCAGGTGGCAATTCGTAGCTCACGATGCTGGTTAAAGCGTCTGTGGCTGCGGGCTCAACAACCTGCAATGGTTTGGTACGGGCCGCCATGATGCCGCGCATATTGGGGATGCGTTGTTCTGCCACACCTTTCTGGCAGCTTACCACCACCGGCAGGCTTACTTCGCAGGTTTCTTCGCCACCCTCGATCTCGCGGGTGATGGTTGCCGTTGTACCGTTGAGGTCAAATTTTGTTGCAAGCGAAACATACGGCGCATCAACCAGTTCGGCAACCATACCGCCGATGGATGAGCCATTGTAATCGATCGTTTCCTTGCCGGTGAAAATGATATCGTATGCACCTTTCTTTGCCACTTCGGCTATTTGTGCCGCAATGTAGTAGCTGTCGCTGTTCTCTGTATTCACACGGATGGCCTCATCGCCGCCCAATGCAAGCGCTTTGCGGATCACGGGATCGCAATCAGCGCCGCCTACCGTAACGAGGTGGATCACCGCCGATGCATCTTTTTCTTTCAACTCGATGGCGCGCACAAGCGAGTACCATTCGTCGTAAGGATTGATGATCCATTGAACACCGGTCTCATCAAATTTTGTATTGCCATCTGTAAACGCAATTTTCGAAGTGGTATCGGGCGTTTTACTGACGCACACTAAGATTTTCATAGAGCAAATATTTAGAACGGTTTAATGGTTGCATAAACAACTATTAGCAAATGTAGGAAGAATTCGGGAGCGGCAAAGTTTTGGTGTGATTATTTGTTTGTTAGTGATCGGCTGGTGCTGGCGGGCGATTGGTGTTAGCTTTTTGTGGTATGGAATGGTGATCGATGCAATAATATCGCGCCAACTCTTCCGGGGCCTGTTCACTATCAGCATGCAGTGTGTTATCTTTGTTTCATGGACCGTATTGAAAAGATCAACGAATTCCTGGCCGATAATCCGAACGATAATTTTCTTCGCCATGCATTGGCCCTGGAATACATCAAGGCCGGGCGCGATACCGAGGCGCGGGTATTGTTTGAGGCGATCCTGGCCGCATCACCGGATTATATCGGCTCCTATTATCACCTCGCCAAGCTCCTCGAAAAACTCCAGGAAACCACGCTCGCGATCGAATGGTACGAAAAAGGAATGGCCGCTGCAAAAACAGCGGGCGATAACCACTCCTATAATGAATTGATGGCAGCGTACGAGGACCTGGTGTATTGATGAGCCCCGGGGAATGGGTTGAATTGATTTGACCCGCTAACCATTTAACCGCTTTATTTATTTTTACGACTTTTATCCTTCAACAAAAACGATTGCCATGACGCCCCGCAAATACGATCCCGTAGTTTATAAAACGCCAACCGGTTCCGTTCTCAACTGTAAAGGATGGGTGCAGGAGGCAGCGCTTCGCATGCTGCTCAACAACCTTGATCCCGAAGTGGCGGAGCGGCCGGACGACCTGATCGTGTATGGCGGGCGGGGAAAAGCGGCGAGGAACTTTGAGAGCCTCGATCTCATCATCAAGGCGCTGAAAGACATTGAAGAAGACGAGACCCTGCTGATCCAGAGCGGCAAACCCGTTGGCATTCTCACCACACACAAGGATGCGCCGCGGGTATTGTTATCCAATTCCCAACTCGTTCCCAAATGGGCCACGTGGGAGCATTTTACGGAGCTTGAGAAAAAGGGATTGATGATGTACGGACAAATGACCGCCGGATCATGGATCTACATCGGCTCCCAGGGAATTGTGCAGGGAACCTATGAAACATTTGCGGCGCTTGCCGATAAACATTTCAACGGATCGCTGAAAGGAACATTGAGCGTAACGGCGGGTCTTGGCGGTATGGGCGGTGCGCAGCCGCTTGCTGTTACCATGTGCGATGGCGTTTCGCTGATCGCGGAAGTGGAGGAGTGGAGGATCGATAAAAGGCTCGAGACAAAATACCTCGATGTAAAATATACGGGTATCGACGAAGCGATCGACCGCGCAGTAGAGGCACGCGCAAACAAGGAAACCATCAGCATCGGCGTTCTGTGCAATGCGGTCCATCTTCTGCAACGGCTGATCGATAGGAACATACAGGTGGATGTGCTTACCGACCAGACTTCTGCGCACGACCCCTTGATCGGTTATGTGCCGCATACCTTGTTGAATGAAGAAGCGAATGCGCTGCGCGAAAAAGATCCGCAGCAATACATTGCGCTCAGCTACGACAGCATGAAACTGCATGTTGAACTGATGCTGGAACTGCAGAAACGGGGCGCCATTACTTTCGATTACGGCAATAACCTCCGCGCGCGCGCGCAGGAGCATGGACTGAAAAATGCATTCGATTTCCCGGGCTTTGTACCGGCTTACATACGCCCGCTGTTCTGCGAGGGCAAGGGCCCGTTCCGTTGGGCGGCATTGAGCGGCGACCCGGCCGATATCGCGGTTACGGATAAAGTGATCACGGAACTCTTCCCCGAAAACAAGAGCCTGCAACGCTGGATGAAGATGGCAAAAGAAAAGATCGCGTTCCAGGGATTGCCGGCGCGGATCTGCTGGCTGGGCCAGGGCGAAAGGGAAAAAGCGGGCCTCGCTTTTAACGAACTCGTCAGAACAGGAAAAGTGAAAGCGCCCATCGTTATCGGGCGCGACCATCTCGATACAGGGTCGGTAGCATCTCCGAACCGCGAAACAGAATCCATGCTGGATGGTTCGGACGCTGTTGCCGACTGGCCCGTTCTGAATGCCCTGGTAAATACCGCCGGCGGCGCCAGTTGGGTAAGCCTGCACCATGGGGGCGGGGTTGGTATGGGCTACAGCATTCACGCAGGAATGGTAATAGTGGCCGATGGAACTGATGATGCAGCGAAAAGGCTTTCCCGTGTGTTAAGGAATGATCCGGGTATGGGCGTGATCCGTCACGCAGATGCCGGGTACGATATTGCACTGGATACCCTGCGAAAAAACGGGCTGTCGATACAGGAGCGGTTGAAGGTGTAAAAAAGAAGTACGGCAAAGTGGCACAGCATCGTTTGTAGTCTTGTACCTGTGCTTGCGGAACCGTACACATTTACATCAAAACCAAAATTGCTCAATATGAAAAGGACCTGCCTTGTATGCTTCCTGGCTATGCTGTTTTCGATGGTTTCCTGTAGGAAAAGCGAAATGGCGCCGGCTGAGGGCGAGGACACCGTTTTTTTTGCCGGTAAAAAACTAAGACGCATAACCATCAGCGGCGTACTGTCTGAAGAATTCACCTATTATTCCAACGGCCTTTTGTTCAAACACACTTCCTACATGACGCCGACAGTAAGAAGTTCAGAGCAGGTGTTTTATTACGATACCGACGGAAGGATGGTGAGAACGGTATCCCTGATGAATATCAGCAACAGCTGGAACACAGAAGCGATGGATTCCGGCTACGTGGATTATGAATATCAAAACGGACTCGTATCCGCCGCCAAATATTTTGTGAAGACAAATGGAACGCCCCGGCAAACCAGTTACACGCTCTTCGATTTTGACGCCGCAAAAAGGATCGTTGCAGCAACCGTTTTCTTACCTGCCGGGCAGCCGGCTTCAAAAAACACTTATCAATACGATGGCAATGGCAATGTTTCCGTAAACGAGTTTTTCAGTTATGCAAACGGCGCACCCGTTCTTTCGATGCGGTATAATTTTGAATACGACAACGGGAAAGTTCCCCCGCAATTTGCCTTCCTGCCGCCATTTACGACAAACAGGAACAACCTTACCAGGGAGGTGTATACCAATTTCAACAATGTACCCGGCAACCCACCGGTTACAACAACAACGATCACTTATCAATATACTGCCGAGGGTTATCCCTGGAAAGTGAAGAGCAGCGATGGGGTGGAGAGAACCTACGAATACAATTGAGTTTACTTTAATGTAACTGGTTAAGAATTAAAAGGTTAAAAAGTTGTAGATTACCATACCTTTTTAACCTTTTTATTTTTTAACCCGTTTCAAAGGTCCGGCGCCAATACGTCCTGTCTTTGATGTAACTGCAATGAGAAGAATTAGCTGCGCTTTTTTGTTACTGCTTTGTTTATCCGTTTCCGCCCAGAAAAAAGGACAGGCGCGTATCGATTCAATGATCGCCGCTTTGCCTGCCATCAGCATAGACACTTTACGCGTACAAACCCTGCTTGCCATTGCCGGTGATTATCCGGCCACCAATCCCACGGAAGGGCTCCGTTATTCCAACCTTGCCATCGCGCTTTCGCAGAAAATAAAATACAACAACGGGCTCTTCAATGCATACAGTGTTGGCGGCAACAACCTCCGCATCAAAGGCGATTACACGCAGGCCATCGAATATCATTCAAAAAGCATTGTAATAGCGGAAGCATTGAAAGACGATAAATTGCTGGCTTCGGCATACGGAAGCATTGCCAGTAATTATTTTTACCAGGGCCTCTATCCCAAATCACAGGAGTATTCCCTGCGTTCTCTGAAGATCAACGAAAAACTCGGGCTGAAAGGCGGCATTGCAGGGAACCTGAGCACGCTCGGTAATATTTATTCGTTTCTGAAAGACTATGACAAGGCCATCGAAAATTACGAGCGCGCATTGCGTATCTATGAAGAATTGGGAACTAAGCGGGGGATTGCGATCAATTCAGGAAATGCGGGGTACGTTTACCTTTACCAGAACAAGTTCGAGAAAGCGCTTCAATACATCGGCCGCTCGCAGGCGCTGTACGAGGAGATGGGCAATAAAGACGGCTCAGCAAGTAATTTGCAGGCGATGGGCCGTATTTACCAGTCGCGGCGCGATTACGCCAAAGCCGTAGAATACTATGAGAACGCATTGCGCATCTCCGAGGCAATCGGCAATAAACTACAGATCGCACAGAATAGTTTAACCATCGCCGAAGCCTATGTTCTTGTGGCGAAAGATTCTTTGCCTTCGCCTTTCAAGGGCGCATTGTCTGCACGCGATGGCCTGCTCGCAAAAGCATTGCAGAATGCAAACCGCACCATTGCGCTCCGCAAGGAAATCAATGACCTCAACGGGTTGAATTTTGCATACGACACAAGATCAGAAATAGAATTGTTATCGGGCGATGCTGTGGCCTCGCTTGCGTCGTTCAAAGAGCACATCCGTTACAGGGACAGCGTTTTCAACCTCGAAAAAACAAAAGAGATCAACCGCCGCGAACTGCAGTACGAATTTGGCAAACGCGAAGATTCCATCCGGTTTGAGCAGGCGCTTACCACCCAGCGGCTGGAGCGCCAGCAATTGCTGGGTAAACAACAGGAGCAGGCCCTCGCATTGAACAGGCAGCAGCTTCAGCTGATCAGCAAAGAAAAGGACCTGCAACGGTTGACCTACCTGCAGCAACAGGCGAAGCTGCAACGAGAAAAAGAAATGCAGGAAGAAGCGCTGGAACGGAACAAACTCGAGGCGAAACTTTCAAAAGAAGCAAGCGATAAACAGATCGCGCAGCAGCAGTTGCAGATCAGTTTCGACAAGAAAGTAAAATTGTACCTGGGCATTGCAGTGGCTTCTATTTTATTGATCGCGTTCCTGGTGTATTACAACCAGCAAAAAACAAAACGCCTCAACCGCATCATCGGCAAACAAAAAGCGGAGCTGGAAGAACTCGGTCATGTAAAAGACAGGATCTTCAGCGTGGTTAGCCATGATATGCGTACGCCGGTTAACACGCTTATATCGTTCATTGATATCCTGGAAGATGGCGCCATTTCGCAGAAAAAATTGCAATTGTATGCAGGGGAGCTGAAGAACCAGCTCTCGCACACATCGGTGCTGATGGAAAACCTGCTGAACTGGGCCTCGAGCCAGATGAAAGGTTTTACGCCCGTAACGGAGTCGATTGCCGTAAAAGAATCGGTTGACCAGACCATCGCATTGCTCCAGCAGCAGGCAGCGCACAAGAACATACGGATCGTTAATCATACGAAGGATGATACCAATGTTTGCGCCGACCGCAACATGTTTTCTCTCATCATACGCAACCTGTTGAGCAATGCGATCAAGTTTACGCCCCCGGATGGTTTTATACAGGTGGAAAGCATTACCGGCTACGGGCGTGTTTCCACGACGATCACAGACAGCGGAACAGGAATGCCGCAGGAGAAAATGAATGCGATCAACGACAGAGAATACCTCCATGCCATCGATACAAAGAAAGGAACCCAGGGGGAAACAGGAACAGGGCTGGGGCTCATGCTTTGCAAAACCTTCGCCGCGCTGATGAAGGGAAGCCTGCAGGTAAAACGGAATGAAAATGCAGGAAGCAGTTTTATGATCGAAATGCCGGAAGCGTGATGGCGAATAAATACGTTGAATAGGGAATGCAATACCATGTCTGGTAAAACAAAAAGTTCAGGAAACGCGGCCGATGTTTAATGATTCATCGATCGCGGGTTCCTGAACTTTATCTTTACAGGTTGCGGTGCGGTGTGCACTGTTCAATCAGCTTCCTCTCGATCCGCCCGTCTTGATGGGTTTTTTAGAAGGGCCGGATGCTTTCGTTCCCGGTTTTGCAATGAACTTGGAGCCCTGGCCGCCCATCATACCTTTCGGGCCCTTGCCGGCTTTGCCGTTGTTTTTATTGTTTACTGGTAATGACATAACAAAAAATTTAGCGTGTTATAAATCGACTGTTAAGGTAAGTTGAAATTGTGTATTTTCAAGCGGCGGCGGGCAGTAATTCGGCCGCCCTGTTTTTTTACCAAATATCTGCAGCATGGGAAAAGGAAGACTCGAAGCGTTCAGCGATGGTGTTCTCGCGATCATCATCACCATTATGGTACTGGAAATGAAAGTGCCGCACGACGATTCTATGGAAGAACTGGTGAAGATCGGCCCGGTTTTTATGAGTTATGTATTGAGTTTTGTATACATCGGTATTTACTGGAACAACCACCACCACCTCATGCATGCCGCGCAAAAGATCAGTGGCGGCGCCATGTGGGCCAACAACCATCTTTTATTCTGGTTATCGCTGATGCCTTTTGCCTCCGGGTGGATGGGGGAGAACCATTTTACCAAATGGCCCGTGGTGGTGTACGGCGTGATCCTGTTCATGAACAGCATTTCGTATTACATCCTCGTTTTGTGCCTGTTGAAAGCGAATGGTAAAGGATCCACGCTTGCAAAAGCTTTGGGGAGCGATCTGAAAGGAAAGATCTCGACAGCCATTTATGCGGTGGGCATTGCGGCCGCGTTCCTGCATACCTGGATCAGCCTCGCGTTGTACGCTGTAGTGGCCATTATCTGGCTGATCCCGGACAGGCGAATTGAGCGGACGATAGAACAGGGATGACCTCAAATACGTTCAAATGTTTTTCGGGGAAGCGGAACTCAATCGAGCCGCTTCATCAACGCATCGTCAATTTTCCTGAAAAGATGGTAGGGTTTGTAAACGCGCCATTCGGGCAGATCGGTAAGTTCGATGTAGTAATTCAGTTTTTTCTTTTTGAAATCCTGCTGGGTGGCCTCGGGCATGTTAAGGGCTACGATCCAGCCATTCTGTTCGCTTACTTCGTCGTACCATTCCTGGTAATATTCTTTGTCGCTGCTGTGAAAATTAAGAACGTTCTCCGCAATCAGGATGTATTTGTAGATGCCTTCGTTGTATAGAATGTCCATCACCTCGCGTTTCATTTCCATGATATCGTTCTCTATCGCATCGTTCCATTCCCCGATCAGTTCAATCACGGCGAAGTTGAGTTCGTAATCGGCATAAATGATTTTCATGTACAGCGTGCGGCTCCCGAAATCATCCCATTGCGGGTGGATGTAATAGTTGTACACGGTTTGTGAAAATTCAAATTCACTATAGGTCCTTCCAAAAAAGGGAGAGTGCTTGTCTTCTTCAGACACGTAAATATGGCGCCAGTTGTAAAAAGGTTCTATTTCGTGCATAATCGTTTGGCGCCGGTTTGGGTACTGGGCCACGTTTTTTTAAATGGCTACGAGCCATGAACAGTGGGCTCCGGGCTGATGGCCCATCTCCCGCAGCTCACAGCTCGCAGCTTTGGTTTGTTAAGTATTTTATACCGGCTATGAAGCGTTCGCCGCCTCTACGGCTTTCTTCACACTGCCATGTTTCAGCAACAGATCCTTTGCTTTTTCGTAATCGGTGAGCGATAAACCTTCCATCACCATTTTTACGCCGCGGTCAACCAGCTTTACATTGCTGAGCTGCATGTTCACCATTTTATTGTCTTCTACCCGGCCAAGCTGTATCATTACGGAACTCGATATCATATTCAACACCAATTTCTGTGCCGTGCCGCTTTTCATGCGTGTACTGCCGGTAATGAATTCAGGGCCCACTACAACCTCTACCGGGAAATCTGCTTCGGCGGAAACAGGGGAGCTCGGGTTGCAACTGATGCTTCCCGTGATGATGCCGTGTTTGCGGCACTCTTTCAATGCGCTGATCACGTATGGAGTTGTTCCGCTTGCGGCCAATCCTACAACAACATCCTTATCGCTGATGAAATGTTTCTGCAGGTCAGACCATCCTTTGTCGGTGCTGTCTTCTGCAAATTCCACCGCCTGCGTGATCGCTTTTTCGCCACCGGCGATGAGACCGATCACCAGCCCGTAAGGAACGCCAAAAGAGGGTGGGCACTCGCTCGCGTCCACAATACCCAGTCTTCCGCTTGTGCCCGCGCCGATGTAAAACAAACGGCCGCCGGATAACATTTTATCTGTGATGGCAGCTACCAGTTTTTCGATCTGTGGTATCGCTTTGCCAACCGCATCGGGTACGGTGCGGTCTTCGTTGTTCATGTTCTGTAATAATTCGAGTATCGACATTTTCTCGAGGTGCCTGTAGTTCGACGACTGCTCCGTTACTTTGATAAACTGTGCCATTAAGGTTTTTTTACTTGTGTGTGGTATGCTAATAATCCCTGCATAGGGGCTTTGATCACTTTTCCCAGTTCGAGCTCATAGGTTTCGCAGAGATCTTTCAATACATCCCTGAATCCATAGGCGATGCTGCCAATGAAATGGATCGGCATCGTCCAGCTTTCGCGGTATTTGTAAAGGTGGGTGAAGAAGAAATCGTTCAGCCCGTCCTCGATGATGTTCTCGATCATATAATGCCCACGGTTCTCTGCCAGGAAGATCGCAAACGATGCGAGGTAGCGGTTGGCAAGCGGCTGCTTGTAAACCCGGTCGAGGATCTCGAGGTAACTCGTTTCGAAACGTTTTTCGAAACGGGTCTTCAGTTCTTCGTCGAATGTGTTGTATAAATAGTATTGTACCACTTTTTTGCCCAGGTAAGCGCCACTGCCCTCATCGCCCAGTACATATCCCAGCCCGGGGCTGTTTTTCACGATCTTCTTTCCATCGTAATAACAGGAGTTCGAACCCGTGCCCAAAATACAGGCCACGCCCTTCGATCTGCCGCAAAGCGCCCTGGCTGCGCCGAGCAGGTCTGTCTGGATCTCTGTTTTTGCTTTCGGGAAAAGGGTTTTGAATACTTTTTTTACGATGGCCACATTACCGGCATTGTTCAAACCGGTTCCGTAAAAATGAATATCGGTAACCGTCACATTCTTCAGTTTTGGCAGGATCTCTTTCTGCAACAGCGCGGTGATCTGCTCACCCGTTAAAAAATACGGACTGATGCCCATCGTGCTTATGGTCCTGTTCTTCCCATTCTGAACCAGCCTCCACTCGCATTTGGTGGCGCCGCTGTCTGCGATCAAAGTAACTGCCATGGCTTCAATTTAAGAATACAAGTCTAAGATACCAGGCACAAGGTACAAACTCACAACCGAAACCCGCAAAATCATGCATTTTTGCCCCTGCTTTGCCTATCTCAGGTCTGCGAAACTACAAAAAACCGCATAGCCAGCATTCCTTCCACCAAACTTTAGCCAACATAGTGTAATCGTTATTAATGTCTGTGAGCGTTTGTATGGTTGCTTTTTTCTTTTGGCCAACCTTATATCCATCAACCGTTCACCGGGTGGATGGGTTCCCGCACCTTATATCAAAACCTTCCCGTTCATTCACCTTTTAAGCAGATATTTGCCGTTCAAACACGATTCTAAGAGGAAATTATCTATGGGAAGTAAAAAATTGCAGGTCTGGCTGCCCGTTCTTTTTGCCATTGTAATGGTGGTTGGGATGATGATCGGTTACCAGTTGAAAGACAAAGCAGCAGGAAACAAGTTCTTTAACCTCAACCGCAGAACGTCTATCCAGGACCTGGTGGAGCTGATCAGGAACCGGTATGTTGATAAAGTGAACGTTGACAGCATCAACCAGCTCGCGGCTTCCGAATTGCTGTCGCACCTCGATCCCCATTCTGTTTACATACCAGCAAACAAGGTAAAAGAGGCCAACGAGGACCTGATGGGAAATTTCCAGGGCATCGGCGTTGAGTTCCAGATCCTTGCCGATACGGTAAATATTATGCACGTGATAGAAGGCGGCCCGTCTGAAAAAGTAGGGTTGAAAGTGGGCGACCGGATGCTTGCGGTAAACGATACCGCGAAAGTTGCGGGTGTAAACATCACCTCAGACGGTATCCGGAAATTGTTACGCGGCGAAGAGGGCTCCACCGTAAAAGTGCAGGTGCTGCGCGATGGGGTGAAAAGAGATTTCATGATCCAGCGAGGCGTGATACCTGTTTCGCCTATCGATGCGGCTTATATGATAGAACCCGGCACCGGCTACCTCCGCATCAACAAATTTGCCGACCGCACCTACGAAGCATTTATGCTGAACATGGAAAAACTGCAGAAGCAGGGGATGAAACAACTCATTCTCGACCTGCGCGGCAATGGCGGCGGGTTGCTTAAAGAAGCGATCTCTATTGCAGATGCATTCCTCAGCGGCGATAAACTCATCGTATACACCGAAGGCGAAAACATGAAACGCGCCGAATACAAATGCAGCACCGAGGGCATTTTTGAAACAGGAAAACTGGAAGTGCTGATCGATGAAACAAGCGCATCTGCAAGCGAGGTACTGGCTGGCGCGCTGCAGGATTGGGACCGCGCCACCATCATCGGCAGGCGGTCTTTTGGAAAGGGCCTGGTTCAGCAACCTTTTATTTTGTCTGATGGGAGCGAGGTACGGCTTACCATCGCCCGCTATTATTCCCCACTCGGCCGTAACATCCAGAAACCATACGCCAAAGGCAAAGCCATCTACGAGGAAGAGCTGATGGAACGCTATCACAACGGCGAAGTGGTAGTAGGCGATACCGCGAAACCAACAGGCAAGGCCTACAAAACACCGGGCGGAAGAACCGTTTACGGCGGCGGTGGCATTACCCCGGATGTGTTCGTGCCGATGGATACAACGCACATGGACCCGGCGGCGGTGAAACTGTATTATAAATCCACGCTCAACAGTTACGTGTATCATTATTATATAAACAACCGTCCCTTCTTCGATAAGATGAAAAACCCGGAGCAGCTTACAAAAGAGTTCGTGCCCGGCGAAAAAGAGTGGCAGGGATTGGTATCGTTTGCAAAAAAAGACACCATCAACCTAGCGCCTGTAACACAGAAAGGAAAAACAGAGGTGCTGAAAAGGATACAGTCGCTCATGGCCCGCCAGATCTGGCGCGCCGGTGGTTTTTTTGAAGTAAGCAACCGTACCGACCCAACGATACAGCGGGCGCTGGAGGGATTTAAGTAGATCAAGCCCAAAATCTCATTATATTGCGCCCAGATTCAGGAACAAAAAATACCCTTATGACAATCGAACAATTCAAAGAACTAACGCTCGAACAGAAAATAAAAGAACTGAAATATTCCGGCGAATTGCTGGGTTCTTACGAGCGCAACAACGAGAATGGCGGCCCCAAAACACCCGGTGATATTTTCGCCCTATACGATTTCTGGGTATACCTCAGCGAAGATGAAGAAACCGTGATCCCTTCCAGAAGGAACCCAATCAAAGTGGTGGAAGAAGAGGAAGAATAGCAAGAATAGGAAGAAGAGAAGTAATAAGAGAAGTAATAAGAATAGGAAAAGTCTAAAAATAGTTTTCTAAAATTTGTGATCAGCAACGCCACCAGAAACTGCCGATCCCAAATATCAATGGAACTGTAAAGAGCGAACCCATTAAAAAATGCGGCCGTTCTTCACAGTTCCATTTTTGTAATTACTAATTACTAATTCCTAATTACTAATTATAAAGATGCTCTTAGCGTCAAATGAAACGGTATCTCAATATGCTGCACCGATTGTTCCAATATCAACTGCGCCGTTTTTTCGCCCATCAGTTGAAAATCGGTTGAGATCGTAGTGATGCCGTTCAGGATGATCTTTTTCAGTGGCGTTTCGTTGTAGGAGATAACGCCCACGTGTTTACCCAGTTTCATTTTTGTGGACAATATTTTTTCGATCAGCGTTACCAGATCATCTTCCATCAGGTTGATGTATGCCTCGCCTTCTTTGATCGGCTCATTGGCAATGTTGTGCACCACTTTGCAGTTGAACGCATACTGCTGGCAAAAACGGTTGAAGCCTTTCAGGATCTCTATCGGGTGATAAGTATAAAAAGGAACGATGATCTTGATCGTATGGTACTTGCTCAAATGCGGCAATGCCTGCTCCAGCGCGCCGTAAATATCCTTTTCAAAATTTTCATACACAGCGCCATATTGTCCCTCGATACCCGGAACGATCTTATCCAGCAGAATCAGTTTTTCTTTCGGGATCAGGTTGATCACATCGTGCGCATTCTCGCCGCCGTCCAGGAAATGGGGAATGATCACGTAATGGGTGTAGTCTTTTTTGTTGTTCTGGATCAGCCGTTTGAAAAAATCGAAATCGTTGTTGTAAATATAAAAATCAACAGACGCAAGCTCCCCGAGCGAAGTAACAAATGCATCGTAAATGATCTTTTTATGCGGACTTAATTTATTGAACAGCAGGAATATTTTGAGTTGTTGTTTCAGATCGGTATCCTGAACAAAATAGCCCTTGCCGGGTACAGAACTCAGCACGCCGATCTTTTTTAAATATTTGTAACCTTTCTCTGCCGTATCCCTTGAGATCTCGAATTCAAAACTCAATTCGTTGATCGATGGCAGCAATTCATCCTTCACGATCTTACCGTCGCCAATTGCCTTGATGATCGAATTGGCAAGCTGCAGGTACTTCGGCGTAGCCGAATAATAATCGATGAACAGGTGCTGAAAAACGCTTTTCTTTTTCATGGGGGCAAACAGTCGTTAGCTTGTCAAACTTAGGGAAAAGCTGCGAGTCGCGTACCGCGGCTAAAAAAGAAGCAGGCCGGCGCCTCCTGCCGGGGTTGTGCAAACCGGCGCAACCATGACGGTACATGACAGGGAAAATATTTTAATCGATAGTTTTGAAAACAGTAAATTGGATCATTGCTTGGCCATCATTTGAAAACCTTCTGCTCATGGGTATTATTCTCGGTGTTATTTTTCATTTCATAGGCGGTTTTGCGTCCGGCAGTTTTTACATGCCGTACAAGAAAGTGAAGGGCTGGAGCTGGGAGAGTTTCTGGATCGTTGGTGGTTTGTTTTCGTGGCTCATTGTTCCACCCATTGCGGCGTACCTCACCATTCCCAATTTTATGGACATCATCACCGCTTCCTCGTCGCAGATCCTGGGAACGGTGTTCCTGATGGGTTTGCTCTGGGGCGTGGGCGGCCTCATGTATGGCCTGGGCGTTCGCTACCTCGGTATGAGCCTTGGCAATTCGGTGATACTGGGTTTCTGTTCTGCATTCGGTTCGCTCATACCGGCCATCTATTACAATTATGTGCCCACCGCCGGCAAAGAGAACCAGACCATCAGCCACATGCTGCAGAATACAGGCGGGCAATGGGTTTTGGCAGGTGTGGCCGTTTGTATCATCGGCATTGCCATCTGCGGCCGTGCGGGAACAATGAAAGAGAAGGACCTCACGCCCGAAGCAAAACAGGCCAGTGTTAAGGAATTCAGTTTGGTCAAAGGTCTGATCATCGCAACCATCTCGGGCATACTCAGCGCATTTTTTAATTTTGGTATCGAAGCAGGGAAACCCATGGCCGATATTGCCAATGCAAACTGGCAGGCAACACATCCGGGGGAAGGCAATTTTCTTTTTCAGAACAATGTGATCTTTGTCGTGATCCTGTGGGGCGGACTCACAACCAATTTTATCTGGTGTATGATCTTGAATGCGCGCAACAAAACATTCGGCGACTACACCAATAAAAAAACGCCGCTCAATAAAAATTATCTTTTTTCCGCCCTCGCGGGAACAACCTGGTTCTTACAATTCTTTTTTTATGGGATGGGTGAAAGCAAAATGGGCAACGGCGCAAGTTCGTGGATACTGCACATGTCGTTCATCATCCTGGTGGCCAATCTTTGGGGCATTTATTTAAAAGAGTGGAAAGGCGTAAGCGGAAAAACAAGGTCAACGATCGTGATCGGTATACTTACCATCATCGCATCCGTATGCATTGTGGGGTATGGCAATTCGTTGGCGCAGCAATAAAAAACTTTAACAAACATAACTGACCAGAGTGAATACAGTAACAGAATTTAAACACGTGAGTTATTTGTGGGATGATGCCAAAGCCGCAACCATGGCAGGCGATGAAGTAGCGTTGCTGATCTACCGATCCAACCTGTTGGGCGCCGACCTCCGCCTCACCAATTATGGCGGCGGCAATACTTCCTGTAAAGCCATGGCCAGGGATCCGCTCACCGGGCAGGAAACAGAAGTGATGTGGGTGAAAGGGAGCGGCGGCGACCTGGGCACATTAAAAGCAAGCGGCCTCGCAGCATTGTATGTTGACAGGCTCCGCAGTTTGAAAAACGTTTACCGCGGTATAGACCACGAAGATGAAATGGTTGAACTTTTCAACCACTGTATTTTCGATCTTGCCTCCAAAGCGCCTTCGATCGATACGCCGTTGCACGGCTTCCTTCCCTTCAAACACATCGATCACTTACACCCCGATGCCGCCATCGCCATCGCTGCGGCAAAGGATGGTAAAAAGATCACGCAGGAATTGTTCAACGGAACGATCGGCTGGGTTGACTGGCAACGCCCCGGTTTTGATCTCGGTCTGAAACTGAAAGCCTGCTTCGACGAAAACCCAGGCATCCGCGGCATCATGCTCGGTTCACATGGTTTGTTTACCTGGGGCGACACCGCCTACGAAAGCTACATCAACACGCTCGAAGTGATCGAACGTTGCGCCGAATACATTGAAGACGCCGTTGCAAAAAACACAACGGTTTTCGGAGGTGCTGTCACCACATCATTGCCCAAAGAAGAAAGACTCAAACAGGCCGCTGCATTTGCTCCCGTGCTGCGTGGTTTTTGTTCGTCGCATACGAATATGATCGGGCATTTTTCTGATGACGAGCGCGTACTCTCTTTCATCAATTCAAAAGACCTCGCAAGGCTCGCACCCATGGGCACTTCCTGCCCAGATCATTTCCTGCGCACAAAGATCAGTCCGCTGGTACTCGAACTTGCACCAGCAGAAAACCTTGGCGATACCGCTTCTCTCAAAGAAAAATTAAAACCCGCATTTGAGGGCTACAGGAAAATGTATGCCGATTACTACAACAACTGCAAACATCCCAATAGTCCCGCCATGCGCGATGCAAATCCCGTGGTGATCTTATACCCCGGCGTGGGCATGTTCACCTTCGCGGTGAACAAACAAACTGCGCGTGTAGCGGCCGAATTTTATACCAACGCCATCAACGTAATGCGTGGCGCCGAAGCCATCTCTGCTTATACTTCCCTTCCAAGACAGGAGGCCTTCAATATCGAATACTGGCTGCTTGAAGAAGCGAAGCTGCAGCGTATGCCCAAACCCAAAGCATTGTCTGGAAAGATCGCACTCATTACGGGCAGTGCAGGAGGGATCGGGAAAGCGATCGCTAAAAAGATGGCTGACGAAGGCGCCTGTATCATTGTGAACGACAATGATGCTGAACGCCTGAACACGGCCAATGAAGCGTTGCAGAAAGAATACAGCAAAGACGTTTTCACAACGGTGTTGCTTGATGTGACCAGCAGAACCGATATCCAGAACGCGTTTGAAAAAGCGGCGCTTGTGTTTGGCGGTGTTGATATTGTTGTGAACTGTGCGGGATTGTCGATCTCAAAACCGCTCGAAGAACACACCGATAAAGACTGGGACCTGTTGTACGATGTACTCGTAAAGGGTCAATTCACTGTAACCCAGGAAGGCGTAAACATCATGCGCAAACAGGAACTCGGTGGGCATATACTGAACATCGTGAGCAAGAATGCGTTGGTGAGCGGCCCGAACAATGCGGGCTACGGCTCTGCAAAAGCAGCGCAACTGCACCTGAGCAGGCTCAATGCAGCGGAGCTTGGCAAAGACAGGATCCGCGTGAATGTTGTGAACCCCGATGCAGTGATCAGCGACAGCAAGATCTGGCAGAGCGGTTGGGCCGAGGGAAGAGCGAAAGCCTACAACGTAACGGTAGAGGAGCTCCCGGCCTATTATGCAAAAAGAACATTGCTCAACGAGATCATCAACCCCGGCGATATCGCCGATGCCTGTTTCGCATTCGTGGGCGGCCTCCTGAACAAATCGACCGGCAATGTACTCAATGTTGATGGCGGCGTAGCCACGGCATTTGTACGGTAAACATACTTTAACGACAAGCAGTCGAAAGGGTTGATGGTTTTCCAATTGTCAACCCGCCTTTTTAAAGCAACTATTCGTTGCCACAGATTTCTCGGATTAACACAGAAGTTTTTTGGGTATACAAGCTTGCGCAAAACTTCTGTGTTAATCCGTGAAATCTGTGGCAACAAAAGAAAATGAACTGTCTATGCAGAGGATCGCCTTCAAAATGCAACTCCACAAAGGCTTTGAAGCAGAGTATGCAAAGCGCCATGAAAAATTATGGCCCGAACTGGAAACACTGTTGAAGGAAACGGGCATTGCAGAATATTCTATTTTCCTGGATGAATCTACACTCTCCCTTTTTGGTATGTTGAAAATGGAAGACCCATTAAGGCTGGATGAGTTGCCCGCGCACCCCGTTATGCAGAAATGGTGGGCTTACATGAAAGATATCATGGAAAGCAATCCTGATCATTCGCCTGTTAGCGTACCTTTAAAAGAAGTATTTTATTTAGCCTGAAAACAATCCCACACATGTTGATTGACAAAAACGCGATCGCATCACACAACGAAAAATTATTGCCGCAACATGAAAAAGGGTTTGCCTACCTGATGGGTATGCAGCCCGGTGTTGAAAAGGTAATCCGGAAACTCATCGATTTCCAGGTCGCCATACCTTCCTGGGCGCTGGGTACGGGCGGCACAAGGTTTGGCAGGTTCAGCGGTGGCGGAGAGCCCCGCAATCTCGAAGAGAAAATTTCGGATGTAGGTTTGTTACATGCACTCAACAGGTCGAGCGGGGCGATCTCCCTGCACATTCCCTGGGACATACCCGGAGACGCCGCCAAAACAAAAGCGCTCGCCGCCCAGTATGATTTGCGGTTTGATGCAGTTAATTCCAATACGTTCCAGGACCAGCCCGGTCAAAAACACAGCTATAAATTTGGTTCGCTTCAGCACGTTGATAAAGCAACACGCAAGCAGGCCATCGATCACAACATAGAAGTGATCAGGCATGGCATTGAACTTGGGTCAAAATCTCTGACGGTATGGCTGGCCGACGGTTCGTGTTTTCCAGGACAGCTGAATTTCAGGAAAGCCTTTCAAAATACACTCGAAGGACTGCAGGAGATTTACGCGGCGCTTCCCCCGGATTGGAAAGTGTTTGTTGAGTACAAAGCTTTCGAACCCAATTTTTATTCAATGACAGTAGGCGATTGGGGCCAGTCGCTTTTATATGCCAACAAACTTGGCGAAAAGGCCTACACACTCGTGGACCTCGGCCATCATTTACCAAACGCAAACATCCAGCAGATCGTTGCATTGTTGTTGAATGAGAAAAAACTAGGTGGGTTTCATTTCAACGATAGTAAATATGGCGATGACGATCTCACCGTAGGAAGCATCGACCCATACCAGCTCTTCCTGATCTTCAATGAGCTGGTGGAAGGAATGGATGCGCGCAACATGGATCATGCAAACGATCTGGGTTGGATGATCGACGCTTCACACAATGTAAAGGATCCGCTAGAGGACCTTCTGCAAAGCGTTGAAGCCATCATGATCGCGTACGCACAGGCATTGCTTGTAGATACAGGATCGTTGCAGGATGCGCAACAAAACAACGATGTTGCGCGCGCGCAGGAAATATTGCAACACGCATACCGTACCGATGTCCGCCCCATTGTTGCCGAAGCAAGATTGCGCTCGGGCGCAGCCCTTGGGCCGTTGCAGTTGTTCAGGGAAAACAAGCTAAGAGACGCTTTGGTAAAAGAAAGAGGGGAGCGAACGGTGGCAACAGGATTGTGATCCTTTCAGCAAAAAAATAGATTCAGTAAACAAACCAGTGATCCAGCGGAACATTCTCATGCCATCCTCAAAAGACCAGCATAATCCCAAACCAACTTCTACCTTCCGGGAACGCGAAGGCGAACGACCTGGTAATATTAATGTGGTCGCCATCTTTGATATTGGAAAAACGAACAAAAAATTTTTCCTCCTCAACGAACAATACAAGATCGTTCTCGAACGCTCCGCGCAGTTTCCTGAAACGGTGGATGAAGATGGGTTTGCGTGCGATGATGTTGAACTGTTGTCTTCCTGGGTAAAAGAAACCATACGCGAGATCATCTCCCTTCCCGGTTACAACGTAAAAGGAATAAACTTCTCTGCATATGGTGCGAGTTTTGTACTGGTTGGAGAAGATGGAAAACCCGTTGCACCGCTATACAATTACCTCAAACCTTATGATCCTGTTTTACAGGAAAATTTTTACAAAACTTACGGCGGCGAAATGAAGATCGCTGTAGCAACGGCTTCGCCGGTATTGGGAAACCTGAACTCGGGTATGCAACTGTATAGGCTAAAGAATGAGAATCCGCTTCTGTTTGAAAAAGTTCAATACGCGCTCCACCTGCCGCAATACATCAGCTACCTCATCACCGGGAAAACATATGCCGAAATAACCAGCATTGGTTGTCATACGGGCCTTTGGAATTTTGCTGCACGAATGTACCACGACTGGGTATACGCAGAGGAGATCGACCAGAAGTTCCCTCCTGTACTGCGTTCCAATGCAACGATAGAAATAACATTGGATGGTCATACAATAAAGTCGGGGATAGGCCTTCACGACAGCTCTTCGGCCCTGATCCCTTACCTGGCCTGCTTTTCGGAGCCTTTTGTTTTATTGTCGACGGGCACCTGGTGCATCAGCCTCAACCCGTTCAACAACGATCCTTTAACGGAAGAAGAACTAAAACAGGATTGTCTCTGCTACCTCGAATACCATGGCCGCCCGGTAAAAGCATCGCGGCTGTTTGCAGGTAATGAGCATGAACAGCAGGTGAAAAGACTGGCTGCGCATTTCAATGTTCCTGTTGAATATTTCCAGGACGTTGCTTTCAGCAACGTTTTATTTGATCAGGTAAAAGAACGAAACAGGAACGAAACGGTGTCAACGGGTCTGCATGCCTCTGCATTTGTTTCGCGTGGGCTGGAGCAGTTTGATCGTTACGAAGATGCGTATCACCAACTCATTGCCGATATCATCGCGCAGCAAAAGATCTCAACATCGCTCATCCTGTCTGACAGGAAAGTATCAAGGATCTTTGTAGACGGCGGCTTCGCTAAAAATCCCGTTTACATGAACATGCTTGCCAATGCGTTCCCGTCTATGGAAATATTTGCGGCATCGGTTTCGCAGGCAACGGCAATAGGCGCCGCGTTGGCCATTCATGCCGACTGGAACACGCAGGGCATCCCGGGCGATATGGTGGAGTTGAAATACTATTCCATCACCCGGTAAAACAGGATACAGCAGGACGGTGTTCCCCTCCCGATCTCATTACTTTATAGGATAGCCGCCAGCTTATGCCGATAAGAAGCTCCCACATCTTTTCAATTGATTTCACATGAAGAGAAAGGATTTCATTAATACCATTTCCCTGCTTTCATTGGGGGCCGCGTTGCCTGCATGGGCCAATGAATTGTATTCTGATGAGTCGCCGTTTGCTAAACGTTTACAACCGGTTGGACGTGCACTGGAACTGGAAGGGTATTATGTCTGGTGCAATAGTCCCATAGAAGACGACTACGGAAAGGTCCATCTTTTTTTTTCGCGATGGGACTCAAAAAAAGGGATGGGTGGTTGGATCAAAGGCTCAGAGATCGCGCATGCAATGGCAGATACACCAGCGGGCCCTTACGAAGTGATTGAAACCGTGCTTGCGCCAAGACCCGGTTTTTGGGATGCCACTACCTGTCACAACCCCTCTATCAAAAAAGTGGATGGACAATATTGCCTGTTTTACATGGGCAATTCAAACGGCAAAACAAATACCAAACGCATCGGCCTTGCAACAGCGCCAACATTGAGCGGGCCGTGGACACGTTCCGCACAGCCATTGCTGGAAGCGGGCGAGGAAGGGGCATGGGACGATCATTGTACAACAAACCCCGCATTTGTCAAACATCCAAACGGACAATACTGGCTGTATTACAAATCATGGAACACCCGTGATTACGAAACGGGATCTGGACCGATCAAGGGAAACCGGAAGTATGGATTGGCGATTGCTGATCAGATCTGGGGTCCCTATAAAAAACATCCTTCCAACCCATTGATCGATTTCTCGGGAAAAGGAAACAACACCCAACTCGAAGATGCATTTGTGTGGATAGAGAAAAAGAAATTCAACCTGCTGGCAAGGGATATGGGCGTATTCAACCACGTGAACGGCATATTGCTGCAATCAAAAAATGGGTTGGCATGGAATGATCCAAAGATCGCCTATTATGCCGCAGACCACTACATCCAGCAGCCACCGGCCCCTGCGCACCTGAAAAAATACGGGCGTTTCGAACGGCCGCAACTGCTTTTTCAGAATGGGAAACCTACCTACCTGTTCACAACATCGCAGGGTGGAAAATACATGACATCATCTCCTTTTATTTTCAGGATCAGCTAAAACAGGAAGCTTATGCGCATCATCAAATGCATGTTTTTGTCAATCGCTATCCTGCGCTCTGCGGGAATAAACGCGCAACCGGTGATGGAAACCGGCGGACAAAAAATGCCGGACGAATGGATCGACAAAAGCACGGGACACAAAGTGATGCGCCTCACGCGAAAAGAAGGAAGCAGCATGAGCTTTTATTTTCACAACAACCCGTTTATCGGGAACAAAATGGTTTTCTACAACAGCAGGCTGGAACAACCGGGCGCGGTTACAGATATGAAGCGGGAAACTTATAACCTGAATATAAAAGACAGGCAACTTTATCTTCTCGATCTTAACACACTCGCCATCGAACAACTCACGCATCAATCGATGCCGATGAGCGGTGAAATTGTTTCGGCAAAAAGGAAAGAAGTTTTTTTCCAGGTAAAAGACAGTGTGTTTTCAGTAAATGTTGAAACAAAAGCACAAAGACTTGTATTCGTGTTCCCCGAAGGTTTCAAGGGCGATATCACAACCGTGAACGCGGATGGAACATTATTGGGCGGTGCAAAGGGATCGGATGCAGAAAAAGAGATCTATACAAAATACCCTGCCAAATCGGATTTCTTCACGCGCATTTACGAGGCGCACCTGCCGCGTACCTTGTTTACGATCGATATAAGGAACGGAACGCTCACAAAAATTTTTACAGACAGCGCATGGCTGAATCATGTCCAGTTTTCGCCAAGAGATCCTTCGTTGCTTATGTTTTGCCACGAGGGGCCGTGGCACAAAGTGGACCGCATCTGGACGATAGACATTCAAACAAAGAAAATAATGCTCATGCACAAACGCACCATGGACATGGAGATAGCGGGCCACGAGTGGTTGAGCGCCGATGGAAAGCGGATCTGGTTCGATCTTCAGCAACCGCGCGGTGAGCATTTTTTTGTTGCGGGAACAGATGTAAAAACAGGGAAAGAAATAAAATACAAAGTGAACCGCAGCGATTGGTCCGTTCACTACAACAATACACCCGACGAGAAATTGTTTGCGGGTGACGGCGGCGATCCAGGCGCTGTTGCAAAAGCGCCGGATGGACAATGGATCAATCTGTTTACACCAAACGGCGATACATTCATCACCGAAAAACTGGTGAACATGAAACACCATCGATACAAGCTGGAGCCGAATGTGCATTTTAGTCCTGATGGCAAATGGGTTATCTTCAGAGCCAATTTTGAAGGAAGTGAAAATGTGTACGCGGTTGAAGTTGAAAAGCACTGATGCAGGAATTATTTAAACCCTATTATTCTTTATTCAATGAAAAATAAATTTTTTTTGTGCCTGTTCTTTTCTGCATTGCTGATCCACGCGCGATCGCAATGGCCCGCCGTTACACAAACGGCGAAGCCATGGACACGGTGGTGGTGGCAGGGAAGCGCCGTAAATAAAAAAGATCTCACAGCTGCTATGCAGCAATACCGTTTAGCGGGATTGGGTGGACTGGAGATCACACCTATCTACGGCGTAAAGGGCCACGAACAAGAGTTCATCGATTTCCTTTCTCCCAAATGGATGGACATGCTGCAGCATACGTTGCAGGAAGGAAAACGGCTGGGTCTGGGCATCGATATGGCAAATGCAACGGGATGGCCCTTTGGCGGCCCCTGGGTAAAACCGGAAGATGCTTGTAAAGAACTGTTCGTTAAAACATACTCTTTAAAAGAAGGCGAAGAACTGGATGGACTGATCAACTACACACAGCAACCCTTTTACAGGTCGGAGAGCGGGCAGAAAGTTGATCTCAAAACATTGTCGTTCCCGGTTGCTACCAACAAGGGTCTTCAGCGCTATGCATTTGACCAGGTAAGATTTGAGATGAACCTCAAACCAGCTACTGTTGTGGCGTACAACCAGGAAGGAGAAATGGTTGACCTGGGTTCTAAAGTAGATGCCAACGGCAAACTAAGCTGGAAGGCCCCGGCGGGTAATTGGAAAATATACGCGTTGTTCCTCGGCTACCACGGAAAGCTGGTTGAACGTGCGGCGCCGGGAGGAGAGGGAGATGTGATCGATCATTTTAATACAGCGGCGCTCAAACATTACCTCGATCGGTTCGATAAAGCTTTCGCAGGAAGAGACATCACCGGCATCCGCTCTTTCTTCAACGATAGTTATGAAGTGGATGATGCAAGGGGGCAGAGCAACTGGACACCTGCATTCTTACAGGAGTTCCAGGTCAGGCGCGGGTACGACCTGAAGAAATACCTTCCCTTGTTACTCGACAGGGACAGCACGGAAACGGGCAGGCGTGTGCTGGCGGATTATCGTCAAACCATTTCCGATCTGCTGCTTGATCATTTTACCAAACCCTGGCAGCAATGGGCCAATGCAAAAAACAAAAAGATCCGTAACCAATCGCACGGCTCTCCCGCCAATATTCTCGATCTCTACGCAGTGGTAGACATGCCCGAAACCGAAGGGGCAGACATTCTCCGTTTCAAATTTGCAACCTCAACTGCACATGTAATGGGTAAACCATTGGCTTCTGCAGAAACGGCCACATGGCTCAATGAACATTTTCAATCTTCGCTGGGTGATGTAAAGCAGGCAGTAGATAAATATTTTATCGGTGGAGTGAACCATGTATTCTGGCACGGGACCAATTATTCTCCACAGGATGAACCATGGCCCGGCTGGTTGTTCTATGCCGCGGTTCATTTTACTCCTGCCAATTCTTTCTGGAAGGATTTCTCAACGCTCAACAACTATGTGGCTCGATGCCAGAGCTTTTTACAACAGGGAAAACCGGATAACGATGTGCTGCTTTATTTTCCTTTCAACGACAAGATCACCGATATGGGCAGGGACCTGCTGCTGCATTTCGACGGTATGGTTGGTTTTGAACGCACTACTTTCAAAACAAATGCGGAATGGATGTTGAAAGAAGGGTATGCATTCGACCTCATTTCAGACAGGCAGGTGATGGGATTGAAAAACAGGAATACATCGCTTCAAACCAGCGGCGGCGGTATTTACAAAACCATTGTATTGAGTGATGTAAGATACATCCCGCTTGAAACGATAAAAAAATTAAAAGCAGTAGCGGAACAGGGTGCAACGATCGTGTTCTATAAAAACCTCCCCGTTGATGTGCCAGGAATGGCGGAGTTGAAAAAAAGACAAAATGAAATTGTGCAACTGGTAGATGCTTTACAATTTACAACCGTCAATCCTTCGGTTAAAAAAGCGAACATCGGCAAGGGCTCATTCCTGGTAGGGGATGACCTGGGCCAACTGTTGTTACAGGCAAAGGTAAACCGCGAAACACTTGTTGATTTTGGATTGCAATACTCGCGCCGCGCAACCGAAACCGGCCGTTGCTATTTTATCTCCAACCCCGGAAACAAAACTGTAAACGAATGGATCACATTGCAAACAACCGAAAACAATGTTACCCTGTTTGATCCAATGAATGTTGTATATGGAAACGCAAAAACAAAAACAGCCAACGGTGAAACAAAAGTATTGGTACACCTCGATGCGGGCGAAAGCTGTATTTTGAAAACAACAAAAACGTTCAACCGCGCAGGAGGAAATCCATACCATATCCCGACAGGAACGGCAGAACCGGTACAGGGTAAATGGAAACTGGAATTTATTTCCGGCGGGCCTGTATTGCCGCCACCTGTTGAGTTGGAATCGCTTGGTTCGTGGACCGAACTTCCGGGCGAAGCAGTAAAAAGTTTCAGCGGAACGGCGGTATACAGTGTGCGTTTTGCCCGGCCCTCTTCAAAAGCAGAAAGATACCAGCTTGATCTCGGTACCGTGCAGGAAACGGCGGAGGTTTGGATAAACGGGAAAAAGATCCAGACATTGATCGGACCTTCTTTCAGGTTGAACATTCCTGCATCTGATCTCAAAGAAAACAATCTCCTGGAAGTGAAAGTAACCAACGGCATGCCAAACCGTATTGCGGACCTGGACAAAAAAGGAGTGGTATGGAAGAAATTTTACAACACGAACTTTCCCGCCCGGCTGCCGCAGAACAGGGGGGCAGATGGTTTGTTTACCGCGGGCAAGTGGCAACCCAAAGCATCCGGGTTGGCAGGGCCGGTTACCCTGCAGCCGCTGCAATAGACAGGTAAAGTGATTTTCTTGTGCCTTGTTTGCCGTACCTTAAAACCTTATTGTTAAAGGTATTTATGGAAAACACAAACATCATCGTATCCATGCAGGAAATGGAAGAGCGCTTTACCACGATCCTGCTCAAAGAAGGTTTTACAGAAGCAAAAGCAAAACGCTGCGCCGGCTTGTTCACTATGAATAGTATCGATGGCGTTTACACGCACGGCGTAAACCGTTTTCCAAGATTTGTAAGGTACGTCCGCGAAGGCTTTGTGCAGAAAGATGCAGCGCCCACCTTACAACATGCTTTCGGAAGCCTTGAGCAATGGAACGGCAATCTCGGCCCCGGTCCCCTGAACGCAGAACATGCCACGCAGTCAGCCATGCGTTTGGCAAAACAGCACGGCATCGGTTGTGTGGCATTGTCTAACACAAACCACTGGATGCGTGCAGGCGCTTATGCATGGCAGGCGGCGAAACAGGGGTTTGTATTCATTGCGTGGACAAACACCATCGCCAACATGCCCGCCTGGGGCGCGTTGAACGCAAAGCTCGGAAACAACCCGCTCGTGCTGGCACTGCCTTTTGGCGAGGAAGCCATCGTGCTTGATATGGCGATGTCGCAATATTCACTCGGATCCATGGAGCTCGCTGCGATGAAGCATGAAAAACTCCCGGTAGATGCAGGTTTTGATAAAGAAGGAAAATTGACCAACGATCCTGCTGCAATACTGGAAACGCGGAGATTGCTGCCAACGGGTTACTGGAAAGGATCGGGACTTGCATTGTTGCTTGATATATTGGCCGCAGTTTTATCCGGCGGACTTTCAACCGCAGACATCAGTAAAAAAAATGTTGAGTACGGGTTGAGCCAGGTATTTGTGGCGATCGATCTTTCCAAATTACCGAACCACTCATCAATCGCAGGCGTTGTTGAAAACATCATTGCTGATTATCATTCTTCTGTTCCCGCCGATGAAGCAAAGAAAATTACCTACCCGGGCGAACGCGTTTTGCAGACACGCAGGAGAAATCTTGAAAATGGAATTCCCGTGCAGCAGAAAGTATGGAAGATCATCCTCGGCCTCTGTGATGGTTCAACGGATCTTGCAACGATCAAATACATTTAAGCGATACAATTTTCAAAGCAGTTTGATGAGTGTAAGTTTGACACGTTAGTTGTCCGTCGCTCACAATCCACGCCCCGCGCGTTTCCCCGCAAGCAGGACGGTACAGGATGCTAACAGGATGCTAACAGGATGGTGCAGGATGATTGTTGGTTAAAATCAAAATAATTTGTCTTGATTTTTAACCTTAACGCTGCCATATGAAAAGAAATGCACTACTGTTTGTAGTACTCTTTATTGTACTTCCGTTTGCGCTGCTCGCCCAGCAAAGACAGGTAAAGGGAAAGGTGACGGATGAATCCGGCGCCGGTATCCCCGATGTAACTGTCTCCGTAAAAGGAACCACTTCCAAAACCACCACAGCCGGCGACGGCTCTTTCTCCATCAACGCAACGGGTGCGAATGTCAGCCTTGTTTTTGAACACGTGAACTTCGGTACAAAAACGGTGGCAGCAACGGGCAACACGGTTACCGTATCTCTTTCAAGGGCCGAAAAACAACTCGATGAAGTGGTTGTGGTTGGTTATGGTACGCAAAAAAGAGGAAGTGTGACAGGTGCTGTGAGCACGCTCAAAAACGAGAACCTCGAAGAAAGGGCGATCACGCGTGTTGACCAGGCATTGGTAGGGCAGCTTGCCGGCGTTACGGTAAAACAAAACACGGGCGTTCCCGGGAAAGCCTTCAGTATACAGGTGCGCGGCTCGGGATCTATCAGCGGCGGTAATGAACCACTGTATGTGCTGGATGGATTCCCGCTCTCTGTCAATTCAAGCAACACGACCAACGGTTCCTTCTCTACCGGCAATCCGCTCGACAACATCAATCCAAACGATATTGAAAGCATCGAGGTCCTGAAAGATGCTGCTGCAGCCGCTATCTACGGTTCGCGTGCATCCAATGGCGTTGTGTTGATTACGACGAAACGCGGTAAGATCGGTAAAATGTCTTTGAACTTCAACACCTATGCAGGATACAACCAGGCGGCAAAAAAACTGGAGATGATGAATGGCGACCAGTGGATCGAACACGCCACAGAAATCATCAACGCGCAATACCTTGCCAAATACGGGTCGGCAGGCGCAACCATTAACGATAACCAGGCGCAGCGCCTGGCAAGGAACGGCGGCGCTTTTGATGCAAACTACATTCTTGATCCGCGCTGGACAATGCCCGGACATCCCGGCCTTGCGTTCATCGATTGGCAGGACGCGATCGAAAGAAAAGGAAAGATGCAGAACTACGAGATCTCTGCCAGTGGCGGAACAGATGCGGTGCGTTATTTCGTTTCAGGAAATTATGCCAACCAGGAAAGCTTTGTGATCGGTGTAGGATACAAAGCGTACTCAATGCGTGCGAACATCGAACTCAATGCTTCCAAAAGATTGAAATTTGGTTTGAACGTTGCACCCACTTATTCGATCACGCAAGACCCTGGTATCGATGGAAAAGACGCGATCTTTCACCAGGCACTGAGCCTTGCACCGGTACAGGAAGATACCATGGGGCTTTATCCCAACTATGGAAAAAATGGCCAGTACGTATGGAGCAGTACCACCAACTCACCACTCGGAAAATTGACAACCAATGTTGGTACCACCAAGCGGTACCGCACCGTCGCTTCCTTGTACGGCGAGTTGCAGGTTGTAAAAGGGTTGAGCTTCAGAAGTTCCGTTAACCTCGACAACACGGATAATATTTCAAATGGATATACGTCTTACCTCACCGCAGGAACACTTGCTGCGCGAACCTTTACCGGTGCAAACAACCTGCTCGCTGCAACATCCGGCAGCTACAACAGCTACCGCAGGCAAACCTTTGTAAACGAGAACACCCTTACCTACAGCAACACTTTTGCAACAGACCACAGCCTGAATGTTCTGGTGGGTTATTCCTACAACTTTGACCGCCTCGACAGGGTTACGATGAGTTCGAATGGTGGATTTACAAGCGCAGTGATACAAACATTGAATGCAGCGGCGGCCGTTACGGGAAATACAACTTCCTCACAAAGTGTTTTGTTATCTGCCTTCAGCCGTTTGCAATACGGGTTCCAGGATAAATATTTATTGTCTGCCAGCATCCGCCGCGATGGTTCATCGCGTTTCGGTGCCAACAGTCAATACGGGGTTTTCCCTTCCCTGTCCGCCGCATGGGTCATCAGCAAAGAAGCGTTCATGAAAAATGCACGTGTATTCAGCTACCTGAAACTGCGCGCGAGTTATGGTGTGAATGGCAACAACAACCTTGGAAACGATTACGCTTCTATTTCAACCATCGGTTCTGCAGGATACATCACGGGAACCACGCCGGGTGCAGTGATAGGCCAGGCGCCAAACGTGATCGCGAATCCTGATCTCAAATGGGAGAAATCAAAGACCTACGACATCGGTCTGGATTTCGGTTTGCTGAACAACCGCATCACCGGTTCGATCGAATATTACAACAAGCTCAATTCGGATCTCCTGCTGAATGTACCAGTACTGGCCGTAACCGGTTTTGCATCTTCACTTAACAACATCGGATCGGTGCGGAACATCGGGCAGGAACTGACCCTGACTTCAAAAAATACAACAGGAAAATTTGAATGGAGCACTTCCGTAAACATCACACACAACAAAAACAGGATCGTGGCGCTCGGGCCCGGACAAACACAGATCATCATTCCAAACGGATTTACCGTGTCTGACCAGATCCTGAAAGTGGGCGAACAGCTGAACAGCATTTATGTTTTGAAAGTGATCGGTTTCCTCTCTGCCAAAGATCTCGCCAGCGGTGTTGCAAAATACGGGAGCGGGCAGGCAGAAGGCGATTTCAAGTTTGAAGACTACAATGGTGATGGCGTGATCACAGAAGCAGACAAACAGATCGTAGGTCATCCCAATCCCGATTATACTTACGGCATAACGAATACGTTCCGTTACAAAGGGTTCGACCTGAATGTACTTGTACAGGGACAAACAGGCGGATCTATTTACTCGCAGTTGGGAAGGGCGATCACGCGACCGGGGCAGGGCAGATCAGATAACCACCCTGCATCTTTCGTGAACAGGTGGAAATCGCCAACCGACCAGGGCGAAGGAAGATTTGGTAAAGCGTATTCAACCTACAATTCACCGATCACAGCGGCAACGGATTGGTTGTATTCGTCTGATTACATACGGGTGAGGAACATTACGCTCGGGTACAACCTCAAAGATGGTTTGAAAATGCGTTTTGTACAGGGGGCGCGTCTTTACCTCACATTGGAAAACTTTTTTGGACACGATAAATACATCAACGGTTTAAACCCGGAAGCGGCGAACACGGCAGTGAGCTCAAACAGCGCTTATCCTGAGTCGGGTGATTATGGTGGGATGCCACTCGCAAAATCGTTCATCATCGGTTTAAACATCACTTTCTAATCCAGCAAATCACGATACATGAAAAAGATATTTTCCATACTATTCATTGCAGGCACGGTGTTGTTGGCTTCTTGCGCAAAAGAACTGCAGCAGGTTCCGCTTTCCACCGCAACAACCGTAACCTTCTACCAGCAGCCGAGCGATTTCATACAGGCCATCAACGCCGTGTATAACTCGTTGCGCAATTACCCGAGCAGGTTGATGTTTCTTTCGGAGATCAGGTCAGACAATATTTATCCGACCAATACAGTGGGCCGCGATCCAGATCCCATCAACAATTTCGCGCCGGGCATCGCCTCGAATACCTATGTGGAAGAAGCATGGACCGCAGATTTCAACGGTATATTCAAAGCAAACGTTGTTATCGAGCAGGTTGCCAAAAATGCAGCGTTTGTTGGCTCAGCGGCACTTGCCAACCGATTGACAGCGGAAGCAAAATTCCTTCGTGCTTTTTTCTATTTCGACCTTGTACGTTATTATGGAAAGGTTCCGGTGATAGACCACGTAGTATCTGATGCAGAAGCAAGAACCATCAAACGCGGTACGGTTGCCGAAGTGTATGCACTGATCATTGCCGATCTCCAGTTTGCCGTTGCAAACCTCCCGGCAAATTACTCCGGAACGTTCCCGAGTTATTCTGCAACAGATGTGGGGCGCGCAACCAAATACGCAGCGGAAGCTGTGCTGGCACAGGTTTACATGGCGCGCTCCGGTCCCAACTATGGCATCGAAGGGCCCGGTCTTGGATTGAATGAATGGAACCAGGCGGCTACATTGCTCACCGACATCATCGGAAGTGGCGCTTATACCTTCAACCCGAACTTTGCAAACATCTTTTCTTATACAAACCAGAATCCAACCACAAACAAGGAATCTGTGTTCAGCATCATGTTTCTCACAGGATTGAATCCCGTACTGGGCACAGATTTTCCATGGCAACTGGTTCCGAACAGTTATTTCAGTTCACTGCCCACTGGTAATACACCGGCGAATGGTGCATTGGGAGTGCCATCGGTATCAACCAACCTGGTGAATGCATATGCAACCAACGATGCACGTAAATCGCCAACCATCCACACCACCGCTTTCACGTTTACCGGAACAACAGATGCGAATCCTTTCTTCAGGAAATACCTGGATACAACAAAAATCCCGGCCAGCCGCTTCGACTGGGGAATCAACTTCATCGCAGTTCGTTACACAGATGTGCTGTTGTTGAAAGCCGAATGTGTACTTAATGGTGCAGCAGGCAACCAGGCAACGGATGTTGATGCTGTAGCGAACCAGGTACGTTCAAGGGCCGGCCTGCTGCCGATCGCCGGCGTAACCAAGGCCCAGCTGCTCGATGAGCGCAGAAGGGAATTTGCGGCGGAGGGCTCACGCTGGTTCGACCTGCAACGCAGCGGAAACCTGGTAACGATCATGAATGCATGGATCGCAACAGAAGATGCAGCATTGAAAAAAATGAACCAGGCAACGGCAAACTCAGTGATCTACCCGGTACCACAATCGCAGATGGATGCGGCCCCGGGATTGTATACACAGAACCCGGGCTACCAATAAACAGGCAATCGTTGTTTTTATACAGGCATCAAGCAAACAAACCGGCTTTCAGCCGGTTTTGTTTTTTGGAATGGCGCGGTGTTAACGCTCTTACAGAAAGTGTTTCAAATACTCTTCGCTGCACCCTCTGATAATCAGGATGCGGCAGGATGGATAAAACCGCGAAACGCCTAGATTGTAATCCTAAACCGCTTGCCCGTAATGAACAGGAAAAATGCACTTGCAACGCTGGTTGCGATCTTCACCGTATCCATACTAACTGCGCAACATACCAAACCCGACTGGATTGCAAAAGTAGGTGCAAGGCCATTTGCCATACCGGCCAGGATATTTTCTGCAAACGATTATGGTGCCGTGAACGATGGACAAACGCTGAGCTCCGCGGCCATCCAGAAAGCGATCGATCTCTGCGCAGCAAAAGGAGGCGGAACCGTTACACTCAAACCTGGAACCTACGTGAGTGGCGCCATCTTCTTAAAAGACAAAGTGAACCTGCGCATCGATAAGGATGTCCTGATCCTGGGCTCCCAGAATTTTGATGATTATCCCGAAATAGATACGCGTATAGCCGGCATTGAAATGAAATGGCCCGCGGCCCTGATCAACATCATCAACGCAAAAAACGCAACCGTATCCGGTAACGGAACCGTGAACGCAAGGGGGAAGTTCTGTTGGGATAAATACTGGACAATGCGCAAAGCCTACGACGCCAAAGGCCTTCGCTGGATCGTTGATTACGATGCCAAACGCGTGCGCACCTTGCTGGTGCAGCATTCATCAGACATCAGTATCAAAAACCTGACCTTTAAAAATGCAGGATTCTGGACCGTACAGTTGTTGTATTCCGATCACATCACCGTAGATGGTGTGGTGATCAGGAACAACGAAGACGGCCACGGGCCAAGCACAGATGGCATCGATGTTGATTCTTCTTCCTGGGTGCTTGTTGAAAATTGCGACATCGATTGCAACGATGACAATTTCTGTTTGAAAGCCGGGCGCGACTGGGACGGCCTCCGTGTGAACAAACCAACAGAATATGTAGTGATACGCAAATGTCTTGCACGCCGGGGCGCCGGCCTTATCACACTCGGCAGCGAAACCTCGGGCGGGATAAGACACGTGCTCGCAACAGACCTTACTGCCGAACATACGGACAATGGCCTCCGCATTAAATCAGCCACCACACGCGGTGGAACCATCGAAGACATTTATTTTCAGAACTGCAAAATGGACTCGTTGAAAAACGTATTCAGTTTTACATTGAACTGGAACCCCGCTTACAGTTATTCAGAACTGCCCAAAGGATACAAGTACGAAGACGTGCCCGCACATTGGAAAGCAATGCTGAACAAAGTGGAGCCGGCAGAAAAAGGCATTCCGCATGCGAAAGACGTGTACGTAACCGGTCTTACCGTTACCAACGCACAGAACATTTTTACGGCTTCCGGTCTTGAGCAATCCTATCTTGCCAATTTCGTGTTCAGCAATTCCACTTTTACCGGTGACCAGTTGGGATCGATGGAGTTTACCAAAGGATGGAAATTCAGTAATGTTGTATTCGGGATACATAAAAACAAACCGGTTGCAAAACCTGCAGCGAGAGAGATCGAAGAACGATTAAAACAATAGTATGAAAACATTGTTGCGTATGGTTGTTGCCGGGTGCGTGCTCCTTTTTTTTGCATTCAGGCTCCCAGACAGTAAACCCACGCTTTACATCATCGGTGATTCTACTGTAAAAAACGGGGATGGCACCGGCGCCAACCTGCAATGGGGATGGGGTTCGTTGATCGCGGGTTATTTTGATACTACACGCATCAGCATACGCAACCACGCGATCGGCGGACGAAGCAGCCGCACATTTATTACCGATGGAAGATGGGACGCGATCCTGAAAACATTGAAAAGTGGTGACTATGTGATCATGCAATTCGGCCACAACGACAGCGGCCCGCTTGATGATACCGCGCGTGCAAGGGGAACGATCAAAGGCATCGGAAGCGACAGCGCTGAAACATACAATCCCATCCGCAAGACCAACGAAACGGTGTATTCCTATGGATGGTACATGCGCAGATACATCCGGGAAACAAAAGAAAAAGGAGCAATACCCGTGATCTGCTCGCCTGTTCCCCGTGCAAACAGGAAGAACGACAGGATCGTCCGCAGTGATTACGCGGTTTGGGCCAGGCAGTTGGCAGAAGAGACAGGTTCCTGCTTAATAGACCTGCAGGACCTGGTCGCAGCTGCGTACGATAAAATGGATTCGCTCCGGGTAAATGCATACTTTCCAACAAAAGGAGACAGGACCCATACCAACAAAGAAGGCGCAACCTTTAACGCTGAACAGGTGGTGGCCGGCATTAAACAACTTTCCAGATGTGACCTGAAAAAATTCCTGCTACGCTGATGCGCATCCTTCAAAAGAAAAATATCGTGGTTGTGTTGCTGGTTTGTTTTTCTCAAACCCTGTTTGCGCAACCCATCAACCGGAAGGCATTGGTGGAAAGACACCATGTGGTCAACACAAAATTTGATTCGCTGTCCTCTTTATCTGTTGGCAATGGAAGTTTTGCCTATACAGCAGACATTACAGGAATGCAGAGTTTTCCGGAAGCCTATGCAAAAGGAGTTCCCTTAGGCACGCAGAGCGAATGGGGCTGGCACAGTTTTACCGACACTGCGCATTACCGTTTTAATGAAACCTTGAGATCTTATCAATTGAATGGCCGTTATGTTCCTTATGCAACACAGATCAAGGAACCGGAAAGAAACAGGAATGCAGTGAACTGGTTCCGCGTAAACCCGCACCGCCTGCAGCTCGGGAACATCGGGATGGAGATCAGGAAAGCCGATGGCACCATCGCCGGTATCAGCGATATCGGGAACATACAGCAAACATTAAACCAATGGACAGGCGAAATTCATTCTTCGTTCACTGTTAATGGAACGCCGGTAGAGGTGTTTACGTATTGCCACCAGCAGCAGGATCTTGTTTCCTTCAGGATCGTCTCAGCCTTGTTGAAACAAAACAGGATTGCAGTAACCATTCGTTTCCCATACCCGAATGGAGAATTCAAAGATGCAGGTGTTAACTACGCAAATGGAGAAAAACACAATTCCATTTTCATAAGGTCTGCCAATGGCGGAACATTCAAACATACGCTCGACTCAACAACGTATTTTGTGAGGCTGCAATGGAAAGGCAACGCAAAAGTGCTGCAGCAACGCAAACACGTTTTCCTTGTTCAACCCGGTCGTGAAAATGTTTTTGAGTTGTCGTGCGCGTTTTCACCGCGCGAAGTAAAAATGTCTTTGCCATCGTTTGGGGAAACGGCATCCAACAGCAGGCAGCACTGGATGAAGTTCTGGCAAAGCGGCGCTGCCGTTGATTTTGAAGGAAGCACCGATCCGAAAGCATTTGAACTGGAAAGAAGGGTCATCCTTTCGCAATATCTTACAAAATTGCAATGCGCAGGCAACTATCCCCCGCAGGAAACCGGGCTCACGTACAACAGCTGGTACGGCAAACCCCATCTTGAAATGCATTGGTGGCACGCGGTTCATTTTGCATTGTGGGGCAGGATTGAATGGATGGAAAAAAGTCTTTCCTGGTACGGCAAAGTTTACAATGAAGCTAAAAAGATCGCTGTGCGCCAGGGCTATGAAGGCGTTCGCTGGCAAAAAATGACCGACAACGATGGCAGGGAGAGCCCTTCTTCCGTTGGCGCGTTTTTGATCTGGCAACAACCCCATTTCATTTATTTTGCCGAACAGGTGTACCACGAACGAAACGATGCGGCCACGTTAAAAAAATACAGTGATCTTGTTTTTGCCACCGCGGATTTCATGGCATCGTACGCCTGGTACGATCCCGCAAAAGGAAGATACATTCTTGGTAAAGGCGTCATACCCGCGCAGGAAAGGTTCAGGGCAGAAGAAACATTCAACCCCACCTATGAATTGGTATACTGGCACTGGGCCCTGCAAACTGCGCAGAAATGGAGGGAACGCCTGCACTTGCCGCGGAACAAAAAATGGGACGATGTGATCCGGCGGCTGTCGCCACTTCCTGTGCAGGGCGATAAATACCTCTTCACCGAAAGCGCAACAGATTCTTACACCAACGAGGAGTACCGCGGCGATCATCCATCTGTACTGGGTGCCTGGGGTATGCTGCCCTACACGCCGATGATGGACAGCGCCAGGATGAAAAATACTTTCAACTGGGTCTGGAACAATTGGCGATGGAAAGATACATGGGGCTGGGATTATCCCATGGTTGCCATGACTGCAACCCGTTTGGGAATGCCTGCCATGGCCGTTGATGCACTGTTGATGCCTGTTCAAAAAAACACATACCTCAACAACGGGCACAATTTCCAGGACGAACGCCTCACGATCTATCTCCCTGGCAATGGTGGGTTACTTGCCGCCGTTGCATTGATGTGTGCCGGATATGAAGGGAGCGATGTGCCAAACCCCGGTATCCCCAAAACAAAGGGATGGAAAGTAAGATCAGAAGGATTGCGAAAAATGTTCTGATATCACCAATGCAAATGCAGATCGTATGAAACGTTTATTTTCTTTTTTCATTGCTACCGCGATGATCCTTTGTGCAGGCGCTTCGTTTGCGCAGAAACTGCCTTCCAAAAAAGAGACACTTGCAGCGATGCGGCTCGCGAACGGTTATTTCATGAACAAATGGCCCGACGCAGGCAAAACCATCATCACCAACATCGAACGCCCCAGCAACATCTGGACACGCGCCGTGTATTACGAAGGCTTGCTTGCCATGCATTCGATCGACGCAGATAAAAGATACATCGATTACGCTTTGCAATGGGCCGAGTTTCACAAATGGAATTTACGCGGCGGTGTGAAGACAAGGAACGCAGACAACCAGTGTTGCGGGCAGATCTACATAGACCTGTACCTGATGGACAGGAAAGAAGAACGCATCCAAAACATCAAAGCGTCGATCGACAGCATGATGGCAACTCAGAAGATCGACGATTGGAGCTGGATCGATGCAATACAAATGGCATTGCCTGTTTACACAAGGCTGGGCGTGGTTTACAAAGACACCAGCTATTTTCACCGCATGTACGAAATGTATGCCTATACAAAATACAAGCACGGCGGAAATGGATTGTACGACGCTGCGGCGGGCCTTTGGTGGAGAGACAAAGATTTCGTGTACCCTGCGTACAAGGAACCCAATGGACAAGGCTGTTACTGGGCAAGGGGCGATGGTTGGGTGGTTGCTGCATTGGTAAGGGTGCTGCAACTGCTGCCAAAAACAGACCCGCATTACAACGAATACCTTACCGATTACAAGGAATTATGCAGGGCCCTGTTACCGCTTCAGCGCGAAGATGGTTTCTGGAACGTGAGCCTTAAAGACCCGGATCATTTCGGCGGAAAAGAATTGACCGGAACTTCTTTGTTCACTTACGGATTCGCCTGGGGCATCAACAACAGGATCCTTGATAAGAAGACATATTCACCCGCCATTGCCAAAGCCTGGAACGCACTGCTGAAAGATTGCGTGCATCCAAATGGCGCACTGGGCTATGTTCAATCCACGGGCAAAGAACCGAAAGACGGTCAACCCGTTGCCTACGACAAAATACCCGATTTTGAAGATTTCGGACTGGGTTGTTTTTTGCTGGCGGGTAGCGAGGTTTATAAGTTTAAGTAGGTATCCCATTGAAACAATGCACATACGGTCTTGTTGTTTACAGGATCGTATGTGCTTTATAGACAACTTTCCATGAATGGCTGATGGTGCCGGATCTCCTCCACACTTCCCTTAAACAAGCTTTAACTATTTAAACTCGTCCCGGGAAAGTATTTTTGTTCTAATTTCAAAGACATGAAAACAAAAATACTTTTCTCGTTCCTTCTTGCGTCGATACTTGTTGCCTGCGGTTCTTCCAGGCAAAGCAAATCGGAAGAGCTGGTGCAGGCTGTTCCCTGGCAAAAGGATTCGTTAACGATCGATGGGAGCGATGCCGACTGGAGCAACCCGTTGCAACTCGGCGATGACAAGCAGTTTTTCAGTTATGGATTTTCCAGCGACCGGAACAATCTCTACATACAATTAAGCACACGCGACGAAAACGCGATCCAACGTATTCTCCGGGGCGGGCTCACGGTTTATATCAACAGTCATGGCGTGAATGAAGTGGCCGGCGCTGCAGGCATCAGCTTTCCTACGGGAAATCGTGTGAAAAAGGAAGGACAGATGTTGAATGACCGGCCGGAGTTGCAGCAAGACAAACACATTGCGCTCAATGCTGTGGCCGACTATTCGCTGTTCGGGTTCAAACAGGTAAAAACGCCTGAGAATTTCGATTACGGGAAACCAAACACAGAAGGCATAGAACTTGCCATCGGGCTCAATCCATCCAATGTACTGGTATACGAAGCGATGATACCTTTGCGCTCTTTTCTCAACGTGAATGAAATAAATACATTGAGCAGGCGTACGGTTTCAATTGGGTTTGTGGTGGAGGACATTCCCGGGCAGGCAGGCTCACGCGGTGGTGGCGGTGGCTTTTCGATCGGCGGTGGCATAGGGCTCGGGTCCTTTGGAAGAGGCGGGGGCATCGGGGTCTCGATCGGCAGCGATGCACTGGCCAACATCGGCGGAAGAAAAAAAGGAAAACCGGTAAAGAAGTGGAACACCGTTACATTTGGTAAGGAACCAACTGCGAAATAAACTGCAAACCAAAAACTGACTTATGCAAAAAACAAACTGGCACGCGAAACACGAGGCCTCGTTATCATTCGGCGACCGGATTGCCGACAGTGTGGCCAACGGGATGGGCTCGTGGCGCTTCATCATCTGGCAATCCATCATTGTGCTCGCGTGGATGTTTCTGAATATTGTGGGATGGATGCGGCATTGGGACGTATATCCATTCATCCTGCTCAACCTGATCTTCTCCACGCAAGCCGCTTACGCAGCCCCCATCATCATGATGTCGCAAAACCGCCAGAACGAACGCGACCGTGAACAGGCACTCAACGATTACCAGACAAATACCGAAGCCAAACTCGAGATCGAAGCATTGCAACTGCATCTCAACAAACTCGAGACCGAAAAACTGGACAAGATCATGGAGATGCTCCTCGAAATGAAACAGTCGCGCTAAAGGATTCAGCGAATCACCCGGGCTTTCCAACGCTTCCTTTGGAGACAAGCATTTCACCCATATTCCCCCCGGGTGATGCGTTTGGTTGCGCATAGTTAAGTATCTTGACGCGTCTTTTTATTTTTCTTAAAACATGATCCGATGAAAACAAGAACGGGGTCCGCAATCTTTGCATTTTTTTTGCTGCTCGCTTTGCAGTCCAATGCCCAGGGATTTCTGAAAGCAAAAGGAAAGATCATCGTCAACAGTAAAGGCGAAAAAGTGATCCTGCGCGGAATGGGTATTGGTGGATGGATGCTCCAGGAAGGATACATGTTCAGGCTGTCGCACCTCGGCCAGCAATACAGGATCAAAGAAAAGATCAAAGAATTGGTTGGAGAGGAAAAAACAAAACAATTCTACAACGAATGGTTGCAGAACCATACCACCAAAACCGATATCGATTCAATGGCTGCATGGGGATTCAATTCGATCCGCTTGCCCATGCATTATAATCTCTACACACTTCCCGTAGAGGCAGAGCCCGTGGCCGGGAAAAATACATGGCTGGAAAAAGGGTTCCAGATGACCGACGACCTGTTGAAATGGTGCGCCGCAAATAAGATCTACCTGATTCTCGATCTTCATGCAACACCCGGCGGCCAGGGAAACGACCTGCCGATTTCTGACCGGGATCCATCAAAACCCCTTCTTTGGCAAAGCGAGGCGAACAGGGAAAAAATGATCGCGCTCTGGAAAAAACTTGCGGCGCGTTATGCCAAAGAAGAATGGATCGGCGGATACGATATCATCAACGAACCGAACTATGGGTTTGAAGATCCGAAAGATACACGCGGTACTTCAGAAACCAAGAACGTTCCTTTGCAGCAATTGATGACCGACATCACAAAAGCGATCCGCGAGGTTGATAAAAAACACATCATCATCATCGAGGGAAATGGCTTTGGAAACAATTACAACGGCATCACACCAACATGGGACGATAACCTGGTGATGAGCTTTCACAAGTACGGCAACTTCAACAACACAGGATCCATCAGCCGCTTTCTCGAACTGCGCGATAAATTCAATATCCCGCTATGGCTGGGCGAATCAGGGGAGAATTCAAACACATGGTTTACGGAAGCGATCAGTCTTGCAGAAAAAAACGACATCGGCTGGGCATGGTGGCAGAGTAAAAAGATGGGGATCAACAATCCACTGGAAATAAAACAACCCGAAGGATACCAGAAGTTTCTTGATTACACATCCGGCAAAGGGCCGAAAATCCCGGAAGAAGAAGCATGGAAGATATTGCAGGAACTTTTGTCGAACCTCAGGATACAGAATAACATTTACCACCGCGACGTAACGGATGCGATGTTCAGGCAGGTGCAGGGCTCAGGCACAAAGCCATTTAAAAAACTGGTGATCGATAAACCAACTACAACCATTGCCGCAGTTGATTTTGACATGGGCAGCCAACGCGTAGCTTATTACGACCGCGATTCATCGCGTTACCAATACACACCGGGCGTAAATACAGTAGGCAACAAAGGGAACACCTACAGGAACGACGGCGTCGACATCCAGAAAGACAAAGACGGCCCTTATGTGTTCAGTATCGAAGATGGCGAATGGCTGCATTACACCATCGAGGTGAAGGAAGCCGGGAGATACAGGATCGCTTATACAGTTGGCGCAAATGAAGAAGGTGGATCCATCCTGCTGTCAAACGATAATGGAATGCCGGATACCGCTGCTGTGCCCGTTACAGGTGCCGATAAGAATTTCAGGAAGGTTGAATCAGCCGGCGTCATTCAACTAAAAAAAGGAGTTAACTTTTTGAAATTGACATTTGGTAAAGGAGGGTTCGTGTTGAGAGATCTCTCATTCACAAAACAATAGACGGGAAGTTGAGATCGTTTGTTGAAACCGGTTGATCCGGGTTCAACGCGAGCTGTTGCGCTCGATCAGGCTGCTTTTCAGAACGATCTTGTCGATCCTGTTGCCAAATGTTTTCTTTTCAATCATCCGGAAAAGCAACGATGCGCTTTCTTTCCCGATCTCGAATGCAGGTTGTGTTATCGTTGACAGGGATGGGTTTAGCAGTGATGCAGTACGCAGGTTGGAGAAACTGATCACCTTCAGTTGCTGCGGAATTTTCAACTTCATTTCATTGCATACATAGTAAGTGGAGATCGCAAGTTTTTCAACGGTCGCAAAAATACCATCCGGGCGATCCTTCTTTGCAAGCAATTTTTTGATCACTTCCAGGTTGCTCTGGTTGTTATTGGTGCATTCGATGATGAGTTTCGGATCTTCCTTCATGTTGTATTTCTTCAACGCATCCTGGTAGCCATGCACACGTTTGTGTGTGATCGACAGCAAACTGGAGAGCGACAAACACGCGATCTTCTTACACCCCGCTTTGATGAGGTGTTCGGTTGCCTTGAAACCGCTTTCGTAGTCGTCCGTTGTTACCGTAGGGCATTCCATTGTTTCCGGTACGCGGTCGAAGAACACGAGCGGGATCCCTGTTTCGTGCAGGGAAGTGAGGTGTTTGGTGCTGTCTGTATCGCGGCAAAGCGAGATCAGTACGCCATCCACGCGGCCGCCCTGCAGGTGTTTGATGGTAGATTCTTCGTTCTGGAAACTTTCGTGCGTAAGGTAGGTGAGCACGTGGTACCCTTTTTCCTGCGCCACCATCTGTATGCCATCGATCGCCAGGGCGAAAAAATTGTTCGCGATCTCAGGAATCACAACGGCGATGGTAATGCTCTTTTTCCTGCGCAGGCTGCTTGCAAAAGGGTTGGGCTGGTAGTTGAGTTTCTCGGCCATTGCCAACACACGCTTCTTCGTCTCTGCACTGATCTCATAACTGTCGCGCAGCGCTTTCGATACAGAGGAGATCGATAACCCAAGTTCTTCAGATAATCTTTTCAGGTTGATGTTTGGCATACATTTCGTAAACGATGTTCAATTTACAGGTTTTACGAAAAAAACCAGAAAACGTTTTCGTAGTTTACGAAAATATCGGGCCTGAACGTGAACAAAATCGGGATAATTCTTACGAAACGGTGCAGCGAAATCCGGATACGCCCAACGTGGCTCATCTCCCGTTCCGCTGCTTTGCCTCTGCTGCCAGCACGACCAGATAGGTTTCCAGTTTCGGGCGGCCGAGCCTGAGCTCGGCTGCCATCTTTTCCATATCCGCACGCGGAACCCCAAATCGTTTTTCAAGCTGGGCGTAGGCTTCATCACTGATGGGCGCAGGTTTGTGCAGCCATTTCTTCCTGGGCTTCTTATCGGGCATAAACAAAAGGAACGCCGGGTTCAGATCAGCGTCGCATGGTTATATACGAAGTGATATTACCATTGGATTTGCCCGTTTTTGAATAGATCGGCCGCCGCCAATGCATTCAATCAGTAAAAAGTACCACAAATGGATTGAATAATACCCGTTCCGGTGGTGTTTGCAGCGTAATTTTGTGTTTCAAAAAGATCAGATGTCAAAACAGGTACTCCCGGTTTACGATATATGTAATCTCGCAGATGCAAATCCTGCAGCTGAGATCATGGCCGACCACTTTACCCATTACCTCCAAACGCACCGTGATCTGTATTTCCCGCACAAACATTCTTTTTACCACCTGGTGTATTTCAAAAACGGATCGGGCAAACATTCGATCGATTTTGTGCCATTCAGCGTGCGGGCGGGACAGGTTTATTTTATGATCCCTGGCCAGGTACACACGTGGAATTTTGCCGGCGATCCCGAAGGGTACATCATCAATTTTTCCGAAAGATTCATACAGTCTTTTGTTACCGATGCGCGCTATCTTGAAAAATTTGCTTTTTTTTCAGGGATAGCCACAGAACAGTTGATCAACCTGCCCAAGAAAGAAAGGGAAGGCATTGAAATGATCTTTGAGAAAATATTGGAAGAACTGCATCACAAAAAAGAAAATGCAGACGACCTGGTGCGTGTTTTGCTCATCGGGCTTTTCATCAGGCTGGCGAGATGCCAGGAGCCGGATCACAAAGCGAAAACCGCGCCCTACAATTCTGTGTTGCTGAACAATTTCAGGAAGCTGGTTGACCAGCACTACAAAGAAAAGAAACTTACAAAAGAGTATGCCTCGCTTTTGTACGTCACACCCAATCACCTCAATGCATTGTGTAAAGATGTCACCGGCCGCCCGGCGGGCGAGATCATACGCGACAGGGTTTTACTGGAAGCAAAACGGTTGTTGACCAATGCGGGTCTTTCCATCGCCGGGATAGCGGCAGAACTCAATTTTGCAGACAACTCCTATTTCTCAAAATTCTTTAAGAAATATGAAGGCGTTACACCCGAGGTATTCAGGAAAAAAGTGCACGGGTACTGACCAATTGCTTATTAAAAACATTCACACCATGGTAATGCCATGGATAAAAAATAAAACCATGTTAACCATCACGCAAAACCCCAAAAAAAGCCCGCTCCGTTTGTTTGCCTGCAAATGCCCACGCTGCAGGGAAGGGGATATGTTCCGGAATAAAAATGCCTATGCACTCAAAGAAACCATGAAGATGAACCCTGTTTGTCCGGTGTGCGGGCAACCGCTCAACATCGAGGTCGGTTTTTATTATGGTTCGAGCTATATCAGTTATGCGGTAACCGTAGGTTTGAGCGCAGTAACATTTGCCGCATGGTTCTTTACCATCGGTTTTTCATTGTACGACGACAAGATCTTTTACTGGCTCGCGTTTAATGCGTTGCTGCTGGTTGTGTTGCAGCCTTATCTTATGCGTCTTGCACGAACCGGGTGGCTCGCCATTTTTGTTCGTTACGATCGCAACTGGAGACTGCACAAAGTAAAAATGCCGGAGCGTGTAAACGAACAACAGGAAAAGAACTGGTAATCATCCCAGGCGCAGTTCATTTCTCACTGCGCCGATCTTCAGGCGTGATACCGGGATGCGCGTTCCATCGGTCAGCACCAATTCAAATGCATTGCCGTCTTTGATGAGGCTGCGTATGTATTTCCTGTTAACGAGGTACGACTGGTGGCACCGTATGAAATGAAAGGGCGCGAGCTGCGCGTCGTAGGTGAACAGGCCGGCCGAAACCAGCAGCGGCTCTTTGCTTCCATCGTTCATAAAGAATTTTGTGTAACTGTTTGATGCTTCGCAGTAGGTTATATCACTTATGTCTACAAAGCGGATCTCCTTCATCAGTGGCAGGCCGATTCGCTTGCCGGCAACATCCGTTTCCCCGAGATGCGACAACAGGTTCGTGATCTTTTCAGCGGCCTGTTTTTTGGTGCTGCTTGTCTCGGCCTTGCGTACTGCTTCCACAAGCTCTTTGGGCTTTACGGGTTTTAACAGGTAATCGAGTGCGGAAAACTTGATGGCCTGTATGCCATAGGTGTCGAACCCGGAAACAAAGATCACTTCGAAATTGCAGTTGCCGATTTCCGACAGCATATCGAAGCCTGATTTTCCAGGCAATTGTATATCCAGGAAAACAAGATCCGGTTGCAGGTTGTTGATCAGCCTGCGGCCGCTGTCTGCATCAGCGCCTTCGCCTACTATGGCTATCTGCGGGCAATTCTTCTGCAACAGCGAGCGCAGTTGCACGGAGTTTCTTTTTTCATCTTCAATGATCACAGCTTTCATAACCAGTTTTTAAAATGAAAACGTACGCGGGTATTGTCTGGTAAATATTCTGTTTCGTAACCGATCTCATACTTATATAATTTGTGGAGCGAGCTGATGCGTTCTTTTGTAAATAAAATACCGTGCCCGGTTCCCTTTGTTTTTGGAAGATGTTTTTTGTTGCCGTTGTCTTTGATGGTGACCAACAGATCGTTTCCGTCGCGAAGCAGATGTATCGAAAGCAAACCGGTGTTCCCCATCCCCGAAACGCCATGTTTCACTGCATTTTCCACGGCGGGTTGCAGCAGCATGGGTGGGAACTCGATCGCGTCGGTATCAAGGGATGGATCCACATCGATCGAATAGCGGAAATCAAAACGCAGTTGTTCGATGCGGATGTATTTTTCGAGCATGGCGATGTCTTCCGTCAAACTCGTGAAAACGATATCGCCATTGCGCAGCGTATTGCGCATCATGTCTGAGAAATGCGCGAGGTACTCCGTTGCCTTTTCATTCTCGCCGGCGTGAACAAGTGCATCGATGGAATTGAGTGCGTTGAAGATAAAATGCGGGTTCAACTGGCTCTGCGCATTTCTCAATTGTTCCTCATCGCGCTGCCGTTTTTCCTTCTCATTGCGCAGGCGTGTTTTCCTGACCTGGAACGGTGTTACGATAAACAGCAAAACACCGCCCAGCACAAACATCGCCGTTGCCCAGGTCCGCTGGAACCAGAACGGCGCTACTTTTATTTTGTATTTTTTGATGGACGAAAGCCCATCGTATTTCATCTCCAGGAAAAAAGAATCGTTGGCGGGCAGGTTGGTAAGTGTAAGTAAATGCCCCGATTTCTTCCATGTTGTATCCGCTGGTTTGGCCGTGCCGCACAAACGGAAATGGATGCTCGAATCGTTGTTGAGCGAACGGGTTTTCAGGAGCAATTCAAGCCTGTTCCCCGCTTTCATTTCGATGGTGCTGCCAACGGGTTTGGCAAAGCCGTTCTGCATGATCCCCGTTTGTTTCAGTGCATTCGCGAGGATGGAATCCGTTGTACGGTCGTTGCCGCTCTTCTGCCGGTATTGTTGAATTTCCGGGGTGATCTCCTTTCTTTCAAACGCACATTGTTGTATGATCTCCGGCGCAGAAGCAAGGCGGAACTGCAAGGTAAGTTTTGAACCCGGTTGTAACGAAGTATCAACCAGCAAACAATTGAAAGGAAAATAGGAAGGCAATGAGAGCTGCGCCGGCAATTTTTTCCAGGCGCTTTTTGCGTTGCTGTCTATAAAAACGCTGTACAGCATTTCTGCGTGCCTGTTGCTGTGACCTGCATTGCTTACGATCAGGTAACGTTCGCTCACCGTTAATGTGTTTCTCGGCGCAAGCGCGATGCGGATCTTTTCCGAAATCACCTGCATCAACTCATCATTTACCAGGGTATCCACGTAGAGCTTCGATTCAACGGCCAGCGCCACTTTGGTCACATACGTTACCACCGGCACCTGCGCCGTGGTGCGCACCACCAGGAAAGTGAAGACCAGCAGGTATGATACGATCGTTTTCAATCAGGAACGGATAACCTGGTTTACGAATACACTCTATATGCAAACGCATACAAAGCGGATTACAACCGATGCAAAACAGGCCCACAAGCCTTTGTGATTTTGAACAAGATTCGTGTCAGCAACGATGATCAGCATTCGGGAGGAGTTGTTAAAAGATAAGATTTTTTATGAATATCTCCCGGCTCAAACCCATTTTTTAAGAAAAGGTGATTTCACGGTCGTTATTGCGGATAACACTTAAGACACTTAATAAACTTAAAAGACAAATTTGTCTCAAAACGACAGAAATGAAAACACCACACTTTTTCCTGGCACTTGCGGTGATCCTGTTATTCGGTGCCTGTAACAAAGACGCGATACGCAACCGCAACGTGGAACGCGCCGATTTTTTCACCGGCGAAAAGGATGCGCTTGCCAAAACACAAAAGTATGTGGATGGGTTTAAGAAAAACGAGATCATAGAAAAGATCCTCAGTGTTTCTTACATCGATTCCGAACACAAGAGCTATGCGTTTGTGTTCTACCGTTCCAATCTTGGCCCGGGCAGCGTGGTGATCGAACAGGAGTACAACGGCAACGAGGTGCTCAACAGCAAAAGCATCCGGTGTGAAGGAGAGTCGTGCCAATGCAAGGTACTATCTATCATCGACGACAGTGGACAGATCTACCTGGATTGCAGTTGTCCTTCGTGTTCAATGATCATCAGGTGAACTGCGGTTTGGGTGCGCAGGGATACAGTGGTGAAATCTGTTGACCCTGCGCTCATCAAACCCGTAATTCAATGCCTTGCTTCCAACGCCAAACTTTAAATCCAATCTCATGCGCCGTATTTCACAGATCATCGCCGCCATTTTCATTCTGGTGTTTGTATACACCGCTATCAGTAAGTTGTTGTCGATGGATGCATTCATCAAAGTATTGCATCAATCGGCTTTGCTGTCGCGTTTTGCGGGATGGGTAGGGTGGGGCCTGCCGTTCGTTGAACTGGTCGTGTCCGCTTTACTGGTGTTCCCCGAAACGCGGAAGGCTGGTTTGTTGATCTCTTTGGGGTTGATGGTTTTGTTCACGGCTTACATCGGGTGGATGATAGTGTATGAGCCAAAGTTACCGTGTTCGTGCGGTGGGGTGATCAGGTATATGAGTTGGCGGACGCATTTGGTGTTTAACAGCGTATTGATCGTATTGGCCATAACGGGTATCCGTACAATACCCAAGGGAGTAAGCTGAAAACCTGTAACAGAGTAAGCGCTATTGTATCAGCAAAGCTGTTGTTAAAAGCAGCACAGTTGGAACCGTATTTTTTTTAAACATTTTAAAACAAAGACCATGAAAAAGTATGTAACCGGCCTGGCCGCAGTTATTCTCGCCATCAGCGCAAGTGCGTTTACGAAGGCGACTGAAAAGAAGGAAGGGGAATTCTACCGCGATGGCGATGTGATTCTCCCGATCACCACCAATGGCCAGTGTCTTGAAGGCACTTCCAATTATTGTACTTACCATCTGAAAGAAGGTAAGGAACTGCCTACCACCAATCCTGATGATTTTGAAGGAGAGGGTCCTGTTGGGTTTTACTGGCAGCCATAGTGCAAAAGAGGGGTGTTTTTTACACCCCTCTTTTAGTTTGATCTTATGATTCGCGTGAGCCCATCCACATCCCGTGGTGCCGAATCGTTGTAAAGTATCTTCCCTTTCTGATTAACAATAACCAGGGTGGGAAAGGCTTTGATGCCAAATTTTTTTATCGCAGGATGCGTGTATTTTGATTGTGCGGTAAACAGGTTGATGATCGACGCAGAAGTATAAATGTCTTTTTTAATGCTTTCCATCCAGGTCTTTTTGATCTCATCATCTGCAATCGATAAAAAAACCAGTGTGGTATCGTGTGCCAGTTTTTCTTCTACCGCCTTTAACGCATTTTTGTAGAAACCGATACATCCCAGGCAGCCGGTATACCAAAAATCGATTACCACTTTCTTCCCACGAAAATCACTGAGCCTTCTTATTTTTCCGGAAGTATCCTGCAGCGCAAAATTGTAAGCCGTTGTGCCGCGCAAATAATTTTCGAGATAGAATTGTAATGGCTCTCTGCAGTAAGGTGTTTTGATCACTTTCAATGCTTCTTTCATTACCGAGTCTAATGATTCGATCCGGCTTGAGGCTTGAAGGATGAAAGTACAAAGCACCCTGTCACGGAGCGTTCCCTTCAACCTCTTAACGATTGCGGCGGGCTCCTTTTCAACTGTATGCAGGTTTGCATGCGCTACCGAGATCGATACCTGTGCATCGAGGTAGCCTTTCGAGATCACAGACACTTTACCGGGCATTGCGGAAGGAATAATGGCCTGGTTCAGAAAATACCGGCCCAGTTCGTGCGCAATGGCTTTGGCGCTGTCGGGTGACAACGCTGCCGATGAAATGGCCTTTGCATAGTTGTAGCTTGAATATTTCCACGTGGTTCGTAAACACGTAACATCTGCAAGCAGTATCGCATATTGTTCTGCCCTGATCAGCCGACGATAATCTTCCAAAAGCGCCAGCCGCGCATTTACATTTGAGTCCACATTTGCATAAGCCGCCCTTAGATAACCGGGATAGTCTTTTTGTGTTAAATACACGGTTGAGCGGGAGATCTTGTCGGCACGGGTATTGGCACGTAACCCAACACTATCCATTTCATAACGGCAAAGCATGGCTTCGGCGCCCCTGCCGGTAAACGAATAGGATTTGTAGTTGACCAGGTTCATGTTGATACTGTCACCAGGCATTGCGAGGTAATGTTCAAGAGCCGATACTTTTCGCCCCTGCTTGAATACAATGGTAAAGTAGACGGGGTTTTTGATGTTCCTGAATTCAAACCTGAAAGAGCCGTCCTCGCTGTGGTGTTGAAATTCCCTGTGTTTGAGAACGTACTGTTTCAATTCTCCAAAATAATGATCCCATACATGAATCTTAACCGTATCTCCCGGATTGGCCGTTCCGGCGATCTGTAAAGAAGTGTTGCTTAAAGTTGCCTTTGCCGGTCCGATCGTAAGTTGAAGGGCCAATGCAAACCATATAATACACCGCATAAAATGATTTTAGAAAGATGAATGATCAACGCACATTTTGTTCTATCCCGCTCAACCTGATCTCGATATCGGGTATCGGTAAAACATACCGCGCATCGTTTGGAGGAAGTGTGTACACCTGGTTATTGAGTATGCGGGTGAGTGTGATGGCATAGCGGCCATCGTTGTTCAATCTTCTCAGATCGATCCAGCGGAGTGTACCTGTGAACGGGAGTTCTTTTCTCCGTTCCGCAATGACCATGTCCAATGCTGCGTTTGCGTTTGCGGCAGTGAGTGGAGAAAAAGTATTGTTCCTCCATCTTTTACCAAGCAGTGTGTTGAGGTCCTGCATGGCAGCAACAATGTTGCCCGCGCGGGCGGCCGCTTCCGCGCGGATGAGGTATTGTTCGTTGATGGCAAGGCCATTGAAGATGGATAAACTTCCCGTATAACTTCCTTTGAATGCAGGTACGGAAGAATAAAGCATGGTCTTGCGAAGATCGTTCGATGCATAAGACCTGTACAATGTAGAATCAACGATCCCGTTCAATGTATTGAACGCCGATGTACTTCCCTTTGCATAGAAAATAACTTCAGGGTGATTCGGATACACCGGCATGGAATACGAAGCGGTGGTGGAAAGCGAGTTGAAGTCGATGAGTTTGTAGGGGCCCGACAATGCCTTGTCTGCATACAAACCTGCGTTTGCATAATCTTCCATGGACAGGCAAACCCTTGCGAGCAATGCATGAGCCGCAAATGTTGTGGGGCGTGTCTGGTACAATGCAGCCGCGGGGAGCAATGCCGATGCATCTTTCAGATCATCCGTGATCCTGCTGTACGTTTCTTTTACGGATGCGCGCACCGAACGCTCATTCACATCGGCGCTCAAACGCAGGGGAATGCCCAGGTCTGTATCAGCGCTTGCTGCCTTGAAGGGCTTTGCATACGTTGTTGCAAGATTGAAAAAAGCGAATGCGCGGTAAAACAGCGCGGAGCCCTTGCAATTGTCCCACGCAGCCTGGTTCTCCGGTGTACGCGCGATCTTTTGCAATCCTTCCAGTACGATATTGCAATATTCAACGCATACATAGGGCGACGACCAATCGTTGGCGTTCACGGATCCGGCGTAAAAATCGTCGGCTTTCCAAACGTATGCATTCTTTGCGTAGGTTACCTCTGCCTGCCATGTGTTGTAACTTACATAGTAGCAGTCTGAACCCAGCAATGGGCCGCCGGGGTGAAAATCGTTCATGTAATCGGGATAGTCGAGCAGGGCCTGGAGGTCCTTCAGGGTTTTGGGTGTAACATCGGACCGGTTTGATTTTACATCGAGCCATTCTTCCTGTTTTTTACAGGAGGATAAGACGATAAAACATGCTGCGAAAATTATGATCGTTCTCATTCGTTTTTATTTGTGTGATTAAAAATCTGCCCTGATGCCAAAGCTCAATGCAAAAGGTGCGGGGTAAAGGTTCGCTGAATTGTAATCGTTCATGTCCGGATCAATGCCCGCTTTGTTTGCTTTCCATAAGATCGCAAGGTTGGATGCGTACATGTACAGCTGCAGGTTGGCGAACGGTGCACGTTTCCATATTTGCCTGTCGATGTTGTAACCCAATCGCAGGTCCTGCAGGCGTATGTGATCGCCTTTTTCAACCAATGCTTCGGAATACTGGTAGAAGTTATTGCGCGCTGTATTGGCAGGGTAGGCGAGCGATGGCACATTCGTGTTCATTTCATCACCCGGTTTCTTCCATGCGTTGATGTAATCCGAATGCGCTGTGATGCCTACCACATCCGCGTAGTTCAGGCTGGTGGTGCTTCTTCTGAATACATAATCGAATTTATAGGTGATGTTAAACGAGAGGGATAGACGTCCATAAGAAAGGGTATTCCGCAGCGAGCCATACATACCCGGGCGGGCAGAGCCTTTGTAAGCAAGACTGTCTGCCGGCACATTCAACAGCGCCGTGTAGTCTTTGCTTTTTGTATCGCCGCGATAGCCAAGCGGGTCTCCGTTTGCGGGGTCGAGCCCTCCCCACCGGTAGGCATAAATGCCAAACAATGCGTTGCCCGGAACAGCGATCAGACTGCCATACGTATTTACAAGCGAGGCAGCGGTGTACTTTGTATCAAACGTAACGATCCTGTCTGAGGTCTTTGTAAACAGAACGTTCGCGTCCCATTTCAGTTTCGAATGGATGATGCGTGCATTGAGGAGTACATCTATTCCTTTTGTAAGGGTTGCCGCTGCATTCCCGTTGAAAGAAGTAAAACCCGTGGAAGGCGCGAGTGGCGCCGCTTCTATGAGGTCGGTCCCTTTTTTGCTGTACCAGTCGATGCTGCCGGAGACTATGTTGTTGCGTGTTGAAAAGTCGATCCCGATATTGGTGTTCTGTACTTTTTCCCAGCGCAGGCTGGGATTGGGCGGCGACGTAACCGTTGCATATTGTGCGCCCGTTAAACTGCTGGTTGAATAGCGTGCGGTTAAATAGGCGGAGGCATTGTATACATTGCCGTTGTATCCGAATGAAGCGCGCAGTTTCAGGTTGGGCAATTCGTCCAGGTGGTAGAAGTTTTCTTTCGAAACATCCCATCCCAAACCGAGCGACCACAATGGCGTGATCTTGTCGTTGATCTTTACCCCGAATAAGTTGGCGCCATCTTTTCTTCCGCTCGCTGAAAGGGTATACCTGTTGTTGTAGGTATAGGCTGCGTTGGCGTAATAGGAAATGTAACGGTTTACGGATCCTGTTTCAGCGCCGCCCGGCGATGGGATCACGCGTGTTCCGGAAGGAACAACGGGTAACGAGGTGCGGTAATCGATGTTGCTTACTACGGTTCCCAGCGCATCATCGTATCCATACAGGGTCTGTGCGTTGGCCACAACATCCACCTGTTTTATTTCAGCGCCGGCCAGGGCATTGATGGCATGAATCTTTTTGAATACACGGTCGAACTGCAGGTGTGCGCGCAGATTATCAGCAGTAAGCGCACGTGAAGAAAGGTTCAGCACACCGCCCTGCGGAACCATGTACACAAACGCACCGGTTGTTGCATTTCGCTGCGAGTACGTATTGATGAGATTGCGCGCATAGTAGGTTTCCGGTGCATAATAATTGCGGCCGTTTCTCAGCTGCGCCTCGTGCTGGAATTGTAGTTCGGCCGTTAAGCCAACAGGGAAACGGTAACGCGCACCCGCTTTCAGTAAGGTTTCCGTAAAGATCACCTTGGATTCGGCCAGGTTGAGCTCGTCGAGCATTTTGTAGGTCCAGTCCTGGTAACCGATGTTCTGTACACTGTCTATAAAAGAAGTCCTCAGGTCTTTGACCGTGCGCAACGGATTGCCGTTCGCGTCCGCAAATTTTGCATAAGGGTACAGTGCGTTGTTGTTGTAATACGAAACACCGGTTCCGCCCATCGACAAAAGATTGGAGTTGTCTGTCACGCTCCTTACCCAGTTGATGCCCGCGCTCAGCTCCAGGTTTTTTACGGGCATAATGGTAATGAGCGAATTGAGCGTAACGCGGTTGTACCCGTTTCTTACGAGTGGGTTTTCATTGTTGTCGTACCCCGCGCCGAGTGTGTAGGTCATCTGGTCGGATCCGCCGTGCATGTTGAGGGCGTATTGTTTCATGGCTGATTTCCGGTAGATGTATTGGCTGTAATCGTTTCTCACATCGTTGAGCGACAATGCCGCGATCTGCGCATCGGCATCGGCGGCGGTGATCTTCCCCGCACGTTGCAGGGCGAGTATTTCAACAACGGGGGTTAGCGCGGGGCGCGTGGTGGTATTGTTGATGCTGGCATCGTAAAACCCTTTTGAGAAGAGGAACTGTTCTGCTTCTATGTAATACCTGGAAGGAAGATAATTGTGGGTATAGAACAGGTCGGGTTTGTCATTGATGGTATAGGCGGCGGAAAAATCTATTTTCATTTTCCGGTTGTACGATCCTTTTTTCGTGGTGATCACGATCACCCCGTTGCCCGCACGCGCGCCCCAGATGGATGCGGCGGCGGCGTCTTTCAGGATGGTGACCGTTTCCACATCGTTCGGGTTGATGTTGTTGAGCTCGCCTTCGTAAGGGAAATTGTCAACTACAACCAGTGGCGTTGCCGAAGCGGCGCCCAGCAGGGTACTTCTCCCGCGTATGCTGAAAGGTTCATCGCTCACATTCGTACGATTGAAGAGAAGACCGCTGGTGATGCCATCCAGCCGGTCGAGGATATTGGTGGATACTTTCCGGTTCACCATTTCCTTGTTCACTATCGTAAACGCGCCTGTGGCCCTTTCCCTGGGTACCAGCTGGTAGCCCGTGCTCACCGTAACCTCGCCAAGGTCTGCAGAAAGCGGCTCGAGTATGATGCGGTGACCGGTTGTGTTTTGCGCACTCACGGGGAAACGCATCACAAGGAAGCCGGTATGTGATACAACAAGTGTATCGGGTAGTGTGACGGCAGCGAAATAAAAGTTACCTTTTGCCAGGGTGGTTGCGCGCAGTTTGCTTTTCGCGAGAAACAGGTTGGCGCCCTCAACGGGTGTGTTATCGGGCGAAACAACGGTTCCCGAGAGGGGCGTTGTTGTTTGTGCATAAGAGAGCATAGGGCATAGCAGGGCCCATAAGCAGAATGTACGGATCATTTGCAGTTGGTTTTTAAAATGGAAAAAACAAAAAAGGGTATGTGCGGCAGTGCACTATACCGGGTTCTTTGGTTTTTTGGCAAACTGTGTTTTGAGTAAACACAAGGCATTGCCATGCAGGCAAATGAAGGATGGATGGTTTTTCACAAAAAAAATAAGGCAACCGGGCCGTCCGTGTGCGGGCAGCAAATGCTGAGGGTAGGGAGGAAGAACCGCATTGTTGAATAACATAAAACTGTTTTTAAAAAGCCGGTTACTTTTTTCCAGTTGTTATTGGTAAGAGAAAACCGGGGGCTGTTTTCTCTTAGTGTTCCGCGCAGTTTACGGCCGGAACTATACAGGGCCAATTCGTAATGATCAACCGAAATGCCTGTCGTTTAACGACAAGGTATTTTCAAATATACCAATCTTTCCTATACATATATAGGAAAGAGCAAAAAATAATTTCGTTTTAGCAACATGGCGAAGCAGGAGCTGAAATCTAAGATCGATTGGTACATCGTGAACCGTGTACGGGAGATCCGTCTGGAGAAGAACATCACCCAGACCGAGATCGCTGTTCACCTGAAGCTGTCTGTCGGATTCATCGGCCATATCGAAAGCCCCAATTTTATCGCCAAATACAATACTTCCCATCTTAACCAGCTGGCCAAACTTTTTAAATGTTCCCCCAAAGACTTCTGGCCGGAAAAAGCTTTGTGAGCCCGCAGCCAGGTGTGTCTTTCTTCTCTGTTTACAGTCCCATAAGTGCAACCCTGCCTTGCATGCATATGCCTTACACGATACCATACATTCCATAAAAAATGCGTTTGTATAAAAATACAAACGCATTCTAATTCATTCATAGAGTATTAATACCTAGAAAAAACACTCTAAAATCATCTCCCTGGATACTTAGTACTTTTTCATTTTCCTGTATCGCATCATCGCTTCGATGTAATAGTAATCTGCATAGGTCAGCGGCACATCAACCTCGGAGCTTCCCGGCAGGTGACCGGTACTGTGTTTTAAAATAAAACCTCCGTTCTCGCCCGGATCGGCCGTGTAGGTACGCGAAGAAAGCGTGCGGATGACCTGTTCTGCGAAGTTCACATAAGAAGCGCTTTTTACTTTGTCGTACTTACTCAACTCCAGCAGCGCCGATGCCGTGATCGCCGATGCAGACGCATCGCGGTAGGTTGCAGGGATATCATGTGAGTTGTAATCCCAGTACGGAATTTTATCGGCGGGCAGGTTCGGATGGTTCATCAAAAACTTCGCAATGTTGGTGGCCTGCTTCAGGTATTTTGCATCTTTTGTGAAACGGTACATCACCACAAACCCATACAATCCCCAGGCCTGCCCACGCGCCCAGGCGGAGTAATCCGCATAACCCTGTGCCGTTTGTTTTACGTTCACATTGCCGGTTGCGGGATCGTAATCCACCACGTGCCACGAACTGTAATCCGGGCGGTAATGATTCCGGATCGTTGTATTGGCATGCGTTACCGCGATCTTGTAGAAAGAAGAATCGCCGCTGTGCTGTGTTGCCCAGAACAGGAGCTCCAGGTTCATCATGTTGTCGATGATCACCGGGAACTTCCATTTGGCGGTGGCGTTCCACGACTGGATGCAGCCTACGGTAGGGTTAAAACGGGTAGACAGTGATCTTGCACTGTTCATCAGGATCTCGTCGTATTCTTTGGTATGCATCAGGCGGTTGGCATTGCCGAAGCTGCAGAACATCATAAAACCAAGATCGTGTGTGCCTTTGTTGAACTGTTCTTTTTCGAGCAGTTTTTCTGCGCGGGTTGCTTCCTGCCACAATGAATTATCGTTCGAATATTCATACAGGTAATTCAGCGATCCCGGGTAAAACCCGCTGCACCACCAGCTCGATTTACTGGTTTCAAATTTTTTCGTCAGCGGGTAATAGGTTTTGGGCAGCGCTTCCGGTGTTGCCACGAGGTTTGCCTGCAGTACCCTGTACTGCCTGATGGCTTTGTTCAGCGCGGTGTCGATCACGGTCAGCAATGGCGTTGCTTTCTGCTGTGCAAAAGATCCGCCCGCAAACAGAAGCACTGCGGCGCAAACGGTAACGATTCTTTTTATCTGCATGTTGGAGGTTTTTATGTCTGTTGTTTTTCCTGGTTGCGTATGGTTTTAAAGGTATGATTTTGCAGTATGATTTCATCTTTATCGATCAGCAAAAACAACGAAATCGTTTACGCTGAAGTGATTTTTTTTAAATCAATACGATCCTGCATCAAATGAGAATGCCATCTCATTTGAGATGGCATTCTTTATTTCAAACCCGTTAAAAAGAACGGATCAATCTACGATCTTGTCTGATGGTGCAACGTTTCCAGCGAAGCCGTTGTAGCCTGCATTCTGGTTCAAACGGTTTCCTGTATTCGCATTGATGGCGGGTTGTGGTATGGGCCATAATACGTGGTAAGGACTGATCTTCATCATATCGCCGTGTGCGGTAATAAAATTTTTCGCGTAGAACACGTTTTTCTCCATTACCCTGTCGTACCAGAAATTGGAAGTTGAGAAATTGGCGAGTGTATACGTTTTGCCGTTGTCTGCAACTTTACCTGTTTTTGCATAGATGTATGCGATCCTGGTAAGTTCTGTTTTGCGTGGCTCTTCGTAGTACAGTTCTCTTGCCCTTTCATCGAGTACGGTTGCAATGGTGGCTTTGGCAATGTTTGTATATGCATCACAGTTTGCCCTTGTTCTAACCGCATTGATGTCTGCCAGTGCATTGGTCTGGTCGCCTTTCCAAACATATGCTTCCGCACGCAGCAGGTAAGTTTCTGCCAAACGGAACACATACCAGTCTGAGTGGCCGCCACGCATCGGTACGTTCTCTGAATCCGGAACATACAGTTTGTAATGAGGCCAGGGGTACCAGCTGCGCAAGGTGTCTGAACACAGCAGTTTGTTGTTCTGGTTTGGATCGAACAGGCGGAGACGGCGGCCGTAAGCGGTATCCACACCTTTGAGTGCAGGGTTCGCATATACGAGGTTCTCCATGTACATCCAGTTGCCCGATACAGAGTCGTGTCTCCAGTCTTTTGGATCATCCCAGATTTCACGGTAGTGATACGAAGTAGAGCGGCAACGGCCGATGCCACGCCCGTAGATCTGCATCAGGTCTATCTCAACACCTGCAGAGGCGGTCATGCCCGCCCTGCCCGCCGGCGTGATGATGTTTGTGCCAATCGACACACCAGGCGCCGCATTACGCATGCTGTTTGTCTGGATGTTGTTGGCCACGCCGAGACGGTCTGTTACGATGTACAATCCTTCTGTATTCGCCGCAGCCGACTTGTTGTCCGGGCGGTGCAGGTCCCATGTTACGTTCTTTGTTGTGATGTTTGCATCAACACCGAAACGGGTTTTCATGAGTTTGTACGTGCCTTGGTTAATCACTGCAGTGGCGCTGGCGATCGCATCGTCAAACAATCCAAGTGACAGGTTGATCTTGGTAAGCAGGTGATAACAGGCCGCCCTGTTGATCTCTCCCCTGTCTGTAACCCATGGTACAGCAGCAATGGTTGATTCGATGTCTGCTTTCGCACGCTGTAGGATCACTTCGCGTTTTACGGTAACGAAATCTACTTTCGGTGTTCTCAGCTCTTTGGTAGGAGCGGGCACATCGCCAAACTGGTTTGTTAAACGATAGAAATCATATCCTCTCAGGAAGTATGCCTGTCCTTTGATCATGTTCTTTTCCGCATCGGTAAGTTTTGATTCTTCCACACGGCCGAGAATGATGTTCGCTGCGCGGATACCATTGTATTGGGTTTCCCAGAACCAGCCGATGTTGTTGAAGTCAACGTGCCTCAGCTGCGCTTCCGGTTTGATCTGCAGATCCATGTTCTGTGCAGGTCCTGTTTTATCATCTGTACCTTCTACAGATTCTTCCGAGAAGATCTGTTCAGAAATGTTGGGCGAGCCATCGCCGTACCATTCTGCTTTCAGGTTATTGGAAGCGGCTGCCAGTGCGGCCTTGAAGCCCGGCAGATCCACGAGTGTATTTTCCGGCGAAAAGAGCGACAATGTTTTTGGCTCGAGCCAGCTTTTTTTACATCCTACTATATTCAGCGTGCCGAACGCGATAACCGCCAGCAGGAAGGATGCTTTTATTGTATTCTTCATTTCTTCTTGATTTAAGGGTTATCTTATAAGGTTACGTTTAATCCAAAGTTGATGCTCAACGGAACCGGTGCGAGGTTGGTTGGGTTATTTGGATCTGGTCCTTTGTACTCCGGATCGAAATACCACCATTTGGTGAACACCGCGAGGTTGGTTACGTTAACGTATGCTTTGATACCGTCAAATCCCCACCTGCGAACGGTACTTGATGGCACGGTATAGGCAAGGCTCACGTTGCTCACGCGGAGGAACGCTGAACTTGTATAAGCCGTCCAGATACCTGCATTCGAGTTAACGGCTGCATAATCGTTGATCGGGTTGTTCGGCATCCAGTGTGGCCTGTCGTAGAAATTCGCGCGGTCGTAAAAGCGGTCCTGGTTCTTGATCTCGTTGTTCTGGTAGATCGAACCGAGTTTCGCATTGAGCGTGAAAGAGAAATCAAAATTCTTGTAGATCTTGAATTCGTTCCTTATGCTGAACTGGTATCTTGGCGATTGATCACCGAGGAACACTTTGTCATCCTGTGTATAGGTTCCGTCGCCGTTCGTATCCTGAACTTTGAAATCGCCTGGTTTGTAACCGTATTTGGCGGCGGTTGTTGCTTCAGACATCTGCCAAACGCCGATGATCTTGTAATCCCATTTCTCCGTGATGGAGTGGCCGAGGTACCATCCGTTGTTCAGGTCGTTTTTCTCTGATTCGCCGATGAGTTTACCGCTTGCATCGTAATCTGGTGTGGCGCCATACAGGTGAACGATCTTGTTCCTGTTGAACCAGAAGTTCACTGTACTTCTCCACTCGAAATTGCTGCGTTTGATGTTTTGAGAGGTAACACTCATTTCGAAACCACTGTTGTTCACCTGTCCGAGGTTTGCGATACCGCTCGAGTAACCCGATACGCTTGGCAGCGTACGGTTCACCAGGAGGTCTTTCGTTACCCTCTTGTACACTTCAAAAGTACCGGTGATGAGCCCTTTGAAGAGTGAGTAATCGAGACCGAGATCCACCGATGCGTTCGATTCCCATCTTAGATCTGGGTTTGGAAGGGTGTTGGCAAATACATAGGATGAGTTGTATACGGTTCCACTTGGTGTTACAAATACGTAGGTACCGCCACCGAGTGTTGACAATGCCACGTAACGACCGATAGACCTGTTACCATTGGCTCCGTAAGAGAGCCTCAGTTTACCATAGTCGAGCCATGAACTTGTGTTCCTCATAAAGTTTTCATCGCTGAATGCCCATGCCACACCGAGCGATGGGAAAGCGGCCCTGCGGTTGGTTGCACCAAAGGCTGAATATCCATCGCGGCGGATCGTTGCCGTAAGGAAGTAGCGTTGGTTGAAGTTGTAAGCCAAACGGCCCATCAACGCATCACCTGTTTCTGTCTGGTCGTCGATCTCGTTCCTGATCGCTTGTGTTGCATTCTGCAAACCGCTGTATCCCAGGTTCGCATTTGGCTGTATGTTCTCGCCGTGTGCAAGGTGGTTGTAGTAGGTCATTTTCTCTGCGTTTACCAGGAAGGTGGCCTCTACGGTGTGTTTGCCGAATTTACCGTTCCAGCGGAGGATGTTATCCAGGTTCCAGGAGAACTCATTGCGGTTCCTTCTGTCGATGATACCTTTCTGTCCAACAAGAAGCGGGTTCTTGTCCGACTGGAAATTGTATTCCCTCGTTAGCTCAAACCTTGGTGAGTAGTTCACCTGGTACGAGAACCCGAATGGAAGTTTGCCCTTCAGTGTCAACTGGGCAAAGAAGTTGTCATACTTGTAAAAACGCGTACTGTAGTATTGCGACATGAACGGGTTCGAGTTGTTTCCCGGATCGTCGTTCGGGCTCAAACGCAGCGTAACGCCATCGGCGGCGTACATCTGTCCGTAAGGGGTTGTCTGCAATACATCACTCAGGTTAACGGTGATGGCGCTCTGGTCTCTTTCCGCAAACTGGAAGTTCACGCCCACGGTCAGGTATTTCGCGATGTTTGCCTCGAGGTTCAAACGTGCGCGGAGTGTTTTGTATTTATCGTTTACAGTGATACCATTGTTCTCGAGATAGCCGAGCGAGAAATAGTAGTTCACATCTTCTTTTCTCTGCGAGATGGAGATGGTATGATCGTGCTGCAAAGCATTCTGGTTGTAGATCAGCTTTTCCCAATCGAGCACATTGCCCGCTTTGTAGTTGGCGATCTCGATCGGTTTCATTTTCAAACGTGTGAGCCATACGGTCACGTCGTCGCCGGCGGTATTGTCAAGTGCCCTCCACTGCGCGAGTGAAATATTCGATGGCAGTTTGGAAGGATCCCATGAATAATACTGGATACCCGGTTTTGAAGTTGAATCAAATGCATAGGTAAGTGGTGTACCGCTTGTGTTTGACCAGATGGCCTGGCTGCGGAACTCGAGAAACTCGGGGCCGTTAAGCAGGTGGGGTTTCTTCTCCACTTTGTTGAGTGCGATGTTGTCGTTGAAAGTGATGATCGGTTTTCCTGATTTACCTTTTTTGGTAGAGATCAGGATAACGCCGTTTGCTGAGCGCGCCCCGAATACCGCGGCAGAGCTCGCGTCTTTAAGGATATCGATCGTTGAGATGTCATTGGGGTTGATGTCTTCCAATCCACCCGGGAAGATCACCCCATCCAATACGATCAATGGGTTTGAACCCGCGGTAAGTGTTCCCTTACCCCGGATCTCCAGTCTTGGCGTAGAGCCTTTCGTACTGCCATCGAAACCAACATCCACACCCGGTGCCCCTCCGCGGAGGATATCACCTACTGATCTTGGATTGTCGTTCTCCAATGCCGTAGCCTTAATCTGGCTCACCGCACCGGTGATGTCTTTTTTAGTGGCGGTACCATAACCAACCACAACCACATCGTTCAGTCCCGAAACCACTTCTGTAAGGGAAACGGAAAGCGGTGCGGTACCTGAGATCTTAACTTCTTTGTCTGCAAAACCTGTAAAAGTGAATACAAGCGTTGCATTTTCCGGAACGTTCGGAAAAGTGAATTGCCCGGCTGCGTTAGTAGTTACGCCGCGACGGGATCCTTTGATCGTTACGCTCACCCCTTCCATCGGCGCATTCTTCGAATCCGTTACCTTACCGGTAATGGTTGCGGGAGGAGGCAGTTTGAAGGAGGCGGAATGGTGTTCCTTCCATCCGGCGGTAGCCGTAACTGCAAAGGAACAAAAGAGGACCGCAAGGCATACTATCTGAAGTAGCTTGGGTCCCGCTGCTGTTTTGTAAACATGCGGATGTTTGTTCATAATGGCAAGTTGGTTTTGATGAATAACAGTAAGCTCCGGGCAATCGATCCCGTTGTTTTAAGCAAACTATTAATGAAGTGTTAAATTAGAATAGTTTTTGAAGTCTCAATCGGTTGATGTGTTTTTCTGACACAAATTCTACGAAAAGGTTTTCGTAGAAAACGTAGTCATTGCCAGTGAGTTAACGCTAAATTTAATTGATAATTAAGCTTTGCCCGTCTACAATTCAAACGATTGCATTATGAGAAGGACTTTCCGTCTTTGCATTGCTATGGTAATTGCCTTTGTTCTTCTCTACCTTCCCATTCTTGCACAACCGCTGGTGCCTTTCCCCGGATTTTTATGGCATGTATCGCAGGGGAACACGGTTGCTGCTCACCCTGTCCATGCAATTTCTGCCACGCTGCTGCCCGGCTTCGTCCTGGCCACGGCAGGGCTATCAGACGGCAAAATTCAACCGATTGCTGCACAGGTGGAGAAAAAAAGCAACCGGTTGCTTTGGCCTGGAAGGGCAAGGGGCGGGTACATCCACTCTAACGATTACAAAAACAAATGAAATGATAAAAAGGGTCTTCTTACAAAACTGTTTTTTATTCTTTGCGTTGAGCATGGCGGTATCGCAGCTGAACGCTGCTGATGGTAAGCTCAGAGGGAGCCGTGTGCTGGTGTATACAAAGAACGGGAAGGGATATGTGCACGATAATATTCCGTCGGCCGTTGCCTGCATCAAGGCGCTTGGCGCAGCCAATGGGTTTACGGTGGATGTTGCCGATACATCTCTGGTATTTACAGAAGAGAACCTGAAAAAATACAACCTGCTTATTTTCACCAGCACCAACAACGATGTGTTTGCAACCGATGCACAGCGCGTTGCCTTCAGGAGATACATTGAAGCCGGCGGTGGTTTTGTGGGCGTTCATTCTGTAACGGGCACGGAACGCAACTGGACATGGTTCAAACAAATGCTTGGCGAAACGTTTACCTGGCACGCAAAGAACCAGAAGTTTACCGTTAAAAAACTGGATGGCGACCACCCCTCCATGCAAGGCGTACCGGCCATGTGGGAAAGAAAAGACGAGTGCTATTTTGGGAAAGAACTCTACCCCGGCATCAAAGTACTGATGGCGCACGTGGTAAGCTCTCTTGATATGCATGAAAGGTCGCAAGACAGCCTCCTGCAGAAAAACCTCGGCTCTTACAAGGATTATTTCCCTGCGGTATGGTACCAGCAGTTCCAGGGCGGAAACATATGGGTTACCACACTGGGCCACGACAAAGAAAATTACCAGGACCCGGTGTATATAAATCATTTGTTGCAAGGCATCAAGTACATTGCATCGCAGTTCCGTGGCATCGATTATGCCAAAGCCTATGCAACGGGAAAAGACGACCAGCTGCGATAATTAGTAATTAGGAATTAGCAATTAAGAATTAGTAATTAATAATTCATAATTGCTGGTTGCCAATTACCAATTTTTCGGTTCAAAAATTATTAATTCCTAATTCCTAATTCCTAATTACTAATTATAATGAGGTTCTTATTCACAATGATAATTACTGCAATTACCGCTTCGCCTGCCATTGCGCAGAAGCCGGTGAGGCTGATCACGCTTGATCCGGGGCATTTTCATGCGGCGCTTGTTCAGAAATCGATGTACCCGCAGGTAGACGAGACCGTGCATGTGTATGCAAAGAAAGGCAATGACCTGGATCTTCATCTTGCCAAGATCAAAGGCTACAATACAGACGTAAAAGCGCCCACGGGCTGGAAAGAAGTGGTATACGAGGGCGATGATTTTTTTGACCGCATGCTCAGGGAAAAAAAGGGCAACGTGGTAGTGCTTGCGGGTAACAACCAGCTGAAGACAGATTACATCCTGAAATCGGTGCAGTCGGGGCTCAATGTTTTTGCAGACAAGCCCATGGTGATCGACCAGAAAGGATTTGTGAAACTGAAGCAGGCTTTTGAAACAGCCAAAAGGAACAAGGTTCTGTTGTATGATATTATGACGGAACGCTACGAGATCACCACCATCCTTCAACGCGCATTTTCCATGGAGCCTGCTTTGTTTGGCGCCTTAACAAAAGGCACTGCTGCAGAACCGGCCGTTACAAAAGAGAGCGTTCACCATTTTTACAAATACGTTTCCGGATCGGTTTTAACAAGACCGGCCTGGTTTCTCGATGTAGAGCAGGAGGGGGAAGGCATTGTTGATGTGACCACACACCTGGTAGACCTCGTACAATGGGAATGTTTTCCGGGCGTAACGCTGGATTATACAAAAGATATTGTGTTAACTTCAGCGAAGCATTGGCCAACGGTGATCAGCAGGAACCAGTTCGCCGAGCTTACCAAAGTGCAGCAGGTGCCCGCATACCTGAAGAAATACAGCGATGCGAAAGACGATATCAGCGTGATGTGTAACGGCGAGATCAATTACAGGATCAAAGGCGTGCATGCCAAGGTATCGGTGATATGGAACTACAAAGCGCCCGATGGAACCGGGGATACACACTACTCCATCATGCGCGGAACAAAGGCAAACCTGGTGATCAGGCAGGGCGCAGAACAGCAGTACAAACCTACATTGTACATCGAACCATTGGTGCACAATGCAGCGTACGACAACGATGTGCAGAAAACGGTTGAAAAAATAGCGCAGCAATACAAAGGTGTTTCACTCAAGAAAAACGACAAGGGCTGGGAAGTGATCATACCCGATGCATTCAAGGAAGGACATGAATCGCATTTCGCACGTGTAACAGAAAAATACCTGGAGTACCTGTCTAAAAACAACATGCCTTCGTGGGAAGTGCCCAACATGCTGGCGAAGTATTATACCACCACGCAGGCACAGAAATTAGCAAATAAAAAATAAGCCATATGAAAACATTTCGTTCCATCGCCGCGGGTTTTCTCTGCATTGCGTTGGTGCTGGTTGCGGGGAAATCGTCCGCACAGGCAAAAGCCACCACGGCCATCCAGGGCACCTACAAAACCATTTACGATATGCTGCGTGATGTGCCGGGTCTTGAAGTAAAAACAAGCAACGGTAGAGGTAACTCTGTGATCGTTCGCGGGATCTCGACGCTTACAGGATCGTCGGTACCCTTATTCGTGGTAGACGGAACGATCTACAGCGGCGACATCAGCAATCTCAACGTACAGGATATCGAATCCGTAAACGTATTAAAAGACGCGGCATCCCTTACGGCGTATGGAACGCAGGGCGCAAATGGTGTGATCCAGATCACCACCAAAAAAGGAAGCAACGCTTCATCGGCCGCATCGGTGTCGAGCCACACGGAATCGGCATACACCTATTTCATCGATAAAAAAACACCACTTAGGGTGTACGGTCACGACGACAAAGTGATCATCGAAGGCGTAATTGAAAAACAAAGAGGGGATTCACTGATCTTCATCAAAAGAAGAAAAGATTTTCCCGTGGCAATATCGAGTGTGAAGCGGGTGGAGATGATCCCGCAGAATTAACCTTTGGGCGCACGTGCGCCTACATCGTTTTCGTAAATTACTTCATTGCGCTTAAAAAAAATCTTCACATTCACATACCAAAATCAATTGCTTACCATGGGATCCAATGATCTTTTCTCGCTTAAGAACAAAGTTATCGTAGTTACCGGCGGCACCGGGATATTAGGTGGATCTTTTGTAAAAGCGATTGCCGATGCGGGCGGTATCGCTGTGATACTGGGACGCAATGCTGAAGTTGGCAAACAACGCGCAGACGAGATCAACGCAAACGGCGGGCAGGCGTTTTCTGTTACGGCAGATGTGATGGAAGAAAGCGAACTCATCAATGCCCGCGACATCATCCTCGAAAAATACGGAACCATCGATGGCCTCGTGAATGGCGCGGGTGGCAATATGCCCGAAGCAGTGCTTGCACCCGAGGCGGATATTTTTTCAATGAATATCGAAGGGATGAAAAAAGCACTAGCATTGAATACCTGGGGAACAGTTGTTCCAACACATGTGTTTGGCGCAGTGATGGCAAAAAAGAACGGCGGGAGCATCGTAAATATTTCTTCGGTAAGCTCACAGCAGGCCGTAACAAAAGTGCTGGGGTACAGCATGGGCAAGGCAGCTGTTGACTGCTACACAAAATGGTACGCAGTAGAGCTGGCCAACCGTTATGGCGACAAGATCCGCATGAACTCCATCATGCCCGGCTTTTTCCTTACCGAACAGAACCGGACATTGTTAACGCAACCGGATGGCAGTTATACAGACCGCGGCAACCTGGTTGTAAAAAATACACCGTATAAAAGATTTGGCAAGCCGGAAGAACTGGTGGGCGCATTGATCTACCTGTTGAGCGATGCATCCCGTTTTGTAACCGGTACGACATTGGGCGTAGACGGCGGCTTTACCATTTTCAGCGGTGTATAAACCGCACTAACCATTGCACCATGAGTGAATATTTTTTAACAGACGATTTTTTGTTACAGGGAAAAGTTGCGCGGCGCTTATACCACGATCATGTTAAACATCTCCCGATCATCGATTACCATTGCCACCTCGCACCAAACGAGATCGCTTCCAATAAACAGTTCAACAACCTTACAGATATCTGGCTTCGCGGCGACCATTACAAATGGCGCGCGCAGCGTTCGCTCGGTGTTCCGGAACACCTGATCACAGGCGATGCCGGCGATGAAGAAAAATTCAACGCCTGGGCAAAAGTGGTTCCGCAAACCGTGCGCAACCCGCTTTTTCACTGGACACACATGGAACTGAAAAACGTTTTCGGCATTGCGGAATACCTGGACGAAAAAAACGCGGCTTCGGTGTATGCATCGTGCAACGAACTGCTTAAACAACCATCGCATACAACCCGCTCTATTCTTGAATCGTTCCGGGTTGAATACGTTGGTACAACAGATGAGCCGTGGGATTCGCTGGAGCATCACCAGCAACTGGCCAATGAAAATTACAAGATCAGGGTATCGCCGTCTTTTCGTCCCGATAAAGTCTTGATGATCGGAAACACAGCCGCATTCTTCCACAACCTGGGCCTGCTCGAAAACAGCGTGGGCAGCTCCATCAAGGATCTTTCTTCGTTCCTGGGCGCATTGCAGGAACGTGTTGATTTTTTTCACGGCAATGGTTGCCGTGTTTCGGATCACGGGTTGATACAGATGCCGGCGAAACTTGAATTCTCATCTGCACTCGAAGCCGAGTTCGCATCGTTTGTTACCCACCGCAAAGGAAGCTTTTCCGACCCGGATGCTTTCATGGGCCATGTATTGCTGCAGTTGTGCAGGATGTACCAGGCAAAAGGTTGGGTGCAGCAGTTTCATCTCGGGCCGATCCGTAACAACAATACACGTCTCAATAAAAAATTAGGCGCCGACAGCGGTTTTGATTCGATCGGCGATTTTCCGCAGGCATTGCAGATGTCGTTGTTCTTCGATCAGCTCGATCAGCATGACCAGCTTGCGAAAACGGTTATCTACAACATCAATCCATCCGACAACGAAGTGTTTGCAACCATGCTTGGCAATTTCAACGATGGGAGCGTAAAAGGAAAAATGCAGTTCGGTTCGGGCTGGTGGTTTTTGGATCAGAAAGATGGAATGGAGCGGCAGTTGAATGCCCTGTCCAATATGGGTCTGATCAGCACATTCATCGGGATGATAACAGACAGCAGGAGTTTTTTATCGTTTCCGCGACACGAATACTTCAGGAGGATTCTTTGCAACCTCATCGGCGATGAAATGGAAAAAGGATTGCTGCCGAACGATGAAAAATGGATGGGAGGCATCCTCGCAGATATATCTTATCACAATGCGAAGGAGTATTTCGGGCTTTAGGGTTTCGTACAAAAAAATAACAATGCCATGAGGAAAATAATTTTTCTGCTGATCACCGCGTGTTTTATTTCACAGTTTTCTGCTGCCCAGAAATGGGAAAAACTTTTCAACGGCAAGGACCTGAAAGGTTTCAGACAGCTCAATGGCAAGGCGCCATACACCGTGGAAAATGGCGAGATCGTTGGCCGGACGGTGTTGAATGAACCCAATAGTTTCCTGGCAACCGAAAAAGAATACGGCGATTTTATACTCGAACTCGATCTGAAAGTTGCCGACAGCATGAATTCCGGTATCCAGTTCAGGAGCGAGATAAAAGATGCGGACGATAAATGCAATGTAACCGACAAACGAACGCCGGAGCGTGTACATGGCTACCAGGCGGAAGTGGACCCCTCTGATCGTGGATGGAGCGGCGGCATTTACGACGAAGCGCGGCGTGGCTGGTTGTATTCGATGGAGAACAACCCCGCGGCAAAAAAAGCATTCAGGCCCGGGCAATGGAACCATTATAAAATTGAATGCATCGGCAACAGCATCCGCATCTGGCTCAATGGCGTTGCGTGCTCGCACTTGATCGATGACATGACACCGAAAGGTTTTATCGCATTGCAGGTGCACGCGATCAGGGATGCAAAAAATGTGGGAGAGGAGATCCGCTGGAAAAACATCCGCATCCAGACCACGCGTCTTAAAAAAGCACCCGACGACAATGTTTTTGTAGTGAATACACTCGTCAATACCATTTCTCCCGATGAAAAAAGATTGGGCTACCGGTTGCTGTTCGATGGGAAAACAATGGATGGATGGAAAGGTGCGAACAAAGAGAACATTCCACCGGTATGGTACGTAGAGAACGGAACACTGAATGTGAGCAAGGGAAGAAGCGCATCCGTTTCTTCGGGCGGGGATATCATTACCAGTGAACAATTTGGCGCTTTCGATCTGCAGTTTGAGTTCCGGATGACAGACACGGCCAACTCCGGCGTAAAATATTTCGTGGTAGAAAAAGAAAAAACGACCAATGGACCGATAGGATTGGAATACCAGGTGCTCGACGACGACAGGCATCCTGATGCGCGGGCAGGACGGGATGGTAACCGGAAACTTGCATCTTTGTACGACCTCATTCCATCCAACAAAAACGGCCGCGAGAAAATTGCGATCGGCGAATGGAACAGGGGAAGGATCGTAGTGTATCCAGACAACCGCGTGGAGCACTGGATCAATGGATGGAAAGTAGTGGAATACAAACGCGGTTCACCGGAGTTTCTTGCGCTTGTGGCCAAAAGCAAATACGCAAAGATCCCGGATTTTGGAATGGGGGCAAAAGGGCATATCTTACTGCAGGAACATGGAACGCATGTAGCCTTCAGGAGCATCAAGATAAGGGAACTTTAGCCGGGAGAATTTCAATGTATGTAACGACAACTTACACTTACAGCTAACTATTAATCACAACATAACGATTGAACATGTCAAACTCACGTCGCAAATTCATCAAACAATCCGCGCAGGCGGCTGCGGGAACGTACCTGGCCACGCTTGGATTCAGTGCAAAAAGTTACGGCCGCATCATTGGGGCCAACGATCGCGTAAGGGTAGGGGTGATCGGTTTTTCCGATCGCCACAGGGCATCACACATTCCACCGTTCATGAAGTTTTACAAGGATATGAATTTTGATATCGTGTCCGTATCTGACCTGTGGAAAAAAAGAAGGGACGAAGGGCAGGCTTTTCTCAAAGATAAAATGGGCCACGACATCAATGCTTACCGGAACAACGACGAACTGTTTGCTTCCAAAACCTGCGATGCGGTATTCATCAGCACACCTGATTTTCAACACGCGCTTCATTGCAAAGCTGCTGTAGAAGCGGGTCTTGACGTGTATTGCGAAAAACCGTTTGCAGAAACAATGGAAGACAACCGCGCTGCGTTGAAAGCCGTGAAAGCTTCCAAAAGCATCGTGCAGATAGGGTCGCAGAGAAGGAGCGGGAAAAATTATACGGCCGCAGCAGATTATATCCAGAGCGGAAAATTCGGTCCGATCACGATGGTTGAATTGACATGGAACGTAAACCAGCCCGGCCGCTGGAGAAGGCCCGATCTTGTTGCACAATGTAAAGAAGAGGACCTCGACTGGAACCGGTTCCTCATGAATCGCCCGAAAGAAAAATTTGACCCAAGAAAATACCTGGAGTACCGTTTGTTCTGGCCTTATTCATCAGGCTTGCCCGGCCAATGGATGAGCCACCAGATCGATACCGTTAACTGGTTCAGCGGCCTTGGCCATCCACGCAGCGTAACGGCCAACGGCGGTATTTACCAGTGGAAAGACGGCCGAAGGAACTGGGATACGATCACGGCCGTGTTTGAATACGGTCCGGAGAACGATCCTTCAACCGGGTTCCAGGTGGTATTTATGTCGCGCATGCACAACGGCGACGAGAACCCGAGTGAGATCTATTACAGCAATGGCGGAGAGCTGAACCTTATCACCAACAAGGTTTCTCCGAAAGGCGGGTTGACGCAGCGCTTTGCCAACCAGATGAAAATGCAGGCCAACCTGTTGCCTGAATTGAGTTTGTCTGAAATGATCAAAGTAGAAGCCGGCGCCAACACCGGTGGCGATGAATTGACAACCGCCCACGTACGCAACTGGATGGAGTGTATCCGAAGCCGCAAAACACCAAATGCACCGGTGGAAGCGGGATACAACCATTCCATCGCAACCATCATGTCGAACGCCGCGGCTCGCACCGGTGAAAAAGTAACGTTCGATCCAAAAACACAGGAAGTGATGGCAGGTGGAAAACCTTTCAAATATTAAAGGAAGTTTTAGATAATAAGTTTAATGACCAATACCTTGGTTACACTGGGTTAAAACAGCTTTGGGCCTGAAAAACGCTTTGCTGTTTTAACCCTTTTATTTGCTGCGCGATGAACGTAAAAACAAAGGCACGACTGGCCGTACTTACGGGAAACTTTTTCTTCGGAACGATCATTGTAGCCGTTAAGCACATCAGTCCTTCGTTGATACAGCCACTGGGACTCACAGCCATCCGCATTACCATAACGGCGCTCCTTTTCTGGTTGATGTATGCGGCGCGGCCTGTTAAGATGTCTTTTACAAAAAAGGATTACCTGCGTTTGTGTTTTTGCGCGCTCACGGGCATTACACTCAACCAGACCTTTTCTATCCTGGGAATTTCGCTTACAAGCCCCATCCACGCATCGTTGCTTGTACTCACCACGCCGATCACCATTACCCTGCTTGCCGCGTTTTACCTGAAAGAATCGTTGAACTTTTTCAAGATCGTAGGGTTGCTGCTTGGCATATCGGGCGGCGCACTGCTTGTGTTTGCGCGTGATGTTTCTTCCGCCGCAGGCGCACAGCAATCGCTTGGAGATCTTTTTGTGATCTTAGGCGCGCTGGGTTATTCCTCTTATGTGATCGCCGTTAAACCGCTTACCGAACAACACAAAGCCACACATGTGCTGCAATGGGTATTTCTTTTCGGTATCTTCTTCAGTCTTCCCTTGGGATGGAACGCCCTGCAGCAGGCGCATTGGCAATCGTTCGATGCGTTAAGCTGGTTCGCATTGGCCTATGTTGTTGTGGGCGGCACATTCATCGCCTATATGTTGATGAATTACGGGATCAATAAACTGGGCGCCAGTGTTACGGGTTCGTTTATCTATACGCAACCCTTTTTTGCTACGATCGCATCGATGATCATTCTCAATGAATCGTTGAGTATGCCGAAAGTGCTGGCAGCGGCGTTGATCATGACAGGCGTATTCCTTACCAATTACAGGAAGAAATAAGGATGGTTGTACTTCCTGAATATCTTTAGCTTCGTAGCTTAAACCACCGGTTATGCGTTCAAAGTTTTTTCTACTCGCGTTGGTCATTTCTTTTGCTGCCGTTGCGCAGAACGATGAGGGGCAAAAGGAAAGGGCCTATCTGGTGCAAGCCATGACGAAGCTTGCCGATCCGATGTTCAAAGCGCTCAGTGAGAAAACGCTGAAAGAAAAAATGCCTGTGGAGAAATCGCCGGAGATGATACGTGTAAAGCGGATCCCGTCCACCACCTATCTTGAGGGCTTTGGAAGAATGATGGCCGGCATGGCGCCCTGGCTCGAGCTTGGCGCCGATGATACAGAGGAAGGGAAGCTCAGGAAAAAATACATCGACCTTGCCTTGCTTTGTATAAAGAATGGTGTTGATTCAACATCTCCCGACTATCTCGGTTTCAATATTCCCGGGCAGTCGCTTGTAGATGCCGCTTTTTTAACACATGCCCTGCTGCGCGCACCAACACAACTGCTCGCGAAGCTGGATGAAAAAACAAAACAGGAACTTGTAGCAGCATTGAAGCTCACACGCAAAACAAAACCTTACGAAAGCAACTGGCTGCTGTTTACAGGAATGGTAGAAACCGGATTGCTGCTGCTTACCGGCGAGTGCAACCAGGCAGCGATCGATTATTCCATACAGAAACACAAGGAATGGTACAAAGGGGATGGCGCTTATGGCGACGGGCCCGAATTTCATTGGGATTATTACAACAGTTTTGTGATCCACCCGATGCTGCTCGATATCCTTGGTGTAATGAAACAAAAAGGAATAGCAACCGCTATCGATTACAACACGGAGCTGCGCAGAAGCAGGCGCTACGCCGCAGTATTGGAGCGGCTGATCTCACCCGAAGGCACTTACCCTGTTATCGGCAGATCGCTTGCCTACCGTTTCGGTGCCTTTCAATCGCTATCGCAGGTTGCATTGATGAAACAGTTGCCGGAAGGCATTGCGCCGCAACAGGTACGCGCGGCTTTATACACAATGATCAAAAAACAGCTCGAAGCGCCCGGCACATTTGATGCGGACGGATGGCTGCAGATCGGTGTATCCGGGCACCAGAAAGACATCGGCGAAAATTATATTTCAACTGGGAGTTTGTATTTGTGTTCCGAAGCGTTCCTTATTTTAGGACTGCCCGCGTCGGATGCATTGTGGAACGGCAAAGATGAAGACTGGACAACAAAAAAGGTTTGGAAGGGATTGCCTGTTCATGCCGATCATGCTATCGGCAACTAGAAGACTGCAGCATTTTTGGGAATGGGAAATTTTGAAACCATTATACCTTGGTTCAAAATTTCCCATTGCGGATCCCAAATTCAATTAAACATATTTTGTTACGCCCGGAACTGCGATGTTGTAAAACCCGTCTGCATTCGGCAACACCGGCGGCGGTGCATCAAACGCATAGGTTTTGGGTTGTATGTTGATGCCTGAGTTGATGGCTTTGTCCCACTCAACAATCTGCCCGCTGTAAGTTGCCATTCTTCCCAGGATCGAGGTCATGGTACTTTTCGCGCCGTTCTCCGCATCCGCAAACTTGTATTCGCCTTTGGCGATGGCAGCAAAGAGTTCGTCGTGCTCCGTCTGGTATGGGTTCGGTTCGCCATTCTTCAAATCAAACTGGTAGATCACTTTGCCCGATGCATCGGTGATGTTGGCCGCGCCGCAGCGGATCTTTCCTTTTGTTCCAACAAGCAGTTCGTCTACACGGCTCATGGTTCCGGGTATGTGGCGGCATTGGCTGTTGAGCAATGAGCCGTCGGCATATTCAAATTCAACATAGTGGTGGTCAAAGATTTCGCCATGGTCTTTACCCTTGCGAACCTGCCGTCCACCGAGGCCCTGTGCCTTCACGGGGTAGCTTCCTTTGAACCAGTTGATCACATCCAGGTTGTGTATGTGCTGTTCGGTGATATGATCGCCGCAAAGCCAGTTGAAATAATACCAGTTGCGCATCTGGTATTCCATTTCTGTTTGTTCCGGTTTGCGCGGGCGAACCCATACGCCATCGTTGTTCCACCAGGCCTGCGCTGAAGTAATGTCGCCGATCAGGTCTTTGCGTTTGAACAATTCGCGGTAAGAGTTTTGGTAGTGCCGTTGCAATCCTACGACAACGTTTAGTTTTTTCTGTTTTGCAAGCGCCGCTGTTGCCAGTACACTTTGCACACCGGCGGGGTCGGTGGCCACGGGCTTCTCCATGAACACGTGTTTGTTCTGTTTGATGGCTTCCGCAAAATGTATCGGCCGGAAACCGGGCGGCGTGGCAAGGATCACAACATCTGCCAGCGGTATCGCTTTCATGTAACCGTCGAAGCCGGTGAACTTCCTTTCTTCCGGAACATCAACACGCGCTTTTACGCTTACGGCATTGGGATCGGATTTGTCCTCTTTGGTGAGTGAGTTGTAACATTTGTCGATGTTGTCGCGGAAAGCATCCACCATCGCAACAATTTTCACGTTCTGTTTACTGCGCAGTGCCTGCATGGCAGCGCCTGTGCCGCGGCCGCCGCAGCCGATGACGGCTACTTTGATCACATCGTCGGCACCTGAAAAAAAGTTTGCGCCCGATAAAAGCGGGGCGGCGATCAATCCGCCCGCGATAAGCGAGCTTTGTTTTACAAATTCTCTGCGCGAGTTGTTGCTGGAAGCATCGTTGTGCATATGGTTGTTTTTAAAAGTTATTGATCCAGGTATTTTTTGAAAAATTGTTCTGCCTGCTCTTTTGATGGCTGCTGCGCCGGGCGCACCAAACGAAATCCCACGGCAGGCGCATCGGTGATCCACCACCTGCTTTTAGGGATCTGCGGATCGCGGCGGTTCCATACCGGGTCCGAGGGGATGCGCTCCGCGCTCCTCAACTCCGCAGCCGCTGATGCATAACCGCCCCCACGAAGTGTTTTCGGATACCGTACCGGGTTGGCTTCCACTACAGGATCTTTTGCTTCGATCTTTGTATACCGCGCAGCGTCGTAATGATCCAGCGTCCATTCCATCACATTGCCCAGCATATCATACAAACCCCAGGCATTCGGCAATTTTGTTCCTGTTTTCTGGAATTTGTCGTTGCTGTTCTTCGCATACCATGCGTATTTGTCCAGTTGCGTACTGTCGTCTCCAAAAAAATAAGCGCTGGTGCTCCCGGCCCTGCATGCATATTCCCATTCGGCCTCTGTGGGCAAACGGAAGAAGACGCCGGTTTTTTCATACAGCCAGCGGCAATACATCAGCGCGCCGTACTGCGACATGCTGTTTGCAGGAAAGCCGCCTTCTTTACCCATACCATAACTCAGGTCGATGTATTGCGGGCTTGGCCGCGTGATGGCATCAACGTCTACATTCTGGCTCGTTGTTTCGTCTTTGAGAAAAACATCAAATTCATCGCGAGTCACTTCACGGGCGCCCATCCAGAAAGCAGACAGTTCGATCTTTTTTTGCGGGGCCTCGTCTGCCGCGTGGCTTTTTTCGGATGCAGGGCTCCCGATGGTAAAGCTGCCGCTTTTAACAGGCACCATTTTAAACGACAAAGAAGAACCCGGTATATTCTGGCTGTATTCGGTAAAACCATTTTGCGCAGAACAATCCGTTGAAAGATAAAAAGCAGACAACAAAAGAACCAATCGTTTCACATGCATGATTTTTGGGTGTGTCAAGATAAGTAAATAATCAGGAAAAACGGTTGCAGGCAACGATAACGTTTTAGTGTTTCCAGTACTTCGCGAAGCCGGTGGTTGAATGGTAAATGATCTTCCCTTCTTTTAATTCTGTGATCAGGAGGTCGGCGTGCAGGGCAGATGCCAGTTTTTTGCTTTGTTCCACGGGCAGGATACTGCAGGCGGTGGCAAGCCAGTCGGCATCGGCGCCGTTGCCGGCGATCACGGTTACATTGCGTTGCGATGCGATCCCGTATCCCGTGCGGGGATCTATGATGTGGGAATATTTGATGCCATCGTGTTCAACATACTGGTAAGCATCGCCCGATGTGGCAACGGCTTTGTTGGAAAGCAGGAGCCGGCGCGGCAGGAGCCTGTCGGTTGTTTCGGGAATGTTCACGCCAACCGTCCACCCGCCAGAACCCGGTGGCGCGCCGCTCATCACCATATCCCCGCCTGCATCAACCAATGCCATGGTAAAACCCATGGCAGAGATCAAGCCGAGTACCTTCTGTGCAACGTATCCTTTGGCGATGCCCCCCAGGTCGAGCGCCATTCCTTTTACGGGAAGCGCTACCGTGTGTGTGGCATCATGCATTTCTAAACGTTTAAAACCGGTTAGCGCCCTTGCGGTGTTGACTGTTTCCGCGGAAGGGAAGGTTTTTTCTTTTCTCGTTTTCCGCCACAACCGGGCGAGCGGCCCAACGGTGATGTCGAATGCACCCTTGCTTTTTTGCCATGCGGCGCGCGAACGAACCAGTATCTCCCACAATGCCGCAGAGGCACGGACCTCGCCTGCGCCTGCCAGGCGGTTGATCTTGCTGAGCTCGCTCGCAGTATCGTAATCGCTGTAGATAAGATTGAACGAATCAACCAGGGCGAAACATTTTTCCGCAACGGCTGCGGCTTTCAGCGAATCGCCCGAAACAAGGATGATGTTAAACGGCGATCCCATTTTCTGCGCGGAAAAATGAAATTTTTTCTCCTGGCTTTGGGTACTAATGGCCGTTAGTAACGGGAATAAAAAACAAATCAGCGATCTGGGCAAAGTTTCTGTTTTTATAAGGTGTTTTCCAGTAAATTTAAGCAACAAAATACTGCTCATGCAAAGAAGAAAATTTATGCAGCAAGGTTTACTCACCGGGGGGGCTTTGCTCGCTGCTTCAACCGGTTTCGCCAACGAAAAAAAAGGGGAGTTGCCGGATGATAACAAACCTTTCCAATGCAATTACGGGATCCACGACGGGATGTTCAAAAATCATGCAGGCCCCGATTTTATCGACCAGATCAAGTTCGCGCACAGCATGGGGTTCCGTTCCATCGAAGACAATGGCATGATGGGCCGGACACCGGAAATGCAGAAAAAGATCGGGGATACACTGGCGCAGCTGGGCATGACAATGGGTGTGTTTGTAAACCAGTTCGATACCTGGCCGGTAAAAACTTCCATGACATCGGGCAGCAAAGAATGGAAAGACAAGTTCATCCAATATTGCAAAGATTCTGTAGAAGTTGCCAAACGATGCAATGCAAAATGGATCACGGTTGTGCCGGGTAACTACGACAGGAGTTTACCGGAAGGCTTCCAGACCGCCAATGTGATCGAGTTCATGAAACGCGGTGCGGAGATCATGGAACCCCATAAACTGGTGATGGTGATGGAACCGTTGAGCGATACGCCGGATCTTTTCCTGCGCCATTCAGACCAAACCTACGCCATCTGTAAGGCAGTTGGCAGTCCGTCTTGCAAAATACTTTTCGATATGTACCACATGCAGCGCAATGAAGGAAACATCATTGCCAATATCAACAAGGCATGGGATGAGATCGCATACTTCCAGATCGGCGATAACCCGGGAAGAAAAGAACCGGGCACAGGGGAAATGAATTATAAAAACATTTTCAAACACATCAAAGACAAAGGCTATACCGGCGTTTACGGAATGGAGCATGGCAATGCCAAACCGGGTAAAGACGGTGAAGCAGCTTTGATCAGGGCCTACCGGGAAGCAGATGCTTTCTAGTACACGTAAACGATGGGCGCCTGCCATTCAACCAACGCATTTTTTACAAAATAAAAAAAGCTTGCGGCCTACGGCTTAAAGCTTCGCTCCATCCACATGAGAAAAACATTGCTTGCCGCTTTTTCTGTTTTTGCGTTCACGTTTGTGTCTGCGCAATTGCGCACAGCAAAAATATTTTCCGACAGCATGGTATTGCAGCGCAATGTGTCCGTTCCTGTATGGGGATGGGCGGGGGCAGGTGAGAAGATCGCTGTGCAGTTCAACCTGCAAACAAAAACAACCCAGGCCGACGCTTCGGGCAAATGGCGCGTTGATCTTGATCCGGAAAAAGAAGGCGGGCCGTTTCAACTGCATGTTAAGGGCAACAGCGCGATCACCTATAACAATGTTTTAGTGGGTGATGTGTGGCTCTGTTCTGGGCAATCCAACATGGAGTGGACCGTGAACAACGCAAACAACTACGCGGAAGAAATGGCCGCGGCGGATCTTCCGATGATCCGTCACACGAAGATCGCCCTTACCGCTGCGGGCTCGCCGCTGCAGGACCTCGCTACCGGCAACGGCTGGCAGGCCGCAACACCCGCCACCGTTGGCAACTTCACAGCGGTGGGATATTTTTTCGCAAAACGTCTCCACGAAGAATTGCATGTGCCCATCGGGCTGATCAACAGTACATGGGGCGGAACAAACGTTGAAACCTGGACAAGCCGCGAGGCACTGCAGCAAAACAACGAGTTCAGGGAAATAATGGCGGGTTTCCCGGTGTTGAACCTGGATTCCATCGCCGCCGTACGCAGGCAGGAAACGCTTGATAAACTTACCGGAACGCAGGGTGGTTTGCCATCTGCAGGCGAAGTGAAAAAATGGAAGGAAGCCTCATTCGACGCCACCGGCTGGCAACACATGAAAGTGCCGGGGTTATGGGAAACGCAATCGCTGCAGAATGTGGATGGCGTTGTATGGCTGCGCAGGGAATTCCATATCGACCCCTCGATGCATAAGGGCAATGCCGACCTGCTGTTGGGCATGATCGATGACAACGATGAAACCTATATCAACGGCGTACTGGTTGGTTCTACAAAAGGGTACAACCTGAAACGCCTTTACACGATTCCGCAGGGTACTTTACGCGATGGAAAGAATGTGATCGCCATCCGCATCGACGATACCGGTGGCGGTGGCGGTATATACGGTGAGCCGGGCGATGTAAAAATGATCTTTGCAGGGTCATCATTGCCACTCGCAGGCGACTGGCAATACCGTGTAGAATCGGTGATACAAAGCAATGCAGTTGATCCCAACAGTTATCCAACGCTTTTGTACAATGCAATGATCAATCCCCTGATCCCATACGCCATCAAAGGCGCCATCTGGTACCAGGGCGAGAGTAACGCAGGCCGCGCATACCAATACCGTACCGCTTTTCCATTGATGATCGGTGATTGGCGCAGCCGTTGGAAACAGGGCGATTTCCCTTTTTATTTCGTTCAGCTCTCCAGCTTCAATGCAAACGGTGGAACCGTTGAGAAAGGAAGTGAATGGGCCGAACTGCGCGAGGCGCAGGCGCTTAGTTTATCGGTTCCCAATACAGGAATGGTTGTTACAACAGACATCGGTGAGCCCAAAGACATTCATCCACGCAACAAACAGGAGGTTGGTAAAAGGCTTGCTGCCGTTGCATTGAACAAGACGTACAAACGATCAAACGAATTCAGCGGGCCTGTTTTCAAGTCGATGAGAATTGAAGGAAACAAAGCGATAATCGATTTTGATCACAAAGGCGGCGGGCTGATCACCACCGACCCCGGAGGATGGGTAAAAGGATTTGCGATCGCAGGCACAGATAAAAAATTCATACCTGCAACCGCAATGATAGAGGGCGAGCATATTGTTGTGAGCGCAGCCGGTGTAAACGGTCCGGTTGCCGTTCGCTATGCATGGTCCGATTTTGCAGGTGATGCAAACCTTTACAACCTTGAAAAATTTCCCGCCGTGCCATTCCGTACAGACAAGTGGAGCGGTATTACGGACCTGCGCAAATACAGGATCACGGGTAAGTGATCATCATACACCACAATTCACAACCATGAAAAAAACAGTTTTGGTCTTGCTCCCGGTATGCGTCGCGCATTTTGCTTTTGCGCAAACCGCTGTTCTTGCGTTGCGTACAGAAAATGCGGTGAACCCGCTTGGCGTTGATGCGGTAACGCCGCGCTTCAGCTGGCAATTATCGGGCGCAAAAAGAAACACGATGCAGACGGCTTACGACATAACTGTTTTTTCGCCCGATAAAAAGATCGCCTGGCATTCGGGAAAGACCAGTTCGTCGCAATCTGTTTATGTTCCCTACGCAGGTTCGACGCTGGAAAGCGGGAAGAGATACAAATGGATCGTTCAGGTTTGGGACAACAACGGCACCGCACCATCGAAAAGTGACACCGCTTTTTTCCAGATGGCATTCCTGAATACAGGCGACTGGAAAGCGAAATGGATAGGGCCCGGATTTACGGAGGATAGTACGCGCCCGAGCCCGTTGCTGCGAAAGACGTTTACAACCAATAAAAGAATTGCATCGGCAACAGCATACATCACGGCGCACGGCATGTACGAGGCACAAATCAACGGGCAGCGGGTGGGAGATGCCTATTTCACACCGGGATGGACATCCTACAACAAACGCCTGCAATACCAGGTGTACGACGTTACAAAGCTTCTTGTGAACGGAACAAACGCGATCGGTGTAACGCTGGCAAACGGCTGGTACCGCGGGTTTATAGGGTTTTCCGGGCAACAGAATGTGTACGGAAAAGACATTGCATTGCTGATGCAGATTGAAATCTCTTACAACGATGGCAGCACAGAAAGGATCATTACCGACGAAAGCTGGAAATCATCAACCGGTGCGATCCGTTCTTCAGAAATATACAATGGAGAATTCACAGACAGGCGATTGGAAAAACAGGGCTGGTCGCTCGCGAATTACGATGATTCAAAATGGGATGGTGTGAGCCTTGTAAACGGCGATATGAAAACACTCATCGCCACTTACAATGAACCGGTGCGGCCAATTGATACGATTGGTGTAGCCGAGGTTTTAAAAACACCAAAAGGTGAAACGGTGATTGATTTCAGGGTCAACGCAGTTGGCTGGGTTGCCTTTAAGCTTAAGGGCAAAGGCAAGGCCGGCGACAAGATCATCATATCACACGCGGAAGTTTTAGACAAGGCAGGGAATTTTTATACAGAAAACCTGCGCGCAGCAAAAGCACAGGATGTTTATATTTTAAAGGGCGGCGAAACAGAAATATTACAGCCGCATTTTACCTGGCACGGCTTCAGGTACATCCGCATCGAAGGATACCCGGGCGATATCAATCCTGGCGATTTTAAATTGATCGGGTTTCATTCCGATATGGCGAACACTGGAACATTTACGTCTTCAAGCAATTTGGTAAACCGATTGCAAGGAAACATCAGGTGGGGGCAAAAGGGGAACTTTATTGACGTCCCAACCGATTGCCCGCAACGCGATGAACGGTTGGGATGGACCGGCGATGCACAGGTTTTCTCGCGCACCGCATCGTTCAACATGGACGTACACAATTTTTTTGTGAAATGGCTGAAAGACGTGGCGGCGGATCAACTGGAAAACGGAAGCGTTCCGCATGTGATCCCCAATGTATTGGGAAAAGGAGCGGCAGGTTCTGCAGGATGGGCGGATGTTGCAAACATCATTCCCTGGAACATGTACCTCGCTTACGGTGATAAAAAAATACTGGAGGATCAATACCCGAGTATGCAAGCATGGGTGAATTACATCACCGGTGTGAGCAAAAATGACCTTTGGAACACCGGCTCCCATTTTGGCGACTGGCTCTTCTATCGCCCCGACGATGACAACGATGGGCGCGCGGCCGTTACAGACAAACACCTGATCGCCCAATGTTTTTATGCCAACTCAACACAACTGCTCATCAATGCAGCGAAAGTGTTGAACAGGACAGAAGATGTAAAAACCTATGAACTGTTATTGAAAAGGATCAAAGACGCTTTCATCAACGAATACATGACCGCGGGCGGCAGATTGGTATCGGGTACACAAACTGCATTGGTGCTTGCACTGAACTTTGATATGCTTCCGGAAGGATTGCGACAACAGGCTGCACAGCGTTTGGTCGACAACATCAAATCATACGGCAACCACCTCACTACAGGATTTCTTGGAACGCCTTATCTCTGCCATGTGTTAACACGTTTTGGCTTTACAGATGTGGCGTATAAATTATTGCTGCAGGAAACTTATCCTTCCTGGTTATACCCGGTAAAAATGGGCGCCACTACCATATGGGAGCGCTGGGATGGCATCAAGCCAAACGGAACTTTTCAAACACCGGGCATGAACTCATTCAATCACTATGCTTACGGCGCGATCGGTGATTGGATGTACCGCGTGATGGCCGGACTGGATACCTACGAAGACGGCCCTGGCTACAAGCACATAAGGATTCAACCGCATATCGGGGGCGGGTTTACAAATGCATCCGCAACCCTCAAGACCTTTTACGGCACGCTCAGCAGTGGCTGGAAAATAGAGGGTGGCAAGCTTATGATGGATGTAACCATTCCTCTAAATACAACAGCTACTTTGTTCGTTCCTGCATCCAATGTTGACCAGGTTACAGAAAATAACAAACCGCTCGGTTCCATCAAAGAAATAAAGACCGGGGAAGCGGGCAGTGGCTATCTTTCGCTTACGCTTGGTTCGGGCGAATATCATTTCGTGGTAAACGGTGTCCCGGATCAGAAACCCGCAAACAATTAAACCTATTCATCAATCTATAAACATCACATGAAAACAAAAGTTCTTTCCAGCCTCTTCCTGTTGTTGCTAAGCGTACTCTCTGTGCAATCGCAGACACAAACGATCGCCCCTGTTGCGCCTGTGTGGCCGATAGAGAAGGCCAATGCTTGGTACGCCAATCACAAATGGTTAACGGGTGCAGACTATATCCCGGCCAATGCGATCAACCAGCTCGAAATGTGGCAGGCAGAAACATTTGATCCGGCAACCATAGACAAAGAACTGGGCTGGGCAGAAGGCATCGGTTTCAATACGATGCGCGTGTTCCTTCACAGCGTTGCATACAAACACGACCCGGAAGGATTTAAAAAAAGAGTGGACCAGTTCCTCGGCATTGCAGCGAAACACAAGATCGAGCCGATGTTTGTTTTCTTCGACGACTGCTGGAACAAGGAATCAAAACCAGGCAAACAACCCGAACCCAAAACAGGCATACACAATTCGGGCTGGCTGCAGGATCCGGGACAACCCGCTTCCAGCGACCCGAGAAATTTTCCTGAACTCGAACGCTATGTGAAAGACGTGATGAAACATTTTGCACACGATAAACGCATACTGCTCTGGGACCTCTACAACGAACCTGGCAACAGCGGCAAAAAAGATTCTTCATTGCCCCTGCTCAGGAAAGTGGTGGAATGGGCGCGCTCAACAGGCGTTGACCAGCCGATCAGCATTGGTTTGTGGGATTGGAGCTTTGAAAAATTAAACGCGTTCCAGGCGCTCAATTCAGACATCATCACGTATCACAATTACGATGAGCCCGATAAGCACCTGCGCGTGATCCAGCTGCTCAAGGCATTCGGCCGCCCGTTGATCTGCACGGAATACATGGCACGCATCCGCAACAGCCGCTTTTCAAATATCCTTCCCTTGTTGAAAAAAGAAAATGTGGGAGCGATCAACTGGGGATTTGTTGCAGGGAAAACCAACACCATCTATGCATGGGATACACCACTCAAAGACGGATCACAACCCATCGAATGGTTCCACGATATTTTTCATTCGGATGGAAAAGCATACAGGCAGGATGAAGTGGACCTGATCAGGAAAATGAACAAACAATAATATCCGGCGATCGTAAATTTTTGAGTAATACGCCGTCTTTGTTTCACTGATAAGTTTTTTGTATGAAGCTGATTTCATCGGTTGTTCTGCTGTTTGTTTCGGTTTGTTCGTTTGCACAGGATGTAAAGAAAATCAATCCTGCATTGCTCAACGATTACTGGAACGCATCGTGGGTTACGTGTCCTGATGTGGCCCCGCGCGATTACGGCGTATACCATTTCAGGAAGAACCTGAAGCTTGCGGAAAAACCCGCATCCTTTATCGTTCATGTGTCTGCCGATAACCGCTACCGCCTGTTCGTTAACGGCGCTGCCGTTTGCAGTGGGCCCGCGCGCGGCGACCTGTACAACTGGTATTTTGAAACGATCGATATCGCTCCTTACCTGAAAGCCGGCGACAACACGATCGCCGCACTGGTATGGAACATGGGCGTATATGCACCGGTGGCGCAGGTAACCAACCAGACAGGATTCGTGTTACAGGGAAACACCAGCGCAGAACATGCGGCCAATACAAATGACTCCTGGAAAGTATTTCACGATACGGCTTACAAACCCTGCTCAACAGACAACGGCGCACGGCTGCGGACGTACATGGTGATTGGTCCCGGCGATGAAGTAAATGCCGCAGCCTATCCATGGGGATGGGAGCAACCCGGATACGCCGATACGATGTGGGCGAAGGCCAAACGCATCGCGAGCCCGGTGCCATCGGGCATCGGTTCAGACAATCTCTGGACACTCGAGCCGCGCAACATCCCGTTGATGCGTGAAACGATGCAACGCATTTCAAACGTGCGCCGTGCAACAGGCATCGCAGTGTCGAATGAACTTTTAGACGGGAAACACGCCCTTACCATCCCGGCAGACACAACCGTATCGATCCTGCTCGACCAAAGCTTCAACACGGTTGCATACCCCGAGTTTGTGATCAGCAAAGGGAAAGGCGCAAATGTGAAAATAACATACGCGGAAGCCCTTTTTGCGAAAGACGGATCGAAGGGGAACAGGAACATCGTCAACGACAAGGAGATCAAAGGCAACTACGATGTTTTTCTGCCGGATGGCCAGGAGAAACGGCATTTCCGCCCGTTGTGGCAGCGCACCTACCGTTTCATACAACTCGATATCAAAACGGGAAAAGAACCTTTGGTGATCGATGATGTTTTTGGATATACGAATGGTTACCCGTTTGAAGCAAAAGCATCTTTCACGAGCAACGACGAATCGCTGCAGGATATATGGGATATTGGCTGGCGTACCGCGTTGTTGTGTGCAGGTGAAACTTATTTCGATTGCCCGTATTACGAGCAATTACAGTACGAAGGCGATACACGCATCCAATCGCTGATCTCTTTATACGTAACCGGCGATGACCGTTTGATGCGCAAAGCGATCCTTGATTTTTATCATTCACGTGTACCTGAAGGGTTAACACAGGGGCGTTACCCCAGCAGCAGGCTGCAGGTGATACCGCCGTTTTCATTGTTCTGGGTGTCGATGCTGCACGATTACTGGATGCACCGCAAGGACCAGCAGTTTGTTTCCGAGATGCTGATCCCTGTAATGGGTGTGCTGGATTGGTTTGAAAAACACATCGACAAAAAAAGGAACATGCTGGGCCCGATGAAGTGGTGGAGTTTTGTAGACTGGAACAAGGCATTTCCCGGAGGTACGCCGGATGGCGCTATGGATGGCAATTCGGCCATCATCACACTTCAGTATGTAAACACATTGCAACAGGCCGCTGAATTGTTTTCGTTTTTCGGGAGAACAAACGATGCACTGCATTACAAACAACTGGCGGATCAGTTGAGCAGGTCCACCTATGCACAGTGCTTTGATGTGAAGAAAGGTGTGATGGCAAATACGCCTTTGAAAAAAACATTCAGTCAGCATGCAAGCATCCTCGCCGTGCTCACTGGCGCCGTTCCGCAGGCGGAAACAAAAAATCTGATGAATAAAATACTGTACGATACCTCGCTCAGCCAGGCAACCTTTTACTATCGTTTTTACCTGAACCGTGCGTTGAAGAAAGCGGGTATGGCAGACTTATATTATTCACAACTCACCCCATGGAGAGGAATGATCGCAAACGGATTAACCACATTCGCAGAAGAACCCGACCCGACACGCTCAGATTGCCATGCCTGGAGCTCCAGCCCTAATTATGATTTCCTCGCAACCATATGTGGGATCGTTCCAGCATCGCCGGGGTTCTCAACCGTACGTATAGAACCGGCGTTGGGAGAACTAAAAGAAGCAAAAGGTAATATGCCACATCCCGACGGTGAGATCAAAGTTGCGCTGACAAGGAAAGGGAAAGACGGCATAGAAGCAGAGATCTCATTGCCGGCAAAACTGAAAGGGGATTTTATCTGGAAAGGAAAGGCCGTAAAACTAAACGGCGGCTTGCAAAAGATCTCCCTGTAGCAATGGTTGTTCTGCATGGTTGAATGGCTAATGGCCGTTAGTTACACGCGTACGCGGGGGATACCGCCAAAATATGATCCGGACTGTTATACCAGTCATACAAAAAACCCACAAAAAAAACGCGAAAATAATTGTCTATTGAAAAAGTAGACTATATTTGTTTTAATCTATCATTTAAGTAGACTGATATTCATGCGTAGCACGTTCACTATATCAAAGAAGACCTGTTGTTGGTAATACAATACCCGACCGGTCTCAATATACCTCTCACAACATGCCACCATGGAAGCATCAGCACAATCGATAAACACCTTAGCAGCACAGATAGATTCGCTTACGATCAGCGAATCGCTCAGGCGTTTGACCGAAGCATTCCCTGGTAAGGTAACTTTTTCAACCAGTTTCAGTTTTGAGGACCAGTTGATCACGCACGAGATCCTCCACAATGCACTGCCCATCCACGTTTTCACCCTCGATACCGGGCGTTTGTTTGCAGAAACCTATTCTGTTTGGAACAGTACCAATACGCGTTACGGTTCGAATGTGAAAGCCTATTATCCAGACCGGTTGGCGCTCGAAACCTATGTTGAACACAACGGGCCGAATGCATTTTACGAATCTGTGGAACTGCGTAAACAATGTTGCCACATAAGAAAAGTGGAGCCCCTGAAACGCGCGCTGGCAGGGAACGCAGTGTGGATAACGGGTTTGCGCGCTGAACATTCCGCCGCAAGAAACGACCTGCGGTTGCTGGAGTGGGATGCGGCCAATGCGATCATTAAATACAATCCCCTCTTGCATTGGACCACGGCCCAGGTACGGGAATACATCGATCACCATAACATTCCTTACAACCCGCTGCACGACCGCGGCTTTGTGAGCATCGGATGTGCCCCCTGTACGAGGGCGGTAAAGAACGGCGAAGATTTCAGGGCGGGGCGCTGGTGGTGGGAAGACAACAGCAAGAAGGAATGCGGGTTGCACGAAAAACAGATTGATCATGCATTTATAAATAACAAAGATGTCGAAATACAGGCTGGATCATCTTGATCAACTCGAGTCGGAAGCGATCCATATCATGCGGGAGGTTGCAGGGCAGTTTGAAAAACCTGCTTTGCTGTTCAGTGGTGGCAAGGATTCCATTACGCTGGTTCATCTTGCGCTCAAAGCGTTCAGGCCCGGTAAATTTCCTTTTCCACTGGTGCATATCGATACAGGGCACAACTTTCGTGAGGCAATTGATTTCAGGGATGCACTAGCCGCGGAGATCGGCGAAAAACTGATCGTGCGCAAAGTGGAAGATACCATCAAACAACAAAACCTTTCGGAACCCAGGGGCAAATTCGCGAGCCGCAATGCACTTCAGACCTTCACTTTGCTCGACGCGATCAACGAATTCAAGTTCGACGCCTGTATTGGCGGCGCAAGGCGCGACGAAGAAAAGGCAAGAGCGAAGGAAAGGATCTTTTCCGTACGCGACGAGTTTGGCCAATGGGATCCCAAGCTGCAACGCCCTGAACTGTGGAACACTTACAACGGCAGGATTCACAAAGGTGAAAACGTGCGCGTGTTCCCGATCAGCAACTGGACAGAACTGGATATCTGGAACTACATCAAAAGAGAGAACATTCCACTTCCATCCATCTATTTCGCACACGACCGTGAAGTGCTTGAACACGAAGGACAGCTTGTTGCCGTGTCGGAATTCATCAGGCTGGATGAAACAGATACAACGAGCACCCGGAGAGTGAGGTACAGAACCGTAGGCGATATGACCTGCACCGCCGCAGTAGAATCGTCTGCTTCAACCATCGACGATATCATCGCCGAGATCATCGCCACCAAAACCAGCGAACGGGGCGAAACCCGGATCGATGATAAAGTATCGGAAGCGGCCATGGAAGACAGGAAGAAGAGCGGGTATTTTTAAATCAATTGTCAACCAGCGATCAATAAAAAAACACCAATGGACATACTAAGATTCATCACCGCAGGAAGCGTAGACGATGGGAAGAGCACGTTGATCGGGCGGTTGCTGTACGACAGCAAATCGATCATGATCGACCAGCTCGAAGCGATAGGAAGGCAGACGAAGAACAGGGAGGACGGCGGGATAGACCTCGCTTTGCTTACAGACGGCCTGCGCGCCGAAAGAGAGCAGGGCATTACGATCGATGTGGCGTATAAATATTTTTCAACGCCGAAAAGAAAATTCATCATCGCTGATGCGCCCGGGCATATACAGTACACACGCAACATGGTAACAGGCGCATCCAATGCAAACCTGGTGATCATTTTGATCGATGCAAGACAGGGTGTGATCGAACAAACAAGAAGACATTCCATTATCGCTTCTTTGTTGAACATTCCGCATGTTGTTGTGGCGGTGAATAAGATGGATATGGTGGATCATTCGCAGGATACCTACAACAATATAGTGATCGATTATGCGAATGTAGCGGACACGCTTGGTTTGAGAAACGTAACCTATATCCCGATCAGCGCATTGAATGGCGACAATATTGTTGACCGCTCGGCGAACATGCCCTGGTATGAAGGAGACACATTGCTGCACCTGCTCGAAACCGTAGAAATCGCGACAGATATAGACCTGGAACATGCCAGGTTTCCCGTTCAGTATGTGATCAGGCCGCAGTCAGATGACCTGCACGACTACCGCGGTTATGCAGGGAAACTCAACAGCGGCATTTTCAGGAAAGGTGATAGAGTTACGGTGCTCCCATCGGGTGTTCAAACCTCTGTTGCAAAAATAGAAACGGGAGGAAAGGAGATCGAACTTGCATTCGCTCCGCAAAGCGTTGTGCTTCATCTTGCAGATGATGTGGATGTAAGCCGTGGCGACCTGATCGTTCCTTCAAATGACCTTCCCCAAACAACCACGGAGCTCGATGTTTTGCTTTGCTGGATGGGGAGCAAACCATTAACAGAAGGGAACCGTTATCTGCTCCAGCTCAACAGCCGTGTAGTGAAAACAGTGGTGAAAGAGATCCGGTACAGGCTCGATGTAAACGCATTGCAACAACAGGCTTCGCCAGGATCGGTTGGTTTGAACGAGATCGTGCGTGCTTCCATCAAAACAGCAACGCCTGTTTCGTATGATGCTTATAAGGACCTGCGGGCAAACGGAGGCGCGATCCTGATCGATGAAACAAGCAACGTAACCGTTGGCGCCTGTATGATCCAGTAACAATTTTACAACGAATACATGAACAACAAAACGCAAACAGGGAAAGTGATCCTCGCCGGCGCCGGTCCGGGAGACCCCGATCTTGTTACGGTAAAAACCGCGAATTATTTGCAGCAGGCAGATGTTGTATTAACAGACAGGCTTGTGAGCAAAGTAATTCTGAAGCGTTATGTACGCCCGTCTGCAGAAATCATTGAAGTGGGCAAGCAATGCAGGAGAGGCGTTTCAACACCCCAGCAAACGATCAATGAACTATTGGTAGCGTATGCATTGCAGGGCAAGTTTGTTGTTCGTTTAAAAGGCGGCGACGTTTCTTTTTTTTCAAATGTGCTGGATGAATTGCAGGCATTGCAATCGAACGGCATCCCGTACGAGATCGTACCGGGTATTACCGCTGCTTCAGGCGCTGCGGCATATGCAGGCATTCCCCTTACGGGCCGCGATCATGCAACGGCGGTTCGCTTTCTCACTTACTATAAATCAAGCGTGGTAAGCGATGCCTATTGGAAAGAACTGGCGGAAACGGATGATACCCTCGTGTTTTATATGTCGTCCGAAACGATCGATGCATTGATCGATAGACTGATCATACACCGGATCTCACCCGATAAAAAGCTGGCTGTGATCGAGCAGGCCACCACCACTTACCAGCAGGTGTATGTTTCGGATATCTATGCATACAAAGAGACTTTAAAGGGACAATCTTTTCTTTCACCATCGTTGATCGTGATCGGCAAAGTGGTGAACCTGCAGGAGAAATACGGTTGGTTTGCGGGCAACGGGCTAAGAGAATATTATTTCAAACCATTGACCAGTGCGGTAAAATCAATCGCACCGGGCGCATCAATCGCAGGGTATGTTGGACGCGCATAAACAAAAGAACATAGAACAACTGGTGGCCGGCGCGTCCAAAGATGAGCTGATCTGGATGAACGGCTATATCTCTGCCCTTATCAATGCCCTGCCACAAACCCAGGCACCCACGGCGGCGCCGAAGAAGATCACATTGGTGTATGGAACGGAAACGGGCAATTCAAAACGTGTGGCCACTGATCTTGCGGCCAGGGCCAGGAAAAACAACATCGCGGTTAAGCTGGCCAGTCTTGACCAATACCGCCTCACCGATATTACGCGGGAAGAAAAATTGTTCGTGGTGATCAGCACACAGGGCGATGGAGAACCCCCGGTTGCCGCGCAGAAGTTTTACGATCACATACACCGCAACGGATTTCGCCTGGATCAATTGCAATACAGCGTGCTCGCCCTGGGCGATACGTCTTATCCCTTATTCTGCAAAACCGGAGACGATGTTGATGCGCAACTCGAGAAGCTCGGCGGTAAACGCATCGTTCCGATCCGCCGCTGCGATGTTGATTTTGAAAGGGATGCAGACGCATGGTTTGCAGATGTATTGCGCGCTGTTGAACAATCGGCGGGCATTGTTCCCGCGGTACTTAAAGTTGAAGCAAAGGTTGAGCGAACGGCCAGGAAAATACATACCGGTGTGGTGGCTTCCCATACCAACCTGAACGATATAGGATCGGAAAAAGAAACCTACCACATCGAATTGATCGCAGACGAAGTGGACTACCTGCCGGGCGACTCGGTTGGCATTGTTCCCGGGAATGAGATCCGTCTTGTGAACGAGATCATTTCATTGACGGGGATCGATGCAGGGAAAACCGTTTCTTTCAAAGAGAATACCTATACGGTTTTTGAACTGCTGCAAAAAAAAGTATCGATCGTTCACCTGCACGAACGCGTGGTGAAAAAATATGCAGCGCTTTCAGGGCAGGAAATACCGGAAGTAAAAATGGACCTGTTGCGGTTGCTGCAACTCTATCCCCTTCAATCACCCGCGCAGTTTGAAGAGCTGATCGCGTTGCTGCCGGCGCAGTCGCCAAGGATCTATACGATCGCTTCATCACCCGCTGCGCACAGTGGAGAGATCCATCTCACGGTTGAGAAAGACAGGTTCGAATGCAATGGAGAAAAAGGGTCCGGTCTGTGCTCTTCTTACCTGGGTTTGTTGAAGAATGAGGACAGAATAGATTTTTTTGTCCAGAAAAACAAAAGGTTCCGTCTTCCCGAAAATGACCGCGACATAATAATGGTGGGCCCCGGCACAGGCATTGCGGCGTTCCGTTCTTTTTTGAGTGAACGTGCTGCCGTTGGTGCTACCGGTAAAAACTGGTTGTTCTTTGGTGAGGATCATTTTGTCTCGGATTTTCTTTACCAGACGGAAATACAGGATTGGCACAGCACCGGCGTTCTTACGAAGGTGTCGCTTGCATTCGCAAAGGACCAGGATGAAGAAGTATTTGTGAACCAGAAATTGATTGCCGAAGGAAGGGAAGTGTTTGGGTGGCTGCAGTCGGGCGCATATTTATATGTGTGTGGACAAAAAGCGCCCATGAGTGTTGAGGTGGAAAATGCCTTGCTTGAAATATTTCAGCAACATGGATCATTGAGTGAAGCAGAAGCAGTAAAATATTTTGAGAAACTCAAAGAAGAAGGGCGGTACGCAAAAGATGTTTACTAGGATGATGGTTGCGATAATAAAACAGGAAAGATCATCAAGAAATTAACCGCCGAAACAAAACGGTAAATCATACAGAACATGCCTGATAAATCCCCGATAGAAAAGATCAAAGAAAACAGCGAGCACCTGCGTGGTACGTTGAAGGAAAGCCTGCGGGATGAACTGACGGGCGCCATCCGCGAAGACGACCAGGCGGTGATCAAGTTTCATGGCATGTACCAGCAGGACGACCGCGACAGGCGCGAGGAACGGGCCGCGAAAAAGCTTGAGCGCCTGTACTCATTTATGATCCGCCTGCGTTTGCCAGGTGGTTTTTTAACGCCGGAGCAATGGATCGCTGTGTATGAAGTTGCCGGCGCCCATTCAACAGGCGTGATCAAAATTACTTCGCGGCAAACTTTGCAACTGCACGGTATCATCAAGTCTGCTGTCAAACCAACGATCAGCTCGTTCAACGAGGCAAAACTCGATTCGATTGCCACCTGCGGAGACATCAACAGGAACGTATTGTGCAGTTCGCATCCCAAACAATCTCCTTTGCATGCAACGGTTTTTGCGTACGCCGATAAGATCAGCCAATTGCTCATGCCCAAAACAAAAGCGTATTACGAGATCTGGCTGGACGAAGAGGTTTTGGTTGATAAGAAAAAAGAGGAAGACCCATTGTACCAGGACCGTTATCTCCCCCGTAAATTCAAGATCGCGATCGCCGTTCCTCCAAACAATGACGTGGATGTTTTTGCAAACGATATCGGTTTGATCTCGGTGATAGAGGATGGCGCCTTAAAAGGATTCAATATAGCGATCGGTGGAGGTTTGTCGAGCACGCATGGAAACCCCGAAACCTATCCGCGCCTTGCAAGCATGATCGGTTTCGTAGATACCGAAGAAAAATTATTAAAGGCCGTTTACGAGATCGCAACCATACAGCGGGATTACGGCAACCGCAACGACCGGAAACTTGCGCGTTTGAAATACACGGTTGACAAGTTTGGATTGGATTGGTACAAAAAAGAACTCGAAGTAAGAACAGGGTTCGCACTTCAACCCGCAAAAGAATATGTTTTCAACAGCCGGAAAGATTTTTTTGGATGGGAGCAGAACGATGAGGGTCTTTGGTATTACACTGCGTTTGTAGAGAACGGCAGGATCTGTGATGATGAATCGACTCAGCTTAAATCGGCGCTGCTCGCCATTGCAAAAACGGGTAGGGCAAATTTCCGGTTCACCTGCAACCAGAATGTGATCATCAGTGATGTAACGCCAGCGGACAAACACCTGATCGACGGGATCATTGTATCGTTTGGTGTTGGTGCGCATACTGAACAGACTTCAGTGGTCCGCAGGAATTCGATGGCATGCGTTGCCTTGCCTACCTGCCCGCTTGCGCTGGCGGAGGCGCAGCGTTACCTGCCTTCGCTGATCGATAAGATTGAAACGCTGCTGGATAAACATAGGCTGAAAGAAGAAGAGATCATCATCCGCATGACCGGCTGCCCCAACGGCTGCGCCCGGTCATATGCAGCGGAGATCGGTTTTGTAGGAACGGCGCCGGGTAAATACAATATGCACCTGGGCGGCGACCGGATAGGGGAGCGGCTCAATAAAATTTACAAGGAAAACATTGGTGAGGAAGAAATATTGCGCACACTGGATCATTTGTTTGGTGAATACGCTGCAGGAAAAAATGACAAAGAAACATTTGGCGATTTTGCATTGCGTATGCAGGTGGTCTAACGTACTGTTGTTTTGTGAATGATCGTAAAACGGATCTGCCTTACAGCAGGTCCGTTTTTTTTGACTGGCCAATTCTATCGCTGTGAAAGAATATCTTATAGAGACGAAAAATATTTTTATAAAAGTCTACTAAATTAGTAGGATTATAATATCTTCGTCACCTAACCAACAATCACCTTATGATCAGGAATTCAAAAAGACGATGTTGTGCTTTTTCTGCTGGTAATTAGAACCCGTTTTCCCACTTAAAATTTATTTCACTATCGCATCGATAGTTCACATAGCCGCCGGGTGCGGCAGGGCATCTTATTGCCCGGTAAACCAGGATTAACATGAATCGCATAGTTGTATTATTGTTTTTATTTGTGCCGGCCGTCGCGCAGTCGCAGCTGAATGGCGCGCTTATTTTATCCGGCAAAATTGTTGGTGAGAACCATGAGGGACTTCCCGCTGTAAGTGTTGCCGTGAAGAATACCACTAAGGGAACAACGACCGATTCAGCGGGGTCGTTTTCTTTGATCATCAACCAGAAATTACCTTTTACATTGGTGATCAGCTCCATTGGTTTTGCAACGCAGGAGGTGGTTGTGAAAAATACGAGCGGCCATCTTACCATTCAACTGGCAACGCAAACTTACATTGCCAACGAGGTGGTGGTAACGGCAAGCCGTACACCGGAAAAAATACTCCGTTCCCCGGTTGCCGTCGAAAAACTTGACCTGCGGGCCTTAAAAGAGACGCCTGCCGCCAGTTTTTACGATGCATTGGGCAATGTGAAGGGAGTACAGCTCACAACATCGTCCATCACTTTCAAAGTGCCGAACACACGCGGGTTCAACATACCAAATAATTTTCGGTTTATGCAGTTGGTAGATGGCATTGACATGCAGGCGGCCACGCTGGGTGTACCATTGGGCAATGCGATAGGGCCTACTGAACTCGACATCCAGAGTATCGAGATCACACCCGGTGCGGCTTCTGCTTTGTATGGGATGAATGCGATCAACGGGATGGCCAACCTCATCACTAAAAACCCATTCAATGCCCAGGGCCTGAGTGTGTTTCACCGCGCGGGTATAAATCATGTTGATGGCAAGGATCAGCCGGCGAGCTTCTTAACAGAGACGGCGATCCGGTATGCAAAAGCATTTGGCAACAGGTTTGCATTCAAGATCAATGCAAGCTATATGCGCGGTACGGATTGGGTGTCTGATACAAGAACCGATCAGAACCCGAACAGCCGCATCACTGCGAACCCCGCGTATCCCTCGCTTAACGGCAACAACAATATTGCCTTTGACGGATGGAACAAGTATGGAGACGATGCGCTGGCAGGCAGCAATACGGTTTCGATCACGGGCCTTACCATCGACGGGCAGGCCGATAAAACCTTGACCGTTGCACGCACCGGTTATTGGGAAAAGGACCTCGTTGATCCGAAGGTAGACAATCTAAAATTTGATGCGGCGCTGCATTACCGCTTCACGCCTTCAACAGAGCTGTCATACTCGTACCGCATCGGGAAAATGGATGGTGTGTTTCAGCGGGGCAACAAAGTGAAGCTGGATAATGTGGTTGTGCAGAATCACCAGCTCGAATTAAAAGGCAAGAACTTCACGCTGAAAGCGTATACCTCCAATGAAAATACCGGCGACTCATACAATGTGAAACCCCTTGCAGACAACCTGGACCTATACACCGGCGGAAGCGCCAATGCATGGGCGGCGAAATACAAAACCGCTTTGCAGAATTATGCAGGCACGCATGGCGGGAACCTCACCTCGGCCAATCTTGCAGATGCAACGGCGTATGCGCGGCAGCAGGCCGATCTCGGCCGTGTGGAGCCCGGCACAGAACGGTTCTACCGGGTGAAGGATTCCATCATTAAAATCAACAACTGGGATATCAGGTCGTCTTCTATCCCGAACGCACCTGTTACGGGTGGTGCGGCGCTGGTGCAGAAAAGTAATTTGTACCATGCAGAGGGCCAGTGGGATCTTACACCGTACATAAAAACGGTCAACGTTTTGATCGGTGCAGATGCGCGTGTGTACGAACTCATCCCTGATGGAAATAATTTTGTCGATTTTTCAAGACCCATCGCGGAGCGCAATACGGCTTTGCCGGATGGCAGTTTCGGAAAGAATACCTACTATAAAAAATTTGGCGGCTTTGTACAGGCAACCCGCACTTTTTTCGGCGAAAAGCTAAAGCTGAATGCATCTCTTCGTTTTGATGATAACCCTGAATTCACCACGAAACTCACGCCGCGGCTTGCCATTGTTTACACAGCCGCGGAGAAACACAATTTCCGGTTTACCTATCAACAGGGATACCGGTTTCCCGCGTTGTTCGAGGCATTGTCTTATGTGAACAATGGCAGGGTGAAAAGGGTCGGAATTCTCCCGGTGATCAATGAGGGGCTTGGCTACCGCAACAACAGTTACACGCAGGCATCCGTTGCCGTGTTCAATGCTGCGGTGAAAGCTGCAGGCAACAGCGATGCGGCTGCGCTTGCAAATCGTTCGCTGCTGCAACCAGGCAACCTGCCCGATGGAAAGCCGGAAGGGATCAAGTCTTTCGAAGCCGGGTATAAGACCGTTTTGTTCGACAACAGGTTCATCGTAGACTTTGATGCCTACACCAATATCTACGACGGGTTTTTAGGGCAGGTGCAGGTATATGTTCCCATTGGTGAAACGATCGGTTCCGATGCAGCCGTGATCGCTATGGTTGACCGCAACAGGGATGCCACTACTGCCGCCAATGGAAATGCCGCAAGCAAAGGGCAGGAGCGCTACCGTGTTTATACGAATGCAACAAATACCTATACAACTTACGGTTCATCATTAGGGCTGACCTACCAGTTTTACAAGACCTGGGCCTTGTCTGGCAACATCAACTACAACACCATCAAAGGAAACGCTGCTGCGGATCTTTTTGTGACCGGGTTCAACACACCGGAATGGACAACCAATGTATCTTTTGGCAACCGTGCCGTAACGCGGAGCCTTGGGTTCAATATTGTCTGGAAATGGCAGGACAGCTACCTCTGGGAGAGCCCGCTGGTAACCGGTGGGATCAATGCGATCAATAATATTGACGCACAATTGACACTTCGTTTGCCCGCTTTGAAATCAACCATTAAATTTGGGGGCACAAATATTTTCAACAACCGCCACATACAATACGCCGGCGGGCCAACCTTAGGCGCGTTGTATTATGCGGCGATCACATTAGACGGATTACTGAATTAACCCCCCGACCATGAAACGGATACTGATTTGTATTTTTATTTTTTTAGAAGCCGGAACACTTGGCGCGCAAACAAAGACCACCACCCAGGTAAACCAGGTATGGCTGGGTTATTTTAACCAGACCCGGTTTTCCAAAAGATGGGGAATGTGGGCAGACATACAATTGCGCACCAAGGAAAATTTTTTCGATAACCTATCGCAATCGCTCAACAGGGTGGGACTCACGTATTATCTTACCGATAATACAAAGCTTACACTGGGCTATGCGTTCATCAATCATTTCCCGGGAAACAACCACGCAAATGTTTCGAGGCCGGAGCACCGGATCTGGCAGCAGATCCAGTGGCAGAACAAGTACCCACGTTTGCGGTTGATGCAGTGGTTCAGGCTGGAAGAAAAATTCATGCGCAAGGTGCTCAACAACGATAACCTTGCAGATGGCTATAACTACAGTTGGAAACTGCGCTATAATTTTTTACTCAATACACCACTCGGCCGCAAAGCGTTCACGCCGGGTAGCTTGTCGTTTGTGTTGAACGATGAAGTGCATATCAACTTCGGAAAAGAGATCGTATACAATTATTTTGACCAGAACCGTTTTTTTGTCGGCTTCAATTACCACAACAGCGCCTCGGATAACATCCAGTTTGGGTATATGAACCTGTTTCAACAGCTGGCTGCCGGCAACAGTTACCGCAGCATCCACACGGCGCGGATCGCCTATTTCCATAATCTCGACCTCAGGAAGAAATAGCTCGTCGTCGGGGCCACCGTGTCCTCCGTGAAATCCGTGGCAAAAAATATTCCCAACGAAAAGTCTACTATTTTTGTAGATTTAAGTATTTTGCATCGATGCCCCCACCAATCGACAGTCCACAGATCACAAATGCTGATACAAACCAGCTGTTCCCGGTCTTTCTTAAACTTGAGCAACTTTCCCTGCTGATTGTGGGTGGGGGAAATGTTGCGCATGAAAAGCTGCAGGCGGTATTGAAGAATTCTCCTTCGGCCACAATAAAAATCGTTTCCCCTGAAATTGATGAACGGATCGCAGCGCTTGCCTTGCAATATCCCGGTATCAGGATCGATGTAAAACCTTACGATGCATCCGACCTGCAGGGCGCCGGTCTTGTGATCGTTGCGGTAAACGATGTTGCCTTGAGCGCCGTGATCAGGGAAGAGGCGAACCGTGTTGGTTTACTGGTAAACGTTGCAGACAAACCCGCGCTCTGCGATTTCTATCTTGGCTCGATCGTTCAAAAAGGAAACCTCAAAATTGCGATCTCCACCAATGGTAAATCGCCCACCGTCGCCAAACGCCTGAAGGAAGTGTTGAACGAAATGATCCCTTCTGAAATGGACGAGGTGCTCAACGACATGCAGCAGATCCGCCAACGGCTCAACGGCGATTTCTCCGACAAAGTGAAACAGCTCAACGAACTCACGCGTTTGCTCGTCGCAAAAAAGATATCGCTCCAGGATATTCATCTCCAGCAACCAAAGGAAAAAAAATGGCAGCAGATTGTTAAATGGTGCCTGTTTGGCTTTGTGTTCATGATCATTGGTGGAACGGTGTTTACTTTTTTTCCTGCCGGCGAGATGGTTGATGCGGTAAAAACGATCCCTCAATACATCGATGTTTCTTCCTTTCTCGTAATGCTGCTCACGGGTTTTCTTGCGCAGATGGTTGATGGCTCCCTCGGCATGGGTTATGGAACGATTTCCACCACGTTCCTGCTCGCCAATGGTGTATCCCCCGCGATCGTGAGCAGCCGCGTTCATTCGGCGCGCGTTTTTTCCAGCGGGGTCTCGGGCTACAGTCACCACCGCTTTGGTAACATCAACAAAAAATTATTCAAAACCCTGGTGGTGCCTGGGATCATCGGTGCCGTTACGGGGGCAACGCTGGCTTATGTTGGACAGAAATACGCAACCTATGTAAGAATTCCATTGTCTGTCTATACCTGTTTTCTCGGCTACTTCATCATAAAAAAAGCGCTGCGTAAAAAGATCGCGAACGATAAGGTAAAGAAAGCAGGTTGGCTCGCCGGTGTTGGCGGTTTTATGGACGCATTTGCCGGTGGTGGCTGGGGTGCGTTGGTTACAGGTACGCTGATCTCTAAAAGAAAAAATCCACGCTATGTGATCGGGTCTGTTTGTCTTGCGGAGTTCTTCGTTGTATTCGCAAGCGCCGTTACGTTTTTCATCCTGCTCAAACACATTCCGGTTGGCGATGTGCTGGGCCTGATCATCGGTGGTGTGATCGCAGGGCCGATCGCCGCCCGGCTGGTTGGAAAGCTCCCGCTTAAAGCAATGTATTATGCAGTGGGTGGTTTTGTGATACTTACGAGCCTGTTCACCTTGTTCAAAGTGCTCAAAGTATTGCTGTACTAAAGGTTTATATTTCTTAAATTGATCCTTTAAACAGGCCACATGAAGAGATCCGTTCTTTTGTACACCATTGTGTTTTTGTTTTTTCAACAGTTTCTTTCCGCACAGGTTGTGCAGCGCGACCTGCTCACTAAAAAATATCCGTACGCCGCTGTTAAACAACTGCTGATCCCGCAGGGCCAATGGAAACCTTTTCCCTTGCAGCCGGATGAGTGGGCGAAGAAAGTTTCCGACAGCGTGCGTGCAGGTATCATCAAACAGGCAGAAGCCATTGCAGGTAAGCCTTTCACCAGCATCCCGGCCACCGTTACCCTTGAATACACACGCAACGGCAACCGCGTTAATTATGAACGTTTGTCGTTCGACAAAAGAAACCGCCTCTTCACACTGGTGCTGGCCGAGTCGATGGAAAACAGGAACAGGTTCACAGACGACATCGTAAATGGCGTTTGGAACATCTGCGAAGAAACCTATTGGGGTGTTACTGCCCACATCGGTGCACAGAAAAAAGGCAGCGGCCTGCCCGATGCTGCCGACCCTACTGTTGATCTCTTCGGCGCAGAGACCGCTGCAGTATTGGCGCTTACGGATTATTTCACCGGCGCCAAACTCGATAAGGTGTCGCCGCGCGTGCGTGAAAGGATCCTCTACGAAGTAAACCATAAGATCCTGGACAGCTATGAAAACGAAACGGCGCGTTATGGCTATTTCGGAAACGGCAAAAGAACGGTCAAAGTAAACAACTGGGATCCATGGGTGGTGAGCAATTGCATGACCGCCTTTTTACTGCTTGAAAAAAATGAGGAGAGAAGGGCAAAGCTCACCACGCATTCCATGAGCCTGCTGGATCTGTACATCAATGGGCTTGGCGACGATGGCGCAACAGACGAGGGGCCTTCTTATTGGTTCGCCGCAGGGCTCGCTTTGTTCGACGGGCTGTCTATGTTGGCTGATGCCACCCACCAGGAAGTATCCATCTTTGATCATCCTCTGATCAAACAACTCGGCTCTTACATCTACCAGACACACATCGACGGGGAATATTTTGTAAATGTTGCAGACGCTTCTCCAAAGATCAAGGCAGATGGCATAGGCATTTACCGTTTCGGAAAAGCAGTGAACAACAAAGCGATGATGGATTTTGGCGCCTGGGCGTTTCATACCATACAGGACAATGCGCCGAAGATCGAATCTTTCTTCAAGCCACGGCAATTGTGGAACCTGGCTTACGCGGCAGAAGTGGCCGCCGCCCCGCAGGATGAAGTGAAGTTGCCATCCGTATACCTGCCCAGCGTTGAGCTGATGACAGCACGTACCGCCAACCACCTTTTTATCGCTTCGCATGGCGGTAACAACGCCGAGAGCCACAACCACAACGATGTTGGCGATTTTATTGTTTACGCCGATGGTGCACCCGTGATCGTTGATGCGGGAAAAGGAACGTATATGGCCATTACCTTTTCGCGCGACAGGTATAAGCTTTGGTACAACACGTCGCCCTACCACAATGTGCCGCTGGTGAACGGTGTTGCCCAGCAGGCCGTAGCTGCGGCGAAAGCGAACAATGTTCAATTCAATTCATCCAACAACGTCACTACGTTTTCAATGGATCTTGACAAGGCATATCCCGATAGCGCGGGCATAAGGGCGTGGAAAAGGTCTATCAGGGTTGATCACCTTGAAAACAACATCGAAGTCAAAGACAAGTACCAGGTCGCAAACGCCGACCGGTTAACACAGACGTTTATGACGGTTTGTTCAACAGACATTACCACACCCGGCAAGATCATCTTTACCACGGAGAAAAATCAGCGCGTGCAACTAAAGTATGATGCAAATGAATGGACGGTAACGAAAGAACAAATGAAACTCACCGAGCCGCACGAGCAACTGCTGAAAGCAAACTGGGATAACAAACCCGTCTGGAGATTGTTGCTTACGAATATCTCGCACAGGAAAGAAGGGCAGTTTGTTTATTTGATCTCAAAATAAGGATGGTTGTTGGTGCCCGCGATGAGTGCTTCTATTCTTAACCGTTATTCCCAGAACTCCCGTTCAAGCGAAGTTATTTTCCATTTGCCCTTGTCCTTTTCCAGTAGCGCGCGTTCGGCTCCTTGTTTTAATTTGTGGAAATAGACAAGGCATTTGTTCCCATCTTTTGTGGTGAGCATAATCAAAAAGTCTATTATTGATGCCCCTGTTAATGATTGTTCCCTTATTTCCAAACTATCTCGTGCGGTTAAGACGTGATTTACATATCTCACATTCGACGCCGCCTTCTCGGATGTATCCAGAAAAGCGCTTTTTCCCAGCAATTTTCTTACAGATATGGTATCAGGGAGATTGAACTCATTTTTTACCAGTTTAATAAATTCGGGTGAAAATTTTAAGACATCGTCAATATGTGTTTGATCAATCGAAGTGTGAATAAATACAGGGTGGTTCCTGCTGTCCTTCGTCAGCAGGCCCTTAATGATAGCTGAACTTAAAGAGTCGTACGATGCCTGGTCTTTGTTGCCATCTGAACAGCCGAACAGGAAAAGTAGTGCTATTAGTATGAAATGTTTCATCGTATTTATTTGAAAGGTACACGAATATTGCCACCCATAGAATTCGGTTTAAAAGCCGCAACCCGATATGGGGGTGCGAGTGCCATGAATACCGTTTAGCACTCTATGCTGACGATTTACTAACTCATAATGTTCTATATAACTTCCCGGCATTACAGACCATGCGCCGGCGAGATCATTTTGGAGCCCACCCCATGCTAGGCCCAAAGCATCCTGTAGGGGTAAATCCGGGAAAAGCGATCTAAGCGCATTCGCCATCATTGGTACAAAGAGGTTTGCCATCGTAACATGCTGATCCGGCGTATATACTAAAGAGGGGTTTGCGATAAGAAAGGCATGTAGAGCTTCGTGCATCATTGTTACAGCAGCATATTCCTGAGAAACATACGGAAGTATCGTCGAGTTCAATGTAATATTCGCGTGCCATGTATAACTTCCGCCCTCTAATATTGGATTAGTCGATCCGTCTATATTCGAGGCTAGCGGAGCTTCCATAAAATTAAGAGCATATTTCGAACCTGGCGCATATGTCGATGCAAGTGTCTTGGTTAGTTCGGTTACATCAGACATAACTGCATTGAGGATCTTTTTCAAACAAGGATCGTTTATATTATTCCATAGGCGAACGATTGGTGTAGGATTTGTTGGGGCTCCACCTCCGGTTTCGCAATTTACTTTGACATAATATTCCCCCGTTCTAATACTGACCGCCAAACTTGGTGGCAAACATTCAGGTGGCGTGGCAGGGCCATTGCCGTCGGGGGTACATTCATACCATGTTGCGATTAATTCCACGTGATTTTCGAATATTTGAAATAATCCCATTAATTCGCAGCTTTCTCCATCACGTTTTACTGGAGTTGGAGTTATGCCGTCTGTTTTTACTGTTGCTTTCTGCGATTTAGCTGGGGCTTGAATAGTCATTGAGTAAACCTTTCCATCAACAAACTCATAGTTATAGCGGAAGATGTTCTTTAATGAATGCGCTGTTATAGCGCCTGTGAAGGCATTCGATGCATCTTTTTTTAGCACTGCATTTTCATAGTAAGCCCTTATTGCTACATACGGTGCGACCTCATTTTGACCGAGTACAGTTTTGTTTATTTTAACAATATTACCACTGTCTATGACCTGCGCTTGTTCATCACAAAACAACTCCAATCCCACGCCGTGTGATCCTAAAGGCAAGTAGATAAGCTGCTTACCATTCGATGCGGTTTGTTGGATCGAACCCTCCCATTTCGCGTACACGAGTATTGAATCTAAAAACTTCTTTTGGCCGGTATTTAAGTGTTCCTTTTGATTTACTAACCATTCCTCAATGACGGAGATTGTAGCGGCTTGGACTTTTGTTATTTCTTCTTTATTGTTGATGATCTTTCTGCACCCATAAAACAAGGGAATGCAGGAGAGTAGTGTAACAAAAACAGTAAATGTTAGTCTTCTCATAGTGCTTTTTTTAGTTTCAGAAAATTAGATTGAAAAAAATAATTTCAATAGGGGCTTTTCCCCTGTTTTTAGAAGTTAAAAAATTCCTTGAGCGCGACTTGCGGGTTGTGGCAAATAGTTAAGTTCGCTATAACTGTAGTTATTCTCGGTATTTCATTTTAAAAAAAATATTCAGGAGATGGATTTAGTGTACCCACATATTTTGGTGACAATTTATGAAAGCAAAAACCTGTCGGATAATTTTGCAAGTTGCCGCATTGCGACGAGAAATTGTAGCTATCGGGGCACAAATAGTTTTTTTTATCCGATAAGTTCTATGAAGTATAAGAAACATTTTCTATCCGATAATCAAATAGTGATCAGGAACGATCGACCTGCTTTGATATGGCGGGGTGGTTAAGCGGGATCAATGATATCATAGCATCTGCTTTCGCTCCCCTTAACTTAGAAGTAAAGGAAATTTCTTAAAAGATATTTCTTTTGAGCAGTTGTAGCTCACTGGCCAACAAAATCATCACGATCTTTTTTGATACACCCTAACATAATCCACTTCCATTCTCCTCGGAAAAGACGTTTTTTCAACACTACCACCGTTATCTCCACCAAGCGCAACATTAAGCAACATATAATGCGGTTGCTTAAACGGGTTGAACCCGCTGCCATCTTTGTTCTCCAGTTTTTCCATCGGAACTTTGTTAAGCAGGACATCGTCAAGGAACAGGGCAATGTATGCTTCGTTCCAATCCATTTTCCAAATATGAAATTGGCTCGACCATTTTTCGCCGCCGAGCGAATCGGTAGAAAAGCGGTTGCTGAACCATTCTGCCCTTTTATCGGGCTCTGCACACGCGATGTTGGCAAGCAGCATGCCACGGTAGTATTCCATAATATCGATCTCGCCGTTGGCGGGCCATCCCTTGCTTACACCGAGCGTCCACCAGGCGGGCCAGACACCCGCGCTGATGTCTATCCGCGCGCGCATTTCAAAGCGGCCGTATTGCCATGACCTCTGTCCCATGGTACGCATACTCGTAGAAGTGTATGTTATCGAAGGGCGGTTTTTTCTCCAGTCGTTGCTGCCTTCCACGTAACCGGGATTGGGTTTGTTCTCTTTTCTGGCTTCAATCACCAGGTTTCCCTTTTCGCACCACGCATTTTCAGGCTGGTAGTATTGCAGTTCATGGTTCCTCACGAATCCATTTTCAAAATTCCAGTTAGTGGGGTCAGGTGCGCCGTCGTTGTTGAACTCATCTGACCAGACAAGGGTATACGCTTCTTTTTTTGAAGAAGAAACATTCAGTAAAAACAAAAGGCAGCAGGAGAGGGTCAATAGTTTCATAAAGCGATCGGTATAAATGAACACGTTTTATTTTATGGTGAAAGGAATGGTATGGTATTCCTGTTGGGAAGGTGTTTTTGTTTTGGTCACATCCCTGTCGAACGGCCGGTTGATGTTATTACCGCAAAGGTCCTCGAGTTTCGATGCGATCACCATGTTGTAATTTCCCGCCACCCATGCCTGCGCAGGCGTGAAGCGCGCACCGCGGTCTTTGTTGACCGCCGTTATTTTTCCTTTGATCCACTCGCCCGACGCATGCCTTATGTAGAGCGCATCGCCGAGTAAAAAATGATCCAGCGGTTTGTCGAACGAGATCCATACCGGTTCCACTGATGCCGCCGCCGGCAGCACCAATTTCCATTGGGAAGGGTCGGGAGAAGTTTCGTTCCTCATAGTGGTAACGAGTGTTCGGCTGAAATCCTTTTCCATTGAACGGCCCTGTGCGGCGGGCCATCTGGCTGATACGGTTATTTTGTATTTGTGATTGGCACGCAGTGGGGTACCCAGTTTTAAATTGGGTTGAAGATCGCGTTTGATCCTCCCGGGGTCGAGCCAGAGTGTGAGAACGGTCCTGTTCTCGCTCCAGAGTTCGGGTTGTAGATCGAGGAACACATCGCGCAGCGTATCGCCTTTTTCATTTGTGATGGAAATACAATCCTTCGATCTTCCTTCGCTCATCGGTTGCGAAAATTCGATATAGGTCTTGAGGAGATTTTCCGGAACCGTATCTACGCCCGGGTAAATGGCTTTCACCACCGGGAGGGGCCCTGTTTCAAAACCGATGTTGAAGGTTCCAATCTTCTTATCATGCGCATACACTTCGTAACTCATGCCGCGTGTAAATGGAATGAGTGGTTCGAATAAAAAAGAACGGTCTTTTAAAGTATAGGTTCCCAGGATGGGTGTTTGGGCAGGGTCTTCAGCAGAAACGAACCGGATCACCTGCGTGATGGAGTCTTTATCGATCCTTCCCACCCAGTTGTAATCGATATCGATGGAAGCAGCTTTGCCATCCTTCCATTCAATCGTCCATCGTGGTTCCTGGTAACAGGTAGTACATCCCATGGAAAGCACCAGTACAAAAACAAAGAGGTTACACCAATGGTATAACCTCTTGCCGGAATATGCTATGCCAAATTGCTTAGAGTGCATTGTTGGCTTGCGTGGTAAGATCTACTGCACCGGTTTCATTTTTCCGGATAATGACTACATGATCTTTATCCAGTTTGTCCATCTGCATTACTTTTGTAAGCGTCGGTATTACATTGAATGTGGTTCCTGCGGTTCCCGCAACTTTTTCAGTCAATGTTCCTTCAAATGCCGCAATGGTTTTGTAGGTTACTTCTGAAACGCCGCGCGCGGTGTTGCCCATGATCAGCACGGTTTCACCGTTTTTGGTAATGGTGGTCATGTCGATCGGTGTATTGCCCGCGCCCATTTCTGCAACGGTCCTTCCTTTCACGTGTGTTCCTGGCTTAAGCTCATCGAGTGGGTAGAGTACAAGCGGTGTGCAGGTATAGCTGGCGATCAGGTAATCTTTTCCATTGATCTTTCCTGTTGTGAAGGTACGGATCGGCGATGTGGTTTCGAAACGGCCGTGCGATGCATGGTACATTTCGAGCGATGCCTGTTCCTGCTTATCCGTAAAAGGGAAAGGAATGCTGCGGAGCGTTGAACTGAATTCTTTGTTTGATAACCCGCTCACCAGCACTTTGCCCTCGTTGAAGCCGAGATCGGAAATGGTAGACACGCGCAGCGGGCGGCCCCTTCCATCCTTAGCATCTTCTGCATAGGCATCGTTGAGTGCAACGCTTGAAAAAGCAACGTCTTTCAGCGATACGGCCGCCAGCTTGTCGCCCTCCACTTTAAGCAACGCGGGCGATCCGTCGCTGCTTTGTACAGCGATGTACAATTTTTTAGACAACGGGTTTACCGCCATGTCTGTGATCGTTATGTTTTCTTTCTGCGTACCCAGGGCCGCAGCGATCTTCTGATCGATATCGCTGATGTTGACCATTGCCGCGGCCGCATTGATTTTGGCATCTTTCGTATCGATCGCAAAAACAGAAGCTGCTTTTGAATCGCCGATGAAGAGGATGCCGTCTTTGCCAAACGACAAAGCGCTGATCGATTTGATATCCGGCGTGCCGAGGGCAAGACCATACGGCAGGGGCTCGACAGGCTTGATCGCTGCCAGCAGGGCGATGCCTGCCAAAAGCATAACGAAGTAGAAATAGTTCTTTTTCATTGTTACTTTTTAAAATGGTTAATGATTTGAATATCTATACGGAATAAAACGGGTCGGGGTTGTTCGCAGTTATCTCTTGCCGCCTTGTTGCCTTGTGCTCATGATGTCCCTGTCGAAAAGATAAAGGCCGCTCTTGTCGTCGCCGATCAGTTCCAGCTTGTCGTTCAGCACCCGGGCGCTTCTTTCTTCTTCTATCTGTTCGCTCACGTACCATTGCAGGAAGTTGTGCGTTGCAAAATCCTTTTCGCGCAGCGCCATGTCTACAAGCTCATTGATGCTGTTGCTTACATGCTGTTCGCCCTTGAGAAAGTCTTCAAACATGTTTTTGAGGCTTTTGAAAGTAAGTACCGGTTGCTCCAGCGTTGGAACCAGCGCAAACCCGCCGCGTTCGTTGATGAAGCGCATCAGCTTGAGCATGTGAACGCGTTCTTCTTCACTCTGCTGGAAAAAATATTCAGCCACATTGTCGAGCCCGGGCTGTATTTCCGCCCAACTGGCCATTGCTAAATAAGTGTGTGACGAAGCCGCCTCGAGCTTAACCTGGTTGTTGAGGGCCTCCTGCATTGATTTGGATAACATGATAGCTGGGTTTAGCTAAAATTACGGAAAATACCCATTGGCCGTAAGACCGTTGCCGGCCCTCACTTACCGTGACCGGCCGGCGCCGGGCTGGCATGATTTTTTCAACCTAAAAGGCTTATCGGTAAAATGTTATGAAAAATGACCAATGGGTACTGCCAGCCCTGTTCCTGGCAATGGTTGCGCTGTTCGCTTTTGTGAAGCACCAACAGCCAGACCGTGCAGTGGTTAAAGGAAGGGTAAAGCCATACAACGCCGCACTACATGTGTGGGCCGTCTCTGAAAACGACACATCGGTGGGCGCCGTGCAGAACGGGCAGTTTGAGATCAGGAACCTGAGACCGGGTAAATACCGCGTGATAGCAGAAGGACTTCGTCCTTACAAAGTAACCACCAAACCAGACATCACACTCAATGCCGGGGCAATCGTGGATATTGGGGAGATCGTTCTCGACCAGTGATCTTTTCGTTTAACAACCTGACATACACAAGGACCGGTTTAAATGCCGGTTTTTTATTTCCGGGAATCAATGAACAGGAGTCTGAACGGCCAAGCCTGAACAATAGCCCAATTACGCACAATTTTTTGGGCGAACTTCAAAAACAAAAACTTCGGTCGTTTGCGGTAAGCTTTTGAAACCGAATACATTATTGCAACCAAAGTTTTTCCGGGAACATGCGCCGGGGAAAAAATAAAAAATACCGTGTAAATACGGGGTGGGCAAGGGGGAGACTTTTATATTTTTGTCCGGGGCAACCAGTGATTTAATTAAAGGGGTTTACAATGGGGCAAAACATTCGTGTTTTAATTGCAGATGATCACCAGGTTTACCGGGAAGGGCTGAAATCCATTATCCACCGTTTTCCGGGTATTACCGTTTCGGGAGAGGCAGGTACCGGCAGCGAAGCGGTGTCTTTTGTGCGGGACCAGCAACCGGGCGTTGTTTTGATGGACATCATTATGCCCGGTATGAACGGCATTGAAGCGGCCCGCATCATACGACAGGAATTTCCAAAAACATCGGTCATAGCGGTTTCAAGGTTTACAGATCGTATACATGTAATTGACATGATACATGCCGGGGCGATGGGTTATTTATCGAAAGGCTGTACCAAAAAAGAATTGCTTGATGCCATCTATTCCGTTTCGCAGAATATTCCGTATTACTCAACAGAAGTGGCCCTGATCCTGAACCAGCTTACGGGGCACCGGAATTTCCAGGTAAACAAAGACGGTCATGAGTCTGGCCTGTTCACCCGCAACGAGCTCCGCGTGATCGAGCTGATCTGCCAGCAAAAAACGGCAAAAGAGATCGCCGAAACCCTTTGCCTGGGCGTGAGAACGATCGAGGGCTACCGCAAACGCATCGAAGAAAAAATGGGTGTGCGAAACACGGCGGGGATCGTTGTTTACGCGATCAGGAAAAAGATCTTTTTGCTTCCGCCGGAGTAATTGCGGGCGATGCATCATCCAATTCGGGTAGAAGTTGCCGGGGTATTCACCCTTTCTTTGACGGCATCGTGCAAAATGAAAAAAAATAGTTTGCTATAAAAAACAGAACCGCTATTTTTGATTTACAGGCGGTTTTTTTACAGTCCTTGATCATACATCACTAGCAACAAATCACACAAAATTTTAAGGTAGTACATCCTGCATTTACAATGCATGGATACGCGCGTGTTCCCCCAATTAAGATTAGGCAACCCTAAACAACCGCTTATGCAGAAACATATATTATTGATTGACGATGACCCCGACGAGATAGATATTTTTATAGACGCTTTCCGCGATGCGGGGCTCGATTACAAATACGATGCGGCACCCAATGCCCTGGAAGGATTGAAATTCCTGCGGGAAACAAAACCCGATTACATTGTACTCGACTACAAAATGCCCAAAATGAACGGGCTCGAGTGCCTGGTGGAGATCAAAAAAATGCCTTCCCTGGAAGATGTTCCCGTAGTGATGTATTCGTCGTCCCTCGACGAAGAGATCATCGAAACCGCACAGATCCTGGGCGTTTCGGGTTGCGTGGTAAAACCGTTCGATATGCGGATGCTGCCATCGTTGCTGCAACCCTATTTAAAATAAAGCTGATCAAAATATAGCTTGTTTTATCCGGGACTTTATTATCTTTGTTCAACCGCTGAAAGGCTGGAATTACTACATACTATCTGCTTTATTTGGGTCTGCCAAAGTGCATTTTCATCTTCTTTTAATTTTTACCTGCATACTTTTATCGCTCCAGATACTTCGCTGATGGTGTGAACTGATTGCGGCAATGGACTTATAGATATGGACAAACTAACTGACTTACCTGGGAGGAACCTTCTCCAGGCGATTTTTGATACCTTTAACAGTGGTATACATGTTTACACCGCCATACGCGATGAACATGACCAGATCGTTGACTTTGAGCTCGTGATGATGAGCAAGAAAAGCGCTGCTTTCAAAGACAGGGCCGACGCCGTGGGCAAAAGACTGCTCCGCGATTTCCCGGAGTTCATCGGCCAGCTCGAAAACTTCAAACAGGTTGTTGAAACGGGTATTCCCAAGAGCTACGAGGTGCACCAGAATTTTGGCGGCGCCAATATGTGGTTCCTGGTTTCCGATTCCAAATTCGGGGATGGATTCATCAATGTATGGGAAGACATTACTGAACACAAACAGGCCGAGGAAAAGATCAAAGAACTCAACCGCACCCTGCAGATCAACAACCGCGAACTGGCATCGCTCAACTCCGAGTTAAAGACCTTTAACCAGATCGCCGCAACAGACTATACAGACACGCTGAAAAAATTATACACCAATCTCGAGTTCATCATTTCGAATGATGCAAGGAAAATGTCTGATGAAGGCAAGGCCAATGTGCGCCGCGCGCAATCGGCCATTCAGAAAATGAAATTGCTTACGGAAGACATCGTTGCCTATTCCAGCATACAGACAAAAGACACCGATCTGCAACAGGTGAACCTGGTTGTAATGCTGCAAAGCATCCAGGAAGATATGACGCGTGTTTGGCCGGGTATAGAATTTAAAATGGATTGCCAGGACGAGATGCCGCTGATCTGGGGATACCCGTTCCTGCTCACGGTGCTTTTCAACCACCTGATCGACAATGCCATTAAGTTCAGGAAAGACAGTTCAAACCCGCTCATCCACATCGGTTGCGCCGAAACCGATACGCCTGCGCTGGAACACCCTGCGGCCATACCGGGCACGCGTTACAATCATTTTACGATCGAGGATGAAGGCATTGGCTTCGACAGCAATTATGCGGAAGATATTTTCAAGATCTTTTACCGCCTCCATCCCAAAGGCGCCTATAAGGGTTCCGGCATCGGGCTGGCGATCTGCCGGAAGATCATGGACATACACGGCGGCTTTATCACTGCCGAAAGCGGTGAGGGAAGAGGGGCAAAGTTCCATTGCTTTTTCCCGGTAGAAAAGATATAGGTTTGGGATGGGTTAAAAATGGTGTCTTTTCGCAAGAGAAGCGCTTCCTTTGTTCTTGCATATTTAGTACGGTTCACTTATTTAGTTCAATTAACCCCATCATCCGGCTAATAACTGGAATGAAATTTTAATACCATCCCAAAACACCATTGGATTCTCTTACACACATAGCACTCGGCGCCTGTATGGGCGAAGCGTTTGCCGGGAAGAAACTCGGAAAGCGCGCGATGATCTGGGGTGCAGTGGCACAGAGCGCGCCGGATATCGATTTCCTGGCATCCCTGTGGATGAACAGTTCTTCCAACCTGCTCGCGCACCGCGGGTTCACACATTCTTTGCTGTTCTGTTTGCTCGCTACCTTTTTCCTCGCCTTCCTTGCCGAACGGTTCCATCGCCCGCACAACATCAGTTTCAAAAAATGGGCTGCGTTTTTTGGTGCCGTTATCTTTATCCACGTGTTCATCGACGCATTTAACAACTATGGTGTTGGATGGTTTGAACCTTTCAGCCACTGGCGGGTTTCGTTCAATGCGATCTATGTGGCCGACCCGTTCTTTTCTATATGGCCCGCCATTGCCTGCGTTGCACTCGTTGTTTTGCGGAGATCGTCTGCCGCCCGCAAAAAATGGTGGCGGTTTGGTTTGAGCATCAGCGGTTTTTACCTGTTGTATTGCCTGCTCAATAAAACCGTGATCAACACAGAGGTAAAAGACATCCTGCGCAGGCAGCATATTTCCTACACCCGTTACTTTACAACACCCGCTCCATTGCAGAACTGGTTGTGGTTTGTGGTTGCGGGCAACGACAGCGGTTATCACGTTGGCTACCGTTCGCTGCTCGATCAAAAAAAAGAAATGCATTTTCAATATTTCCCCCGCAACCAATACCTGCTGAAACCCGTGGACAAGCAGGAAGACCTGCGCCAGCTCATACGCTTCTCCCAGCAATTCTATACCGTTGAAAAATACCAGGACACGCTTGTGTTCAACGATCTCCGTTTCGGACAGGAAGTTGGTTGGTACAACCCGCGCGGAAAATTTGCCTTCCACTATTACCTCAATTTCCCTGGAGAAAATACGCTTGTTGTACAAAGGGGAAGATTTGCAGGCTGGGACGCAACAACGATGAATGCTTTTTTAAGAAGGATAGCAGGAGAGTGATTTGGTGAATGAGGGAGTCAACACAACCATCTAAATACGTCCGAGATTCTCACCGTCTTTTATAGTAAAACGTTGCCACATAAAACAGGGTCCGTATGGCCTGGTACGACGCCCATCTTATAAATTGCTTGAAGATGTTTTTGGTCTTTTGCAGTGTTTCCGTGGTAATGAGCGTAGACTCGTTCTGGATGATGTCTTCCAATGTGGCCTCTACCTGCGCTGCGAATGATTTGTTCCTGATATCTACATTGAGCTCGATGCTGGTGTAGGCGCTTATGTTGTTGATGTTGTACGACCCGATCGTTACCCATTTGCCATCGCACACGGTTGATTTTGCGTGCAGCACCGCCGGCTCATACTCGTAAACCTGGATCTTGTTGCGCAAGAGCCAGTCGTACAGCCACCGCTCGGCATTCTTCGACAACTTTACATCCGATCTTCCCGCCACGATCACCTTGATCACCACACCCCGCCTTGCAGCTGCCCTGAGGCGGTCGCGTATGATTTTTCCCGGCAGGAAATAGCTGCAGAGGATGGTGATATGCGACTCGGCTTTGCGGAGCATTTCGGTGTAGGTAGACGAGATCTCGCTTTTCCGCCGCACCCAATCGTTCCGCCTTACGCGGATCTCAACGCTTTCGGAAGGGTCGTAATGAAAAGTTTTGTTTTCGTTGCAGGTGATTGACCCGGGCTCCATCCTGAAGCCGTTCCATGTTTTGACGCAGACAAGGCAGAGTTCTTTTGCGGCATCGCCCTCTATGTACACATTCAGATCGAGCCATGCCTGAACGCCCGGCATATCGTTGTACCGGTTCGAGATGTTTTTGCTCCCCGTTACTGCGCACTGTGCGTCTACAACAAGGATCTTATGGTGCATCCGCCTGCCGAAATAAAAATGTTCGCTTTTTAACAGGGGTTGAAAGAAGCGGAATTGTACGCCTGCACTCTCCAGGTCGCCGATAAAGGTCTTCGATAAGGCCTGGGATGCATAGCCATCTACCATCAGGTAAACCTTTACGCCTCGCCGCGCAGCTGTCTTTAACGCGTCTGCAACGAGACGGCCGGTTTCATCGTCTTCAAAAATATAGGTCTGCAGGTGAATGCTACTGCTTGCCTGCGCAATCAGCGAAAGGATCTTCTCAAAATACTCTTTCCCGCCACGGATGAGCTGGGCCTTGTTGTTGTGCGAGTATTGTTTGGAGATCTTTCTTTTCATCAAGGTTGGCGGATTTACGCTTCGGTTATGCTAGTAACGGTTTGCAAGGCGGTATTGTTGTATGCTGAAATGCGCTCGGCCGTAAAAATGACCCACACACCCTACAATATCCTTAATAAAAAATTGTGCCTGTGAATATTGTGGATCGCAGCGGGTTGAGGCGAGGGGGCGGGGTTGAATGGTTCGCGTGCAAAACGCAGGGTGGCCGTGTTCAGGCGTTTGGTTCAGATGATCTTCCCCGTGATCAGCTGCATCAATTCCGCTTTGTAAGAATCTCCGATCAGGATCTCTGCGTTCACATCCTTCAGCAAAATAAGATTGCCCTTGATGCCGCTGATCTTTTTGATGGGTATGATGAACGACTTGTGTACGCGGATAAAACTGCTTTTGGGCAAATGGTCCTCTATTTCTTTCATACTCGCGTATACCAACGTTCTTTTCGTGCCCGAAGTAAAGGCGATGTAATTCTTCATCGCTTCGATGTAATCGATGTCCTCGAAGTTTAAGCGCTGCAGCTCGCCCTTTGTCCCGGTTTTTACAAAAATATGATCGTCTTCGGTAGCAGGTAAAGACGCATGCGGCGCTGCCGTATTTTCTTTTTTCTCGCTGATCCGCTCTTCAGCTTTCTGTATCGCCTGCAGGAAACGAGCGAACCGGATGGGTTTTACAAGGTAATCCACTACATTCAGGTCATAGCCTTTTAAGGCAAACTCGCTGTATGCTGTGGTCATGATCACATGGCATTTTCCCTGGAGCGTTTCCACGAAATCGATTCCTGATAACTCGGGCATCTGTACATCGAGGAAGACAAGCTGAATATCGTTGCCCGACAAAAAATGCAATGCCTCTACCGGGTTTGTAAACGTTGCTTCGAGCCGGAGGAGCGGGGATTGTCCTACATGATTCACCAGCACATCAATGGCCGGTTGTTCATCGTCTACTATAATGCAGCGTATCATAGCGAATTGATGATTAGTTCTGTTGAATAAAAATTGGCGTCCTCATCCACTTTATAACTGTAGGCATCGCCGTACATGATGTCGAGCCGTTTTAAAATATTCTGTAACCCGATGCCGGTTGAATGGTCTTTGAACCCCGGGTTCTTTTTGTTCCAGCAAAAGAAATACAACCGCCTGCCGTCTACCGTGATCCTGATGGTAAGCGGTTTGGCAGGGTCCTTCATGTCTCCATGTTTGAATGCGTTTTCAACCAGCGTGATCAGCACGAAGGGAACGATCTTCGCACCGGCGGTAACACCACTTACTTTAAGCTCTACATGCAGGTTGCTGCTGAAACGGAACTGGTTGATGCGGATCACATTCTCGAGATGCTCTATCTCGTCTTTCAACAATGCTTTTTCATCCTTGCCACCTTCGTTGAGTGCGTAGCGCATAATGTCTGACAAACACAAAATGCCCTCCGACAACTCCGGGCTCAGTGGCAGGGCCTTCGCATAAAAAAAATTCAGTGTATTGTGGAGGAAATGGGGGTTGATCTGTGCTTTCAGGAAATTGAAATTTGCCTGCGAATTTTGTATCTCCAGTTCCAGCTTTTGATTTTCAAGGATCTTGTTCTTTTTCTGTTCATCGCGCAGGCTCGTCAGGTAAGCGATGAGGAAACCGATCGCCGTCATAAAACAGGCTCCCAGGAAAGTGGACACACCCACCACTACCGGGCTTAGATCCTGGCTGCTTTTCTCAGGAAAAATATGCAAAACCGTTACATAATACGCGCTGTATACACCCATGATCAGCAAAGTGAGCGGAACATATTTCTTGAACGGTTTACGGTCGGCTGCGAGCGAGTAATAGGTATTTACAACGTAGTAATAAAAAGTGGACAGGAAAAGAAAGGCAATGCTGTGCGACAACAGGCTGCGCAGGGTAAACAGCGACCGAACTTTGCCTCCGTCGGGCAACAGGTACGTAAAAAGCAACTGCAGCAAAAACATCACCAAACAAAAAATAGCAGTAACGGCTGCCACTCTTTTGAAGGAATATCTTTTGCGCTGTTTCAGATCGTATAATTGCTTGTTTCGTAAAAATAAGGAATTAGCAAGATCTTTTGTCATAACTGCCGCGGTTTGCGTGAGGCGAATAACGAATGGTGAACAGTAAATGGATGTGGCCCCTGGCAAATGGTGAGTGGTGTGTTATCACCAGACTACTCACCACTTACCGCATTGCCACTTACCACCCACCGTTCACCATTCACATTATTCTCTGCTCACCATTCATATTCACTAATTTCCACCGATACCCAATCCACCGGAACCACTGCCTACGCGTTTATTTTCTTCTTCTGTACTGTTTGCGCGCTGGCGGGCGGCTTTTACGCCGTTGTTACCAAAGCGGTAGTTGAAGTTGATCCTGATCTGGCGCGTTTCGCCCTGTTGAACAAGCTCCGTACGCTGACCGGAGAAATTGATGTTTCCACGGAACTTAAGCGTATTGAACGGATCGCTTACGGATACTTTGATAGATCCTTTGCCCTGCATGATCTGTTTAGACAAACCTGCATTGATGCTGTAGATCGATTTTCCTTCAAAGCTTCCCATGTACACGGTAGGTGCATTGTAGAAAGCCGTAAGTTCTGCGCCCCATGTTTTTGTTTTACCAAACCTCAGGTTGTTCTGGATCACTGCATTCAAACCAAATGCATTCAGGTCAACGATACGGCCTGAACCGTAATCGGCTTTGTAATGCGAGTAGTTTGTATTAACACTGGTGAACATGCTGAAATTTCCTTTCTGGAACGGATAGCTGATGCTGAGGTTCACGATATCCTGTGTTGCAAGGTTTTGTTTCGAAATAAATGTTTTCGATTTGCTCGCTGTATCCAGCAACATCGTGAACAGGTCAGATACATGGCTGTAGCTCAATGTGCTCACAAGCTTGCCCTTGTATACATTCGTTACGCTGTATGCATTGGTGTATTGCGGGCGCAGGTTGATGTTTCCTTTTTGCGAAGTGTACTCATCCAGCTTGTTTTCAAACGGGTTCAGGTCCTGGTAGCCCGGCCTGTCGATACGGCGGCTGTAAGAGAGCGTCCACTGGTTCATCGGGTTCTTTGTAAAGCTGATCGATGCACTTGGGAACAGGTCCGTATAATGCCGCTGGAAGCTCGAATCGTAATTTACATAAGTGCCTCCTGCGTTTTTCAAACCGGTAGAACGTCCGTCTGTATTGGTATTTTCCATACGGAGGCCAACCTGGATCATGATCGTCTTGAACGGACGCATATAGCTCAGGTATGCTGCATTGATGTTTTCTTTGTAACGGAAACGGTTGCTGCGGTCCTTGTCGAGGATCTTACCCGAAGTAAACACATCGTAACGCTGGAAATCGTTGTCGGTTTCAACAAAAGACGATTTGCCGCCGAAACTGATCTTTCCTTTTTTCAGGTTCTTGTCCCAATCCGCCTTCACCGAATTGATGGTGATGTCTGATGGTGTCATCATCTGGTAAATCACGCTGTTGATCACGGTTGTTCCACCCGGGTTGTAATAATAGTTGGGTTGGAGCTGGTCGCCCGTGATGTGGTAGTTACCATGGTCGGCATTCAAAGCGAATACGTTGCCATTCGTGTTGGTAAAAGTATAGTTCAGGTTTTCGTTCAGGTTGTTCCTTACGCCGGCGCTTTTGTTGTTGGCAACAAGTACACGGTTGGTAACGCCTGTTGGAATGTATGCGATCGGCGTGCTGCTGTTTGTCTGCGCGTCAAAATCTACAAACGAACCGTTCACCATCACACCGAAAATGCTTTTCTTGTCGATGTAATAGTCCATACCCACTTTCACATTGTGCGAAGGCTGGTTTACCAGGATCAGGCTTTTCTGGTCAAACGAAGAATCCGCTACTGTCCTTTTCAAGGAAAGGCGTTGTTCGTTCCAGCCTGTATTGTAGCTGTAGGTTCCGAACAGGTTCACTTTTGTGTCGCGGTAGTTGAGCGAAAGGCCCGCATTGTATTTTGCAAAGGTACCGATGCTCCATCCTGCATTGACAGAACCGTTTACACCGAGTGATTTATTTTTTTTCAGTTTGATGTTGATGATACCCGCATTACCTGCCGCTTCATAACGTGCAGAAGGGTTGGTGATCAGCTCGATCGATTCGATCTGGCTCGATTGTAATGTTTTGAGGTAGTTGGCAAGATCCTGTCCGCCCAATGGTGAAGGGCGTCCATCGATGTAAACCTGCACACCTGTTTTGCCAGCGAGACCGAGGTTATCGTCTTTATCAACCGAAACACCCGGCGATTTGCGCAGGAGCTCCAACGCATCGGAACCGATGGCGTTGATGGTAGATTCAACGTTCACAACCATTTTATCCGCTTTCACTTCAACCATTGGTTTGCGCGAGGTAACGGTTACATTGCCGAGGTTGCTCGTGATCTTGGAAAGCTGTAGCGGCGCCACTTTCACATCAGCGCCCGATAAAGTAAGCGGGGCAGAGAAAGCAACTGAAAAACCGGTGAACGATGCGTTCACGAGGTAATTACCCGCGGGCATGTTGACAAACAGGTATTCACCTTTGTCGTTGCTCACGCCGAATTTGGCAATAGAAGAGTCTTTTGCTCTAAGCAGTGAAACGGTTGCGCCTTTTACAGCCGCACCGGTTTCGTCTTTCACCGAACCTGAAACAGTCTGCGCCTGCAGTCCTGCAACGATCAACAACTGAAGCAGTAAGGTGGTAAACAATTTTGGCATAAAATTCATATTATAGGGTTAAACTTTTATTCAGGCCCAAACTTAGAAACGCCGCCGGGGCCCGCGAAAAACATTATACAAAAAGGGTTATTGCCGCTATAAACAGGTCGTCACCGGTTCTTACGGCCTTATTGCCGGTATAAGTAGCCGTTTGAAGGCGATTATTACAAAAAAAAGCCATGAAAAGCCGAAATAGCGGTTCACAGGTATAAAAAGGGCAAAACGGCCGCCGCGGCCAGGTGCACAATTATTTAACATGGAGCCGTTGCAACGTTGGCAGAACCCTGCGGGTCAGTATCAAAAATCCTGGTATGAAACGTTTCCTGGCCGCCGCCTGTATTTTATTTTCCGTCTATGCCTGCACAAAGGAAGACAACGCCAACGGGCTCCCGCCCGCACTCCGGGCGATGATCGACAGCTCTGGTAATTGTACCTGCGAGCCCTTCATCAACAAATACGAATGGAGGGAGAAGATCGTGTACCTGTTTTCTGTAAAGGGCCCTGCCTGTCTTTCAACGCCGTTTTTCTTCAATGAAGACGGAACAAAGTTGGGCCTGCCGGCGAATTATACTTACGCAGATTTTTCATTGGAGGCGAAGTTTGTTGCGAAGGTTTGGGAGTGCACGGAGTTGAGAAATAACAATTGAGGCTTTGTATTATATATTGATGGGCCGCTTTGTTCCTGCTCACACCAACTGTCACACAACAGTCAGTTTCCCTTTTGCGTAAATAGCTTTTCCCGTTTTTGACAATGGCGCCATTCTTCGGCCTTTACTTTCGCGGCCGTTAATGGAAAACGCTATGAAAAAAATATACAGTACGGTTATTTGTTTTTTTGCTTTGCTTTTATCGGTTTCGGCTTCAGAAACGGTGGAGGGCAATGCGGTGATCAGGGGAAGGATCACAACGGCCGAAGGTTCCGCCGCACCCGACGTTGCCATCCAGGTAAAGGGTTCTTCGAAGGGTGCCATCAGCGACGACGGCGGTAATTTCCTGATCCGCGGTTTGGCGGCAGGTTCTTACGAGCTGCATATCTCGCTGGTGGGTTACCAGGAGGTAAATGAAAAAGTGGTGCTGGGCGCCAATGAAACCAGCGTGATCAACATCCGTCTCCAACTCACCCAAAAAGAACTGCAGGAAGTGATCATCCGTTCGGGTGTGCGCAGTTACAGGGCGGCAACGGTTTCATCCTCGCTGCGTTTGCAGGCGCCTTTGCTGGAGATCCCGCAAAACATACAGGTGGTTACGGGCAAAGCGTTGAGCGACCAGCAGGTCATCAGCATGAGCGATGGCGTGATCCGCAATGTGAGCGGCGCAGTGCGCATGGAACATTGGGGCGATATGTATACCAACATTTCCTCACGCGGCTCGCAGATCCAGGCTTTCCGCAATGGGTTCAATATGGTGAACTCTTATTGGGGGCCGCTTACCGAAGACATGAGTTTTGTTGACCACATCGAATTTGTAAAAGGGCCGGCAGGGTTTATGCTGGGCAACGGCGATCCAAGCGGCATGTACAATGTTGTGACAAAGAAACCCAGCGGGCAAACAAAAGGCGAAGCGGGTTTCACCATCGGCAGCTTCGACCTGTACCGCGCTACGCTCGATCTTGATGGAAAACTGAGTGAAGACGGAAAATTATTGTACAGGTTCAACCTGGCGGGCCAACAGAAAAAATCGCACCGCGCCAACGAATTCAACAACCGTTACACGTTTGCGCCGGTGATCTCTTACCAGCTCGATGAAAAAACCAAACTCACCGCCGAATACACATGGCAATATGCAAAGATGAGTGATGTCGGATCGTTCTACGTGTTCTCAACAGATGGTTTTGCAACGCTGCCGGTTGGCTTTACGCAGTTGCCCGCAGGATTGCCCGCTACCAACATCAACGACCACAGCGCATTGCTCAACATCCAGCACCACCTGGGCAGCAAATGGAAACTGACCGGGCAACTCGCATACTCTAATTATTACCAGAACGGAAGCTCGATGTGGCCAAACGCAGTGAACACCAATGGAACCATGATCCGCGCCGTAGGGAGCTGGGAAGCGAAAAGCACCATGACGATGGGGCAGTTCTTCCTGAACGGCGATGTTACCACGGGCACGGTTCGCCACCGGATATTGGGAGGTATTGATGTTGCAAACAAAGAATATTTTGCAGACTGGGGACAATCACATGCACTCGATACCGTTGGCGCGGAATTCGACACACGCAATCCATACCTGGGAACGCCGGTAAACGGCTACCCGCATTTCGATTACAGCACACCACTCGAGCAACGCGCAACCGCGATAGGTGGCACGATGGCGCTGAGAAACACGGGTGTTTACCTGCAGGATGAACTGGGTTTTTTCGAGAACCGCATCAGGTTAACACTCGCAGCGCGCTATACAACCGTAACACAATCGGAATGGGGCGGCGCACCCACTACGGCAGACCGTTTTACACCACGCATAGGGCTTAGTTTTTCTTTGGATAAACAAACCACGGTATATGGGTTGTTCGACGAAGCCTTTATTCCACAGGCGGGAAAACTGGCAGGTGGCGGAAAGGTAAAACCGATCACCGGGAGCAATCTCGAATTCGGTATCAAACACGATTGGGCAGGCGGAAGGTGGAACACCGGTTTGAGCGTGTACCGCATTCTCAAAAACAATGAACTGACCGCAGACCCGTTCAGTGCGCCAACATCGGGACTGAGCATTGTAATGGGACAAAAGAAAGCGCAGGGTGTAGAGTTCGATCTCAAGGGGCATATCGCAAAAGGGCTTGACCTGGTTGCCAACTATGCATATACGGATTCAAAAGTTACAAAAGTAGCAGCGGGCGTAACATCGATCAAAGTGGGGGATGTGGTTCCGGGTTATGCAACACATACCGCAAATGCATGGATCACTTACCGTTTGCAGGATGGCGCCTTGAAAGGGCTTGGTTTCTCAGCGGGCTACATGTTCCTCGATGGAAGAAATACATTCTGGGATGTTTCGCCGGATCCAGCCAAAGTATTACCGGCGTATCACAAAGTGGATGCGGGCCTGTCTTACGAAAAAGACAAAATGACCATCAGCCTCAACGTGTTTAATGTGATGAACAAATACCTGTACAGCGGTTCGTATTATGCATGGCTCTCTGCATACAACTGGCAAACAGATCCGCCAAGAAACCTGCGGTTGGGCGTGAACTTTCGATTTTAATGGCTATGAAGTTTAAGAAGATAATCGGTTTTATCCACCTATGGCTCGGGCTTGTGTCCGGGCTGTTGGTTTTGTTCCTGGGGTTAACGGGGTGCATGCTTGTGTTCCAGCGCGAGATTGAAACGGTGACCAATCCCTTTCAATACATCAAAGAAAGATCGGGAACAGACATGCTGCCTTCGGCGCTTAAAACCATTGCGGAAAAACAATTGCCGGGCAAACATCCCCACAGCATCCTGTACCAGGAAGGAAAGGCTGCGCAGGCTATTTTTTATGGAGATGAGTATTACGATATCGTTTACATCCATCCATACACCGGCGCTGTTCAGAAAGTGAAGAACATGAACCGTGATTTTTTCAGGATAGTGATCGGCGGGCATTACAACCTGTGGCTACCGGTAAGCATCGGGCAACCGATCATAGCCTCTGCAACGCTTGTGTTTTTGTTTATGATGATCAGCGGTATCGTTCTCTGGTGGCCCAAAAACAAGGCCGCGCGCAAACAGCGTTTCAAAATAAAATTAAACGCGCGCTGGCGAAGAAAAAATTACGACCTGCACAATGTGCTCGGGTTTTACATGTCGTGGATCGCGATCTTTATTGCGATCAGCGGGCTGGTAATGGGCTTCCAGTGGTTCGCAAAATCTTTTTACTATGCAACATCGGGCGGCAAACAGATGACGCCTTATTACGAGTCTGTGTCGAAGAAAACCAAACAAAGCGACACAACTTTTTCAGCGGCCGATGCGGTGTATGCAAAGATGCGTGCGTTCTATCCCGATCGGTCTACCAGCATCGAGATCCATTTTCCTGTATCGGATACCTCGGCCATCGAAGGCGCAGCCAACCCCGATCCGGGCACATACTGGAGAGCTGACTACCGTTATTTTGATCAATACAGTTTAAAAGAGATCGATGTTACGCATCCATACGGGCGCTTTGCAGGTGCGAAAACAGCAGATAAGATCGTCCGGATGAATTATGATGTGCATGTGGGATCGATCGGCGGGTTGCCAACAAAGATCCTTGCTTTTTGCGCGAGCCTGGTGGCGGCGAGTTTGCCGGTAACAGGGTTTTTGATCTGGTGGGGAAGAAGAAAAAAAGCCGTTAGTACAAGCGTGTAACGTTTATGCCGCAGCATCCGCGCTGTTGGCAAAGTTGAGATCCAATAGCTGCTCCGGAGTTTTTTTTGCCCGCAGGTGCCGTACGTCATTGCATCGTTTGCATAAAAAAAACTCCCGCATTGCTGCGGGAGCCTGGTGGATCACCACCCTTGCTGTTATCTCCGATTGCTTGTCTGAGCTATTTTAAAAGTGAATTCACTTCTTCGTTAAATTCTTTGATAAAGGCCTCGTAATGTTCGCCTGTTGCAGGGCCAGAAAAACCGGTGTGGATCTTTGCCACTTTCCCGTTGCGGTCAACAAAAATGGTTGTGGGAAAAGAAACAAAATTCTGCAACGCGGGAAGCGACGCAACCACAGCCTGTTTATCGGCTACGCCGCCGAGCAGCAACGTATAATTCAGGCTGTATTGTTTTTGAAAACGGTTGAAGGTCTTTTTTACAAAAGCCGCATCTGTCTGGCGTTCGTATTGCAAGGCGATCACCTCGATGCCGCGCGATTTATTTTTCTCATACCAGGGCCCGAGAAAAGCTGCTTCGTCCATACAGTTCGGGCACCATGTGCCGCCGATGCTGATGATGAGTGGTTTGCCTGCGAAACGGGCATCGGAAGAGCTCACTGTTTTTCCCTCAGCGTCGGGGAAACTGAAACTGATCCTGTCGTTGCCTTCTTTGAGTTTGGTAAGCGCATATGCATCGGGCAGCGCTGCGTTCTTGTTAAACGTTGCTTTGAAGGGAAGGGCTCCGCGTGCGTTTACGTTTTCACCCGAAAGACTTCCATCTGCATTGATCACTGCAGTATAATAAGAAGGAGAGGAGCCGATGAAGGCAGACAACTGGATCTTGTTGTCTTCAATGGTTCCTTCTAAAAAACGGGAATCGCCGGTAACCCGAAGAAAGGTGGCGGTGAGTTTGTTTCCTTGCTGTTTGAAGATGCCCACGGCTTTTTCCTGACGCTCGCCATTGCCAAAAACAACATCGTAGGTGCCGGTGATGTCTTTGGTAGCGGCGGAACCTGTTTCGTCAAAACGGTAGCGTTGGCCTTTTTCGGCTTTTACAGGCGTTGGGTTGCCGCGCAGGTCCTGCCTGCGCAGGATGCCGTTGAGTGTTCCGTTCTGGTAACCGAGCGCGAGTTCGTTTTCAAACAAAGGGAAAGGAACAAACAGCGAATCGCCTTCGATGCGGAAAGGGCCGGCGGGAAATCGTTCATCGCCGTTCAGCAGGAACACGTTGCCATCCTGCTCCACCGCAAAATGGAAAGGAACCTGTACGCCGGGTTTGATGGTAAACAACCCTCTCCAGGTGCCGGCCACCAACGCTGGAACAAGAACAGGGTTTGGTGCTTTTCTCAACTGGACATTTATTTCATCGTTACCTGACAATCTGATCTCCTGTGTCTGGTACGAATCGTATTTGAACACCAGTATGGAATCTTTTTCAGAAACGGGAATGGTAAAAATGCCATCGGTTTGACTGCCCGATTCGAGTTTACTGTTCTGCGCCAGGATGTGCACGCCCTCCAATGGAACCGAATTCAAAGCATCGGTAACCACGCCGCGGATGATGCGCTGCTGCGCGTTGGCGGACTGAGATAATATAAGGACAAAGGCGAGAAATAGGTTTGCGTTTTTCATAAAATAATTATAATCCTACTAAATTGGTAGACAAATATAAAACCCCGTACCGGAGTTCGGAAAAATATTTTTTCATTATGTAATGGATGAGTGTGAAGCGGGCTTTTGCATTCGTACTTGTTAATACATAGGAACTCCTCACCAGGTTTGTTTTGACATTTACAGTGTTGATGATCATTTTGCAAATACAAGAATTTTGTTCGTAGCGAATTATTTTTGTAATAAGTTGTACTTTCTACGAATTTTCTTTTTTAATATTCGATATTTTGTATATTTGAGCAAGAGTCTGCCACAATTCCCCCCCCCGAGGCTCCTGTCGTTTTTTTCCGCAAACAAGAATGACGATAACAGAACACTAATACCTCCGTTTGTAGATTTCGTGTCTAGAAAGGCGTTTCCGGAAAAATGCTGGTTATATCAGCATATATGGCGATGACCGGATTTGAGTTGTATGTGATTTAGCAAAAGTGAATGTGTGGCTTGGGAAATCTGCCAATTAGCGACAAAAACTTTTTATATCGCTCATAAGTCACTTTAGCAAAGATTTTTCTTTACTTAAAACTCAAAACAATGAAAAAACACCTGTTAGTCGTGTTGATCTGCATCATTGCCGCTTCGACACTTTTTGCTGCCGCTACACCTAAAGCAGATGCATCCTCAAAAACCACGGTTAAGCCTGCAATGGTTAAATCAAAAGAAAAGAATGCTGTTAAAACTGAAGCTAAGAAGTTTCGGTATGAATGCAGGTCTTTTCCTTATACGGCCGTTTGTGAAACTATGCCAATGGATGCTACTATCTGCGGCAATAATCTTCCACCAGAAGATGATGAAAACGATGTTTGGTGGCACATGATGTTATCTGTTATGTACGAAATAGATGATATCCTTTGCCCTGGTTACTGGAGTATCCCGTAAATTAGATTCATTTTCGGGGGGGTGGTCGTATTCGTCAATCACCTCCCTGATTAACATACGCACCGTTATGAAAAATCTTGCCTTTATTACGCTTCTTTCAGCTTTATGTCTTAACCGACAGAATGTCTCGGCGCAACCGACCTTCTCTGAAACGGCCTTATATAAGGTGGCCTATAAATTTATCTACTCCTATGATACAACGGACTTTAGTAAGAAATCGGTTGAAAACATGAATTTATACATAGGGCCATCAAGTTCGGTTTACCGCTATGCAGAGTTTGAGTCGTATCAAAAGGAGTCTTCAAGAATGAGAGAGGAATATAAAACGATGTTGAAGACTGGTGACAGATCGAAGCCACTTTCGCATAGCGCCAACTTCAGGAGATCTTCGCCTACAGAACTATTCAAAAAAAACATGGACAACAAACTCTATCGAAAGGAAGTATTGGTGGGCATGGAATATGTTATTGAAGACATATTGCCGAATATTAAATGGGACATACTGCCCGAAACAAAAATGTTTGGTGCCTTAAAGGGCCAGATGGCAAAAGGCCGTTTCCGTGGGCGGGATTATACCGCTTGGTTTACAATCCAATATCCCATCAGCGCGGGACCTTGGAAACTTTCCGGATTACCGGGCATTATACTCGAAGCGTATGATGATAAAAAGGAGGTTGTGTTTGAATTCGCAGCTTTTGAAGTTGCAAAAAAGGAAGGGCCAACATTGATAACCCTAGCTTCTAATTATATCAGGATCAAACAGACAGAATTTGATAAATTGCAAAAGTTTGCGCGGGAAGATATAGCCGGTTTCGTAACCAGCAGGCAGGCACAACAAGGGATTTCTGTTACCCTGGATGGAAAAAGTCTAGAAACTGTCTACAATAGCAAACCAAGGTCTAAGGTGGAGAAATCGCCTATCAACAATAAAATCGAAAAACAGTGATCGTAAAACCAAAATGAGTCCTCGCATTATGTTGTTTCCTAGTATTCGTTATAAATGTCTAAATCATTTCAAAATCCTGCTTATTACTTCCTGATCTTAGTTGCGGTACTATGCCATGCAAGCACCTGTGAAGGACAATTCATCGATGGAAAGCTGGTCGACCGAGAAACAGGCGTTAACATTCCTTCCGCGCTGGTTTCCCTTCAGGATAGTGGCTCTGGACTTGTATTATCCTACACTACAACCGATAAAGCTGGCCTTTTTAAAATACGATTTGCGAACACACTCGGTAAAACCCTTTGGCTCAAGTTCAATGCTTTAGGTTTTCACCAGGATTCTTTACGGGTTGGGAATCAATTGGAAGGTTTGTTGATTAAACTGGTTCCCTTTGTAAAAGAGCTGCCTTCGGTAACTGTGAAGAACAGGAAATCGTTTCTGAATAGTAAGCCAGATACATCATCTTACAACGCCGAAGCATTCACGCAAAAGCAGGACCGCACTATAGAAGATGTCTTGAAAAATGTGCCTGGAATTGAAATACAGGAGTCCGGACGAATATCTTACAACGGAAGAGCAATCTCCAATTTTTATATCGATGGCGATGATATTGTAAGCGACCGGTACACGATCGCAACCAGGACTATCCGCCCCGAAATGGTTGATAAAATCCAGGTCATTGACAACCACAATGCCATCAGGGTTCTTGAATCGGCCGTACTCAGCAACCAGGTGGCATTGAACCTAAGTCTTAAGAATGAAGCTCGACTCGCCCTACTTGGAAATACAAAAGCTGGTGCAGGCAACAGAGATGTTTATACCTTAGAGGCGAACTTGCTCAGTTTTAAAAAAAACCTGAAGTTTATAGACCTCGTGAATGCCAATAATGCAGGGGTAGAGATTGCCAGCCAGTTATCCGCGCACAATATCACTGAACTTGCAAGAAGACTGGACCACAACACCACGAGAACTTTACTGACTCCGGTCGGTGCGGGTTCTCCGGAGATCGGGCAGCAACGATACCTGTTCAATCATACCGGGCTTGTTACGCTGAACAACAGTTTTTCGGTAAAACCGGAGACTAACATCAGATTCAATATGTATTACCTGCAGAACAATAAAATGGTTTCGTCGGATTCCAGATCCGTTTTTTTTCTGCCAACATCTACCATTACTTACAATGAAAATAAATCGCAGAAATACAGCGAGAAAAGTTTCAATTCCGAATTAACGGCTACTGTTAACAAAAAAGATATTTACCTAAACAATATATTATCCTGCAATGTGTCTAACCCTTCAGTTGCTGCCAGCCTGGTACAAAATGGGAAAGCGTTTGCGCAGCAATATGCCAATAGAAACTGGTACATTTCAAATGACCTGAGTGTGATTAAAAAAAGTGCAAACAGGAACCTCTCCGAATTTACATCGTATTTCTATTATAAAAAATCTCCTGAAAAATTATCGTTGTCGCCGGGTCTTACTGATTCAATATTCAATTCGGGCGTGCCTTATCAACGGATCACCCAATCTGTAATGCTTTCAGATTTTTTTTCAAATCAAAGTTTTTCATACCGGGTCGTAAGCGAGTTCTTGGTGCAGCATTATAAGGCAGGGGTGATTGTGCAAGTACAGCAACTTGGGTCGGATATGACTACGATCGACGATCTGGGCACGCTTAAAATACTAACTGATTCGTTTGCAAACAACATCCTTTGGAAGCATTACAAAGCCTATATAAAGGCAGATTATGATATCATCAACGGCAAGCATCGTGTTTCAGTATCTTTCCCTGTGTACCTGCATATCATAAGCAAAGAAAGTGCAGACGGAGCCAAAGAGGAACGTTTTACCAAACCGATGTTTTCGCCGCTGTTCAGATGGCGCTACGATATGGGTAAAGAAAATACTATTTCCACAAACTACCAGTTCGCCATCTCTCCCACCAGTATTTACGAAAGTTATGACAACTACATCCTTTCAAATTATTTGTTGCTTCAGTCATGGAAAATACCTGTAACAACCAATACACGCCATTCTTTTTCTGTTGGCTGGATGGGCCGCAAATCGGCCAGGTTGCTGACCGGAAACGCGTCTATCGGATTTAACACTGGCGTGAATGGATACCTTCCAGGCAATTCCTATAGAAATGCTTTAGAAATACAGAATAACGTGGAGGGAATGGTACGAACAAGCAATTTGATTTTTAATTCAGGTATATCCAAACACATCTTTTTACTTCGTACCAACTTCTCGGCGAACTTGGATATTCAGAAAAGTGATTATGAACAATTGTTACAGGAGCAGTTAAGTAGGTTCGTGGAGGTTCGCAGTTCAATTTCCCTAAAAGCGCAAACAAAAATAGCTGTATGGTTAACGGGCCTCTACAATATCAGCTATACAGTCAGTAAAAGCAGGAACCGCAACTATGAAATAATACCGGAACAATCTGCGTCGCAGGTTAATCAGCACTTTGAATTAAATATTTTTCCGATGTCAGGGCTATCTATGAAGCTTAGTGGAGACAAGTATCGGACTATCAGAAACCAATCCGTGCTGTCCGGCGCTTTTTTTACAGACGCGCAGGTCTTATACAATTTTGGGAAAAGAAAGATTGAACTGTCTCTCAACGCAACCAACATTACCAATCCTACGGATTTCACAACGTTGACAATAAGCGGGAACAACAGTAAACAAGTGAGTTTCCCGCTCCGGCGTTCCCAGGTTGTTTTTTCGCTGCGTTATTGGTTTTAGATGGCGTTGAAACAATGGCATCGTTGTGGCTCCTGCCAGGCAATGCCGACTTGTGGCCAGCTTGGAATTGGCAGATCGAGGAACAGATGTCCGGATCGGTCAACATTTATCTGGTTAAGGTGGTAAATCCTTCCGGGCTGGGGGTTGACCTCGAGATCAAAGATGAGCGCGGCAGCCAGTTGTCCCAGACATCTTCCAGGCAACCACGTTTCAGCCAGTTCGTTGATTTTTCACAGGCCGTTGATGGAAATTATGTACTAACGATTACCGATGGCATCAGCACCATTCGTAAAAACATACCTGTAAAAACCAATGTGGTTACCGTACGGGCGGTGGGAGTTGAGTAAGGAAGGAGGATTGAGTCAATAATAACATTTGGCGGATAAATGCGTCCGTCGCCAAAAACAAATGCGATCGCTTTATGGGCTGGTCGCATTTGTTTTCTGCATCTAATATTTGCTTTGGCCTCTGCAGCGGGCTGACTTTTTGGATTTTTTTGAAGGGAAATCATGCTGATCCCACGAGTAATCCTTTGAAATGTGCACAAAAAAAGGAGTATGTAAAAACATACTCCTTGTGATCCCGCTGGGGCGTCTTAGCACTTTTCTTACTTGTCATTAGTTGTCATTACTTGGATTTAAACTGTTTTCATCCTGAATTTCGCATTACGTCGTGAATGTATTGATCCTTACGCCATTGTCTTTAATATCAAAGGATGAGATGTAATTTCGCGATTTGAGTATTGAAGCTAGTTCCGAATTATATTCCGTCATTGGTAATAGTGGCCGTTTCCCTTTGATAGTGATATCCGAATAAGGCTCGTCTAACCCGTTCAGTAATTGATCGATATTGTTATCTGGCACCTGGGACTGCTTCCATTTAAAAATGCGTATGCGTTGTTCCACGCTAAGTCGCAGGTTCAGCAAAATGGCCTCTACCAAACTGTCAGACACGCGGTAGGTATTGTTGCGCAGGATCATCTTGCCCACTTCCTCAAGCGAGCTGCCATTTTGCTTTAATAAAGCTTCGTCGCATTTTTCTGTAATCAGGTTTTTTTCCGCATCAGAAAAAGCTCCCGACTTTATCACCAGGTTAAGATCACCAGCGTCAATGGAGACGGCTGATATATCCAGGAGGAATTTTGTCCGATACTGCTCGATAAAACGAATATGGTTGGATCCATTTTCTTTTAGCGCATCAAAGTTGGCCTGGTTGAAACTGAGTTTGCGATGCTCCACGAGGCTTTTTACTTTCTTACTGGTAAGGTTCTCGATTGTCAATGAACTGAAAGAATAAGCTACAGCCGCCAGTATTTTATCATAGGCGTCGTCCTCAATTTCATCACACAGCAGTAGCTTCACGATAAAATCCCTATAAGTCCTTTCTTCGCCGCTATCTTGCGGAATCTTGGTTTTTGCAAGTGCTTCTGCGTTTTCTCCAATGCTGATATACTCCGCAAGCGGATCTACCGAAGTACTTCCGTCAGCCTGGTAATAGTCAAAAACATTGGCCCATGTCGGCAACATTTTATTACTGTTAACGACCAGCAACTTGGTTTCGGGTGTCTGAATACTTTGCAGATCGCTGATCTTAGTGGAAGTCATCTCCAGTATTTCAACGAGATAAGACTCCGCAATCGATGGTTCATTCAGCAATGAAATAAGGTCGGCTTCTACTTCTTCAGTATTGTTCTCGAGTTCCAAATAAGTAGCGGACAGGTAACTGTCCAGGTTTGCCTTGACGTATTCGATCAGCGAGGACGCCCCCGAATTCCTGATAAAATGATAATTACGTGTGGTAAAACCCAGCTCTTCATACGCACCTCTTGCATCCAGTACCAGCGCAATCATTTTCGGGTTGAGCTCGTAATAATTGTTCTCGTAAATAAATGTGATTAATTCTTTTGGAGACAATTTGATATCCAGGTGAGTAAATCTAAGATTCAGCAGTTTGATCACAGCCTTGATTCTGTCAGGGTTATCAACAATCGATAGAAAATCAGGGTAAGCGTAGAGCGCTTTGCTGAATAATTCCTGATCATACAATAGTTTAATATCCGACAGGTCCGCGTGTGCAATAATCAATTGAAAATATTTCTTTTTTCTGTCTTCTGTATACTGCGATTTGTTTTCCAGGTAGGTCCAGCAGCCTTTCCATTTTTTTAACAGTAACGCAATTAGTTTGCCGGGTTCGGAGCCGTTATCGAGGTAGCCATCAATAAAGCGGACTGAGGTAGCAGATTCACTGGCCAGGGATGAGAGTAATATATCCAATTTGTCACCAAAAGCTTTGACGGAAAGTAAGGAGTCGGCCAGTTGGTAATTCAGTACAAAGGTCGTTTCAAAATCACAGATGTTTATTTTTCTGATCAGATTTTTGGTTTTAGACAACGAATAGTCGAATGGAGTATCAACTCCTGTCTTGATATTTACCAGGAACTGGTAATCCGATTTGGTAATTGTTCCTTCATAAAACAATGAAATGTATTCGTTGTAATTTTCGTCGATGAAGCCATTGCGAATCAGGAGATTTACCAATGCGGCCTGTTTCTCGTTTTCGAAGGAAAAAATGTGCCTGCTATTCACAACCAGTTCCCGGAGTTTCAGGCGACGTACAGCGTCGATCTTCTTTCCATTCTCAGCGATCGATCTTTTAAGCGCTTCTATTCCACCATTACTGATGTCTTTGAGATCTTTTTCCCGATCTAAATATTTTTTAGACTTATTTACCTCCTCTTCAATCTGTTTGAATTTGTTTGGAATTTTTTCGGTTCTCCTGTAACTGTACTGGTATTCGACGAAATAGGTGTAGCTGCATTCATCTTTCATCAGCCGCTGAAAATTTGCATCTTCGGCCATGTCTTCCATCGTTACATCCGTGCCGTTAATAACAAAACTCACAAAACCTTTTAGTTTTGACACATAAAGTAAAAGATAGGTGTATCTCAGTTCTGTAAGATCATCGAGCATAATGGATTCAAGCTCCCCGATGCGTTGTTTTGCTTTTTCAACGGCTTCTTTCAGATTTTTTATTTGGTCCTCCTGCAACTCTTTTTTTGTTTCACCGAAAACCTTGTAAAGATTTCCCTTGTTATTACTTAACTGTGCAAAATCATTCGGGAAAAGGTTTTTATAAACAATAAGGGCGAGGAGATTGTCCTGTGTCAACGACTGGTTGATTTTCAGCCGGTACAGGAAAAACTCGTTGGTAATATTGTGCAGCAACCTCATGTCATCGATGAATCCGGAAACACTGTCAATCAGGTTCTCGGAAAGTTTGTATTGCGCCGTCGAGGCTTTTGCCAATAGTTTCTGACTGGAGTTATTCGGATTAATGATCGGGATAATGGGTATGATGAATTCGAAGAACTTGGTTCTTTCATTATCTTCCCGAAACATATCATCCCTTACGGCATAGATGAAAACGATCTCCCTTTTTATTTTTTCTGAATTGTTAATCAGCAGGTTGATTTCGCGAAGTTTCGTGAAAATATCTGTTTCGCGGAAGCGGTCGAGGTCTTCGATTACCACCACATTGTATTTGGTGACTTCAAAAAAGTAAAGGATTTCATCCAAATGATGATTGAGTATTGATTTGCTGATGTTTTTGTCAATGTTTATTTCCGCATTGTGAATTTTGAGCTTTTCGATGCTTATCCCACTTATCAGGCGAATCGAACGGTAAATAATCAGCAGTAAACCAAGAATGAATATTACGATGGATGTCCAGTGGATCGCATCGGGAACCTTGTAGTCCTTCTTCAGCAATAATCCCGATGCAACTATCGCGGGAAAAAACAATTCCAGGCAGGCCAGTGCAAATAATAACAGACATACTGTTGTCAGCAATAACTGCCAGAAAGAGAAGCTTTTAATCTTTCGGAATCTCGAATCCGGGATTTTCCGGTCGTTTTCATGATAGAAGATTTGCTGCAGAATACTCAATTCAATCAGGCGCAGGAGTTCGTTTTTGACGGGTGGGGTTGCGGGGTTTTCCTGCGCTTTCTCTTCCTGAAAGGTGGCCAATGAAATAGGCAGGAAAGTATTTCCCTTTCCTTTCCTGCTTTTCATATAGGTTTTCAGGATACTGCTTTTCCCTGAACCGTAAGGTCCTGTCAGGGCAATATTGTAAATTCCATACTTTTTACGATGCTCAATTGCCCAGTCAATGGCCTGCAGGTATTCATCTACGTTTTCCGCTGTATCACTGGCGGAAAGCGGGGCGTACGGAAGTTCGGGACGAGCCGAAACATTCCATTTTGTTTGAAGATTTTGCAATCCTGCTATCAGTCTGTTGAGCGCCGAAAGCGCCATTTTAGGGATTTTCATGCTGAGGAAATTTGAAAAATGAAAGATTCGCGGGGACCCGCGGGGACACGGGGTATGGGATGGGGGGAGTGCCAAATTAACCATAATACTGAGAAATTCAAAAGTCAGATATCTACAAGCGAGAGATGTTACACTATCGTTACTGAGCCGTTATCCATTCCGGAATCCCACTCTTTGTGCGGCGAAGGGTTTATTTTCTCAGCAACGATGTACAACAGTTGTTTCAGTAAAGCAGTTTTAAACTGCTTTTTTTACGCGTTGTACGTGATGAAAAAATTATGAAATGCCTAGTGAGTTTTGTAACTTTACTAAGTGTCAAACGGTGATGCAAAGTCACAACAAGTTACACCAACTAAACAGCTCTTTTACTCCACAGATAGACAACAGATAGACCAAAAAAAAAGAATACCGTTGATTTTCAACGGTATTCCATGGTAATTAGTGATCCCGCTGGGACTCGGACCCAGGACCCATACATTAAAAGTGTATTGCTCTACCAACTGAGCTACGGAATCGAACCTTTCCGGCGGAAAAAAGGGGTTGAGGCTTTTTTCTTTGGGAGTGCAAAAATAGGAGAAAAAGAAAACCAGCCAAATTTTTATAAAACTATTTTATGCTAATTACTCACACTTCGTCAATAACTCAGGTGCGAACTGCTTATTTTTGCTGCATAACAGTTCCTCATGTCTACATTCAAGAATAAAGTTGTGGTGGTTACCGGCGGATCCGAAGGGATCGGTAAGGCGCTTGTCGACGCTTTTCTCCATGCCGGAGCCAAAGTAGCCACCTGTGGCCGTAATTACGATAAACTTTACCAGCTGCAGTCTACCTACCCCGGCCTTCCCCTCTTCATCCATTCTACCGATGTGAGCAAGGAAGCCGATTGCCAGAATTTTATCGATGGTGTGATCAAGGAGTTTGGTACGATCGATATCCTCATCAACAATGCCGGTATCTCTATGCGCGCCGTTTTTGCTGAGGCAGAACTGGATACCATCCGCAAAGTGATGGATGTGAATTTCTGGGGCACCGTTTACTGCACCAAATTCGCCTTGCCATACATCACCAAGAACCAGGGAACCATTGTGGGCGTGTCTTCCATTGCCGGTTACCGCGGCCTGCCCGGGAGAAGCGGGTACTCGGCTTCCAAGTTTGCGGTGAACGGATGGCTGGAATCGCTGCGCACAGAACTGCTTGACAGCGGCACCAATGTAATGTGGGTGTGCCCTGGCTTTACCGCATCCAATATCCGCAACGCGGCCCTGAACGGGGAAGGAAAATCGCAGGGGGAAACACCAATGGACGAAGACAAAATGATGAGCGCAGAAGAATGCGCAGCGCATATCCTCGATGCCATTACCAAAAGAAAACGTACACTCGTACTCACTTTCACAGGTAAAAGGGCCGTTTTTATGAACCGCTTTTTCCCGGCAATGGCCGATAAACTCGTCAGGAAATTTTTCTTCAAAAACGGTGAGTTGGTGAAATAACTGTACGCTTCATACGTTTAACTGTCACCATGCCCATTCTAACGTTGACAACAGACTTAGGCCAGCGGGATTATCTCTCCGGCGCTATCAAAGGACAGTTCCTTAGCCTGTTGCCCACGCTGAACATTGTAGACATCACCCATTATCTATCGCAGACCAATTTTCCGCAGGCGGCATATACGTGTAACAATTCGTTCAAACATTTTCCTCCGGGAACTTTTCACCTGGTGATCGTTAACTTATTCGAGTCGCCCGTTGATCATTTGCTCATCGCGAGACACAACGAACAGTTTATCATTTGCCCAGACAACGGTTTGCTCACCATGATCACAGGCAACAAACCCTGGGAACTTGTATCGTTTGAAGTGGGCGCCAAAAATACGTTGCTTGAAATAACACAGCTGGTGGCTGAAAAAGTTGCTGCGATCGCTGATACCGGCAATCTCTTATCAGGCGGTCAACCGGTTAGCGACATCGAAGAAAAATACCCGCTCCGCGCCACGCTTGGCCCCAACTGGATGGAAGGGCAGATCCTGTTCATTGATAATTTTGAGAATGTTGTGATCAACATCACCCGCGAAGAATTCAACGAACAGCGAAACGGGCGCAAATTCAAGATCGTGTTCAAGCGGAACGAGGTGATTGAAACGATCAGCGATAATTATACTTCTGTAACCGAATCGGAGAAACTAGCCTGGTTCAATTCTGCCGGCTATCTTGAAATCGCGCTCCGCAATGGAAACATGGCCGGGCTCTTCGGCCTGCAGGGTTTTAACGAGCAAATGCAGCAAACAGGATCGGCCTCGGGAAACAAATGGTTCTACCAGACGGTGCGGATCTTTTTTGAATAGTGCAGATTTGCATGTTTGAAAGCAAGAGCCACAAAAGCCATTGCTCAAAACTCAATTGCCTCCCGCTGCCGATGGCAACACCACCGAGATCACCATATTTTCTTTTTCTATTGCAGCTTTGATCTCTCCCTTGTGTAAGAGAATGATCCTTCGTGTAAGCGAAAGCCCGAGACCGTAACCGCGCTCATTGGCGGCGTTGCTGCCGCGCTGGAAGGGTTGGAAGATCTTGTCAACCTCATCCGGCCGAAGCGATTGGTAAGCGTTTGAGAAACGGATGGTGATCCGGGAACCGGTAAACGACAATGAAATATTCACCGCATGGTCCGGCGCATACTTGCAACCATTTTCAGCAAGATTGCGGAAGGCAGACAGCAACAGTTCGTAATTGCCATCGATCATGCACAATTTTTCATTCTCCGGCAGTTCATCAAACAAAAGTTTGGCGGTGTAATTCGGTGCGATTTTTTTGAGAAGGGAGGGAAGCTCCATCAGGATCTCGTCTACCCTCGTCGATTCAGTATTCACCACACCGCCACGCGTTGTTCGTGCAATATTCAGCAACTGCTGGGTAAGCGCGCTCATGTGCTGCACATCGTCGCGCACAGAATGCAAGACTTCCAGGTATTCTTCATTGGTCCTGCTTTTTTGAAGAATGACATCGATCTGGTTGCTCACCGCCGTTAGGGGGGTTGACAACTCGTGGGATGCATTGGAGATGAAACGCCCCTGCAGTTCGAAAGAATCCTGCAGGCGCTGCAGGAGGTTGTTGAATGTGACGGCGAGTTTGTTCCATTCATCGTTCACCGTTGATTCGGGAAGACGGTTCTCTATGTTGTTTGCGGAGATATTGTTTACCGTGGTTGCGATCTTATCTACGGGTCTTAACAGTTCTGCGCTGAAGATCCACCCGATCAAAAACGTAAAGGCGATCGCTGCGAGGAAGGCGAGGGACAATGTTTTGGTAAGTTCCGAAAGATTCTTTGATCCGTTCTCATCGATCGAAGAGATCAATATCGTGATCGGTTTTGCGTGATTGTAATGAACGGCGAGCAATTGCCTTTCGCCGATACTGCTGCTCGATGTTCCGAATTGCCTTGCGTCTGTAAGAAGGGAAGGATCTACAGAAAAAGTATCGCCGGGCAACCGCGAGAAATGATAGATGGATTTGCCTGAATCATCGTAAACGGAAAGCGTTAACCGGGACAAAGAATTGCTGTTGGTTGCGCTGTCGAGCTTCGACAGAAAAGCATACCCGCTGCTCGAAGGGAGTTTCGCAAGCAGGGAAGCAACCGTGGATGTACGGTTGTGCATGCGTTTGTAGAAATCGCGCTGCTGTTGTTTATCCGTTATATAATAAGTAAGGATACAGAGCGCTGCCAACAGCGTTACGGTAAAGAGTACGAAAGCAGCGGTGATCTTGTAGCGGACCTTCATCAGGATTCATTTTCTTTCATAATGTAGCCAAACCCCACTTGTGTATGGATCAGTTTAACCGGGAAATCCTTGTCTATTTTTTTCCGCAGGTAATTGATGTACACTTCAATCGTATTGGTATTCGTATCAAAATCGATGTTCCATACATGTTCCCCGATGGCAGTGCGGCTCACTACTCTTTTTTTGTTGCGCATGAGATATTCGAGCAGCTGGAACTCTTTTGCAGTAAGCGGGATGGTAGTGCCCGAACGGGTAACCTGTTTGGTATCGAGATTCATTTCAAGATCTGCAAACTGGAGAACATTGCCCACCGGTAAATTTTCATTGGAACTTCTTTTGAGCAATGCCCGTATGCGAACGGTAAGCTCCGCAAAGGAAAAAGGTTTCACCACGTAATCGTCTGCACCGGCGTTGAAGCCCTCCACCTTATCAGGAACGGAGCCGAATGTGGTAAGCATCAACACAGGAATGGATGTGTTTTTTGAACGGATCCTTTTGCAAAGCTCTAGGCCATTGATCTCGGGAAGGTTGATGTCGAGTATAACCAGGTCGAACGATTGGTGGTTGAACAATTTTTCTCCCATTTTCCCGTCGTATGCGATGGTTACCTCGTAATCGAGTTCTTCGAGGCCCTTCTTCAGCGAATCCGCAATTTTCTTTTCGTCTTCTACAATCAGGATGGTCATGGGATAAAGGTAACGGTGAATCGTGAATGGTGGATCGTGAATACTTCGTGTGAATGAGCCTGATCCGTAACTACACCAGGCGTTCTAATCTCTTTCTAATCTCATTCTAATCGCAGGCTAATGCTGTCCTAAGAAGATTTTAAGGCGGCAGTTCGTAATTGCAGCATTAGGCGGACAGGTCTGCTTAATGGCTTGGGATGATTATCCTGTTTAAGATCCGGTATCCTGTAAAGCCATGTCTCATGCATAGCATTGATCATAGATTTTTCTCTACCCGTACAATGATGAGAAACGGTTTGCTCCGGTACTTCCTACTTTTCGGTCTTCTTTTTTTGTTTGCGTTTAATGCTAATTCCGCCAACCGTTTTGCAGTTGCTTCGGGTGCCTGGAACGCTTCCATATGGTCCACTACTGCAGGGGGCTCCCCAACGGCAAGCGTGCCGGGGTCGGGCGACCAGGTTACGATCAATGCGGGCGTTACGGTAAACATTACGGCTGCGGCCAACGCGGCAACGCTCACCGTTAGCGGAACGCTTAATTTCAACAGTGGTTTCGACCTCACCATCGCCAACGGAGGAAATGTATCGGTGCTGAGCGGCGGTGCATTGATATTTGATGCAAACGGCCAGATCGTCGGCGGTGGCGCTACGGGTACAACGGGGGTGGCGGTGAAGATCAATTCCGGGGCCACGCTGGTTACCGCCAATGCAACCGGCTTTATGGCAGGTGTAAACAATACCGTGCTTACCGGGAGCATCGCCATCAACAGGGGGGCGAGGATCGGGCCCGTATACAATACCGGGGTCGATTATGTCTACAATTCGGCCTCCGCACAAAACATAGGAACCGGCCCAACCACCATGGGCGATCTTACCATCAGCAATACCGGCGTTGTATCGGCTTCAGGAAACTTTACCGTGGCCGGGATCCTTACGATCGGAGACAATGCAACGCTTTCCTTATTAACACGTACACTCACGCTGTCTGGCGGCGGAACAACCCTCGCCATGAGCAGTACCGGAACGCTTTCACCAGGTACCAGCACGGTTGTTTACAGCGGAACCACGGCGCAGGACATAACCGGCACCACTTACAACAACCTCACTTTTTCAGGAGCGGGCGCCAAAACCTTTCCTGCCGGCAGCGATGCTTCTATTGCAGGCAACTGGGTCACGGGAACGGCAAACATAACGATGAGCGGTGATGCCAATGTGAGCGTTACAGGCGCGATTTCCGGCTCGGCGCAGATCACCATGGGATCGGGATTCCTGACCGTTGGTGGCACAACCACCGGCGCGTTCGGTAACTCGGGAACCTTTAATGCAGGAACGGGAACGGTGATCTACAACAGGTCGGGCGCACAAACACTAAAACTTGCCACTTATAATAACCTTACGCTGTCAGGCACCGGCACCAATGTAAAAACCATTTCCGGCGCCATAACCGTGAACGGCACCCTTACAATGGAAGGAACCGCAACGGTGGCCACCACGACTCCGGGTTACGGCGCCGCAGCCGCATTGGTGTACAGCTCAACTTCGGCAAGAAATACGGGACTGGAATGGCCCGCGCAAATGACGCCCACCGGCGGCATAACGGTAGCGGGCACGGGTGCGGTAAGTTTGAACGCGAACAAATTGCTGCAGGCAGGCGTTCCGTTGATCATAAACAGCGGGGCGACATTAACCACGGGGAACTTTGATCTTGTGCTGCGCGACGATCTTGTGAACAACGGCACATGGACCACCTCAACCGGAGATGTTACGGTAAACGGAACCGCCGCGCAGGCCATCGGAACCTTCAGTACAACAGGGGCATTTATATCAACCAAGACAGGCGGAACGGCAACGCTGACCGGGGACATCATAGCAGGTACAATGACCATCAACGGCAGTAACGGAACGGTAAACCTGGGCGCAGGAAGAACACACGAAGTGGTTGGCGCCGTAACGCTCACGACCGGAACACTGAACGGCAGTACCAGTGTTCTGAAAGTAGGGGGAAACTGGACCGGCACGGGCACCGTCTTCACCGCCACTGGTGGAACCGTAAATTTCTATCGCGCAGCGCAAACATTGTCGGCCTCCGGTGCAAAAACATTTTACAACCTTACTTTCTCGGGCGGCGGCAACAAAACAACAAGTGCGGGAACCACGGTTGTGAACGGAGTTCTTTCACTCGAAGACATTGCCGCACCCGCCGGCACCTTCCCAACCTACGGCACGAATGCGACCCTACGTTACAATACATCGACCGGGAGAACCGCCGGCAACGAGTGGCTGGCAACTTTTACAGCTTCAGGCGGGGTGATCATCGATAATACGGGAACGATCGCCATCGGCGCCAACAAGGCTTTTGGCGTAAACGCACCGTTCACGATCGCCAGCGGCGCAACCTTTAATGCAGGCGCATTCGATATGAATTTCGGCAACGATTTTATCAACAACGGTGGTACCTGGACAGCCAACTCGGGCGATGTAACGCTTTCGCTCAACGGCACACAAAGCATTGCAGGATTTACCACAACCGGCCTGTTCAGCATGCTCAAAAATGGCGGAACCGCAACCCTGCAGGGCAATGTCAACTCCAATGGTTTTACACTCAATGGCGCAGGCGGTACGCTCGACCTGGGTGCAGGATTAACGCATACTTTCAATGGAACCTATACAAATACGGCAGGCACCGTGAACGGCAATACAAGCACGATGAACCTTGCGGCAGATGTAGCATCATCAGGAGGTACCTTCAACCCGCAAACGGGAACCGTTAATTTTACGGGTAATGTGCCGCAGGCGGTCCCGCCCGTGACCTGGTACAATGTCGGGTTTTCGGGAACAGGGCTGAAAGTAATGGTAGGCGAGGGCGGTGCTTCCAATGTGATGACGATAGAACCCGGCGCCACGGTTGATATGGGTGCCTTTACATTCACTCTTTCAGGAGCCAATGATCCGCTTGTGATCAATGGCAACGGAACGCTGGTTCCTTCCACTTCGGTGATCGGGTTTACCAACGCAGGGGCGGTAAACATACCGCCGATCAATTATTACAGCCTGTATGGAAGCCTGGCCGGTGGCACGCGCACCTTCAGTTCATCCGGCCCCTATGGCATCGCGGGAACGTTTACGCCAGGACCCGCCACGTACAATGTAACAGGCAGCACGGTAGATTTCAACGGCGCAGGCGATCAACCCATTCCGGCCTTCACTTTCCACCGGCTGGTCGTGAGCAATAATGGCATCAAAAGGATCCAGGCTTCGGTTGTGGTGGCATGTCAAAGCATCGATATCAACGACAACGCTTCGGTAGAGGTGCATACAGACGCTTTGGCCAAATTAAACATCACGGGTCCGTAGCATCGGAACCTTGGCCATTTTGCAGGTAAACAGTAATTTCTTCCTCCCGGTGATCAGAAGCCCGCAGCCCCGCCCGGCAGCTGCGCCCAACAGCTTTCTTTGCCATGTCGGCACAACCAAGTATTTTTGCAGCCTCAAAAGAACTTCTCACTCAATCAAAATAATAGTATGGCATACGATGTAATTGTACTAGGCAGCGGTCCGGGCGGTTATCCGGCGGCGATCCGTGCTTCTCAGTTGGGATTTAAAGTAGCGATCATTGAAAAAGAAAGCCTCGGCGGTATCTGCCTCAACTGGGGTTGTATCCCTACCAAAGCGCTCCTGAAAAGTGCGCAGGTTTTTGATTATATGAAACACAGCACCTCTTACGGCATCAACGCTTCGGATGTTTCTGCCGACTTTGGCGGTGTGATCAAACGCAGCAGGGGCGTAGCCGATAAAATGAGCAAAGGTGTCCAGTTCCTGATGAAGAAAAACAAGATCGATGTGATCATGGGTTTTGGAAAGATCAAGGCCAAAGGGCAGATCGAGGTTACGGGCGCTGATGGCAATAAGCAGCTGGTAGAAGGAAAATACATCGTGATCGCAACCGGCGGCCGTGGTAAAGAATTGCCCAACCTGAAACAGGACGGCAAAAAAGTGATCGGTTACCGCGAAGCAATGGTATTGCCCGACCAGCCGAAAAGCATGATCATCGTTGGAAGCGGTGCGATAGGGGTTGAGTTTGCTTATTTCTACAACAGCATGGGAACAAAAGTTACCATCGTAGAGTTCCTGCCGCGCATCGTTCCGGTAGAAGACGAAGAAGTTTCAAAAGAACTCGAAAAACAATACAAGAAACAGGGTATCGAGATCATGACCAATTCTTCTGTAGAATCGGTTGATACAACCGGCACCGGTGTAAAGGCCACTGTAAAAAAACAGGATGGCAGCACCACCACGCTTGAGGCAGACATCGTGCTCAGCGCAGTGGGTGTGGTAGCAAACATTGAAGGGATCGGTTTGGAAGAGAACGGCATAAAGACAGAAAAAGGAAAGATTGTTGTGGATGCTTACCAGCAAACTTCTGTTCCCGGTATCTATGCGATCGGTGATTGCTCACCGGGCCAGGCGCTTGCGCACGTAGCCTCTAAAGAAGGCATCAATGCGGCAGAGCACATCGGTTACAATGAGAAGAAAACAAACCACCTGCCGGATGTCATGGATTACAACAACATCCCGGGCTGTACCTACTGCTCACCCGAAATTGCAAGCGTGGGCTATACCGAAAAAGCCGCGAAAGAAGCAGGATACGAACTGAAGATCGGCAAGTTCCCGTTCATGGCCAGCGGAAAAGCAAGCGCTGCCGGCGCAACGGAAGGTTTTGTAAAAGTGATCTACGACGCCAAATACGGCGAACTGCTCGGCGCACACATGATCGGTATGAACGTTACCGAATTCATCGTAGAAGCCGTAGTGGCACGCAAACTCGAAACCACGGCCCACGAAATACTGAATTCAAGTCACCCGCACCCAACCATGAGCGAAGCTTTCAAAGAAGCGACAGCAGTTGCTTACGGTGAAGCAACGGATATTTAACGAGCAGCCCGGCGAATGATGTTGAATGCTTCAACACATCGCCAGACTAAATTACTCAACCAATGCCCTTTGGGCAACGGTTTGCGGCCCCGTAGGGGCGATACATAAAGCAGATGGAATGTCTCTTAACGTGTCGCGTACTACGGGGTCTTTTTTTTTACCAGCTTTTTGTTACAGCATGTTCCTTCCCCCCAGGAACAAGTTTGGTAACATCGGAGCCCGTTAACCGGTAACCGTTCCCCGCGTTCGCCGATAGCGGTATCCGCATGTTCTATAAGTGTTTTTTAATAATTGAAACCAATACCAATACCGGTCTTTTTTTTATATTTATCAGTGAGGCTACAGTATACAGCGGGAAACGGGATATGCCGGCGCAGATCCTGTTTTGCCGCCAGATACCCGGCCCATCAACCAAACCATTCGCGTGCAAAAGCCTGATGCAGATATTTCGTTTCCATTTCAACTGTTGTCGTCAACGGTGTTCTACGTTGTGTCAACAGATGCGGATGGCCGCATCAAAAATGCAAATGCCTTGTTCGGGGATCATTTCGGAACGGGTATTGGTAACGGGGCGGGACAAATGTTCAGCGATGCTTTGCCTGCGCAGGATATTCCCTCTTACTATGCGGCGGTAGTGAACTGTTTGCTGTTTCCATCGAAGAGCATCACGATCAACCTCAGGAAACGGCAACTGGTCTCGAACCGCCCCGACGAATGGGTGCGTTGGGAGCTCTCGGCTTCGGCAGACGGGGCGAAGACGATCCTGCACATTGGCCATGCCATCTCCTGGGCCGAGGCAAAAGAAACGGAGCCGCAGGAAGGGATAACAAGTTATGACCTTGACATCACCAAGCTAAAGGCGCTGGTGAACCACATACCTGGCGCTATTTACCGCTGCCGCGGCGATGAACATCTCTCCCTCGAATTCTTCAGTGATGAGATCGAAAAACTCACCGGCTATACGGTTGACCATTTTATGAAGAACCAGGCTACGGGTTATTCGCAACTGGTACACAAAGACGATGCGGCGCAGTTGAAAGAAACCATTCACAACGCCGTAATTACAAAAGAGAAATTCGAGATCGAATACCGCATCGTTAAAAAAGACGGGGAGATACGTTGGGTATACGAAAGCGGGCAGGGCGTGTACGATGATGAGGACAAGGTAGACTACATCGACGGTTGTATTTTCGACATCACCCGCAGGAAACAAACCGAAGCCGCTCTCGCCAAAAGCAAAGACGAGCGCCGCGATACCCTCAAGCGACAGGAGGAGCTGCTTCAGCGCTTAACACTTGCCACCGATTCAGCGGAGATAGGCATTTTTGAGATCGACCTCGGTACAGGTGCCGTGATCTGGGATGACCGCATGTATGAACTGTACGGTTATCCCAAAGACACGCCACTCAGCCTGTACAAAATATTTTATACCGCCATGCATCCGGATGATGCGCAGCGCATGAACGACATCATCAATGAACTCATCTCCCGGAAAAAAGAAGTGAACGGCGCGGTGTACCGGATCGTTTTGCCGGATGGGAGGGTGCGCCACATCGAGTCACATGCCATCATTAAAAAATCAGAAAGCGGTGGATTGGTTAGCCTGATCGGTACCAACCGCGACGTAACCGAGGCTGTGCAGGTGCAGGAGAAGATCAAGATGCAGAACAAAGTGCTGCGCGAGATCGCCTTTATCCAGTCGCACGAAGTGCGCAAGCCCCTTGCCAATATACTCGGTGTGATCGAGATCCTCAAGGTAAGCGGCGCCATTCATGAACTTGAGATCTGGGAGCACCTTGTTGAAAGCGCCAACGAACTTGACCAGCAGATCAGGGTCATCGTAAACAAAACAAACAATATTGACGACGATGTTTTCAGGTAAGTAAACCGGAAGCACGATGTCTGGTCCTGGAATTCCGTTCCCTGTTTTATGGATCAGCTGCTGCCAGGGCCGTCTTTAATTGCCGCCGCCAAACACTTTCTTCAGGATCTCCGATGTTCGGGCCACCGGATCTTTCCGTATGCTTTTTTCTTCGAGCGCCACCTGGTAAAAAATGCCGTTGAGGGCCTTATTGGTAACATAGCTCGAGAGATCGGGGTCGATCTTTTGTCCGCCGCCGAATATGTTTACTTTATTATAGGAAGTGATCAGCGTGTTCCAATATTTTGTTGCATTCACTTTCTCAAGCGATGCCTTGATCACCGGCATGAAGGCCGTTGTCAGTTCTGCAGTGGTTTTACCGCGCAGGTAACCTGTAGCCGCGGTGTCTCCGCCTTTGAGAATGCCAACCGCATCCTGGAAGCTCATTTGTTTGATGGCGTTCCCGAAAATGGGTGCCGCGCTTTTTGCCGCGTCTTCAGCGGCGCGGTTCATGCTGAGGATGGCATCGTCTACCTGCTTGCCCAGGCCCACCTTGCGGAGCGTAGCCTCAACTTTCTGCGCTTCGGGAGGTAGTAATATTTTGAGCGCGGCATTGGCAAAAAAACCATCCACCTGCGATAATGTATTCGAGCCTTTCTGCGACCCCTGTATCAAAGCTTCTTTCAGCCCGGATACGATCTCGTCGGTACTTAATCCTGTACCTTGTTTGCTTCCCACCGCGTCTTTGGCTTTGTTAAGCAATCCTTTTAAACCCTGGGCCTGTGTTGTTGCGGCAACGCTTACCGCGATCAAAAAAAGAGTAATGATTTTTTTCATGAGTTGGCTTTATCACGGAACCAGGCCAGGCATTGGCCGCTTCCGTTCATCAAATATAAAAGCAGCGGGGTGAACAGGGTGTGAAGGATTTGCTATCTTTAGTAACAAACAAAAAATCACCAAACCAATCCACCAGGATATGAAAAGAATATTTTCCCTTTTGCTCGCCGCCGTTTGCCTCACCGTTGGTGTGAATGCCCAGGATGCGTCGAAGCCCGCTACATATATTTTGGTGCGCCATGCGGAGAAACAGGCAACGGGTGGGGCAGACCCGGCCCTCACGCCGGAGGGTGAGCAGCGTGCGCAGAAATTGATCGAAACTTTGAAAGGTTATGTGCCGGATGCGGTTTATTCAACCAATTACATTCGTACCCGTTCTACGGTAACGCCGCTGGCAACGAAATTCGGCAAGGAGATCCAGTTGTATAATCCCGGCAAACAGGCAGAATTTGCCAACCAGTTGCTCGACATGAAAGGGAAAACGGTGGTGATCGTGGGCCATTCCAATACCATCCCTGCACTGGTTAACCTCCTGGCCAAAAACACCAAATTCCCCGACTGGAGCGATTCGGTATACGATCACTATTTTATCGTTACCGTAAATGCACAGGGTGAGGCTTCCGCAAAGGAGCAGACGTTCTGATAAAAAAATAAAGGGTTGTGAAATTCCCGCCCGTTACTCACTCACGATCCCGATCACCGTACTCACCGGCCCGTACAGGAAATCGCTTTCGCGGATCCAGTAGCGTTTGTCGGAAAGGCGCGACCGGTACGTATAAACATGGTTCTGGCTATTGAGGCCCAGCGCCTCGAGCTGGTCTACATAATGGCCGCGGTCGAAGATCCAGAAACGGTTCTTGGCGCTGCGGATGAACACGCAGGGCTGGTCGGAGCCAAGCTCCACCGCTTTTTCTTTGTTGCGCTCCGCCGTTGAAAAGCCGGGCAGCAGAAAATACTTCTGCAATGCATGCACATACACAATGAAATCGCCGTTCTCAAGCGGAACGGTCTCAAACTCTGTGCTCTTCAGGAAGTATTCCGTGGGTTTGTGGTAGAACCAGAAAGTATTGTTTTCTGAACGCATCCATTTCAGATCCTTGTAATCGATTTTGGCCAGGTCGGGCTGCTTGCCGGGCTGATCGCCCTGCGAAAGACCGAACAGGGGAAACGCTAATATTACCAGTAGTTGTCTGATCGCCATTTTGTTTCTGTATGGATCGCTAAAACCGTGCCTTTGTGGGGGCGGACGGCGGATTACCGATGCGCATTCACCGATAAGTTACAGGTTATTTTTTTTAATTGGGTGGTTTTTCACCCCGTAGCACCCCTTTGCGTACTTTTGCCGCCGTTATGAAATTTGAGAAAGAGATCAACAGGCGTAAAACCTTCGCCATCATTTCGCACCCGGATGCCGGTAAAACCACTTTGACGGAAAAGTTGTTGTTGTTTGGAGGCGCGATCCAGGTGGCGGGTGCAGTGAAGAGCAATAAGATCAAGAAACATGCAACCAGCGATTTTATGGAGATCGAGCGGCAGAGAGGCATTTCTGTGGCCACCTCCGTAATGACCTTCGAATACAAGGACACCCTGATCAACCTGCTCGATACGCCCGGCCACAAAGACTTTGCTGAAGATACGTACCGTACACTTACGGCGGTAGACAGCGTGATCCTGGTGATCGACAGCGTGAACGGGGTAGAGGCCCAGACCCGGCGGTTGATGGAGGTATGCCGGATGCGCGATACACCCGTGATCGTGTTCATCAATAAAATGGACCGGGATGGTAAGAACCGCTTCGACCTCCTGGAAGAAATCGAAAAAGAACTCCATATTTCGCTGCACCCCATGACCTGGCCGATCAACAGCGGGAAAGAATTCAAAGGTGTTTACAATATTGATAATAAGAGCCTTAGGCTGTTTACTGCAAGTACAAAAGCCGAAGAAGACGATGTGATCGGCATCAGCGACCTCAACGATGCGACCCTCGACGCGATGGTAGGCGACCGCGATGCGGCCCAATTGCGTGAGGATGTGGAGCTGATCGATGGCGTTTATGGCGAGCTGAAAGTAGACGACTACCTGAGCGGGCGGATCGCGCCGGTGTTCTTTGGTAGTGCGGTCAATAATTTTGGGGTGAAGGAGATGCTCGACACCTTCATCCGCATCGCCCCGGTTCCCCGTAGCAGGGAAACCTCTAAACGTACGGTGGATGTGGGCGAGGACCAGTTCAGTGGTTTTATTTTCAAGATCCACGCAAACCTCGACCCCAAGCACCGCGACAGGATCGCGTTTATGCGCGTCTGCAGCGGCCGGTTCGAGCGCAACAAATACTATCACCATGTTCGCCTCGACCGCGACGTGCGTTTCAGCAATCCTTATAGTTTCATGGCACGCAGCAAGGACATCATCGACGATGCCTATGCCGGCGACGTGGTGGGCCTCTTCGATACAGGCAATTTTAAGATCGGGGATACCCTCACCGAGGGCGAAGACTTCTATTTTTCCGGGATACCTACCTTTTCACCTGAAATTTTTAAAGAGCTGGTGAACAAAGATCCTATGAAAACTAAGCAGTTAGAGAAAGGCGTCAGCCAGCTGACCGACGAAGGCGTTGCCCAACTTTTTACGCAGTTCGGTGGTAATAAGAAGATCATTGGCTGCGTGGGAGAGCTCCAGTTTGAGGTGATCCAGTATCGTTTGTTACAGGAATACGGAGCCGCAGCCGAGTTCAGGCCGCTTCCCTTTTACAAAGCCTGCTGGCTGACGAGCGAGGACCCGAAGAAACTCGATGACTTCCTGCGCTTCAAACAGCAGAACTCGGCCGAAGACAAAGACGGGCACCCGGTTTACCTCGCCCAGAGCGAGTGGTTCCTGAATACCGAGATCACCAATAATCCCGACATTAAGTTTCATTTTACCAGCGAGATCCATAAATAGGATCTCTTCCTGGAATAAACTGCGCGGCAGCTCCTGTCGGTCCCTCGTTGCTTACGGGGACTGGTAGGAGCTGTATTACATTCTACTCCGTTCGGGTCATCGCTTTACTTGCAGACCCCGGTCGTTTGAACTTCAATTAAAATTTAAAGTAAGGATTCTTTGTTACCGCATCCTTGCCAATGGGTATATTTTGGATGTAGTAAAATCCGATTTAGTAAATTGATTGGTAGATAATTATAATGATTTACTTAACTAAAATTATCGATTAGAGTAAAATATCGACAATTGGGATGCTATATTGGCAGTTCGGGTGATTAAATTTTAAATAAATCAATGTAAATAATTAAAAATCAGCTAAATGGTGTTTTATTATAGATCCATATAAGTGATTTTACCCGACTGCTTGTTTGTTTAACGACATTTACTAGTTTCGGCTCCGCAAAACACAATTATGGTCATATTTGAAACAGAGCGCCTCGTTGTACGCAGGTTCGGGCCGGAGGATGGTGAGTTGTTTTTCCAGGTGAATGGAAGCCCGGAAGTGATGCATTTTATCCGCCCCCCAAAATCCCGCGAAGAGAGCGACGCCTTCTTCAGGGAGAACCTGGACTTCTACCTCGACCATTCGCTGCTGGGCCGTTTTGCTGTTTTCGCCAAAAACGATGGAGCTTTTGTGGGAACCTTTTCTTACCTGTATTTGTCCGGCGAAGCCGATTTTCACCTCGGTTATGCATTGGTGCCCGGGGCCTGGAACAAAGGCTACGCGACCGAGCTGGTGCGGATGGGCATTCCTTATTTTTTCGAAAACACCCCGCACCCGGTTGTTCACGCGATCGTTTCGCCCGAAAACCATGCCTCTCAAAACGTGTTGAAAAAAACCGGGTTCCTGTATAAAGAACGCTCGGAACAGGCCGGCAGCCCGGTAGATGTATTTTACATTAACAGGAACTTAGGCACAGGATCGGCCATCGCAGGGCGATAAAGTCGCGCCGTATCTGTACTTTTGCGCCGCGTATGAAAGCAAGAACCCTCAAGAAAGACAAAGTAAACATCATTACCCTCGGATGCAGTAAGAATCTCGTGGACAGCGAAGTGCTCAGCGGGCAACTGGCGGCGAACGACATCAGCGTGGTGCATGAGAATACGAAACTTGACCACAACATTTCGGTGGTAAATACCTGTGGGTTCATCGACAAGGCCAAAGAGGAAAGCATCAATACCATCCTGGACCAGCTGGAGCTGAAACGGAGGGGAAAACTGGATAAGGTTTATGTAACGGGTTGCCTGAGCGAGCGCTACCGCGCCGATCTGGAGCAGGAGATGCCCGAGGTGGATGCCTGGTTCGGCACCCTTGAACTGCCCCTGATCCTGAAACAATTTGATGCCGATTATAAAACCGAACTGCTCGGCGAGCGCCTGCTCAGTACCCCGAAACACTATGCCTACCTGAAAATAAGCGAAGGCTGTAACCGCACCTGCTCGTTCTGTGCCATTCCGCTGATGCGCGGCCAGCACGTGAGTAAGCCAATAGAACAGCTGGTGGCCGAAGCCGAAGGGCTGGTAAAGAAAGGGGTAAAGGAAATTATGCTGATTGCCCAGGAACTTACTTATTATGGGCTGGACATTTATAAAAAACGGGATCTTCCCAGGTTGCTCAATGCCCTTGCAGATGTGAAGGGCATAGAATGGATCAGGCTGCATTATGCCTACCCAAGCAAATTTCCGCTGGAGATATTGGATGTGATGCGCGAGCGCGACAACATCTGCAAATACCTCGACATGCCTTTGCAACACGCCAGCAACAACATGCTCAAGGCCATGCGCCGCAACATCACCCGCGAGGAAATGGGGGAACTCATCAAAACCATCCGCGAAAAAGTACCTGGTATTTGCCTCCGCACCACCCTCATCGCCGGCTTCCCCGGGGAAACGGAAGAAGACATTGAAGAACTGAAAGGATTTTTACAGGAACACCGTTTCGACCGCGTAGGGATCTTTAATTACAGCCATGAAGAGAACACTTCCGCTTACGACCTCGCAGACGATGTACCGGCCGACGTAAAGGCCGAACGCGCCCAATCCGTTATGGAAATGCAGCAGGAGATCAGTTACGAAAAGAACCAGGAAAAGATAGGCAAGGTATTCAAAGTGATCATCGACAAAAAAGAAGCCGGCCGCTACCTGGGACGCACCGAATTTGATAGTGTTGAGGTAGACAACGAGGTTGTGATCCACTCAACCGGCAAACTGGCCATCGGCGAGTTCGTGCATGTACGGATCACGAAGGCATACGACTACGATATTGAAGGGGAAGTGGTGATCGAATAGCAATAAGAATTCTTTCCAGCCATTTATTGTCGGACGCAATCCCCGGATCACCCCGCCACCTGCACATAATAATCAAACAAAAACGCCGGTTTCAGCTTTTCTGTCTGCAGTACGGACAGGTTCTGTTGTTTAAGGAATGCTGTGTATTCTTCGAGGTCGTACTGGCAGGGATGGAGGATGTCTCCCGGCAGCGCGCGGAAAATGTATTTAAAGATCTTATGGTTGTGTGCATCGATGGACACAACCAGCCTTCCGTTTGGTTTTAGCAGCCGCGCAAGGTTGGCGTAGCTTTTTTTTATGTCGGCAACATGGTTGATGGCATTCATGCAAAAAATGACATCGTACTTTTCTCCATTGTCAAAATCTTCCAGTCCGGCTGTTTTGAAACGCACATTCGGGTAAAACGATTTTTTAAAATGCGGCAGGTCGGCCTCGTAAGACTCGATCAATGGATCGAACGCGGTCACATCGTGTTCGGGAAATGCCATGTAGATGCCCGCGGGCCCGCAACCCGCATCGAGGATCTTTGACCCGGGGTGGATATCCAGGTGCGAAAGCTTTTCCAGCAGTCCTTTCCAATAGTTCAGTTTCCAGGACCGGTAGCTGTCCACATCTTTGTTCTTCAGGTAACGCTGCCACCATTTACGTTCTGCCTTTTGGGCAATTTTCCAGAGTACACTCAAGCCGGGTCTTTTTATTCGGGGTGAAAGTAGTGCACCGCGCCCGAATTTTCAAACAACACAACATTTTTCAGCCGCCCTTGTTTTGGTTATCTTAGCGGTGTTCAGTTAAGAATCGCTAAATATTTATTACTTACGGGAAATAGGTGCGGGTTCGGATCCTTCAACTTTGCGTCCGGTAGGTAATGAGTGGCCGGGATCAACCAATAGATGGATCCGCGCTGAATTCACCTTGAAACGCATCTTTTACGATCACAAAAAACATCAACATGATAAATAAAATTATGCAGCAGTCTGCCGAAGCCTTTGTTTCTTACCGCAAAACCTCTGCAGAGAGCAGGGCGGTGTTCCTGGAAACGATTGCTGCCAATATCGAATCGCTGGGCGAGGAATTGATTGGCAAGGCGTCTGAAGAGACCAATCTCCCTGCGCCGCGTTTAACAGGCGAGCGGGGAAGAACCACGATGCAGCTGCGTATGTTTGCCCAGATGCTCCGCGAGGGCAGCTGGGTAGAGGCATCGATCGATACCGCAAACCCCGATAAGGTGCCTGCAAAACCCGACCTTCGAAAAATGCTGATCCCGATGGGGCCCGTTGTTGTTTTTGGCGCCAGTAATTTTCCTTTCGCCTATTCAACGGCGGGTGGAGATACGGCCAGCGCGCTGGCTGCGGGATGCACGGTTGTGGTAAAAGGACATCCCGCGCACCTGCAAACCTCCACCCTGGTGGCCGGTGCAATAGAAGCGGCGATCGTTGCCTGCAACATGCCGGCACATACATTTCAACACGTAACCGATTCATCGTTCGAAGCGGGAAAGGCGCTGGTTCAGCACGATGAGACCGCTGCGGTTGGTTTTACAGGATCTTATACAGGCGGCAGAGCGTTGTGGGATTATGCCGCGGCGCGTAAAAACCCGATCCCTGTGTTCTCTGAAATGGGAAGCATCAACCCGGTGGTACTGCTGCCTGATACGCTCGACGTAAACACAGAAAGCGTTGCAAAACAATATGCCGGATCGATCACGCTGGGTATGGGACAATTCTGCACCAATCCCGGCCTGCTCATCGCCATCCAGGGCGAAGGGCTCAACCGCTTCCTCGATGTTCTTTCGAAGGAAATAGACGCGGTTGTGCCCGCAAAAATGCTGCACAAAGGAATTCACAAAGCATACTTTGAAAAAATGGAAGCCGCGCTCAACCAGAAAGGTGTGAAGCTGGTGGCAAGATCGTCTGCAACACCCGGCGACATGGAAGCGCAACCCTCGGTTGCTACCGTGGAAGCCGGCGTTTTCCTGGAAGATCCATTGCTGCACGAAGAAGTATTCGGCCCTTATTCTTTGCTGGTGATCTGTAAAGACGAAGCCGAACTGAAAGCGGTATGGCGCTCGCTTACCGGCCAGCTCACCACTACGTTGATGGGCACGGATAAGGATTTTGCAACGCATCATTCTTTACTGGACATTGCACCATCTATTGCAGGGCGCATCGTGTTCAACGGCGTTCCAACAGGAGTGGATGTTTCAGCAAGCATGGTGCATGGCGGGCCGTACCCTGCATCAACCGACAGCCGTTTTACCGCGGTAGGTGTGAATGCTGTAAAAAGATGGGTGCGCCCCGTGTGCTACCAAAGTTGCCCTGATGCACTGCTTCCCGATGAACTGAAAGCAGCCAATCCATTGGGCATCTGGCGCCTGGTTGACAATGTGTGGAAGAAGGATTAACGTGGATACCGTTTCAGGAACGGATTTTGCTGAACTTAGAACCATCACCCAAGGCCACAACATGCGGATCCTGATCGTTTTTCTTACCTGCGTTATCAGCAGTTGCTGTTTTGCCCAGGCAAACCGCAAAACGGTAACGTTAAAAACAAAGACGCCGTTTCGCAACAGCCGTGTTGTTCCGGTGAAATTGCCTGTAACAAAAGCTGCCGACCGCATCGCGGGTGTTGTGATCGCAGGTGATCAAAACATTGATTCTGTTTTTTCTCTTGTAACGGGCCTGGTCATCAGGATCGAAAAAGTAGGCAATGCGGATATGGTCTCCGTAAGACATGGCCGTTATGTTGTTTTTCTAACCGGCGTGTTCGAAAAGCTGATGGCTAAAGAATGGCAGTGGGTAACAAAGGGCCAGCCCCTTGCCGTGATGCGCGCCGCCGGGCAGGAAACAAACCAGGTAGATGTGGCGATATACAAAAAAGACAAACGGCTGTCGGAAAACGAGGTACTGGAGTATTTGAAGGCACTGTGATTAACAACCTGGCACCACTTGCTTATAAATAAAGTTGAAAGAAAAAGCGATCATGATGTTCTGTTCATGATCGCTTTTTTATTGAGGCTAGCTCCCGCAGTGTTAAACAGGCTGCGTTGATAGATCTCTTTCTTCCCAAAAAGAAAAATAAAGAAACGATACGAACGACAAAACAAAATATCCGATCAATACAAAATTGATCAAAGGCGAATATTGGTTGGTTCCAAACCAATCGCCATTGTAAAGGATGAGCCCGATGCCAAAAACGGCTTTCAACATCTCCCACACCCATGCATAGGAATTGCCATCCATTAATTCAGTAAAGGAGTAAACATAAAGGAACACGAATGCGCCGTAGAAAAAGATGCCCGGCGCCTTGATCTGCGCCACGTGTCCAAAGAAATAACTTACAAACAGCAGGAGGATCGAGATCTGTATCCACACGCAGGTGAGCAGGGCGGTACTTGTTTTGGTTTCGTACTTGTCAAAAGCATATACATCTTCTATTTTGTAAACCGGGTATTTCTCCGCCACATCTTCCGGCCTCCAGCCAGTTGGCATGAACCATACACGGAGTTTGTCTTTCACGCTTCTCGTGCGCCATGCGTCTTTCATCATCAGCGCCATGTGCTGGAAATTTATTTTGATGGGGTTCCAGGTCTGCACCGGCCGCGTGATGCCGTACACAGGTTTTACTCCTGGCAGTTCTTCCTGGAAAGTGCCAAACCATTTGTCCCAGAAAATAAAGATCTGCCCATAGTTCTTATCTAAATATTCTTTGTTGATGGCGTGGTGAACCCTGTGGTGCGAAGGCGTAACAATGATCTTCTCCAGGAAACCCATTCTGCCGATGTGCTCGGTATGGTACCAGAACTGCGCAAACAGATGCAAGGGCGCCACTACCGCAATAACCTGCGACGGAACGCCAAGCAGTGCAGCCGGCAATAAAAACACAGTGAACACCCTTATGAAAATGGAAATGTTCTGGCGCAGTGCGCAGGCCAGGTTAAAATCTTCGCTGCTGTGGTGAATGATGTGGCTGTTCCAGAAGAAGTTGATCTCGTGATCAATGCGGTGGGTGAGGTATCCTGCAAGATCCAGCGCAAAAAACGCGATGATGTAAACCCAAACCGTTGACCTTACATGAACGATGGCCACATGGTCAACCAGCCAGCCGTATGTGATGATGGCGATGCTGAGCCCGAGTACGTCTTTGGTAGAATTGGTGATGCCCGAACTGAGGCTCGAGATCATATCCATCGGCCGCACCGTATCTTTCCCTTTGCGCCAGCCCCACCATTTTTCAAAAAGAACCAGGGCCAGGAAGGCGGGCATCGCAATCAGTAATATTTTTCCGTACTGTTCCATGACAATCGTAGATGAAAATAAGCAGAAGTGGGTAAAAAGGGGGTTAAAATTGCAGCGATTTTGTTTACGGTTTTAAGCGGTGAGCCGATCGGCGGCTTTTTAGCGCCCGCTGCGCGTGGTGCAAGCTCAAAACCGCATCATTTCGGGTAAAATCCGAAAAGTTCTTTTGTACCCAATCCCTAATCTTTGTAAGATCATCCTTTTTAAACGAACTCTTGTAAATAGCACCACTTAATGAAAGCGAGCCCACTGCCGTATACCATGCCTGTTCCCGGTCATCTCTCCGGCCATATTTTCTCCTGTATAGATGCACACACCTGCGGCAATCCCGTTCGTGTGGTTGCGATAGGTGGTCCGGAGCTGGAAGGCGAGACCATGAGTGATAAACGCCAGCATTTCCTGAGGGAGTACGACTGGATCCGCAAGGGGCTGATGTTTGAACCACGTGGGCACGACATGATGAGCGGGAGCATCCTTTACCCGCCTCACGACCCCGCAAACGATGTGGCCACGCTTTTTATTGAAACCAGCGGTTGTTTGCCCATGTGCGGGCATGGCACCATCGGCACCATCACCATCGCGATTGAAGAAGGGCTCATCACCCCCAAAACGCCCGGCATCGTGCGCATGGAAGCGCCAGCAGGACTGGTACACATCGAGTACAAACAGGAAGGTCGAAAGGTAACCGCCGTTAAACTCACCAATGTAGCGGCTTACCTTGACTCGGAAGGATTGGCGGTTGAATGTCCCGACCTGGGAGAAATAACCGTGGACGTTTCTTACGGTGGAAATTTTTATGCGATCGTTGATGTGCAGGCCAATTTCAAAGGACTGGAAAACTACGCCGCGGATCAGCTCATTGCATGGTCGCGCGAGTTGCGCAAACGCATCAATGCAAAATATACATTTGTTCACCCGGATAACCCGACGATCAATGGCTGTTCCCATATTTTATGGGCGGGTGCGGTGATCGATCCAACATCAACCGCGAGAAATGCCGTTTTCTATGGCGATAAGGCGATAGACCGCTCACCCTGCGGCACCGGAACCTCTGCCCGCATGGCGCAATGGTTCGCCAAAGGGAAACTCAAAGAGGGCGACAGCTTCATCCACGAAAGCATCATCGGTTCCAAGTTTACGGGCAAGGTAGAACGCGTTACAACCGTTGGCGGCAAACCGGCCATCATACCCAGTGTAGAGGGTTGGGCAAAGGTGTATGGCTACAATACCATTTCCATCGACCCGGCCGATGATCCATATGCACACGGGTTCCAGGTGATTTGAGTTGGATGAGTGAAAGAAGCGCTTACATTTTGCAACGCCTGCGCCAAACCCACAACTCCTCGATTTTTTCCCGACCTTGCGCTCAAAACCAAAACACACGCATGAAAGTTGTAGTCATTGGCGGGGGCATCATCGGTTTAAGCAGCGCTTATTATTTACAGCAAAGCGGCCACGAAGTGACCGTTATCGATAAGACCGATATGAGCAGCAATTGCTCTTATGGTAACGCAGGGTATGTTTGCCCGAGCCACTTCGTTCCCCTCGCCACACCCGGTATTGTAAAACAGGGATTGAAATGGATGTGGAACTCCAGGAGCCCGTTTTACGTACAGCCGCGTTTGAGCTGGAGCCTGATCGACTGGGGAATGAAATTCATGCGTTCCGCCACACCCGAAAAAGTAGAGAGCGCCGCGGTTCCGCTGCGCGATATTGCCATATTGAGCCAGAAACTTTACGAAGACTGGACACAACTCCCGCAATTCAAATTCTCGTACGAGCACAAGGGACTGCTCGAGGTATTTCAGACAGAAGCAGGCGCAGAGCACTCACGTCACCTCGTAGAAAAAGCACACAGGCTCGGTTTAACCGATACGGCTTTGCTCGATTACAACCAGCTGCAGGCGCTTGAGCCGCAGACCAGGATCAATGCACTCGGGGCGGTGTGGTTCAAGTGCGATGCGCATCTTTACCCGAACAAATTAATGCAACAGTTGTTATCAGACCTGGAACAGAAGAATGTGAGGCTCGTAACGAACGAGGAGGTGAACAGGTTCGAACATACCAACGGAAAGATCAGGAAAGTGATCACGGATAAAAATGCGTACGATGCAGATCACATCGTGGTTGCATCCGGATCGTGGAGCAGGGAGCTGGCGGAGAAAATGCAGGTAAAGATTCCATTGGTGCCGGGAAGGGGTTATTCGGTTACGCTGGAGGATTCGCCGTACAGGATCAATTACCCGGCCGTTCTGGTAGAGGGCCGCGCAGCGTTAACACCGATGGATGGCAACAAGATCCGTTTTGGCGGTACGATGGAAATCACCTCCACCAAAACACCCCCGCGGATGAACCGTGTAGAAGGATTGCTGCAGGCCGTTGCCCGCTTCTATCCTGAATTCAAGGTTCCGGTGCCAACGGAAGACAGGATCTGGTTTGGCTACCGGCCCTGTTCCGCAGATGGATTGCCCTACATCGGTAAAACAAAAAAATGGAACAACGTAACCATCGCAACAGGGCACGCCATGTTGGGCCTGAGCCTTGGCGCCGGCACCGGCAAGCTGGTGAGCGAAGTGGTGAATGAAGAAAAGCTGAGCATGGATATCACACCGTTTGACCCAAACAGGTTTGGTTAGATCATAACACGGGCGTCTTAAACAACCGGCGCTCACAAAAAGTATGAACGGCGAACACGAAATGCGCTAAATCGTACTTTTACCAATCATTATGCACCAGGAAGCTACCTATTTACCTTATAAGGATACCGGCTTTTTTTCAAAGATCATCACAGATTATTTGTCGAACGCCCCAGCGCTGCAACCGTTTTACCGGCTTTCCCCAACATTGGAGGGCATCAAGGCTTCGATCGCACAAAGACAACAATTCAATACGCCGCGTGCGCTTTTATCGGAAGTATTGGAAGAGCAATATGCATCCATCCAGCAAACGGCAAAACTGGCGGAGAACATCCGCCTGCTCGCAGATCAAAATACATTTACCGTTACCACGGCGCACCAGCCGAATATTTTTACCGGCCCGCTTTATTTTATTTACAAGATCCTGCATGCCATAAAACTGGCGGATGAATTATCCGGGCAACTGCCGCAATACAAATTCGTTCCCGTTTATTACATGGGCAGCGAAGACGCGGATCTTGATGAGCTGGGTTTTGTAAATGTTGGCGGGCAAAAACTGGTTTGGGAAACCAGTCAGACCGGTGCCGTAGGCAGGATGAAAGTAGACAAGCCGTTACTGAAACTGATCCACGCCATACATGGCCAAACCGGTGTTCTCCCGCACGGAAACGAGCTCACCGAACTGTTCACCCGGTGTTATACCGAAGGAAAAACGATACAGCAGGCAACGCTTGAACTGGTAAACGAACTCTTCGGAAAATACGGGTTGATCGTACTCATTCCCGACAATGCAAAACTCAAAAATGCGTTTGCGCCCGTCGTAGAAAAAGAGTTGACCGAAAGGTTCTCGCACACCATAGTGGCCGCAACCATCGAAAAGCTTGGTGAACATTACAAGGTACAGGCCGGTGGCCGCGAACTGAATTTATTTTACCTCCTTGGCGATAAACGCGAACGCATAGAACTGGAAGGCGATCGCTTTGAAGTGAAGGCACTGTCGCTCAGCTTTTCAAAAGAACAGATCCTGCAGGAGTTGAAAGCGCATCCCGAACGGTTCAGCGGCAACGTAATTCTCCGCGGCGCGTTCCAGGAAACCGTACTGCCCAATATCGTGTTTATCGGTGGAGGAGGGGAGATAGCGTACTGGCTGGAACTGAGATCGGTTTTTGAGGCCGTTCACATCCCATATCCCGTGCTCATGCTGCGCAATTCTTTTTTGCTGATGAAAAAGGAGCAACTGGAACGGATGAAAAAACTCGGGTTCACGCAGGCCGACCTGTTCTCCGGTGAACTCACGTTGCTCAATACGCTGGTAAAACGCGAAAGCGATCACCAGCTCAATCTTGAAAAAGAATTGCAGCAGGCAAAAGATTATTATGCGCACCTGCGTGTGGTAGCGGATGCCGTTGATAAAACATTATCCGAACACATTTCCGCCCTCGAAAAACAATCGCTGAAAAAACTGGAAGCGCTGGAGAAAAAATTGTTACGCGCAGAACGCACCAGGTACGATGCGCAAAAACAACAGATCGCAAAACTCAAAAACGATCTTTTCCCAAACAACAGCCTCCAGGAGCGCGTAGACAATTTCTCGCTGTCTTATGCACAATACGGTAACGCATGGATCGATAGGGTATATGCCGTGTCTACCGGCCTGAACCAGGGATTTGGTGTGGTCACGATCTGATCAACGTTACTGTATCATTATTCTTGCATTAACATGCTGCTGCCGGCGTGACGGTAATCTTGTCCACCGAATCCCGGCTCAATTATCATTTCGTTAACAACAAACGGATTGAAAATTGTATCTCACGGAAACAAACCAACTCGCCCGGATAGATTTCTACACTGATCGTTTTATTATCCAACCTCCAATCATCAGTTATGAGATCTGTTTTAAAGATTGTATTGCTTTTCCTTGTCGTTTCTTTTTCATTCGCCCAAAGCCATGCACAGAGCCCCTATCGTTTTGAAGCGGGCATCAACATCGGAACATTGTTGTACCAGGGGGACCTGATCGAGAGCCCGTTCGGCTCATTCAAAGGCGCCCGGCCGATGGTGAATGTATGGCTGGCAAAACCCTTTACCCCGTATTTTTCCTGGCGGGGAAACCTTACCATCGGTTCGATGAGTGCAGACGAGGCACGTTTTCAAAACCCTTCGTGGAAACAGTACCGGAGATTTGCCTTCAGTACACCGGCTACTGAAATAACGGGTATGGTGGTGTTCAATCCCTATGGCGACAATGGCAAATCATCCGACCGCACCCTCACGCCCTATGTGATGATTGGTGCTGGCGCAACGTTTCTCAACATCAGGAGAGACTGGAGCAGTCTCGATTCAAATGCCGCGCTTAAATCATCCCTGCAGTCGGGCTACACAAAAGACTCTGCCCATGCATTGCCCCGCGTATTGCCTGTTGTTCCCGTTGGCGCGGGAGTGAAATGGATGGTAACACCAAACATCGCCGTAAACGCGGAGGCTACGCTCCGGTTTGTGTTTACAGATTATCTTGATGGCTTCAGTTATACCGCGAACCCGGGGCGCAAAGACAGCTACTACGGCATATCGGTGGGTGTGAGTTTTCTTTTTGGAGGAACAGGGGTGAAGTGCCCGGTTGTACCGAGGGAATAATTTACCGGGATAAGTTTATTTTTTGCAGCTTTTATCTGTAACAACACTCATCCCTCCCAACATGTTTGTAACGTTTGTGAAGCCATTCTGCGTGAGCACATAACTCGCCTGCGGGCTTCTGTGGCTGTGCGAGCAAAACACAAGGATCTCTTTGTTTTTAAGATGGCCAATGGATGCGATCTTGCTTTTCAGTTCCTGGATCGGGATATTGATCGCATTTTTTAAAGTGCCGAAATCAGGGTTGGCGCGCCCTTCAAATTCTTCTTTTGTACGAACATCCAGGAGTACGGCAGAGGGATGGTTTTTGATATAGGTACAGATCTCCGATGCCGGGATGTTTTTAAAAACCACTCCACCCTTCTTCACCAGTTCCATTCCGCAGGAAGCACAGTGTCCGGCTTTGTCGTAAGCCTTTTTATCACATGCCTGTCCGCAGGGTGTACATTGGTAAGAAACGGCGCTTGTTTCCTGCGCATGCAGGCCTGAAAAAAACAAAAGGGAAAAAACGAGGGAAAGGGTACTGCGTCTGCGTTTCATGGTATGTGTTTGAGGTTGAAATTGTTTTCCGAAAAAGTATTTACAACAACACAGTGCAACCATACTAGCTCACATCAAACCCATTGTTCCAGTCTTTTTTCAGGTTTGCCACTTTGCCGCTTACCTCGTGGTTCATTTCTTTTTTATAATGAGCGATGGCGGCAGCAATGTTTTCGTCTGATGTGCCCAGGATCTGCGCGGCCAGGATGCCTGCGTTCTTCGCTGCATTCAATGCCACCGTTGCAACCGGGACACCGTTGGGCATTTGTAAAATGGAGAGCACAGAATCCCATCCATCTATTGAATTGGAAGATTTGATCGGCACGCCTATCACAGGCAACGTGGTGATCGATGCAACCATTCCCGGCAGGTGCGCCGCACCGCCTGCACCGGCGATGATCACTTTCAATCCTCTTTCTTTAGCAGTAGTTGCATAATCCACCATACGCAGTGGTGTGCGGTGTGCGGATACAACTGTTAACTCGAAGGGGATCTTGAACTGCTCCAGTATTTCTGCCGCAGCTTTCATTACAGCCAGGTCGCTGTCGCTTCCCATGATGATACCGATGATAGGAGTAGGTGTTGGCATAGGTGCAAGATAGTATTTTTGGTTTATTGGTTTATTGGTGTGTCCCGGTTTTGCCCGGTTTCGCGGGAAAACCAATGGCACCCGGTGCCCTTCGCACCAATAAACCAATAGACCTGAAAATACCGGCTAGTTGATGTCCTTGCCTTCCTTCAACATCGCCTTGGATTTGGTGATGTTGTTTTTATTTACCGCATCCGTTGCGAGCGGTTCCGCTTTTTCGAGGTAACCAAGTGCTTTTGCATATTCGCCAACGGCTGAGTAACCTCTTGCGAGACCCATCAGCGTGGTAAACTGGTTCGGGTTTTTCTCGTGGTTGAGGATGAATACTTTCAACGCTTCTGCATTTTGTTTTTGCGTGAGCAGTGACCGGCCGTATTGGTGCAGTTGCTGCATGTTGCCCATCGGCAGCGCTTCGTTCATAATTGAGATCGCCTCTGCGCCGCGGTTCAGTTTGTTGAGCACCTGTGCTTTTGTAGAGAGCGTGGTAAAGTTGCGGTTGCCGGCCACGCGTGTATCCATGGAAAGATCGGCCCAGCGCAATGCTTCTTCGAGGTTGGTGTTGTGGTCTACGCTCCACTGCGCCGCATTGTTCCAGCTTTGCCATGCGAAGCCTTTGTCTGATCCCAGTTCACTGCGAAACTGTGCGATCTGTGTTTTAACCAGGTCCACTTCCACCGTAAATGGAATGATCAGTTTCTCCCACATCAGGTTAACCGTTGCAGAGGTTTCTTTCTGGTTGGTGAATTCGTATTTCAGCCATTCTACGGAACGGTCTGTTGCAACGGGTTTTACTTTTACGCGCAGCGCATCGTTTTTGGGATCGTAAAAGAAACTGCCCCAGTTGTTGCTTTCTTTTGAAAAGATGATGGTGCTTTCATCTGCGCCGTAAACAACGTACAGGCCATATTTTCCTTTTGCGAGCGGTTGCCCTTCCACGGATACATCGGTGCTGAATTCGATCGATGTGGCCTCGTTCGCGCCTGCGCGCCATGGCGAAGATTTGGAAGTGCCATATCCTTCATCGTTAAATCCTGCGGGAACGAGCTGTCCCCAGATCTTTCCTTCGCGGCCCTTTACTCCCGGCCTGTTGTAGCGGATGGTTACATCTGTGATGCCGATCATTTCACTTACGGCAGCTTTCTTGTTGCCGCCGGTGGGCACACCCGTTGTGAGAATTTTCTGCGCATGCATGGCAGTAGATGCCAGCAATGCTGTTGCAAGTAGCAGTCGTTTCATGTTGTGTGGTTTAGGGAAACAAACTAACACTTCTGCGCACAGCTCCATTTGCCTAAAATGACCAAAGCCGGTATGCGGTGATGAGCGGAAGCTGCCGGTGGCGAAAAAATACATCGCATCCTTTGGCGAACAGGAACACCAACCGCCCTGGTCAGATCCGGTATGCCGAGATCCCGCGAAGCACCGGCGCCGCTTTCGATTGCCGGATAGTAATGCGGAGCCTGCCCGTTTGCTGTTCGTTAAAAGATGCTATCTTTTTTCTCCCGATCGTGGTTCCGTTGTATACCGTTTTGAATGCAGATCCATCAAATGCTTCTATCGAAAAATCAACAACGCGTTGGCCATAAGCGATCATTTCTTCCAGCACCACAGTATTGATCCTTGCCGGTTTGGGAAGCGTGATCACCAGTTCCGTATTTTCCTGTTGCGGCGATACCCAGCAGGTGTTGATGTTGTGGTCGAGCAACGCGTTGATGTTCTTTGTTCCGCCATTGCTGACCTTTGCGCCGCTGAGCAGGTCCTTTGAAAACGCTGCATCACGCAGTTTCCTGAAACCCATCAATGCCGCTGAATCCACAGCGTTGATGCGGCCCGTTCTGTCGGGCGGAACATTCAGCAAAAAATTGCCGCCATTGCCTACGGAGCGCAGGTAGAGGTCAAATAATTTTTCGGGTGATTTTACTTTTGCATCTTCTTTCTCATGGTAGAACCATCCCGGCCTGATCGAAACATCGGCTTCCGCCGGTATCCAGTTTTTCCCCCACATGTTCCCGCGGTTCAGCGTGTCCTCGGGCGGCGCGCCCAACCCTCTTTTAAATCCCGCCGTATCCAGCAAGTTCCAGTTGGTGCTGTTGATGATCCCTTTTTCATTTCCGCACCAGCGTACACCCGGACCGATATCGCTGAAGATCACAAGCTGTGGCTGCCAACTGAACGCCGAGTCTTCGAAGCGGTGAAAATCGTATTGCTGTTTTTTGCCGTTGGGCCCTTCGCCATTCGCGCCATCCCACCAGAGCTCGAAGAATTTTCCATAGTTGGTGAGCAACTCTTTCATAGACGAGAGATACACATCGTTGTAGGCGGGCGTTCCGTACTGGGGGTGGTTCCTGTCCCAGGGAGAAATATACACACCCATCTCGATCCCTGTTTTCTTACAGGCTTCAGACAATGCTTTTACCACATCGCCTTTGCCGTTTTTCCATTTGCTTTCCCTTACGGTATGCCTGCTGAATTTGCTTGGCCACAAACAAAAGCCATCGTGGTGCTTCGCGGTGAGTATGATCCCTTTTGCCCCGGCTTTTTTTGCAATACGCGCCCATTGCTCGCAATCCAGCGCGGTGGGGTTGAACACAGAAGGGTCCTCGGTTCCTTCGCCCCATTCTTTATCGGTAAAAGTATTAGGCCCGAAATGTATAAACAGGTAAAACTCTTTCTCGTGCCATTTCAATTGCTGCCTGGAAGGCAATGGCAATACGGGTTTGATGGACTGCGAAAAAACGGTTGCGGTTGAGAGAGATAGTAGCAGGATCAATGCGTTTCTCATAAGATCGTTTGAGAAACTAATGTACGCATTCTGCTTCAGTGATGGGTTGGCCGGGAAATTTGAAAGGATGCCTCATCAAATTTCCCGGTTAATGTTATTTGGGATATGCGATCAGTGTTTGTAGAAAGCCGCGTCGAGGCTATACTTGCCCGGCCCGGTAAAAAGCAAGGTAAGAAAAGCAACGCCGAACAGCGTGGCGGCCTGTCCCTTTCCCGTAACATCACCATCGTGCGCCGAGAGCAAGGCAACAGACATGGCGATGATCACCGGCACGCATGCAAAGCGTGTGAACAATCCCACCAGCACAAAAAGCGAACAGAAGAATTCTGCAAAAATGAGCAGACCCAAAGACAGGGCGGGCGAGAGTCCCGCAAATGAAATGAACTGCTGCGACATTTCATTGTAATGCACGATCTTATCATACCCATGCACCATCAGCAGGCCGGCAAATGCGATGCGAAGCAGCAGCAATCCAAAGCTGGTGATGGGGAGGGAGGCGGTATAACTTAACAATCGTCTCATGGCGGGTGTATTTAGGGTGAAGGGGCAGTATGGATGTATAAAATCCATGCCAGCCGCTACAGGGAAACCGCTCTCTTGTACATCTGCACCGCGTTCTCGTATCCTAAATAAACAGCATCGCAAACAAGGGCGTGGCCAATGCTCACTTCATCGAGGGAAGGAACATGCTGTGCAAAATACCTCAGGTTGTCCAGGTCGAGGTCGTGCCCGGCGTTGATGCCGAGCCCCAGCTCTTTTGCTTTTTGCGCCGCGGCAACATAAGGGGCAACTGCATCGGCGGCATGGCCGCCGGCAAAATGTTTTGCGTAGCCTTCGGTGTACAGTTCAATGCGGTCGGTTCCGGTATCGGCCGCGCCGTTTACCATACGGATATCGGGGTCAACAAAAATGGACACGCGTATACCGGCTTTTTTGAAAACAGAGATGATATCGATGAGATAATCCTTGTGCCTGATCGTATCCCATCCATGGTCGCTGGTGAGTTGCCCGAGTGCATCGGGTACAAGCGTTACCTGGTGCGGTTTTGTTTCGAGTACAAGGTCAACAAATTTTTGTTCGGTAGGGTTGCCCTCGATGTTGAATTCGGTTGTGATGATCTTCCTGATCTCCCGCACATCATGGTACCTAATGTGCCGTTCATCGGGCCTGGGGTGCACCGTAACGCCGTCTGCCCCAAAACGCTGGGCATCTATAGCGGCCTTTACCACATCGGGATTGTTTCCTCCGCGGCTGTTACGCAGCGTCGCGAACTTATTGATGTTTACGCTGAGTTTTATCATGTGTCAAAGGTACGGAGTTGGCGTTACTCCCCGTTCAAACGCTTACCTTTGCCCCATGCCTTACCACTCTCTCGAAGAATGTTTGCTCGATCTTGAAAAGCATGGCCACCTTGCCAGGATCACCGAAGAGATCGACCCTTATCTTGAAATGGCAGCGCTTCACCTGCGTGTTCATGAAATGGGCGGGCCCGCATTGTTGTTCGAAAAAGTAAAGGGCTCGAGGTTCAGGGCAGCCTCCAATATTTTCGGCACGATCGATCGCAGTAAATTTATTTTCAGGGATACGCTGCAGCGTGTGCAGCAACTGATCGAACTTAAGAACGACCCGGTGAAAGCATTGCGCAGGCCACTGGCCAATATCAAAACAGGCCTCGCCGCCGCCAAGGCCTTCCCGAAAAAAGATCCGTTCCACAAACCTGTTCTGTACGAAGAGATATCGATCACCGACCTTCCGCTGATCCAGCACTGGCCAATGGATGGTGGCGCATTTGTTACGCTGCCGCAGGTATACACGGAAGACATCGATCAGCCGGGCATTATGAAAGCCAACCTCGGTATGTACCGCATACAATTAACAGGGAATGCGTATGAGGCCAACAAAGAAATTGGCCTGCATTACCAGCTGCACAGGGGAATAGGCGTTCACCAAAGCAAGGCAAACGCAAAAGGACAACCACTTAAAGTAAGTTGTTTTGTGGGCGGGCCGCCGTCGCACAGCGTATCCGCGGTAATGCCTTTGCCCGAAGGCATCAGTGAAATGACCTTTGCGGGCGTTCTGGGCGGACGGCGTTTCCGGTATTGTTACAAGGATGGATTCGCCATCAGCACCGACGCAGATTTTGTGATCACCGGCGAAGTTTATCCAGGTGAGAACAAACCGGAAGGGCCGTTCGGCGATCATCTCGGCTATTATAGTTTGCGGCACGATTTTCCCGTCATGCGCGTGCACAAGGTATACGCAAAAAAAAATGCGGTGTGGCCGTTTACCGTTGTTGGAAGACCGCCGCAGGAAGATACAAGCTTTGGCCAACTCATCCACGAATTGACAGGGGCGGCCATTCCGCAGGAAATTCCCGGGCTGAAAGAAGTGCACGCGGTGGATGCGGCAGGCGTTCACCCTTTGCTGCTCGCTATCGGCAGCGAACGCTATACGCCCTACACACCAGCCCGGCAACCCGCAGAGATCCTTACCATCGCCAACCATATCTTAGGAACCGGGCAACTCAGCCTCGCGAAATTCCTTTTTATCACGGCTGATGATACGGGCGGGTTGTCGACACACAATACAAGAACATTTATGGAATATGTGCTGGAAAGGATCGATCTGTCGCGCGATGTTCATTTCCACACCAACACGACTATCGATACGCTGGATTACTCCGGTACCGGGTTGAACACCGGGAGCAAAGTTGTTTTTGCAGCTTACGGTGATGTAAAAAGGAAATTGTGTACAGAGGTTCCGGCCGCGTTACATGAATTATCGTCGTTCGGTAACGCAACACTGGCGATGCCGGGTGTGGTGGCCCTATCGGCCGAACGGTTCTCTTCGTATGAGGATGCCCACAGGCAGATGGATCTTTTGAACCGGGAGCTGCAACCGAAAACCGACCAGCTTGATCCGGTTGCCCTGATCGTAGTTTGTGATGACGCGCATTTTATGCAGCATACTTTCAGCAATTATCTCTGGGCAGCTTTTACACGCTGTAATCCTTCGCATGATATTTACGGGATCAACGCATTTACCGAAAACAAACACTGGGGCTGCCGCGGGCCATTGGTCATCGATGCACGGATCAAACCCCACCATGCACCGCCTGTTGAAAAAGATCCCGCGGTAGAAAAAAACATCGACCGTTTTTTCGCCAGGGGAGGGAGCCTGCATCACTTGTTAAAATAAGGCTACACATTTTTCACAAATGCACCTGTTTTATTGAAATGATTGTTAAAACGAACCATCGCCCTAATCAATTCCTCTCTTCCTGCGTCTTATAGGTAAAGTTCTTCTAACCAATTTTGACCAGGAGGCAAAGCTGATGACGTTAAAGAAAATCATTGTTGTGTTTGTGAGCGTGCTTGCGATCTTCGCATTGCTTGCACTGATCCGTCGTGAAACCAACATGTTGGTATCTGCCAGACAGCAGCAGCCAACTGCAGAAAAAGTACCTGCAAAACAGGCATCCATTGCAACAAGGGATGTGTAATTGTTTTGATGATAATGAAACCTATGGATGAAGGGCTGGCGTTGTATACGTCGGCCCTTGTTTTTAAAAAGATCTTCACCGTTTTGTTCGCCCATCGTTTTAATTTCAGCGAGCTCGTCTTAGTTCACCACCGCAAAATCCGGGCGTTTGATGAGTTGGCTGATGTATTTAAAACGCAGATCGGTGTTCAACGTAACATTGAACTGGCTCATGGTTCCCGTGATACGTGGATAGTAATAGGCTTTTAATTCGATGGTCCCGAAAACCAGGTTCTCGTTCCTTGTTCTCGCACCGCCGCCGATGGCCGCATAGATATCACCCGTTCTCACATTCTGCCCGATGGTCTTTAGATAACTCAAGTTCGAAAAAACAAAAGGCGCAAAACTGAATCCAACCAGTTTCCATGTGTTGTAAAAAACGGTTTCTGCATTAAAGGTAAGGCGTGTAGACGCAGACAGTGTGGGGTTGTTGAGTTGCGGGATACCATAGTCGCTTGACAGCCGCAATGGATCGTTCAACACCGTTTTCGCCAGTTGGGTGATGCTGCCGCTGAGAAAATGGCGCACGTACCATTTGCTTTCTCCAAATCGCCGCAGCTTGGTAAAATATTCAACACTCGTCAGGAAACTGATGTCTTCAAACCGCCCCGAATTAAAAGAGGCGCCTCCCCGCAGGTTGTAGTTGATGTAGTTTTTGCGGTTGGAAAAATATCTGCGCTGGTATTCAAACCCGCCATAGGGGCGTGAGATCTTGTTCCGGTTGCTCCACCCGCCAACAAAGGAAAGGCTGAAACCTTCGGGCACGTCTTCGTTCCTTCCAAAACCGTATAGAAAATTGGTGTGGTAATAATCCTGTTCAAAAATAGTGAAGGCGCCAAGCACCGTTACAAGATCGGAGTAATTGATGTTGTAAACATCTTTGAAATACACGGGGATCTCCCTGAACATCCGGTGCGCCGCACGGATGGATAACATGCGTTTGAACCTTGATCGGAAATTCTCCTGCAATTGTTTGCGGGCGCCGATGTTGTAGCCGATCCATCCATCAAAGATCCTGTATTGGTATTTTAAAAAGTTCCGGTACATCGAATCACTCACATACCCGTTCTCTGTAAAATGATCCGCGATCTCGAATGCGCCGGTCCAGGCATGGTACGGGCTCACCAAGGGAAGGTCGCCCTGTATGTAAACATTTTTCTCCTGCCTGAGCCCGCTGTTGAATGCCGGCGCCTCGTTCCTGTACCCGAAAGCGATGTTGAGAAAACTGCCGCCCACATTGCGTTTGAGAAATTCAAAGCCGATGCCGTAGTCCGGGTTTCTTTTCGAGTCCCAGAAATTCCTTACCTGCAGCCGGTTGCCGCGCCCGAAGAGATTGTCATCGTTCACCTCAAAACTCGCCATGCTGGCCGAGCCGGCATCCATGCTGCCGCCGAAGGGAAATACATCTTTGCAGATCACGATCACATCCACGGAATCGGGGGTGGCCGTTTCCTTTACCGTGATCCGTGCATCCTGCAGGTAGGTAAGCTCGCGCAGGAATCTTTCGTTGTCTGCAAGAAGGTAAGGGTAAAGCGTATCACCCGTTGTAAAAAAAAGATTGTTCAGTATGGTGCGCCTGGATGTGCTGGTGTGCAGCGCATTACCCATGTCATTGAAAAAGTTGCGCGTCACTTTCGTCGTATCGTTCACCGACCGGTTAAAACCCAGCTTTTCTATAACGATGTTGCGGATGATCTTTCCCTTGTACGGGTTGAAAACGGTTTCATTTTTCACGGCGCCTTCTTCCACAACCGGGTCAGGATTGTTCACCGAAAGGCTCCTGCCGATCTTTCCCAGCAAACCTTTTTTATGGGCCAGGAAAAATACAGTATCCGCCGGTTCCTCCTTCTGCGCCTGCGCCGGAACATTGGCAATGCAGAGGGCCAGCAGGCAGGCAATCTTCATAATAACCCGTATATGGAACAATCGCCCTTGCATGTTCAGTCTTCACAGTTTGAGGAAGTGGAAGTTAGTCAAATTCGTGCTTCAGGCTGTGCGCCGGCGGCTTTTGTTACGGCACCATTAAAAAAAGTATACCGTTGCCTCACAATGATTTCTCCATCACCACGAACTCCAGTTCCTGCTTCGGCAGTCCAAAAGATGGATCGGCAGGAAAGGGTTCGGTTGCGCCGGTTTTACGGTAACCGTGGCGCTCGTACCAGGCAATGAGTTTGTGGCGGACAGAAATAACGGTCATCGTGATGCCATCGCAGTTTTTTTGGCGTGCGTATTCTTCAGCGGCAGACAGTAGTTTTTTCCCTATGCCCTGTGCCTGCAGTTCAGGATCCACGGTGAGCATGCCCAGGTATAATTTGTTTGCTTTTTGTTTGAGAAAAACACAGCCTTGCAGCAGGCCCTGTTCGCCGGTGTAGGTGAGGATCACCGCGGCGGGTTCCGACATCATATTTTTTAGGCCATTGGCGTCGGTTCGTATACCGCCCAGGAGATCGGCTTCGGTGGTCCAGCCTTTTTTTGAGTGCTCGCCACGGTAGGCACTGTTCACCAGTTGTTCGAGGGCTGGGATATCGGTTTCGGTGGCGACGGAAAAGTTGGGTATTGACATGAGCGAATTTATCTAAAATTCCGGATCGCATGTACGATCCGTTTCATGCATCAATAACGGTGATGTGTTGCATCGCGCGAAAACTGCGGATCGCTTTAAAGGATCGTCAGGTTGCTTTTCCGGAAAGGGTCCAGTCGTTGATCAGACGGGTCCAGTTCTGTGATGAGCAGGTCGATGTCCTCAACCCCGCAAACACGTATGCGCTGGTGCGAGTTCAGTTTTTCTGAAATAGACATGACCACCGTTTGCGACGATGCTTCGATCATCGCGCTTTTGACCTGTACAACATCCCAGTCGTTGTCGGTGATGCCATGTTCGGTATCAATCGCATTGATCCCCAAAAAACAAAGATCGGCCTTGATGTGTTTGATCCTGGTAATGGCTTCCCCGCCCACGGCTATCTGCGATTTCTTCGAAATCTTGTCGCCGATGAAGATCACTTCTATATTCGGGTGCTGTGCATATTCATAGGCGGCTGGTATGCTGCCCGTAAGAAAAGTAGCTTTTAAGTTTTCAGGGAGGAGGCGGGCAAGTTCGATCACGGTTGTGCCGCCGCCGGTGAGCACAAACATGCCGTCCTGTATGAGCGAGACGGCTTTTTCGGCGATCACTTTTTTGCTGTCCACATTGTAAACATCCGACCGCAGGTAAAAACTGTTGAAAGATTTCGAAAGCGCCCCTCCATGTACTTTGATAACTTTACCGCTCTCTGCAAGCTCGTTCAGGTCGCGGCGGATCGTATCTTCCGAAACATTGATCGAATTACTGAGATCGGCCGATAAAACGCTGTTGTGAAGGCTCACCTGGTGTAAAATATACGCCTGTCGTTCTTTTTTGAGCATACGCCGCAATTAGTTGGCTACTAATTTGCATTTTATTTTTAATAAAACAAACAAAAAGCTGCAAATTGACGCATCGAATCGGCTAAAATCAACAAAAACCTGCACAATGAACCAGAATATCAGCAAACTTTGCGGCATTGCGGGCAAAGAATCGCGGCTCATCATCGGGCTCATGAGTGGTACATCGCTTGATGGGTTAGACATAGCCCTATGCCGGTTTACGGGGAGCGGGCAGGATACAGGCATCGAGATCCTTGCGTTTGAAACGGTTCCTTATGAGGATCATTTCAAAACGGAAGTGCGCGCCGTTTTCTCCAAAAGATCGGTAGACCTCGAAAAGGTTTGCCTGCTCAATGCCTGGATCGCACAGCAGCATGCGGGGATGGTACTGGATTGCCTGGAAAAATGGAAGGTTGCACCCGACGAAGTTGACCTGATCGCCAGCCACGGCCAAAGCATCTACCACGCACCCAAAATTTTACACAGGCAGGAGGGATTTGGCAACGCCACCTTGCAGATAGGCGACGGCGATCACCTGGCCGTAGCTACCGGCATCATTACCCTGAGTGATTTTCGCCAGAAACACGTGGCGGCCGGCGGCGAGGGTGCGCCATTGGCGGTATATGGCGATTATTTTATTTTCAGCAAAAAAGGAGAGAACCGTCTCATGCTGAACATCGGCGGCATCGCCAATTTCACGTACCTGCCGGCAAACCTGGATGCGACCGCCATCTTCAGCACCGATACCGGCCCTGGCAATACGCTGATGGACGCGTTTGTACAGGAAAATTTCGGGCTGCCCTACGACCGTGATTCCCTGATCGCCCGAAAGGGAACGGTGAATGGGGCCTTGCTCAATGCGTTGATGGATCACCCGTTCTTCGAAAAAGATTTCCCCAAAACAACCGGTCCCGAACTTTTCAATCTTGCGTATGTGGATGAGGCCATCAACCGCGCCGGTATTCTTGAAGCCGGGAAAGAAGACATCCTTGCCACCCTCAACCGTTTCAGCGCAACAACCATCGCGGGGGCGATGAAGCGTACGCTGGATAAGGCCAAAACATTTTCCATCTACTCCAGCGGCGGTGGTATGCACAACCCGTTGCTGATGGAACAGCTCCAGGCCATGCTTCCCGGTTATGCATTTCAAACAACGGCCGCACTCAACATCAACCCCGACGCAAAAGAGGCGCTCCTGTTCGCCATCCTCGCCAACGAGGCCGTTGCAGGGGGCAATACAAGGATCGGCGACGGGAAGAAAGTGCCGGGCGTAAGCATGGGCAAGATCAGCTTTGCCAGGTGACCCAACCGGTTACGCCAAGCCGGTTACCCGCAAAAAAAAGCCTCGCGAAAAAATCGCAAGGCTTGTTTTGTATATAGAGAGGGATGATACTAAAGAACTGAACCCTGGAAAACTTCCACACGGCCGTTTTCGTTGATCTCCAGAACTACGGTGCCTTCTTCTGTTTCGAAAGACGCGAAGTATTTTTTATCGTTGTCTGCATTTACAAACTCGATGCACTCTTTCAACTGATAATCAGGGAAAGTATAAGTAGAAGTGATATACTCGATGGCTGATTTCGGCAGTTTGTCGAAAGCAAGGTTTTTAGTGGTACCAACGAGGTCGCCGTACACATCGTAGTAAGCCGTAACTTTTTCTTTGTTCAGAACAAAGCTTACTTGCTGGAATTTGCCGTTAGACGTCCAGGTAACATCCTGAGCCTTGCTGAATGAGCTTGCAAAATGGTTCTGAACTTTTGTTTTAACTGTAGAAGGTCCTGCAAATGCAGTGGTTCCGATTGCGAGGGCTGCTAAAGCCGCGATGAAGAATTTTTTCATTGTGTTTAGATTAAGTGTGTTTAAATATTGTTTTTGTTCGTTTGTTTTAATTTGATAAGTCAAAAGTAAAACCGGATGCATAATAGACGCCGGAGATTGTGATTAGTTACATCCCCTGTGGGGTGAATGGTATGAGCGGTTGAACGGTAAACGTTAACAGATGTTAAAATATCCCTGAAACCCAATGGTAGCAAGCATTTCAGCGATTTCTTAATGAAATCATAACGGCCGTTTTTTCAGTGATGAACATTGTGTACGGAGTGTACGGTTTTGGATGAGTGGTTGACGGGTCGGCGAATAATTGCTTCGGTTCAGCAGTTTTTGAACCGGGAACTTTAAATCGCAACTTTGTGGGGTGAAAACCGGCTGATCCGAGCAGAAACAACCGAAAACCGGGCACCCCGTGGTGTGGAATAAATTCCCCCGCTCTTTATATACTATAGTGTATCGTGTTTTTACGCCTTTCTTTCCACATGGCACAGGTTTTAATGTATTGGAGCAGATAGAACAATATCCTCCATACTAAACCAACATTTATGCAACATCTATTACGGCGTATATCATTGCCGGTATTACTGGCAAGTTTCGCAACAGCGTCTTTTGCACAGGAGAGTGGTACCATGACAACCACGGGAACCATCACCTCAACCAGTGTTTCTACGCAGAAGAATGCCAAACTGTTTTCAGGTACCAGCGCTTACCGCGTATGGTCGTTCGGTATTCATGGCGGCGCGCTCTGGGGTTCGCTTCCTTTCGGAAGGAACGATTTCAACAAATCAAATCCAACCATCGGTTATGGTGCTTACCTGAAAGCACAGCTCTCTCATCACTTTGGCCTGCAGGCAGATTTCCTGAAAGGAAAAGTGAAAGGTGAGAACACAACCATGCCAGGCGATGCTTACAAATCTTACGAAACAGACATCAACTGGTCGGCCGCTTTGAAAGGCGTATTCACGCTGGCAAACATCAACTGGACACAATTGCACACCGGCGTGCAACCTTACATCGGTATCGGTGCAGGTGCAATCAACTACAACCCGCGGATGGTAACACAAAGCGGCGCCAATGTTGAGTTTACACCAAACGGAAGCAATACGAGCCTGTTTGTGCCCATCGACCTCGGACTGAAATTCAACGTTAGCAAAGACATTAACATTGATCTCGGTTATTCCATGAATTTTGTGGATGCTGATAATTTCGATGGTTTCTGGAAAGTGCCGGTATACAATGCCGATAAATTCTCTTACGCCCATGCAGGGCTGGAGTTTGCGTTGGGCGACAGAACAAAACCACAACTTGCCACACACAATGCACCGGCAGCGCTGGCGCAGGACCTGTGGGATAAGAACGCAGCATTGCAAAGCTCACTGGATGCAACACAGAGCCAGATCAGCAAACTCAACAGCGACATCGCCTCTCTCAACAGCCTGAAAGACGAGATCGCAAGAATGAAAGCAGATGCTGATGGTGATGGAGTACCTGATGGATTCGACAAATGTCCGAATACACCGGCAGGTACAAAAGTGGATGGTTCAGGATGTCCTTTGCCAACCCCACCGCCGCCAGTGGCAAACAAGGATACAACGATCGTTCAGAAATTCTACATCACGGAAGAAGACAAACGCATCGTGAACGAGGCGATCAGGAACCTTGAGTTTGATTTCGGTAAATCAACCATCCGTTCAAGGTCATTGCCTTACCTGCAAAGAGTAGCAGACATCCTGAGAACAAAAGGCTTCAGCCTGAAACTCGCAGGACACACAGATAACGTAGGTTCAGACGCAGCAAACATGAAATTGTCTAAAGAGCGTGCAGAATCTGTAAAAGCAACGCTTGTATCGCAGGGTGCAAATCCTTCAAGGATCGAAGCCGTTGGTTATGGCGAATCACAACCGATCGCAACCAACAAGACCGATGCAGGCCGCCAGAAGAACAGGCGTGTTGAATTCACTTTGTTCTAACAGTTACATCTATATAGGCCGGAGCCCATTTCAATGTTGAAATGGGCTCTTTTTTAGTGGCGGGCATGGTTAGGTTTGATGCTTTCGATTGCCACAGATTGCACAGATGAACACAGATGGGCATAGAGGCATGTTCGTTAAAGTGCAAAACATCTGTGTTCATCTGTGCAATCTGTGGCAATTATGATTTTGGAGTGTTAATAACTAAACCCCATTCAACAAACTAATCACACCCACCCGCAACCGGCAAACCCAACAAAAGGCTTCACTATCTTTGAACCCTAATAATCCAGTTTATGAATTTCACAAAACTCTTTACCCGTACAGGATTCGGCGTATTGTTCCTGGTTGCCGTGGCAGCCTGCAACAACAACAAGGCCGATAAAAAAGCAGGCGATTCTACGGTAGCGGCAGCTCCTGCCGGTGCGGCAACGCCGGGCACACCGATCAAATACGATAGTTCAAAACGATACATATACCTTACCTGGGACGATTCCCCGCAACCACCCGGAACGGTGATGTCTAAAAACGTGTTCAGGGAAGAAGGCATCAAAGCAACTTTCTTTTCTGTAGGATTCAACCAGGTTGGCCCGCAGAAAAAACGTTTGATCGACTCTTTGAGAAACGGGTACCCGCAGTTTCTCCTTGCCAATCACAGCTTCTCCCATGGATTCAGGGATCAGTATTCGAAATTCTATTCGCCTGCCATGACAGACAGCGCCTTCAATGATTTCATGCGGAACGAAAAAGACCTGAAGATACCGGTTAAGATCATCCGTCTCCCGGGCAACAATACATGGGCGTCCAATGGACAGATAGACGGCCAGAAATCGGAGAACGCGCTCGTAAAAAAACTGGATGCGGCAGGATACAAGATCATTGGATGGGATCTCGAATGGCACCAGGCCGCCAAGGCAAAAGCGCCAAAAGAATCAGTGGATGAAATGCTGAAGATGATCGAGCAACGTTTCCAGGATGAGTATACTTACCAGCCGAATTCGATCGTGATACTTTCGCACGACAGGTTGTTCGAAAAGAAAGAACATGCAGATTCGCTCCGCAAATTCATTTCTGAGCTGAAGAAAGATCCCAGGAACGTGTTTGAAACCATTGATCACTATCCTACGGTACAGAAGAAATAAAAAGTAATACACATTGAATTGAAAAAGGAAGAAGCAGGTAACAATTGCTTCTTCCTTTTATATTGTAAGAAAAGGTTCCGCAAGGACTTATGATCCTGCTGTTCATCGTGCCAGCAACACCATTTTACCTGAAACGTTCAGAGATCGTGTAGGCCACTTTATCGTTCACCCGCCTGAACACATCGTCGTTGATCTTTCTCAGTTTCCGCACCTGCCGGCTGGCCAGTAATCTTCCTTCGCTGTCGAAATACTGCGGTTGGGAGTAGAAGGTGAGAATATAATATTTCTCGGAAGTGAAAGGCAGGCGGATGGCCACGTGCCTGATCGACATAAAGATCAGCGAACGTTTCTGGTTGTTTACGTAATAATCAAGGTTATTGATCCAGATGCAATGAATGGCGCTCATCTGGTTGATAAGGCTCATTACGCCTTCCACAGGAAGCTGGTATTTTGTAAGGGTATCCTGCAGTCTCGGCTCGCTGGTGTTGAACTGGTAAATGTATTTGATGGAATCCGTAATGATCTCGAGCGAAATGTATTCAAATGATTTATCGGTGAACTCTACAGAAAAATGTCTTTGCTGGTTGATGTTCTTGTACAGTTGTTCTATCGCTATCAAGGTTTTTTCATGCTCGTTGTAATAATTGGTCGAAAACACTTTGCGCGATGCGCAGGAGCTCACCAGCGCGGCAACGCAGATCAGCATAATGGTCAGCTGCTTCCTATTTTTCATGCGTCGTCTTTTTTGTAGCGTGAGAAATACCGAAAATGATCTTCTTCAAAAATTTTTCTGTCAGCACCTGCCTGCTCCTGAAACCATAATCCCAATAAGTGATGGCTATTTTGTCGTCCTCCGTTTCTTCAACACCCAGCAGGATCACGAAATGTGTTGGCACGCTGAATTTTAAACGCGTGTGGTTTTTCTTGTAGAGGTCAAGGTTGTTCACGAACAAGGCCACGGTGCCGGTTTTCAGCCGGTCCGATAAGTACTCAAAAATATCGCGCACACCCGGGCGGAAAATATCCGAACCGATCGCATCTACCTTGTAATTGAAAAGATTCCGCACCATGCGGTTGTATTTTGAAAAATTGACCGCCGCCCACATTTTGTTCTCATCGCCCTGGTTGTAGTGTTTGTCGAAAAAATTAAGGTAGCCCTTGAAATGATCGGCGAGTGAGAGGAACCAGAGCTGGTCGGCAGGACGAACATCCAGTTCTCCTTTAAAGATCAATGTACCCGCCGCTAGTTTGACCTCGCGGCTCGGTTCAAAATATTCAATACCATATACTGCTTTTCCCTGCGTATACAATTTTACAAGGAAGCTCACAAACGTCAGCGGATCATCGTGCAGGGGTAAATACGACATGGCAGAATACGCGCAGAAATTGGTGCTTCTTCCTTCGTAGATGCCGATCGGGTTCTCTACATTCTTACGCAGGTTTTGCAGGAAAGCCGCCGGTTGCACATTGGGCCAGAACTTACTCGGTTGAAGGTCCTTTTGTTGATCGAGATAAGCGAGGGCCTGTTGTTTGGTGGAAAGGGGAGTGGTATCGTTACGGTCGCCGGCAAACAGCGCCGGATGCAGCAGGGAGAAACAACAAAACAATAAAATAGGAATGATGTTCTTTCGGGTCATCCGGTTGCCTGTATTGGTAGCTGTGGTTAAATTAAAAAGTGTACTGAAAAATCCTTGCCAATGGCGGGTCTGAACTTTTGGAAAGTTTGAAACTTTCCAAAAGTTACAAAAAAAAGCCCGCTTCAAACGAAGCGGGCCTGCTCAAAAAAACTTATCTGTTAATAACGGTACATTTCTGATTTGAAAGGGCCGTTCTTGGCAATGCCGAGGTATTCTGCCTGTGCGTCGGTCAGCTCGTCCAAGACCGCGCCAACTTTAGCGAGGTGCAGACGGGCAACTTTCTCATCGAGGTGTTTAGGGAGAACATAAACTTTATTCTCATAGTTGCTGTGGTTGTTCCACAACTCGATCTGTGCCAGGGTCTGGTTTGAGAACGAGTTACTCATCACAAAAGATGGGTGGCCCGTAGCGCAACCAAGGTTAACCAGGCGTCCTTCTGCAAGAACGATCACGTCTTTTCCTTCAATGGTATAAAGATCTACCTGTGGTTTGATGGTATTTTTGGTAGAACCGTAAGCCTTGTTCAACCATGCCATATCGATCTCGATATCGAAGTGGCCGATGTTACAAACGATCGCCTTGTCTTTCATCAAACGGAAATGTTTTTCGGTGATGAGGTCGCGGCAACCTGAAGCAGTAACAATGATATCGGCTTCTTTCACTGCTTCGATCATTGGTTTTACTTCAAAACCTTCCATTGCGGCCTGCAGTGCACAGATCGGGTCGATTTCTGTAACGATCACGCGGCATCCGGCGCCTTTCAGCGAAAGGGCAGAACCTTTACCCACATCGCCATATCCGCCAACAACCGCAACTTTACCGGCCATCATCACATCTGTAGCGCGACGGATCGCATCCACCAGTGATTCCTGGCAACCGTATTTGTTATCGAATTTCGATTTGGTAACAGAGTCGTTCACGTTGATCGCAGGGATAGGCAAGGTACCTTTCGCCATGCGCTCATACAAACGGTGAACGCCTGTAGTTGTTTCTTCAGACAATCCCTTGATGTTCTGGATCAGCTCAGGATAGGTATCGAAAACCATATTGGTAAGGTCGCCACCATCATCCAGGATCATGTTCAACGGGCGGTCTGCGCCACCAAAGAACAGCGTCTGTTCTATGCACCAGTCTGCTTCTGCCTGTGTTTGTCCTTTCCATGCAAATACACCAATACCCGCAGCGGCGATAGCAGCAGCGGCCTGGTCTTGTGTAGAGAAGATATTGCAAGAGCTCCATTTAACTTCAGCACCCAATGCAACCAGTGTTTCGATCAATACGGCGGTCTGGATGGTCATGTGCAAACAACCCGCAATGCGCGCGCCTTTCAAAGGCTGGCTTGGGCCGTACTCGGCACGGATAGACATCAGGCCCGGCATTTCTGCTTCGGCTAAACGGATTTCTTTGCGTCCCCAATCTGCGAGGCTCATATCAGCCACCTTGTACTTCAGGCTGAAATCGATGGATTTTGATAATGTAGACATTAATTTGATGTTTTAGGAAGTACAAATGTAGTTTAGTAGAATAAAACACCAACAAATTAAATTTATTTGGAACAAATATCCGTTTTGTTACCTTTGGTTAGAATAAAACAGGTGTTTATCATGGCAAAAGCGGCAATAAAAGACGAATCCACTAATGGTTCTTTTTCACTGGATGAGAAGGATCTTAAAATACTCCGTGTGCTCCAGCGCAATGCCCGCGCCACGGTTAAGGAGATCGCCGATAAGGTGCACCTCAGCACCACCCCCGTACACGAGCGCATCAAGCGCATGGAAGAGTCTGGCGTGATCAGGCAGTATGCAACCCTGCTCGATCATTCCAAGGTAAAAAAAGGGCTTATGGTGATCTGCTACGTGTCGCTCAAACAACACAACCGAAATGCAGGCGAACGTTTCATCAAAAGCATCCAGGAAATGCACGAGGTGATCGAATGTTACAACATCTCCGGTGAATTTGATTTTATGCTGAAAGTGGTGGAGGAAAACATGGACGCGTATTACGATTTCCACGTGAACAAACTAAGCCAGGCAGAGAACATCGGGCATGTGCAGAGTGTGTTTGTGATGGGAGTGATTAAGCAGACACATGTGTTGATTCATTGAATGAATTAACAATTAGGAATTAGTAATTAGGAATTAAGAATTAGGAATTGAGTTTAAAATTATTAATTCCTAATTACTAATTCCTAATTGTTACGCAGTAATTTATTCACCCAATGCGCCACATACGCACTGCCGCTTCCAATAAGGGCGGCTATGAGAACATCAGAGGGGTAATGCTGGCCGAGGTAGATCCTTGAATAACCAACACAACTTGCCCAGGCCAATGCGGGTACGGTGATGTACCATTTCTTTGCAGTCAGCGAAACAGATACCGCGGTTGAAAACGCCACCGATACATGCCCTGATGGGAAGGCATAACTGTTCTCCACATCATTCACGTAGATCTCCGTGTAAGACTGGTAGGGGCGCGGGCGTTTTACGATCTGTTTCAAAACTTCCGTAGTGCCCGCAGCGATCGCAAGGCTGCCCAATGCTTCGAGGGCATGGGATTGAAGTGTTTTGTTTTTTTCGATCAGTGCAACGGCAAACATGCCCACCGGCACCGCAACCGAAATGGGTTTTGCCGTAGAACTGAAAGTCTTCCATACATCAGATGACGGATGTTGCGGGTTGATGCCGCGCACAACATTTACTTCCCAGGTGGATTGGGCATTTACACTAACGGTTGCAAAAAGAAAAACGATCAGCAGTTGGCGCATGGTATCGATTGATTGGTTGGCGTGGCTTTGAAAAGCTGCAAACTTTCCAAAAAAAAATTAAAACCGTTAGCCGAGATTCTGCAGGCTCTCTTCAATTGTTTTGATCCTTGCTTCTGCATCAGCCTGCTTCTTTCTTTCCAGCTCAATCACTTCGGGTTTTGCATTCTGTACAAAACGTTCGTTGCCGAGTTTTTTCGCTACGCTTTCGAGGAACCTGCGCTGGTGCTCCAGGTCTTTCAGCAGTTCTGCTTTTAAGGCCGTGGTATCAAGTTGTTTTTCTGTTTCGATGTAGAATTTGTCTTTCTCAACCGCCACCACGATGGTATTGGCGATCGTATGATCTGTATACGAAATGCTTTCCGCATTTACCTGTTTCAAAAGGATGTTTTCGATCGGAACATAATTCTCTTTGGCATGCGGCTGGATATGCAGTTTGATCGCATCTTTCGGCTTTACCTGGTTCTTGTTCCTTGCATCACGAAGCGCAGAGATCACCTGTTTCAGCAGTTCGCCGGCCGCAAGAACCGATGGATCTGCCGGGTCTATGGGTTGCGATTGCTTCACGCAAAGATCATCGTTGTTGTTTCGGAGCAAATGATAGATCTCTTCGGAAATAAAGGGCATGAAGGGATGCAGGATCTCCATCAGTTCCTCGAAATAACCTACGGTCTGGTCGTATACATGGCCATCGATCGGCTGCTCAAAACCGGGTTTGATCCATTCGAGGTACCAGCTGCAGAAATCATCCCATACAAGTGAATAAATGGTTTTGAGCGCCTCGCTTAAGCGGAACTGCTGCATCATTTCATCCACTTCCGCTTTTACCCGGTTGAGGCGGTTGGCGAACCAAGTGATGGCGAAATTATTTTGCGGATCGTGTTGTGCGGATGGTTGGTTTCCCTCTTCCTTACCCGCGGCCGGTTGACGGCTCACGCCGCGCCCTTCCCACATCTTCAGCAGCTTCAGCGCGTTCCAGAGTTTGTTGTTGAAGTTCCTGCCCTGTTCGAGCGATGCTTCGTCAAACAGGATATCGTTCCCGGCAGGTGAGGCGATCATGATGCCGAAGCGTACCGCATCTGCGCCGTATTGATCGATCAGCGCAAGAAGGTCTGGCGAATTGCCCAGGCTCTTGCTCATTTTTCTTCCCTGCTTGTCGCGCACGATCCCCGTGAAATAAACATCCCTGAATGGCTTCACATCCATGTATTCATATCCCGCCATGATCATACGCGCTACCCAGAAGAAAATAATTTCGGGAGCGGTAACAAGCGTGTTGGTGGGGTAATAGTATTTTATTTCTGCATTGCCGGGTTCCGACAATCCCTTGAACACCTCGAAAGGCCAGAGCCAGCTGGAGAACCAGGTGTCGAGGCAATCGTCGTCCTGTTTCAACTCATCGATATGGAGCGAAGGTTGTTGTGCTTTTAATTGTTCAAACGCTTCTTCTTTTGAAGCTGCCACTGCGAAACTTCCATCGGGCGCGTAATAGGCCGGAATGCGGTGCCCCCACCAGAGCTGGCGGCTGATGCACCAGTCTTTGATGTTCTCCATCCAGTGACGGTAGAGATTTTTGAATTTCGCGGGGTGGAAGTTGATCTCTTCATCCATCACAGCGCTCAATGCCGGCGCCGCAAGATCTTTCATGCTTACCCACCATTGCAGGCTTAGCCTTGGTTCCACCACTGCATCGGTTCGTTCGCTGTAGCCAACTTCGCTGGTGTACTCTTCTGTTTTTTCTAAATAACCCTCTTCTTCAAGTTGTACGGCGATCTTCTTTCTTGCCTCGAAACGATCAAGGCCCACATATATTTCTGCGGCAGAATTAAGTGTTCCGTCTTCGTTTAAAATATCAACCACATCGAGACCGTGTTTTTGCCCGAGCTGGTTGTCATTCATATCGTGCGCCGGCGTTACTTTCAATGCACCCGTTCCAAAATCCATCGTTACGTATTCGTCTGTTATGATTGGGATACGCCGGTTGATCAATGGTACCAGTGCAAACTTTCCGTGCAGGTGTTTGTAGCGGTCGTCGGCAGGGTTCACGCAGATCGCCGTATCGCCCATGATGGTTTCGGGCCTTACGGTTGCGATGGTGATGTGCTCCCCGGTATGGGAACCATCTGCATGCACGAGTTTGTATTTTAGATAGTACAGTTTTTGTTTGGTTTCTTTCCTGATCACTTCTTCATCGCTCAGCGCGGTCTTTGCGCGAACGTCCCAGTTGATCATTCTTTTGCCGCGGTAGATCGATCCTTTGTTGTAGAGGTCGATGAAGACTTTGATCACCGATTGGTAATAATCGGGATCCATGGTAAAAGAGGTGCGGTCCCAATCGAGGCTGCAGCCGATCTTCTTTAACTGCTGGAGAATGATGCCGCCGTATTTTTCCTTCCATTCAAATGCATACGCCAAAAACTCATCCCGGCTCAGTGATGATTTTGTGATGCCACGTTCGCGGAGCATGGCCACTACTTTTGCTTCGGTGGCAATGGATGCATGGTCCGTTCCCGGAACCCAGCAGGCATTCTTGCCATGCATTCTTGCACGGCGCACGAGTATATCCTGGATGGTATTGTTAAGACAGTGCCCCATATGAAGCACCCCTGTTACATTGGGTGGTGGAATGACGACCGTATAGGGTTCGCGGCCATCGGGCTTGCTGCTGAAATAATTCTTATCCAGCCAGTGCTGGTACCATTTTGCTTCTACTTCGTTGGGAATGTAATTCTTGCTCAGTTCCATAAGGCTGCGAAATTAGTGAATTAAGGAGCATGGAGCAAGGCGCAGCCAAAGGGGGATAAGGGTTACCAGGTATGGATCAGCTGCATCTGCGGTTCAAAAACCGCAACGGGCGTATTTTCGGAGGCAGCGGGCAAGTAGGTCCGGAAGCTTGCGGGTGCATGCTGCCTGGAAAAGGGGAGGTTGACGCAACATTGCTTTACGGTATAGCCGATCTTTTTTACTGCACGACCGGCGGGACTGCTGCAACCGGCGAGCAGAACGATCACGAGGAAAGAAAATAAGTATTTCATAAGCTATAGATGCGTTACAAAAGTAAAACCCGTGCAGGTTAACCCATGTTAATTATAGCTAACGTTGGTTTATGTTTAAAGTTACAGGCTTACCCCGTTTTTTTTTTAATAACCTGTATGCAGAAACGGTTTATTACACCCAAAATCCCGAATTTGCACGACTAACTTCTTTTGTTTCATGCAGTTTGCGATTGTAGATATTGAGACCACGGGTGGATTTCCTTCACAGCACGGTATTACCGAGATCGGGATCGTGCTGCACAATGGAACGGAGATCGAGGGCAAATATGAAACATTGGTCAACCCCCACCAGCCCATTCCTCCGTTCGTAGTAAACATGACCGGTATTACGGATGCGATGGTGGCCGTAGCGCCTTCGTTTGGGGAGGTGGCGCCCTATATATACAACCTTCTCAAGGGCCGCATCTTTGTGGCCCACAACGTAAATTTTGATTATTCGTTTGTGAAGCACCACCTGCAGGAAGCCGGTTTTCACCTGCACACCCCAAAGCTTTGCACCATCAGGCTCAGCCGGAAGGTATTTCCCGGTTTCCGGAAATATGGCCTTGGCCATTTGTGCCGGGAGCTGGGCATTACCATCGAAAACCGACACCGGGCCTCGGGCGATGCAATGGCCACAACCGAGGTGCTAGATATGGTACTCAGGAACAATGGCGGAATGGTGATCAAGGAAATGCTGAAAAAAGAGAACCGCAGCCAGCTGCTGCCCGCCAACCTCCCGGAAGAATATGTTAAAGACCTGCCCGATTGCCCCGGCGTATACTATTTCCACGATGCGAAAGGGAAGGTGATCTATGTGGGTAAAGCAAAGAATATAAAGAAAAGGGTGGTGAGCCATTTCACAGGGCTGGATATCTCGCAGAAGCGACAGGATTTTCTACGCAGCATTTATTCCATTACACATAGTAAATGTCCCACAGAGTTCATCGCCTGTTTGCTCGAAAGCGTAGAGATCAAACGGTTGTGGCCCATTCACAACAAGAGCCAGAAAAGGTATGAGCAGTTGTGGGGTATTTATATGTTCGAGGACAACCGTGGTTACCACCGCCTGGCGATCGACAAGAAAAGAAAATATTCAACGCCCGTTGCTTCTTTTGCCTTGCTGGTAGATGCGCACCGGACGTTGTGGAAGATGGTGCGGGAGTTTGAGCTCCATCCCGTATTGTGTTTCCTCGACAACACCGGGGCACGCGAATTTCCGGATGTGGCCCTGTACAATGAAAACGTGATGAAGGCGCTGGGGTGGATGGATGCGCAAAAAGAAACTTTTCTCATACGCGACAAGGAAAGCTGTGTACTGGTAGAAGAAGGAAAATTCTACGGTATGGGCAGGCTTTCTCCCGATGCAGATCTTTCCCTCATCGAAAACATCAAGGCGCAGCTAACCGAATACCCCGAAAATGAAGTGATCAGGTCGATGATCAGGAACTACGCGGAAAAGTTCCCGGGAAAAGTGGTGAAGTGGGCGGTCGGGAGTTAGCACTTCAGTTGCGAAGCAGGTAGCGCGTTCCTGCGTGGTTACAACATTCGGCACACCTGCAATAAATCCTCTAGTGTTTAAACAAAAGCTTCACCGCGCCGTTCGAAACCTCGTTCGACGAAAGATTGATCTCGTAACGCTTGTTTTTACAAGTAAGTACGACAAGGGCAGTATTGGGGGGTATACTGCCCAGGTTGTTTGCGTACAATTCTAAAATATGTTCAGCAGACAGGTCGGATACGTCCAGCATCAAGGTTGCAGCCTTTGTGCTGAGGAGCTGTTTATCGATAACTGTTTTTCCATCGAATAGCAATGATGCAATGTCTCCGTCTACCTGCCCGTTGTCGTATAACTCAATCTTTATGTGCGATGTATCGAGCACGATCGTGCGCTGGATCTTCCTTTCACGCGCAATTTCATATTTCACCGTGTGAATGACCCTTTCTTTCGGGCGGGCCACTGCAGAAACGGTATCCCTGTATACTGCGTTGGCAACGGTGTATTCCTGCCTGGGCGCCTGTCCTTCCATATCAAACCTGATGCGAAGCGGGAGGATGTGCATGTCGTTGGTACCGGCATTCCTGCTCAGGCCGCCGCCTTTGAATGATCCGATCCATTCCATACTTGCATTGCTGTTAAGGTGAGGACTGGCAACGCCTGTAATGGTAGAGCCATTTCCGCTTCTTGACACCGATACATCGTAATAAACACTGTCGGGCCTCATAAAAGTGAGATAGCTCTCAGACGTGTCGGGCCTCGACCTGAAATGCGTTACAACCAGCAAAAGTTTGTTGGTACCCGTATCATATTTACCGGAAATAATAAAATTCTGGTCGCCGCCTTCGTGCGGTATAATGGCTTTGGATTTATAACTCGTAATAAGCTTCCCGCTGATGCACCCTTCATTACTAATCGAGAATTCGATCCTTTTCTCGGCGGCCATCTGCCTCATCAATTCTGAAACCGACATGCCCGGCAGGTACTCGCCGGCACCCGTCCACCGGCCCGCAGGCTGCTGGCCATAGCCGTTTGCAAAAAATGACAACAGCAAAAGCGCTGCGAAGATCCTTTTCATAATCAGTTCCCTGGTTTGGTCGGTATAATACTCAGCATTTCCTACACACTGTAGTATTTACACTACAAAGAACGGATATTCGTAGAATTTAGTTTCAAAAACAGATTAAAATCTTATTAACCTTTGTATTTCGCATGGTACAAATGCACTATTTCTCCGGTAGAATGTGTGCTGCAGAGCTGATTTTTTGTAAATATTGGGTAGAAACCGGAGTATAAAGATTTGGGTTACAAGATTATACTACAAGCCTCTGTCCGTGGAATCTGCGCTGCGACTATCACACAAAGCTGGCGCAGATGTTGGCCTATGCCGGTCGGGCATTTAGGGTTACCGGGTTGTTTCCGGGCCTGGGAGCCGGTTGTTGGTGATGGTACTGCCATGAATATAAGCGTCGCAATGTCTCCATTCACGGCACCGTTATCACACAGGTCGGGTTTGGCCTGGAAAGTATCAGCCGGCTAATTGCTGGGCATAAATAAATCGCGGTTATTTCGGCTCCTTCAATAAAGATACCCCTACATTCGCAACCCTGATAAAACAAAAAACAACAGCATCTTTTTATGACGGCATTTGCTCCATTGATCGCATCCAGGATCAACATCAGCACAAAACAGGTTGACGCAGTATTGCAACTCTTCGAAGAAGGTTCCACCGTTCCGTTCATTGCCCGTTACCGGAAGGATATGACGGGCGGTCTCGACGAAGTACAGATCTTGCAGATACAGGACGAGGCAAAATTTCTCAAGGAATTCACCGAGCGCAAGGCATTCATCGAAAAATCCATCACCGAGCAAAACAAGATGACGGAATACCTGCAGGGAAAGATCAATGCCGCCACTACATTGGTTGAACTGGAAGACATTTACCTGCCTTACAAATCCAAACGAAAAACAAAGGCGCAGACCGCCCGCGAAAACGGATTGGAACCGCTTGCGTTGTGCATGCTAGAACAGCGGCAGCAGCTGGACATCACCGAAGAAGCAGGTAAATACATCAACGAAAAGATCCTTACCAAAGAAGACGCACTGCAGGGTGCACGCGATATCATTTCAGAAATGGTGAACGAAGACGTAAACCTTCGCGCCAGGATGCGCAAGCTTTTTGAAGACAAAGCGACGTTGCAAAGCAAGGTGCTCGCCGATAAAGAAGCAGAGGGTATCAAGTACAAGGATTATTTCGATTTCTCGGAACCCATCCATAAGATACCATCGCACAGGATACTCGCCGTGCTGCGCGGTTTCCTGGAAGGCTTTTTGCGGATGGCCATCTCCCCTTCGGAAGAAGAAGCGTTGGAACTGCTGGAGGAAGCCTATGTGAAAGCATTGACCCCATCAACAGAACACGTAAAAAAAGCGGTACGCGATGCCTACAGGCGTTTGATGCAACCTAGCCTCGAAAGCGAATTCAGAACGGCGCTCAAACAAAAAGCCGATGAGGAAGCGATCGCCGTGTTTGCAGAAAACCTCAGGCAACTGCTGCTGAGCTCGCCGCTGGGCAGTAAAAGAATTCTTGCGATCGATCCCGGTTACAGGAGCGGGTGCAAGGTGGTTTGCCTGGATGAGAAAGGCGACCTGAAAAAAACCGACCTCGTTTATGTCCACGAAGCAAACCGCATCTCAGACAGCGAATACAAAATAAGATCGCTGGTAAAAGAATACCATATCGAGGCATTTGCCATCGGCGACGGCACAGCCGGGAGGGAAACGGAGCAGTTCATTAAAAAACTCAACCTCGGGCTTCCTGTTTTTTTGGTGAATGAAGATGGCGCCTCCGTTTACTCCGCATCAGAAACTGCACGTGAAGAGTTCCCGTCCGAAGACGTTACGGTACGCGGTTCGGTAAGCATCGGAAGAAGGCTGATGGACCCGCTTGCGGAACTGGTGAAGATCGATCCCAAAAGCATTGGTGTGGGACAATACCAGCACGATGTAAACGCTTTCCGTTTGAAAGAAAGGCTCGACCAGACGGTGGTAAGCTGTGTGAACAATGTTGGCGTGAACCTGAATACAGCGAGCAAACATTTACTCGGCTACGTGAGCGGTATTGGATCAACGCTCGCTGAAAACATTGTCAAATTCAGGAACGAAAACGGCAAATTCACGAGCCGTGAGCAATTGTTGCAAGTGCCACGTCTTGGCGGGAAAGCCTATGAGCAGTGTGCCGGGTTTTTGCGCATCAAGGAAAGCGCCAACCCGCTGGATGCAAGCGCTGTTCATCCTGAAACCTATCCACTGGTTGAAAAAATTGCTGCGGATGCAGGTGTTGCCGTGAAAGAAATGATCGGCAACGAAGATTTGCTGAAGAAAATTGATGTTAAGAAATATGTGTCCGAACAATTTGGCGAGCTCACCATCAAAGACATCCTCAACGAACTAAAAAAACCAGGACTTGATCCGCGCAGTGAACTGGAGCAGTTCGAGTTTGCCAACATCTATAAAATAGAGGACGTACAGGTAGGAATGGTTGTGCCGGGGTCGGTTACAAACCTCACCCGTTTTGGCGCGTTCATTGATATTGGTGTAAAACAGGATGGCCTGGTGCATGTAAGCGAGATCGCGCACAAATACATCACCGACCCGGGCGAAGTGCTGAAACTCGGGCAGAAAGTAAACGTAAAGATCTTAGAGGTTGATGTGGCCCGCAAACGCATTGCCCTGTCCATCAAACAAACCCAGGAAGCGCCCCCGCGCGAACAACGGAGAGAATTCAAAGGCCGCGATCCAAAACCAAAAAGGGAAGAAGTTGAGATGAGTGTTGACGATGCGCTGAGTTTACTGAAAAAGAAATTCGGCAAATAGAACGGCACCATTGCGCGGTAAACTTTTTAAAAGGAGTTGTTTTATACGCATAAAAAAAGCCTGGTGAATTTTTCACCAGGCTTTTTTACGGCTCAATGGCGCTGCCACAACTTATTTCAGATCGCCATAGAATCTCCAGTTCGAAACAAAATCCCGTTTCAGGGGTTGGTTCAGAACGATCGCCCTTACCATTTCAACAGGCATGGCGTTTTCTTTGAGTATCATGTCGTGGAACTGTTTGTAACTCATTTTGCCTTTGTCAACCACTTCTTTCTTCAGCGCCCAGAATTGGAACGCGCCGGTCATGTAAGCCAGCTGGTAAAGCGGGCCGTAGTTGCCGGTGAAGGAGCGTCTTACTTCGCCTTCAGCGTTTGCCCTTTCGTGGCCAACTTTGTCAACGAGGAAGTCGATACACTGCTGCGGTTTCCAATTGCCGAGGTGGTAGTTGAGCGAGAAGATGATCCTTGCGCAGCGGTGCATTCTCCAGAACAGCATGCCCACGCGGTCCTCTGCCGATCTTGGAAATTTCTGATCGTACAAAACAAATTCCCAGTACAGCGCCCAGCCTTCTGTCCAGAACGGCGTACGGAAATTGCGGTACGATTTGTATCGGTCGTTCATGTACTGTTGCAAACGGTGTCCCGCAATCAGTTCGTGGTGCACGGTTGCCCTTGAGAAGTGGGGGTTGTTGCCACGCATGCTCATGGCGCGTTGTGCAGAATCCATTCCGAAAGTGGGGTAGGCAACGAGCAGTTGCTCGCCCCCCAGGAAGAATGGGCTCACGAGTTGTTGCTGCGCAGACATCATGTTCATTCTCCAGGTTTCTTCGGCCAGTGGCGGAACGGTAACAAGGTCGTTCTTTTTGAGGAAGTCGACCGACTCGTTGTAAAGCCCCATGATCATTTCCGGTTGCCTTCCTTCGGGAACGAAGGTGTTCTTTACTTTTTCGAGCGCTGCTTTCCAGTTGTCGCCAAATCCCATTTCACGCGATGCCTTGAGCATTTCGGCCTCGCACCATGCAAATTCCTTGTTGGCTATTTTGATGAGTTCATCGGGTGTATAAGGGATCATTTCATACTGCAGTTGCCTGATGAGTTCGTCTTTGCCAATCGGGTTGCCTACTATACCGCTGCCATCGTCTTTCTGCAAGGTTGCCTTGTTGCCTTTCTCTTTCAGCTGTGTGGCGTATTTGCCAAGTGCCGCATCCAGCGGTGTGTACACAGCGGGAACGGATTTGGTGAAGGGTGGATCGTATCCATTGTAAAAAGAGTAGTAATTCTTCAGCACGTTGCGCAAGCCGTTCACCGTTGCCTCGGCGCGGATGGCGAGCGGCATATCGATAAGGCTGTTGTCTTGTTTGAGCGCAGCCGATGCGGCATCAAGCTGTTTCTGTATGTTGCTGAGTTTTGAAACAACATCCGGAACGTTCTGTGTAACACCGCGTCTTCTTCCTCTTTCGAGTTCGTAGATCGGGTCTGCGAAAGAAACGTATTTGTAGATCGCATTGTATTCTTTTTCTTCCTGCGCAAACGTGCGGATATCGTTGTTGAGTGCGCGTTTGAAAAGAATAAAATCGACCTGGCTGCTTGTTTTCATTTTTTCAAATGGAAGCGCCTCGAGTTGTGCGAGGTAGTCTACAGCCAGTTTCTTCAGCCTTTCCCTTCTTTCGGGAGAGCCGGTAGAGCTGTTGCCGCCGCCTCCAAACCCGCCACCGCCGCCAAAGCCGTTGCTGTTGCTGAAAGAACGGTTGAGGCTTCCTTTGTCGGCTTCGTAAGTAGCCATCAGCGGTTGTACATCGCTGGTCTGGTAATAAGGATCAGTGATCTTGCCGTTTTGCGCCGCACTGTCTCCCGATGCGAGCACCATGCACAGGAGCGTGCAGCAGAACAGAATTTTTCTCATGTCAGTTGTTTGTGATTGTTTGCATGAATGTAAGGAAAATGTGGATGCTGAACGTTTTGCCCCAAGCGTTCAAATAACCTATCTTGGGCAGATAAAATAAACAAATCATTCATATGAAACGGATCGCGATATGGATCGGCCTCTGCCTGGTTGTGGTAACCGCCGGTGCGCAAAACAAGGTAAACCCCCTGGTCAAACATTTTGGCAACATTACCGAAGTGCCTTTCTCTGTAGAAAACCCGGATCCCAAACTCGATTATAAGATCGTAGTGGAGGTGAACAGCGACAATCCCAAACCCGAAACCGTTCACGAGTTCTTCGACAAAGTGGCTGCCGTTGTAAACCTGCACGCGCTCGGTGGCGTTCCTGCGAGCAAGCTGCACGTGGTAATGGTGATACACGGCCCGGCGGCAAATTTTGTATTGAATGATGAAGCCTATAAAACGAAGTACAACACCGCCAACCCCAATATTCCTCTTTTCAAGGAGTTGACAGATGCAGGGGTGAAGATCTTTGTTTGCGGACAGTCGTTGAACAAACGCAACATCGCCAAAGAGAACGTAGCAGGCGATGTGAAAGTTGCGCTGTCGGCGATTACTACCTTAACAACCTACCAGTTGAAAGGGTACGCGATGCTCAAATACTAGCGATTGCTTTTCTGTACATCTTTTTGCCCGGGAGCAATTGTCTCAGGCATGGAGTGAAACTTTTTTACCACTCCTTGCCGCTTCATAGATCGCCATCAGGATCCGCATGTCTTTCAATCCCTCCTCACCATTGATGTGCGCGGGAAATTTTCCTGTTGCAGTAAATTCTTTGCAGATCCCATTCAGCATGGCCGTCTGGTGGTGTACAATGGGCAGGTTCAATTCGCCTTCCTGTGTTCTTCCTTTCAGCGGGCCATAACCATAGGCCGGCCCAAGCTGGAGCCAGCCCCTGCTTGCAGAAACATAAAGCTGTTCGATATTCGATTTGTAGGAAGTAAATCCATTCACCATTGCATTATTCGGGAATTGCATTTGCCACGAAACGGATTCTTCAACGGTTGCAAAACGTTCTTTGTCTGTAACCGGTCCAAACTGTGCCGTAACCCAAAGCGGTTCTTCCCCGGTAACGTACCGCGAGGCCTGTACGCAGTAAATGCCAACATCCATCAAGGGGCCACCCCCGGCAAGCGCGTGTTTCAACCGCCACTGCGTTGGGTCGCCGATGGAGAAGCCAAAATTGGTCTGGAGAAAACGCACATCACCAAAGACCTTTTGCTGTCCGATGCGTTTTGCTTCGAGATTGAAAGGCTCGAAGTGTAAGCGGTAACCGATGCCGAGCTGCACATTTGCTTTTTTGCACGCAGCCACCATTTCTTCCGCTTCTTTTACCGAAACCGACATCGGCTTTTCGCACATCACATGCTTTCCCGCTTTTGCGGCGCGCAGCACATACTCATGGTGCATGGAATTGGGGAGCACAACATACACGATGTCGATCTCCTTGTTGTTCGCGATCTCGTCAAAATTCTGGTAGTTGTAGATGTTTTTTTGCGGGATATTGTATTTCCTGCTCCATTCCGCTGCTTTGGCGGGCGTTCCGGTAACGATGCCTGCAAGGTAACAGTCGTCCGTTTTTTCCAGCGCAACAGCCAACTGGTTCTTTGCATAGCTGCCGAGGCCCACCAGCGCGATGCCCAGTTTCCGGCCCGTATTTGTTTGCCTGGCAAGCGCCGGGAACGCCGATACCGTGGCTGCTGTTCCGATTCCGATTCCCAAAGTGTGCAGGAACTTCCTGCGTGATGCCTGATGGATCATGTTGTATGAGTTGATGCTCTTAAATTACAACCGGAAGTCCGGAAAAGCAATAAAAAAGGGACGCAATCGCTTCCCTTTTTAAAATCATCACCGCAGGTGATCAAAAAACAGGGTTCACACCCACGTAATTCGACGGCGTTATGGCTTTGAGTTCTTTTTTAACGGCGGGACTTACTTTCAGTTTGGCAATGAAATCCTGCATCGCCTTCCTGTCTATTTTATGGTTGCCGCGGGTGAGGTCCTTCAACGCTTCGTAAGGATTGGGATAGTTTTCGCGGCGAAGGATCGTTTGTATCGCTTCGGCCACCACGGCCCAGTTGTTTTCGAGATCGGCTTTCAGTTTTTCTTCGTTGAGAACGAGTTTGCCGAGGCCTTTCTCCAGCGACCTCAATGCGATAGCCACATGCGCAACAGGAACGCCAATGTTTCTCAATACTGTAGAATCGGTAAGGTCGCGCTGCAACCGGCTCACGGGCAGTTTCGCCGAAAGATGCTCCAGCAAAGCGTTTGCCATGCCCAGGTTCCCTTCTGCATTTTCAAAATCGATGGGGTTTACTTTGTGCGGCATGGCCGACGAGCCCACTTCGCCCTTCTTTGTCTTTTGTTTGAAATAATCCATGCTGATATACGTCCATATATCACGGCACAGATCGATCAGGATGTTGTTGATGCGTTTGATGGCGTCAAAATGCGCCGCAAGGCTGTCGTAATGCTCTATCTGCGTGGTAAACTGCATGCGTTGCAAACCCAGCACATCTTCTACAAAACGGTTGCCCAGCGCAACCCAGTTCTTTTTAGGGAAAGCAACCTGGTGCGCGTTGAAATTACCGGTGGCGCCTCCGAATTTTGCTGCGTACGGAACGCTTGCAAACAGTTCTACCTGGTTGTTGAGGCGTTCAACAAACACCATGATCTCTTTTCCCAGTATCGTTGGAGAAGCAGGCTGGCCGTGTGTTCTGGCGAGAAGCGGTATGTTTTTCCATTGGGCAGCTAGCTGGTACAGGTGATTCTGGAGGTTGATCACGGCCGGGAGGTATTCGTGTTCCATGCAATGCTTCCAGCTGAGCGGGATGGCGGTGTTGTTGATGTCCTGCGAAGTGAGCCCAAAGTGGATCCACTCTTTCAGCTGGCCGATACCGGCCTTGTCGAGCTGCTCTTTCAGAAAATATTCCACCGCTTTTACATCGTGATTGGTAATGGATTCGATCTGTTTGATCTGGAGCGCATCTTCCGGGCTAAACTCATCCAGCACTTTTCTCAGCGCGGCCCTCGCTTTAACGGGCAGCTTGAAAAATTTCTGGTCTGCCAGAAAGAAAAAATATTCGATCTCCACCAATACACGGTACTTGATCAATCCGTATTCAGAAAAGTATTCATCGAGATGTTCAGATTGTTTGCGGTACCGGCCGTCGATGGGAGAGACGGCAGTGAGTTGGGTGAGTTCCATAGAGAATTTTTAATTAGGAATTAGTAATTAGTAATTAATAATTGACCAGGCGAACGATCAATTATCGCAAACTGAATCGGGAAGGGTAATTACTAATTATTAATTCCTAATTCGTAATTATAACGCTCTCCCGTGTACTTTTGCTGCAAATTTAGACGAATTGAACAAGAGAATACGAGTTGGGGCCGTAAGTTATTTGAATACAAAGCCATTATTATACGGGATAAAGCGTTCGGGGCTGATGGAAAGGATAGACCTGGTGGAAGAATACCCCGCCCGGATCGCCGCTATGCTGGTGAACGACGAGATAGATGTGGGTCTTGTGCCCGTTGCCGTCATCCCGTTGCTGAAGGAGGCGCATATCATTACGGATTACTGCATCGGAACGGAAGGGGAAGTGGCGTCTGTAGCGCTTTTTAGTGAAGTGCCGGTGGAACAGGTAGAGACGGTGCTGCTCGATTACCAGAGCCGCAGTTCGGTTAACCTGGCTAAAATCCTGCTCCGCGAATACTGGAAAAAAGAGGTGGAACTGGTTGATGCGAAAGAAGATTTCCGTTCAATGATCAAAGGCAAAACAGCGGGTATCGTGATCGGCGACAGGGCGCTGGAACAAAAAACAATATCTCCTTTCGTATACGATCTTGGTACAGCCTGGAAAGCGCATACCGGGCTGCCGTTTGTATTTGCGGCATGGGTGGCCAATAAAGAACTCGGCGCCGATTTTGAAGACGCCTTCAACCGCGCCAATGCGTTCGGGGTTTCGCATATTGCAGAGGTAGTGGCGGAAAACCCATATCCTGTTTACGATCTTACTGAATATTATACAGAGAACATCAGTTACCGGTTAACAGGAGACAAACGCCGGGCGCTGGCCTTGTTTCTGGAAAAAATAATGGCGAATGGCTGAAGCGATCGCATAAGGCATATTTCGTAGTATTGTATCCACCATGAGCACGCTCACCGTTATTACCATCTGTTTCAATAACCCCGCCGATGTTGAGCGCACCTGTGCATCCGTTGATGCGCAGACACGCAAGCCGGATGAACACTGGATCATCAACGGGTCTACAAAACACGACATCGCCGCCTGGCTCGAAAAAACGCCCCAGCCGCCTTACCGCAAATGGATCTCGGAAAAAGACAACGGGATCTACGACGCATTCAACAAGGGCCTCCGCAAAGCAGGCGGGGAGGTGATACATATACTCAATTCCGGCGACCGCTACGCGGCGGATGACGTGATCGCTGCGGTGATGGAAGTGTTCGAAAAAAACAAGGACATCCAATGGCTCAGCGGGAAGATCCGGATCATACGCGGAGGCATACCGGTGGTGATCGGTAAACCCTTCGACCCAGCCAAATTGTACCGCGGTATGCGCAGCGTATCGCACCCAACCTGGTTTGTAAAAAAAGAAGTGTACGACAGGGCAGGGGATTACAAAGAATATAAGATCGCAGGGGATTATGATATGATGTGCCGCATCAGCAACGAGCCCTACGTTTTTCTTGACAAAGTGATCGCGGTATTTGATGATACGGGCGTGAGCTCAACAGGTGCGGGCTATCTTCAATCGCTCGACGAAAACAAAAAAGTGTACCTATCGCATTTCGGATCCTCTCTCAAACTGGATCTCTGGCAATTGCGGCTTAAAACACTGCATTATCTTTTGCGCACAGGGGCAGGGAAGTGGTTGTTCAGGCTGAAGAAAAAGTTGGGTCTGGAGAATATGTAGGGGTTCTGCAGCTACCGCGACGGGTTCATCCATTCATCAATCGCAAGTATCACTTTCTCCGCGGGAACAGACGCGTAAGGCACATCCACTACAAATTCATATTTTTCTTTTGCCACCGCACTGTTTTTCAGTTCTGCTTCTACGGCATCAGGATAGATGGCGTAAAAATTTTCTGCCACTTCTTTCGGGTATGGCGCGAACCGCTTGTATTGCGATCCGTTGAAAATGCCGAATACCGGGCAACCCGCAGCTGCGGCCAGGTGCACGGAACCTGTGTCTACCGATAGCAAACACTGCGCCTCCGAAAACAAAGCCACCATTTCGGGCAACGATGTTTTTCCCATCAGGTTCACCGTTTTGTTCCTGTATTGCCGGCAGAAGGAATCGATGTAAGGCGCGTCGTTGCCGGTTCCGCATACAACCGCGGTGGCGCCGGTGGTTTCAAAAAGATAGTTGCTCACCAATACAAAATTTTCTGTGGGCCAGATCCGTTTTGCACTCCTCGATCCGGGAAATACAACAAAGAACTGCGTTGGTTTTTGGATCGGCGAAGCCGGCAACAAAGCCCGGTCAATTTTCGTACCTATTCGCCCGAGTTTGCCTTGCACAAGGAATTCTGTAAAAAGTTTGTTCCTGTAAAATTCAAAAACCGGTTTTTCAGGATGATCAAAAAGCCTTGTATACAGGTCCCGGTCGTATCCCTGCTCATATTCCGCCACCGTTTCAAGATTGGCGCGCATCCCGATCGTTTCTGCGCCAGCTGCGGCTTTTACGATGGCATCATCATAGCGCTTGTCGCGCGAGAACGTGGGATTGATCACCACTTCAAATCCCTGCCTGTAAATGTTCCGCAGGAACGTAAAGCGGTAAAGCATTTCTTTTTTGAAACGCGTTTTATCGATCCAATGGGTTTGCTTTACGAATTGCGCGTCGAACGTATGGAACAGGGATTTTGTGCTTTGGTTGCCGCAGAAATGAATTTCATATCCTTTGAATGGAGCGGAAGTTGCAATGTCTTCGATGAACATGTGCCACAGCATAAAATCGCCGATCTCATCTACCCGTACGATCAGCAACTTTTTTACCGCGGCCTTCTGCCGCGGGCCTTTTGCTGCCAGCCACCCGATGCAGTCGTATACAATGCCTTTTAGTCTGTTCATGTTCGGTTGTTGCCCATTTTGCCGTATTAAAGGTAAGGCGCGGCCCTCATCCGCGCTCTTTAATTATTGGGCTTTTGTATCTATATTTGGCCTCTTTTCTGATCGCTTCAAAAGTACAATTCCATGGGATATTTCAGCCGGTTGAAGAACAAACTGTATACAAAACTGCGCCGCACGCTTTACCTCGAACAGATGGATACAAAACTGTTCCAGCTTCATACGCTCGAAGTGCAGAATTACCTGCAACGCAACCTGTTTGAGAACCCGAGGTACAGGCAGAACGACCGAATGCCCATCTATGAAAAACAGGTATTCTCGCAGTTTGGTGAGGATGGGATTCTGAAAGAGATCTTCGACCGCATCGGCACCACCAATAAATATTTTGTTGAGTTTGGCGTGGAAACAGGGATCGAAACAAATACCACTTACCTGTTGCACAAAGACTGGAAAGGTTTGTGGATCGACGGGAGCCCTGACTATACTGCCACCATCAACCGTCTCTTTTCAAAAGCGGTTGCTGCAAAACGGTTAACGGTTCTTACCAGTTTCATTACTGCAGAAAACATTGAGTCGCTTTTTGCGCAGGGCGGTGTGCCCGCGGAGTTTGATCTTTTATCGATCGATATTGACCGCAACGATTATTATATCTGGAAAGCGATCACCCACTACAAACCGCGCGTGGTTATCATCGAATACAATTCCATCTTCTTGCCCGGCGACCATTTTGTTGTGGACTATGATGCCAATGCCATGTGGGATAAGACCAGCAATTTCGGCGCAAGCCTTACCGCCCTCGAAAAACTGGGTGAAGAAAAAGGGTATAAGCTTGTAGGCAGTTCGTTTGCGGGCTTGAATGCATTCTTTGTAAGGGAGGACATCGTTGCCGGAAAATTCACCGGCCCATTCACTGCCGAGAACCATTACGAAGAGCCGAGGTATTTCCTTTACACAAAGAACGGGCACCCCAGGAGTGTGAGCCTTTAAGCAGGGATTCTATGCAGGCCGTACGGTTTTGGTGAATGCATCCTGCAGTTCGCCGTCGTTCTCGTGAAACAAACAAACATCGTAATAGCCTACCTGGCTCACGCCGTCTTCTGTATAGTTGTGCAGTTCGCCGATCAATGAATGGTTGTGGATGGGAGCTGTGAGCATATAGCGGCCGTAATTATCGAAATACATAACGGACCTGTAGCCGTATTGCTCAAGTGAGAGGAGGGTTGACATACCATCTTCGTTGATGGCATTCATGTTTGTTTTGTTGTATTCAAAAAAGACAACCGGTTTCTGCGTTTGCAGCAGGGCCGTTGCACCCCTTAAAATGATCGTATCGAAACCTTCACAATCCACTTTCAACACCTTGATCTCGCGGGTTGATAGTTTTTGCTGTTCGAGCAATTCATCCAGCGTAAGCAAGGTCAACTCCTGTCCTTTGCCTTCCGAAGGAATGAGCGTTGTGTTCCACCCGCTTTTTTCAAGCTCAACATGCATGGTCTGTTTTTTCTCACCCAGGAATTGTTTGAGGATGGTGAGGTTTTGAAATTGGCCCGCATTTCTTTCCAGGAACTTATAAGAAACCGGGTCGCCCTCGATGCCGATCACCGGCACTTCAATAGCAGTCTTGATCACGGCAATGGTATCACCCACATTTGCGCCGATATCGATCACGGTAAGGCCCGGGTATTTTTTTGAAACGCAAAGTGCTAAAATGCCCAGCAGGTTGTTTGCATCGGGCCTGTATTTGTAAGTGCTGATCTGTACGTTGTTGCCGGGCATATCGATCAGGTAGTTACCCACTTTCACCTTGCTTATTTTGTGGGCCTTGCTGTCGTCGTGCACATTTACCTTCACAAGATCATAGCCTACCTTGTTTAATAAATTGCGGATCAGTTTTCTCATGGTCGTGGTTTTGTGTTGAATTTATTTATCCAGCAGTTCGCCCAGCATTTTTTCAAATTGCGGCTGGTAGCAGAACTCATGCGCGCCGGGGCCCTCGGCAATTACATTCGGGCATTGGTAATACACTTCCAGCAAACGGTTTGCCTTCAGCGCTTCTGCCAATGCAAAAGGAAAGGATTGGTTGCCGATGAACAGCCTGCTCCCTGCGATCACCGCTGCCAGTTCGTGAAAATCGTTCACACTTTTGTATTCCATATGCGGAACATGCGGGCGCATGTCTTCAAACTCGTCGGGCAAACCCACAAACACAACGCGCGGGTACTTCTGCAGGATGCTGTAATCGATGCCGGGCGTACGGTAACGGCTGCTGCGCGCCAGTACCACCGCATCGTTGAAGGAGGCATCCGGTGTTACCTGCAGCCAGGGTTGATCAAGCGGGAAGGAAACGCCAAACGTAAAAAGAAAATAACGTGTGATGCTGCTCATCCGGTAATCAAAAGGGAAGGCCTTGAACATGGAGAGGTCGTAATGCACCTTCTCATTGCCCAGCGCCGCAAACGTGTTGATACCCGGCTGTTTTGAAAGAAGCGGTGCAAAAAGTTTCACGCTTTTTTCGGTGAGCATCACGTTGCCGTTGGGATGGCGCATTTTTTTGGTGAACTCGGTGGCGGGCTGGTTGAGCCGCAGGTAGAGATTGATCTTCCGTCCTTTTGCGAGCGCATACATGGCAGGCATCGCGTAGATCACATCGCCCGTATGGCCGCTGTGCGAAAAATTTACCTCGTCGCCCTCTATCTCGGGGTGCAACAGGTCGGGCACATGCCGCAATGCATTTACAAAACGGGATTCTTTCTGGGCCACATCAAATTCCGTTTTCCATGCCATCAATATCTTTCGTAGTCTTCCCAAAGGGCATTGTTTGGCGCGAAAATACGGGAAAAAGGGTTGCCACAGGTTGCACGGATGGACACAGACAGACACAGACCGGCTTGGGCAGGCCGGTTATGCGCTTTTCCTGATCTTCAGAACGATCACCACGTTGTAATCGATCTCGCAGTTGCTCTGGAAAAGTATGTCGTAAGAAATGCCTTCGAGCTCATTGATCTTTTTCATCATGAAATCGTAGCCCATATCTGCGTGAATGTGGTAGGGGTTCATCGGTATGCCGGCCGCATCGCACATCGCTTTGTATTTGGGTTGATCGGGGAACACAAGGATGAGGTTGCCGCCGTTTTTGAGGATGCGGATGAATTTGCGCAGGGCGTCTTTGGTGTCTACAAAATCTTCGATCAGGTGACTGGTATACACGTAATCGTATGTGTTGTCTGCCACAGGGATCTCATTGTTGATCACGTCAACACCGATGTCTACCTTATCGGTACCCGTTTTGGTATAAGGCTGGGGGAAATCGATCCCTTCGCAATCCGTTTTTTTGATCTTGTCCCCGCCAAAACCTACGTCGCATCCATGTCCCTCGCAATACGGAAGCACCCAGTTGCGCACTTTCGAGGTTTCTGAACGCGATTGAAAGGTGATCCCGAACCAGCGGCTCAGTGTTCCTTTTACTTTTCTTTCAAATTTTGACGGGAAGCTCATATTTCTTTGGCTTTGTTTTGATCAATGGTTCAGCAAACCTTTCAGCGCATCTATCCTGAAGCGGATCACCGGCATGGCGCGCTGTGGTTTGCCCTGCAATGTATATTTTATTCCAAGTACAACCGATGCGCCGAGTTTAAAAATGTATTCGACGATCTTTTTAAAAAACGCCCATCCGCCTTTTTGTTTCATCCGTACGCGCTCGCCCCTGCCGATGCCGCTGGCCACGCGGTACATATACTCGCGTGTTAGCTTGGCGGTTTCTACCACGTGCTGTACGCGTATGGCGGGATCGTAATAAACGGTGCGCCCCAATTGTTTCAGCCGCAGGAAAAAATCCTTTCCTTCACCGCCGATGCGTAAGGTGCCTACCACGCCGGGGAGGGCCGCATTGAAACCGTTGATCGCATCGAAATCTTTTTTGCGTATGATCATGTTCGATTCGAGCGGGTATTTGGTGGGAGCGAACTCGCTTACTTCATCGCTGTAATGAAAATGACCAACCAGCGATGACACGTAATGGCTCATCCATACGGGTTCCGACGGGATGTATTTCGGTATGATCCTCCCGCCCAGGCCTCCGGCATCGGGATGCGTTTCAAAAAAAGTCACAATGCGTTCGAGGTAATCCGGATCCGCTACGGCATCATCATCCATAAAGCAAAGCAAGGGCGACCTGGCAGCGGCTGCGCCTGTATTCCTTGCAAAAGAAGCGCCCTGCCTGGGTTCGTTGAAATAATAAAACTGTGCATCGCTGTGTGTGGCTATAAACGATTCGCAGACCTGTTGCGTGCCGTCGGTTGAATTGTTGTTGACTACGATCACCTCAAAATGTTCATGCGGCAGCGTTTGCCCGTACAGGCTATCCATGGCGTCTTTGATATACGCAGCACGGTTATAGGTACAGATCACCACAGATATTTTCAGCGCGTTGGTCATAAGGTTTGCAAAGATAACAGCGCTTTTTGTACAATGGCGTCCCAGCTGAACATTTGGTAAAATGCGGGCAGCGTGTCTGCCTGCACCACCATCATGCTTTTCACGCGCATGCTGTTGGCAAACGCGGGCCAGTCGTAATCGGGCACCACCACGAGATTGGGGCCAGCCGTTTCAACCGGGATCCCTTTTGCGCCGCTTTCTGTAGAGATACAGGGCTGGTTGTAGGCAAGCGACTCCACAAGTTTGGTTTTGATGCCACTACCCAGGGTAACGGGATTGATCATGCAGTCGGTTCCTTTGCAGTACATGCCGATGTCGTTCACAAAGCCTTTGTAAATGATCTCCGGGTAACCGGCGAGCACACGCTGCCATTTACCGCTGAGCTTGTTTCCGCAAACAAATATGCGGAAGGGGAAGCGCATCGCCTGAAGCAGCCCAAGCAGTTCTGTAACAATGATGCGCAGTGCATCTGTATTTGGTAAATAATCGAGTGTGCCGTTGAAGAGGAACAACCGTGTATCGTTCCGCAGGTGGTGTTCTGCAATGAGCTGGTTGCGGAAACCCAGCCGCTCGTTTTGTGCGATGGCTTCACTGATGGTTGTTCCGCAGGTAACAACGGACGACCTGCCTGCCTCCAATTCGTAATGCCCGATGGCCCATTGCCGGTCTTCCTCCGTGATGAAAAAAGAATGATCCGCCTTGCGGTGCGCCCATTTTTCATACACCATGTACACGCGCCACAAACTTTTGTGCATATCGCGGAAACGGTGCGCTTCTATATTGTGTGAATGGATAACGAAAGGCTTTTTCGTAAGCCACCGCAATACAACGCCCAGCCAGCCCAGGTAGGAGTGGTCGATGCAGACCACATCAATGTTTTCCTGTTTGATGAGTTTACGCAGGCGGAACACGCGCAGCAGGTTGGCAAAACCCCAGCGGTGGTGGTATAATATCGGGTGAATGTTCTTTACCGTTTCATCAACGGCCGTATTGTCTTTTGAAACCGCGAGCACAACTTTTGTGTACCTGGCGAGGTGCGCATAAAATTGGCTTGCGCACTTCTGTCCGCCCATCTGCGCAGGAAATACTTTGTATGATATGATACCCAGTACAGATGGTTTCTCCATTAAGCCGTTTCGTTTGGTTTACGGAAGCTTGCGATCAGGGCGCCGATGAGCAATAACCAGATGACCACGGAAGCGCCGATGCCTGCCCGGTTGCTGTTGATGAATGATTTGGGTTTGAACTCAAACACGATCGAATGGTTACCGGCAGGAACCTGTAACCCGCGCAATACATAATTGGTGCGAACGATCGGCGCCTCTTTGCCATCGATCTTCGCGATCCAGCCCGCATCGTAATAGATCTCGCTGAATACAGCGAACTCTGTATTTTTTGAAGACGACTGGTAAGCGACCACATCATTGTCGTTGAACAGCATTTTGATGAACGCCGTGCTGTCGCGCTGTGCGCTTGCTGTTAAGTTCCCTTTCACCGCTTCGTCCAGCACCGCTGTGTCTTTCGGGTTGAAGCTGGTAAGCGCCGCCATAACCGCAGCTGGCCCTTTTTTGAAGTCGAGCGCTTTTACAAACCATACGGGTCCCAGCGCTTCCGGGTTTACCTGTGCCTGCAGTCCCTGGTTGTTCTGCTGTTGCGATGTGATCACGTATTTCACGTTGAGCATATCGATCACAGGCAAACAGTTCGGGAAGTTGTAGAGTTGTTTTTCGATGAGGTCCTGGTAAATGCTGAGTTTGGCCGGGTGGTACCCACCGATCGAATGGTGGAAATAGGAGGTAACCGGCCCGCCGTTGAACGCCTCTCTCACGCCATAAGAAACATCGAACACGCGGTAATATCCTGTGTCTGCCATGATCTGCTGGTCGGCAGGCGTTGGCCTGAATGTGTTTTCCGTATCTGTTTTATCAACAAAATGATCAGCATTGAGGTACTTGGTATCTATCGTGATCACATCGATAAATGCGAATACGCCAACAAGGATCGTTGCAACCAGTGCATTCATTTTTCCTTTCACATACGCCCATATCGCGCCTGCTGCGATCACAACAAACAACAGCGAACGCAGGATGTCGCCCATGAACAGGCCTTTGCGGTCTTCCTTCATTCCATTGATGAAACTGCGGATCGGTGTTTCTATTGCGGAACGTTGTTGCGCGTCCTGGATCTCTGATACGGTTTTGAGTACGTTCCTGTCCGCATCGGCCGTAAAATCTGAAGTGGCATAAACAAGCAGTGCAACCACAAATGCCCCGCCCACGAAGAGCATTCCTTTTTTCAGGCGTTGGAAGAGGATGTCTTTGTTATCGTATTTCAGGATGGTATCCAATGTCATGATGGCCATCATGGGCAGCAAGAGCGTAGGAACAACGATGATCATGCTTGGCGCCCTGAATTTGCTGTACATCGGGAGTATGTCGAGCATAAGCCGGCTGAAGCCATCGAAGTATTTACCCCAGCTCAGGATGATGGTGAATATGCATGCGGCGAGGATCCACCATTTGTATTTTCCATCGAGCAATACAAAACCAAGCAATGCGAGGAAACAGATGATCGCACCAACATAGGGCGGGCCGGCTGTGCCCACGCCATCGATACCGCCCCAATAGAAACGCGCCAGCCCAGCCTGTTGCACCTGGGAGGCCAGCTGCTGCGGCATCTGTTGCAGCGCCTCGATGGCTTTTGATTTCTCCTGTTCTACCTCAAAGTTAAAACTGCTTCCGCCATACATGCGCGGGAACATCATTACCAGTGGCTCTGTTTTGTATAAACTGTAACTGAGTGCGTAATCCTGGCTCAACCCTGTTTTGGTGAAGGAGGCTCCTTTGTCGTCTGCCAGTTCGCTTCCGCCACGGATCGTTCTTTTGGAATATTCGTAGGTGCTGAACAACGACACGGCATTGACCAGTATGCCAAGCAATGCAGCTATCACTGCAAAAGCTGCGGCCTTGGTAAGGTGTTTGAAGTCTTTTGCCCTGATCCATTGGATGCCCATGCCCACGCTCATGAATACGGCAATGAGCACGGCGTAATAAGTGATCTGCAGGTGGTTCGCTGAAACAAGCAAACCCGTGAACAGCGCTGTTAAGGCCGTTCCCCATAAATATCGTTTGTTATAGATGAGCAATAAGGAAGCGATGAAAGCAGGCAGGTAGGCAATGGCCTGCATCTTTGTGTCGTGGCCGGCAGAAATGATCACCGGGTTATAAGTTGCATATGCGTAAGCCAATGCGCCGAATAAACCCACATAAGGGTTGGTTTTAAGCACCTGGCTCAGGAAATAAAAACACACGCAGGCGAGGAAAAAGAAACTCACCGGTTTGGGCAGGTTCAATGAAAGTACATTTCCGACTACAACAATGGAAACGGGGTTGGTGCCCACGCTGGTGATCTGGAATGCGGGCATGCCGCTGAACAATCCATTCGACCACAAGGGAAACGCTCCGTGCTTCTCACGGTATTCAAAAGAATTTTGCGCCATGGCTTTCCAGCTGGCTACGTCCGACTGGTTCATCACTTTGCCGTCGAGCACGGGTTTGCAGTAAACCAGGGCAACCACCATAAAAACCACCACGGCGATGGCGTGTGGCAGCAATTTTTTCCATTGAAAATTTTTCATCGTTTCCGGGTTAAGTGCAGCAAATTAATGGTATTTTGAACGAAATTTTTTATGAAGGGGCTTTTATTTTTGTCGCGGCTGGCGCTCATCTGCAACCTGCTTTTTGCTGTCTGCCTTGTGTTTCAGCGCATACCCGAGACGGGTTTGCCGGATGCGGTAAAAGGAACGGTACTGGTGTTGGGGTGGATCCTGCCGGTGTTTATTAACTTTTCATTGATCATTGCCTACCTCATCAATGCCCTGCTGAGAAAGGCAACGAGCGTTCCCGCATGGCTCATCATAACCAATATCCTGTTCTTTATTGCGCAGGTGCTCATTCAAATCGTTTTTGCATAATGATACATTCCATTCTGAAAGACAGGCCCACCAAGCTTTTCCTGGGCATCATGGCGTTCTTTGTTGCCAATGCGTTGATCGCGGAATGCATCGGCGGCAAGATCTTTTCGCTTGAGAAATTATTTGGGATGGCGCCCTCGGGGTTCACCATTTTCGGGCAGAGCGGCCTTTCGTTCAACCTTACCTGCGGTGTTTTGCTCTGGCCGCTTGAATTCATCATCACCGATATCGTGAATGAATATTACGGGCCGAAAGCGGTTCGCAGGATCAGTTATACGGCCGTTGTATTGATCACTTACGCTTTCATCATGTTTTATGCGGCGATGAAGATCCCGCCCGCAGATTTCTGGATCGGTTCCAAACAGGACAGTGGCATTGCCAACATGCAGGATGCGTTTGGCGGGATTTTCGGCCAGGGCATGTGGATCATCATCGGGAGCCTTACTGCGTTCCTGGTGAGCCAGATCATAGATGTAACCGTTTTCCACAAGATCAAAAAAGCAACCGGTGAAAAATGGATCTGGCTGCGTGCAACAGGCTCAACACTGGTTTCGCAGTTGGTAGACAGTTTTGTTGTACTGTTCATCGCTTTCAAGATCGGCAATGGCTGGAGCTGGCAATTGGTATTGGCCATCTGCCTTGTCAACTACGCCTACAAATTCACCATGGCCATACTCCTCACACCACTGATCTACCTGATCGAAAAATGGATCGACCGGTATATAGGACATGAGACTGCGATGGAGATGAAGAAAACAGCGATGGGAAAAGGAAGCAGTTAGTAATTAGTAATTAGGAATTAGGAATTAGGAATTTAGATTTTTAGTGGTTGTTGACGGGAATTAAATATTTACCCAATTATTAATTCCTAATTATTAATTCCTAATTCTAAAATGGTGTTTTGTTCTTAATTAATTTTATTGTCGCTTTATCAATCGGCAGCGACATACACTCTTCATTCAGTTCGTCCCAATCGATCCACCTGAAGAGTTCGCATTCGCCGTTTGGGTTTGCCACCTGGTGGGGGGCGAAATCGAAGGCGGTGGTTTTTGTTTCGAGAGAGATGGGGAAGGGCGCTTCAACACGGTAGTAGATGGAGATGATCTGGTCGGTATTGTTGAATGCGGAGATCTGGAAGAAATCGGTTGTATAGATGTGATCGGTAACTTCAACGGCGAGCCCTGTTTCTTCCATGAATTCCCTGCGCAGGCAATCGCGTGTTCCTTCGCCAAATTCCAGTCCTCCGCCGGGAAGCTTGGTGTAATAGTTGCCGCGGATGAACTCATCGCTTACGAGCAGGCGGCGATTTTCATCAAACAGCAATCCATAAACGCGTACGTTGAACAGCGCCATTGTTTAAAACCATTTTTTCTTCATGAAATACCAGGAGATGATGAGCGAGATCGCCACCGACAAAACGATCGGAATATAGAATGAGTAGGGCGATGTATGGTAGGGGATATGATCCACGTTCATTCCATAAATGCTGGTTACCAGGATGGGCAGTGAGAGAATGATGGTGATCGATGTGAGCCTTTTCATCACACTGTTCAGGTTGTTGCTGATGATGCTGGCAAAGGCATCCATGGTACTGCTGAGGATGTTGGTGTAGATATTCGCCATTTCGAGGGCCTGGCTTGTATCAACGATCAGATCCTGCAGGAACTCTCGTTCTTCTTCGTTCAGTCCTAAAAAGTTGGTGCGCTCCAGCTTCATCATCAGCATTTCATTGCTGCGCAAGGCAGTTACAAAATAAACAAGGCTTTTCTGGATACGCATCAGGTTTAACAGGTCCTCGTTGCTGTTGCTGTTGTACAGGCTGCTCTCATATTGGTTGCGGCGGTAGTTGATCTCTTTGAGGAATTCCATGAAATTCTGCACCACCTTCTCAAAAACTTTCAGCACCATCATGTTCTTCTTGTCCGGATGGCGCTTCTGAAACGAATTGAGAAATTTTTTGATCGCACCATTGTCGAAAGAGTTCACCGTTACGATCTGCGTATGTGTTAAGATGATGCAGATGGGAATGGTGATGTAAAATGCATCGCTGTCGTTGAAAGAATTGTTCTCCGTAGGCGTTTTGATGACCACGAACTTTACGTTGTCTTCGGCCTCGTAACGCGGACGCTCATCTATATCCAGTGAATCGCGCAAAAACTCGATCGGTATGTCCAGGTCCTCGCTCAGCTCAATAAATTCCTCTTCCTTGAACGGCGGCACAAGGTTCACCCAAACGCCCATGTCCGGCTTGTCTATTTCGAGGGTCTGGCCTTCTATGTTTTTGAAGTACTGGATCACGGAGTTATAAATTAAAAATCAGAAGTAAATATTCAGTAGCCAATATTAAGCGTTGCTACAATACTGAATTACGCGGTGAATATAACGAATCGTGAAACCGGAACGTGTTAATAAATTCCCCCAACCTAATTACCATTAATAGTTACCAATTTCTAATTCTTAATTCCTAATTACTAATTATATCGATTTCTCCTTTGAAAACAAACACCGCCGGTCCGCAAAGCCAGATGTTTTCGAAAGATTGTTCCCCGGTCTTGTCGAACTCTACTGCCAGGTGGCCGCCCCTTGTTTTTACTTCGATGCGGTTGAACCCGTTCTCGTTGTGGGCAAATACGAGGGCGGAGGCGGTAACACCTGTTCCGCAGCTGTAGGTTTCATCTTCCACGCCACGTTCATAGGTTCTTACGATGATGTTTCGGTTGTCAGACTCCACGAAGTTCACGTTGATGCCTTTTGCCTCAAAGTCTTTGCTGCAGCGGATCTCCCTGCCCTCGGCATACACATCCATGCTGTTTACATCGGCAACGCTTTTTACGTAGTGGGGCGAGCCTGTGTCGAGAACATGATCGCCGTGGTAATTGTGGATGCCTGAAACATCTTTCATTTTCAGGTTGATCCAGCCATGATCGCCGAGGGTGGATTCATGCTCCCCGTCTACGGCGAGAAATTTATAATTGTCGCGGTGGATGCCCCTGTCGTGTGCAAACCTTGTCAGGCAACGCCCCCCGTTGCCGCACATACTGCTTTCGCGGCCGTCGGAGTTGTAATATTTCATTTCGAAATCGTACCCGGGCAGTGTGTTCAGCAACATCAGTCCATCTGCCCCGATACCGAAGCGGCGGTCGCAGAGATGTTTTACCTGTTCGGTAGTGAATGTGATCTTTCCATCCCTGTTGTCAAAGATCACAAAATCGTTTCCTGTTCCCTGGTATTTGTAAAAGGTATGGGTCATGGATGTAAAGATAAGGATTGAGGGTGATGGCCTCTTAGATGCCGCCGATGATGCCAAGTGTTTTTACGATCAGGTTCTCTACTGCTTTTGCGCCGTCTTTGCTGAATTCTTTCTGCACGCGGTTGGCTACAATGGCGCTGAGGCTGAGGCATTGGTGGCCGAGCAGTTTGCCAAGGCCGTAGATGCCGCTTGTTTCCATTTCAAAATTGGTGATGCGGTGGTTGCCGTACCGGAAATTGGTGAGCTGGTCTACCAGGTCTGGGTTGGTAAGGCCCAGGCGCAGCACTCTTCCCTGCGGGCCGTAAAATCCCGGGCAGGTGATGGTAATGCCGTGGTGGAAGCCATCCACGAAATGTTTTTGTACAGATGGGCCGGCAGAAGCGATATAGGGCGTGGCCATTTTGCTGCCCATCTGGGTATGCGTAACAAAAGCGCTCACCAGCTGGAGTTCTTCTTCGTTGTTTTCCTGGCGGTAGAAATTCAGTAGGTTGTCTACGCCGATGCCATGGGTGCTCGCCACGAAAGCATCAACCGGCACATCGGCCTGTAATGCGCCCGAGGTGCCTACGCGAACGATGGTGAGCTGTGTAAGTTTCGGTTTGATGGTGCGGCTCTCAAAATCGATGTTTGCAAGCGCATCGAGTTCATTTAATACGATGTCGATGTTGTCTGTTCCGATACCGGTTGACACGACCGACACCCGTTTTTTGCCAATGTACCCGGTATGGGTCACAAATTCGCGGTGGTGGCGTTTGGTTTCTACAGAATCGAAATGCTTGCTTACCTCGGCCACGCGGTCGGGGTCGCCAACGGTAATGATGATTTCGGCAAGTTCTTCGGGTCTTACGTCGAGATGGTATACCGCGCCGCGGCTGTTGATGATCAATTCACTTTCTGCTATCCTGTTCATGGGGTCGTTGTTAGCCGCCAAATTTCGGGGTTTTCAGATTTAGAATTTTAATTTTAGTTTGATTGCTTTATTTTCGCTCCCCGAAAGGAACCAAACGGTTAATAATAGGTCCTGTGACCGAGTGGCTAGGTAGAGCTCTGCAAAAGCTTCCACAGCGGTTCGAATCCGCTCGGGACCTCGTAGTAAGGTTTTCACGAAAGTGAGAACCTTATTTATTTACCCCCCCGGGGGCGGCTTATCATCCACGTTCGTTGATCCAATTCCAGGTTGCCGGAGCCTTGTTGGAACGGTCGAAAAACCGATCGCCGGAATTAAAAAAATAAAGGCGGCCAATGGTGGGAGAAGCCGCAGCCACCATTAATCGCCTTTACGTACGAAAAATACATCCGTTTATTTGTCAGCAGGAGGTGTTTTTGCACCCGTTGTTGACCTGGCCGTTCGATGTTGAACATTCGCCATTTGTACATGTAGCATTGGTATCCGGTGCTGAGCAGGTGGCATTTGAACAATGGTCGTTGGTGCAGCTGTTGTTCGATAACGGCTCATTTCCACCCAAAATAAACTGTGAGGTCTTATCTGAGATATTTTCATACCCGGATTGCGTAGGGCCCTCTACTCCCTGATTCAGCTTTTCAAAAAGGCTGTATAGTTTTTTTGACATCGATTAGTTTTTGCAAATGAATAAGCAGGTTAATATTTTTCGGATCAGTAACAAAAAGAGTTTTTGCAACTGATATTGCCCATATCGTCACCACCGCACACAAAGTTAGTGCAGCCGTCGTTTACCCCATGATGGCAACTGTAGTTGTCGCAGGTATTGTTCTGCCCCGGTACCGGTTCGTTCCCGCCGAACATGGCGGCTGCAAACGCGTCGCTTAAATTGACCTGCCCCGAGGGAAAGGAAGATTCTGAATTCAGAAGATCTTTCAGCGAGGCCAGCTTGTTTTGTTTCATAGGTCGATATTTATTATGAATAAGGATGTGAAAGTACAGTGACGATTCGTAGAACAGAAGCCCTGCCACCAGCTTACACATATTAACAACAGAAAGATATGTAATGACGCCTATAAATGGAAATTTTTTTCAATAAATTTTTTTTATAATCTGAAAAGGCCCTCTTTGCCGCCCACTGTTTTGGTGCCGAATTTCCTGATGTTATAAGTTAAACTGATGAGAAAATATTGCCGGATCAGTTGTGTCTCCGTCACCTGGATGATATTCTCGGTAATCATCCTTGCGATGCCCGTATTCTGATTGAGCAGGTCATAACCCGAGAGCTTCAGCACCCCGCGGTCGTCTTTCAAGAAAACATAATTCACAGCTGCATTAAGCAGGGTCATATCCTTTCTGATTCCGACCGGTAACATTGGGTTATACTGGTAGTCCACACTGGCCTCGAACACCAGGCGTTTAACCAGGCGCAGCACGAGGCCGTTCTCTATGCGGTGTGTCGTGTAATGCAGGTTTGAAAACGACGGGTCTTCATATGCGGTATTGTTGTTTGCGAGGCTGTATTTGGGATAAAATTCAATTTTGTCCCTCCAGTTGAAATTGAACTCGATCGAAGGCGTGTTTGTAAAGGTTTCTGAAATACTGCGTTTGTTGTTTACCAGCACTACATTGTGGAAATAGCTGGAAGTGTTCAGTAGCCGCGCAACAAGTGTCCAGTCTTTGTTGAATTTGATCCGGTCAGACACGCCGCCATAGATGCTGAATGAAGAAACGCCATCCACATTAACCGGTTGCGAAAATTGAACGCCCTTGCTGTCTATCGCCCTGGCCCTCACGATGGCATCCTGGAAAATAGTATAGGTCAGGCCGATATTGAAAGTAAGTGGTTTTCTTCCATCGTACTGGCCTGTAGTAAAACCGATCGTATGCAGCGTGTATGGCTTTAGGGAAATGTTCCCGAGTGTAAGAAAAAGCGGGTTGGTGTTGTTCAGTACGGGCTGGAGGTCTGCAGCCTGCGGCTCAATGGTGCGGGCGTTATACGACAAAACATTGCGCCGCAGTTGCAACCGTACGGCGGGCCAGATGTAATGGTAATCCTGGCTGATGGTGGGCTTACCCTTAAACTTATTCTGTATATTAATCCATTGCCAGTTGGCCCCGATATTCAGGAACAGGTCATTGTTGATGGTCCATGACAATGTACCGTTCACAAGGCTTTTATAACCGGTGCGGCTGAACTGCCCAGAAACAGAATCAACTTTAGCAGTATAATCGTTGGTTGTATTTTCTTTGTTGAACGTTATGATATCCTGTTCATCTGAAAAATTATCTATGGAAGCCATTCCCGTCAGCCTGGTTTTTTTCGAAAGGGGATTGGCATAAGAAAAATTTGACCGCGACAGGAACGATGGTGCGTCCGTTCTGCGCAGTTGAGTCACAAAAGTACTAACGGCGGTTGACACGTAATAGGTTGCGTCGTAACGGTTAAACTGGTTTGACAATCCGTTGGAGGCTGAGAAGCTGTTTGAAATGCGAAACACGCCTCCGGGTTTCCTGAAACGCGAATCGGTATAGATCAGGTCATGGCTGTATTCCCACCGGCTGCGCAGTATATTTTCCGCATTGTTCACGACACTTACCAACCCGTTTTTATTGGTTACCGCAGAAGTTGATATGCCCGCGTCACTGGCCATATTTATGTAATTGACTGTCGGTTTGAAATAAAGATTGCGCGAAGGCGAATACACCTTACGCAACGACGCGGAAAGCTGGTGAGAATTGGTGTTTACGGTGGTGAGCGACTTAGAGAGGGTTGAAAGAGTAGTGTCTTTGATAAACTGGTCCGCTTTCACCAACCTGTCGATATTGGTATGTTCATTACCGTAAAAATACTGGAGGTTGAAAACAACGCCTTTGCCAAGGATCGTATTGATGTTCGTTCCGAGACCAGCCTGGCTGGCTCTGCCTGTTGTTCCGCCCCCAAACGAAACCCCGTCAATATTCAGCGCACCCGACCCATTGCCGTTCATGTTGTTGAATCCGCTCCTGTTGAACCCGCCGAGTTCTAATAGGTCTTTGGAGCTGAAACCCGTTTTATTGATGTTGTTTGCAAAACCGATGAAGCTCATCTGCAGCGTGTCGCGGAATGAATTAATCATTGCGCCTGCTTCGTACTGTTTATGGGTGCCATATCCTCCGAACACTTTACCAAACCATCCTTTCTTGATGTCCTTCTTGAATTTCAGGTTGATGACCTGTGGTATTTCCCATTCAAGCGCAGTAGGGTTGATGTATTTTGCATCCTTATCGTCGGTAACCTGGATCTTATCAATGATGTTGGCGGGAAGATTACGCGAAGCAATCTTGGGATCACTTCCAAAAAAATCGCGTCCGTCGACCATGATTTTATTAACCCGTTTGTTGTTGTAGGTAATATTCCCGTCCCGGTCAACAAGCAAGCCGGGCAGTTTTTTGAGCAGATCCTCTACCAATGCGTTCGGTAACGTTTTGAAAGCCGCGGCATTGAACTCAACCGTATCATTGCGAACAATTACCGGGGGAATCTCGGCCCTTATGATCACTTCGCCCAGCGATGCCGTGTCTTTAGGCATCACCACTTTACCCAACGAAACAACCGCAACAGAACTGATCGTGAATTCCTGCCTTATGATTTTTCGTCCTACGTGCGTAAATAGTATCCGCAGCGGAAGCCCCAGTGGCAAGTCAGGTATTGAAAACTCTCCATTGTCGTTGCTCAACCTGTAAGTAATCAGGGAGGTATCCTTTGCATTGAAAACAGTAATGGTGGCCAGCGCCACGGGCTTCGTTCCGCCGTCCTGGACGAGCTGTCCTTTGATCGTTCCCTTAGAAACCTGGGCCAGTGCCGCTCCGAAGACGCATGAAATAAGCCAAATAGATATTAAAATCTTTCTCATAGGTTGGTGGGATAACGATAGGTTAAATATCCTGAAAAATCCGATAGTAGGGATAGTTATTATATAAAAAATAAAATATTCATAAAAAAATCAAGATATAATTTTTTTATATAACTTCAAGGTATTAAAATCATTTTTTATGTCAAAACTCACCCGACTCAAGGCCTCAATTCTTAACAGTAACGGGCTGCCAGGGGATCAATTTATTAACATCTCCGAAAATATGGCGCTTGCGATGTACGGGGGAAACGAGCCGACGGTTAACGGGAACTGCACAAATTCAGCGTGTAACAACGCCACTTGCGTTGATGGGAAAAATGACAGTTGCAGTAACGACACCTGCCATGGAAACGCAAGCAATACCCTTTGTAATAACAATCATTGTACGAACAATGGTTCATGTGAGTAATAAAGTGTCAATTTATTTTTAAACCTAAATAAACAGTTATGAACGGGACCAAGATCAAAGTTCTGATGTCACGCCTTGCTGGTGAGCAGGATCCGTTGGATCCTGGGAAAGGCATGTGGAACATAACAGAAATGCAGAGTATCGCAATGTTTGGCGGAAATGAACCGGAAGAACCACCGCTGGCAGATTGGGCATGCACGAACCAGTCTTGTACCAATAACGGTTGTGCCACATCTTCCACCAACTATAACAATATTTGTACGAACAACCAGTGTACCGGCAACGGGAACCGTGTTTGTACCTAAAATGAATCGGCACCGGCCAATTCATCAACTGTCCTCCACCTAAACGGAGGGCAGTTTTATTTTGCAACCGGCAACCTGCCCCGGCTCGAAAGTTTATCGGACAGGATCGAAAAAAGCATTTTATCGCTAAGCGGAAGGGTGCACGTCAGTTGATTCGAATAGGCGGCACTGAGCAGCAGGGCAAAAGGTGCGGTCTGACCGGCGGGAGAGATAGCCAGGTGAAACGATGCGCCGTTGCCTGCGGGTGTCTTTGCCGTTATTTTTCCGCTAAAGGTTGAACGGGCGCCGTTGCCTGCGGCGGTGATGGTAACCAGATCGCCGATGTGAATGCGGTCGGCCAACGGAGTTGAAACGGTGCTCTGGAAAGACGGAATGCTGTCCCTGCATACCACAATTGCTTTTTGATCCTGTATAATTACATCAAAACGATATCCGTTCTCCCTGGTGTCCTTAACATCAACGGCGTTCAAGGGGTGGGGGCCGGTAGCCGGCATTACCTGCCCCAGCTTTCTGAAAAACCGTGTACTATCATCACCAGCTTTCGGAAAATAGATGCCGTAAGCTGCGTTCATATTGATGGGTAGCGGAACCTCTTCATGATAACGGATGAAATTGGAGGCCAGGATAAAAAGCACGGTAAGTACAAAAAAAACCAGCAGTCCATTCCTGACGAGCCAAGTTGGCCTTTCGGTAATAATGGAAGAAAAAAAATCGGTGGCAGGGCTGTCTTTTCTATTTCTCATAGCGGTATCGTCAGGAACCAAGTTCCAGTTGGTCTTTGATCAGGTTGAAATAAAATCCTTTTAATTTGATAAGCTCATTGTGGCTACCGCTCTCTACGATCCGGCCATTGTCCAGCACCAATATTTTAGCGGCATTCTTAACGGTGCTCAAACGATGCGCGATCACAACGGCCGTTTTCCCTGCGAGCAGGCTGTTAAGGTTGTTCACGATCATCCGTTCGTTGTTTGTATCCAGCGAACTGGTTGCTTCATCGAAAAAGAAGAATTTCGGATCCTTGTAAACAGCCCTGGCGATCAGGATCCTTTGTTTTTGCCCGGTACTCAGCCCTGAACCGCTTGCGCCTATTTTGGTCTGGTAGCCAAACGGCGTACCGGTTATATAATCATCGATGCAGGCTACTTTCGCAGCCTGCATCAACCGTTCAGGTTCTGCAGTTTCCTGGTTTGTGATGATATTCCGTTCAATGGTATCGGAAAAAACAAATCCTTCCTGCATTACAATTCCGCATTGCCCGCGCCACCAGTAAGCAGATATATCTTTAAGATCTGTACCACATATAGTAATGGAGCCTGAGCGCGGTTCATAAAATTTAAGCAGTAATTTCAGAAGCGTCGTTTTGCCGCTCCCGCTGGATCCGACGATCGCTGTGGTCTTCCCGATGGGTATATCCACAGAAAGATCATTCAATACCAAAGGCGACTGTGGCCCCTCATATTGAAAATTTACATTCCGGAAGCTTATGAATTCCTGATAACCGGGATCGTTGGGTGATGGAATTGCGTGATAAAGGGCATTCTCTTCCTCGTCGGGTTTTACGTAAACTTCGTTCATCCTGTCCAGGCTTATTCTGGCAAACTGGTACGATTTGAAAAAAGAGATAAATTCCTCCACCGGGTTATTCATTTGGCCTATGATCATTGTAATGCTCAACATCATACCCAGCGAGATATCGCCGTTGATCACCGCTTTGGCGCTGATGTAGGTTACCAGAATGTTCTTCAGCTGGGTAAAAAAGACCGAGCCGATTGTCTGGTATTGTTCCAGTTTCGTACTTGCCAGGCTGATCTCAAAAAGTTCCACCTGGTTCTTCTGCCATTCCGTTTTCTTATAGGCTTCAAAGTTATTCAGCTTGATCTCCTGCATGCTGTTTACCATTTCATACATCTTCTCCGTGGTAGAAGACGATGTTCTGAAGATCCGGTAGTCCATTTCCTTCCGTTTCTGCATAAAAAAATAGACCCACACAAAGGTGCAGGCGGTTCCTCCCAGGAAAACAAGCAGGATGGTCTTGTTATAGTAGAACAGGAGGGCTGTAAGCACGGCGAAGTTGAAAAAAAGAAGCACTGTATTGAGAACGGAGCTCGTGATAAAAGTTTCTATCCTCTTCTGGTCGTTGATCCGGTTTATGATATCGCCAATATTTTTCGAGTCGAAGAACCGGATCGGTAACCGCATTAATTTGGCGAGGAAATCGGATATGATTGATATATTGATCCTTGCGCTGATGTGTATCTGCAGTTGCCTCCGCAAAAGATCGAGCGTTGTACTGCTCAGGAACAGCACGAGTTGTGCGATCAATATCAATGATATAAAACCAATGTCTTTTTTATTGATCCCAATGTCTACGATATTCTGGGTCAGAAACGGGAAGATCAGCGCTATCATTGAAGAGGTAATAATTCCCAGCAGTAACTGGAAAAAATACCGCCGGTACCTCAAAATATAATTCAGGATGAATTTCAGATCCGAAGGGCGTTTTATTTCAAGCCCCTTTTCGTCAAGCAACGTGTCGAAATTTTCTGAAGGTTCTACCAGCAGCGCCACTCCCATGTCTTTTGAATCGGGTGCGATCCAATGGTGCAGAAAATCCTTTTTGCTGAGTTTTACAAGTCCTCTTTTAGGATCAGATACCCGGAGGTGCGTAATCTCTCCTGATTTATTTTTTTTTACTTCATACAATACCACGTAATGGTTGGTATCCCACAACAGGATCGATGGAAGTGGAGCATCGGACACCAAACGATCGAATGTGATCTTCAATTTCAACGTTGTATACCCGATGTGTTCGGCCGCCTGGGCGAGCGAAAGCAGGCTCACGCCTTCTTTGTTGATAAAACAGAGCCCGCGCAGGTAGTCAAGCGCGTAATTCTTTCCGTGAAACCTGGCAAGGATCTTCAAACAGGTCGGACCACAATCAACGCTGTCAAGTTGCTTATAAAAAGGAAACTTCATCGCTTAAATATAATGTGTTGCACGTATCGGGACACATGAATTTACACCCTTATCAGGGGCGCCCGGTAATGTACACCGTTTTTGGCTGCCCGGTTCGCAGGCAGCCCAAACAGGTTCGTCAATCGATCGTCTGTACTGTTTCGAGAAAAGATTCTTTCGTCGAAAGGTAAGAGAGCATCAGTTTTTCTTTGATGTTGAACTTATTGGAAGGGCACGCACGCATATCTTCACTCCAGGATTTCGGACAGGCACCGCCGCAGACCGGAAGCATCCGACAGGAAGAACAAGGAATACCGTCGTTTAATATCCGGTCGTTCCAATCGCTTAAAGGGCGCACATTTGTGTCGAGGGTTGGCGTATTTAGGTTACCGAGCACAAATCCCGATTCTACGTATTTCGGAACATAAGATACTTCTGTGCAATTAAAAATGTTGCCGAATGCGTCAAACATCTCCGAGGTTTGCGAAACCGCCAGGCAAACAGATTTGACACGCCCCGGAAGCAGGGAAGGCCTGAAGCCAACTTTGATCATTTCTATCAGCCAATCAATTTCTTTTTCTGCGAACTCCTCTTTTGTCAGAGAACCGGTATGCGCATCATTTCCCCAGGAATAAACACCGATAGGATAGAAGTAAGCCAATTTTTCTACGAAGCCATTGTCTGCCAGTAGTTGGATAAGCGGGCTCACTCCTTCCCAGTTCCGTTTGTCAACATTGCACCGGATGGAAAGCCGGTAATTTGCCTTTGTAAAATCCTCCCTGTCGATGATCGTTTTGAGGTTTTTGAATATAATATCAAACGTGTTCTCTTTTGATTTTGTATGGCGCCGCTGGTCATGGAACTCCGCGATACCATCAAGGGTAACCTCGAATTCGCGACAGCTGAGTTTCTGGGTCAATTCCTCGAATATGTTTTCTTTAAGGCTTAGCCCGTTGGTAACAATCTTGGCTGAATACTTAAGTTCGTGTTTCTCCGCAAAATCCATCAACAGGGCAGTCAGCTCCCGGATCTGGGTCATCCCAACCAATGGCTCTCCACCAAACCATCCTATGCGGAGCGCTTTGTGTTTTCCGGGTATGAATTTTTTTTCGAGACGTTGCAGGATCGAATCATATGTTTTATGCGGCAGGTTTTTCTTAACGTGCTCCTGCCCGCAGTAATCGCAACCCAGTTGGCAGTAAGCAGTAGGCTGGATCACAAAATAAAGAAGGGAATCGTCCTGTATGGTTGCTTTGTTCTCTTTGATAATCTCGGTCAGCTCATTCGCTTCGTCGGGTACAATAAATCCGTGTTTCGTCAGTTCATCCATTACATCGGACTCAATATCATCATATTCGCCCACCTGTAGCTGCCTGCAGATTTGGCTTGACAAAAGCAGTGACTGCCTGGACCTGGTAGAAAAGGCGATCTGTTTTTCGTATTCGATACCATTCTGGAACTCTGAAAAAGGATCAGTAAAAATAATGTAGTGAGATGTTTTCATAGCAGTTATATTTTCGAATTTAAAATACGTTTTTTATTTTATATTATTTTTTTTAAATGAAATATTTATTTTATACATTTGGTACAGATCTTGTTTCTTGTTATTCAAAGTGCGCCCGATGAAAAAGCTTGTTGTTTTATTACTAAATGTTCTGGGAACGTTTGCCTTGTTTGGACAGACGGCAGGAAGGGTAGGAAATTTGTTTATTGGTATGACCAAGGCCCGGATGATCGAGGCGGTAGGTTTACCTGTACGGATCGTGAATTCAGCGAAGCAGCCATCACAAGGGACGGGAGAAAAAGAGATTTTAACCCGATACCCAATCCCCGATACCACGGGTTTTGTTTACATTATTGAAAAGGAAGACAGCAGGAATCTTTATCGCTTCTTCGGGCGGGAATTGTTTTTTGAACTCGGGAAAAAAGGGATGGAGCCGGTTTTTGTTCCCTGGCTCAAAGGAGATGGGATTACGTTGAAAAACGTCTGCCTGGTATTCCGGAACGACAGGCTCATCATGATCCAGCCAGACGCCACACCCGAAGTTTATGAAAAGTTGGCGGCAGCCCATGCCTCAGCCGAGATTACAAACAGGGTGGATACCCTCGCGTGCAGAACAACGCCTGCGGCACCCAGGGAGACGAAGGTCGGGCGCACCACGATCATAAACTGGGAAGACGCTTCCTCCAGCGCGAGGTTGATTCACCGGGTGTTCATAGACAATGCCTGCCAAACAGGTGAACTGTATTCTTACGTGGTTCTTGAAAAAGGAATAAAGGACCTGATCCTTGATTCCAGGCAGAATAAAAAATAGATTTCGCATTATAAACTAAACTATATGACAAGGAAGCTCGGACACCTTATTGAAGCGCTAACCGGAAACCTTGGGGTTAATCATGTTCAGGATCTGCAAACCATTGTCACTGCGCGAGCCATCCTGATCATCGGAGGCTTTGAAAAGGAAGGCGAAAGCAAACCCAATGGAAATTGTTCCAACGAGTTTTGTGCATGGGGATATAATGGCAGCTGCTACAATGCAGGATGCGATGCATCTGGAAATGGCACCATCAATGATTCCTGTACCAATTCAGGTTGTACCGGTTAATGCCAACATGCCAGTTTGATAGACCTGGTGTTTTTTTCTGATTAAAATCCTTTCTATGTCTGGAAAAATAAACCTGCTGTTAGCAAAATTAAAAACAGGTGCGTTTGGAAACCTGTCTTCGGAGTGGAGACAAATTTCTCCCGGTATGGCCGTATTGTATCATGGTGGTTCCAATGAACCGAAACCGAATCCGGCGTGTAATAACGATGGTTGTACCTCAGGTTATAATACTGATTGTTCAAATACCGGGTGTTCGGCGTCAGGGGATTCAGGTACCACCAACGAGTCTTGCTACAATTCAGGTTGTTATTAATAGTCATCAACTCATCCGTAGTGCGCTTGATGATTCGATGGTGCCAACGCATTACCTGTCAATGTCTTTATCAAAATAAATACAATGAAAACCAAACTCACTCTTCTTCGTGAAAAACTTTATGCCGGTAACCAGGCCTTTACCGGGAGTTTCGTGAATCTCTCCGGTATCCGGGGAGGGCTTAATCCGCAGGAAACAGAACCTCCATGTGGAAATGATACCTGTAATAACAATTTCTGCAACGAGGGATACAATTTTAGTTGCGGAAACAACCAATGTAATGCAACTGCAACCGGAACCGATAATGCCGGATGTAACAACACATCCTGTTTTACCTAGGAAGATTGCTGTTCAACTATAAAAGTTTACGTATGCCGACCAAACTAACAAGATTGGCAGAAAAATTGCGGAGCGGTGCCGGGCGCCCGGCCGCAGATCTCGTGATCCTCACCTCGGTTTTAACGAGGGGTGGGTTTTCTGAAGGCGAGAATCCCAATCCTTCCTGTTCCAACCCTTCCTGCAATAACCGTGGTTGTGATTCCGGAATGAATGAATCGTGTACAAACGAGGCCTGTAGTTTTGCCGGAACGCTTGTTAATCAAAACTGCATAAACAATAACTGCATTCCTTAATCACAATAAAAAGACCGCTTACAAACCGCCGGCATCGGGATTAAAACAAATACCATGTGCAGCGGTTTTTTTGTTTTGGATTAATTTGGTGTACAACATCATATAAATTGATGCGAGGGTTCAATCACCACCACGCCTGGATTTTCATGCGGATACCCCAACTCGGTTTGTCAGTGTGGATCGTCTTTCAAGATCTGCAATGTCTTCGCGTCCCTCACTCCTTCAAAAAAAACAGCAAGCACTTTTTTGAATACAGCATGGTATTCGCTGGTCACAGAACTAAAAAGCGTCATCGACGATCTGAGTTTCATGTTGTCGGGTGATCCGAATACTTTTAACGCATCATTTTCCCCCGATTCGAGGAGTGCCTCACAAATCTCACGTAGCCGCGGGCCGAGTATGGGATGCTGAAGATAGGCGGATGCTTCGTTGCGGCTGCGGATGGCATACAATCTTGCATACTCACTGTTTCCCAGGCCCGCAACCTGCGGAAAGACATACCACATCCAGTGAGATGTTTTCTTTCCCGAGCGGATCTCTGAAAGCGCAGCCGCATAATTACGCTCCTGCGCTTTCAGAAATCTTTCGAGGTTGTAATTGTCTTCGGCGGCATTTGCTTCCATGCCCCAAAATTATGTCTTCCTGCGCTATGGTGTTACCTGGAACCAGGCATTACGCAAGGCAACCTGCGCGCTTGTGGCATTTCCATCAAGCTTGAGAATGTTGTACCTCTTCTGCGGCACAAACTGGATGGGTTGCTGCAGGGTTACGTGTTCGGATTTACCGTTTACGGTCCTGATCACTTCCATCGATAATTCGTCGCCGGGTTTTGCGGTCGCTGCGATCTTTGCAGTAACGGCGCCGAAATTTTTAGGGGTCACTGCGGTGCCGTTCACAGACACAACCGTATCTCCCTGCTGGTAGCCCATCTTCCTTCCGAAGTCGTCCGGCGTAACCATCGCAAAGTAAACGCTGTTGCCCGCGGCACGCGCACGGAAACCGCCGAAAGAGAACACTTGTACGGTGGTGTCTTTGGTCCAGCGGATACCCGTTGCATGAAAGATCTCTTCCAAAGGCAATGGCGTGTTGCCGCCAACATAAGTTTGCAGGAACTGCTGGATCTCTGGGTAAGTAAGTTTACCGATCACAGGAAAAAGATCTGCGTCTTTGAAAGGTTTGCCTTTTCCGTATTTGGCAGAAAGATCTTTGATCAGATCGATCAGGCCATATTTGCCACCGGAAAGCTGTCGCAGTTTTACATCAAGGCAAAGATTGATGAGTGCGCCTTTCTGGTACACGTTGCCATATTGTTTCTCATAAGCAGTGTCCAGAACGTTCTTGCTCATGAAAGTGAACGGGAGCGTATCGTTGAACTGCAGGCGAGAGCTCGTGATCTTGGTCCCCATCACTGAAAGAAAACGGTCCACGCTGATCAGTTTCGCCTGCAATTGCGCTTTGTGCGCGTGGTACTCGGTTGATCCTTCGTACAACCACAGGTGCTCCGACATTTTCGGATCCGTAAAATCAAAATACTGTATCTCTTCCGCATGCACACTCAATGGTGTAAGGATGTGGAAGAACTCATGCGCCGCCACATCCTTGAAATTCTGCGCGAACGCTTCGGGGTTGCTTTCTCCAAGACTGTAAAGCGACGAATACGAATGTTCAAGTGCGCCCGATGCGTTGGAGATCGGTTGTTTATCAAACAGGTAGATCAGGTACGCATATTTGTTCACCGGCAGTTTTCCGCCAAGGTATTGTACCTGCGCCCGGGTGAGACTGTCGAGCCTGGTAGCGAGAAACTGCGATGTGATCAGTTTGTTGGGCGAATAAACCGAGATCAGGATGTCTGCGCCCCCCACTTTAATGGTGGTGGTGTCGGGCCTTGTATACATGATCGGGTTGTCTGCCATTTCATGGTAGTTCAAACTGGTGAACACATCTTTATCGGAAGCATCGTCCGCATCCTTCATGGCCGTGGAGCCGTAGAAATCGGGTTTGTGTTTTACAGTGAGGGTGTAGGGCAGTTCTTCCATACCCGTAAAATAACCCATCACGGTGTAAGTATTCATTACGTAGGCTGTGTCGTGTTGCACACTGCTGCCGGTTGGTTCAAACACTTTTTCCTTGCGTGTCCTGTCGTCGAAAGTATCGTCTACTTTGTAGGTGACCTTCGCAAGTTTTTTGGCGTTGTCTATCTGCCAGCTATTGGCATCAACACGTGTTACCGTAAGTTCGTTCCCCTTGCTGTCGAAGGCTTTCAGCTCATTGGCAAAATGGCCGTAGTCGTCGTTCGAATACGTACCCGGAACGGTTTTGGGCAGGTGGAAAACGATGGAGTTTGATTTGATGGCGGGTGTGACCAGTTCAACCCAGAATTTATCATCCGAAGAATTGTTCAGGTCGATGGAATATTGATATCCTTTTGGTTTCTGCGCCATGGCCGTGTTCGACAGGAGAAGCACGGCAGCGATAATGATCAGGTTACGCATCGGTGAATTTTTGGTAAATGTGTTGAAAAAAACAGAGATCTCCTGCTAAAATCGGATGAATGGCAATACCCGCGCAACAAACAACCGCTCCGGCTTTGGCGCCGATTGTTTAATTTCGTGGGGCAACTGCAAACAGGATAACCCAAAACAATTATGGTACGCATCTTTATCACCGGCGGCACATTCGACAAAGAGTACAACCTGCTCAACGGCGAATTGTATTTCAAGGAAACGCATATGGATGAGTTGCTCTCGAAGGGCCGCAACCAGGTACCGGTAGAGATCACAACATTGATGCTGAAGGATAGCCTGGATATGACGCAGCTCGACCGCGAGCTCATTGCCCGCTGGTGCGATGAATGCGAGGAAGACAAGATCGTGGTTACCCACGGAACCGATACCATGACGGAAACCGCGCGTGTACTGGCCGGCAAGGTAAAAAACAAAACGATCGTATTAACAGGGGCGATGATACCGATCAAATTCGGCAGCTCAGACGGACTCTTTAACATCGGCTCAGCAATGGCTTTTGCGCAGGCGCTGCCCAACGGTGTTTACATTGCCATGAACGGGAAATATTTTGATTACGATAAAGTGAGGAAGAACAGGACCACGGGTATATTTGAAGCAGTATAACAGGCACGGTACATTCAGAATCCCATTTTTTTCAGGGCGATCCTTACCTCCGCAGCCGTTTTGTATTTTGCTTTCGATCTTTTGTTTCCAATGGTTCCTTCAAACCCACTTTCCAGTTTTTTACTGGGCCCTTTTAAAAACAACAGTCTTTTGGGCGGGTGCAGCAGATCGGGTACATCGTAGATGTGCGTCGCATAGAATTCTCCCCATACCCTGGCGCCGTTGTGTTGTACGGTGTTCCTCGTCATCACTATGATTTCTTTTTGTGCATCAGGGTCTGCGTTGGCAAAGAATACGGTATCTATAAACACCGGCCCTCCATCCTCATAAAATGTATCTATTAACACGCGTTCATAACCATTATCATTATGCGGAACCAAGATGTAGCCGTTCACTATTTCCGACTCTGCTGAAACCAGTTTTTCAAAATAGATGACCACGTTCCGCGAGCTGTCCCATTCTTTCGTTTCGATTACATGGTAAGGAAGCTTGTCCTGCCGTGCAATCCTTTTCACAAAAGCTTCCTCGCGCTCCCCCTTGTACCGCGTAAATGGCTGGGCGGGGAGGGAACCTGCAACAAGCAGGAAAAAAACCAACATCACCGGTTTTGGGAATAGGAACATGATGATTAAATATACAGAAGTTGTAGTTTAGTTCATTGCTCTACCATCAATTCAAAACCATGCTCCCAAAAAGATCTTTTGTTGTTTGCCTGCTGCTGGCCTTTTTCCATCTTTCCGCGCAGCAAAACCCGATGAGGCTCTGGTACAACAAACCCTCGCAGAACTGGAACGAGGCCCTGCCCGTTGGAAACGGCAGGCTGGCCGCCATGGTGTTTGGCGATCCTGCAATGGAACGCCTGCAACTCAACGAAGAAACCGTTTGGGCCGGCGAGCCGGGCAATAATGTTCCTGAAGACAAATACGACAGCATCCGGCAGATCCGCAAACTGATCTTTGAAGAAAAATACAGGGAGGCGCAGGACATGTCGAACCGCGTTTTCCCAAGGGCCGCACCCGCCAACAGCAACTACGGAATGCAGTACCAGCCCGTTGGAAACCTGTTGATCCGCTTCAAAGGGCACGATGTTTCATCGGAATACAACCGCGCATTGGATATTCAAAATGCCATCGCTTCCGTAACCTACAACAGCAACGGCGTGCAATACAATCGCGAAGTGATCGCTTCGCTGGCAGACAATGTGATCATGGTGAGGTTAACCGCCAGCAAACCCGGGAGCATCAACTGCGAGGCGTTCCTCAACAGTTTGCATACTGTCAAGAACATCCGTGTTGCAGGAAAACAGCTCAGGCTTTCCGGTACGGGCAGCAATGCCGACAACAAAAAAGGAAGGCTGCAGTTTGAAACATTTGTGCTTCCCAAAACAGAGGGCGGAACCATCGCAGCAACCGATAGCTCGCTGGTGATCAGCCATGCAGATGCAGTTACGTTTTACATCAGCATCGCCACCAATTACAAAAATTACCACGACATTTCGATCGATGCCGCTGCAAAAGCGGAGCGGATCCTGAAACAGGCATTGCTTAAAACATTCGCCCGGTCGAAAGAAGAACATACCAGGATCTACCGGAAATATTTTGACCGGGTGAAACTGGATCTCGGCAACACAACGCAATCGGGCAAACCAACCGATCAGCGTGTGGCCGAATTCGGTTCGGGCAACGACCCGCAGCTCGTATCGCTGTATTTCCAGTTTGGCAGATACCTGATGATCTCCGGTTCGCAACCCAATGCAAACCCCACCAACCTGCAGGGCAAATGGAACGATAAGTTGACGCCGCCATGGGACAGCAAATACACCATCAACATCAACACCGAAATGAATTACTGGCCCGCGGAGCCAACCAACCTCAGCGAGCTGCACCGGCCCTTGTTCGAAATGCTGAAAGACCTTGCCGTAACGGGGCAGGAGAGCGCCCGGAAATTATACCATGCGCGCGGCTGGAACGTTCACCACAACACCGACCTGTGGCGCATTACCGGACCGGTGGATGGCGGATTTTACGGCATGTGGCCGATGGGCGGCGCATGGCTCTCGCAGCACATCTGGTATCATTACCTCTATACGGGAGATAAAAATTTTCTCAAGGAAATGTACCCGGTACTCAAAGGCGCCGCTACGTTTTATGTTGATGTTTTACAGGAAGAACCATCTCAAAAATGGCTGGTGGTTGCGCCGTCTATGTCGCCTGAAAACACTTACCAGGGCGGTGTGGGTATTACTGCCGGCACTACAATGGACAACCAGCTTGTGGCCGATGTTTTTTCAAATGCCATCGCCGCGGCGAACATTTTGAAGACGGATACACGGTTTGCAGATACATTGCTGAACATGCAGAAAAGATTGCCACCCATGCAAGTTGGGCAGTTTGGCCAGTTGCAGGAGTGGTTGCAGGATTGGGACAAGCCCAACGACAAGCACCGCCATGTTTCGCATCTCTATGGGTTGTATCCTTCAAACCAGGTCTCGCCTTACCGCGATCCTGCACTGTTCCAGGCGGCGCGTACCACACTCGTGAGCAGGGGAGACCAGTCAACGGGCTGGTCGATGGGCTGGAAAGTAAATCTCTGGGCGCGATTGCTCGATGGTAACCATGCGTACAAATTGATCTCTGACCAGTTGCGGCCGGCGCCGGTGGAAACATCTGGGCAGAACGGCGGCACCTACCCCAATTTATTCGACGCGCATCCACCGTTCCAGATAGATGGAAATTTCGGATGCACATCCGGTATTGCTGAAATGCTTGTTCAGTCGCACGACGGCGCGATCCATATCCTGCCCGCACTGCCCGATGCATGGCCCGATGGAACCGTGTCGGGCCTGGTAACACGCGGCGGTTTTGTGATCGATGTTACCTGGGTGGCGGGCAAACCAAAAACGGTTAACATCAGGTCAACACTCGGCGGCAATTGCCGTTTGCGGTTTTACGATGAGGTTAATGTGAAAACGAACACAAAACTGAAGGAAGCAGCGGGCCCCAATACCAATCCATTTTTCATGGCACCGGAAGTGAAGCGGCCCCTTGTGTCGCCAAAAGCCCCATCGTCTGCTGCGCCGGTTGCAAAGGTGTATGAGTATGATATGGGTACGAAGGTGGGCGGAACCTACCGGATCGATTTTTAATTGAAAGGAATTGTCTTACGCCTTTCCCAAATAAAAAGCCCCGTTAGTTGGCGGGGCATAGAATCTATTGGGTTGGTAACGTCGTATCACGCTGTTGTTATAAACGTGAAAGTTTGTTCATTATTGTTTGGACCGTTCTTTTTCCTGTACCGTTTTCTTTCCTTCTTCCACCTCCACCTGCCTTACGGTAACCGCGAACTGGCTGGGATGGATGGGTTCTCCGTACAATACGGCCCATGCCTTCGTAAACTCGGCGCCGAGGAATAATATGATGGATGAATAATAGATCCACACGAGCAGCACCACCAGCGATCCCGCTGCGCCGTAGGTGCTGCCTACTTTTGCCTGGGAAACATAAAGCGAGATCGCAAATTTGCCTAGCATAAACAAAACGGCGGTTACGAGTGCGCCGGCCCTTACATCTTTCCATCTGATATTTGCATCGGGCAGCACTTTGAAGATCACGGCGAAAATGAGCATGCTGATGCCAAGCGTGAGCAATAAATTCACCACATAAAAAAGCGCGACGGTAACGTCGGGAAACCGCGCCTGCAGACGGTTGCTGATGGCCTCAACGATGCCGGTGATGGCGAGCGATACAAGCAACAGGAAGCCAAGGCTCACGATCACCGAGAAGGAGAGGAACCGGTCTTTCAGAAATTTCACCCATCCTTTTTTGGGTTTCGATTTCAATCCCCAGATCTGGTTGATCGAATCCTGTATCTCGGCAAACACCGATGTGGCGCCGATCAACAACGCAACACCACCGATCACAGCCGCCCACGTGCTCTTGCCGCTTAACGATGCATTGCGGATGATCTCCTGTAACTGTGCGGCGGTGTCTTGTCCCACAAACCCTTTCAATACCTCGTACACTTTCCCCTGCGCGCTTTCTGCCCCCAGGAAGATCCCGCATAAAGAGATAATTACGATCATCAACGGTCCCATCGCAAAAACGGTTGAGTAAGCAAGCGAACCGCTTAATTTGATGACGCGGTCTTCTCCCAGTCCCTTAACGGTATTGCCCAGGATCTCTTTGATGCCTTTGAAAGTGAGTTTCTTTTTTTTCGTCATGGTAATGGCGCGGGTACTGGTGAATAGCCGGCAGACCAAACCACCCGCTACCAATTCCGTTCCACCCCTTTCTCACCACGGTATAAAAATTGAAGGGAGGAGGTCATGCGCATCGCTACATACAATGTCAATGGGGTAAACGGCCGGTTACCGGTTTTGTTGAAATGGCTGAAAGAGACTTCGCCGGATATCGTGTGCCTGCAGGAGCTAAAGGCGCCGCATGAGAAATTTCCTTTGGCGGCGATAGAGGATGCGGGGTACAATGCCATCTGGCACGGCCAAAAATCGTGGAACGGTGTGGCCATTCTCGCAAAGGGGATGGAGATCAAAGAGCTCCGCCGGGTATTGCCCGGTGATCCCGAAGATGCGCACAGCCGGTACATCGAGGCCATTGTTGGTAACATGATCATCGGCTGTTTGTATTTGCCGAACGGCAACCCGGCACCCGGGCCAAAGTTCGATTACAAACTTGCCTGGTTCAAACGGCTACACAAACACGCGCGTGCTTTGCTGAAAAAAGAATTGCCGGTGATACTGTGCGGCGATTACAATGTGATCCCGACAGACCTCGACGCCTACAAACCAGCACACTGGAAAAACGACGCATTGTTTTTTCCTGAATCAAAAAAAGCCTACAAACGGCTGGTTGACCAGGGCTGGACAGACGCGCTCCGCGAACTATATCCTGAAAAAAGCATTTATACATTCTGGGAGTATTTTTACAATTCCTTCGCCCGCGATGCCGGCATACGCATCGATCACTTCCTGCTCAGCCCGCAAGTGGCAAAAAAATTAAAGAAAGCCGGCGTAGACAAACAGGTACGCGGCTGGGAGAAAACCAGCGACCATGCACCGGTGTGGATCGAACTGGGCAGTGGGTTCAAGGCGAAAACAAAAAGCTGAAGGAACGATTACACAAAAAGATCCTGAAGTTAACAGGCATAAAATGCTAAAATAATTAGCAATTGTAAAAAACTCCCTAACTTTAGGGCATGAACCTGTTCAATAATTTTGTGCTTTTTGATGAGGGATGCCGCGAATACATCGACTACAATCTGCCGGATGCGGAACTGAAGTTGTGGCGGCAGTTTTTCGGGATCTCGGAATCGGATCATTATTTCAAGACATTTCTGTCGACTGCGCCCTGGAAACAGCGGGAACGGAAGATGTATGACAAGATCGTTCCCGACCCCCGGCTCACCGCGTTCTATGGCATCAAGGGAGAACCGTTTACGCGCGAGTTGCTCGAGATCAAAGAACGGGTTGAGGTTACGAGCGGCTGCAGTTTTAATTATGTGCTGCTGAATTACTACCGGGATGGGCAGGATTCTGTTTCCTGGCACAGCGATACATTGCCCTCGTCGGGTAAGCACCATGCCATAGCTTCCGTTACGTTTGGCGAGCGCCGCGTGTTCAAGGTGCGGCACAAAACGGATAAAACGTTTACCCAGCTTGATATACCGCTTACCCATGGCAGTTTCCTGCTGATGGGCGAAACCATGCAGAACCATTATGAGCACCATGTTCCCAAAACGGCCAGGAAGATCGGGCCGAGGATCAATCTCACGTTCCGTGTCTCCGATAATCCATCGCTTTATTGAAATGGTTAAAGCCCGCGCAAAACAACGGCCCGGAACAGGCATGCGCACCGGGAAATATTCGTTCTTCACCTACTCCTGCGCTTTGTCTTCATAATTATCTTATTTTCCATCAAATATTTTCTACCAAAAAATCAAATGAAACGTGGCGGCTGAAACTTTTGACGCAATTGTAATTGGTTCCGGGATCAGTGGCGGATGGGCCGCTAAAGAACTCACGGAAAAAGGCCTGAAAACATTGTTACTGGAAAGGGGGCGTGACATCAAACACATCAAGGACTATGTAAACGCAAACAAGGACCCCTGGGATTTTCCGCACCGCGGCGAACGTACCCAGCAGATGATCAAAGACTATCCTGTGCTCAAAAGAAAATATGCACTGCAGGAAACGAATCTTGATTACTGGGTGAATGAAAAGGAGAGTCCGTATACTGAGATCAAGCGTTACGACTGGACACGCGGTTACCATGTTGGCGGCCGCTCGCTTATGTGGGGCAGGCAAACCTATCGCTGGAGCGATATTGATTTTGAGGCCAACCTGAAGGAAGGCGTTGGCATCGACTGGCCCGTGCGTTACAAAGAGATCGCGCCCTGGTATGATCATGTAGAAAGATTTGCCGGCATCAGCGGTAATCTTGACGGGCTCCCGCAATTGCCCGATGGACAATTTCTTCCGCCCATGGAAATGAATTGTGCAGAGAAAGAAGTGGCCGCGCGCATCAAACAATATTACAAAGACAAACGCGCGATGATCATCGGGCGCGTTGCCAACATCACTGTTGCACACGAAGGCAGAACGGCGTGCCAGTTCAGGAACAAATGCTGGCTGGGTTGCCCGTTTGGCGCGTATTTCAGCACGCAGTCGTCTACTTTGCCTGCTGCCATGAAAACAGGGAACCTCACGCTCAGGCCATGGTCTATTGTAACAAAAATTCTCTACGATAAAGACAAAAAGCGCGCAACAGGTGTTGAGGTACTTGATTCTGAAACAAACAAGACCTACACCTTCAATGCCAAAATAATTTTCCTCAACGCATCAACCATGAACTCGGCATGGGTGCTTATGAATTCTGCCACCAATGTATGGCCCGATGGTTTGGGAAGCAGCAGCGGCGAACTTGGCCACAACCTGATGGATCACCACTCGGAAGCAGGCGCGAACGGAAGGATAGAAGGGTTTGAAGACAAATACTATTACGGGCGCCGCGCCAACGGCATCTATGTTCCGCGCTTCAGGAACCTGTTTGGCGAGAAACGCGATTACCTGCGCGGCTTTGGTTACCAGGGCAACGCAAGCCGGCAAAACTGGGTACGCGGCGTGGCAGAAATGAGCATCGGTATGGATATGAAAGAAGCACTCACAGAACCCGGGCACTGGACAATCGGTTTGGGCGGCTTCGGAGAAACATTGCCGGATCACAACAACAAGGTTACCCTCGACAAAACAAGAACAGACAAATGGGGATTGAACATACTTGCTTTTGATGCAGAGCTCAAAGACAATGAACGCAAAATGCGCATCGACATGAAGAACGATGCGATGGAAATGCTGGAAGCCGCAGGTGTTAAAGACGTGAAAGGTTATGAGAACCCCGGTTACCCCGGGCGAAGCATACACGAAATGGGTTCGGCACGCATGGGGCATGATCCTAAAACATCCGTACTCAACAAACACAACCAGCTTTGGGATGCACCAAATGTATTTGTAACGGACGGATCGTTCATGGTCTCATCATCCTGCGTAAACCCATCCCTTACCTATATGGCGTTCACGGCTAGGGCAGTTGACCACGCGGTATCAGAATTGAAAAAACAGAATTTGTAGCAATAATTTGAGTGTTGTTTTTTTTGGTTGTGTTTTTATTCCAGGATCATCACATCGATACAAACGATAAACAATACACCAACCAGATAACGGGTAACAAGCCAATCACAAATAAACCCATAAACCAACTGTATGCCTGCTTCGCCAAAACCGAATTACCTGATCCCGTTTGCATTGGTTACCACGCTGTTTTTTTTATGGGGTTTTATACACAACGTAGACCCGATATTAATCCCGCACCTGAAACGTTCGTTCAGCCTCTCAACGCTCGAATCGTCGCTGGTCGATTTTTCTGTGTACATCGCCTATTTTGCAATGGCCTTGCCTGCCGGAATGTTAATGCGCAAATATGGATACAAAGCAGGCATCATTACAGGTTTGCTTTTGTTTGCCACCGGTTCCTTCCTTTTTATTCCTGCCGCAAATACACAACTGTACGTGTTTTTTCTTGGCGCACTTTTCATCATCGCCTGCGGCCTGACCATACTTGAAACAGCGGCCAATCCGTATGCATCGCTGCTTGGCGATCCCAAAACAGGAACCCTCCGTTTGAATTTTGCGCAATCGTTCAACGGGCTCGCCGCAGCCACCGCGCCCATCATTGGCGATGCGGTGATCCGTACAAATGGTTTTTCGGATAAAGAACTGGCTACCATGACGGCGGCCGCAAGGCAGGCTGCATTGGCATCCGAAGCATCAACTGTAAAAACACCGTACCTGGTTCTTGGCAGTTTTATTCTGGTGATCGCGTTCTTGTTTGCGCTGATCAAATTACCGGAGATCAAAGAAGAAGAAACAGGAAGATCCGAACGCAGGAATGTGTTCCATGCCTTGCGTCATTCGCACCTGCGCTGGGCCGTGATCGCACAATTCTTTTATGTGGGCGCACAGGTTTGTGTGGGCAGCTTTTTTATTTTGTATGCGGCGAAGGCGGCGGGACTGGATGGTAAATCTGCCGCGCGTTACCTGGGGCTTGGCTACGGAATGGCATTTATGATCGGCCGGTTCTTCGGTACGTTTCTCATGCGGTACATCAAACCTGAAAAATTGCTTGCATTGTATTCGTTGATCAACATCGGGTTGTGCGCGGCAGCGATGGTTTGCCATGGAATGTTAGCGATATACGTTGTGATAGCGATCGGTTTTTTTATGTCGATCATGTTCCCCACCATCTTTGCACTCGGCATCAAAGACCTTGATGCAGATGCGAAGATCGGCAGCAGCCTTATCATCATGTCGATCGTAGGAGGCGCCGTATTATCGTTGATCTTTGGCCGCATCGATGACATCACCGGCAACATACAGACTGCGTATATCGTGCCGCTCGTATGCTTTGTTGTTACATTGGTATTTGGTTTGAAAACGCATAAGGTGATCGCTCCGAAAGAGGTGATGGCAGAACCCCAGTTGTAAGTAGGTTGGAAGGCGTTGTTTTACGAAACCATAAAATCAACGATCGCATTTACGTGGATCGCAATTGTATCAAACACTTTGACCGGCACGTCTGTTTGTTTGATCAGCAGGGGTATTTCAGTGCAGCCCAGTACAATGCCTTCGGCGCCGGCTGCAACGAGTTCGTTCATAATGGCGATGTAATTCTTTTTTGTTTCTTCCCTCAGCACACCACGGCCCAGCTCTTCCTTTAAAGTTTGCTGGATGTAATTTTTTGTTTCCTGCAGGGTGGGTACCAGTACTTCAATGCCGAGTGCGTGGAATTTTGCTTTGTAAAAATCTTTCTGCATCGTATGGACCGTTCCGAGTAAGCCGATCTTTTTCAGGCCGGATCGTTGAACCGTTTTGGCAGTTTCCTCCCCGATGTGTATCAGGGGAACACCGATGCCGGCCCGGAGTTCGTCGGCAAACAGGTGTGCGGTGTTTGCACACAAGGCGATCGCGTCAACATCTGTTTGGGTGAGCGTTTGGGTGGCTTCGCGGAGGAGGCCGTACGCGTTCTCCCAGGTGTGTTTCTGGATGTCATCGAAATTCAGGGACACGATCACGCATTCGGCAAAATTCAATCCGCCAAGCTTTTCATTAACCCCTTCGTTGATCAACCTGTAGTATTCCAGGGTTGATGTCCAACTGATGCCGCCAACCAATCCGATCTTTTTCATCTGTTGCGTGTGCTTCTATTCAACTACGATGCGGTAAAAATAAATGAATCTTTACAAAGGGCGGTCTCCTCGTCGCGCAGCAATGTTTTTGAAATCATCCGCGGAGGTAAAATAATGCAGTACAGGTAACCAGCCTACTCGCCGGGCGACATAGAGGTAATCGGTACGATAGGAGACCAGCAACAAAAGTATCGAGAGGACTAGCTTTCGCAAACACATCCCCGCTGCGGTGGAAGTGAAGCGACACCAGGCATACAGGTTTTGTAGCGTTTTTTCCCCGGCAGACACCGGTGTTTTAACGGTGCAAAACGCCCCGTTATGCCCGCGAAATATCCATTTTGCAAATAATAAAATTAATTAATAAGTGGTATTGATACTACATAAATGTAGTGATGAAGTTTGATTTGTTTGTAGTTTTTAGGCGCAAATGCCCCTTTTGATTAAAAATATTAACAGTCATTTTACCAGGCCCGTTTGTTTGGAATAATCCATTTTTTTAGTGGACTTTGAAACAACCTAAAATGATTCATTAATATTTGATAATCAATGAAATACAAACATTTTTAAATTATCATTGGTCTACACGGCCCAGGCGCCGTGGAAATCGTATTCCCAACCCTTATCCAGTACTGTGGAAATCTTTTTTAAGTTTTCTTTTAAAAAGAATTGCTAAATCGATGTTTTTAGTACATTTGTAGTGTAATCTTTACAGGTCGACACTTGTTGTCGACGTTTAGGTTACCCGAACGGAAGATCAGGATGTTGCGGTCTCTGTTCAAAAAATCTAAAAGTTCTTAAACATTCTGAAATGCGCCGGTGCTTAGCTGGTTTGGGTTTCAGAAGATTTAACACTTTGGATTCGGTTTCAGATTTTGAAATAAAAACGATGGGAGGTAAAAATAAACCGACCGTCAAATTTGATTAAGTTATGAACCTGAATTTTTACGCAAAGGCAATCTTAAGGCTGAACTCACTCCGAAAATCACTTGCATTTTGCATGCTTGCAGTTGTTTTGTTTGTGAATAACACACAGGCACAACAGGCGGGCGCGCTGAGTTTTGATGGACAGAACGATTACGTTATCATCCCGGTTAAGCCTGCGATGAATGTAACTTCAAACCTGACCATCGAAGCCTGGATCAAACCGGCAAAGTCGACGGGTGTGCAGGATGTGGTTTCCAAATCTGCCGCTGCTGCGAGCAACAGTTATATCTTCCCGAGAACGATCAATGGCTGGACCACGATCGAGTTCCTGCTGAACATCAACGGTGCCGGCTGGAGAACTTTGAGAATTCCTTACGGTGCAGACAAGCTGAATGCATGGCACCACGTTGCCGCTACTTATGATGGATACACAATGCGTATTTACATCGACGGCGTTCAATCAGGTTCATTGAACTTTTCAGGTACCATCACTGTTAACAACAACCCGCTTGCATTGGGTAACCAGGCAGGCCTTGGCGAATACTACGGCGGTGCCGTTGATGAGGTCCGCATTTTCAACCGTGCACTTTCAGGTTGCGAAATTTCAAGCAGCATGTTCTGCGAACTTTCAGGCAACGAAAACGGGCTGATCGCTTATTATAAATTCAACCAGGGAATCCTCGGAGTACCCAACCCGCTTGAAACAGGCTTGAACGATTCAGGCCCTAACGGTGCCAATGGCACCCTTACGAATTTTGGCCTGTTGGGTACAGGTCTTTTGTCTAACTGGACAGACGGCAACCCAGCCATTTCTTCAACTGTATGCACACCGGTAACACCTCCTACCGTAACTGCAGGCGCATTGCTTTCACTGGTTCCGGTGAGCGGCACATTAAACCTGACCGCAGAGAGTCTTCCGGGAGCCACTTATTCATGGACCGGCCCCAATAACTTTACTTCCAACCTGCAGAACCCATCTATTGAAGGTGTTGGTTTGAACGCAACAGGTACCTATACAGTAACGGCAACGGTTAATGGATGTTCAGGTACATCCAGCGTTGTGATCACCGTTGCGCCGAGAGCGAGTGGATTGAACCTTGATGGTATCGACGACTATGTTTCAACCGGCTACAACGAAAAACTGAACAGCGATGCTTTCTCTGTAGAAGCATGGATCTATCCTACAGATGCCAACATCACAAACCAGAACGTAGTAACCAATTCGGATATCTACAGCCAGACCGGTTTCAAATTCCCTAAAACAAACGATAAATGGAACTCTTTCACATTTGAACTGTCGGTCGACAATTCATGGAAAGAACTGACAGCGAACTTTCCAAGTTCAGCGATCAACAAATGGAACCACCTCGCTGCAACATTTGATGGCTATTTCATGCGTATTTACCTCAACGGTATTCTCGTAGGAACACAGGAAGTAACAGGCACCTATACCAAAAGCAGCAGGAACCTGATGATCGGAAACAACGATGAAAGGTCCGAGTTCTTCAAAGGAACCGTAGATGAGGTTCGCGTATGGGGAAGGGCTGTTTCTCAATGTGAGATCATCAACAACATGAAGACATGTGAGTTGAACGGAGACAACAATGGCCTTGCCAACCAGGTTGCATTGACGGCTTACTACCGTTTCAACCAGGGGCTGATCAACGTAGACAATGCCGCTTATGCTACACTGGCAGACTCAAGCGGAAACAACGCACACGGTACTTTACAGAACTTCAGGTTAACAGGTACAACTTCGAACTGGGTTGATGGTAAAGTATATGGTCTTTGTGATTACTTCCCGCTTCCATTGCTTACCGCTTCAGCAAACGGATCTGTATTCCAGACAGGAAGTACTGCCAAACTGTTTGCAGAGTATGGAAACAACGATGTGTACAACTGGGAAGGACCTAACTCATTTGCATCTTCAACACAAAACCCTGTCCTGAACAATGTTCAGGAAATACAGAGCGGTACTTATACCGTAAGCACACCGTATACAAACTGTGTGGTCACAGCAAGCACAAGGATCAAGGTTTCAGACCTTCCGCAGATCATCGCAGACGGCCCGACTTCATTCTGTCCTTCGGGTTCTGTTCAGTTGACGAGCGCAACTACAGGAACTGCTTACCAATGGTTTAAAAACGATGTGGCGATCAATGGTGCTACTTCTGTTTCATACGTTGCATCACAAAGCGGCAATTACTCGGTTAAGATCACAAACGGATCGGTGGTGATCATCTCTGCTCCGCTCGTGGTAACGGTTGTTCCGGATGTAACGGCTCCTGTTCCGAATGTTGCTTCATTGCCAACCATCAACGTAACTGCACCGGCTACCGTAACCACGGTACCAACAGCTACCGATGCATGCCGTGGCGCGATCACCGGTACAACTACCAGCCCGCTTACATTCAACACAAGCGGTACCTATACTATAGTATGGAACTACAACGACGGCAACGGAAATACTTCTACACAAAACCAGACAGTGATCGTGGCACGCCCTGTGGATGTTACGGCTCCGGTTCTTACCGTACCGGCCAACATCACTGTAGCTGCCAACGGCGCAACCTGCAATGCTGTGGTAACATTTGCAGCAACTGCAACTGAAGAATCAGAAGATCCGACTGTGATCATTACCTACAGTCAGAACCCAGGCACTGCGTTCCCTATCGGAACAACAACAGTGAATGTGACCGCTAAAGATGCAGCAGGCAATACTTCAACAGGAAGCTTTACTGTAACCGTAACTGCAAGCGTGGTGGCGCCGATCACCGGAACAACAACCGTATGTCTGGGGTCTTCAACAACACTCGCAACTACAAGTACAGGCGGTACATGGAGCAGTTCTGATCCAACGGTTGCTACCGTAAACGCATCGGGTGTTGTAACAGGTGTGGCTGCAGGTTCTGCAAACATCACTTATACAAATGCATGCGGTGCATCTGCATCGGCTACAGTAACCGTTAACGCGCGTCCGGTTGCTCCAACAGTAACAGCGGTTAACAATTGCGGATCAACCGTATTGACAGCTTCCAACACAACAGGTACGGTTAACTGGAACACCGGCGCAACGGGTTCATCGATCACCGTAACAACTGCAGGAACCTACACTGCCACACAAACCGTAAACGGTTGTGCAAGCACTCCAGGTACAGTGGTTGCTGCTCCTAAAGCGGCTCCGGCAACACCGGTGGTGAACGTGGTAAACAACTGCGGCACATCAACACTTACCGTTGCCAATCCTACCGGAACACTGGTATGGAGCAACGGCGAAACAACTACATCGATCACTGTTTCAAACAGTGCAACTTATACAGTAACACAAACATCGAACGGTTGCACCAGCGCGGCAGGTTCAGGTGTGTCTGCTCCTAAGGCAGCGCCATCAGCACCAACCGTAACCGTGGTGAACAACTGCGGAACATCAACACTTACTGCTTCCAATACAACAGGTTCTATCCTGTGGAGCAACGGTGCTTCAACTGCGTCGATCAATGTATCAGCAGCAGGAACCTATACAGTAACACAAACCGTGAATGGCTGCGTAAGCGCAAACGGTTCGGGTGTTGCGGCTCCTAAAGCGGTACAGGCTACACCGGTGATCACAGTTGCCAATAACTGCGGATCTACCACACTTACTTCAAACACCAGCGGTACATGGAGCAACGGCGCTACCGGAACTTCGATCACCGTAACCTCAGGAGGTAATTACTCAGTAACCGCTACCAATGCAGCAGGTTGCTCAGCTGCCGCTACAACAGCAGTAACGGTAAATACCAATCCTTCTGTTGCCGCGATCACAGGTAACACAAGCGTGGCAGCAGGCGCAACAACACAATTGTCTGACGCTACCACAGGCGGCGTTTGGAGCAGCAACAGCGCAAATGCTACGGTGAATGCTTCAGGACTTGTAACCGGTGTAAACGTAGGTACAGCAACGATCACCTACACAGTCACCAATGGTGCGGGATGTTCAACATCTGTAAGCACAGTGGTAACGGTAACACCGTCGGTTCCAACATGTACTGCACCGGTATTTACTTCAGCAGCATCAAATATCTCAGTGAACAGTTGTGCAAATGCAACTGCATCCTACAGCCTCACCGTTGGAGGAACATCTCCGGCGCTTACTTATACATTCTCAGGCGCCACAACAGCCAGCGGCTCAGGTACAGGAAGCGGTGCAATATTCAATGTAGGTGTTACAACCGTAACCGTAAGGGCTATCAATAACTGCGGTAGCATTTCACAAACATTCACCGTAACAGTGAAAAGCCTGGCAGCACCGGTGCCAACAGTGGCAAGCCTGCCAACGATCACCGGCCAGTGTTCTGCAGGACTCACGATCACTTCAACGCCAACAAACAACAACGCATGTAACGACGACTGCCGTTGCTGCCGCACGGTTTGCCATTGCAAAACAAGTTCATGCAAATGCCGCGACTGGAACCTCAGGAGCATCGTAGCCTACCTGTTCAACCTTTACTTTGGTGGTTCTTCAGACGATAGCCACGATTGTGATGGTGACGACAACGGCGGTACAGGCGGAAACACTGCAGGCAATGCGCCAACAGCGCGTGATGCATGCAGCGGCGCAACGATCGTAGGTACAACTACAGATCCATTGACTTACACAGCACAGGGAACCTATACCATCAACTGGAAATTTGTTGATGCAAGAGGAAACGTAACCATACAACCGCAAACGGTGATCGTTAACGATACACAGGCGCCGGTTCCACAGGTGAGCAGCCTTCCGGCTATCACAGGAACATGTGGCCTGGCCATCACATCAGTGCCTAAAGCAAACGATGCATGCGCAGGTGTGGTTAACGGTACAACTACAGATCCTTTGACATACACAGCAAAAGGTACCTATACCATCCGCTGGACTTACACCGATGGCAACGGAAACACAAGCACACAAAACCAGACAGTGAACATCACTGGTGGCCCGGTAGCTACAATTACTGCAACAGGTACATCAAATGACCTGTGTGGCGGATTGGTTCTGACCGGTTCATCATCAGTAAGCGGCGCATCTTTCAAATGGATGTCGGGCAACACGGTACTGGGAACAAGCTCACAATTGAGCCTCGGCCAGGACGACCAGGAGGGAACTTACTCATTGTATGTAACTGCAGGCGGTTGCACAAGCACGGCGGCCACTTACACCTACAGCAAACAGGGCCTGGCAGGCAGCTACACCATCCTGGCCAGCAAAAGCGCGATGTTTGGTAAATATTCTAAAGTGTCTTCAGGAAGCGTAGGCATCACTACAACATCGGGTTCGGTTAGCTTCAAAGGATATACAGCGGTAAATGGTGCGGGATCTTTTGTGAAAGCACCGTATATCTCTAAGACATCTTCTGACAATATCCTCAAAACAGTGAGCGGTGTTGCAACAGTAACAGGTGTTCCGGCGATGCAGTACAACACTTCAAATGCAAACAGCTACTCAAACTACACAACCGCACAATACGCTACGGTTTCTTTGAGCGGCAACTATAAAACACTCAAGATCAAAAAAGGTACCTACGCCACTTTGAGCGGTACGATCTTCGGAACGATTGACCTTGAAGAAGGCGCAAGCGTAAGGTTTACCAACTCAACCATCAACATCGATAAACTGTTGGTTGAAGACGGCGCAAGGGATGGTTACTACAGCTATGTACGTTTCGCTCCAAACACAAGCGTACGCGTAAGCACACAGGTTAGCATCGGCAGCCAGGTATTGGTTAACCCGGATAACTACCGGGTAACTTTCTTCGTAGACGATAAATCTTGTGACGAAGAGCGCTTCACCGTAAAAGGTGCAGACACCAGGTTCAATGCAAACATCATCATGCCTGATGGCAAACTGTTTGTAACTTCTACAGATTGCGACAACGATTATAAGAGCAACTGTGGCCACGGCGCACACTCTTCATGGCAATGTCCGCACAACGGGCACAACCACAAGGCTTGCGACCACAGAAGCCACAACACTTCAGATTGCAACGATGATGTTTACATGACAGGTACATTCGTAGTAGAAATGCTGGAAAGCAAAGGCAACACAGTGATCTGGAACAGTTACGATTGCAGTTCTTCACCTGTACCGGTTACAGTGGTGAACAAATCGGTTCCGGCCGCAGTATCTACACAGGCGGTGACCTCGGAAAGCGCAAGTGCTGCTACATCAGAAGAAGAACTGAAAGTAACCGTAATGCCAAATCCAAGTACTACTTACTTTACATTGAAATTTGAAAGCAAGTACGAAACACCGATCAACATGCGTGTGATGGATGCAAACGGACGCGTGGTTGATGCCCAAACTAAGATCGGTTCCAACAGCACCATCCGTGTGGGCGCTAACTATGCAAGCGGTACCTACTTCGCAGAAATGACACAAGGTGGAACACGCAAAGTGATCCAGCTGATCAAAGTGAGAGGATAATCTTCAAAACTTCTATACAGTTGAGCCCTCCGTTCTGAACGGAGGGCTTTTCTTTTTTAAAGGCAGGCCGTCCCGGTTCTCGGGAACCGCGTTTGAACCGCCGTTCTAACCTCGCCGGGAATACCGGGGTGGCTCATTTTTACCGCCGAAGGCCCCCTAATACGGTCAGGCCATTTCTGCCCAACCAGCCGGCTCGCGCGGGTAGCGTTTTTCAAGTGACCGTTATAAGATATTGGATTTCCGGTGGTTGTATTTTCGGTTTCAGCTGATTTTTTGCGGCAATTTTTCCCCTGTTTTTTTGGAATTTTAAAAAATGTTGTATCATTATCCTGTCATTTGGGGATAACCTGGTGATTTCTATGAAACCGATTACATGTATTTTCTAAGGTAGATTTAGTGAGATAGGGCCCTTTTTCACGGTGAAAAAGGAGGAGTTTGACCGGCAGGAGATAAGCAAAAGTTCAAAAACCAGGACCAGCAGAACTGTTTAGGCCGTTGTGCTGGCAGGGTTAGTTTTAATACTAAATCCAGTACCATGAAAAAAAGTCTACAATCACCCCTCTGTTTTGTTGCCTTGTTTTTTCTTCTTCTCTCATCCGTTGCCGGGGCTGAGCGCCCGGGTACGGATCAATCCGGTAAAAACCGTTTGAACCCGGTACGTTTGGTTTTGGCAGACGGCAGGTCCGTAACCTTTAATGCGCCTGCAGATATTACCGTGAGCACCGATCCCTGGCTGAACATAGCTACCAATGTACCCCTCGGCGCCGCTTCTGTTTCCAGTGGAGACGGCCGCAGCGCATTTACCATCTCCAACAACGCACCCAATGGTTTTCCGATCGGTACGACCGATGTTACCTGGAAAGCAGCCGATGCAGACGGCAATGTGTTGACAGCGGTTCAGAAAGTAACGGTTGTAGACACCGAGAAACCCTATATCGCAAGAATGTTCGAGATCTCGGTGGTAAACGACCCCGGCCAGTGCGGCGCGGCGGTGCAGCTTTTTACACCGGATTATTACGATAACAGCGGCAGCGTAACCTTTACAAATGATGCACCCGCTTATTTCCCCGTAGGGTCATTTCTTGTTACATGGACGGGTACCGACCGATATGGTAATTCGGATACCGCTACGCAATGGATCACGGTGATCGATAACGAACTTCCTTCCATCAGCACAACAGATATTACTGTAAACAGCGAGCCCGCGAAAAACGGCGCAACGGTTAACCTCGGCACACCGGTGACAGCCGACAATTGCGGCGTTGTTTCTGTAGAGAACGATGCACCTGCATTTTTCCCGATCGGCACAACCGTTGTTCACTGGACGGTGACCGATAAAGTTGGTTATACAAATGTTACGACACAAACAGTTGTTGTCGTAGACAACGAGAAACCAAAGATCACCCCGCCGGCGACCATCACCCTCAACAATACGCCGGGCCAATGCGGAAGCAGTGCAGCACTTGCCCCGCCGGCAGTTTCCGATAACAGCGGGTCTGTGGTGATCAGCAACAACGTAAACGGCCAGCTGCCCACAGGAACAAATCTTGTGACCTGGACGGCAACCGACAACAGCGGTAACCAAACTTCCGCCACCCAAACCGTGATTGTGAAAGATGCAGAGGCGCCCGTATTCACCAACGCACCTGCCAATGCAACAGTGAGCTGTGATGGCATTCCGGCGGCAACCAAACCTGTGGTGAGTGACAATTGCACCGCATCGCCCGTTGTTACTTTCAGCCAGGTAAGCACGCAGGGATCGGGTACAACTTCGGTAACACGTTACAATTATGCCATCACACGCACATGGACAGCGAAAGATGCGGCGGGCAATACGGCCACTGCAAAGCAGGTGATCACCGTGCAGGATCGTACGGCGCCGGTGATCAGCGTTCCATCCAACATCAGCAAAGCGAATGACCTGAATGCCTGCGGTGCAGTGGTAACCTATACGGCATCTGCGGTTGACAATTGCGGAAGTCCCGTTACGCTCACCTACAGTAAAAACCCGGGATCAACATTTGCAACGGGCTCAACTGTTGTTACCGTTACGGCGAAAGACGTAAGCGGGAACACCAGTACAAAATCGTTTACCATAACGGTAACAGACACGCAGAAACCTGTACTGAAAGCTCCATCCAACATCAGCGCATCAACCGGCAACAGTTCGGTTTCCAATGTGAACCTGGGTACGCCAACAGCCAGCGATAACTGCGGCATCAGGAGCATAACCAACAATGCACCGGCAAGCTACCCGGTTGGCACAACAACCGTAACCTGGACCGCCACCGATGTAAACAACAACACCACAACCGCAACACAAACCGTAACCGTAACATCCACCAGGAAAAAGGCAAGCAATAATGCAGCTGTTGCGTTTGCAGGCGGTTTAAAAGAAACTGCCACAGAAGAAGCCTTGCAAATAACCGTGGCGCCAAACCCAAGTACGGGTTATTTCACACTCAAGATACAGGCAAGAAACGGACAGCCGGTTTATCTCCGCGTGGTAGATGCGCAGGGAAGAGTGGTGGATGCAAAAGCAGGACTGGCAGCCAACAGTACCATCCAGGTGGGACACTCGTACTTACCGGGCTCTTATTTTGCCGAATTCATACAGGGCAGCGAGCGCAAAGTGATACAGTTATTAAAGGTGCGATAAACCCACGCAAAGCAACAACCGGCACAACAGGAAACAGAAGATGGTGTGATTTTGACACGTAATCACATCTTTTGTTCCTTGTTGTGCGCGGCCGGTTTGCCGGTGACGTTTTCTTTGTGTAGTCGATGCACTACGCAAAAACTCTTTAGTACCACATACATTGTTCCCTGTAGTCTATTTTTTGAGGATGAATTAATCCATTATTTTATGTTTTATTCCTTATACTCTAAAACAGCCAGGATCAACCAGCGCTATATAAAAATTTATTCATGAATACAACGTTGGTTATGGATGCAGAAAATTCTGTGAAAGAGTTGAGAGCGAAGTACGACCAATTGCGTTATGCATATTCAGCATTACTTGCCGATAACGAAGCGTTGCGAAAAGAAGCCGCGCTTGCGGAACGGTTACAGGCCGGGAAAGAAACCTCTACAGAAGAGGCCCTGCGGGTCAGCAACGAAAGATACCTCTACGCTACCAAGGCAACATTTGATGCCATTTGGGATTGGGACATTGTAAACGACCATTTATACTGGGGCGAAGGGTATGAAAAGATCTTCGGGTATAAAATTTCAGGCATTACAGAGAACCATATCCACTCTTTCGATAACATCCATCCCGACGACCGCCCCTCTGTTTTTGCAGGCATCGATGAGCTGGTTGCGGGCACTGCTTCTAACTGGATGGGCGAGTACCGGTATAAAAGGGTGAACGGTGAATACGCCTATGTGCAGGACCGCGCCGTGATCATACGCGATGATGCGGGCAAAGCGGTACGGATGATCGGGGCCATGCAGGATGTAACCGACCGGAAAATGGCAGAAGATGCCATCAGGCGCTCGCAGGAGAAATTCAATTCGCTTGTAAATACGATCGACGGAATTGTTTGGGAAGCCGATGCCGCTACTTTCCAGTTTACCTATGTAAGCGATCACGCAGAAAAATTACTCGGTTACCCAAAAAGCGACTGGACAGGTGACCCGCATTTCTGGACCTCACACATCCATGAAGAAGACAGGCAGTGGGTGGTGCGTTTTTGTGAGAATTATACGCGTATGAAACGCGAACACCAGTTCGAATACAGGATGATCGCGAAAAACGGGCGCGTGGTATGGCTCGCAGATTTTGTAAGCGTGGTGGTTGAAGACGACCGCCCTGCAAAACTGCGGGGTGTAATGGTAGACATTACCGCGAGAAAAAATGCGGAGAATGAATTGCAGCAAAAGAACGTGCAGCTTAAAGAGTTATCGGCGCACCTGCAGAACGTAAGGGAAGAAGAACGCCGTTACCTCGCGCGCGAGGTGCACGATGAGCTCGGGCAGCTGGCTGCGGTTGTAAAAATGGACATCGACTGGATCAAAATAAAAATGCCCGAGCTGCCGGAGAATCATGCAAAGCGGATCGCGCATGCTTCTTCAACAACGGATCTCCTCATCAACACCATACGCAAACTGGCATCGGAGCTTCGGCCCGGAATGCTTGATGAACTGGGGTTGAATGCATCGCTCGAATGGCAGTGTAAAAAATTTGAAGAAATCAATGCCGTGGCTTGCGGGTTTGAATGTTTTTTTAACGACGAGAACCTCGATACGCAGGTAAAAACCGCGCTTTACCGGGTTTGCCAGGAATCGCTCACCAACGTGAAGCGGCATGCGCATGCAACAAAGGCGATGGTAACGATCTACGAAAAAGATGCCCATATCTTTCTCCTGATCCGCGACGACGGAAGAGGGTTTGAAGTGGCAAAAAAAATAAATACACTTGGACTGATCGGCATGCGCGAGCGGTGTGTGTCGGTGAACGGTTCGCTTACCATAGAAAGTGAGCAGGGGAAAGGCACGGCGGTTTGCGCGATCATTCCAAAACAAAATTCACACTGATGCGAATACTGATTGCAGATGACCACACCATTGTGCGCGAAGGGATCAGGATGCTGCTGACCGAAGCCTACGCTGATGCGGCGATCGTTGATGTTTCCGATGCGGCCGAATTGATCCGCCAGGTAAACAGGGAAAAATGGGACGTGATCATTTCAGACATCTCGATGCCGCCGGGCGATTCGGGGCTGGAGGCACTGCAAAAGATCAAGATCATTTCCCCTAACACGCCTGTGATCATCCTGAGCATGCAGGCCCCCGAACAATACGCCGTACGCGCCATGAAATACGGCGCCTCCGGATATCTTACCAAAGGGGCGGCCACGCTTGAGCTGGTAAACGCAGTGAACATGGTGCTGGCAGGAAGAAAATACATCAGCCCGGAAGTGGCCTATATCCTGGCAGACGCTTTCGAAAACAGCAGCCACAAATTCTCGATCGATAAACTTTCGGAGCGCGAGCTCGAAGTGTTTAAACTGCTCGCCGCAGGAAAAACGATCTCTGAAATTTCGAAGGTGCTTTCGCTAAGCAGCAATACCATCAGCACCTTCCGTGGAAGGATCTTCGAGAAGATGGGTTTTCACAACAATATGGAACTGATCAAGTACGCGATCGACAATAATTTATCTTAAACACATACTATAAACCTTTGAATACACGTTAGAACGTAGATTGTTTCCCCCAAATTAATAAATCCTATGAGAATTCTGATTGCCGATGATCACACGATTGTTCGACAAGGCGTTAAAATGTTGCTTACAGAAGCGTATCCTCTTGCAGAGATCACAGACGTTTCCGATTCTGCAAGTGTGATCAGGAACGCATCCGCCACCAAATGGGATGTTATTATCTGCGACATTTCCATGCCGCCCGGCGATTCCGGACTGGAAGCCATTAAAAAGATCAAGGAGCATGCGCCTAAAACGCCTGTCCTTATTTTGAGTATGCATGCGCCCGACCAGTATGCCTTGCGCGCCATCAAAGCGGGTGCAATGGGCTACCTCAACAAGGGTGTTGCCACACTTGAGCTCGTTACCGCGGTGAACCGCGTGATGTCGGGTAAAAAATACCTGAGCGAAGACGTGGCCTACATACTCGCCGATGCGGTTGAGCAGAAACACGACCATTCCATAGAACATCTTTCTGACCGCGAGTTCGAAGTATTCAAACTGCTGGCCTCCGGGAAATCTGTTTCGGATATCTCCAAACAACTCAACCTGAGCACCAACACCATCAGCACATTCCGCCTCCGCGTATTTGAAAAAATGGGTTTCAGGAACAACCTGGAACTGATCAAGTATGCGATCGATAATAAGATTGTGAACTAGTTTTCCGTTGCGGGTACAGCCGTAACAGATGTAAGAAAACCATCCCGGGGATTCTTGTACAAAGGATCACAAAAAATAGAAGGCTATCACGGCTAAGGGGTGGCCTTCCTTTTTTTGCGCATGCAATACTTTGGCAATTTAAAAGCATGCCCCATTCGTGGCTACCACTCAACTTCCAAACCAGCCACTAAAAAAAGCCGTATATCAAAAAAAACGATTATCTTAACTATACCTTGATATAGCCCTGGATAGTATATTTTTTAAAGATCCTGATATGCGTTTATCTGAGAAAATTCGGGCCGGTGTTTTCATGTTGCTGTTGCTGGGCCTGGTCATTTTTCTTTCGTACAAAAATTCGGTCGTCAACAAGGGCTGGTTTATTTTACTCGCCGGCTGCCTGCTTGTGATCACAGGCTGCTGCCTGTTCCTTTACAAATGTTTGCTGGCAAAAGAGAAAAAGGAAAAACACCTGCTGAAGGTGAACCGCTCGCTCGAAGAAAACCGGCAGCTGATCATGAAGGCATCACTCGATGCGATCATCTGTACAGACGACCATGGCCACATCACTTTCTGGAACACGCAGGCAGAAAATCTCTTCGGCTGGACCTTTGAGGAAGTGAAAGGGAAAGTACTGTACAAACTCATCGCACCCGAAAACAAACAGGCCATTTACGAAAACCAGTTGGCTCAATACCACCAGACCGGTTCTGCACCCTGGATGAACAGTTTGCTTGAAACGAATGCAGTAGACAGGTACGGCAAAGAGTTCCCGGTAGAGTTCACTGCGTTGGCGATCGATCGTGCGGATGAAAAATTCTTCTGCACGTTTGTACGCGACATCAGCGTTCGCAAAGGCGCTGAAGATGCGCTTAAAGAGAAGACCAAGGAATTCAGGAACCTATCCGCCTACCTGCAGCGCATCCGCGAAGCGGAACGCAAACAGATGGCCAGGGAAGTGAACGATGAATTGGGGCAGCTGGTATCGGCGCTCAAAATCGACATCGACTGGTTGAATACACGCATCCAGTCGCTCGAAGAGAACGAAAAGAAAAGGCTCGCACACGCTTCGAACACGCTGGAGATCCTGATCCTTTCCATCAGGAAGATGGCATCGTCGCTCAGGCCGAGTATACTGGATGATTTCGGGCTGAACGCAACCATCGAATGGCAATGCCGTGAATTCACGGATGTGCACGATATCGATTGTGAATTTTATTGTGATTACGACGACAACGGGCTGCCGGTAAAGTTGAAAACAGAAATGTTCCGCATCGTGCAGGAATCGCTTGCCAACGTGGTGCATCATTCGGAAGCGAAGAAAGTTAAGGTGACCATCACCTCTGAAAAAGAGGAACTGCACATGAAGATTGAAGACGACGGGAAAGGGTTCGATAAAAACTCGAAAAAAGATACACTCGGATTGATAGGCCTGCGTGAACGCGCCGCTTCTGTAAACGGGAAACTCAGGATAGAGAGCGCACCCGGCAAGGGAACGGTTGTTCATGCCATCATACCCAAAAAACAGAACCCATGAGAATACTGATTGCCGATGATCATACCATTGTACGCGAGGGTATCAAGATGTTGCTCAGGGATGCGTATCCCAACGCGGAGATCGTTGATGTATGCGATTCGATCGACCTGATGAAATGCGTATACAAACAGAAATGGGACGTGATCATCTGCGATATCTCGATGCCGCCTGGCGATTCGGGACTGGACGCGATCAAACAGATCAAGGAAAATTCGCCCAAAACACCTGTGATCATCTTAAGCATGCACAAACCCGACCAGTATGCCGTGCGCGCCATCAAGGCCGGCGCAATGGGTTACATCAACAAAGGCGCAGCCACTCTAGAACTGGTGAAGGCGGTGAACCAGGTCATGTCGGGCAGGAAATACCTCAGCGACGATGTTGCAGATGTTCTTGCCGACGCATTCGAGCATTACAACAACGCAACAGGCGTTGAAACGCTTACCGACAGGGAGTTTGAAGTGTTCAAGCTCATCGCCTCCGGGAGGTCGATCTCTGAAATTGCAAAACAGCTGGTGTTGAGCAATAATACGGTGAGCTCGTTCCGCACGCGTGTTTTTGAGAAAATGGGTTTTCAGAACAACCTGGAGCTGATCAGGTACGCGGTAGATAATAAGTTGATCTAGGCGCCTGGCGATCGCGCAATTGTCAAATCAACGCTATATTTATCCCTCAATCCAATATCAATGAATGCAAATCCCCCCGTGCACTCAAATGAAATGGACAGGTTGCGCAGCCTGTCTGTTCTTGACCTTGATTATTCCGATGCGCAGGAATCGCTTAAGGGACTTACGATGCTTGCCGCGCGCATTGCCGGCACTTCTATCTCGCTCATCAACCTGATCGATGCATTTACGCAATGGAACGTATCAAGCTACGGATTGTCGATCGGCCCACTGCTGCGCGGAGACAGTGTGTGCCAATATACCATTCTTTCCGAAGAGAATTTTGAAGTAAAGGACCTGTCGACGGATGAACGCTTCCGCGATAAATCTTATGTAGCCGATGAACCCAAACTCAAATATTATTTTGGCGTTCCCATTCAAACCAGCAACGGGTTCAACATCGGCGCCTTGTGTGTGATGGATAAAGTGGGGAAGGAGATCAGCCCGGAAAAAGTTGAACTGCTCAAACTCATCGCGCACGAAGTGGTGAAACGGCTGGCGGCGTTCCAGATGGTGCAACGGTTGAAACTGGAGCTGAAGGAATCAAAAGAAAAGCAGCGCCGCGTGGCGCACGATATACGCGGGCCGTTGGGTGGGATTATCAGCCTGAGCCAGATCATCACCTCGCAGGGTGAGAACAATAAAATAAGCGATGTGCTCACGTTCGTGAATATGATCCAGAAAAGCGGCACATCGCTGCTGGATCTTGCCAGTGAGATACTGAGCATGCCTAAAACCAACGAGGTTGCTGAAAATATATTCATCGAAGAATTCAATCTTTCTGCATTCAAAGAGAAGATCGAAAAATTATACATACCGCAGGCGCTTTCCAAAAACATCACGCTTACGGTACAGGTGCAGGAAGGGAACGAAACGATACCCGTTGCAAAGAGCAGGTTGTTGCAGATAGCCGGCAACCTTATTTCAAACGCCATCAAATTCACACGGCACAACGGAACGGTAGAAGTGACGCTTTCGCTCGTGCCAGCCGATAAAGGGAACCTGGTCATCCGGGTCAAAGACACGGGGAGAGGGATGGATCATCAAATGGTTTCGCAGGTAATGGAGGGAAAAGGTTCATCCAACAACGGCACCGATGGCGAGCAGGGGTTTGGTTTTGGTCTCGCGCTTGTGCAACACCTCGTAAAAGAGCTTGCAGGCACGCTTCAACTGCAATCTGCAGCGGGAGAGGGGACGGTTTTTGAAGTGATCATCCCTCAATAACTCATATATTTTCTTTAATCGTTTTTTAAGAAGAAAGAAGTTTGCAAAAGCCGCGTTGCTGCGGCTTTGTTTTTTTCGAGCCGCCGCATGCAAACGTTGAAAATTACTGTAAGAATCCGTACCGCCCGGGATAGGGCATATACTACACCGTTTCCTCAAACCCATACAGTTTTCTCCGGAGGGTTTATGACTTGTTTTTCACGTTAGCTTCTATTGTTTTCGCCTTGGTTCCGGCGTCTATTTGTATCGTAATCGTTCCACTGAAAACCAAACGGCGTTCTTATGAAAAGAAGATTTTTACGTTTCGACTTTTTACTGATCGTTTTGCTTGCTTCCCTTGTATTTGTATCATGCAGGAAGACAATGGAGATCTCGGTTGCACCCAAAGAAGTTACGGGCTTCCGTATCTCGGAATCTTCATTGGTTTTATTGCAGGGCAATGTTGCCAACAAGGCTGCCACGTTCAGTTGGGCAGCTACCGGCCCCGCTGATATTTATACGGTTGAAGCAGACGTAAGCACTTCTTATTTTTCCGATCCCATCGAACTCGCTACTACCAAAGCAACCAGCGTAACGTTTACCGTTGGGGAGTTCAATGCGCTGATGAGTAAATTATTGTATGCAGGCAATCCGGGCAGGATCGATTTCCGTGTAAAGGTTCAGCACTCCGGTTCGGCGCCGGTTTATTCAGAGCCTACGGCGATGGATGTTACCACGTTTAAAAACTACGTTACTTACGATGGATCCAGAACCTTCAAGGTGCCGGGCAATTACCAGGGATGGAACGTGGCCACCGCACCTAAACTGATCGCAGCAAAAGGAGAGGGCGAATACGAAGGGTACATCAATTTCGTAAACCCATCGCCACAGGTATTGCTGGTGAAAGGAAATGTTTCGAAGTGGGACGATAAGTTCACTTATTATTACATCGGTGGTGATATGTTTGGGTTCGGCGGATCCATCATGACATTGCCTTCCGGATCGGGTGTTTATCTTTTCAGGGCAAATACGAATACGAACCGGTGGTCGTCTGTAAAGATCACCAGCTGGGGCATTGCGGGCGACGCGCTGAATGCAAAAAGCAAGGCAACCATGAGTGATGAGGAAGGCAATCTTTCCTGGAGCGTAACCACTGACCTGGTGCCGGGCAGTTTCCGCATCCGCGCCAACAACAGCAATTCGATCAGCTTTGGCCACAAGGCGGAAGACGAGGCGGGCGTGCCTAGCTACGATGGCGAAAACATCGTGATCAGGAAAGCAGGCAATTACACCATCGAACTTTCGCTCGGCGTGGCGGGAAATTATTCTTACAGCATACGCCGCAACAGTTAACGGCTTCTGCAGTTGTTTATCTAAAAAGTTATACGTTTGTGAACAAGCCCCGTTCACATGAAATATTCTCAACGCATAGGCATCGTTGCCGCCGTGGCTATAATGGCCGTTTGTTACCTGCCCTGGAGTTATATCGCCGGCCCGAACATTTCCATTTCGGGTTTCCATACAGAAGGTACGAGCTTCGGCAGGCCCGGGTTGATGAATACGGCACTGTGCGTGCTGATGCTCATCTTTTTTTCTGTACCCGCCATCTGGGCAAAACGCACCAACGTTTTCATTGCCGCGGTTAACCTTGCATGGTCGTTCAGGAATTATTTAATGGTAACCGCATGTATGATGGGTGTATGCCCCGAGAAAAAGATCGGCCTGTATCTTTTGCTGTTCTTTTCGGTGGTGGCGCAGGTAATGGCCCTGTTGCCGAAGATGCCCGTAACAAAACAGGATCGCCCCGGCAACGTTTAATTTGCAGCGCCCAACTCCGCGAGTGCCTCGCCGATCACCCTCACACAATCCCTCACCTGTTCTTCATTGATGAGCAAAGGCGGTGCAAACCTGATCTTATCGCCGTGCGTGGGTTTTGCGAGTATGCCTTTTTGCATGAGGTTGATGCAGAGGTCCCATGCAGCATCAGGATTTTCATGATCGATAACGATGGCATTGAGCAATCCCTTTCCCCTTACCAGTTTGATATGTGGCGATTGCAGCCTGGTGAGTTCTTCGCGCAGCAGCGCCCCCATTTTTTCTGCATTGGCCGCCATGTCTTCTTCTTTCAGAACCGTAAGCGCCGCCATGGCCACCGCACACGCCAGCGGGTTTCCGCCATACGTGGATCCGTGTTCGCCGGGCTTGATGGTCATCATGATGAAATCATCCGCCAGTACTGCAGAAACAGGCAGTACGCCACCACTCAATGCTTTGCCCAGGATGAGGATATCGGGGCGCACGTTCTCATGATCGCAGGCAAGCATTTTACCCGTGCGTGCGAGGCCGGTTTGTATCTCATCTGCGATGAACAGCACATTGTACCGGGTACAGAGATCGCGGACACCCTTCAGGTAACCCTCATCCGGCACCACAACACCCGCTTCGCCCTGGATGGGCTCTACCATAAAAGCGGCAACGTTTTCATCGCGCAATGCTTTTTCCAAAGAAACAAGATCATTATACGGCACAAGCTCAAAGCCAGGCATGTATGGTCCGAATCCCCTGTAACTCGATGGGTCAGTTGATGCAGAGATGGCAGCCAGCGTTCTTCCCCAGAAATTACCTTCGGCGAAAACGATCTTTGCTTTGTTTTCTGCAACGCCTTTTGTTGCGTACGCCCACCTTCTTGCGAGTTTGATGGCGGTTTCGCCGCCTTCCACACCGGTATTCATCGGCAGCACTTTATCGTAACCAAAATAGTTGGTTATGAATTTTTCGTATTCACCCAGGAGGTTGTTGTGAAACGCGCGGGATGTGAGTGTTAATTTAGTGGATTGTTCCGTCAGCGCCGCAATGATCTTCGGATGGCAGTGCCCCTGGTTAACGGCAGAATAACCGCTGAGGAAATCGTAATATCTTTTGCCATCCACATCCCAGAGAAAAACGCCCTCGCCTTTTTCGAGAACCACGGGTAGCGGGTGATAGTTGTGCGCACCATATCTTTCTTCAAGATCGAGAAACGACTGCGTACGGGATGATAACAGGTATGACATCTTACAATGAATTAAATGATCAGGAAAAAACAAACAGGCATGAGGAGAAACAGCGGTACCGGAACCATCGCACAACAGTTGCCGATGCCCCGGGGCGTTAGTGGTTCAGTATGTCAAGGTTCTGACGGAGAAAATGCATAGATGCAAGTTATTCGATATTTTTATGGTAACCAAAACTCATGGCCATGAAGATCGTCCGCCGGATCGTTCGCGTATTGCTGCTCATCATCCTTGTTTTTTCAGCCTATGCATTGCTCAGTGGAAAAACATACCTGTTCAAGGCGGTCGCCTATAATTTTGCGAACATCGACGACTATAAGAAATTCTCCAACAATACCGTTGCCGTAGGAACGCCGCAGCCATGGCCGGTTTCGTCGCTTTACAACCAAACCAAAATCCCGGATTCATTGAGCAACCTGCTGGAAACACTGGGCTCTGTTGGCTTGCTGATGATCCGCAACGATTCCATCGTTGTGGAAAAATATTGGGATGGGTATTCCGACAGTTCCTTGTCCAACTCCTTCTCAATGGCAAAAAGCATCACCAGCCTGTTAACGGGCGTTGCGTTGAAAGAAGGAAAAATAAGATCATTGCAGGAGCCTGTTGGCAATTACCTGCCCGAATTTAAAACGGGCCCAAAATCGAAGATCAGGATCATCGACCTGCTTACGATGAGCAGCGGATCGGATTGGAATGAATCGTATGCCAACCCTTTATCGGTTACCACCGAAGCCTATTATGGATCCGACCTGTATAAAACCGCAACCGGTGTTTCGGCAAAATCGGAGCCGGGCACTTTGTTCAGCTACAAAAGCGGGGATACGCAGTTGCTTGGCCTGGTACTCGAAAAAGCAACCGGTCAATCGCTCAGCGATTATGCCGCGGAAAAACTATGGAAACCCATCGGCGCACAACACCCTGCCTTGTGGAGCACCGATAAAGAGAAGGGCGATGAGAAGGCCTACTGTTGTTTCAATTCCAATACCCGCGATTTCGCGCGCATCGGCAAACTCATGCTCGACAGTGGAAAATGGAAAGGCGTGCCTCTTATCGACAGCGCGTACTATGTAAACTCGATCAAACCCTGTGGCACACCCGATGAAACCCATCAGAAATGCGATTACTATGGATACCAGTGGTGGATAGACCCCGTGCACCCGGAAATCTTTTACGCGCGCGGCATCCTGGGCCAATACATCATCGTGATCCCGTCTAAAAAAACGATCATCGTACGTCTTGGAAAAAAGACATCGCGCATACGGGTGCATACGGTCCCTTTGGAGGTGAGGTACCTGGTGAATTGGGGGCTTGGGGTATAAAGTCCGCGGCTGCTTCCAAAACCTTATTTTCGCACAAACAGCAGAACTTGTCAACGGCACGCATAGCAGTAGTCATTCTTAATTACAACGGAAGAAAACACCTCGAAAACTTTTTGCCATCGGTGTTGGCTTCAACCTATGCGGGTATGCGGGTGGTCGTAGCCGACAATGCCTCCACAGACGATTCGGTGGCTTTTGTAAGGGAGCGTTTCCCATCGGTTGAAATCCTCACGCACGAGCGCAACGAAGGTTTTGCAGGCGGGTATAACTGGGCATTGAAAGAAGTGGAATCGGATTATTACGTGTTGCTCAATTCGGATGTAGCCGTTACGCCTGGCTGGATAGAACCGGTGGTTGCGCTTATGGAATCGGATCACAACATCGCGGCCTGCCAGCCCAAAATACTATCGTATCATCAACCTGAACTATTCGAATATGCGGGCGCTTCCGGCGGATGGATCGATTCGCTCGGTTACCCGTTTTCGCGCGGGAGGATCTTTGATGTGTGTGAAAAGGAAGCGCATCAATACGACGACGCGCGCCCCGTTTTCTGGGCCTCGGGCGCAGCCATGTTTGTTCGTGCGAATGTCTACCATCGTTTAGGCGGGCTCGATGCCTCATTCTTTGCGCACCAGGAGGAGATCGACCTTTGCTGGCGCATGCAGCTGGCAGGGTATAAGGTGATGGTTTGCCCGGCCTCGGTGGTGTTCCATGTTGGCGCGGGCACATTGCCGCGCGGGGGAAGAAAAGTATACCTCAACTTCCGCAACAACCTGGTGATGTTGTGCAAAAACCTGCCCTGGTACGAAAAGGCCTGGAAGCTGCCCCTGCGTTTTGCGCTGGATTCGGTTTCGGCATGGAAAGGGCTTTTTACGGGCGACCGGCATTTTTTTACCGCTATTTTGAAAGCGCACATGTCGGTATTGGCGTATTTTTTTACCCGCCGCCCCAAAAGGCAATTTGCCCGCAAACCCTTACGGGAGCTGGATGGTGTGTACCGCGGATCGGTGGTATGGCAATATTTTGTGAAGCACCGCACCCGTTTTCAGGAAATTATTGGAAAGAAGGCATGATAATTTGCCGGCGAACCTTATTTTTGCACTGCAACTAACCACTATGTCACAACACGATACCCACGAGCACAACGAAAAAGATTTTACCAAGAATTGGGTAAATTCATCCAGGTTCCTGTTTTACCTGCAGGTATTTTGCATTTTAGCATTTGTATTGGGCGGATGTTACCGCTTGTATAACCAGCGCTACAAAGGCAAACCCGATGTAGAGGTTCAAAAAAGTTCGGAGTTCAAACCTGACTATAAATAAAATCTCCAAAAAAAAATTTTGCCGGGAACGCTGGATGTTTATTTTTGCACTCCCAATTTAGTTCTTTTTAATCACCGATCTCGATCACCGAAGCTTCAGCGCAGGTGATAAGCAGATAATCGTTTTTTTCGTAGGTGATAGACGATAGATAAGATCCACCTTCGCTGAAGCTTTGGTATAGGTGGTTGAAATAGGTAGAATCCACCTTCGCTGAAGCTTCGGTGGATGAACGCGAAAGTAGCTCATTTGGTAGAGCACGACCTTGCCAAGGTCGGGGTGGCCGGTTCGAGCCCGGTCTTTCGCTCAGGATCCCGTCAAGCCGGTGGCGTGACGGGATTTTTTTTTGGATTTATTCCAGGAGGCCCCGGTGGTGGAACTGGTAGACACGCAGGACTTAAAATCCTGTTCGCCGCAACGCGAGTACGGGTTCAATTCCCGTCTGGGGCACGAGTTATAGCCGATCAATTTTGATCGGTTTTTTTGTGCGTGGTTGTGATGTGTTATACGCTTCTGTTTAATTTACAGAAGCTTAATGAAAAAGGACATAAAGATGACTGTAATAAAAAGAGCATTACATCGCTTCCTATATAAACACGGTAGTAAAAACGTTCATTGGGTGAAAATTATATCGGTGGCAGTTGTTGTCGCCGGATTTGCCGTCTTTGTTTTATTCAATAATGCAAGGCTGAGTAGATTAAAAAAAGAACGGGATACATTTCCGCGCTATACAATTGGATTTACCACAGGTGAGCACAACAATATACGAGGAAGCATGGTTGTTGACTATGTATTTTTCTATAGACATCACAGATACTAAAATTCTAACAGCACAAAGATTGGCTAATCGGAAAGCCAAAAACCAAAGGCGGGCGTTATCTCGTATGGTTTGCATCTGTCAACCCGGAAAATGCAGCGTTGCTGTTTGACCTTCCTGTTCCTGAGAAAATTCAAAATGCGCCGGATTCAGGTTGGACATCCCTCCCAAAAAAGTAATTGGCATGAAAGAGCAAATGAATTGTCGTAAAACCCTGCCCGCAGTCATCACAATAAATCTTATTTTGTAACAGCAGCATTCATAAACCTGCCATACCCATGCATAGAAATCAACTGCCGGCACTACTTGTTGTAATGGCGGCCCTTTTTATAAATACACCCAATACCAGCCGTGCACAGGCTCACAACCCCATCATTTTCGCAGACGTTCCGGATCTGTCAATCATACGTGTGGGCAACAATTATTACATGAGCAGTACTACCATGCACATGAGCCCGGGGTTGCCCATCATGCGCTCAACAGACCTGGTCAACTGGAAGTTGGTTGGCTATTGCTACGATACGCTTGTCAACAACGACCCCATGAACCTTTCAAACGGCAACAGCACCTACGGCCGTGGATCCTGGGCCAGTTCGATCCGTTACCACAATGGGCTGTTTTACGTGTCCACTTTTTCCGCAACCAGTGGCAAGACGCATATTTATTCCACTGATAACATCGAAAAGGGACAATGGAAAGAAAGATCCTTTCGTCCCGCTTTGCACGACCATTCCCTGTTTTTCGACGATGATGGAAAGGCCTATCTTCTTTACGGAAACAAAAAACTTACGCTGGTGGAACTGAATCCCGATTTGTCGGGGATCAAACCTGGCGGCGTAAACCAGGTTGTTGTTGAAAATTCGACGGCGCCTACAGACAGCATCGGCAGCAGTGGACTGGGAGAGGGCTCGCAGCTGTTTAAGATCAACGGTAAGTATTACCTGTTCAACATCACCTGGCCGAGAGGCGGTATGCGAACGGTTGTGGTGCATCGCGCAGACAGGATCACGGGCCCTTACGAAGGCAGGATCGGGTTACAGGATCTTGGCGTTGCACAGGGAGGATTGATCGATGCACCCGATGGCAACTGGTACGCCTACCTGTTCCGCGACTTTGGCGCCGTGGGCCGCATCCCTTACCTCGTGCCCGTAACATGGAAAGACGGCTGGCCGGTAATAGGCATCAATGGAAAAGTGCCCGATACATTACACCTTCAAAAAAACAAAGAACTGATACCAGGCATTGTTGTATCTGATGAATTCTCCCGCGGGCCGAAAGACCCATTGCTGCCGCTTGCCTGGCAATGGAACCACAACCCTGACAACAGCCTTTGGTCGCTCAAAGAAAGAAAAGGATTTCTCCGGCTGCACACGGGAAGAACAGATAGCTCGTTGCTCCTCGCCCGTAATATGCTTACCCAAAGAACCTTCGGTCCCGTAAGCGAAGCGATCGTGGCTATCGATGTTGCCGGGATGAAAGATGGTGACATTACGGGGCTTTGCCTGCTTCAAAAAAATTATGGCTATGCAGGTGTAAAAATGGATGGATCAAAAAAATACATTGTGATGATCAACGCAGGCAGCGGCACGGCAGTTGAGGCCGCTTTGGTGCCATTGGAGCAGGAAAGGATCTACTTTAAAACGGTTTGTGATTTCAGGAACAGGAAAGATACCGCGCATTTTTCTTACAGCCTTGACAATAAGATATGGCATCCCATCGGAACCACTTTGCAAATGAAGTATACCTTGCCGCATTTTATGGGATACCGTTTTGGCCTTTTCAATTATGCAACAAAAACAACCGGCGGGTTTGCTGACTTTGATTTTTTCCGGGTTGCTTACGGGCAATAGAAATCATAAATTCCGCAACAAGGCACTAACAATGCCCTGTTCTTATCTCACCTTGTCAAAAACATTTTCATCCAGATCCTCTGGCGTCAGCGGATCAGCTGGTTCATTTTGTACGATCGCATGTTCCTCCACATCATCCGGTTCATTTACGATCTCTCCATTCACATACCTGTCGCCGCTGTCCCCGTCGTGCGTAATTTCCTCCAGCCATTGCCCAGCCAGCGAAACCACTTCTTCCCATCCCGGTTCATTACAGATGTAATGGCTTCTTGCGGGAAATACATGGTATAATACGTTTGATTGATCCTCGTAGGCTTTTGCATTCTTTTCTACCAGTTCATGGGGGATGATCTTGTCTTCTTTGCCGGTTACAAAAAGCAAGGGTACGTGTTCTTTGTCCAGGTCCACGTGCCCGGCATCCGTTAAACAATCGCGGAAAATATTCCGGCTGTCGTGCAACGCGGTTTCTTCAAACGCTGTTCTTGCCGCGGCATCATCCAGTGTGTTGCAAAAAGAGCCATGGAACATTTCGGGGTCTGTATAGATGGGTTCATCTCCTTTCAATGGATTTGCGATGACGGCGCTGTTTTTGAAAAAGTCCCAGTCGAATGTCATCATCTTATTCGGTGCCACCGGGCTCACACAAACTGCAGCACTGGCCAGGCCTTTGTTGGCCAATACCTGCGCGATCAATCCACCAACCGAATGCCCGATCACGACCGGTTTGGCGGGAAGCGTTGCAATGATCGCTTCCATTTTATTGATCACAGTTTCAAGTCCGAGCTTACCCAACCCTTGGGGTGGATCGGCGCGCAGCGTTGCCGGATCGCCTTCGTGCTCCGGCCAATCGGGAACAATACATTGGTAACCCCGCGATGTAAAATGCGTTGCCCATTTTTGCCAGCTCTTGCTGTTCTGGAACATGCCGTGTATAAAGAGGATCGTCTTTGTCATAGGATCTTTTTATAGATCACCTCCAATAACATGCCCGCATGGAAAACGTGGAAAGAAATCACCACGGATTTTACCTGCGATTGCCATGGCACGTCAACCGAAATCGTTGTCCACGCAATCTTGTGGCCTGTTCCTGACTGTGCACCCGCGCTGGTATGGATTCTGTATGGATATTCCAAACATTACTATGCATCTTGGATTTCATGGGGCAGCGCGCACGGTTACAGGTTCGAAGCATGTGCTTACACTTCAGAATGGATATAAGATCTTATTGGATTGCGGGATGTTCCAGGGAATGGGGCTGCAGACCACGCGGCTGAATGAACATTTCGGATTTGATCCCACAAGTATTTCCTGTGTGATCTTATCCCATGCGCACATCGATCACTCCGGGTTACTGCCCAAACTCGTTAAAGAGGGATTCAAAGGAGCCATATACAGCAGTGCGGCTACACGCGAGCTCACCGAGATCTTGCTCTACGACAGCGCCTCTATACAGAACTGCCACCACGATGGTTGCCACCCGCTGTACAATGCAGACGATGTAGCGGCCACCATGCACCAGTTCCGCGATATTCCGCTTGATGAATATTGCGAGATCACCAAAGATGTTTCTGTAATGCTTACAGGTGCGGGACATGTAGTAGGCAGCGCCGCCGTTAACCTGGCCGTTCATGAAAACGGGAAACAAACAAAAATACTTTTCACCGGCGATATCGGAAGATACCGCAGCGCATTGATGCAGGGCCCATCGCCTTGTCCGCAGGCCGATGTGATCATTATGGAAAGCACATACGGCAATTGCCTGCACGACATCCACGGCAATGCAGTTGATAAATTATACGAGGCCATCACCGAAACCTGCAGCAGGAACGGCGGCAAACTCATCATCCCCGCATTCAGCGTGGGAAGAACGCAGGAGCTTTTGTATGCACTCAACCAGCTGGAACTGGAAAAACGTTTACCAGCCGTACCCTATTACGTAGACAGCCCGCTGGCGCACAAAGCCACATCGGTTACCTGCAGCCATCTTTCTTATTTTAACGAACGACTGCAGAAGATCCTGGAGATCGATGACAACCCTTTTGATTTCGCCGGGTTGAAATACATCGACGATCCTGCGCAGAGCCAGCAGATCACTTCGTCAAACGAACCTTGTGTTGTGCTTGCCGCGAGCGGAACCGCAGATGCCGGTCGTGTGGTTCACCACATAAAAGCATGCGCGGGCGATAAGCGGAACACGATCCTGATGGCGGGTTTCTGTACGCCGAAAACGATCGGCGGTAAATTGTTACGCGGCGTTCGCAGGCTGCGCATCCACGAACAGAACATTGCTGTACGCGCAAAGGTAGGCAAGCTCGAAGGCATGAGCGCGCATGGCGACCAGGATGATCTTCTTCATTTTCTCCAGTGCCAGGATCCGGCACATGTAAAAAACATCTTCCTCGTTCATGGTGAATATCCTGTGCAGCTTGATTTTGCGGAGAAGCTGGCAAGAGCGGGTTTTCACAACGTGAACATTCCGTCGCAGCACAGGCGCGTAAACCTGGAGCAAGCAAGAAGACCGCGACGTGTAAGGAAGGTGGCGGCTTAACCTGTTCAAGGGTTTCTACATAATCCATGCAGGCCGCCCGACAAATTGGTGGCAGATATTTTGTGCCTTGATTGGTACATCAAAAATTCATTGTATGGAAAGCACAAAAAAATATGCACTCATTACCGGTGCAACCAGCGGGATCGGGTATGAGCTTGCAAAGCTTTTTGCAGGGGACGGCTATAACCTTGTGATCGTTGCAAGAACGCAGGACGACCTTGACAGGGTTGCGGAAGAACTTGGCGGAACCGGGATAGAGGTGATTACACTTGCGAAAGACCTGTTCATTCCCGAAAGCGCATCACAGATACACGGGCTGATCTCGGCACGCGGTATAAAGATCGATGTGTTGGTAAATGATGCCGGGCAGGGGGTATACGGGGAGTTTGTAAACAATGAGCTTTCACGCGAGCTCGACATCATCCAGTTAAACATTTCAAGCCTTGTATCGCTCACCAAATTTTTCCTGAAAGAAATGGTGCAGAGAGGGGATGGAAAGATCCTGAACGTTTCTTCGATCGCCAGCAAGGCGCCTGGTCCCTGGCAGGCCGTGTACCATGGAACAAAGGCCTTTGTACAATCGTTTACAGAAGCCATCCGCGCAGAGGTAAAAGACAAAGGCGTTGTGGTTACAGCATTACTGCCCGGCGTAACCGATACGGATTTTTTCAACAAGGCAGACATGACCGAAAGCAAGGTGGCCCAGGACGAACAAAAAATGGCCGACCCTGCAGATGTAGCCAAAGATGGCTATAAAGCCTTGATGAACGGCGATGATATGGTGGTGTCGGGATTAAAAAACAAGCTCATGGTAGCAATGGGTGCGATCACGCCAGACAGTATACAGGCCAAACAGATGCAGAAAATGCAGGAACCTGTTGGACATGAAGATGCAAAATAACAACAACGCTCACGCGATTAACTCAACCTACAAAAAAACAGCCATATGCCAACCAGGAAAACTCCGGTGGATGCGAAATCTGCCGAGCTGCAACCGGATCGTGAATCACCTGCCGATCAGTTTATGACCACCAACCAGGGTGTAAAAGTAAACGACGACAACAACTCCCTCAAAGCGGGTGAAAGGGGCAGCACGCTGCTCGAGGATTTTATCCTGCGCGAGAAGATCACGCATTTTGACCATGAGCGGATACCCGAACGCATCGTGCATGCGCGCGGTTCGGCGGCACATGGATTTTTTGAATTGTACGAGCCGATGGGCAAGTTCACCAAAGCAGGGTTTCTCAACAACACCAATATCAAAACGCCCGTGTTTGTAAGGTTTTCAACCGTTGCGGGCTCGCGCGGTTCAACCGATCTTGCGCGGGATGTTCGTGGATTTGCCGTAAAATTTTATACGGAAGAAGGCAACTTCGATCTTGTTGGCAACAACATGCCCGTCTTTTTTATACAGGACGCCATGAAGTTTCCCGACCTGGTACACGCCGTAAAACCTGAGCCCCACAACGAAATGCCGCAGGCCGCTTCTGCGCACGATACATTCTGGGATTTTATTTCACTCATGCCCGAATCGGCGCACATGATCATGTGGCTGATGAGCGACCGCGCCATCCCGAGAAGCTACCGGATGATGGAAGGGTTTGGTGTGCATACCTTCCGTTTTATCAATGAAAAGAACGAGGCAAGTTTTGTGAAGTTTCACTGGAAACCTTTGCTGGGCGTGCATTCTGTTGCATGGGACGAAGCCCAGAACATTTCAGGAAAGGACCCGGATTACCACAGGCGTGACCTTTGGGAAGCAATAGAGTCGGGCAATTTTCCACAATGGGAACTCGGTGTTCAGATCGTTGCAGAAAAAGACGAGCACAGCTTTGAATTTGACCTGCTCGATCCAACCAAGATCATACCCGAAGAGATCGTTCCCGTGCAACGCATCGGTAAACTCACATTGAACAGGAACCCGGATAATTTCTTTGCTGAAACGGAACAGGTTGCTTTTCATGTAGGACATATCGTACCCGGTATCGACTTTACAAACGATCCATTGTTACAGGGTCGCTTGTTCTCCTACACCGATACGCAGCTGATCCGCCTGGGCGGCCCTAATTTCCACGAAATACCGATCAACCGCCCGGTAGTGCCCGTTCACAACAACCAACGTGATGGAGCTATGCGGCAGCAGATCAATACAGGAAGAACGAGTTACCATCCCAATACGCTTGGCGGTGGTTGTCCCTTCCAGGCCAAAATGAAAGAAGGTGGTTTTACCTCTTACGCAGAACGCATCGATTCAAAAAAGATAAGGGAACGCAGTGAAAGTTTCCTGGATCATTTCAGCCAGGCCACTTTGTTTTTCAACAGCCAGTCAGATGAAGAAAAAGAACACATCGTTAAAGCATTCACCTTTGAGCTGAGCAAGGTGGAAACGCTGGCGGTGCGCGAGCGGATGCTGGGCATCATCGCAAAGGTTGACAAAGGACTGGCCGCAGCCGTGGCCTATGGCATCGGTGTTTCCGTTCCTAAAAAAGTGGCGCAATACAATTTTAGTGTGCCCGCAGATGCATCGCCAAAGTCGTACGAACCGGTGATGAAAAAAAGTTCGCTCGACAGGTCGGAGGCATTGAGCATGGCAAACACACGCAAAGACTCAATCGCTACAAGAAAGATCGCATTCCTGGTAGCCGACGGCGTAAACGCAGCTTCTGTTGCCGCAATGAAGAAAGCGCTGGAAGCAGCGGGAGCGGTTGTAGAGATCGTTGCGCCGCGACTCGGGCCCGTAGTGGCAGAAGACGGAACAGAGATCAACCCGATCAAAACCTTTACCAATTCGTCTTCGGTGTTTTACGATGCGTTGTATGTGCCCGGCGGCACAAACAGCGTGGCCACACTTGCAGACGATGCAGACGCGGTACATTTTTTAAACGAGGCATTCAAACACTGCAAAGCCATCGCTGCCGATGCGGATGCTGACCAGGTGCTGGAGTCAACTTATTTCATTAACAAGATCGAAGGTGATGACGGTGTGATCGTTGGCGAACCGAAGAAGATCGCGAAAGATTTTATCGGCGCCATTGCACAACACAGGTTTTGGGAAAGGGAGCGGCCAAGAAAAGTGCCGGCTTAAAATACAAACGATGCCCTGTATATGCGGGGCATCGTTGTAAAATCAATGTGAGCTATGAATGAAATGTTATCAGACCCGTTTGTTATTGGTATTGCCGCAGGCGTGTGTACCGGCATCTCTATGTTGCCGCAACTTGTCATGATCATCGGCAAAAAGAAAGCCTCCGATATTTCCCTCGGTATGTTGTTGATACTGCTCTGCGGTGTAGGGTTGTGGGTGTATTATGGAATATTGAAAAAGGACTGGCCCATCATAGCAACCAATGCTTTTTCATTTTTGGTGAATCTGTTGATTCTGTTTTTCAGCCTTAAATACAAAAAACGCAAAGGATAAATCATGTTGTATTGCGGTACTTCCAATATTGTGCTGCCGGTTAAGAACAAGACTTTTTTTCCACCGGAATTCAGCGAAGCGTCGCGGTTAACCTACTATGCTTCCCTGTTCAATTCGCTCGAGGTGAACCAGACGTTTTACAAACTTCCGTTGGAACGCACGCTGGCGCGCTGGCGCGATGAAACGCCCGCATCTTTCCGCTTTACGCTCAAGCTGGGAAAAGAGATCACCCACAACAAAGGACTCCTGTTTGATGAGGCCGTACTAAAAAGATACATGCAGGTGTTTGATGCCATCGGTGAAAAAAAAGGATGCCTGCTGATCCAGTTTCCGGGCGGCACAAAAGCGGATGCATTCAACCAGCTGGAACTGTTGCTCGAGCTGCTTGGCGATATGAATACCGGCTGGAAATTATCTGTCGAGTTCCGCGACAATTCCTGGTACATGGGAGAGGTGTATGAGTTGCTTGCGTTGCACCATGCACTATTGGTTGAGCACGATATGCCCAAATCGGCCACGCCGGCAAAAATTCCTGCCGCTGATACGCGTTTTTTCCGTTTCCACGGGGTGGAAGGCGATTACCGCGGCACCTATACAGATGAATTGATCGGATCGTATGCAACAAAAATTAAGCAGGCCATTGCTGCGAAACAGGATGTATATGCCTATTTCAACAACACCATCGGCGAAGCCGTGCACAACGCCCTGGCCCTGCAAGGAAGGGTGGCCGGTACTACCTGATACAGCTTTTATTGCTCAGGATCGGTGGTGGCAGACTTCGATCCGCCTGCATTCTTGCTTCCATCGTATTCCTTCGGAACAGAGGGGTCTGCTTCTGTGCGGCTGCTTCCTTCATCCATTCTTTTATCGCGCTGGTCGGTATCAAACAGCGGGTCGTTGATATCCCGGTTGCCCACCTTTTCCCGGTTGATGCTGGAGGGATCGGCTTTCTCTTTGTCTTTGTAATAACTCATGATCTGCATCTTTCCTTATGAATATAAAATAGCGTGCCGCTTTGGTTTTTACGACCTGATGATGAGGAATAAACAGCAGGATGATCTTTCGTTTAGTAACTTCGGCCCATGGAATCCCATTACGAGTTCAACGACGAATCATTTGAGCGCGCATTTGCCGGCGGATCGTTCCCCGCGTCTATCTTTAACCACGAAGCCCATGTGCGGCTGGCATGGTTGCATGTGATAAAATACGGGGTAGACCAGGCGGTTGAAAACGTGAATACGCAGCTGCTTGCATTCGTAACGCAACTCGGCGCCGCGGAGAAATACAACAAAACGCTTACGACCGCTGCGGTGAAAGCAGTGCATCATTTTGTATGCAGATCGGGCTCAAAAAGTTTTACTGGTTTTATAGCTGAATTTCCGCGGCTGGTTACCGGTTTCAAGGCATTGATGGCCGCCCATTACGATATTGACATCTTCAATTCGCCCCTGGCGAAGAAGGAATACATAGCGCCGCAATTGTTGCCCTTTGATTGACGTGCGTAGGGTGCAGGTCAATTTCCGGTGATCCTGTAGAGCTTCGCGCCGTGTTTGTTTACAACGGAAGAGAACGACCCGGCATATTGCCCGATGTTCTTTTTGTTCCAGAGATCCCGGAACAAACATTTTCCATTCATTCCAATCTCTTTCAAGTCAACACCCACCGTTACTGCATCTTTATCAGACGAATTGAACAACGCGAGGTATTTTGCCCCGCTTTGCGGATCGTCTGCGATCCAGGCAACGGTGCTGTCTGTGGCAAACAATTGCCTGTTGTTAGAACTGCGTTTCAGAACGTTCAATACTTCTTCGTTGTTCAGCAACGACAACGTAAAGTCGTCGTTGTCGGGCAGGTTCCCGCCAAACATCAATGGAGAACGGAAGATGCACCACAACGTCATCAACGTGTATTGTTCTTCTTTTGTAAACGCGGTCATCCTCGGGTTCCCTCTTTCTGCGCGTATACCGATCCTGCCCAATGGCAGCATGTCGCCATCCGGCCAGCCGCCGGCAACACGGTAGCCGTTCCATTTTTCAAAAACCGCGAAATGATCCCTGAGCATTTTCCAGTTGTCCCAGAAATCATCTACCGTTCTCCACATGTTCGCATGTTGCTGCACATGCGGCGCCGATGCGATCGGCGTTTCGCCGGGAGAGGTGCTCAATACGATCCTTCTGCCCGAGAGATCGATCGCTTTCCTGATCATTTCTATTTCTCCGGCATGGTAGGGCCGCGAGAGATCATCCACTTTCACAAAATCAATTCCCCACGAAGCATACAGTTTGAAAAGCGAATTGTAATATTCCTGCGCGCCGTTCCTGCCCGCAACAACGGTATACATGTCTTTCAGCCATTTGCATTGCAGTTCGGTACTGTAAATGTCTTTTGCCGTTGCGTTGCTGCCCAGCACCGGGAGATCCTTGTTCACCGCCTGTACCGGTATGCCGCGCATGATGTGGATGCCAAACTTCAATCCTTTTTTGTGAATGTAATCTGCAAGCGGCCTGAAACCCTTACCACCTGCGGCTGAAGGAAAACGGTTTACGGCGGGTTGGAACCTTCCGTATTTATCCATTACATAGTCCGGGTCCTTTTCGTTGTAGCCATGCGCTTTGTCGTTTCCCACATACCAGCGTATATCCACCACAACATATTCCCACCCGTATTTTTTCAGGTGCTTTGCCATGTAGTCTGCATTGGCTTTCACTTCCTGTTCCACTACAGTAGGGCCAAAACAATCCCAACTGTTCCAGCCCATGGGCGGGGTTTTGGACCATTCTTTAAAACCCGTTTTTTGCGCGTTGGCGGTGAGTGAAAACAGGAGCAGTGCCGCAAGGATCTTTTTCATGTTGTGGTGGTTGGGATAAATATAATGAATTGTTGCGTGGGGCGCCCAGGCCGGATTTCCAAAGAAAACTACTATCTTAACCGCATCGATGAATACCATGTACCGTAACCGAAAAATATTCCTGGTAGTCGGGTTGCTCGCTCTTATATGCATCATTTTCAACCGGTGTATCAACAGCAAAGCCGGTAATGATCCACGGGGGCCGTTGTATGCAGGATCCGCATCCTGCATCGGTTGCCACAAGGATGTAGCGGGTTCTTATGCGCATACCAATCATTTCAAAACATCAGGCAAGCCTGTTGACAGTATCCTGGAAAAGAACTTCAATACCGCCGGCCATATTTCCTATTACACAGATGGATCAATGGTGACGCTCGAAAAGACGCGCGAGTATATTTACCAGGTTCACCTGAAGAACGGGAACAGGTTGCATGCTGAAAAAATTGATTTCGCTATCGGATCGGGAGAGAAGGCGCAGACCTATGCTTATTGGAAAGATGGACAACTGCTTCAATTGCCGCTTACTTTTTTTGCCGGTATAAGGAGCTGGACCAACAGCCCGGGTTATCCCACCGACCAGGCTTTTTACGACCGGGTGATATTGAGCCGATGTTTTGAGTGCCATGCATCGTTTGTTGAAAAAACAGATGTGCAGGCAGGCTCATTGCAACTCTCAGAAAAACTTGCAGAGCAGACCATTGTGCCGGGTATTGATTGCGAGCGGTGTCATGGTGCGGCTGCCGAACATGTGGCATACCAGCAAAAAAATCCATCGGTAAAAGAAGCGAAGTTTATTACATCCATCAAATCGCTCACGCGAAAACAGCAACTTGATCTCTGCAGTACGTGTCATTCAGGAAACGACCTCGATGTACAACGCACCCTGTTTGCTTTTCAACCCGGGGATACGCTGGCCAATTATTATTTTCCGCATTTTGGCGAGGGCAAGCCCAATCCTGATGTGCATGGGAAACAAATGCAATTGCTTCAGCAGAGCAAATGTTTTGCCGGGAGCCAGATGACCTGCGGCACCTGCCACAACACGCATGTTGCGGAGAACGATCCCAAAATATTTGTTGCAAAATGCATGAGTTGCCACCAGTCGTCCAAACACGCCGTGCAGCAACAAACCGCCGTAAAAAATTGCATCGATTGCCATATGCCGCTGCAGGCATCAAAGGCGCTCGACTTTAACAATGGCAAAGAAAGAAAGCGTATCCCGTACCTTTTGCGTACACACAGGATCGGCGTGTACCTGGAAAGTGTGAAGTGAGCGATCTGGTCTCTGAACCGGGAAACGGAGAACCTGTTGGTTGCATCTCCCGGTTCGGAAATTGAAAAATAGTTAAGAAGCTTCTTTTACCTGTCCTGCATGCTGCAGGTACAACGAATCCTGGTCCATATAGCGCAGCAGTTTTATTTGCCTGGCTTCGGTTGCCTGTGTAAGCGCTATGATGCCGGGCTGGTCCTGGTGGAGCAGCACCATATCCGGCTCCAGGTATTGTAAAATTTCAAGGGCGTGGGCAGAATTTTTTGCCCAGGTACATTTGGCATTTTCGTTGGTTTCATTTTTAACACGGGCTGTAACGATCTTCATCCGGGTGTCGTCTTCGTCGATCAATAAAAAGTGCATTTCCTGTCAGATTAAGTGGTTTAATAATGCTTGGTGCGCAAGGCTTAAAGCTGAACGCGTGTTAACAATAATAAAAAACTATGCCGCGTTGGTTTCTACATTCCGGGAGGTATAATTTTTTCAGTCTTTTTCAAAAAGAGATTCCTATGCACGCGATAGACAGAACCGAGCACCAGATGCTGCTGGAAGAACTTGATGCGCTCGATCATGAAACGATAGAGGTGGAGGGCAGGAGAATGAAACCGAGCCAATGTTACCATGTAAGTGTAGACCCTGTGCATGTTCTCTTTAACGAGAACTGCCCCGAAAGCCTGAAAGAAAAGGTAAATACGATTCTGAAACGCTACAGGTATTTTTCTGTATGAAGGTGGTTCACAAACAGGACGAAAGCATTGCAGACCTTGTTGTCCAGGGCAAAGAAGCCGAGGCAAAAGAGGAATGGGGCGATGCCGGAAAGATCTACCACCGTATTTTAAAGCGCGACAGCAATAACCTGCATGCCTTCCGGCGCTTGATGATCATTTACAGGAAACAGAAAATGTTTTCAGAGGAACTTGCCGTCATCAACAAAGCCCTCGAAGCGTTTTCGAGGCTGTATACGCCCAGGGCGGCCCACAGCAAAAAGGTACAAACCCTTTCTGCAAAGATCAACAGGGCCTTTGGGATGGTAGACAGGAAGGGCAACAGCATATATGAACCCGGTCCCGTTGCGGTTTGGAAAAAACGGCGGGCGCTGGTTGAAAAAAAGCTGAAAGCAGGTTAAACCGGGGTTGCCCATTTTTATCTACAGTTTCTGCATCGGGTATTGTCTCTTTTCATGCGCCATTCGTGCGTCTGGCACAGAAATTTATCTTCTCTATTCATAAATCCAATCTTATGAAAAAGTTATTGATCATACTCGTTTCCATATTCATTGTCACCGCCGGGCTCCTTGCTTTCAGGGGAACTTATGCGGGATCGATCACGGGTATAGTGGTTCCTACCGATGCGGCATCCGGCGCATGGGCCGTTTCTGCAACAGATACGTTCCGCGCAAATGTGGTACAGGGATCTTTCCAGATCACCGGTGTAAAACCCGGCACCTACCGCGTGGTAATTGAAGCCGTGACCCCTTACAAACCGGCTTTCAAGGAAAACGTGCTGGTATCCGAGGGCCTTGCGGCCGATGCAGGAACTTTCCTGCTGAATAAATAAAAGTATAGAAACGTGGAGAGCCAACGGCTTGATACAATCAACTCAAACCCAAACATACAAGCCCATGATCAGGCAATTAACAGGCGTGCCGGCCAATATGGTGGCATTCAGCGCAGAAGGCGAGGTAACGGAAGACGATTTTAAATCGGTGGTTTTCCCCGCGGTTGAAAAATTGGTGACACGCACCGGCGAGCTCAATTACCTGATGGTGATCAACACACCGTTGACCTCCTTCAAAGCAGGGGCCTGGCTGCAGGATGCTGTGCTCGGGCTAAAACAACTCACCAACTGGAACCGCGTAGCCATACTTTCCGATTCGGAGGCCATCAATACGTTTACCAATATCTTCAGCGTACTTGTGCCCGGGGAATTCAAAGGGTACGAAAAAACCAAACTGGATGAGGCCGTGGAATGGGTGAGTGGTGGATAAAACCGCTTTAAGACAGCAGGTTTTGTCTCGCCAAAAACTCCAGCTTTTCATTTGCCTCGAGTAATTTCTGCGTGAGCTCTTTGTTCTTCATGCGCAGGTCGTATACTTCGAACGAGTTGCGGATCGAAGTTTTTACTTCTTCTTCTATCCATGGCTTGGTGAGGTACTTGTAAACCTGGCCGAGATTGATCGCATCGATCACCGCATTGATATCTGTATAACCCGTGATCAGGATCCTGATCGGGTCGGGGTGCGTTTCGAGGATGGATTGAAAGAATTCGATCCCGGTTGTCTTGGGCATACGTTGGTCACTAAGGATCACATGAATCTCTTCCTGCTCCAGCACTTTGGTTCCTTCTTCCGCCGATTCGGCCGAGTAAACGTTGAATACCCTTCTGAATGCTGCCTTAAAGGAGACAATGTTATTCGGTTCATCATCAATGTACAACACATTGATCTTTTGTTCTTCCATAGTTACGATGGGGTTTCGTACCGTAAAAGTAGCCAAAACATGCATTTATACAATAATTTAATAGAAAAGGGTATAATTTCGTTATTTTGCTCCTATCAAAAGTAAACAAGGGATGACGCATGTGGACCAGTTGGATAAAGACATCAGGATCAGGGCTTTCAGGGCTATTGATGAGCCGGAAACCTGCCTGAAATTTATCGAGGGCCACAGGCGGGTTTTATCGATATACGGGATCGAAAACATTACCACCAACACCACCGACTGGATGTACCAGCGTTCGATCTACGTGATTGTGGTGGAAACCCTTGACCGTCAGAAGATGTACGGGGGCGTACGCATCCAGGTGGCAGACGGGATAAACCCCCTGCCCATTGAAACCGCCACCGGCGATATGGATGCGGGTATTTACCGCATCGTGCGGGAACATGCGAGAAACGGCGCCGCCGAGTTATCCGGGTTGTGGAACTCGAAAGAGGTGGCAGGGCTTGGTATCGGGAGCCTTTTCCCGTCGAGGGTGGCCGTGGCCATTGCTACGCAGATCGGGATCAATACCTTTTTTACCCTCTGCTCGCCAACAACCGTCCGTTTCAAGGATTGGATGGGCGGCAGGATCATGACCGAAGTGGGTAAGGAGGGAACCTTCTACTATCCAAAAATCGACCTCCTGGCCACCGCACTCTATTCGGATGATATGTTCAACCTTTCAACCACGCACCCGCGCGAAAGGGAAAAGATCCTGTACCTGCGCAACAATCCCGAACACATCGCCCAGGAAAAATCGCCTTTCAAGGATTTTTACATCAACATACACTATGCGCTGAAACTGGAGAATGTTGATCCGAATGAGTATCACATTTCGTACGAAGCTTACCCGGAAACGGAAAAAAAGAAATAACTATGCGCAAGGTCGTTCTCGCAGTGATCAGTAATTCCCTGATGATCATCCTGCCCCTGCTGGGCAATCCCCAACTGATACTCAATCCCAAAATACTCATCATCATCGCCGGAACCGTTTGCATCTGGCTCACACAGCCTCCCGTTTCGGTGAAAGAAACCGATGATAAAAAAAGCAGCGACCGGTTCTCTGTTGTGCTGATCCTGTTGATGTCGTTTGTAAGCGTGGTTGTTCCGCTGGTTGACTGGGCCTATTTCAAAACGGAACACGATGGATACAGCATTTACACAGCTATTGCAGTGGCTATGATCGCAATAGGCATCACTTTCCGCGCGTGGGCGGTGCAAACGCTGGGTAAATATTTTACAGCTACCGTGCAGATCTCCGACGACCACAAGCTCATCAGGTCGGGCCCCTACCAGATCGTTCGCCACCCGAGTTACACAGGCGCGTTCCTGGCCATTGTTGCGGGTGGGGTAATACTGGAGAGTTTAGCGGGATTTATTATATCTTGTATCGCAATGATCGTTGCTTATTACGTTCGCATCGGGATCGAAGAAAAGGAACTCATCGCGCGTTTTGGCAAAGATTACCTCGCTTACAGGCAGGAGACCAAAATGATCATACCTTATGTATTCTGAAAGAAGGCACCGCTTCTTTTTTACAGCACATTTTGTAAAACAATGGTTACTGCTGTTGTCTTTCGTTGTACCCGCTTCTTTTTCCTTTGCGCAACAGGCCATCATTACCGATCGGTCGCCGGCTTACACCATTTCCGCGAATATGGATGAGCTCGTAGACAAAACGAATGCACTCACGGCGGAGCAGGTGGTTCAACGCAAGGATTTTGTAAACACGCAGGGCCGCATCCCCATCTATCCAAACGACATTAAAAACGTCTGGTTCCGTTTTTCGGTGAGCAACAACTCGGGAGCTGCGCGGCTTTTTTTGAACATTGCTTTTTCGAATCTCTCACACGTTACGCTTTACCGCGTGGATGGATCAAAACCCGTGCTGCTCGAAGAACAGGGCAATGCGATACCCGTTAGCAACCGCTTTGCCGGCTCACCCAATTTTGTGTTTGACCTGAAGAGCCCGCCCGGCACAACCGCGCAGTACCTGCTGCACGTGAACAGCACGCACCCCATCATTGTTCCGGCACGCGTGCTTACCACAGATGGTTTGTATGCGGATGTAAACCTGCAGAACATCATCACCAGCCTTTACCTCGGGGTGCTCGCCGTGATGTTCCTGTACAACCTGTTCCTTTTCTTCGCTACAAGAGACAACAGCTATATTTTTTACGTTGCGTATATTTTCCTGCTCGCTTTGGCGCAGACCACTTTCACGGGTTACGAGGCCAAATACCTCTGGCCCAACAATCCCGGGCTCAACAAATACGCGGTTGTGATAACCTCGATACTTTCTTCCGCTGCGGGATTGGTGTTCAGTATGAATTTCCTCCGCACAAAAGAACTCGCGCCACGTGTACACAAATGGCTGCAGTTGCTGGTTCTTGTTTACCTGGTTGGATTGGCGGGGTGCCTGTTCTCCAATGTTTCGGTCGGTTACCAGATCCTCAATTTCAACGGTATTCTCGGTGTGATCTCGGTATTGGCCACAAGCTTTTACATGGCACGGAGAAATTTCCGCCCGGCCTATTTTTACCTGGCGGCATGGATGTTCTTCCTCATCACTTTCGTGATCCTTATCCTGCGCAACCTTGCCGTGCTGCCTTATAACAATTTTACCACCTACATCATATACGTGGGCTCTTCACTGGAAGTTGCGTTGCTGTCGATCGCCCTTGCCGACAAGATCAATGTATTGCGCAGGGAGAAAGAGCAGTCGCAGGCCGAGAGCCTGCGCCGTCTCGAGATCAACCAGCAGCTCGTGAAGGAGCAGAACATCACGCTCGAGCGGAAAGTGGCGGAACGAACAGAAGAACTGCAGTCATCCAACAACAACCTGAGTGTTGCGCTGCAGGATCTGAAGGACACGCAGATACAACTCGTTGAGGCGGAAAAAATGGCCTCCCTCGGTCAGCTCACCGCGGGTATCGCGCACGAGATCAACAACCCGATCAACTTTGTAAAATCAAACATCAAACCCCTGGAGCTCGATATCAACGACCTCATCGAGATCATTGATGCGTACGACGGATTGCATACCGCCCCGGAAGCAGAGATCCAGGGAAAACTTGCACAGATCGATAAACTCAAAAAACAGATCGATGTTTCTTATGTACGCGATGAGATCCGGAGCCTTGTAAAAGGCATCCATGAAGGCGCGGAAAGAACAGCAGAAATTGTAAAAGGGCTCCGCACATTCAGCAGGCTCGATGAGAGCGAAGTAAAGATCGTTGATGTGCACGAAGGCATCGATTCAACCCTGGTGATCCTGAAAAACGCCATGCCGGCCAATATCACCATCAAAAAAGATTTCCAGGCGCATGCCGAGATCGAATGTTACCCTGGTAAACTGAACCAGGTATTCATGAACATCCTCAGCAACGGCATACAGGCCATCAAGGAAAAAACGGAACAGGGCGATGAATCGATTACCATTACTACACGTGACCTGGGCGACGACAAGATCCAGATCAGCATCAAAGATTCGGGAATGGGTATGACGGATGAGGTGCGCCAGAAAATATTTGATCCGTTCTTTACCACCAAGGAAGTAGGAGAGGGAACAGGACTCGGATTATCAATCGTTTACAAAATCATCCAGAAACACGAGGGCAAAATAGAAGTGGTATCGTCGAGAGGGAATGGAGCGGAATTCATCCTATCTTTATACAGAAAGCTGCCTCCATCGGCTTTTGACTAACCAACACCTGCAATGAGTCATCCAATGGAACCAAAGATCCGTATCCTCTACATCGACGATGAAGCCAATAACCTGTTGGCGTTCCAGGCGAGTTTCAGGAGGCTTTACGAAATATATACCGCGGAGACCGTGGCCGACGGACTCAATATTCTCAACGACAAAGACATACAGGTCATCATCGCCGATCAGCGCATGCCCAAGACCACGGGAGTTGAGTTTTTTAACATCGTAAGAAAAGCGCATCCCAATCCCGTGCGCATCCTGCTCACCGGATATACCGATCTTGATGCATTGATCGATGCGATCAACAAAGGGGAGATCTTCCGCTACATCAAAAAGCCATGGGATGAAATGGAACTGAAAACGGCCATACAGAATGCCTTTGAATTGTACCAGACCCGGAAGCAGTTGCGCGCAAAAGTAGACGAACTGCAGAAGGCAAACGATGAACTCAACCGTTTTGTATACAGCACCTCCCACGATCTCCGTTCGCCGCTCGCCAATATCCTGGGCATACTCAACCTCGCCAAGCTGCAGCAGCCAGGTAAGGAAAAAGATGTGAACGAATATTTCGCGATGATAGAAAGCTGCGTGAACAAGATGGATGTTTTCATCCACAAAACCATCGAATACTACAAGGGTATCCGGCTCGACGATGTAAACGAGGATGTTGATTTCAAAAAAATGTTCACCGACAGCATCGAGCTCTGCAACATGCAGAACCCGCAAATCGTTTTCGATGTGCATGTAGACCAGCCCGTGGCCTTCAGGTGCGATGGGTTCAGGCTTTCTCTCATACTCAATAACCTCATCTCGAACGCTGTAAAATACCAGCGGGTAGACGAGGCCAATCCAAGGGTAAAACTCAGTGCGGTTGTTTCAGAACGGCAGGCGGTGATACACATCGAAGACAATGGTGTAGGTATCATTGAGGAACATCTCAACAAGATCTTCCAGATCTTTTTCCGGAGCACCGATTTCAAGAACGGCCTTGGCATAGGCCTGTATATCGTTAAAGAAGCATTGACGAGAATAGGTGGTGAGATCTCGGTTAAATCCGAGTTCGGCAAGGGCACCTCGTTTGCATTGACGGTCCCCAACCAGGCAAAGGAACCTGAAAAATAGCGGGTCTCTTAAAAAAGCCTAGAACTCATAAACATACTCGATCCTTCCAACCAGGTTTTTTTGCCTGTCGTAACCCACTTCTTTTTGTTTCAACCCTTTTTCATTGTAGGTATAGTGCCAGATAAAATAATTGGCGGTGTTCATCGCTACCTGTGTCATCTGGCTTACGCGGCCCTTGTCGTCGTACTCGTATTGGTAATCGGGAAGCAGTTTTTTCAGGCGCGTGTTGAAGCGGACGATGTCGGTTAACTGTTTTGCATCGTTATAGTAATAATAATAATTCTCGATCGTGCGGTTCTTTCTTTTCCATTTCTCTTCGATGATGAGGCCCTGTTCGTCTTTTACGAGATCGATGAGGGTAGTGTCTGTCCTGTTTTTGATCTTCAGCATCGAAGCAGGCTGTCCATCCGCACCATACCGCCATTCGTGCGCTTCAACCAATGACGACTTCAACACGGTATCGGTAGTGGTGAAGACAATGCGCTGTACCTGTCCTTTTTCGTTGTAGAAATATTCGGTCTTATTGTCGATGTTGTTCAGGGTTGATTGTGTCCTTTTCAGTTTGCTGAGCTCATAAAAGCGGTTGGTTACCGAAGGTTTGCCGGGCGAGGTGGCGGTGGTGAGCACAATGCGTTTGCCATCCAGGCTGATCTCTTCTTCCAGTGCAAAACCGGGGGTAAGGGTATTGTCGGCCTCGTAGCTGTTGGCAATGATCTTTTTAACCTTCCCTGCGCGCAAGAGCCTGTACTGCTCGTTGCTGAGGTTGGTAGATACGATATCGTTAAAATAATACTGACTGAATGCGCCGGTAAACGCAAAACAACAAACAAGCGCCAGCAATGATCTCATGAAGGTCCTTTTTTGCCAAAGGTACAGGTACAGTTTACATGATCCCAAAACATTCGCCCGCAGCATACGGTTTTACCGTTTTTTTAAGTGAAACCACTGGTTTGTCAACAACCCTGCCCCGCACGGGTATAAAAGAGGCTTTTTCACGCGCCATCTTCACGAATTCGGAAATAAAATTTGAAAATCGCAGTCTATTCTTGCGGCAATGAGATAGTTCTGTATTTTTAGCCAAACGTTAACAAGTGTCGCATCTCACAGAAAGAAAAGAAAAGGATTGTCTCAACTGCGGGGCTGTTGTTCAGGGCCGTTATTGCCATGTCTGCGGGCAGGAAAACATTGAACCGAAAGAAAGTTTCTGGCATCTTACTACACATTTTGTATACGATATCACCCATTTCGACGGGAAGTTTTTCAGCACATTAAAATACCTGCTCTTCAGGCCCGGTTTTCTTTCGCACGAATACCTGAAGGGAAGGCGCGCCTCTTACCTGCACCCGATCCGGATGTATGTGTTTACATCGGCATTCTTTTTCCTGATCTTCTTCAGCATAGACAATAACCAGATGATGAAGATCAACGACAGCGAAAGAACCGCGGCGCAGCAGATGAAACGCCTGGAGAAAAAGAAAAAAACGCTGGAGGAGAGCATCGCAGAGACCGATAGCACGCAATTCGGAGATTCTACCATCATGGCGAGGGTCAAAAGGCCACTGGTAAAAAAACTTGCACTGGTTGATTCAGAGATTGTGAGGCTGCGGAAAGACACGCTTTACAAAACAAAGATCAAATCACTGAGCAACGACAAGGATTTCAACAATTTCCTCAGCGGACAGGAAGATACCGTGTTCAAAAGCGTGGCAGCCTACGATTCGGCGCAGGCCCGGCTGCCCAAGGATAAACGCGACGGTTATATAGGAACGCGGTTCATGCACCAGAAGCTGCATCTCAACGAAAAGTACAATGGCGATGGTAAGGCGATCTGGAAGGCGGTGCTCGAGAAATTCAACCACCTTGTTCCGCAAATGCTGTTCGTTTCCCTGCCATTGTTTGCTTTGATACTCCAGTTGATGTATGCAAGAAGGAAATCTTTTTATTACGTGAACCATGTTGTGTTTACGATCCATTTGTATTGCGGAACCTTTATCATCATCCTCGCGGGCATGCTGGTAGATTACCTGCTGAATAAAATGGGCTGGATGGTGGGATGGGATAACGTGGTATTCGGGTTACTGACCCTTTTCTTCATGTATAAATCCATGCGCAATTTTTATCACCAGCGAAGGGCGAAAACGATACTGAAATATTGTATCATACTGTTCCTGTCGCTGTTCATTATGACGTTCCTGTTTACGTTCTTTTTTATTTTCTCCGCAATGACCATTTAATTCGTTTTTATGCAGCAAACAGCAGATAGTTTTTTGAGATTGGTAAAGATCATGGATGAGTTGCGGGAGCAGTGCCCGTGGGACAGGAAACAGACCATTCATACCCTTCGCCCGCTAACACTGGAAGAGACCTACGAGCTCACCGACGCCATTACAGACGAAAACTGGCAAGGCATCAAAGAGGAGCTGGGAGACATTATGCTTCATCTCCTGTTCTATTCGCGTATTGGAAGGGAGCAGGAAAAGTTTACGTTGGATGAAGTGATCAACGGCGTTTGCGAAAAACTCGTTTACCGCCACCCGCATATTTACGGCGACGTGAAGGTGAACGATGAGGAAGATGTAAAACGCAACTGGGAAAAACTGAAAATGAAAGAAGGCAAAGGCAAGACCTCGGTGCTTGCCGGCGTTCCGCCGTCGTTGCCTGCTGTGGTTAAGGCTACGCGCATCCAGGAAAAAGCAAAACAGGTGGGTTTTGAATGGGAAAACAAGGAAGATGTGTGGAAGAAAGTGGAAGAAGAGATCGGCGAGCTGAAAGAAGCCATCGCGATGGAATCGCAGGAAAAGATCGATGAGGAATTCGGTGATGTGCTGTTCAGCCTGGTAAATTATGCACGGTTTTTGCAGGTAGATGCAGAAGGCGTACTTGAACGCACCAACAAAAAGTTCATCCACCGTTTTCAGCAGATGGAGGCCATCGCCGCCGCAACCGGCAAAAAATTACAGGATATGACGCTGGAAGAAATGGATGCCATCTGGAACGAAGTGAAAAAAGCAAACCATACATAGTTGATCAACTCATTACGACAGGCAGCCTACAAACACGGATATCTCATCATCACCGCCGCCTGGCTGTATACGATATCTTTTATATTCAGCAATTACTGGAGCTACCACTCCTCTCCCGAAAAAGTAAGCAGCAAGCTGCAGGAGCGCCTGCAGCACCAGGAAGCAAAATTCAATGATGCGCTAAAGGATACTGCAACGCTTTCTGCACTGCTCGCTCAATCGCCAAAAGCGGTTGACCCCTTGAAAGAGGACATCGGGCTCTTTATGTACGCAACCGGGAACGAAGAAGACGGCCCGAAACTCGCGTACTGGAACACCAACCACATGTATGTAAACAGCGAAGACCTTTACCGCGGCGAGGGAAATTATTTCATCGAGAACCAGAACGGGGAATTCGAGATGATCCGCAGGGAAATAAAGCTGGGTGGAAAGGATGTATCTGTTATCGCGATGCTGCCCATACGCTGGTCGTATTTTATGGAGAACAAATACCTGCATTCGGAATTTGCAGGGTACAGCGGTATCAACGACCAGTATGAGATCAGCGGCGCAGCAGATGCTTTTCCTGTTGTTAACGGGAAGGGAGAAACGCTGTTCAGGGTAAAACTGAAACCCGGCAAATCGTTCATCGCCTACGATTCCGTTACGGTGCTGCTGCGTGTGCTCGCCATTATTTTATTGCTCGTATTTCTCAATTCGCTTGCGCAGGAACTGGTGCACCGGTTCAGTTTTAAAACGGGATTTGTTTTTTTATTGTCGGCGGTGCTTTTCATCAGGCTTGTTTCGTACCTGTTCCCTTTCCCATTCGATTTTAACAAGCTGCCGTTGTTTGATCCTTCGGTGTACGCGTCAAACCTGTTGCATCCCTCGCTCGGCGACCTGCTGGTCAATTCGGTGCTGTTGTTCTGGCTCGTCAGTTTTTACAGAACGCATTCAGATGGTGTGGCATGGTTCAGGCCGAGGTTCAGGCCGAGGTTTTTTGAATACATCAACCTGTTCGTGCTTACGGTTATCGCGTTTTTACTGGCGGGGGTGATCATCAGCCTGGTGCGCGATTCAAAAATTCCCTTTGACGTAACGAATTTCTTCGGGCTCACCATTTACAGTGTGATCAGCTTCGTTGTGCTTTGTTTCCTGGTGCTTTCCTTTTTTCATTTCTCGCAGATACTGGTGCAGCCCGCCATAAAAAGCAAGCTGCCGGTTTACATGCAGTGCCTCGCAATTTCTTTGTACGGGCTCGCCTACATCGTTCTTTTTGCATCAACAACCGATACGCGTGTTTACCTGGCCGTATTGATCTGGCTGATGGCGTACCTGTTGCTGCTGAACCTGCGGCAGAGAGATATGTATGTGCCGCTGCTGCGTTCGTCTTTTTTTATTTTCTGGGTGATGATCTTTGCGATGTCGATCGCATCGATGGTGATCTACGAGAACGGCATTGTGGAATTTGAACAACGCAAACGCATTGCCGAGAAGCTTGCCCTGCAAACGGACCCCTCCGGCGAAAACCTGTTGAATATAGCCGCCACCAATTTCGACGACCAGTTTCTTGTGAACAATTTCCATCGTTTATCGGAAGGGGAGTCGGCAAATAAGTTCATCAAGGATAGCCTGATCAATGAGAATTTCTCGGGCTATCTTAATAAATACGATACCCGTATATATACCTTCGATAGCCTTCACCACCCTTTATTCAATGAAGATTCGGTAAGTTATGCGGCCATCAAAACCATCATAACCAACAAGGCAAAGCCTACTGCCATACAAGACATCTTTATTTATGAAAACACGGTGGACGGGTTCAGTTATGTGTACCAGAAACCGATCGTTCAGAAAGATTCGGTGCTGCTGGGATACCTTTTTGTGATCATCAAATCGAAACGGTACAAAAGCGAGGCGCTTTACCCCGAGTTGTTCAACCAGGTATCTGATGTGGCATCCGATCTCAATACCAACTACGCCTACGCTGTGTATACGCGCGGGCGGATGATCAACCACTTTAATACCTATAGTTTCCCTTCGCAGCTCGATAGAAAACAACTGAGCGGTTTTGAGTTCTCCTACCGGAAGGCGGGCGATTACAACGAGCTTTGGTACAACGGCATCAACAACAAACAGGTCATCGTTGTAAAACGCGATACCTGGTTCATTGAAGCGGTTACCCTGTTTGCCTATTTGTTCTGCTCGTTCCTGTTCATCATTTTTCTTTTTCATTTTGGCAATTACCTGCTGGTTGCAAGGTTTAAATGGAACGAGTTGCGGAAGATGCTTCGGCTCAACATACGGTCGCAGATCCAGTCGACCATCATTTTCCTGAGCGTATTCTCCTTTATCGTGATCGGTATAGCAACGATCTCGTTCTTCATCCTCCGTTTCAACCGGAACAACGAGGAACGTCTGTCTAAATCGATCCAGGTAATGGCAAACGAGGTAAACACCAAGAAGAATTCGCTCCAGGCGTTTGACGATGTTCCCGACAACAGCGGGGTGAGGGCGGAGCTGGAAAAAACAATTGCGGATATTTCCGACCTGCACAATGTCGACATCAATTATTACGACCTCGATGGGAACCTGGTCATTTCCACGCAACCTTATATCTACAACAAACAATTGCTGAGCTCAAAAATGGAGCCGCGTGCCTACCGTGCCCTGCAGACGGGGCACAGCATCCGCTTCCTGCAATCGGAGAGCATCGGCTCGTTTCAGTACCTCAGTATTTATGTGCCGTTAACAGACGACCAGGGCAATAACTATGCGTACCTCAACATCCCATACCTTAATTCGCAAAATGAACTCAACCAGGAGATCTCGGGTTTCCTGGCCACGTTGATCAACCTGAATGCATTTATTTTCCTGATCGCCGGGGCGATCGCATTTTTCCTGACAAGCAGGATCACCGAATCGTTCAGCCTCATTGGCCGCAAAATGCAGGAGATGAACCTTGGCCAGATCAACGAAGCCATTGAATGGAACCGGACGGATGAGATCGGGATGCTGGTTGACGAGTACAACAAGATGGTAAAGAAGCTGGAGCTCAGTGCGCAGGCGCTTGCACAAAGCGAGCGGGAAGGCGCGTGGCGCGAGATGGCGAGACAGGTTGCCCATGAGATCAAGAACCCGCTTACACCCATGAAACTGAGCATTCAATACCTGCAGAATGCGATACAGAAAGGCGCGCCGAATGTGAAAGAATTATCAGAGAACATGGCGGTAACTTTGATCGAGCAGATAGACCAGCTGGCAAAGATAGCCGGCGATTTTTCGCAGTTCGCCAATATCGGCAATGCACGCATGGAGGTGTTTGATATTACCGATGTGTTGTCGTCGATCGTTCGCCTCTACAGCACCAATCCACGCATACAGATCGACTGGAAAAAAGAAGAGGGGCACTACCAGGTTTATTCAGACCGCGTGCAGATGAACAGGCTCTTCACCAACCTGCTTCAAAATGCGATCGAGGCAAATACAGAGAAAGACCAAATGGTGAACGTTGCGATCACCCAAAAACACGAGGAAGAAAACATACTGATCTCGGTGAGGGACGATTCCGGCGGCATACCCGCAGGCATGCACGGAAATATTTTCACACCCAATTTCACCACCAAATCTTCCGGCACCGGCCTGGGGCTCGCCATCTGTAAAGGCATTGTAGAGCAGGCCAATGGCCATATCTGGTTTGAATCCGAAGAAGGGAAAGGAACCACCTTTTTTATACAGCTCCCGCCTGCGGATGTTGTTGCGGCAGAAGAAGCCGGTTAAGGCCCGGTAAACGTTTCTACGCGTTTTTAAATGGTTGTTAAACAGGTAACAACCATTTACGATCTAGGGCGTTTTGCTCTTTGTCCAACCAGGAATTGCTCAAAATCTTCCAGCGAAAAGCTGCTCAGGTTTCTTTCTTTTGTCAATCCTCCTTTCTGCGCGATCAGGATGCCGTACCGGCAGTCGTCATATCCATCGGTGGCATGCGCATCCGGGTCTATCGAGATGAGTACGTTCTTTTCAAGCGCGTATTCGATCCATCTCCAGTCGATATCAAGTCTTCTCGGGTGCGCGTTCACTTCTATGACCACATTGTTTGCCGCGCAGGCGTCAACGATCTTTTTGTGGTCTACCGGGTAGCCGTTCCTGCTCAGGAGCAACCTGCCGGTCATATGGCCGAGGATCGAAGTATAGGGATTTTCGATCGCCTTAAGCAAACGCATCATGGCCTTTTCTTCCGTCATTTTGAGATTGGAATGAACAGAGGCGATCACCAGGTCGAAACTGCCGAGCACTTCGTTGCTGTAGTCGAGGTTGCCATCGTTCAGGATATCGCTTTCGATGCTTTTGAATATTTTAAAAGGGGAAAGCCTTGTGTTGAGTTCATTGATCTGCTGGTGTTGTGCGAACACACGCTCCTCGCTGAGGCCATTTGCATAAAACGCGGTTTTGGAGTGGTCGCTGATCACGAGGTATTGCAGGCCCTGTTGCTGCGCATGCGTGGCCATTTGTTCGAGGGTATGAACACCGTCGCTCCAGTTGCTGTGACTGTGAATGATGGCGGTAATATCGCCGGGTTGAATCACCTGCGGCAACGGCGCGGCCAACGCTTTGTGGATGATCTCCGGGTTCTCGCGTTGAAAAGCGGGGATGAAATGACAGTTCACAGCGCTGAAGATCTCTTCTTCCGATCCGTAAGCAGCGCCGGCATCCCAATAGGTTGCCGCGCCCCAGGCCCTCAGGAACGCCTCGCTGCACGAGGTGGCGAAGAGCTGCGTTGCAAAGTTCTCTTCTTCGGTTGAATGGAAGCCCATGGTTACATTTTCCTTCCCCTTCACGGAAATATATTCGCCGGTTTCCGAAATCACTTCGTATCCATTGCCGGTAAAAAATGCTTTAAGGCCGGGCACGGGTACCGTAGTTACCCATTCGAGAGTGTTTACGATCTCGAGTTGTCTCCTGTATTCGCCCGTAAAAGAAAATTGTTCGCCGGGGAACGAGCTTTTTAATTTTTGATCCACCGCCGTGGCAAATGGTTCTATCTGCTGGTATAGATAACTGCCCAGCGTTCCGAAATAAAATTCAATGGATTCACGGATGTTGTTCTGGGTTTTTTCGCCAAAGCCCTTGTAGAGGGTCAGGCGGTTTTCATTGCATGCATACAACAGTTCGCCGAGCGATTCCACTTCAAGCTCTTTCCAGATCGTTGCGATCTTCTTGGGACCGATGCCTTTGATGTTCAGCATCTCGAGAATGCCGGGCGGCGTTTTTTCCAGGTATTCGCGCAGGATACCGAGTTCCCCGGTTTCGAGTTGTTCAACCACTTTCCTGCCTACAGAATCGCCGATGCCACGGATCGCGAATATTTTCTCCGGAGAAAGCTCGGAAAGCGGGGTAGGGAGCTTGTCGATCGTAAATGCGGCCGACGCATACGATTTTGCCTTAAAGCTGTTGTCGCCATGAATATCCATCAACTTACCTAACAAGGCAAAGTTCTCTGCTATTGCGTAGTTGTCCATGGTTTCGAAGTTAATACTTAGCGGCGAGCTGCGAGCCATGGCCGGCGTCCCTGATTTTTTTTGAATACCCAAAGAATGGCTCACAGCGTACAAAAAAAAACCTCCCGCAATTGCGGGAGGCCTTAAATCTATTTCTGCGTTAGCAGCAAGAAGACTATTTCTTCTTAGCGGCTTTCTTAGCAGCTTTTTTAGGAGCAGCTTTCTTAGCAGCTTTTTTAGGAGCGGCTTTCTTAGCGGCTTTTTTAGGAGCAGCTTTCTTTGCAGCTTTTTTAGGAGCAGCTTTTTTTGCAGCTTTTTTAGGAGCAGCTTTTTTAGCCGCCTTTTTTGCAGTTGCCATGTTTTTTAGATTTAATGGTTAGTTAATACATTAAAAGTAAAAACAAATTTGGAAATACAAAAAAATATTTTTACGCCACTACTTCCACCGGTGTTACAGAGATGGTGGTTTTGTCGTTCTTTCCTTTTTTGAATTCAACCAAACCATCTGCCAATGCGAACAAAGTAAAGTCTGTTCCCACTCCAACATTTTTTCCAGGATGGTACTGTGTACCTCTCTGGCGAACGATGATATTACCAGCGAAAGCAGGTTGTCCGCCATATATCTTTACACCTAAACGTTTGCTTTGTGAATCACGGCCGTTCTTTACGGAACCTTCACCTTTTTTGTGTGCCATAGTTTTTTGTTTTAAACTAAAATCTAAATAAGAGAACCAGATCTCTATTTATCTTTTAACCGACCGCTCAATTAAGCGATGCTTTCAATTTTAATTCTTGTGTAGTGGGTTCTGTGACCATGCTTCTTGCGGAAGCCTTTCCTTCTTTTCATTTTGAAAGCGATCACTTTGTCGCCCTGAACGAGATCAGAAATAATTTCTGCTTTCACGATCGCCTTTACAGCTTCGCCGGCAGCAATTTTTCCGGCATTGTCTGTAAACAACACCTCGTTGAACTCTACTTTGTCTCCGGTTTTACCTGACAGGTGAGGAACATACAGGCTTTGACCTTCCTGTACTCTGAATTGCTGACCTGCGATTTTTACAACTGCTAACATAGTTACCAAAATTAGGACGGCAAAGGTAAGGCGAAAGGCTGAAAAAATACAAACATTTTTCAAATAAATCTTGTCCACAAGTGTGGAGAGCGGGCCCCGCCAGCCCGAAGCCGGGTGTTTTGGCGCAAAAATGCAGTAAATAGCGTTAAATCGGGTTGCATACGGTTCAAACTCCCGCTTCCAACTCCAAACTTAATGCTATTTTTGCGCTCTTTTAACGATCGTTGACCCCATGAATTTAAAATCCTTGTTGGCGCGGCCTTTTGCCAATTATATATATAATAAGACAAAAAAAGGAATGCTCTCGGCGCTCGACGACCAGGAGGCCATTCTTAAATCGCTCGTCAAAACCGGAAAATCCACTGTTTTTGGGAAAGAACACAGGCTGGAAGGCGTGTCGGACCATGCTTCTTTCGCGGATGCGGTTCCGGTTCGGGATTATGAGCAGTTCAAGCCCTATATCGAACAGGTAAAGGCGGGGAACGCCAATGTGCTCTGGAAGGGCCGCCCCATCTATTTTGCCAAAACCAGCGGTACCACCAGCGGGGTAAAGTACATTCCCATTACCAAAGATTCTATCGATAACCACATCAATACCGCCCGCAATGCCCTGCTTTGTTACATGGCAGAGACGGGAAATGCTGCATTTGCCAGTGGTAAAATGATCTTCCTGAGCGGATCGCCCGAACTGGAACGCATCGGCAATATTCCTACGGGGCGTTTAAGCGGGATCGTGAACCACCACATCCCCAGCTACCTCCGATCCAACCAGTTGCCGAGCTATGAAACCAATTGCATAGAAGACTGGGAAACCAAACTGGATAAGATCGTTGCCGAGACCATCAACAAAGACATGACCCTGATCAGTGGCATACCACCGTGGATGCAGATGTATTTCGACCGGCTGATCGAAAAAAGCGGCAAACCGGTGGGCGAACTGTTTCCCAATTTCAGCGTAATGGTACAGGGGGGGGTGAATTTCGAACCATACAGGGCGCGCCTTACCGAAAGCATCGGCCGGAAAGTAGACTCGATCGAACTTTTCCCCGCGAGCGAAGGCTTTTTCGCTTTCCAGGATTCGCAGGAAGCGGAGGGGTTGCTGCTGAATACGAACAGCGGCATTTACTACGAGTTTATCCCCGCAGGGGAGATATTTTCTGAAAAGCCAACCAGGCTGAGTCTTAAAGATGTTAAAGTAGGCGAGAACTACGCGCTCATCATCAACAGCAACGCGGGCCTGTGGGGGTACAATATCGGCGATACGGTAAAGTTTGTCAGCACCGAACCCTACAGGCTGGTGGTGAGCGGCCGTACCAAACATTTTATATCGGCCTTTGGCGAACATGTGATCGGCGAGGAAGTGGAAGCGGCCCTGCTCAAAGCGGCGCGCGAAGAGCATATAAAGATCACCGAGTTTACGGTGGCGCCTTTTATACGGCAGGAAAAAGGAAAAAGCTACCACGAATGGTTCATCGAGTTTGAAAACGAACCGGCATCGCTGCAGCAGTTCCAGGCAAAACTGGACCAGAACCTCAGAGAGAAAAACGTGTATTACGACGATCTCATCAGCGGTAATATTTTAATGCCGCTGCAGGTAAAAACGGTGCGTAAGAACGGGTTTATCGACTATATGAAATCGGTGGGTAAACTGGGTGGACAAAACAAAGTGCCGAGGCTGAGTAACGACAGGAAGATCGCGGACGATCTTGCCGCATTTGTTTCTTAAGTAGCCGGGCACCATTAAAGTACTGAAAACGGGAGCAGGACCCGGCGAATACGGGTACATTTTAACAAGTATAAATTACCCGAACTTGTATCTTGTATTCCTGTTCCTTGTATCCTTGCATTAAAAACCAATTGATGAGTCAAAAACGCATTGCAATATTCGGTTCAACAGGGTCCATCGGCACACAGGCGCTGGATGTGATTGCTGCGAACCCGGATCTTTTTACCGCAGAAATCCTTACCGCGCAGACCAACGATACATTGCTCATCAGCCAGGCGCTCCGGTTCAACCCGAATATTGTGGTGATCGGTGATGAGCGCAGGTACCCCGCCGTTAAAGAAGCGCTCGCGGGCACATCCATCAAGGTATTTGCCGGCGAAGCCGCGATAGAAGAAGCGGCGGCAATGGATTGTTATGATATGATGCTGGCTGCCATTGTTGGCTACGCCGGCCTGCGACCCACGCTGCGTGCCATCGAGATCAGCAAGCCCATCGCCCTGGCGAACAAAGAAACACTGGTGGTGGCGGGCGATATCATCATGCGCAAGGCGATGGAGAAAAGGATCCCGATCATACCGGTAGACAGCGAACATTCTGCCATATTCCAATGCCTGGTGGGCGAGGGCAGGAACAAGATCGAAAAGATCGTTCTTACTGCAAGCGGTGGCCCGTTCCTGGGCAAGAAGCCGAATTTCCTCGTTAATGTGAAGAAGGATCATGCACTGCAGCATCCCAACTGGAGCATGGGGGCAAAGATCACGATCGACTCTGCCACGCTGATGAACAAAGGACTTGAGATGATCGAGGCAAAATGGTTGTTCAACCTCAGCTACGAGCAGGTACAGGTGATGGTACATCCCCAAAGCATCATACACAGCATGGTGCAGTTTGAAGACGGCAGCATCAAGGCGCAGATGGGATTGCCGGATATGAAACTGCCCATTCAATACGCAATGGCATTTCCCAACCGCATTGCCAATGATTTTCCACGGTATGATTTCAAAAAACCGGCAACGCTTACGTTCGAAGATCCGGACATCAAGACCTTCCGCAACCTGGCCCTGGCAATGGAGGCCCTGCGCCTGGGCGGAAACATGCCGTGCATACTGAATGCAGCCAACGAAATAGCGGTGTATGCTTTCCTGAAGAACAGGATCGGCTTCCTCGATATGACGGAAGTGGTGGAACAGACCATGGCAAAGATCGCTTTCATTGAAAACCCTACCTTAGAAGAGTATTTTGAAACCGATGGTGAGGCGCGTAACTTCGCGGCCTCGCTGATTCACATGTAAGGAAGCGGCACAACCAACATTAAATCAATTTCCCAAAGTATAAATATGACTTTATTAGCAATAGACTGGGCAGGTGTGGGTGTAAAAGCGGGCCAATTTATTTTATCGTTCTCGATATTGGTGGTACTGCACGAGCTCGGCCATTTTATTCCCGCGCGTTTGTTCAAATGCCGCGTTGAAAAATTTTACCTCTTCTTCAACCCATGGTTCAGCTTATGGAAAAAGAAAGTGGGCGAAACGGAATACGGGATCGGTTGGGTTCCGTTTGGCGGTTTTGTAAAGATCTCGGGGATGATAGACGAGAGCATGGACAAAGAACAGATGAAGCAACCGCCCCAGCCATACGAGTTCCGCGCAAAAAAAGCATGGCAGCGCCTGATCATTATGTTGGGTGGGGTGATCGTGAACGTTGTACTGGCCGTGATCATCTTCATCGGCATCAAATGGGTTTGGGGCGAAGAAAAACTGCCGATGAAAAACCTGTCTTACGGCGTATACACAGATTCGATCGCAAAAACCATCGGGTTCAAAGACGGCGACAAACTCGTGTCAATGGACGGAAAACCCATTGAAAATTTCGGAAGGCTCGAAGCAGACATCGTGTTCAAAGAGATCAAAACAGTAGGCGTGGAGCGCGATGGACAACCGGTGAACATCACCATTCCCGCAGGCTTCAGCAACAAGATCAAAGGAAGGAAACTGGTGACTTTGTTCTTCGCGCGGTCACTGGCGGTTGTGGATACGGTAACCAAAGAAGCGATCTTCTTCAGCGATACCAGGCTGCAGAAAGGCGACAGGGTTGTGGCCATCAACAACCACCCGATCACTTATCTTGATGAGTTTGCACCCGTGCGCGACAAATACATCGGCACGGTGGCAGATTTCAAAATACTGCGTGGCAGCGATACGCTGCATTCAAAAATGCTGCTGAACAAAAGGGCCTTGGTAGACAAGAACGCGGTAAGCATGGGCTTTGCGTCTCCTTACAAACTGCTGGGCACGGTAACCACAAAATATACGCTTGCAGAGGCCATTCCGCGTGGCTGGAACTCGTGCTGGGAAACACTCGACAATTATGTGTCGGGGCTCGGGCGCCTCTTCAAAGGAAAGGACAAGCCAAGTGAATCATTGGGTAGTGTGATCAGCATTGGCAACACGTTCCCCAGTGAATGGGATTGGGAAAGGTTCTGGACACTGACCGGCATTTTCTCCATCATCCTCGCGTTTATGAATGTATTGCCGATCCCTGCGCTGGATGGCGGTCACGCGCTGTTTACCCTTTACGAAATGGTAACCGGCCGCAAACCGAGCGACAAGTTCATGGAATATGCGCAGATGGTGGGCATGGTATTGTTGCTGGGATTGATGGCCTACGCGTTGGGGCTTGATTTCTGGCGGATATTCACGAAGGGATAGACAAGATCTACAGTCGGAAATAGTTAAGGGAATGCAAACGCATTCCCTTTTTTGTTGGCGAACAGATGCGAAGCGGTTGGTATCTTTTCAGTAACTTTGCAGTTGGTTATATGGGGTCGTATTGGTTTTGACAGCATAGGCCGCGGTTGGTGTAAGCATGCAGTGCGTTGTGTAATTAGCACTTAAATCTGAATGCTCAAACTTCAAATGGCAATACACAGTATGCCATGGCTGCTTAATCAGTGATTGAGTAACCATTCGGGCCGCCGCACAGGTTAGCTTTTTTCCAGGTGCCGCCGCCGACTCAAAACAAAAGAAGATGCTGCAACAGTAGGCTGTGCCTGTTGCTTAAGACCATCCAGCTAAGTGTTCCGTTGGTCTGTTCATGTCCTGCGAAACGCCGACAACCAATCATGAAATAAGCATGTAGAAAGCTAATGGCAGCGATGTTTGGACAGGGGTTCGACTCCCCTCGACTCCACAGATTAAGGAAATGCGTAATGCATTTCCTTTTTTGTTACCATCCTTTAAAAGGATATTCTTTTATAGCGTTTTGGATTTCTTGAATGAAGCTATGCGGACTGTTTGGTGTAACGCGGCAGGCATATTACGAAGCATATAATTACGACACAGAACGGAAGCCCTTATGAAAACGCACTGGCGGAACGAATGAACGGAATTATTAAATCCGAATTTATACCGCGCCGGCTCTATCGTAATCACGACGAGGCCAGAAAAGCAATCGACAATATTGTAATGGCATACAACAACCAGCGACCTCACGTCAGATTGAATTATCTGACGCCGGAAATCGCATATACAACCGAAGGAACACTGCCAAAAAGATGGGAGAAATACAAAAGATCAATTGAACCGATAGAAACGTAAATTTGGTGTAAAGGGAATACCAGGATTATCTCTTAACCATGTAAGGTTTTTTCAGGACGAGTCATTCGTCAAAATCGAACTGAGGTGGTCAATGAAATCGGTTTGTGCAATAACTTCGTATGTTGTAAGTTTAATTTTGAACATATTTTAATGTACCTGCAACCTTATTAAAAACCGTAAAAAAATAGGTGTGTCTGAAATCTTCAAAAAACATATAAACAAATTCGTAGAAGTCTCTGACGGTGAATTTGAAGAAATTAAAAAGTTCTTCAACGTGAGACAAGCGTCTAAAAAAGAAAACTTATTAGAAGAGGGGCAGACTTGTAGATATCATTATTTCGTTTTGAATGGCTTATTGCGAAAGTTTTTTGTCAACGAAAAAGGCATTGAACAAACCACTGAATTTGCCATAGAAACTTGGTGGCTAACTGATAATTTTGCCTACGAAAATCAAGCCCATACAGAATTTTATATTCAGGCGGTAGAAAAATCAACAATACTTTACATCACACAAGAAAAACAGGAACAACTATTAGAGAAATTCCCAGTAATGGAACGATATTTTCGTTTTGTTTACCAGCGGGCTTATGCAGCGGCCCAAAAACGTATCAAATTTCTTTTTTCGTTTTCGAAAGAAGAATTTTATTTCCAAGCCGTTAGAAATCACCCCGAATTCGTTCAGCGTGTTCCCCAATACCTAATCGCTTCCTATCTAGGATTTACCCCCGAATATTTAAGCGAAATCCGAAAGAGGCTCCTTTCTTAAACCAGTTTAAGTTTTTTCTTTTCCTTATTCTCGAGTTTTGCATTAAACAATTAAAAAATAATACAATGCAAAAAAGATTTAACTTTAAGGAAGTTGCACCAAATGCACTAAAAGCGATGGTTGGTTTAGAAATGTATCTTTCAAAGGCTTCTATCTCAAATACAACCAAAGAACTTATAAAAATCCGTGCTTCACAAATCAACGGCTGTGCGTATTGTATCAACACTCATACTCAAGACGCAATTAAAAATGGCGAAACAAATCAGCGTATTTTTTTATTGAATGCGTGGAGAGAAGCTGAAGGTATTTTTACGGACGAAGAAAAAGTAGTGTTGGCAATAACGGAAGAGATGACATTAATCCATCAAAATGGATTATCAGATGAAACCTATTCTACCGCATTACATTTTTTTAGCGAAACCCAAATTGCAGATATTATAACTGCCATAATTACCATCAACCTTTGGAATAGGGTTGTGTTAAGCACCCACCTATTGATAGGACAAAGCCTTGCATAGGCTATTATATATTTATTCTCCATTATAGAATGGTTTTAATCCCTTTAGGATCTTCTAATATTACACATCATTTAAACCTTCAAAAAACGTTAAAATAGGAATTAGGGGTTCGACTGCACCCCCTTCCACTACACCCGCCCACCGAAGCCGAAAGGCGTAGGTGGACTAACATAAAACGTCTTTAACATTTCCTTTTTTATTAAGACTGCCTGACCGGAAATTCCTTTATTCCATTTTGTATTCACCCCCGCAGCATCAGGGCATGATAATTTCATTGAACAGGCATGCGCCTGATCGTAGTGATACTAGCTGTTTTAAATTCTTTTGTCACCTACGCCCAGGAAGCAGCCGGGGTGGTCATCCCCGCAGCGCCTGTAAAAAGACGCGACACGACCGGGCAAACCGATCTGATCGATATAGCGAGCCGCCTGTTAAAACTGCGGATCCCTAAACCTGTGCAGGAGGAACGCGGTAAAACCATTTATTTTTCGTTATTGCCTTTCAACAGTTCCGTTCCCGGGGGAAGCGGACGTGCACTGATCACTTCCACAACTGCGGCAACCTATTTTGGGCCGCGGAGAACGACCAACCTTTCGAGTGCCACTTTTACGCCGTACTGGAATTTCAACGGCCGTTTCGGACTGCCGCTGAGAACCAGCGTTTGGTTGGCCAATAATGCATGGACCATACAGGGTGATATGCGTTTCCTTGTTTACCCGCAATACACCTGGGGCGTTGGAGGCACCCGTGCTGAAGAAGAAAAATTGCTGGTGGATTACAAATACATCCGTTTTCACCAGGCGGCCTTGAAAAAGATCACACCTTATTTTTTTGCAGGGATCGGCTACAACCTCGACTATCATTTTAATATCAAAACAGAAGATACGCTTACCAGTGTTAAGCAGTTTACAGGATATGCCTACGGAACCGGTGCCAACTCTTTTTCATCGGGTATCTCTGTTAACCTGCTGTACGATACGCGGAACAATTCAATCAATCCTTTGCCAGGAGTATATGCAAACCTGGTCTACCGCGTCAATCCCAAATCACTCGGAAGCAATGATAGCTGGCACTCACTTTACCTGGACATAAGAAAATATATTTCCTTAAACACCACACGTCCGCGGCAGCAAAATACACTTGCATTGTGGTCGTATGTATGGACCGTTTTCAATGGCAATACTCCACTATTGGATCTACCCGGTATCGGCTGGGATCCTTACAACCGATCAGGCCGCGGGATAGACCAGAACCGCTACAGCGGCAAAACCTTGTGGTACTTCGAAAGCGAATACCGGCGCGATATCACACAAAACGGCCTGTTTGGTTTCGTGGTTTTTGCCAATGTAAATAGTGTGACCGATCTTAACAACCGCTTTACGGGTATCAATCCAGCAGGTGGCGCCGGCCTGCGCATCAAATTCAACAAGAAGTCCAGGACCAATATCGGTATTGACTACGGATTCAGCAAAGACTATCGTTCCATTATCCTGAACCTTGGCGAGGCATTCTGATCTGGTTGAATTGCCACCATGATCGCATGAATGTTATAGGCAAATTCGATGCATTAACCTATTGATCCGATTTTCCTGAAATCAATTTTAGCCGATTTACTAGCCCGTTAACTACTCATGCAAACTCGTTTGAAATCATTTGCGATTACCTTCTTTCTGTGATTGAATGGCTTCCCTGATACAGCGCTCCAGGTCAAAGAGATTGTTCTGCCTGCTGTCATCGCTGGCCCAGATGATCAGTCCTAATTTTTCTTCGGGGTGAAGTGAACACAGGGTGATCGAACCGTAATCAAAGCCGCTGTGTTTGATCCATCTGCCTTTGCCAAAATCATCGGTTACCTGCCAAAAAAATCCCAGCGAAAAAGTTTGCGGATCACCCCATTGCGGTGTATGAGAGAGCCTGATTTCCGGGAGTTTCTCTTCCACGTTTGATGCAACGAATTTCAACATGTCGGCCGTTGTCGTTTTCATGGTATAAAGCGATGGGGTCATAAGAGGGGTGCGTGGCATAAGTTCTCCTTTCTCGTTATATCCGTCTGCAAAATGGGAGAGATCCGCAGGGTCAGAAATAAGCTTTGTATTTTTCATATCGAACGTCTTTCCATAATACCCGCGAACAATTTGATCAAGTGGCTTATTATATACTTTTTCCAGCGCCAGGCCGATCAGTAACATTCCGCCGATATTATAATGATAGCGTATGCCGGGGACTGTATCGATCTTTATCAAATGCATGTCGCGGTATAAACTATCCATCGTATAAGACTCGTAGTAACGTTGTTGCTCCACGGGAGTCATTGCCTCGTAACCCGATGGAAAAACATTGATGCGGAACCTGCCAAAACCCCAGCTATGGGTGGCCAGGTCAACCAATCTTACCGGGCGACCCTGGTATTCGAGATTGGGAAAACTGCCATCCAGGTATTTGCGGATATCATCCTGCAGGTTAAGCTTATGTTCTTCGACAGCCTTGCTGAGTAAGAGACCTATTAAAGGTTTTGTAACAGAACCCAGTTGGTAAATCGTTTTCGTATTCGGAACCTCGGTGCTGCCTTTTTTGGTTTCTCCATAATTATACTCGTACATTTTGCCATTCAAATAGATGCCGATCGATAAGGCGGTAGCTTTGGGGTTACTCATATATACGGACGCATACCTCTGAACAATTGCGTCGAGATCAGTTTTACGAGGATTATCGGTAGGTATGGTTCGCGGCGCCCACCCGGGTTGTGTAACAAAATCATTAAACTTCAACCGAACGATATCCATTCCCTCCATCCATAATTCAAAATTAAGGTCCGCTTTTTCACCTTTCCATGTAAAATGAACCACCTTGCCAAGATCATCTGTTATTTTCGATGAAACAATATTCCCGGTAAACTTTTTATCATCCCGAAGATCTGATATCAACCCACCCTCCCGCGTATATTTTTTGTTCGCGTCGCCAATCATCGTATAGATGCCCTTATAATCTCCCCTGTTAAACCTGGCAACTACTGTATCGTTTACCTCTTTGAATATAGACAAAGAAGCATTCTGGGCGTTCAGGGTCATACCAATACAAATCTTTATGACAAGAACTACTATTTTTTTCATAGCGAAAGAGTTACACTACGCTAACGTAAGTGGTCACATTTTGTTACAGGCCGGGCTGACCTTTATCTTTTGAAAAGAGCGGGGGCCTGACCATAATAGCTGCCTGCTGAAGCTTTTATATGGCTAATGGAAAGTAAAAATGATCGTAAGGCTCGATTCCCTTCCCGACTCAACCCGTTCACCGAAGTCGGCAGGCGGATTAATGGCGGGCGAGAAGCCGTTGACTATAAAATTAGTTGTCAAACTAATAAAATAGTTATAAATTGTTTTCAAAACAAAGTTTATGCGACGTATCATCCTGCTTTTTTTGATCGATTTATGCGTTGGCGTGCCATTATCACACGCACAATCTGACAGCGTTTTTGCTACCGTAGAATACGCGTTTTCACATATCGATGATACGACACAACTTACTTTTCCCAAGAAGGGTAAAATGAAATTGTATCTGGCAAAAAAAATGAGCCTGTATATCGATTACGACAGGATGAATGGTGCACTCGCTCAGGCAACCCGGTTTCCGAACGCACAGCCGATTGATGAGTGGAAAAGGTATTCATTGACAGACAGCTATACCAAAAACTTTGACACCGATCAACTGATCTTTATTGCGCCTGCCGGATTGAGCACTTATTCCATTGCTGAAAAAATCCCGGTAATTGATTGGGTAATCTCGCAGGACACTAGAACGATCAAAGGCTTTGCATGTCAGAAAGCCTCTTGTACATTTCGCGGCAGAACTTATGAAGCTTGGTTCTGCAGCCAGATCCCATACAGCAATGGCCCGTGGAAATTGGGTGGTTTGCCCGGCCTCATACTCGAGGCCTATGATGTAAACAAGGATGTAACGTTCACTTTTGTCGGGTTTGAGAACGGAACTGATCACGCTGTGATCGAAATGCCAACAGGGTTTGAAAAGAAAACGGCTAAAGAATACAGGCAATACCGCGAGGCGTTGAATCGGGATACCAATGCAATGCTGGGTGCCTCCACGGCGGGCGGTGCGGTAATGGGCCGTTCATCAGCAGGTGGGCCGGCGCGCCGAATCAAAATACTCAACAATCCACTGGAAAAAACAGATAACTAAAACTGTTTTTCTTAAACAAACACCTTTTTTTGGAAAGAACTTTGCTTCATTCCATTACCCTCAACTCCACTCGTCCACCGAAGCCGACAGGCGTAGGTGTACTGAACAAAAAGGAAATGCATTACGCATTTCCTTTTATCATTTTTATTAACCACTAACCCCTTCACCGGATCTTCGACTTAATATCTGTAATGGAATTGGCAGTGATGTCTAACGAAAAAGCGCCGAGGAACAAGAGCAGCATTTCTCGCTCTGTTCCCATCCATGTATTGCCCAGCGACTGGTAGGCACCCAGTGCGATGAGTAACATCAGGATCAGGGTTTGCAGGGAGGTGAGGAGCCAGTAACGGGCTTTTGTTTGTACGATGGATTCGCTCAGGGTAAGCGGCCGGGCAGGTCTTTGCAATAAATAGTTTACAGGTGTGGCGGATTGCTCCAGCAGGGTGGCCAGTGGTGCAGCGAGATGGAAGGCCAATGCAGGATTTGCCATAACCTTACCGGCTTTTGCGGAAAAAGCTTTCATCCCTGGATTCACCGCAGCCGTCCAGGCGGCGTTCAGATTGGTCGCCAGTTTGGATGGGAGATAGAAGCCGGCATTCGTTACCGCGTTTGGGTTGATCGACATATTCTTGAATGCATCCGTAAACGCATGTAATGCATGTAGGAAACCACTGTCCTGCGCGGCTGTGCCATCGATTGCCGTGAAATCGCCCAGGAGCAACTGATAGATCAGGTCTGCCACGCCGCCGGCGATCGATTGCAGTTGATCCATCTGGGTCAGCGTTTGCCCGGGATTGGTTGAAGGGATCGATAGCTGTGCGCTCAGCGTTGTTAGATCCGATGCCTGCTTTCCCAATGCAGATTTTGTTTCAGGGCGCGTCTGCATGGGCCAGAAATTTCCCTCCGTGATCAAAGCCGCTATGCTGTTGATGTATAGGTGGTAGTTAGATACAACAACACTGAAATGATTCTGCGCATCGTCCAGTACGGGATCGGCTCCACTCAGATCGAGCGCGTCCAGGTGAGCTTTTGCTTCTAACAGGCAACTCCGCACTGCATACAATTGTCCCGCAATTGGCTGGCGATTCATATTGAATACCGGTTGCGCCAAGCGATTATAATCGATACGATGGGTCTCCAGGGATTTAAAAAACTCCGTTCGCTCTTTTTGATATTCCGTACGGGCTGAAGCAACGGCGGCGGCCTGTTGACTTACTACTGATCGCGGCTCAAATGCTTTGTGCATTGCATCAAGCAAGGCGGTTATTCTTTTTTGAAAATCGGCGTCGTGCATCTTGCGGCTGTCCTCGCGGATCTCCTTTTCGAGAACCAGCGCGTTGAGCCGCGCACCTTCTGAATCTGTTTTTGATTTCAAACCCGTTCGCACGGCCAGGCCTGTTAAAGCTCCCAGCAATACGATCAAGAAGATCCAGGTCCTGGTTCGCTTGTGGGTAAACTCCACATCTACTGAGAAAGTCCCGGCCGTTAACGAAGGAGAATTGAAATATATTTTGCCCTTATAAGATCCGATCGGCAATGAAGCTGCATGCTTCTCATTCACTTTGTAGGTGATGTTTGCCTCACCGCCTGCCGGAAGGTTGTATTCCGGCGCTGTAAACGTAAACAGTTCAGCAGCGCCGATCTGTTCAAAGATCTGTCTGCCAGGTTTTAAATGCGGGATGCCCGCCCGGCCGGTGCTTTCGTGTAACCAGATGGCATTGCCATAAGGCGCACTGCCGATCATACCCGCGCTTATCCTGGAATTACTTTCTGGCAACGCAGGCGGACGGTTAACGGTAAAGGTGAGTGTCTTTGGTTGCGCCGTGTCCGTTCCAAAACCATACATCAACTCAACCGTATAGGTGCCGGCCCAATGCAGGTCCTTTAGCCGCACGGAAAGTATTAACTCACTTGACCGTTTTCCCGAATCGATCGTAAAAGCATCCCGGAACATAGGCTGCGCAGATGTATTGAGCCTTACCATAGAAGGCTTGTTGCCCATTATGTGAAAGCCTTTAAAAGAAGCATTGGCCGGTTCTATCTTTAAAGGAACGATGATGGCCACGGAATCGTTTGCATCCGTTGCAGACAGGTCCAACGTAGTTGTACCGTTAACAGATACGGTTTGCGCTTTTACGCTTACAGCTGCCGTAACCAAAAAGACGAAAGCCAATATCTTTTTCATACAAAACTATTGTTTGATGGAGAGTTGAATGGTTTGCGTAACCTTGCCTGTTGTCATGCGGTCTGCAGAAACTTCGATGTAGACCGGCAGGTTTTTGTTGAGGCCCCCCGTATCGCCATAAAAATTGACGGCAGGCACCGCCCCGCTGGCATCACTGATGGCAGCGGCAGTATTTGTAAAGCGGCCAACGGCAACCCTGGTGGTTCCATTGAGCTGGTAAGCAAAAAAAGAGGCTTGTGTACCCACGCTCACTTTGGCATTTACCTGGTTCTTCAAAAGCCGTGTGGCAATGATCACAGGCGTGCCGACCGTATCCACTTTGATGGCCGATGGTTCGGCGATCAGTGTATCCGGCAAACTTACTTTGGGGGTAAAATTCACGACCGCAGTTGTATTGTCCTGGAAAGCTGCCGTGATCGTATACGGCGTTACCGTGTTACCCACTTGTAATACAAATGACCCGTTGCCCTGATCGTCCAGCGCCACGGCAAGTTCTTGTGGTGCGGAAGCATTGAGGAAGCTTCCCTGGTTGGTCTTGACCTTTACCGATTTTTCAGTCACATATTTCGCGGTTATGTTAAAGGTAACCAGGCTCACACCGTCAGCGGCGGGTGCCGGTGCAGTGGGCGTGAGTTGTAATTTATCGCTGTAAGACAAGGCACCCAACACGATGGGTATATCCGCTGTTTTGGCAAGCTGTGCGCCGGTGCCCACCTGTGCCGAAACGAAATAACTGCCCGGCAGGGCGCCTACCTTGAAAGAAATGACTGCCGTGCCCGATGCATCTGCTGCTACGGTACTGCTTGTTGAGGATGCGCTGCTTAGAAACGTTCCGAGGCCTGTACTTAAATTGAAGATTACATTCCGATACGCATCCGCTGCATCCTTGTCGATATGCGCCGTGAGGGTCACTACACGTTTGCCATCCGCTTTCAGACCCGCGGTATCGGCAACCGTAAGCCGGATGATCTGGTCCTGTGTAATGGACGCCTGGTCTTTGCTGCATGCATGTAATAACAAGAAGCACGCAGCCATGTATAGAGTAATGTAGATTTTATTTTTCATACAAATGTTATTGTAGGGTGACGGAATAAGAACGTATGTCGCATCGTTGAACCATAACCGGATCAGCCATATCATACACACACAGCATAAAAGAAACGGGAAAAGCTTGCCCGATGATCTGCGAAGTGGTTTCCAGCGAAAAATCAAAAGTGAATTGATCGCTTTGCTGGTTCAGCAATGCCCTTCTTGCCGCGTTGGGCGTACCACCCACAACATGATAAGGGGCGGCTGTTGCGCGTAAAAGTGCGATGAAATGAATATCCGGCCGGCCTTGCAACCAGGCGTTATCGGTAACCCCATAGGTGATCTGCAGGTTGGCAGAAACGCCTTTTTGGGTTTCATGGTTGAAAACGATTGCAATGGGCTCAACTGGGTTGAGGGAAACGATGGTTGGTTGTAGAATGCTCATATGATTTGATTTATTTGATTCCGATTTTGGTTAAAAAATTGCCGATGGCTTTCATCGACACGAGGTCGAACGTGACCGATGCAGTGGGCCTGTATGCCAAACGTTTGTGATCGATGAGCGGGTTAACGTCTTTTTCAAAAAAGAGCATCTCTCCCCAGTTCACATGAATGAACCGGTTGATCCGGAAACCTGCGCCGATCATGATGCTGCCGACATTGTTGATCAATGGCTCATACAATTTGTTAGGCGTGCCCATTACACTTTGCGTCAGGCCGAGGTGAATTGAAAAACGTTTTGCAACCTGCCTCCAGAATCCATGGATTGTCGATAGGGGCGCGTTCTTGTTGATGGGCACGAGGTAAAAATTCACACCCTCGTATAAGAATATTTGATGCCCATACGCATAAGTGTCTGCAAAACCAAAATCGAGGCCGATGTATGCATTGTCCTGTGCGGTTACATCCGGGTTGGACCGATCCTGTACATCAAAACTGCTTATCACGTAATGGCTCGCGATGATGTCCGGGAACTCGTCCACCAGTTTACTGCGGGTTACGATCTGGGAATGCCAGTCTGCCTGAAGCCCGATAATATTATCTACATTTATCAGGAGTTCGCGGATGAACGCTTCATCTGGCTGAAAATAATTAACGCCGTCTTTTTTTCTTATTTCTTTGTTGTCCAGCACGGTCAGAAAGGCAGTCAATAATTTAGCCGAAGGTTCATGAAATTCGTTAACGGCGATCGTTCTTCCGTTCTCGATCTTCCGCAATCCTTTCAACACTGCCTGTATCGGTTTGGTCGGATCAACCCATAATTTTACCAGGTCTGTCATGGTCAGCGTTTTGAAATCAGCGAGGTCAACGGAAACGGGAGCCTTGAGCATCGCTTTTGTAGTTGCGTTGAGCAAGCCCGTATCACTCCGTAACGTTTTGAGGCGACTTAAAAAACCGGCGTATCTGGGATCCTCGCAAGAGGGAATAGCGGCGTAGATATTGGTACTGTCTTTTGTGATTTGATTTTGGATATCTATCATCTGCCTGGTGAACTTTTGCATTTCAGGATCCATGGCGTTGACCTTGTATTCATTTCCTGTTTCATCATAAAGCTTGGAACCGATCATTTTCGTGATCTGTGTGTTCAACTCATTGCTCAAACTTGCTGGATTGGTAAAATCGTGTCCCTTTATATAAGCATCGATCGAATTGAACAAAGAGCCGTACAGGGTCTTCTTTTTGGTGGCATCGATGATGGGTGTGCTGAAGAACCTGAAATGGAACGTGTACGACGTGTTGGGATAGATAGCTTCCATCGCCAGGGTAAATTTGTTATCCGCAGAGGACCTGCCCGCTTCTTTTGTCCAGGGAGAGGTTGTATGTAAATTTTTATCGGCAGCGCTCATCCACTTTTTATAAGAGTTAACCTTATAAGTCAATGTGACTTTTTTCAGGTTTTCAGCGATCGGTCCGCGGATGTTGAAGGGAACATCGAAAGGAAGACCGACAGCGCCGGTAAAGACCGCACTTCCAGGGTCTACATCCACCGATACTTTGGGCAGCGTTGCCTGTGCAAGCAACAGCTGAATGTTCAATACCAGGATTCCGGCAAAGATTGTTAAACGTAATCGCATAGTTAGTAATGATTGGTAGACCAGACCGCGATACCCCGCAATCGATCCAGGTGAAAAAAAATTTAAAAAGAGGAAGCCGGAAGGTGCAACAGGGGAATACAAGTGATCAGGCGGTAGAAACCGATACCTTGTTGTGTCACCCTCCTCAACCATACGGTCATCCGGTCAAATGAAATCCGGGGATCGTATGTATGATTAAAATGGCCTTAAGCATTGCAGCAAGTGGGTTCATAACGTATGTTTGAATGAAGGGATCGTTGTGTGTACCGGAAGCCGTGATACAAACGTACCGCGGGGCGCAGGCTGTGGAAAGAGGGAAAGCACGGTTTTACGCCAAGGGATTTCCCTGCTTTCTATGAAGTATTATCCTGTTTCGACCGGAAGCGGTTGTCTGCCAATAAAATGCATTGTAGTTTGTAGCATTCATTCACTTTAAACCAAACCGTATGAGCAAAAATTATTGCCAGAACATGAACTTCATCCTGTCGCCCGAAAGCCTGGAAAAGATAAAGGCTGCGCTGGACACAGGCGACTACAACTCACTCGTGCTATCGCTTGCGGTAGACGACGATGCAAAAGTATTTGTAACCGTTGCGCCATCCCTTATTTCTGAGGAACAGCAGCAAAACGCGATCGTAAAAGTGTTGAAGTTTTCGCCCGACGATCCTGAGGAGGCGATCCCAAATCCACCCGGCGCCCATAACACCAATCATGTTGTACTGGACGGGAAAAATTTCACGATCATTACATACAGCGAAGAGGCCAGCGCCAAATGGAAAGAGTACTTTAAGTAAACCAGACCGTTCTTTTAAAATCCAATCCTGTGATTAACAAACTACTTTTCTTTTACCTGGATGGCATCGCGCCCTTCCTTCCGCTATCGGTCTTCCTGGTCAGGTACAGATCGATCGAGCTCAAGGGGAAACATTGGGCGCTGCTTTTTTTCGTGATCTGTTGTGTCGGATTTCTGACGGCAGATTATATTTACGACAAGGGGGATAACAATTTACGCGTGTACAATGTTATTCCCCTTCTTTGGACGCTGGATATGTTCTTTTTCTTCAGGCAGGTTTTCCGGAAAGAGGCATACCGCTATGTGAATGCTTTTTTGTTGTGTGCCATACTGGTGTTGTACGCCACATCTACCGGGTATTTCATCGATAACAATTCCTTTGCAAGCATCTATTACATTTCGTTCAGTCTTTTTATTCTTATCAACGTCGTGTGTTATTACATACAGGAGTTTACCATGATGGAAGAGGTACCTGTATGGCGCAAGAAAGAATTCTGGTTCCTTTCCGTTATCTTGTTTTATGCCGCCATATCTGCCGTGATCTGGTCGTTCTTCAAAATGCTGGTCGACCGGGGCAAACTCAACAATTACAGTAACGACGAGTTGAAGTACGTTGGCGATCTTTGGAAATTGCATAATTTCGTTTTTGCATTCTCCTGTATCATATTTTCGATCATTCTTTTTCGTAAAAAATGAAAGACGAAACCCTTACCATAGCCCTGGCCGCGCTTTTCTTTTGCGGGTTCGTTATTTGTTTTTTTGGGTTCCTGATCTTTTATTTTAAGAAATTTTACCGCCTCAAAGCCGAAAAGAAACAGATGCAGCTGTTGTTCGAAAACGAGCTGTCGAATACACAACTCGAAATACAGGAACAGATCTTCAATTCAATCAGCCAGGAGATTCACGATAATGTGGGGCAGATATTAAGCCTCGTGAATGTACAACTCAACATCATAGATGAACGTGAAACGACAGACAAGTTGCTACTCAATGATGCCCGGGAAAACGTGAGCAAGGCCGTTACCGACCTGCGCGATCTGGCAAAAGGATTGAGTGGCGACAGGATCCGTATTTTAGGGCTCGTTCCGGCAGTTGAACAGGAAGTACAACGGATCAACCGGATCGGCATGATGAACGTAAGCCTCGAGGTACAAGGCCACGAAGAGCGCATCAATAACCAGAAAGAACTTATTTTATTCAGGGTAATACAGGAATGCCTTCAGAACATTGTGAAACATGCATCGGCAGATGCTGTTATGATCGTATTCTCGTATCGCGAAGGGGCGTTGCAGATTTGTATCACGGACAACGGAAAAGGGTTTAACTTCCATCAGGAAAGAAAACAACATTCAGGCCTGGGTATTCAGAATATTTTTAAGCGGACAGAAATGATCGGTGGCAATGCGGAGGTCCATAGTATTCCCGGGCAGGGAACAACTGTAAAAATAAAGACCGATTATGTCTGACATGATATCCGTTGCCATCGTGGACGATCACACCCTGTTCCGCAAAGGGCTCGCTTTGCTCATCGGCGTTTTCCCGAACTACAAGGTCATCATCGAAGCGGCAAATGGTAAGGAATTCATTGAGGCGCTCAACACTGCTGATCTGCCCGATATCGTGCTGCTCGATATCTCGATGCCCGAAATGGATGGGTTCGCCACCTGCGAATGGATCAAAAACAACCATCCCCAGGTAAAAGTACTGGCATTGAGCACGATGGATTCCGATACCGCCATTATTAAAATGATACGGTGCGGGGCGAAAGGATATATTTTAAAAGATGCAGACCTGGCAGAACTCAAACTTGCATTTTCAGAATTGCTGTCCGTCGGTTTTTTTTACAATGATATCGTTTCGAGAAAAGTGATGCGGTCCATCAACCAGATCGTAGACGAAACCAGCGACCTGAATGGCTTTATGCGCTTGAATGAAAATGAACTGACCTTTCTTAAACTGGCATGCAGTGAAAAGACCTACCAGGCGATCGCCGCCGAGATGTTCAAAAGCGAAAAAACGATCGATGGATACCGCGCAGAGATCTTCAAAAAACTGAACGTGAATTCGAGGGTCGGAATGGTATTGTACGCATTGAAAAACGGGTATGTTAATTTATAGCGGCCCTCATACCATGCCGGGGCTGACCTGTTTGTATAGGGTATTTTTAATGCAATGCCCGGGTCTTGAGGATAACAATAGCTGCTCCAGGTAAAAGCATAATAAAAATGGCCGGTGCAAACAGCGGCAGGTTACCAGGTACCTGGCTGAATGATTTAAAAAAAAGCCCGGTAATAGAAATGCCGATACTGGTTCCGATCGTGTATAAGGATGATTGCATTCCGGCAGCTGTTCCTTGATTTTCTTTCTTTACACCTGTAAGCGAAAGGATGGTTAGCGCTGGATAGGCGATGGCAATACCCAGGCTGTTCACCAATGCAATTGCTATAACAAGCAGCGGTAAGCAATGGAACTCCAAAGTGATCAGCAGCAATGCCGACCCGATAAAAAGCATGGTAAAAGCGATACCTGTCGTGTTAACCACACCCGTTCGGGCGAACAACAATGGCAACAGGTATTTTGATACCAATGCGGAAACAATGCTGAACGGGAACAACACGAGGCCTATCGTTTTACTGTCTAAATTAAATTCCTGCGACAGTGCAAGCGTGGCAATAAAAACAAAACTTAAAAATCCTGCCCCAAGCAGTACGGAGCACAATTGTGCCTTTAAAGCTGCAGGATTAAAGATGTTCTCATTGAAAAAAGGAGCTTTTGTTTTACGGTCGTAACGCAGCAGTGCATATATTGATACCAACGCAATCCCGATGCCGGCAATGCCTTTCCACTGCAGCAAGGGCAGTTCGTGTGTAGCATAACTGAGCAGGATGAGCGATGCAATCAGCCAAAGCGAACTTGTGTATGCAGGCATTCCAACACCAGCCGGCGCATCGTTCGGGATCAGTATTCCTGTAAAAAGGATCAGGATAAATGCGGGAACATTAATGCTGAAGATCCAGTGCCAATCAACATATGCAGTGATGATGCCGCCGAGTGCCAAGCCCATTGCGAACCCCAATGCTGCAAAAGACCCGAAGATTCCAAACGCAGTATTTCTTTCTTTTCCTTCCCCGAAATAAGCGGAAAGCATGGCAATCCCGGCAGGCATAGCAAGTGCGGCCCCAAACCCTTGCAGGCCCCTGATGAGCAGGAGCGGGGGTAGGCTGGCGCTCAGGAAGGCAAATGCAGATGCGGCGCCAAAGATCCCCATTCCCGCGAGATAGATTTTCTTGTGGCCGTAGGCATCTACCAATCTTCCGCCCAAAAGCAGGAAGCTTCCAAAACTGACAAGGTAAATGGTCTGTATCCATTGTGCATCGGCCAACGACAAATGAAATCCGGCAGCTATTGTCGTGAGCGAAAGGTTTACAACAGACACGTCGAATGCTTCAAAGAATATGGCACAACAAGCAAGACAGAGAATGATTGTTTTCTTTTTGCTGGAGATTATTTTCATCAATGCAACATAAATTGATTTTAAATTTGTTCTGCTGATGCGGAAAAATAAGAACAAATGATGATTTTGTAATTGATATATAAGAACAAATGGTCTTACCCTTAAACTTTTCAATATGAAGAAAGAACAACCTTCGCAGGGGTCGTTTGCACTTGATTCAAACGATTGCAAAATTCTAAACGCGCTGCAGGACGACGCCCGGATTTCGATCCGGGAACTGGCCAGCAGGGTCAATATGTCTCCGACACCTGTACATGAAAGGCTGAAGAGGCTTGAAGCAAATGGCATCATCGATCGCTACGCAGCCATTTTAAACCAGGAAAAATTTGAGCAGATCGTTGTTTTCTTTGTGAACATTGTTTTAAAAGAACATTCTTCTGTAAATGGGCGAAAGTTCATCAAGGCCATTACCTCCTTTCCGGAAGTTGTTGAATTTTACACGGTTGGAGGAGAACATGACTTTATGATCAAAGTGATTGTACACGACATGAAGTCTTACCGTAGTTTTTTCGTTGACAAGTTGGGAGAAGTCTCCAATATCGCAAAACTGCAGAGTACGATTGTACTTGATACGATTAAACGTGATATCAGGATTCCGATAACAAATCCCTAGGTCTTTTGAGCAGATTGCCCGGCCGATCAACTGAACCGCTGTAGTGCGTTTAATTGCGGGAAATCACTATCGTTCGGGAAATTGATTGGTGTCAATTTATTGCATCGGTAGTGCCCAACAGTAACAGAATGGGCATCACCGGTTCGATTCCATTCCCTCTATTGGACTCGTCCACCGATCCGATAGGCGTAGTTGGACAGGCATAGACGGACATATGCTAATTAAAATTTATATTAGTTTAATTGGGTATTGAGCGATCACATCTCAGGCGGGAATGTATTCTCGATATTTTTATTAATTTTACAGTAAAATGTTACCCGATGATACCCGAAAGAGAATTGAAAATATCACTGCAGGAACTGTCATTGAGGGGCCATCGGATACTTGCACAACAATCAGAAATCTCCTATCAGCAAGCTTTGCTACAAGTACAACGGTTAAAATTGACTTCGAAGGTAAATCAGTCATCAAAGAAGAGCAGGCCCAACTGCTAGAAAAGTACAGTACGGAAAATAATTTATGGGTTACGGATCTCCCGGGTGAAGATCGATTTCTGACGAGGGGTGGAGAAGCGCGTGTTTATTTGGCAAAAGATGGGAAGAACGTGATCAAAGTGAATGATGCCGTGTACTACGCAACATGGCTTGAGTTTTTTAACAGCATTCTTTTACATAATCTTATATTTCCAAATACTGCCTATTCACTGGTTGGATTTACAAAAGAGAACGATGCCCTGCTTGCCGTTATGAAGCAACCATTTATCGTGTCGGACGCCCAGGTTGAGATCGATAATATAAAAAAATTATTAGCTTATAACGGGTTTGAAAATACCCGAAGAAACGATTACCTTAATAAAGAGTTGGGACTGATTTTAGAGGACATGCATGATGAAAACGTTCTTGTAAGTTCTGCCACATTGTTTTTTATTGATACGGTATTTTACACAGTCTCCACCATCTCCTTACAATCCTGATAGATCGTTTGAAAGTGAGTTTCACGCTGGTTTCAATTTTATCGGTCCACATTATTTTTGCATTTGAAAAAATGCCGCCAGCTTAGTGATAATTTTACCCTTTCTGCGAATCATAGTGTATGCTAAAATTGATAGAACCCTATAATCCCGGTTGGAAGACTGAATTCAAAAGCATCAGCGGTGTTATATCAATGAAGCTGACGGGGATAAACATAGATATCGAGCATGTTGGTAGTACCGCTGTTCCGGGGCTATGTGCTAAACCGATACTTGATATTGACATCATTGTGCTCCACGTTTCGCAGCTAAGTGAAATTGAGCAGAGACTGATCACGCTAGGGTATTATCCAAAAGGTGAACAGGGTGTAAAAGGACGCTTCTCGTTCGGCAGGGTGGATGATCACGTACCCTTTGCTGATCGATCAAAAAAGTTCCAGGCCCATCATCTTTACGTTTGTATGGCAGACAGCCTGGCCCTCAAAAATCACATCACGTTCAGGGATGCCCTGCGGAAAGACCCGGGGCTCGTAAAAAAATATGCCGGCCTCAAAAAAGAATTGACAGAAGACAAGGAAATGACCCGTGAAACGTATTCTGTACAAAAAACCGGGTTTATCATCTCGGTGCTTAAAACCTGCGGTATGAACGATGCGGAACTGGAGGATATCTTGAACGCGAACCGATAAGAAGGCGGAACAGCAATACTGTTGTTTATCAGATTCGGAACGAACCTGGTCGCGAAACCAGGGATCCAATCTCATTATCTCGCGGCTGCATTGTCTACCTAAGCCGAAAGGATTAGGTAGACTGATAAAAAATGTATTTAGCCTTACTTCTTCATTTTGGTTTGCGTCAAAATCATTTGCGTATCAATAATGGACTTGCCAGGAACAACTAAAAAACCGTAACAATATGCCCGGCGTTTTTAGCGACCAACCTCCCAAAAGAAACAGGATCATGTTTTGAGACGTCGTTTTGCCTCCAAATATTTTCGAATGCTTCTGCATGAGATTCCTCTATTGCCACCAGCAGGCCACCACTGGTCTGCGGATCGGCCAGTATGTATTTCTGCTCATCAGAGAGGCTGCTGATCTTTGTTCCATAACTGTTCCAGTTACGCGTGGTGCCGCCGGGGAAACATTTCTGTTCAAGATAGTAAGGCACCGAAGGAATAACAGGCACTTTGTCAAATTCGATTTCCGCTGCCAATCCGCTGCCTTCGCACATTTCTGTGAGATGACCCAATAAGCCAAAACCTGTTACGTCTGTGAGGGCCGTTACGTATGATAGCTTGCCGAATAATTCACCTGCCTTGTTAAGCGTTGTCATACTGCGTAACGCGACAGCAGCGTCTTCCTCCCGCAATATTCCTCTTTTCTGCGCCGTAGACAAAATGCCAACGCCCAGCTCTTTTGTGAGGTACAGGCGACAGCCTTCGGTAGCCGTTGAGTTTTGTTTCAACTGGTGGGTATTTACCAGGCCGTTCACGCTCAACCCGAACACGGGTTCCGGGCAGTCGATGCTGTGGCCACCGGCAAGGGTGATGCCTGCTTCTGCACAGATGGCGCGGGCGCCTTTCAACACTTCCTGCGCGATTTCCGGAGCCAGTTTGTCTATCGGCCAACCCAGTATTGCAATGGCCAATACGGGTTTGCCACCCATCGCATATACATCACTGATCGCATTGGCTGATGCAATACGGCCAAAATCATAAGCGCTGTCTACGATGGGCATGAAGAAGTCGGTGGTGGAGATCAGTGCGGTTCCATTCCCTAAATCAAGCACGGCCGCATCGTCGCGCTTGTCGTTACCAACCAGCAGGTTGGGATCAATGGTCCTCGCAACATCGCTGTGTAGTATCCTGTCCAATACAGCGGGACTCAGTTTACATCCGCAACCCGCGCCATGCGAGTATTGTGTCAGTTTAATTTCCTGTGTGTTCATGTTTTGCTATTAGTTCAAGTATATGTGCCGCCTGTTCTGCCGCATCTGTATGATCGAAGTCAACAGACATTACACTACCCGGCGGCCGGTTGTTCAATCCCGTTGTATAGGTTTTGTCATAATAACGGAGCACCTCACGGATGAAGTCAGCCATACGGTCCTCCTGTATTGCCGCTACAGCACGCTTGGTTTGTTCGGGGCCGAGCCGTTTCCATATCCGCCCGGTGCATGCTGCGAGGAACGATTTATCGAGGCTGCCATACTCCGCAACAAGGGTATTAACGCGTTGTTCAAAAGGAATGCTGATATTCAGCAAAGGAACTTCACGCATCTGTTTCCAGAATGAGCGGGGTATACTGCATTTGCCGATCATCGCGCTTTCATCTTCCAGCCATATACGCCTGTTTGGATCCAGTTTGGCCAACGACTGCGCCAGGTTGTTTTCAAATTGTTCCTGTGTAGGTTGCATAAGATGGTTCATCGATCCATAACTCGATCCGCGGTGTTGCGCCAGGTCTTCCAGGTCGACAACCTGCTCGCCTTTGTTTCGCAGCGCCTGCAAAAGCAAGGTCTTTCCCGAACCCGTCATCCCTCCAATCAATTGCAATGGATAGGCTTTTTCAAACTGTTCAAGTACATGCTTCCGATAGGTTTTATAACCGCCTTCCAGTTGGTAAACATCAAACCCGTAAAAATCAAGTGCCCATGCCATCGCACCGCTGCGCATACCACCGCGCCAGCAGTGAACGGCTATTTTCTTACCAGGGGCCTGGTTCAGCGCTTCTTTAATAAAACCTGACCATTTTTGACCCGTGATATCAAAGCCCAGTAATACGGCAGCATCACGGCCCTGCTCTTTATAGGTAATTCCTACCTGGGCGCGCTCCTCATTGGTGAAGAGGGGAAGATTGTATGCGCCGGGTATATGGCCATGCGAAAATTCGGCCGGCGCCCTCACATCCATGATGGGCAGTGCGGCGTGTGTTGTGAGCAGTTCGTTGATTGTGACCTTATGAACCATTAGGCAAATATAATCGTAAGGTACACCCATACAACCATTTGCCTGTAGCTTTAATAGCTTCATTCTTACGCAGGGTTGAAATCGAAGCTTTTTTTTTGCACGTTAATGGTTATGGGTTTCAGTGTTATTCGCTGCAATTTTTGTATTTTTCAGTATGAGCTTAACTAGCTATGTACCCTGTGCCGAATTACAACCTTTTGTAAAATCGTTCGCGATCACAAAAGTAGAAACAGAGGAAACGTATGGCGTCTTACCCGATACGGGTATCGTGATCGGTTTTCAATATTCAGGACGTCTTTCATACATTGAAAACAATACGGAAGTTGCTTTGTCGCATAGCGGGATCACCGGCTTGCGCGACCATGTAAGGATCTTTCGCAATGACCGGCACACAAATACAATACTGGTATTTTTTAATCCTGGCGGAGCAGCAACGTTCTTCAGGTTCCCGTTGCACGAACTTTTTCAGCAGAGTGTTTCGCTCGACCACCTGATGTTGAGATCCGAATTGATGGTACTGGAAGAGCAGCTATGCGAGGCGAAGACGGATGCGGAGCGCATAACTGTTATGGAACATTTTCTTCTGAACCGCAAGCGGGAGGCAACACCGGACCAAATGATCACGGCCGCCATTTCAATCATCAATCAGCACAAAGGGAGCATCAGGATCAGGGACCTCGCAACGCAGCTTCATACCAGCCACAGTCCTCTTGAAAAAAAGTTCAGGCAGTTGGTGGGGGCCTCGCCTAAAAAGTTTGCTTCGATCGTAAGGATGCACCATTTGATCGGCCAGCAAAAAAAGCAGGATTCATTTACAGCAGCTGCTTACGAAGCCGGATTTTACGATCAGGCGCATTTCATCAAAGAATTCAAACAGTTCACAGGCGAAACACCAAAGGAATTTTTCTCCCGCGATAGATAAACGGATTTTTACAATCGGGTGCAAAGCAGGAGGGGCAATTTTGTGATCAAAACTACGTCACATGCCAAGAATTTCTTCTTTTGCTGCGCCGCATAAGGGGCTGCGCAATGTACTCGCACAATTTTCATTCTACCTCGGATGCACAGATTTCGCCAACCCGCAGGAACTGCAACAACTCATACAATTGGGTGATGATATGTTCGTTCTGTTGAAAGATCATGTTCACACGGAAAATGAACACACACTCCGGCATCTGGAAGAACGGTTGCCCGGCGCTTCTGACCATGACAAACAGGATCATGAAGAACTGGAAGGCATCCAGGATGCACTGGAACAAAGAATGCGCGCGTTTACCGGCAGTGAGACTGCGGAGGAGATCCATCGCTTTTATATCGATTTCTCTATATTCCACAGCCGTTATCTTGAACACATTTATGAAGAAGAAACGGTAACGGAACCATTGCTTCAAAAATATTTTACCGACGATGAACTGGTACAGCACAGGATGTCCATCATGCAGGGGATCTCTTTTCCTGTGATGCTTTTGTGGATGAAATACACGGTTCCCGCGCAGCCTGATGCGGACAGTTTGGGTATGCTTAAAGGTTGTAGATCCTTTATGCCGGCAGAAGCATTTTCCTTATTGATGGAAGCGATCCGGGAGCAGATGAGTTCTGTACGGTATAACAGGCTTGCTGACAGTTTACGCTAAATGATCCGGTTAGCATAACGCTGCATGTTGATGGTATACTGAATCCGCGCCGCTTGACCCCGGAAAGGGAGCATGCTGGTTGTGGCAGGAATGCAGGATCAACATGTTGTCAAGTAATACGACCATTCGAAATCAGATCGTAATCTCTGGCCCGCTTAACTGTAACTTACGGCGCGGTTATCCGTCTTATGATTCTAAAAAGTGAACCATGCGCACTGCCATCCAACGTTTTGTTCTTTTATGTTTATTGGGGAGTTCCATTCTTGCTTCCGGCCAAACACCAAGGGAGCAGGCCTTTAGCAAGATCGATTCATATGTGCAGTCGTTGGTAGACACCGCAAATATCCCGGGAATTGCTATGGCCATTACGCTTGGCGACAGCATCGTACACATGCGGGCATTTGGCATGGCGAACAAGGCTACCGGCAAGCGATTGGAGACCTTTCACAATTTTCATATCGCATCCATCTCCAAAACATTCACGGCCACTGCTGTGAAGCACCTGGCGGAAAATGGCCAGTTGAATATAGATGACCCCTTAACAAAATACCTTTCTTATTTCCGGATGAAAGATCCGCGTTACACGCGGATCTCCATCAAACAACTGTTGAACCATACCTCGGGTATGCCAGATGTAGACGACTATGAATGGGAGAAAGCCCTAAATGATCCGGGGGCTGCGGAACGGTACACGCGCACATTAAAGGATTCTGTTTTGATCAGCGAACCGGGTCGCGAATACCATTACAGTAATATTGCTTTTGATATAATGGCCGCCCTCATTGCGAAAGTATCGGGAGAAGCGTTCGAATCCTATGTAATGAAATATATCCTGCTGCCTTTGGATATGAATAACAGCAGTTTTATTTATAGCGAGATCGATCCTTCCAGGCGTACCAGCCCGCACATCAATCGTCCCGCAGAAGTTGCTAAGGTCTATCCCTACAACCGCATGCATGCTCCCAGCTCAACAATGAATACCAACGTGGAAGAATTGGCTCACTGGGCCATTATGAACCTGCACAATGGCAGTTACCGGGGAAGGCAAATTATCCGGCCCGCCACTCACCGGCAGATGATGGCTCCCACCTTTCTTGCCAACAAAGAACGAAACGTATCAGTGGGGCTCAGTTGGTTCTCCTATCCCTACCGAGGTTCAACAAATATCGAACACGGGGGCAGTGATACCGGCTATCGTACCATGCTCACACTTATACCTGATAAGCAATTGGGTATCGTGTTACTCTGTAACCACGAAGATGTAAAGATCTTCAACATGCGGAACAGGATACGCGATTTATTGCTTGATATGCTTTAGATTATGGACGTAAACAAGGTTGAACGCTTACGCTAACATGGAGGTTGGGATAGGGGTTCATGGATCGGAGTCGGCAACACGTCAGGCGCTTTCTTTTGATACTGCGATAATCGTTCTTGCAATTTCTTCCACGCCTTCCATGGTGATGGGTTTAACAAAATACCGGATTGCGCCTTTTTCCATACAGGCAGTCACATATTCTTCCTGGAAAGCGGTGCTCCATACAAATTTATGTATGCCGTTGTACCTGGTGTCGTCGCAGAGCCAGTCGAGCATGCCCGGGCCATTGATGTGCGGCATATTATAATCAAGGATGATGGTTGTAGGCAGTTTGTCTTCAGGGCAACTCTGTAGAAACGCAACGGCTTTCCTGCCGTCCTGTACCGCTTTGAAAATGATCGTGTTGTCGATGGATTTTACACATTCTTCCAAAAGCTCTATATCATCCCGGTCATCATCGGCCAGCAGAAAAAACGTTTTTCTGGTCATAAACCCTGAAAATTTAACCCAAATTACTACAGAATCTGAAAAATTACAGTTGTTTTAATGTGGTGCAGCAAATTATTTTCGGCTATGGCAAATAAATAGTCTAGCTTGTTTCCCTAAAGCGTAGCAATGAGTAAAGAAATCACAAAACACCTGCAGAAGAAAAAGAAGCAGATACTGGAGTCGTGGATGACACGTCAACTGACCAACGATACATTGCGGGAAGACCTGATGTCAAATGAAGATCTGAGAGAACAGTCCGATGAACTACTCGATACGCTTCTTAAAAACATCACCGACAGGAACATGACCGACACCCAGTCGGAGGCATTTGAAAGTGTGAATGAGCTTCTCGCGGGCATTTCAATTTCAAGGGCGCGACAGGGTTTTACGCCACGTGAAACAGGCTTATACATTTTCAGCCTGAAAAGTTCATTGCAGGAAATACTGCAGCAAGACCATAAAGACGACCCGGCTTTTTTATACGAAGCAAGCCTGAAGGTAAATGCGATGATGGACAATCTTGCGGTAACCACTTTTGAGACCTTTATCAAAGGGAGGGAAGAAGTAATTCTCCGTCAGACAAGCGAGATCACTGAAATATCAACCCCGGTGATAAGGGTGTGGGATGGGATCCTTGCGCTCCCGATCATTGGAACGCTCGACAGCTCAAGAACACAGGTGGTAATGGAGAACCTGTTACAGGAAATTGTTGAAAGCGGAAGTACGATCGCAATTCTTGACATCTCCGGTGTACCCGCAGTAGACTCACTGGTGGCACAACACCTGATTAAAACCGTTGCGGCAACCCGGTTGATGGGCGCTGAATGTATCATCAGCGGTATACGCCCGGAAATTGCACAAACCGTTGTGCACCTGGGTATTGATCTTTCCAATATCGTAACGAAAGCAACACTTGCCAGCGCGCTCAAATATTCTTTTGCCTTGTTACAGTTAGAAGTAAAGAAAACGGCAATCAAGGAAAAACCAAAGGCGTAAAATGGACAGGATACCGATATTAAGGATGGGTAATTTTTTACTTGTAACGATCCAGATCGACCTTTACGACCGGCTCGCCACAACACTGGAAGCGGACCTGGTGCAAATGGTGAATAAAACGGAGGCCAGGGGCGTTCTCATCGATATTTCTGCTTTGTCAATCGTAGATTCTTTTATGGGTCGTATACTGGGCAATATCGGCAGCATGTCCAAAATCATGGATGCCGAAACGGTGGTGGTGGGCATGCAACCTGCCGTTGCCATTACATTAATAGAACTTGGGCTTGAGCTCAAAGGGGTCTCTACCGCCCTCAATGTTGAAAAGGGCATGGAACTGCTTCGGACGAAAGTAGGTTCGTACAACGAATCTGAAAACACGGACGATGAAGACGGTTCAGAATAAAGACTTAATACATATTGTAAAGGAACAGGACGTTGTGCTGCTCCGCAACCGCGTAAAAGAATTCGCGGTGAAGATCGGCATGGGGTTGGTAAACCAGACCAAGCTCATTACGGCGGCCAGCGAACTGGTTCGTAACATGCTGAAATACGGCGGCGGCGGTGTGGTACTGATCGAAACCGTTTCCGAAGACAGGAACACCGGGGTGCGGCTGACATTTACAGACAAAGGTCCGGGTATCAAAGACATAGATATGGCCATGAAAGATGGTTTTTCTACGGGGAAGAGCCTGGGATTGGGTTTACCCGGAACCAAAAGGCTGGTGAACGAGTTTGCCATCAAAAGCGAACCGGGCAAAGGCACATCGGTCACAATTTTAAAATGGAAGATGGGATAAAAATTATATCTAATCATTATATTCGTAACCAAGATTAACTGAACAAAACACCGTTTCTATGAAAACAGATGTAGCCAAACTGTTACAAAAAAAAAGAGGGCAGGTATTGGAATACTGGATGACAAAGCAACTTGCGGACTCTGCATTAAGAGAGGACCTGATGAGTAACGAAGAGCTTCGTGAGCAGTCCAATGAATTACTCGATTCTCTGCTGAGATCAATCTCCGATCAAAACATGGTTGATGCGGATACCACGGAACTCGACGGTGTAAAAGAAATTCTTTCCGGCATTTCTATCTCTCGCGCCAAACAGGGATTTTCTCCACGGGAAACGGGATTGTATGTGTTCAGCCTCAAAGATGCCCTGAACCAGGTGTTGCAGGAAGAGGTCAAAGGCGATATGAATGCTTTATATGCCGCGTCGCAGAAAGTAAATAAACTGATTGATGGATTGGGTATCGTAACCTTTGAAACTTTTATCAAGGGCCGTGAAGATGTGATCCTGCGTCAAACCGACGAGATCACTGAAATTTCAACCCCTGTGATCAGGGTCTGGGACGGCATACTTGCCCTGCCCATTATTGGCACACTGGATAGTTCGCGTACCCAGGTAGTAATGGAAAACCTGCTCGAAGAAATAGTAGCGAGCGGAAGTACCATCGCCATACTTGATATATCCGGCGTTCCTGCAGTGGACTCACTGGTGGCGCAACATCTCATCAAAACCGTTGCCGCAACGCGTTTGATGGGGGCCGAATGCATCATCAGCGGTATCCGCCCCGAGATCGCACAAACCGTGGTACACCTGGGTATTGACCTTTCCAATATCGTAACCAAAGCCACACTGGCCCATGCGCTGAAATTTGCCTTTGAAACGATGAGGTTGAGCGTCAATAAAATTGCCAAAGAAAAAACTGCTGAATAGATATGGACAGGATACCAATTCTGAGGATGGGGAAGTTCCTGTTGGTTACCATACAGATAGATCTTTACGACAGGCTGGCTACCAACCTTGAATCTGATCTTGTACAGATGGTCAACAAAACAGGAGCGCGTGGCGTATTGATCGATATCTCGGCCCTTTCGATCGTTGATTCTTTTATGGGGCGGATCCTTGGCAATATCGGGAGCATGTCGCACATCATGGATGCCGAAACGGTTGTGGTAGGCATGCAGCCTGCCGTAGCCATTACACTGATAGAACTGGGACTGGAACTGAAGGGTGTGCATACTGCGCTGAATGTTGAGAAAGGGATGGAGCTGCTGGTAGCAAAAATCGGCTCACAAGAAGTGGATCAACCTGCAGAAGATGAAGATAGTCCTGAATAAAGACCAGATGCAGATTGACAAGGAGTACGATGTGGTTCCATTCAGGAGCCGCGTAAAAGAATACGCGGTGAAGATAGGGTTGAGTTTGGTGAACCAGACAAAACTGATCACCGCCGCGAGCGAACTGGTGCGCAACATGCTCAAATACGGCGGCGGCGGCCAGGTTACGATAGAAGTTATTTCAGAAGGGAGAGACAATGGCATCCGTTTGATCTTCAAAGATTCCGGCCCCGGCATTCCCAATTTAGAACAGGCTATGAGAGACGGATTTTCAACCGGAAAAAGTTTGGGCATAGGTCTTCCCGGTACCAAAAGACTGGTGAATGAGTTCGATATCAAAAGTGTAGTAGGTGTTGGTACAACGGTTTCAATTATTAAATGGAAGAATGGTTAACATAATTCATACTGCCTACAAAGCCGAAGACAGAAGTTATTTTTCCATTCTCAAAAAAGAGATCCACGCAAAGGCTGCAGCAGCGGGGTTTACTGAGCGGAAAGTGGGAGAGATCGATATCGTCGTCGCAGAACTGGTGTCAAACCTTGTGCGGCATGGCGGGGGCGGGCAACTGTTTGTCAAACTCATTGAAGAATCCGAGGTCCAGGGAATAGAGATCATTTCAGTAGACAGCGGTCCCGGTATCGCCGATGTGAACCGGGTAATGGAGGATGGTGTTTCAACCAAAGGCTCACTCGGGCAGGGCCTGGGAGCGATCAAACGGCTGTCGCAGGTTTTCCAGGTATATTCGCAACGCAATTGGGGAACGATCGTATTGGTTCGTGTGTTTAATGAGGAGATGCCCAATTTCCGGAAACCGCCCAAAGCCGATATACGCTACCTGGCACTACCCAAACCCGGTGAAGAATATTGCGGCGACAGGTTTATTTCCGTTACTACCCCACAGCATATCAAATTATTCTTTGGCGATGGATTGGGGCACGGACCGGAAGCGGAAAAAGCAGTAACGATGGCATGTGATGCCTTTCAAAAATTCACAGACCCGGATCCGGTGCAGATTATACGCTACCTTAACAGCGAGGTGAAAAAATCGAGGGGCCTTGTTGGCACCGCTGCGGTTTTCGACGTGAAGGCCGCTACCTGGCGTATTTGTGGCGTGGGCAACATCAGCACCAGGATGTACAACGGCGCTGTGCCCAAAAATCATATGTCGTACAACGGAATCATTGGGTTGAATGTGCCCAATACCCTGAATGCGCAGGAATCACCTTACGAAAAAGGCCAATTGCTGATCATGTGCAGCGATGGGCTGAAGTCGCGCTGGGATATGCTTAAATTTCCATCAGTGCTGCGATACGATTATTCGGTTCTGCTGGCTGCGCTGATCAAGGATTTTGCCAGGCACACGGACGATATGTCTGTGATGGCCTGTAAAATAAATTAACATGCAAGAGATAGCAAAGGTTACGCTGGAGAATGAACTGGACCTGATCCTGGCCCACAAACGGACCATGAAACTGGCCGAACTCGCCTGTCTTTCACTCTCGGCACAAACAACCTTCGCTACCGCCGTTTCAGAAGTTTCGCGCAGCATCATCGATGGCAGGCAGAAAGGTACACTTACGCTTTGCATCGATACGGGCAGCCACGAAAAATACATTGTGGCCCGTTTGCAGGATGGAAAAAAGCACAGCGAAAAATCACTCGAAGGCCTTGCATATGCAAAGCGGCTCGTGAATAAATACGAACTGGTTGACAAAGCCAATGCAACCACAGTGGAACTTTATTTCTATGTTGCACCTCCTTTCCGCATCGATATCCAGAAGCTGGACGAGTGGCGCAGCGTATTTCGCAACGAACCGCCCATCTCTCCCTACGAAGAACTGAAAAGAAAAAATGAGCAGTTGCAGGATCTTTCCGAAAAGATCCAGAAAAGTGAAGCCGAGTACCGCACGCTCACAAACTCACTTCCCCTGATTATTTTCTCACTTGATTTCAGTGGCAAGCTGCTCTATGCCAATGAATGGCTGCTGCGCTACACCGGCGAAACGCTGAACAGTTTAAATACAAACGGCTGGCAAAAAGTGGTACACCCGGATGATGTTCATTCTTTCATGCATTTGCTGGAATCCAAAGTACCCGCAGGCCCTTCAGCAATACAAACACAGGCCAGGTTAAAACACAAGATCAACGATGTGTTCCTGTGGCACCAGGTGTCGCTTTCCGCTTTTATCAATGATAAAGGAGTGCCGCAATACTGGATCGGCTACATCGTAGATATCCATGCACAGAAAGTATACGAAGAAACCTTAAAAGACAATTTTGAACTAAAGCAAACCCAGGCACAGCTGCAGGAAAACCAGGTACAACTCGAGAAGATCATCGGAGAATTGAACCGCAGCAACGAAGAGCTTGAACAGTTTGCATACATCGCTTCGCACGACCTGCAGGAGCCGGTACGTAAATTGCTTTTTTACAGTGATTTTTTACAGAAGAAATATGCAGACGGGATCGACCAGACCGGCAAGGGCTTCCTGAAAAACATGCAGGACTCGGCCATGCGTATGCGGACACTGATACTCGACCTTCTCTCTTTTTCACAGGTAAACAAAGCGCAGGTCCAGTTCAAAGAAACCGATCTGAACGAAGTGGTGGCTGTTGCGCTGCAGGATCTCGGCATCCTGATCCAGGAGAAAAACGCAAAAATAACCGTCGGTAACCTGCCGGTGGTCATGGGCGATGGCAGGATGATGCGGCAGCTTTTCGAAAACCTGATCAGCAATGCTGTAAAATTCAGCCACCCGGGTATAGAGCCGGAGATCTCCATTACCTGTACCCTGAAAGCCGGCATGTATGAGATATGCGTTGAAGACAACGGTATTGGTTTCGATGAAAAATACCTCGAGCAAATGTTCCATCTTTTCCAGCGTTTGCACAGCCGCGACCATTATGGCGGAACCGGCCTGGGGCTTGCCATTTGCCGAAAGATTACCGAACTTCACCGTGGAAAGATTTCGGCAAACTCAACAGAAGGAGAAGGGTCTGTTTTTTATATTAACTTACCGGTAGATATTAAATTGTAAACAATGGATCGTTATAAGATCATGATGATAGATGATGACTCGGAAGACCAATGGGTCATCCGGGAAGCGCTCCAGGAATTGGGTACAGGAGATGATGTGGCGGCTTTTGTTTCCAATGGCCAGGAAGCTTTGTCGCGGCTCGATCATGAATACGCAGAAGCCCGCCATGTTCCCAACCTGATCGTACTCGATCTGAATATGCCACTGATGAACGGAACCGCAACGCTCGGCAAACTCAAGGCCGACGATCGTTTCCGTGATGTTCCCGTAATTATCTATTCCACATCGATCAATCCTTTCGAACGCGATAAATGTATGGCATTGGGGGCTCACTCTTATATAACCAAGCCCATCACCATCGAAGAAAGCGTTCAAACCGTGGAAACATTTCTTACGTTCTGCCAGTGATGTTCATTCTCCGGCGCGGATCTTAACATTTGATGATAACAGTATACAGCGCTGAACTTCATTGACCCTGGCCGAGGGCACGTGAGGATTTTGACCCATTTCCATATTCCTGGTTCCTGCCACAACACAAACAACATTTCATAATTTATCTTACATTAGAATATCTTATCAATTGATTTGTGAACACAAACCTCGCACATATCGAATTGCCCGGATCATCGGAGTTGTCTTCGTTGGGTATCATGCACCTGAAACGATACCTGCAAAAAAGTTTGCTCAACAAAGACAACAAACTTCCACCCGCAATCAAACAGGATGAATGGGCAACCGATAACATTCTCTTAAGCGCACTTGGATTGGAAATTGCGCAAACCCTGTCCTTCATTTTTTCACGACAACCCACCTTGGAAGAAATGGAGAGATGGATCGTTGACACCGTGGGCCCGCCTTCGCAGGAAACGGTTCAGAAATTCAACAACCTGGTCTTGCACGGCGGCAGGCCCGATTATAGAAGCGATGATGCGGAGGAGGCGGTGCTCACGCCCGCCGACATCGAACACTGGAACACCCATGGTTATGTGATCGCGAGAAACATCGTGCCCCGCGCCGAATGTGCCGATGCGATAGATGCGGTCTGTACATTTCTCGGCATCGATCAATACGACCCTGCCACCTGGTACAGCGGCCAGCTGCGTGTGAACGGGATCAAGGTAGATATGTTTCATCACCCCGCCCTGCAAAAGATCAGGAACAGCCGGCGCATACGCATTGCATTCGAACAATTGTGGAAGCGGAAAGACATCTGGTTGAAAACAGACAGCGCCGGGTTCAATCCTCCTGAAACCGCAGCAGCCACTTACCAGGGACATCGCCTGCATTGGGACGCGGCGCTGCAAACACCGATGCCTTTTTCAACACAGGGAATACTTTACCTCGCCGATACAAGTGACAACCAGGGCGCACTTGCCGTGGTGCCGGGGTTTCATGCAGTGATAGGAGACTGGTTGTCTGCCCTGCCGCAAGGTGCCGATCCGCGCGAGCAGGATCTTGAACAACTCGGGCCAAAAAAGATCGCGGCAAATGCCGGTGATCTCATCATCTGGCACCATGCGTTGCCGCACGGAAGTACGGTTAATAATGCAGACAAGCCAAGGTTTGTACTGTACATCAATTATGTGCCGGCAGAAGCCGGGATCCATTTTACAAGGATGTGAACTAAAAGAACACTATGAGCACAACCATCAACTGTACAAAGGAGCAACTGCTGCAATGGCGGGCAGAATTATCGGCTTACCAGGTTGTTTCGTGTGCCTTGATGCACGAAGAAGTGACAGAGATCATCGGGCACCTGGAAGGGGAGGTGGAGGATCTTGCATCGCTGCACGTAAAACGAAAAGGTTTTTGCAATGTCAATGCCCGCAGGAAACTGCTCGGCTGCGCGCACTCAAAGGCCAACGATGCATTTGGTAAACTTGCAAATTCCGTGTACGATGCGGGTGTGATACACATGGCGGACCGACCTTCCCAAACCGTTGATGATCTTGTAATGAAGATCTATTTGCTCGACCATGAAAAAGGCAGGATGGAAAAATGCCTTGCCGTGGCGAAGGAAAAAAAACAGGCAGGTGAGATCGAAGATGCGCAGCTGCAGTTGCAGCGAATGATCACCCGCCATCGAACGATATTGAAAGAGCTTGAACAGTTCCAACACGCGCTCATCAAACAACTCGATCTTGCACTGGAAGCTGTTTAACGCTTCACCAGTTCTGCAACGAAACCCGGTTTTTCGTTTACGCGGTAACTCATCTTTATTTCATCTCCCGGCGCCGCACCGAAGAGCTTGACGCGCATCGGTATCGTAAGGCTGCATTCGTTTTCCTGGATCCGTTCGCCCTTGTACACATCGATCAGCGTAAGCAGGTAAAGGGTGCAGGCAATGGGATATATCCCCGGAACCACAAAACTCACGGGCGCCGGCGTTGCCAGGTGTTCTTTGTCGAATGAGGCCAGCCTCGCCGCATTGATACGTTCGGTTTTCATACCGGGTGTGGTCATGCGTTTTGTCTCTTCCTTCATGTTAAGGTACACTGCATCCACCACCACCTGTTGCGGTACAACGGCTGCGCCTTCGGCCAGCTGCGGAACAAGGTTCTGCATGATCGAAACAAAGGGCTCGTTCCGCAATGCGGCATTGAGTGTTTCGGAGATGAGCAAATGAACGGGACGGTCTTTGTTCACCTGGTAAGAAATGGCATCGGCAACGATGTAATCGTTCACATACGCTTCCAGGCCAAGTGTTGCGTACAGGTGTTTGACGGATTCGATGGATCGCGTTGATATATCCAGCATGTCTATACTGAGCAACGAGGGTTCGTACAATCGCAGCAATGGTGTAAGCAGGGTCGCATACGGCCCGCACCCCGCGTACAGCACATGCAAACGCTCGCCGGGGAAACGTTCCTGCAGATCTGTGATGGCTTTTCGGATGCCCCTGAGAAAAGCGGTCGTCCTTCCAAACTCAAGCAGGCAATGCGCCGCGGCGCTGGAGGAAATGGCCACGCCCGTTGGCAGGTTTGCGGCATCGCGCGAATGATCGAACGCCGTTACGCCGGTAATGGCCGCGTAAACATCGTAAAGCGCATGCGCGGCCTTGTAATGATGGCCCGGCAATGTTTCGGTTAGCATCGTTTGCAGGGCGTTGTCCTGTATGGTGTTGATCTCGGTAAGCGTTAGCTGATTCATAACGGTAAAATAAAACAAATTGGTTTTCATAAATCAAATATGTTCTATATATTGTGTTGATAAAAGAAATTACATGCGGGTACTTGTGCTCACCAGCACAAAATATTCTTTGGCAACATTGATGGAATTGCGGAAGCAGGATCTCCTGGCAGCGTTGATGGTACCGGATAGAGATGAGGAAGAAGTGAATTCGGTCAGGGCCTGGAGTGAGGCGCAGGGTTTACAAGTGATAGCCTGCAAAAAAGAAAATTTTTCGGCAACGCTGTTCGAAACATTGTCTCAGACAGCGGTCGACATAGCGATCGTGTTCGGTTTCCCCTGGAAGATCCCCCCCTCGGTTTTGAATTTTCCACCACACGGTTTTTTTAATGTGCATTTCAGTGTATTACCTGCTTACCGCGGGCCGATGCCTTTGTTCTGGCAGTTGCGCAACGGGGAAAAGCAGACGGGTGTGACCATTCACCGCATAGACGAAGGTTTTGATACCGGCGGCATTGCATGCAGTGTTACGCTTCCTGCCATACAGGGCGAAACACTTGGAATGTGTTCTTCAAGATCCGGCATGGCTTCAGTAAAGCTTGTTACCGGGTTACTCAATTCAGTAGCTAACGCAGGCTTGCGCTTAACCGCGCAGGATGAAACAAAAGCATCGTACCATACGAGGCCCGGTAACGATGCGCTTGAAATTGATTGGAACAAACATGATTCAAACGAGATCCAACGAATCGTGAATGCATGCAACCCCAATTTTCATGGCGCATTAACATGGCTCAACGGCATGCCGTTGCGCATACTGGAAGTTTCTCCTGCCGAAGCACCCGATTACCCGGGGCAGGTTGCCGGTACCGTTGTGCATGCGGATATCAACCATGGCGTGTTTGTGATCTGTAAAGACCGCAAAACAATACGCATACTCGTGGTTCAGATCCCCGAAGGCATCATCAGCGGTGGAAAGTTATCTGCATTGGGCATTGGCATAGGCGCACGTTTTGGTACTGCTTTGCAGCAGAAAAAGTAATCTTTTCATTCAATTATTTTTTTAACCAAAATCATGCTTTATGGAAGCTTATGTAGGAACAATTATGCTATGGCCCTGTAACTGGGTACCCGATGGCTGGCTGGCTTGTAGCGGCCAAACACTAACCGTTAACGGCAACCAGGCGCTTTTTTCATTGATCGGCGCCATCTATGGCGGCGATGGTACCAGTACTTTCAAACTGCCAAACCTTAATGGACGCGTCGCAGTTGGTGTAGACAACACCACCCAATTCCAGTTTGGTAAATCGGGCGGTAACGCAAACAATCCGGTTTCGTTCAGCGGAATGGGTGTGGGAAGCGTTACACTCAACGCCAGCCAGATGCCGCAACACAGCCACGCGGTACCAAGTTTGCCGATGATGGTAAATCTTCCGGCGTATGCGGGGGGAGATGCCGACCAGAGTGCACCTCAGACCACCTCTGTGTTTGGTGTTGGAAACTATACTGATGGCGTTGTCAATTACCCTGTGAACGTTTATTCCTCAAATACGCCCGACACTACGATCTCGGCTAAAGGAACCACGTCCAGCGGTGGCGTTACGGGCAGCGCGGGTAACGGGCAGCCGGTTGTGATGCCGGTTGACCTCAGCAAAGCCGGCGGCGTATCTACAGCGGTGCAGCCCTGGGCGGCGCTTACTTATATTATATGCCTGGTAGGCTACTATCCACCACGGCCGTAAAATATATTTGTGCGGAGCTGCATCACCATTTAAAAGGTTATGCAGCTCCTTTTTTTTTCCGGGAACCAAAGAATCCGCCGGCCGGAGCTACCTGCTTATTGGCGAAATAATTATAACCTGTTTATTTTCAATGGATAAAAGATCAGGGCGATTAATCAACATTAAGAAGTGTTTAAAAGACCCAGTTGCATTAATCGGGATATAAAAAAAAATCTTATTATTGCGCGAATTCTCGTGCGGCCTGGAAATGTGATCTGAAGAAAAGAGAATGATCTTACGTAGCTGTTCATGTCCCCCCGACTTGCTAGGCTCTAGGCCCAAACACGAAGTTTTACAGGCTTTAGCACTTATTAATCAATTTTATTGAACTGTCTACGTATGAAAACACGTACACTCATTTTCCTGCTTTTAATCTTATCATGCTCACATCAAGTCTTTTCGCAGTACACGGGCACGCAGGCTAAAATCGCAACGGCGGCGAACGCGAACTTTAAGCTTGCGACCCCGATCAACAGTTCGGTCGAATTCCAGCTCGGAGGTTCCTTCTTCAAACTTGTTATTGATGCCACCAACTCACAGATGAGCTTAAATGTAACCGGAACAACGGGAGCAAGCATTAGCGCCAACCTATATTTCGATATTATTTTCTTAGGCGGGAATTTCGGGCAATTGACTTCGGTCACAAAAAATACTGGCCTCTCTACGAGCGCCGGTGTTGCTGCATTTACCGCCACCGTACTTAATAACACCACCATCAGGCTTTCGAACGGAGGTTCTGCCTTTGTCAATACACCAAATAACGGCTCGATTGTATGGGATATTTCAGCAACAGCAGCAGCAACACCAACCCTTGTTACCACCGGCACGCTTAATGCTTTTGCCACCTGTGCGGGCACTGCCTCATCAGAGCAATCGTTCACTGTGTCCGGCGCCGATCTTACAGCCAATCTAGTAGTGACACCACCAACGGGTTTTGAAGTATCCACTTCATCAGGCACCGGTTTTGGTTCCTCTGTTTCACTTACACCGTCGAGTGGCTCGGTGTCAACCACTACCATTTATACCAGGATGAGCTCGTCTGCAACCGGAACGCCCTCCGGTAACATCACCGTATCTTCAACAGGTGCAACAAGCAAAACAGTTGCCGTGAGCGGAACAGCCAACGTTGTTCCGACCATTACACTGGGTACGATCAGCAGTGTTGCCGGCGGCGCAACTTCTTTCAACCTGCCTTATAGCACAACAACGGGGTCGCCCGATCAATACTCCGTTGCAACAGGTTCTCCAAACGCGATGGGCAGTTTTGCAGCGGTTACCAACCAGGCTTTGGGTGCAAGTCCCGTAGCCATCACCATACCATCACCAGACCCCGGTACCTATAATTTTGACCTTTCGCTGAAGAACAGCACTACGGGCTGTGTATCTGCAACGGTGCCGTTTACGCTCAACGTAACCACCGGCGTTTCCTCGATCAACCGCGTTACGGCAAGCAGGACCAATGCAACGAGCCTGAGTTATACGGTTACCTTCGCGCACAGCGTTACCGGTGTGGATGCAAGTGACTTCACCCTGGTTAAAACCGGCACCGCAGATGGAACCGTGGGAACGCCAACCGGGTCGGGTACTACGTGGACGGTTCCCGTAACAGGCATCTCCGGCGATGGAAACCTACGGCTCGATTTTACAAGCCCTTCAGGTATTACACCTGCTGCGGGTGCATCTTTTACAAGCGGGCAGACCTACAGCCTCGACCATACCGCGCCCGCAACACCAACAGGTTTCAGCGTTGCGGCGGGCGACCAGCAGAACGTGGTCAAATGGTCCGCTAATATAGACGCCGATCTCAGCGGTTACAATGTTTACGGCGGAACCACTTCTTCACCGAATACATTGCTCACCACGGTAACATCGGGTACCGTTTTTACGCATACCGGTCTTACAAACGGTACCACCTACTATTACCGCATCTCCGCAGCAGACGACCTGGGAAATGAAAGCGCTAAAACATCGGATGCAAGCGCAGTTCCAAAAGCTGCGCAGACAATCACTTTTGGTGCGCTTGCAGGTGCAACCTACGGCGATGCAGACATTGATCCGGGCGCAACGGCCAGTTCGGGACTAACGGTTTCTTACCAGTCGAGCAACCTGAATGTTGCAACGATCGTGTCGGGCAAGATCCACATAACAGGAGCAGGTACCACAACCATCACCGCATCGCAACCCGGTAACACGAGCTACCTGGCGGCAACGGATAAGACACAGGATATTGTTGTGGCGAAAAAAGACATTACGATTACACTCAACGCCACGCCCACCATTACCAAAGTATACAACGGTTCAACAACCGCCTTGCTTGCCGACGCCAACTTTACGTTCAACACAGTGGTGGGAAGCGATGTGCTCACCGCTACGGGAACGGCAAATTACGATACCAAAGACGTGGGTACGGGAAAAACGATCACCGTAAACAGTTTCGTTTTGGGTGGCGCACAAAGAAACAGCTACAACGTTACCACCACCTCGGCAACCGTTAACGGGAACATCACTGCAAAACCCGTTACACTCACGTTAAATGCGGCACCAACGATCACCAAGGTATACGATGCGTCCCTTACCGCTACACTGGCCGCAGGCAACTATGCACTGTCGGGTATAGAAAGCGGCGACGCAGTAACCGTGAGCGGAACGGCCGCCTATGATACAAAAGATGCAGGCAACAGCAAAACAGTTACGGTAAACAGTTTTGTGCTGGCAGGTGCGCAGAAAGACAATTACACATTATCTACCACCACAGCGAATGTTGCCGGCGTAATCACAACAAAACCTGTTTCGGTAAGCCTGAACGCAAGCCCGCTGATCACCAAAACATACAACGCACAAACAACGGCAACGCTGGCATCCTCTAATTTTTCCATAACAGGAATTGAAAGCGGCGATGTGGTAACAGTTTCGGGAACATCAACATACGATACAAAAGATGCAGGCAGCGGCAAAACGGTTACAGCCGGTACTTTTGTGCTTGCCGGTGCACAAAAAGATAATTACAGTGTAAGCAACAGCACCGCAACCACTACGGGAAACATCATCACGAAAAACATTACCGTTTCGTTGAATGCAACGCCCGTTATTACAAAAGCGTACAACGGAACAACAACAGCAACATTGGCCGGCGGCAACTACAGCCTGAGCGGTATTGAATCGGGCGATGCCGTAACCGTAAGCGGAACAGCAACCTACGATACAAAAGAGATCGGTACCGGTAAAACCATTACTGTAAATGGTTTCGCACTGGCGGGCGCGCAAAAAGACAATTACAACCTGACAACAACCACTGCAACCGTTAACGGAAACATTACGGTTAAGTCCATTACGCTGACATTGAGTGCAACACCAACCATCACCAAAACGTACGACGGATCGGTATCGGCTACACTCGCAGGCGCCAATTACGCACTCACCGGCGTGGAAAGCGGTGATGCGGTAACGGTGAGCGGAACGGCAAGCTACGATACAAAAGATGCAGGCAACAGCAAAACCATTACGGTAAACAGTTTTGTTTTGGCCGGCGCGCAGAAAGACAATTACACACTTGCTACCACAACGGCAAACGTTGCAGGTGTGATCACAACAAAAGCAGTGACTGTTTCATTGAATGCATCGCCGGCGATCACGAAAGTATACGATGCCTCAACCACTGCTGCACTGGCTTCATCTAATTTTTCTTTAACAGGAATTGAAAGCGGCGATGCGGTAACAGTGTCGGCAACCGCAAACTATGACACGAAAAATGCGGGGGCAGGTAAAACGATCACGGCGGGCAGCTTTGTGCTGGCGGGTGCGCAGAAAGACAACTACAACGTATCAACCACCACCGCAACCGTAACGGGTGCCATCACTGCAAAACCCATTACGGCAACATTGAATGCCTCGCCTGCCATCACCAAACCATATGATGGTAACACCGACGCAACAACGGCTGCATCCAACTTTTCACTTGCGGGTGTGGATGGTGGCGACATTGTGACGATAAGCGGAACGGCCACCTACAATACAAAGACCGCGGGCACTGGAAAAATTGTTACGGTATCGGCGCTTGCATTGGCAGGCGCGCAGAAAGACAATTACACAATTGCCGCAGGATCTTTAACAACAACAGGAACGATCACTGCAAAACCGGTTACCGTAACGGCCGAAGCAAAATCAAAAACATACGGAGCTACCGACCCGGCTTTAACCTATACCACAACACCGGCATTGGTTACCGGTGATGCATTCAGCGGCGCATTAACACGGACGGCGGGAGAGAATTTTGGAACGTATTCCATTTTGATCGGGTCGCTGGCGCTTTCAACCGACTATGCAGTGAGCTACGTTCCTGCAGATCTTACCATCGGCAAAAAAACAATAAACGTAACGGCTGAGGCAAAAAACAAAACCTACGGAGATGCAGATCCTGCCCTGACCTATACATTTACGCCGGCGCTTGTTTCCGGTGATGCTTTCAGCGGGGCATTGACAAGAGCAGCAGGCGAACATTTCGGCACGCATACGATACAGCAGGGATCGCTTTCGCTTTCGTCTAATTACACCATCAGTTATACTTCTGCGGATCTTACCATCGGTAAGAAAACGATCAACGTAACTGCGGGCGCCAAGAACAAGGCATACGCGGATGCAGATCCTGTGTTCACCTATACGTCAACGCCGGCGCTTGTTACAGGCGATGCGTTTACCGGTACGCTTTCGAGAACACCGGGCGAAGCTTTGGGTACTTACCCGATACAACAGGGTACGCTTGCACTTTCGTCCGATTATACCATCAACTATACCCCCGCAGATCTTACCATCGGCAAGAAAACGATCAACGTGAGCGCCGACGCGAAAACGAAAGTTTATGGAGATGCGGATCCATCATTTACTTACACCTTTACACCCGCGCTGGCCACAGGCGATGCATTTTCGGGCGCGCTTTCCCGCACGCCGGGCGAAGGGCTCGGTCCACATACGATCGACCAGGGCACATTGAGCCTGCCGGGCAATTACACCATCGCATATACATCTGCCAATCTCAACATCACCGTTTCGCCAAATGCAAACCTGAAAAGTATTGTACTAAGTACAGGGCTGCTTGCACCGGTGTTCAATGCGGCCACAACGGTATATACTGCTACGGTGGGTAGTACGGTTACATCGATAAAGATCAACCCGACACCGGAGTTGCTTGTGTCAACCATACGGGTAAACGGAACGATCGTTCCGGGCGGAACATTCTCAGGCGATATACCTGTTTCTGTGGGCAACAATGCTGTTACCATAGCTGTTACGGCACAGGATGGCATCGTTGTAAAGAACTATTATTTAAATGTGGTACGACCTGTTTCAAACAATGCCAGCCTTACATCCCTGGTGGTATCGGCAGGAGCGTTCACACCTGCGTTCGATCCGGATGTTAGAAATTATACGATAGCCATCGCCGAGAATGTTTCTTCGGTGGCATTTACGGCAACCGCTGCGGAGATCGGTTCCACCATCAAAGCAAACAACAATGTTGTAACCAGCGGCGCCTATTCGGTTGTGCCTGCCACCGGCGATGTTTCAACCCTTTCACTGGATGTAACCGCAGCGGATGGCGTGACCAATAAAAACTACGTTGTTTCTTTTGTAAAACCGGTTACTACCTGGTCGCCTGCTTCGGGCGATGCATGGACAACAGCGGGCAACTGGACAAACGGCGTTCCTGACAACACCAAAAGAACAGTGATCACAAACCTGCTTCCATCGCCTGTTGTGCGCAGCAACCAAACAATCGCAAACATTACAGTGAACAGCGGTGCAGCGGTGCAGTTATCTGGCGCCGACCTGCGTGTTACGGGCAATATGGTAAACAACGGAACATTTACCGGAACGGGCAACCTCGTGTTCAATGGAACTGCGGCGCAAGGCATCAGTGGCAGCGGCAGTATGCACCATTTTACAGGCGCAAATGCAAACGGCATTGCTATTGCTCCGGGAACGGGCAATACGCAGCATGTAACAGGTGTGCTTACCATGAATGCGGGCACGCTTACAACCGGCGACAACCTTGTTTTGAAATCTACCGCGGCAGGAACAGCAAGCGTAGCGCCGCTCGCGCCCGGTACGGTGATCAGCGGGCAGGTTACGGCCGAGCGATGGATGCAGGCGCAGCGCGGTTACCGCACGCTCGCACACCCGTTCAATACACCACTTCCGCTGAGCCAGCTCACAGATGATTTTGCGATCAGCGGCAGCGGCACAGGGTTTGTTTCGGGACTCGGGTATTCAACCGCTTCCGTTTCTTATTACGATTCATCGGCAAACACAGCGGCACAGTTCAAAAAACCGTTGAGCAATGCACCGAATACTACGTCAACTTTATTATGGAGCGTGGGCAGGGGTATTCTTGCGCTGGTGCGCGGTAAAGGAACCGAAGGGCTTGGCGGCACCTATCCGAATGTAAATGAGCCATCGGCCTTTGCTGCAAATGCAACCGGTGTTCTCAACCAGGGCACGCTGGAATACAAACTCGGCGCAAACGTTTCAGGCACATCGTTTAACCTTGTAGGTAACCCGTATGCGGCGCCGATCAATATCAAATTGCTGAAAAGCAACGGCAATGTTTCACTTGCTTCCAATAGCGGGGCAAATGGTGTTGGGGCTACCATTTATGTATACAATCCATTCAAGAATGCGGGCATCTCCTCCACACCTTCGCAGGAAGTTCGCGGCGGACTGGATGCTTACACAAATGATGGCACCACGGATATCATCATCCCGGCATTCGGTGCATTCTTTGTGCAGTCGAAGGCACCGGGCAACGTGATCTCGTTTACCGAAAATGCAAAAGCAACAAGTGCTTCGCCATTAGCGGTAATGGGAGGGGGCGCTGTTTCAAAACTTACATTGTCTGTTGAAAACAGTAGAGGTTCATGGGACGATATCAAACTGCGGTGGGACAACGATGCACATGCACAGGGCGATGACCGGTACGATGGCGAGAAACTGGCCAATGAATTGCTGGATGCATACACCCTTTCATCCGACGATAAAAAACTCTGCATCGATTCGCGCAGCGATTCATTCAACAGGGAAGAGATCATACCGATCGGTATAACAACAAAAATAGAAGGCGAGGTGTTCCGTTTCCGCATTGCATCCTACAATATGCCTTCGAATGTGCAGTTGACCCTTCGGGATAAGTTCCTGGGAACAGAAACGCCTTTGAACGCGGTTAACGACAGCTATTCGTTTACCATCACATCGGACAGTCTCAGTAAGGGCGACAACCGTTTTGAGCTTGGTGTTGGTTTCAAAAAAACAACAGCGGTGCAGGAAGATGTTTCAGCGGATGTTAAGATCGTACCGAACCCGTTCCGCGACGAACTGGTGGTACAGCTTGGCGTAAGGGCAAGATCTGCGAAGCAGACGCATGTGCGTTTGCTCGACATGACTGGCCGCGTGGTTCGGGTCTTTACCGCAGCACCCAACGCAGCGATCATACGGGTGTATACGGCAGACCTTGCACCGGGTGTTTATTTTGCAGAACTCGAAAACGATGCTGTGAAGGTTACGCGGCAGGCGATCAAACAGAAATAAAAAGAATTGTAACAATTACAAAGAAAGACAGGCCTCACCATGCGAAACAAATTGCTTAAGAGTCTGTTGCTCCTGTTTACGGTTGTGTTGATACAGAACCGCGCAGCAGCACAGATCCCCGACCCGGTTGAAACAGATACGCTGGCGCCGTATGTGAGCACCACCACAACGGTAACGAATGTAACAACATCAAGCGCCCTGGTGGGCGGCAACGTTACAGGAAACGGTGGCGCCGTGGTAACAGAAAGGGGAGTGGTTTATTCAACGACCAACACATCGCCAACGATAGGCGACGGCAAACTCATCATCGGCAGCGGCAACGGCGCGTATTCGCAGGTGCTGAGCGGGTTGCGGGGTGGCACTACTTATTATATCCGCGCTTATGCAACCAATATCATAGGCACCTCTTATGGTGTTGCTACGAGTTTTACCACGGCAAGTGTACCGCCGTTTATTACTACCAATGAAGTATCGGCCGTTACCGGAACGGGTGCAACCGCAGGGGGAGATGTAAGTTTTTCCGGCGGAGCAACGGTAACGGAACGGGGAGTTGTGTATTCCACATCCAACAACCTGCCTACTGTTTCGGATACGAAAGTTTCGATAGGAACGGGAACAGGCGTGTTTTCGCAGGCGCTTACGGGATTGGCAACAGGTACCTCTTATTACTTAAGGGCCTATGCGATCAATGCGTCGGGAACAGCTTACGGTGCGGTTGTGAACTTTACAACCGGTGGGGCAACGGTGAGCTCGGCACTGCCATCGCTGGTTACAACCAACACTGCTGTACTGGGTGGTGAAGTAACGGCGATAGGGGCATCATCGGTAACCGACCGCGGTATTGTTTTGATGGAAGGAACAGGAACGCCAACACTCGCCGATACAAAAATAGCAATGGGCAATGGCTTCGGCGCTTTTTCGCAAACGGCTACGGGGCTCAAACCCGCCACCACTTATTCGGTACGCGCCTATGCCACCAACAGTACCGCAACAAACTATGGAGGAACACAAACCTTTACCACCAAAACCACGTTGCTTTCCATCAATACCACCGGGCAGGTAATCACCAATGCGATCGTGGTTACCTATGCGGTAAGTTTTGCGCAACCCGTTTCCGGTATCACCACCAGTAATTTTTCGGTAACGCATACGGGGTCGATCAACAATCCATACCTCACCGCCATCACGGGTAGCGGAAACGCCTGGAACATTACTTCCTATACAGGTACAGGCGAAGGAACACTGACACTGAATTTTGTGAACGACAATGGCATTTTTCCGCTGGTGAACAATGCTGTTCCCGTGGCCGGGCAAACATTTACCATCGACCGCACAGCGCCTGTTGTTCTGCTGGCCAGCATCCGATCCAACGGCAACGATACAGCATGGGCGAGGAGCGGCGACAGTGTTTATCTTACGTTCCGCGCAAACGAGGCATTGCGGACGCCGGTGGTAACCGTTGCGGGGCAAACGGTTGCGCTCACAGACCTGGGCGGCAATCTCTGGAGAGCGGGTTATCTCACCAAACCAACTGACACAGACGGTATTGTACCGTTCACCATTTCAATAACCGATCTCGCAGGCAATACAGCGGCTACCGTAACTGCGTCGACCAATGCAACACAGGTTGGCTTTGATAAAACAAATCCCGCAGTAAGCAGCATCAACCGCGCGGATGCAAACAATACAAATGCGGCCAGCGTCAGCTTCACTGTTGCTTTTGATGATGTGGTGAAGGGAGTGGATGCAACGGATTTTTCACTCACTACAACAGGCTTATCCGGTGCGGTCATCACGGCCATAACAGGTACGGGTTCGGTATATACAGTTACCGTTGGCACGGGCACGGGCAACGGAACCATAAGGCTTGATCTGAATGCTTCCGCAACGGGCATCACAGACCGTTCGGGCAATGCAATCGCTTCAGGTTTTACAACAGGGCAGGTATACGCGATCATAAAATCACTTGCAACGCCCGTGGTAAAAACGAATGACCCTGCTGCTGTTTGTGCGCCTTCCGTGGTAGACCTTACCGATGCCGCTGTTACGGCGGGAAGCGATCCGGCTCTTACTTACCGCTATTATACCGATGCGGCAGCCACTGTTCCACTATCCAATCCATCGGCAGTGGGTGCGAGCGGCGTTTATTATATTACGGGAACAAACGTGTTCAACCTGTCCTCTGCGCCGGTTGCTGTAACAGTTACGGTAATTACCGTTCAGAAACCGGTGCCGGCGTTTTCATTCGACAGCTACTGCGTAAATGCACCAGTTAATTTCACCAGCACATCTGTAACAAACGGCGCGGTGAACTATACATGGTCAGACAACAACGGGCATGCTGCAAACACGGCTTCCGCTTCGTTCACCTATGCGGCAACGGGCACGTATGCGGTGAAGCTGAAACTGTCATCACAGCAATGCCCTGCAATTGCAGATAGTATCACAAGGCCGATAACGATAGCTGCGCCCACTGCTGCCATCCGCATGCCATTGGTGGATGCGCGCATTGGCGAACCAACGCAGTTGCAGGCGCGCACATTCGGGGCGTCGTATACATGGTTACCTGGTGTGGGTTTATCCAACGGATCGATCGCAAACCCCAAGGTCAGCGCAAATGCAGAACAGCAATACCGCATCGCCATCAAGGAAGCAAGCGGCTGTGTTACTGTTGACACATTGCTTGTGAGGGTGTTTGAAAAGAGCATTTATGTGCCAACGGTTTTCTCACCCAATGGTGACGGAAGGAACGATAAGCTTTTTGTAAATCTTGTAAGCGCGCAGCTGAAGGTGTTCAGGGTATTCAACCGTTATGGTAAAAAAGTATTCGAAACCTCCAACAGCGGAACGGGATGGGACGGCACCTTCAACGGAGTTGCACAACCATTGGATACATACGCCTGGTATGTGGAAGCAATCGATAAGAACGGCAACATTGTTGTTGAACAGGGGGGCATCACATTACTCAGATAAGGCACAAAACAACTGCTATGAAAAAGAACCGTATACTGGCTGTTTATACTTTCATCATGCTGGCGGGTTTTGCGAAACTGCATGCGCAGGATCCGCATTTTTCACAATACTTCGCGGCGCCCATGACACTCAACCCCGCGCTTACCGGCGCCGGCGTAACCGATTGGCGCCTGGCCGGTGTTCACCGCGCGCAATGGTGGGGCTCGTATGTGCCGCCGTTTACCACAACAGGCGTATCGATCGAAAAAAACATCAGTGCGGGGCGCGATACCAAAAGCAATCTCGGTTTTGGCCTCTCGATGGTAAGCGATGCATCGAATGGCGGCTTGCTGAAGAATAATTTTTTCTCATTCGCCGGAGCGTATCATGTAGCTTTTGATGGAGAAGGGAAATCGGTGTTCAGCGGGGGCATCATGGCCACTTATGCAAACCGCATACTCGATGCAGGAAAGTTCCTGTTCCAGGATCAGTATGGAAGCATGGGGTTCCAGCGCGCAACGCCAACCGCAGATCCTGTAGCCGTTCTGTCGAGAAATTACTGGGACGTTAATGCGGGACTTCACTACAGCAACGAATTCACGAAATGGGGATACGATGCAGGCGTTGCCATCTTCCATGCCTCAAGGCCGTCGGAAGGTGTATACAACAATTCAAGCTATTCACTCGATTCGAGGATCAGCGTGCAGGCCGGTGCGCATTTTTACCTGGATAACAAAGACCGTTTTCACGCAAGGCTTCTCACAGAGATACAAGGGCAAAATACGCTTTACACCATTGGCGGTGTTTACGGTATTGCTTTTCTTGATGAAACGATCAGGAGTTTCGATCTTGGCCTCTGGCACCGTTTCGGCGATGCCACCTATCCATACGTTGGCGTTGCAGGAAACAATTGGCAGGCGGGATTGTCTTACGATATTATTTCATCGCAGGTGAGATCGAGTTACAACAGCGTTCAGTCGATGGAGCTTTCTTTCATCTGGCAGTTCAAAGGAAAAAAAGCAGTAGCGCAGGATCGGAGAACCGTGGCTTTTTATTAGAATTGTTTCGGTTCAAAACCCGTCTTTAAAAAACAGGTCGCTATGGCTTCTGATTTGTTTTTATACCAGGCGGAAACCGAATACCGCACGCAACAAAAAGGAAATGCACCATGCATTTCCTTTTTTTTATGTCTTTCTGGAATAGCAGAACAAGGATACCCGCTTCCTCCAGGCCATCATAATCCACATGTTTTGAACAATTCACCTGCCTTCCAAAATTAAATTCATCTTAATTTATGATTTTGGCCATGCCAGGCAAAAGCGGTAACCAGCTCTCTTTCAACCGCTTCCAAAACATACCCGCGTCTACCCAACCTTGCAATCCGCCCAGCACTACACGGGGATAGGATATATATCTGTATTATTATATATTAGTATTTTTAGATACTTTAAGTCCCGATAATTGAAGTACTCCCCGTATCAGGCATCTCTAGGTTCACCCCGGCAGGTGTGTAGCACCAGCTAAACTGTAAGGTCAGTTATTCGGAATGCATGGGCGTTTGTAAGGCGCCTGTGCAATTTTTTGGTTGGTACTTGTAAGCCCCCCTGTTTATTGTTACTCGTATTTTATGAATGGTTTCTGCCGGGGCCGGCGATTTGTTGTCGAATCGCGGGCATGGTCGTCGTTAAACTAAATCCAATCTGTCCTCTATAGCATCAGCTGGCTCAGCGCGCATGTCCTGCCGCCAGCTTGATGCAAACAATACATATAGCCTTTCCCGTTGTGCCAGGCACGATCGGAAAAAACGAAAAGTCGTTCCTGTACACTGTCTACGGGAGCATAATCCAGCATGGGCATAAAGCCGGCTTTGGTGTTCAACAACTCGCGCGGAGCGTGCACCTTAGCCGTGCACAACTCAACCGCAAACTGGTAAAACTACTGGGATGCTCTGCGCTTAAGCTGATCATGGACTACAGGTTCTTCACCGCCAAGCGGCTGCTGCGCGAAACCGACGCACCTGTGAAAGAGATCTCTGCACGATGCGGTTTCAGCAGGCACGGTGCTTTTTGCAGGAGCTTTGTGCTCGAGTTCAGTTGCAGCCCTTCCCATTTCAGGAACCTCAACCGCCGCAGTTACAACGCAGCCTCCCTCACCTGGAGGATCCCGCTTCACGAAACAGACATGCTGTTGCTGCAACAGATGGTTGCTGAAAAAACATGGCTCAACAAACTTTTCGCGACGGTACTCGCACGTATAGAAGATTCGTTCAGCAGTGAGCAGCTGGCTGCAGCAGCGGGACTGAGTATATGCACGCTGAACCGCAAGTTGAAAGAGCTGTTCAACGTAACGCCACAACGTCTTGTAAGAGATATAAAACTGCAGTATGCATGCGAGTTGTTGTCATGCAGCAACGAAACGATTGCAGGTATCGCGTACGAAGCAGGATTTTTTGATCCTGCGCATTTCTGCCGCTGTTTTAAAACAGTGATCGGCAGTACGCCTTCCGATTACAAAGCGTTTAACCCGGTTGCGCCCGTTACACAGCTGAAAAAAATCCTGGTGAACCAAAATGGTAAGTGATTATATGTTTTATACAAAAAAACAGGCATGTGTACATGATACTTTTGAAGAGGAATAAAGAATATGTTTTTACCGGATATGATTGAGGATGAAAACCAGGAAACCGGTTAAAGATCGTTCAAAAAGAAACCGTTCAAACCATGGGATCACTGTCAGCTACGTTCGCAACCATGTCGGCCTCTATCGGGCTGGTGATGCAAAATGCGGCAACCAACCAGCACAACTGTCAGAACATAGCCACGGCTTCAATGACAAAGTGTTGCCAGCTCATCATTGTATTGGGAATGAAGGCGAAATGACGGTGCAGGAAAGGAAGATGGTTTGAGAACACAAACGTGCAAGGATGTAACAATAGTAGATAACACTGAAAAAATGATTTATGCCAAATACCAGTCTTACAACCCTGGACACCGCCATCACTCCTGAGATCATTACAACAGAAGGAGCGGGCAAAGCATACCAGTCTGTTGCGCAGTCTACCGCCATCACCATCCAGGATGCTACAGACAACCTGCGTAACATCAATACCATTGGTGCGACCGTGTTGGGTGTTGCGATGGCCAAGGCACTTGAAAATCCGGCAACGGCATCCCAGTACGATCCGATTATAAAGATGGCGGAGGGGATGGTTTCCCATGCGGCAAGTAATTTCTTAACGATAGGCCAGTATGCTGCGCAGGTATTGGAAGGGTATCCTTCGGGATCGTAGTCCTTCTGCCTGTTGCAGGCAAGGCCAGCTGTAACAACCAAAACCGAATACAAACCATAAAAACAGTACACCATGCCGGACAATATTCTTTACGCGTCGGTTTCTGATATGCAGAAATTGCTGAGCGGACAGGCGAATTCGCAATCGATGGCCATGCTTAACAGTGTGATGGCGGAAACGATAGGGATGACGATGTACAACGCGGTATCTACCCAGCACAATGCGCAGATGTTGAATTCAGCCGCAACAACATCAACCTGTGCGAAGATACTTTCTGTGATCGGGGTTAGCCCGGCGGCACCGGCACCGGCACCGGCACCGGCGCCTTTGCCAACGCCGACACCGGATCCAACGCCAACACCGACACCGGATCCAACGCCAACACCGACACCGGATCCAACGCCAACACCGACGCCAACGCCAACACCAACACCGGATCCAACGCCAACACCGACGCCAACGCCAACACCAACACCGGATCCAACACCAACACCGACGCCAACGCCGACGCCAACACCAACACCGACGCCAACGCCGACGCCAACACCAACACCGGATCCAGCGCCGACGCCAACACCAACACCGGATCCAACACCAACGCCGACGCCGACCCCAGCACCAACACCGGATCCGACTCCGGCAGGCAATGGATAGGTAACGGGAATCCAGGATAGCGGGGCAGCAATAAGAGCATTACATCGAACCAATAAAAAACCAACAAAGTGCCATCATCAGTAAACGATCAGATCACCGATTCGATAACAGAGGTTAACACGGAAACGATTGGCAACTCCGCCGGTGTTGCGATGGGAAATCTTTACCAGGCCGTTTCGCAGGCTTTGGGCCTTGCGGCCTACAACGCAACAGAGGCCCAGCAGCAGGGAAATATTCTCGGACAGGCCGTTACATCGAAAGGTGTTCAGATGATCCTGACGATACCTGCCGGAGCGTAGGGGATCGCCGTAAAACAACAACGCTATATATGCAATTGAGAAAATACATGAATATCCACATCAACGGCCCGCCTTAACCGGCCGGGTTTGCTAAACAGGTTTTAGCAGCAACATTCTGACGATTTTCTAAAAAGCAATATTCAAAATAAAATCAACAACCATGGCAGAATCAACAGCGGTAAACGACCAGATCACAGATTCCATCACACAGGTAAACACCAAAGTATTGGGGGATGCGCCTTCGATAGCGATGGGCAACCTGTTTGTGGCAACCGGGCAGGCATTGAGCCTGGCGGCACTGAACGCCACCAATGCGCAGCAGCAGAACAACATGACTGCGCAGGCATCAACAACAATGGGTATAACAACCTTGTATTCCATCAACACGGGTACAACCGGTGTAAGTGCTTCTGATCTGTTCAAATTACTTGTGAAGAAGTCGTCGTAACCCTTCCAGAAATCAACATACATCTAACATCCAACACTTTTATTCACCATTTTAAAAACTAAAATCATGGCAGAAAACACTGCAGTAAACAGTCAGATTACCGATTCGGTAACACAGGTAAACACCAAAGTTCTGGGCGATGCGCCTGCAATTGCAATGGGCAACCTATTCCAGGCTACGGCCCAGGCATTGAGTCTTGCGGCACTGAATGCAACCAATGCGCAACAACAAAGTAACATGGCTGCACAGGCTACAACCACTATGGGCGTAACCACGCTGTACTCGATCGATACCGCAACGGATGCGGTAGGGGTATCTGATATCCTCGATCAGCTCAACAAATAAACAACCCAGGCCCGCGGGCAGTCTTTGTTCCGCGGTCTGATCATTAAAAACACACAACACACTTAACCAATTTTTATTCATCCTTAACACACAAAATCATGGCAGAAAATACCGCAGTAAACAGTCAGATTACCGATTCGGTAACACAGGTAAACACCAAAGTTCTGGGCGATGCGCCTGCAATTGCAATGGGCAACCTCTTCCAGGCCACATCGCAGGCTTTAAGTCTTGCAGCACTCAATGCTACCAACGCACAACAGCAAAGTAACATGACGGCGCAGGCTTCCACTACGATGGGAGTGACCACATTGTACTCCATTGATACTGCAACCGATGCAGTGGGTACATCCGACATCCTCGATCAGTTAAACAAATAAACAAGGGCGTCCCGGGATGGTATGTTGATATCTCCCGGGACCAATTGTAACCAATCATTCTTAACCAGAAATAATGGCAAACAATACTCCAGTAAACAGCCAGATCACGGATTCGGTAACACAGGTTAACACCAAAGTTTTGGGAGATGCACCGGCTATTGCAACGGGCAATCTCTACCAGGCGATGGCCCAGGCTTTGGGCCTTGCGGCACTTAACGGTACGAATGCGCAACAGCAGAGCAACATGACGGCGCAGGCTTCCACTACAATGGGTGTAACAACGATGTACTCGATTGATACCGCTGCCGATGCAGTAGGTACTTCTGATATCCTGGATCAAGTAAATAAGTAGTTCAACAAACAACATTGTTCACCGATTAAAAATTATCGATCATGGAAACAACTCCAGTAAACGACCAGATAACGGACTCGATAACCCAGGCGAATACGGAAGTGCTTGGCGTAGGCCCTGCTACCGCGATGGGCAATACGTACCAGGCGTTTGCACAGGCCCTGGGTCTTGCAGCGCTTAATTCCACCAACGCGCAGCAGCAAAGCAACATGAGCGCGCAAGCCACCACAACCATGGGTGTGACCACTTTGTACTCGATAGATACCGCTACCGATGCAGTAGGTGTGTCCGACATCTTTGATACACTAAATCCCCCTCCTCCGCCTCCTCCGCCTGTTTATCCAAGCGGCCCGGTTTATCCTGCTCCTCCTGCGAAGTAGAAGGTAAACGGCCACTTCCAGCACAACAAACAAGCATGAGGAGTGCAAACCCTGGGCAATGCCTGGTACGATCTTCTTTAAACAGGATGTACCATGGCATTCCGGGTGTGGGGCCTGTTGTGACCTAACAAAAGTTACCATACTTAAAAAATTTTTTATGCCTGAAGAAGCACAACCAAAACCCGTTGGGCCCTCGCCCTATGCAGCGCCGGATCCTGGTTCAAATCCGCAGGATGGGGCGCTGGCACCATCAGCTGCAACAACACCGGTAACACCATCGCCAGCACCATCAGCACCGGTAACGCCAACGCCAGCAGCAACAACACCGGTAACGCCAACGCCAGCAGCAACAACACCGGTAACGCCAACGCCAGCAGCAACAACACCGGTAACACCATCGCCAGCACCATCAGCACCGGTAACGCCAACGCCAGCAGCAACAACACCGGTAACGCCAACGCCGGCACCAACAACACCGGTAACGCCAACACCAACTCCACCAACACCGGTAACGCCGCAACCCGCGCCAGCAACACCAGTCGGCCCTGTCAACCCGATGCCGCTCCCTGCTTCACCAACCGTGGGAAATACAGCTCAGATCAACCAGATGCGTAAGAACCTGTTGGGAGAAATAAAGGAGTTGAGAAAACAGGTATTGCTCGTTCAGTTGCAGTCGATGAAAGTGATGCAGCAGACCATTCATTCTGTTTTCAAAAACCAGACAACCAAAACAAGCGACCAGATCGCACAGCAGAACGCCGATCTGCAGAAACAGCTGGAAGAAGAAACGGAATCGCTCATCGTACCGCCGGCGCCCGGAAGTACCAATGATCCATCCGTTACCGACGACGGGCAAATGCAGGCATTCACAACGATCGTCATGAACGCGTTAAAGGCAACGGAAGTGGCGGTTGACAATGCAATGGAGGGAACAAAAAGCGTGATGACGGAAGCGCAGAACCTGTTAAAAAATTCCTGAACGCCCCTGCGTTCCGGGTAGCAAACAAAAGCGCCTATAACAAAATGCGCCAAACCTATTGTTAACCAAAATACATCATCATGAATATCATCACATGGAATATGCAGGGATCCAACGCCACCACAGAAAACAAATGGAACGCCGGCGTTAAGAACATCCTGCAAAGCATATCTCCAAGGCCCATCGTTTGCCTGCAGGAATGTGGCAGGGTTCCGCCAAGCGGGCATCACTATACCCGGCTTCCGTTTGCCATCAACGAAGACGAAGTTGATTTTGTAGACGTGTACCAATGGGGCGGAACCCAATATCGTCCTGGTTATTGGGTCTTCATCCATCACTGGGATACCGGTGCCAACAGGGTCAACACCGCCATCGTAACAAAAGTTCCGCCCGATGATTTTGGAACGGGCGTTGCACTGATCCAGCCAACCGGTGAAGTAACATGGCGCCCAGCGCTGGGCATACAGTTAGGTGAAGAATGGATATTCTCTTTCCATGCCATTTCTCCCAACGGCCCCGACGCCCCCGGTTTGATCGACGCTGTGTGGAGATCTTATCCATACTGGTACATCGGGGCAGACTGGAACCAACAACCGGATGACCTCGTGCTGCCTGATGGAATCGTGAAATGTCCGCCTGACCTCAACACGCATTCCGTAGCAAACGCTGTCAACAAGTACGATTACGTTATTCGTTCCGGCGGCGACCAGGTGGTGGGTGCAAGATTGTCGGGGCTCATTATGAGCGACCACTACGCCGTGGGTTACGGGTTTTAATTGCTCCGGAACCTTCATCATCCAGGATGAAAAAAATACCGGCAATCAACCTGGCAATCTGCGAACAAAAAAAAGGCACCGTAAATAAAAGTTACGGTGCCTTTGTATTTTACAATGCATACAATTATTTCGCTTTTACCATCGCCTCATCCGGCGCGGTTCCTTTGAACTTTACCTGGTAGGGCCACTGTTCTTCCAATACCGGTGGTGGGGGTGTTCCATCGGTTGATCTTCTGCGCATGGCGATGGGCCAGTGCTCTGTGGGGGCGCCCATTACAACGAGCCAAAGGTATTCCGTGTTTTTGGGAACCCTGAATTTTGCCTTGCCTTCCGGTTTTTTATTCATCTCGCCGTACACGCGTTTGCCATCTTTCTGATAGGCCACAAAACCATACCGCCATCCTGCCTTGTCTACTTTAACAGCATTGAATGAATCTGTTCCTGCAACACCTTTGAAATCTACTTCAACCTGGCCACCATCTCCAGGAACCTTTAACCTGATGCCGTTGTAACCGTAGTTCTGCGGGCATTTTGCTTTGGCTATTTGGTACCAGTTATCACCTAAGGCATTAAGCGTGGTGAAATGCTGATTTGCATAAGGCCTCGCCACCTGTTCGATCCTTGGCATATCCCAGGTAATGAAACGGCGGCACGCATCAAACATCTCATCGTTGAATTCTTCCTGTGTCTGGTTGGTGAACCGTTTGTAGGTCATAACAGGATCGTCGCCATCCTGCGTGGCACGGAAAAAGTTCCCAAAGAATTCTTTGCCGCGTTTGTTGTGCCAGTATTCAAAAACATAAGGCGAGTGATACGTATTGTAACCGTGCAGAAACGCATAATGCGTGCCTTTCAAAAAATCAACGAGGTGGTAGTTTTCAAAGGTCATCCACTCTGGGTACACCTGCCACAACAGGTATTGCGCAGACATTTCCGATATCGTTCCCCTCGGCCCGCGGCCATTGTCTTTTGATGCGATGTACTGAAACGAATGCCCGAGCTCATGCGCCAATGCACCATACGGTGCTTTGTTCATGCGCGCAGCGGGTGTCCACAGCATGCCCACATTGCCCGTGCCGCCACCAAATGCGGTGCCGCCTTCGCCGTTGATCACGAACAATACCATTTTGTATTTATCGGTAAAAGATTTTCCTTTTACTACAAACTTCAGGTCGTTCACATAAAAATTGTAAAACCGCTCGCACTCGCTCAATGCATCTTTCGGATCGAAACGTTTTTTCGGATCCGCATTCTCCCAGGGCTTATCGCCAAATTCCCTGTGCCAGAAAATAGCAATGTTATCGCCCTGCACCATCCGGTCAAAACTGTAGTCGCTTTCTTTTTTGGTGTAATCGTTTTTTGCGGGGATACGGTAGATCGTGTCCGCCAGCAACAATTCCTTTGGCGCCTGCTGCGCCTTTGGTGCAATGGCGCCGAACATCATTGCTGAAAACAGGACCAGGCATCTTTTCATATTTTTTTGTTGTGTGTAAGATCAAATATATACAGCCAAACCCGGGCGCTATTCTCTTATGTTGATGGGTTATGTGCAGATTTTGACTCACCTGTTTTTGCTTAGTAGCAAGGATGGTTAACGAAGCGGTGCCGCTACCAGGCAAAAAAAAGCGGATCAGTGATCCGCTTTTTTTTATCGTCAATAATACTATACCATACCATTCTACCAAAACCGCACATACAGTGCACTCAGTAAAAGGATCGTTATTACGATCAGCACCAGCACAGAATTGCTGACCTTAAACATACCCTTGTCGAATATGAATGCTTTGGGATTTACTTTCGGTCCGCCAAGACTGATCGCGATCATCAACACAAGTGTAAAGAAGAACGACCAGCCCATGTTGATCAGGAACGGGATCTCGTATCCACCCTTGCCATTAGTGTAGGCAGTATAGAGGATGGTTTCGTTACCCAAAACAGAAGGAGCGTAGTTGTTGAAGAAAACAGACAATGCAAAACCTGCGATCACTCCGGCAACAGCGGCTGCGCCTGTTGTTCTCTTCCAGAACATACCGAGGATGAACATGGCAAATACACCAGGACTGATAAAGCCCGTGTATTTCTGAATGAACGTAAACCCACCTTCGCCACCGATGCCCAGTGTGTCGTTCCATGTGAAGAGGAGCCCGACGATCATGGCAACAAAAATGGTGATCCTTCCGGTCCATACCATTTTCTTTTCTTCCGCATTCGGTTTGAAGTATTTTTTATAGATATCGAGTGTGAAGATGGTGGAAATGCTGTTTGCTTTTCCTGCCAGCGAAGCAACGATTGCAGCCGTTAGTGCCGCAACGGAGAGGCCCTTTAATCCTGCGGGCAGAAAGCCCAGGATGGCCGAGTATGCGCCGTCTTTGCTTCCGCCTGCGAGTTGGGGCAGGTGGCCGTTCTTATACAATACATATGCCGCAATACCCGGAAGCATTACGATCACGGGCATCATCAGTTTTAACAACCCTGCGAAGAGGATACCGGTGCGTGCTGTCTGCAGGTTGGCGCCGAGTGCGCGTTGCGTGATGTATTGGTTGCAGCCCCAATAATTCAGGTTCACGATCCACTGGCCCGCAAAATACATGGCGATACCGGGGAGCACGAGGTATTTGTTGATGGTTTCCTGAGATGCGCCCGGCCCGGGTTTTTCAAGTATCATGTGAAAATGATCCGGCGCTTCTTTCAGTAACGTATTGAAACCTGCAAGCGCATCCTTGCCCAAACCAAACCGTTCACTCACAATCGTAAGCGCCATATACGTTGTTGCCAATCCACCGATGATCAAAACAGCCACCTGTATCACATCGGTATAACCGATCACCTTCATTCCGCCAAGCGTGATGAAGAGTGCAAACACAGCCAGCAATACCATGATCACGTGCAGGTATTCGCCGCCCACCAACCCGTTGATGGCAACGGCGCCGAGGTACAGGATCGAAGTGAGGTTTACGAATACATAAAGGAACAACCAGAATACCGCCATAATCAACGCAACGGTTTCATTGTAACGCTCCTTCAGAAATTGCGGCATGGTAAAGATGCGGTTCTTCAGGTAGATCGGCATGAACCAGATCGCAATAATGATCAGCGCTAACGCGGCGATCCATTCGTATGCGGCAACAGCTGTTCCCACAAAAAATCCTTCACCGCTCATGCCGATGAACTGTTCCGCAGAAATGTTGGAAGCGATCAGCGATGCACCGATGGCCCACCACGTGAGGGAACCTTCGGCAAGAAAAAAATCCTTTGTATTCTCTGATTTTTTCTTTTTGCGCCGGTAGATCCAGATGCCATACCCTGAAATAAGAATGAAATAAATGAGGAACACAACAATGTCAATGGTAGCAAGCCCTTTCATAATGACAGTTTTTGGTTTTGATTTGTGTTTTTACCGTGCATAGAACATTTCGTTCCAGCGCAGTTCGTTCTTGAATTGGTATAACCTTGTATCGTTATTGATCAAAACATACTCAATTTCCGCCATACCCGCAAAATCTTCCATCTGCTCCGCACTGATGTTTTGAGAGTAGGAGGTATGGTGCGCGCCTCCTGCAAGTATCCAGGCGGCACAACCGGTGTTCATGTCCGGATATGGTTTCCACAACACACGCGCCACCGGGAGGTTCGGCAATCCTGCAATGGGCGCCACCGAAACCACTTCGTTCACAAGCAAACGGAACCGGTTGCCCATATCAATAACCGATGCATTGATCGCGGGGCCGGGGCCCGAATTGAATACAAGCCTTACAGGATCTGCCTTTCCGCCAATGCCCAGCGGGTGTATCTCGCACGATGGCTTGCCATCCGCGATCGTCTCACAGATCTCGAGCATGTGTGCGCCGAGTACCATTGGGTTATCGGGATTGAAATGATAGGTATAATCTTCCATAAAGGAAGTGCCGCCTGCCTGCCCGCTTCCCATCACCTTCATCGCGCGTACAAGCGCAGCTGTTTTCCAGTCGCCCTCACCCGAAAAGCCGTAACCCTTTGCCATCAGGCGCTGCGCTGCAATACCGGGCAGTTGTTTCATGCCGTGCAGATCTTCAAACGTTGTTGTGAACCCTTTGAAACCACCTTCTTCCAGGAACGACTGTATGCCCAGTTCTATCTTTGCTGCATCGTATAAAGAAGATTCCTGTGCGCCACCTTTCTGCAGGGCAGGCGCTATGTTATAACTCGCGTGGTATTCTTCGATCAGTGCGGTAATCTCACTTTCTTTCACTGCGTTGATCACTTCTACAAGATCGCCCACACCATACGTGTTCACCGAATAACCGAATTTAATTTCCGCTTCAACCTTGTCGCCCTCGGTTACCGCAACATTGCGCATGTTGTCTCCGAAGCGCGCAAACTTTGCCTGCTGCCAGTCGTTCCATCCCGCAGCCGAACGGATCCAGTTGCAGATCCTTGCGATGGATTGGCGGTCCTGCCAATGGCCCACCACCACCTTGCGGTTGAGCCGCATCCTCGTCATGATAAAACCAAACTCCCTGTCGCCATGCGCACTCTGGTTCAGGTTCATAAAATCCATATCGATCGTGCTCCAGGGAATATCGCGGTTGAATTGTGTGTGCAGGTGAAGCATGGGCTTGTTGAGGATCTTCAGTCCCGCGATCCACATTTTTGCAGGCGAAAACGTATGCATCCATGTGATCAGGCCGATGCATTTTTCCTCTCGGTTGGCTTCCTGGCAAATGCTGTAGATCTCCTCCGCTGTTTTTACGGTGGGCTTGTAAATTATTTTTACCGGCATCTGCTCATCCGCATTCAGCGAATCGGCAATTGTCTTTGAATTGGAGGCAACCTGTTTCAGCGTTTCTTCTCCATATAAATGCTGACTTCCGGTTACAAACCAGACTTCAAGCGTTTTAAGATCGGTCATGTGCTTTGCTTTTTTTTGATATTGAAATTATTGGCCGTAGTAAGAATGCGGCCCGTGTTTTCTTTCGTAGTGTTTCCTGATCAGCGAATCTTTCAAAGGAGCCGCCGCGGGATAAATTGTTTGCGTAAGGAAAGCCATCTTCGCCACTTCTTCCAGCACTGCCGCATTGTATACGGCCTTGTGCGCAGTGGCGCCCCAGGTAAAAGGGGCATGGTTGCCGACCAGTATCATTTCCAGTTCTCCCGGACTTAAATTCCGTTCTTTAAAACAATTGATGATCTGGTAGCCGGTTTCATGTTCATAGTCGCCCTTGATCATCTCATCATCCATCGGCGGTGCACAGGGTACAGGAACGGTGGCATGATCCGCATGCGTTGTTCCATACACGGGTATGTCCTGCAGCGATTGCGCCCATGCTGTTGCATAAGTAGAATGCGTGTGCACAATACTGCCGATGCTGTTCCATTCCTTGTATAATACTGCATGCGTTTTTGTATCGGATGACGGGCGCAGCGATCCTTCAATCGTATTCGCATCAAAATCCACGATCACCATTTGCTCCGGCGTGAGGTCTTTATAAGGCACACCGCTGGGTTTGATGGCAAATACCTGTAAGTCTCTGTCTGCAACGCTCACGTTGCCAAATGTAAAAAGCACAAGCCCCAGTTCAGGCAGCTGCATATTGGCATCGTAAGCCGCTTTCTTCAGTTCTTCAAATTTTCCCATGTTGTTTTTTGATCGGTGTCTGTTATAATTTATTGCTGTTTTGTTCAATGAATGCGCCTTGCTTTTTATACTGCGCATAGCGCAGATCGTAGATGGCCGCTTTGGCAGCATCGGCTTCATAGATGGTGTCAAAACCCTGGCCCATGTGCAACATCGCATCTTCTGTTTTTTTGTATACGCCTGCCGCTGTTGCAGCAAACATCGCAGCGCCGAGTGCGCAGGTCTGTTCGCTTTTGTGAATGCGGATGGGCCTGTTCAATACATTGCTCAACACCTGCATCACATAAGGTGCGCGTTTTGCAACACCACCCAGGCCGATCACGCCTTTTACGGGCACACCTTCCTGCTCAAACCTGTCTATGATCATCCGCGCGCCAAAACAGGTGGCTTCAACAAGCGACCTGAAAATTTTTACAGCATCGGTAGAAAGGCTCAGCCCGTTGATGCTGCTTTTCAGGAACTGGTTTGCATCGGGTGTCCTTCTTCCGTTGAGCCAGTCGATCGCGATCTCGTCTTTTTCATCCGGGTATAACAATGCGGCTTTCGCCGAAAGTTGCGGCAATAGTTTTTCCGATAATTCGTCGGCCAGTTTGGTTTTTGTTTCCTCATCGATCAACGACGATGCGCCGATGAGTTCCTTCACCGGCTGAAGCAGCATGTTCTTGAACCACGCATACGTATCGCCGAAAGCGCTTTGCCCTGCTTCCAAACCGATCATGCCGGGGATCACCGATCCGTTCACTTGTCCGCAGATGCCTTTCACCAACGTACCACCCAACTCTTCGGTGGGCGCAACGAGTATGTCGCAGGTAGAAGTGCCCATTACGCGGCTCAGGTAATACGGTTCGATCTGCCCGCCAACGGCGCCCATGTGTGCATCAAATGCGCCAACGGCAACAACCACGGTTTCAGGAAGCCCCAGTTTCGCGGCCCACTCTTTCGAAAGCGTGCCCGCCGGTTGATCGGAAGTGTAGGTGTCTTTTCCCAGCGTATCCACATAACCCTTGAGCAGTGGATCGAGTGAAGAGAAAAAAGGATCGGGTGGGTAGCCATTGAATGCTTCGGCCCACAATCCCTTATGACCCGCCGCGCAAACACTTCTTTTCAGTTGCGAAATGTGGGTGCCACCGGTAAGAAGAAAAGGGATCCAATCGCAATGCTCCACCCACGAATAACAGGCCTTCCGCACAGCCTCGTCTTCGCGCAGCACGTGGAGCAGTTTGGCCCAGAACCATTCAGATGAATAAATGCCGCCTACGTATTGCAGGTAGTTGACATCAAATTTCTTTGCATGCTCATTGATCTGCGCCGCTTCGGGAAGGGAAGTGTGGTCTTTCCACAACACAAACATGGCATTCGGATTCTCTGAAAATTCGCTGAGGAGCGCAAGCGGCGTGCCTGCTTCGTTCACCGCAACAGGAGAGGAGCCTGTTGTATCCACGCCTATTGCGCAGATCTTTGCTGCTATGTCGGGGCCCGCTTGTTTTACGCAGGCCGTGATGGTTTGCTCCAGTCCTTCCACATAATCCAGCGGGTGCTGGCGGAAGCGGTTTTCTTCGTCGTTGCAGTACAAACCCTGTTTCCAGCGAGGGTAATAAAATACCGCGGAAGCAACCGTATCCCCATTGTTCGTGTTCACAACAACTGTGCGTACGGAGTCGGTTCCATAGTCCACTCCAAGTACATAAGAATCTTTCCTCATCGACAAAAATCGTTTTTGTAATTCGTGTCAAAATAACACTTTTAAATGTACAAATAAAAAAAGGAAAAAATATTTTCCTTTTTAATTGATAATATTTCCCGGGTTCGGGATCAGGTTGAGGATGGCATGGAAGTTGGTGGCATACTGTTTTTTATCGAGCTTATAATAATAGGCTCCTTTTTTTGAGCTCTCTTTTTCTTTGTCTTTTTGTTTGATGAGCAGTTTGGTGGAACGCAGTTTGCGGCTGAAATTGCGTTTGTCGAATTCCGTATCAAATATCGACTCGTACAGGATCTGCAACTGCGGAAGCGTAAATTTCTCCGGCAGCAATTCAAAAATAATCGGGTGGAAGGCGGCCTTGTAACGCAGTTTCTGCTTGGCCATCTTTACCATATCTGCGTGGTCGAAGATCAATTTCGGGATCTTGTGTATCGGGAACCACTCCGCATGGTAATCTGTGTTCAGCTGTTTTTCATATTTATTGATATCGATCAAGGCAAAATACGCAATGGATACAGTACGTTCAATAGGATCGCGGTCCACATTGCCAAAGGCCAGCAACTGCTCCATGTAAACGCCTTCCAGGCCCGTAAGCTCTTTCAGGATCCGCGCAGAACCCTTGTTAAAGTCTTCGTTCTTCTGGATGAACCCACCCATAAGACTCCATTTGCCCTTTTCATATTCCAGCCCCCTCTGTACAAGGAGAAGTTTCAGCTCGTTGCCGTCGAAGCCAAAAATGATACAGTCGATTGCCACGAGTATGCGTGTCTGTTTGTGATACCTTACCATGCCCATAATCAGTGATTGGTCAGATAGCAATTTACAATAATGCACGAAATGATTGCAGGAAATAATAAGTGTTTTTTGGACAATTAATAATTACTCCTTATTTTGTCTTTGCTATACCGGTGCAGATACCCGCCGCCCGGCGCCTGTTTGCCCGTTTTTTTCACGATTGTAAAGCCTTATGCTTATGAAAAACTTAAGTATCCTCCCTGTTGTTGGCCTGGCCCTGCTTGCGGCCGGCTGCCAGTCTGAACCATCCGCGCCCGCTGCCGCCCTGGGTTCCATCGATACCGTTGCGCTTAAAAGAGCGTATGCCGGCGAAACAGAAGGCAAGGCCGTTTCCATATATTTCCTTCGCAATGCCGCACAGATGCAGGTTGCGATCACCAATTTCGGTGGCAGGGTAGTGGCGCTGCAGGTGCCTGGTAAAGATGGTAAACCAACCGATGTGGTAACGGGTTACAACAACCTGAAAGATTACCTCTCCCAGCCAGAAGCTTATTTCGGCGCCATCATCGGCCGATACGGCAACCGCATCGCCCGGGGGAAGTTCCAGCTTGATGGCACAACGTATCAACTGGCGGTTAACAACGGCGTGAACGCACTCCACGGCGGCCCGAAAGGTTTTCACAACCAGGTTTGGGATGCCTCGCAACCGGATGCCCATACGCTTGTGCTGAACTACATCTCAAAAGACGGTGAAGAAGGATACCCCGGGAATCTTTCTGTGCAGGTTACTTATAGATTGTCTGAAGACAACCAGCTCAGGATCGACTACGAAGCAACCACCGATAAGAAAACCATTGTGAACCTCACCAACCACAGCTATTTCAACCTCAACGGTGATGGCGACTCAACCATTCTTGATCACGTGCTTACCATCAACGCCGATAAGTTTACGCCTGTAGACTCAACATTGATCCCAACAGGTATCCTTCAGGATGTAAAAGGAACGCCGTTCGATTTCACTACGGCGAAAGCCATTGGCAAAGACATCGGCGCATCGGATGCGCAATTAAAGAATGGCCTGGGCTACGATCACAACTTTGTGCTGAAACCCGTTGCTACGGCTGGTTTACGTGAGGCTGCCGTTGTATATTCACCCAATACCGGTATCCAGTTAACGGTATTGACCACCGAGCCCGCCATCCAGTTTTACAGTGGCAATTTTTTAGACGGAACGCTCCAGGGAAAATCAGGAAAAAAATACATGCACCGCTCCGCGTTCTGTCTTGAAACACAGCACTACCCTGATGCGCCCAACCAACCATCCTTTCCGTCAACAACACTCGAGCCTGGAAAAAAATACCAGACCTCCACTGTATATGCTTTCGGAAAGCATTGATCAATACAAAATCAAAACATTTAACTCAAAAGCATGTTGCGTTCAATACTCGTAACCGCCTGCGTTGGTTGTGCCCTTGCGTTGCCGGCACAGCAACATGCGGTCTTAAAAGTTAATGCGGGAGAAGTTAAGAATACCGTTGCGCCTACGCTGCATGGTATTTTCTTTGAAGAGATCAGTCATGGTGGCGAAGGTGGTCTTTACGCTGAGCTCATCCAGAACCGCGGTTTCGAAGAGAGCCGTATCCCGCCCGGTGCGGTTGTGGTTAATGGAATGCTTGATGGCAACCCGCAGAAAAAGCCGCATTACAATCTCAATGGCAAAGCAAGCAACTGGAAAATGCCATGGCCCGTGCAAACAGATTTCCCTTATTGGAAACTGGAAACGGGCTTGGGCGCTGATATTTCCCTGGCGCTTGACAAAAACGATCCGCTTACTGCAGAAACACCGCAATCTGCACACCTGTCCATTAAAAAACTTTCCGCGGGTAATAATTATTTTGCCAACGAGGGGTTCTGGGGTATTGATGCAAAGAAAGGTGAAACCTACGACCTCAGTTTTTATATGCATTCAGATGGTTCGTACAAAGGCCCCCTTACTGTATTGCTGCTTTCACAAAACGGTTCGGTCATTGCTTCGCATACTTTTACACCTGCACCCAGGAACGAATGGAAGCAATACAGTTGCGCATTGGTTCCTTCCGCCAGCGATGGCAAGGCGCGGTTTGCTTTTTCATTTGGCGGTACGGGAAACATCTGGTTTGATTTTGTTTCTCTTTTCCCACGCAAAACATTCATGAACCGGCCCAATGGTGTACGTGCAGATCTCGGGCAATACCTTGCCGATCTCAAACCCGCATTCGTTCGCTGGCCCGGTGGCTGTTTCGTGGAAGGCATCAATGTTGAGAGCGCGCCCAACTGGAAAACATCGATCGGTAAACTCGAAAAACGCCCCGGAACCTTCAGCGTATGGGGCTATTGGTCGAGCGATGGTTTCGGCTTCCACGAATACCTCCAGTTTTGTGAAGACATCAAAGCCGACGCGCTGTATGTTTTCAACGCCGGTGTTTCCTGCGAGTTCAGGAGCGGCACCTTCATCAAAGACGAGGACCTGCAACCGGTGATCGATGATGTGCTGGATGCGCTTGAATACGCAGTGGGGCCCGTCACTTCCAGATGGGGTAAACTGCGCGCGGCAAACGGCCATCCGAAACCGTTTCCTTTAAAATACATTGAAGTGGGCAACGAACAGCACGGCCCGTGGTATGCACGCAGGTACAACCGTTTTCACGAAGCGATCAAATCAAAATACCCCGGCATCAAGATCATTTCAAGCATGGGTATCGGCGACATTAACAAGCGTACGCTCGACAGCATCAAAACAACTGATATGGCCGATGAGCACGCTTATAAAGGAGCTTTCTGGACATTCAACAATTACGATCATTTCGACAAATACAAACGCGGCGATTACGAAGTATACGTTGGCGAATATGCAACCAATGCAGGTGTGGGCGCCGGTAACATGCTTGCTGCATTGAATGATGCGGTATACATCATGGGTATGGAGAACAATGGCGACCTCGTTAAGATGTCGAGCTACGCGCCACTTTTTGAAAATGTAAACACAAGGCACTGGCCGGTGAACCTGATCAAATTCAAGTCTGACAGCAGTTTTGCCCGCATCTCGTATTACACCATTCAACTGATGAACCGCCAGCGGGCGGATAAAAACCTGCCCGTTAGCTTAAGCATTAAAAAGCCGGAAGATCCCAAACCACGCAATACGGGCGGCATCGGGCTGGCCACATGGGATACACAGACCGAATACAAAGACATTGAGATCGTACGCGATGGAAAACAGCTTTACAAAAGCGATTTTGTAAACCGCCCCGGAGAATGGCAATCCGTACGTGGCAACTGGCAGGTACAGGATGGCGCCATTGCGCAGACGGTGCAAGGCCCTCAACGGCTCATGCTGTTGAAAGATAAGACCTTCGACACCTATACCCTGAAATTGAAAGCGCGGAAGACGTCCGGTACAAACGCCTTCATCATCCCGTTTGCAGTGAACGGCAAGACCATGCTGCGCGCGCACATAGGCGGGCTGGTAAACAACAGTTCAATGTTTGAATTGGTGATGGATGAATCCGTATCAAATGTATCAGCGCCCAGGCGACTGCAAAAGCCGATCGAAACAGGAAGATGGTATGATGTACGGTTGGAAGTTGGTAAAGAAAAAGTGGAGTGCTATCTCGATGACCAATTGTTGATGACTTACACAGAGCCCCCGAAATTCATAACGCTTGCAGGGCGTGATGCCAAAAGCGGGGATCTGATCATCAAAGCGGCCAATGTTTCGGACGAGGCCTATACAACGGATATTGAAATTGAAGGCGCCACACTTCTCAACGAAGAAGGAACCGCATTCACGATCTCTTCGGATGCACTTGATGCGGAAAACAGTTTTGCAATGCCAAAAAAATACGTGCCTGTCCGGTCTGCGTTTAAAGGTGTCGAACCTAAAAAACTGCGCTATTCCTTTCCGAAATATTCAATAACGGTATTGAGGATAAAAGCAAAGTAACCCCGGGCTAATGGTCCGCCGGTTCTTCGTAGGTACTTTTAAAATAATGATCCATGTACTCGCGTGGAGATTCGCCAACCACCGACCTGAAAACGCGGTTGAAATTGGTGATGGTGTTGAACCCGCAGTTATAGGCGATGCTTGAGATACTTACGCTGTGTAAATCCTGCATCGTCAGCTTTTTGCAGGCTTCGTTTATACGCACTTCATTCAGGAAAGAAACAAATGTATGCTGTGTTCTCTTCTTGAAATACCTGCAGAAGGCCTGCGTTGTCATGTGCGCCTGTTTTGCCACATCTTCCAGCGTGATCTGTTTTGCATAATTCGCCATGATGAAATGGTAAATATTACTCAACCTGATCCCATCGTGCTCGCTCACCGTGTTGAGCGCGGTGGAGCGCGACAGTTCTTTTAACCTTGCGATCGTTGAAAATCTTTTCAAGAGATCGACAAAAGCGATGAGCTGGTCCATTCCGTTCGATTTGCTCACTGCCACCATCTTTTGCGCCACTTCATCCACGTGCTTATCCGGGACCACGAAACCGTTGCTGTGTTTCTGGAGGAACAAAACGGCTGCTTTCATTTCTTCAAGACTGAAGAGATGGCTCAGTTTGCCATTGGGATTGAAATGTATGGTGAGCGACTCTACCTTGCGTTTGCTTTTTGATTTGAAATAAACAGGATCGCTCTTGAACACATGCGGTTGGTTGGCGCCAAGATAATAGATCTGGTTGCTGCTGAAAGGATGCATGTTGTTGTCTACCACCAGCGTTCCTTCTCCTTTTTTGATCCAGGTGAGCTGGATCTCGTCGTGCCTGTGCAGGTGGGGATAAAAATGCGGCAACACCTCATGCCGTAGAATGATGTTCTTATTGCCTGCTACCGGTATCGTGAACTGTAACACTTTCATAGCGCGAATCGAAGGACCTGTGGGTCATCACGGGTCAATAATAACATAAATTTACTTCGGAAAAAATATTTATTGTCAAAAAGACAATTAAAGTAAACCTAAATGTTTTAAACGGTTGGAAGCAGGGATGGCAAGCAGGATAAAATACGGGCAGCAAAGGATAAAATCGGAGACCCCTGCTTTTTTGTTCCGGGTTACATTGGTGTCAGGATTACATTTATAACATGCCCCGCATCCCACGCGCGGCAATAATGGTTTGCCTATGCGATCGAGATGGTTTGCACTGTTGATTTCCCTGGTGGCTGCTTCTCATACCCTGCGGGCGCAACCGCTCACTGCCTCGGGCGCCCCGGCTGAACTGCGGTTGTACCGGATCAGCAACAACTGCATACGGTTGATGCTCGCGCCGGTTTCGTACGAACCCGCAACGGGCGATAACCCATCGTTGGCCGCGGCGGCATACACCATACCACTTGCACGCATGCGTTCGATCGATCGTGAAAAGGTGCAACGCATTGGTGATCTGACGGTGCACATCACGCCATCTCCTTTGACGATCCGCATTTCCAACAAACAACAAAAGCTCGTACAGCAGCTGGTGTTTGAGAACGATGGGTCGGTTTCGTTCCTGCTGAACGGCAACGAGAAAGTGTTGGGAATGGGAGAGGGCGGTCCTAAACCGGAACGCGGGTTGAACTGGCGTTTGCAAAACGTTCAGTTCGACAGGAGGGGCCGCATAGACAGCATGCAACCCCGCTGGCAGGGCGATGCATACGGATCGCGCAACCCGGTGGCCATGCTGACCGGCACGAGTGGCTGGGGAATTTTTGTTGCGGCGCCATGGGTGCTGGTAGACCTGCGTCAGGAAACAAAAGGTAAATTCATTCCTGCACAGGTAAGCGTAACAGCGCAGCCGCAGAACGAAAAGAACCAGGGGCAGAACATGGGTAAAGGGTTGCCACCGGCAGATAAGATCATACCGGGTTTGTTCGATGTATTTGTTTTTGATGCGCAGGATCCATCGTCGATGATGCGTGATTTTTCCCGCATCACGGGCCCGGCGGCCCTCCCGCCCAAATGGGCGCTGGGTTATATGCAGTCGCACAGAACGCTCGAAGAAGATGCGCAGATGAGCGGCATTGTAGACACATTCCGCCAGAAAAAAATCCCGATCGATGCGGTGATCTACCTGGGCACAGGTTTTACGCCGAGCGGATGGAACAAGACACAACCTTCGTTTGAATTCAATCCCGAAGTATTTAAAAATCCTCCCTCAAAATTTTTTGATGCGGTTCACGGCAATAATGTGAAGGTGATATTGCATATGGTGCCGTGGGACAGGGATAGATTGCCAGGTCTTCATGGATCCATTCCCGCAAAACCCGGAGAAACCAAAGACGCATCGCATATTGAAAACTACTGGAAACAGCACGAGCCGCTTGTAAAAATGGGCGTTGATGGTTTCTGGCCCGATGAGGGCGACTGGTTCAATCTGCATGAACGCATCAAGCGGCACCAGTTGTATTACCAGGGCATGTTGTTGTCGCAACCCGGTAAGCGCCCGTGGAGCCTGCAGCGGAATGGTTATCCGGGTATAGCGCAATGGGGAGGATGGGTTTGGTCGGGCGATACGGAATCGTCCTGGAAAACACTGGAAGCGCAGATTGCCGTGGGCATCAATTATTCTTTGAGCATTGCGCCGTTCTGGGGATCGGACATTGGCGGATTTTACCCGAACGAAACCTACAGCGGCGAAATGTATGTACGCTGGCACCAGTTCGCCTCCTTCAATGCATCCTTCCGTTCGCATGGCCGGTCGTGGTGGCTCCACCTGCCATGGGGATGGGGACGTGAAGCGATGGGGCCCGCAGAAAACAGGGCCATACCGCCACGTTCTGCCATGAATAATTTTGCCGTAGAACCGGTGATCAAACAATACAACGAACTCAGGTACCGGCTCATGCCTTATACATACACGTTAGCCTGGCAGGCAAGAGAAACAGGAATGCCCATGATGCGTGCATTGTGGCTGCATTACCCGAAGGATGAAAAAGCTGCGGGAACCGGCGACCAGTTTCTCTGGGGAAAAGACATCATGGTGGCGCCGGTATATGAAAAAGAGGCACAGGTGCGTAAGCTCTACCTGCCCGCGGGTATTTGGTACGACTGGTGGACGGATAAAACCGTAACAGGCGGAACAACGATTGCGAAACAGGTAGACCTCGCAACAATGCCGCTTTATATACGGGCAGGAGCCATCCTGCCGGTAGATACCATCCGCCAATACACAGCCGAGCCGGTGAGGGCCGCACTTACGATCAAAATATATACAGGCACCGATGGAGAATTTGTTTTGTATGAAGACGATGGCGAAAGCACAGATTACCTCAGGGGAAAATACGGATTGACAAAATTTACCTGGAACGAAAAACAAAAGAGGCTCACCATCGAATCACCCAAAACAAATACTGCCGCGCCTGGGGCAAGAGTATTTGATATTGAATGGATAGGGTATGGAAAAAAAGAAAGGGTGAGGTACGATGGTAAGAGATCGGTTGTTTCTTTGCAGTAACAAGTTTGTTGCGTTGCTTTACCGGGTATCAAATACACCGCATGATTAAAAGACGTTCGTTTATAGTGATCCTTGTGTTGGTTGTGGCCGGGTTTTTATTCAACCAGTGCACACAGACCGTGCAGCGGAGCAACGACGCGAGGGGAGAAGGTTATGCGGGTGCGGCCACCTGTGTAAAATGCCATGCGGATATTGCGGTATCGTATGCAGCAACCGCGCATGCAAACAGTACTGCGCCGGCAACACGGGCGCGTATCGCGGGCAGTTTTCACAAAGACAGCAACCATTACGAATACAACCCGCACATGAAGGTTGTAATGAAGGAGCAGGACGGCCGGTTTTACCAGGCTGCGGTGCAGGATGGGGTAGAGAGAGCCGCGTTTCCCTTTGACATCGTGATCGGTTCGGGAAGAAAGGCACAGACATTTTTATATTGGTACGGCGCCAATGCATTTCAATTGCCCGTTACCTATTCTGTTGCGGCAAAAGCATGGGTGAACAGTCCCAATTACCCCGCCGACAAGATCCGTTTCGACAGGATGATCCCGATTGGGTGTTTTGAGTGCCATAGTTCCTATATCGAACGCACCGCCATCCGGGCGCAGAAGGGATACAGGGTAGACGATTTCAATCCGAACAATATTATTTATGGCATCGATTGCGAACGCTGCCATGGCCCTGCTGCGGCGCATGTTGCCTACCAGGAAGAACATCCTTCCGAAAAAATTGCGAAATACATCACTTCCTACAAATCGCTCAGCAACCTGCAGCGGCTGGAGAACTGCGCGGCCTGCCACTCGGGGATACATGAACCGCTGCGCACACCGTTTGGTTTTAAGCCGGGGGAGTTGCTTAAAGATTATTTTCAGCCGGATGCCGTACAACAGGCGGCGTCGGAGCTGGATGTTCATGGCAACCAGTACCAATTGCTGCAGGCAAGCAAATGTTTTAAGAATTCGGCGCAACAGATGAGCTGTTCATCCTGCCACAACCCGCACAAACAGGAAAGGGATAATTTACAGGTACTGTCAACCCGATGCATGAGTTGCCATGTACCGGGCGGAAAACAATTCTGTTTATTTGCAGACAAAGTGGGTAGTGTGATCACCACAAACTGCATTGATTGCCATATGCCGGCGCGCGCATCGCAGGTGATCACTTTAAAGGGAGAGGGGCAGAACAGGGCCACCCCCAACCTGGTGCGCTCACACCTGATCTCAGTTTATCCCGATGTTGCGAAAAAAGAACTGGGCCGCCTTGGCAACCGAGGTAAATAACCGTCATTTTTACCTTTATAGGTAACCTCACTGAGTAACCCTCGGTTTAACATTTTTTATCATCCTTTCTCTTCTGTAGGAGAAATACGACTTTTCACTACAACTCACAATTGGTTAAAATATTGTTAGCATCAGTTAAAATACTGATTCGCAGAAATTATTTAAAAGTTAATTTTAAGTGTCAATTTGACGATTTTATATAAAACTCTTGCTTATGAAAAAAATGATTGCTTGCTTGCTATCGCTTTCATTGCTCGTCTTCAACGTGGTACAGGCCAGGAACGAGACAGGAAAGACCTTTAGGCTCCCCGCAAAAACGGTCACAGGATCTGTACTCGATGCCAAATCGGGAGATCCGTTGATAGGAGCAACGGTGTCCATAAAAAACACAAGGACAACCACCGTTACAGATGCCTCCGGTAAATTCAGTATCCTGGCCCCGTCGGAAGACGCGGAGCTCGTGGTGAGTTTTGTTGGATACACTGCCATTACGCTTCCTGTAAAAGGACAGAGCCAGTTTGAAGTACGGCTCAACAAAGACATCAATAACCTCGACGAGGTAGTGGTGATCGGTTACGGTACGCAGAAAAAAGCGGATGTAACCAGTGCGGTGGCAAGTGTAAAACAGGAAAATTTTGTAAAGGGGTTTGTACGCGATGCGGGACAGCTCATCCAGGGAAAAGTGGCCGGTTTAACGGTGTCTACTTCAACAGGTGATCCTACCGGTGGCACGCAGATCCAGTTGCGTGGTATCACTTCTTTATCTGCATCGGCTACGCCATTGGTGTTGATCGACGGGATACCGGGTTCATTGAACTCTGTGGCGCCGCAGGACATCGAGTCGATCGATGTATTGAAAGACGGTTCTGCCGCTGCCATCTACGGTACGCGCGGTACCAATGGCGTGATCCTCATCACTACACGCAAACTTGTTGGCGGAGAAAAATCATCGGTTATCTATTCTACCGATGCCAGTATCCAGACCATCGCAAGGCGCCCGAAATTTTTGAACGCCGATCAATACAGGCAATATGTAGTAAAAGCAGGTGTTCCCAATACATTTGATTATGGTTTGAACACAGACTGGTTCAAACAGATCAACAACAATACACCCATAAGCCTCACACACAACCTCACTTTCCAGGGTGGCAGCAAGAACACGAATTATACTGCCAACATCAATTACAGGGACTGGGATGGACTTATGATCAATACGGTGAACAGGCAATTGTCGCTCCGCGCCGATGTTAACCACTCCATGTTCGAAGGCAAAGTGAAAGTGAACCTGAGTGCGATCAGCCGTGCCAGGAACGACGATGGCGGATTCAATACCTATGTATACCGTCAATCGGTGATCCGCAATCCTACAGATAGTGTATACGACTACCTCGGCAGGTGGAAAGAAAGAAATATTTATTTCTATGATAACCCGCTTGGATATATCAGGGAAACCATTGCGCGCAATGAGAACCAGGAAACACGTTTGTCTGGAAACATCACTGCCAACCTGTTCAAAGGCTTCAACCTGAAACTCCTGGTTGCCAACGTGAAGAACACGAGCCTGAGCGGAAGTTCAGAAACAAAACAACACGTATCAACCACCAAAAACGGAAGGAACGGAAACGCTTCGCGCAGCACAAGCTCCGGTGTTGACAACCTGGTTGAATTGACAGGAGACTATACCCGCAATTTTGGTAGCCATAAACTGACCGTATTGGGTGGTTACAGTTACCAGGACCAGTTCAGCGAGAACTTCTCTGCGAGCAACTGGGATTTTCCAACCGACCAGTATTCATACAACAACCTCGCAACCGGTAATGCACTCGGCCGTGGTGAAGCATCTATGGGAAGCAACGCATCTGAAAGCAAACTGATCGGTTTCTTCGGGCGCGTTAACTATAACTATGCAGACAAATACATTCTCTCTGCAAGCATCAGGCGCGAGGGGTCTTCGAAATTCGGAGAAAACCACAAATGGGGTAATTTCCCTGCGGTGTCTGTGGGCTGGAGGATCAAGAGAGAGAACTTCATGCGCACCGTTTCATTTATTGACGACCTGAAATTACGTGCCGGTTTTGGTGTAACGGGTATTTCACCAAGTTCGCCATACCAGTCGCTTACGGCGCTTAACTACGGCACAAGGTTCCTCAACAACGGTACCTGGATACAAACACTTTCTCCTGTGCGTAATCCTAACCCGGATCTGCGCTGGGAGCGTAAAGAAGAGTTCAACATTGGCCTGGACCTGAGCATTCTCAAGAACAGGCTGAGTTTTGCGATCGATCTTTACAAAAGGACAACAAAAGACATGTTGTACGATTATGCCGTTCCAACACCACCTTACCTGTTCAGTACCATTACTGCCAACGTAGGTGTAATGGAGAACAAGGGTATAGAGGTGATGGTGAATTATGCTGCGATCCAGAAAAAAGATTTCTCATGGGATGGAAACATCAGCTTCTCGCACAACCAGAACAAACTCGTGACCTTGTCGAATGAGTTGTTTGCCACTACAAGCACCTTCTTCACAGCGGGTGGTACCGGTGAGCCTGTGCAGGATGTTACACACAGGATCGACATCGGCGGCCCGATCGGTAATTTCTGGGGCTTCAAATCGATCGACATCGATGCAAACGGTTTGTGGATCATTGAGGGTGCAGACGGCAAACCAAAACCTTATGCATCAAACGCGGGTAATGCGGATAAAAAGATCCTCGGAAACGGCTTGCCTAAATATTATTTAGGATTCAACAACACGTTCCGCTACAAGAACTTTGACCTGAGTGTATTGATGCGTGGCCAGTTCGGGTACCAGATCCTGAACTTCCAGCGTATGTTCTACGAGAACGCGCAACCACAGATCCTGGCCAACTACAATGTGCTTCTCTCTGCATTTGATCCGGTGTACGGAAAATCGACCGTTAAAAATTCACAGGCTTACGTGAGCCATTACATTGAGAACGGCGACTTCCTGAAAATTGACAACATCACATTGGGCTACAATGTTCCTATGCGCAGCACCAAATATGTTAAAAGCCTGCGGTTGATGCTTTCAGCGTTGAACACCATCACCATCACAGGCTACAAGGGAATCGATCCGGAAGTTAACAGGACCGGACTTGCTCCAGGAAACGATGAAAGGGACAAATACCCAACCACACGCACATTCACCCTCGGAGCGCTTGTTAATTTTTAATCGTAAAAAAAAGACGTCATGAAAAAATATTATAAATACACAAAGATCCCGTTGCTCGCACTTGCCGGTGGGCTCTTACTGAATGGCTGTACCAAGCTTGATGAAAAAGTATATTCACAGGTACTTGCACAGAATTTCAATCCAACCGCGGCTGATGTGCCTGCATTGGTTGGCCCTGTATACAGTAACCTCAGGGGCATGACTGCCGGCTGGCAAGGTTATTTTGATGTGCAGGAAGAAGCAGCCGATGCGATCATCACACCCGCACGCCCGAACGGCTGGGTGGATGGCGGAACCTACCAGCGTATGCACCAGCACGTATGGAACGCAACACAGGGACAGCCAAACGGTTTGTACAGTGGTTGCTACCGCGGCATCAACAATGCCAACCGCGTTATTTACCAGATCGAATCAGGCGAGATCCCGATGACAACCGGCAAGAACGAACTGATTGCCGAACTGAAAGCAGCCAGGGCATTTTATTATTCGCTGCTGCTCGATAACCATGGCAATGTGCCGATCGTAACAGATTACAAGGATGTGAGCCTGCCGAAACAGAAAACAAGAAAAGAAGTGTATGATTTTGTAGTGAAAGAACTGACGGACAACATTCCGCTGCTCACTGAAGTTGTTAACAAATCTACCTATGGCCGCTTTACAAAATGGGCAGCAAAGGCAGTATTGGCGCGTGTTTACCTGAATGCGGAAGTATACGTTGGAACCGCTGCATGGGATAAGGTAATCAAGGAGTGCGACGACATCATCGCTAAAAATGTGTATTCGCTTGCAACGCGGTACAAAGACAATTTTGTTACAAACAATGAGAACTCGCCGGAGCTGATCTTCACCGTTCCTTACGATGAGATCTTTGCTACCGAAAGCACGATCCACATGAAAACCCTCGATCCGCTGATGCAGCAGGTATACCCGATGCAGGTTCAGCCATGGGGTGGTAACTGCGCGGTTCCGCAGTTCATCGATACCTACGATCCGGATGACCAGCGTTTGAAGGATACATGGATCATGGGTCCGCAATACAATGCAACCACGGGCGCATTGGTGATCAACTATGTAAAAGATGTAAAATCGATCGTGGAAAGCACCAGCAACGCCGGTTACCGTATTGGCAAATACGAGATCAAATCGGGCATGCGTGGCGGTTCGAGTGTTGATTTTCCATTGATGAGGTATGCCGATGTATTACTGATGAAAGCCGAAGCATTGTTGCGTACCAACAAGGCAAACGATGCGGCAACGATCGTTACGCAGGTAAGACAAAGAAGCTTTGCATCCAACCCTGCAAAAGCGGTGGTAACCGGTGCGCAATTGCAGCAGGGTAGTTCATACAACTACGGCGAATGGGCAAATGGCGCAGTGGTAAACCCACAAGGCGGTGCAAATGTTGTATACGGAAGAATGCTCGATGAACTGGGTTGGGAATTTGCCGCTGAGGCAAAACGCCGCCAGGACATCATCAGGTTCGGTGTGTTCACCACGAAGAAATGGTTCAACCATACTTCGTCGAACAACGACAAGATCATTTTCCCGATACCGCAGTCGGCAATGCTTACCAATTCAAACCTGAAACAAAATCCAGGGTATTAATTTTCCAATGGCAAGTTGGTAATAGTAATACAGTTAGTGAGTAAAGCAGGGCCTGCAAATCGTATTGCAGGTCTTGCTTTTTGCCACTGTTTTTTCCGATCTATTAAATGATGAATAATGACAATTAAAAAAATAGCGTCCGCTGGTATTGTTGCATGGATGTTTCTATTGCTTGCAGGCACGGCCGGTGCACAACAACCGGAGCCCGCACCGCTAACTACGAGGCCCAACCTTGCAGTGGTTGCCAATGTATCTTCTTCCATGCGTGGTGGCTTTAATGCGGCCGCTTTGAACGATAATGTGGCCCCTATGTTTTCTGGAAGGGGTTTTGGCGGTGGTGGAAACCGCAACGTTATGCCGAGGCAAAATATCTGGGTGCAGTACGAGTGGGCGCAGCCTGTGAGCACCAAAGAGATCGATATCTTCTGGAACGATTTCAACAGGAACATCCGCCTGCCCGAAGCGTACCGGGTACAATATTGGAACGGGACTGCTTTTGTGCCTGTGCAGAATGCATCCGGTCTCGCGAAAGAACCGGGCAAACTCAACAAAACCATTTTTGATGAAGTCAAAACCACGCGCATCCGTATAGAGCTCGATTCTGCGGACCGTGGCATTGCGTCTATGGCAGAGTGGATCGTTTATAAAACAGATAATTCTGCGGCCCCTGCGCCTTCTGTGAACGCGGGTATCGACAGGGATGTGATGATCAACGGCAAAACCTATCTCGCAGGAAGCATACGCTCGGTTACACCCGTTACCAAAATCGAATGGAAAAAAGTGTCAGGGCCGGGCAATGTTCAATTTACTTCGGGAGATAAAATCAAAGGCGCAGCTACCTTTTCCGCGGTTGGCGATTATGAGCTGTCTATGACGGCCAGCGATGGAAATCTTTCCCAATCGTCCGTTATCAAAGTAAAAGTGCACGAACCGCCAAAAGCAAAAAGGCTCGATGTTGTGTACACGAAAAAATACAAGATCGACAATAAACTCTGGAACGACCGTGCCAAAGCGATGATCACCAACTGGATCCCGTACTGCGTGGCGCAGAACGAAAGAACAGATCTCAAGATAGGCGAGGGTGGCATCGATAATTTTATCGAGGCCGCAAAAGCCATCCGTGGCGAGCCGCATGCAAAACACAAAGGGTATGTATTCTCCAACGCATGGGTGCACCAGACGGTTGAAGCGATGTGTATTGCGCTGATGGTGGACCCGCAGGGTGACAAAGAGATCATTGCTGCGCAGGACAAAATGAAGGCAACGCTTGAAAAATGGATCCCGCTCATTCTTGCTGCACAGGAACCGGATGGTTACCTGCAGACCGCGTTCACACTTCGTGATACGGCAAGATGGAAAGAACGGTGGTCGCCCCGCAACCGCGGCGATCATGAAGGATACGTGTCAGGTTACTTCATCGAATCAGCGATCAATCATTTTACACTCACCAATGGAAAGGACAGGCGTTTGTATGATGCTGCGAAGCGTTTGGCAGACTGCTGGGTACGCAACATTGGTCCCGGGAAAAAAGAATGGTACGACGGGCACCAGGAAATGGAACAGGCGCTTGTTCGCTTCGGGCGTTTTGTAAATGATATGGAAGGAAACAACCGCGGCGACAGTTATGTTTCCCTGGCCAAGTTCCTGCTCGACAGCCGCAAGAACGGAAGCGAATACGACCAGAGCCATGTGCCGGTGCAGGAACAATACGAAGCCGTAGGGCATGCGGTGCGCGCCACCTATAACTATTCCGCCATGGCAGATGTTGCTGCAGAAACAGCAGACGTGGATTACCAGAGTGCGGTAATGTCTTTGTGGAACAACCTGGTCAATAAAAAATATTATTTCACCGGCGGTATCGGAAGCGGCGAAACATCAGAAGGTTTTGGCCCTAACTATTCGCTGCGCAACAATGCGTATTGCGAATCGTGCTCAAGCGCAGGTTTGATCTTCTTTCAATACAAAATGAACCTGGCGTACCACGATGCGCGTTATGCCGACCTGTATGAAGAAACGATGTACAATGCATTGATGGGATCGCTTGATGCAGATGCAACGCATTTTTATTACACCAACCCGCTGTCTTCATCACAACCACGGGATGCATGGCATGTTTGCCCGTGCTGCGTAGGAAACATTCCGCGCACATTGCTGATGTTGCCAACCTGGACCTATGTAACGGGCGATAAGGCGATCTATGTAAATCTTTACCTGGGCAGCACCATCAACGTGGAGCGGGTTGCGGGAACGGATGTGCAGATGATCCAGAAAACAGAATATCCCTGGAACGGCAATGTTGCCATCACCGTAAACCCGAAAGTGTCAAAAGAGTTTGCCGTGTACGTGCGTGTTCCGAACCGCACCACCAGCGAGTTGTACAAACCAGATCGCGAAGTGAATGGTTTGAAATGGCTGAAAGTAAATGGAAAGAATGTACAGATCAATGTAGAGAAAGGGTATGCAATGATCAAAAGAACGTGGAAGGCCGGTGATAAGATCGAACTCGAGATGCCGATGGAGGTGCAGCGTTTTACCGCCGACGAGAGGATCGAAGGAAACCGCGGTCGCGTGGCATTGCGTTATGGGCCGCTGGTATACAACGTAGAGAAAGCGGACCAGCAGGATATAGAAAAAGCGATCGGCAAAGCGCCGCTGAAAGTAGAGTGGAACGATATGCTGCACGGCCTTATGGTGATCAAAGGGCAATGGGCCGATGGTACACCACTTGTTGCCATTCCCAACTATGCGCGCAACAACCGCATCGAGGAGCCAGTGGCAACACGCCCGGCAGCAACCAGTACGCCAACACAGGCAGCAGAACCACCACAACGGATCGCCAACAGGCCGGCGAGTTCTATTGTGTGGATCAAAGAGAAATAGAATTGATCAAGGTACAGATCTCAACCGTTTTTTTTCTCATATGCAATAGGTTTTAGACAAAGAGGGCAGCGAGTGATCGCTGCCTTTTGTTTGTAGGAAACAATAGGTTCAAGACACTGAAAAAACAACACGAAAGTGCAGGAGGCGTAGTTGTTCGCAGCAGAAGGACATCCGCTGTGAATGAGATACAGTTTATGTTTTTTATTGCCTTGCTCTAGCGGGCCTCAGGTTCTTTCCGTAATAAACATCTGCGGGATTGTGGTGGCCGATATAAACCTGCTCCAGCAAAGCATACAATTTCGGATCGTAAGCTTTCAGGTCGTCGGGCGTCTGAACACGTGTTGCGCCATCGTAAAATTCAAAATTCGACCAGAACCACCATTGCGTTCCTTCTGCCCAATATTCTGCTGACGTATTGATGGCATATTGCCCTTTGTACATGCCTTTTGCTTTTGCGTCTTCATATGCAGCCAGGATTTCGCGGTACAAAGTGGTATCGCAACTGCGCAATGCGTTCATGATGTTGTGGCTGAATTCGTGAACAAGTATGTTCTCGCCGTAGTAACGTGTGCCTGGATAACCCAGAATGTTTTCTTCCGCGCAGGAAGTGATGGTGCCGCCCATGCCGCGTGCACGTTTGTTCCAGTATTCCCTGTCAGACATGCTTGCAATGCCACCGGGTTTATCATAGTTCTCGCGCTCGCCGGGTGTTAAGCGGCGATCGTCTTTCGCCGGTTTTTTCCAGTTGCTTCTTTCGGGAAGATCGGTCTCCATTTCTGTTTCGGCCATGATCAGCAGCCTCGCTTTTTGTTTCACCAATGTGGCCCGCACATCCGGCCGCTTAACCAGCATGTAGTTCACAATATCCCGGCCGATGAGCAAAGCATCGTCGGGCACTTTGTGAGACGAAACAATGGGGATGCCGAATGCATCTGTGTATTTTTTATAAAACGTATCAAGCTTCAGTTCCGCCGGCGGCGCAGCGATCATTGCAGCGGGGTAGGAGGTAATGAGCCTGTTTGCCGCCCCCGTGGCGTTTTGCGTGTATGCACTGGCCGTTGCCATGCAGGCAACACAACCGGTAGCTATGTATTTGCTTAGGCTTTTCATGCGTATTGTTTTACAGTGATGGGATAGGTAATTGGTTGTGAAGGAAACTTTCGCCCTTACTCAACCTTATGCAATTTCGGGTTAAGCCCTGTTTTGCATAACACATCTTGTAGCCAATACTTCTCCGTTTTTGACAATTCCGCCCGTTATCGAAGTGTGGAAATAAAGAACCCTATGCGCACCGGTAACTGATCGTTGGTTGGCATAGGGTTTATGGTGGTGCCGTTTGTAAACGGTTAAGGATACAAGAGGTATTTCTTGCGCATCTCTTTGTAATTGCTCAACCCGGGTTCCCAGCTTTTGCGGATCTCTTCTTCGGGAACACCATTCATTACCTGCTGCCTGAACTCACCCACACCAACCTGGATCTCTATCCTGTTCATCTCCCGGCTCAGTTTGGAGTCGAAGAATTTTTCTTTGAACGGATGCTTGTTGTACAGTTCGATGATCCAGCTGATATTGATCTTTTTGCTTTTCCTGAGTTTCTCCACATCATAGTTCCTCAGGTCGAGCCCAAAACACTCCTGGTCCATGAACAATGGTGTTGCAGCCATGCCTTTGATGCTGGTTGGCGTATAAGAGAACGAATAGATCCCTTTCAGCTCCGGGCTCCCGAGAACAGTGAAAGGGAAATAAGTGCCGCGGCCATGGTTCAGATAGGTTGCTTCGAACATGCAGGTAGAAGGATAAAGCATGATCGCCTGCTGCGTATTCAGGTTGGGCGATGGTTTCACAGGTAGCACATACGGCATCTCATGATCGTAATTGGCCACAGGTATCACCGTGAGTTTGCATTTTTTTTCCTTATCCGCCAGCCATCCTTCACCGATCGCCATCATCGCGAATTCACCTACGGTAAGGCCATGCGACATAGGTATGGGAAACTGTCCTATGCCTGACTTGTATTTCATATCGAGAATGGGGCCGTCGATCAGGTATGCGTTCGGGTTGGGCCTGTCGAGTATCATTATTTCTTTGTCGTTCTCCACGCATGCATCCATCAAGCGTACCAGTGCATTGATGTTGGTGTAGTACCGAACGCCTACATCCTGCAGATCGTACAACAGGATGTCTACATCTGCCATGTCTGCTTTGGTGGGTTTGTTCTTGGCGCCGTACAAAGAAACAAGGAGGATCCCTGTTGCCGGGTCCACCTCATCCTCTACATGCACACCTGCGCCAACATTGCCACGGAAGCCATGTTCGGGGCCGAATACTTTTACAATTTTTACACCGAGCTTCTGCAGGCTGTCTACCAGGTGCGATTTGCCAATGATCGTTGTAGGGTTTGCCATGATGGCCACGCGCTTTCCCTTCAGCAACGGCAGGTATTTATCAAGCTGTTCGGCGCCGGTGATGATCGGTTTGGCCGCAGCGGGAGTGGTGCCACTGTTGTTGCCACGAAAAGAATAGAGGCAGATGAGCGACAACAGGCAAACGGCAAGCAGCATTCCTTTTTTCATATCGGTATATTGAACGATAAATATACAATGTGTGAAGGAATAGCTGCAAAATTATAGACGCATTTATGAGTTCGGTAACGCTTTGCCGGTTGTTTTGACCGACGTCTTCTTCCCATATTACCGATTTATGAATTGTGTGCAGTAAGTTTCCTCCCAAAAATCAATATTGCTACATTGCAGTATGAAGCAACTGTTATCCACATTGATCACCGCACTCCTGTTTTTTTCAGGATATGCACAGGATGATAAACCCGCGTTCCTCGTCAACCCTTATCTCCAGGTTGGTTACCAGCCTGCGTCAAATTCGTTGGACTTGCTTTGGGTGCCGGTGGATTCATCCGCTGTTTACGAGGTACAGTATAAAAAAAGCGCCGGCGATGTGTGGACCAAAGCCGTTACGCTTTCTTCAAGAACAATAGCAGTGGACAATGTTGCAGCCCATCGGCTTTTCCAGGCCGCACTCACGGAACTTGTTCCCGGAAGCATCTTCGACTACCGCGTATTTCACGATAAGAAAATGGTGTATTCAGCGAGCGCACATGCGCCCAAAAGCAAGGAGCAACCTTACCGCTTTGTTGTGTTTGGAGATGTAGGCGCGGGTACCAAAGCGGCTATGGGTATCGCACTTGGCGTGTACGAGGCAAAACCGGACCTCGTATTGATCCCGGGTGATATTGTGTACGACAACGGGTTGGTGCGTGAATACAACAAAAGATTCTGGCCCATCTACAATACGGCAAAAAAAGATACTGCGGGTGTGCCGCTGATGAGCAGCATCCCGTTTGTGGCCGCAGTGGGCAACCACGATCTTGTAACACGCGATCTCGACAGGTCGCCGGATGCACTTGCTTATTACTATTACTGGCAACAACCTTTGAACGCCCCCGCAGGAAAAGAAGGTGTTGTATACCCGGCGATCAGGGGCGCGGAAGAACGCAAAAAAGCCTTCCTGGATGCGGCGGGGAAAGCATACCCGGCAATGGCAAATTTCTCTTACGATTATGCCAATGCGCATTGGCTGGTGTTGGATGCAGACAATTATGTCGACTGGACGGATAAAGAACTCATCGACTGGGTAACCAATGATCTCGCAAAGGCAAAAGATGCCGACTGGCGCTTCGTGATGTTTCACCAGCCCGGTTTCAATTCATCGCGCGCGCATTTTGAACAACAGCAGATGCGCCTGCTTGCACCGCTTTTTGAGGCAGGCAAAGTAGATGTTGTGTTTACGGGTCATGTGCACAATTACCAACGAAGCTATCCGCTCACCTTTAAGCCAGACAACCGCGCAGGATATCAATTGGTGAGTGGTGCCGGAAAAACACCGGCAGGCAAGATCGTTACCGGTGCATGGACGCTCGATAAAAAGTTTGATGGGAAAGACATCACCAAACCGAACGGGATCATTTATCTCGTAACCGGCGCAGGGGGACAGGGTCTTTACAACAAAGAGCAACAAGACGACCGCGACTCCTGGCAGGGATTTACGTATCGTTTTGTTTCAAAGGTGCACAGCTTTACAGTAGCGGATGTGAAAGGCAAGACCCTTACCATAAAACAACTTGCGCCAGACCGTATGGAGGTAGACAGTTTTACAATTACCAAGGATTGATTCTGGCTTGACGAAGATCACGAAACGATCCTGTCAGCGGGATGTGTTGCGCAAACGTTTCATCCATTCAAAGGCTTTTTGCTCCAGGTTCTTCCCGGTATTGGCGAGGGCCTGTTCGAGCGTTGTATCTTTTTCGGTGATTACGATCACCTGTTCAAAAACGGTTGAGAGATTGTGTTTTGCATTGTCCGGTACCTGCCCGGCAAAAGCTGTCACGGGTATGTTTCTTTCCTTCGCGCGCAGGGCAACGCCGTAAGGGGCTTTGCCATCCAGTGTTTGCAGGTCGATGCTTCCTTCTCCCGTGAGAACGTGTGTGGCATTTTTAAGAGACTGATCGAAAGAGATCTCGTCAAGAAAATACCCGATACCATTCACTGCTTTTCCGTTCAGCAAACCACAGAGTCCTGCAACAACACCGCCTGCAGCACCTCCTCGCGGCATGCCTGCAATGTTGCGGCCCGTTGCCTGTTCGATGCGTTCTGAAAAATGCTGCAACCCTTTTTCGAGCAGTTTAACTTCTTTTTCTGTTGCACCTTTCTGTGGGCCGAAGATCCTTGCTGCGCCGTTGGTGCCGAGCAGGGGATTGGAAACATCACAAAGAACAGCGAGTTCGCAGTTTCTTATTGCCGGGTGAATGTTGGAAAGATCAATGCGTGCGAGCCTGGGCAAATTTTCGGGGGTCGCGTTTGTCAATTCATTTTGTTCATCCAGGAACCGCACACCGAGTGCCTGCAGCAAACCACATCCGCCATCCACCGTGGCACTTCCGCCAACACAGAGCATGATCTTTTTTGCGCCCTTGTTGAGCGCATCGGCGATGAGTTGTCCGGTGCCGAATGATGTTGCACGCATGGGATCGTATTCTTCCGGTTTCAGCAAACGGATGCCTGAAGCCGCGGCCATTTCAATGATCGCCGTCTGGCCCTTTGTAATACCGTACGATGCCGTAACGGGCCGCCCCAAAGGATCCTGCACGGTTGCTGTAACCGAATCGCCATTTAACGCATTGGTAAGAAGTGAGCCTGTGCCATCACCGCCATCGCCAACAGGAATGCATTCGGTTGTGCATGAAGGATCGGCTGCGCGCAGGCCTTGTTCGATAGCCTTTGCAGCGCTTGCAGCATCCAGGCTGTGTTTAAATGCGTTGGGAGCGATGATGATGTGCATGCGTCAGGAAAATAAGTATAAAAGATAAACCACCGCAAAGCTGGTCAATCCCATCAATATCGTTGCTACAGAATAAACACGCAGCATGGGTTGCATGGAGATCCGTTCAAATTTCGAGATCACCCAGAAGTATGCGTCGTTCGCATGCGAGATCATCATCGATCCTGAACCCATGGCCAGCAGGCAATACATTTTGCTTTCAGGCGTATCAAATCCGAGTACAGGCAACAAGGGTTGCACGATGGAAGCAGCGGTAATGATCGCCACTGTTGATGAACCTTGTGCCGTTTTCAAAAGAAAGGTAAGAAGGAAGGGGAATGCGAGTCCCATGCTCGCCAGCGGCAACACCTCGCTGAATTGTTTCCCGATGTTGACCGCTCCCAGCACTGCGCCGAATGCACCGCCGGCGCCGATGATCACCAGTATGCCCGCTGCTTTTTCAACCGACTCTGCCAGCCAGTGGTTCAGTTCGCCGGCATTTTCTTTTTTTAATCCTGCCATCGCAAGCAAAACACCGGCGGCGAGCGCCATTACAGGATCGCCCAATATTGCGAGTGGCGCTGAAATGATCGTGGTTGCAGGAACAAACGCCTTTGCCGTAATAAGCAAAATAGGTGCGATCACAGGAAGAAACGATGCGGTTGCTGAAGGAAGATTTTTATTTTCCGCAACAGGATCTTCGTGCACTGCAACGACCTGTTTGTCTTTCCTGCCCATACGCACAGCATACAGGTAAGCCACGAGTGCCGCAGGCACCGCAACAATTACACCATAAAGAACAAGCTTCCCATAGTCCACACCGATGACCGCCGCTGCCGCTGCTGCACCGGGATGCGGTGGAACGAGGCAATGCACCGCGTACAGGCCCGTGGCCATGGAAACGGCAACCGTAACAATGGATGCGCCTGTTTGCCGCGCAAATGTTTTGTTCAGACCACTGAGTACGATAAATCCTGAATCACAAAAAATAGGAATGCCAACGATCAACCCAGTTACACTCATCGACAATGCAGGTCGTTTGCTGCCCAACCATCGTTGAATGCAGCGGGCCATTACCAATGTGCTCCCGTTTTTTTCGAGCAATACACCGAGCGAGGTTCCAAGTACGATGATCAATCCCAGCGAACGCATGATGTTCCCGAAACCTTCTTTCACGGTGTTCAGTGTTTGCACAACCGGCATACCCGTGCCTGTACCCATTACAAAACAGGCGAGCAGCAGCGCAAAGAAAGGATGCACCTTCCATTTCGCTGTTAATGTGATGATCAGTCCTACACTGATCACAAACCAGGCTAGCAGGTAAATAAATCCATTCATAAAATGATTTTAACGCAGGCCTGACAGCAATGCTGTTTAGGGCCTGTTGCTTGTGTTCGATTTGCCCGCACTGTTTTCTGTTATTGTTACGCTATACCGTATCGTTTCTTCGTACTTGCCGTCGGGCGCAGTGATGTGAAACACGATCGGCATGGCGCGCAATGCGGGATAGGGCGCCCAGTAATGTTCTTTGTCTTGCCCCACCATTAGTTCTGCATTTCCACTGACCAGTTCAATGCGGATTACCTGTTGTCCTTTTTTGATGAGAATGCTCTTCTTATCGGTTTGTACGAACGATGTTCCTGCTGCATCAATAAAAGGTTCAATAACGTTAACGGCGGGCCATGCATCGTGGTAACGAAGTAGGATGGTTTTCTCAAAGCCCGCATCCGAAAAATCATACCGGGTTTCATAACCCACCCCGCCCGTTAACCAGTTCTTGTCTTTCAGTTCGCCGTATGCCGTTGTATAGAAATGCCCGTTGCGCCTTTCCGTTTCAAAGTGCGCATCGAATTCATAAAGATTGGTAAAATAGCCCGCGGTATCTGAATATTCAATACGGGGCGTAAGCGGCAACACGCCCGGCGCTTCGGGGAAGCTCATGGGTTCGGGGCGTGTATATTGCGTGGGACTTGACGCCTGTACAAAGCCCCATCCTTTCATCCACAAATGACTGACCGTACCGCCCCCGGGTCGAAACATGTATTTGCCTTTTGAGCCCGCGAGTTGGTCTTTGTAACGGTAGGCCGTAACGGTTGCCATCATATTTTTTGTGCGGATCAATGCAACATCAACTGTTTTAAAATCACGCAGCGTATGTGCGCTGTCTGACGGGATCGGTTTTGCAACACGCAGGTTTTTTGTTTCAAGCATATATGCCATTGCAATGTTTTTCGCCTTGGTGAAAGTGGGGTAGATGCATGCCGGTTCGCTGAACAACGCATCGTGCATCGGCCCGTAGCCAAGCAATCCGCTGCGTGTGATGTTCTGTTCGATAAAAGCTAAATTGCGCAGTGAGGCATTTGCATAAACAGGATCCACATCCGCATACAGCGAAAACAAAACCTGGCAGCCATCCGAGGTGCCGCTTCCATACCCGGTCCATTTGTTGGAACGTATGCCCCAGGATGCATCGAGCGATCCATCAGGATAAATAAAATTTACGTGCGTACGCACCGCTTTTTTTACCTGGCCATCAATTGCCTGGTCTTTTGTCAGACGGGCATAAAGTGCCAACCCCCACAAAGACATTTCCATATTGTACCCGAGGTCGACACCCATTTTGTTGCCATGGCTTTTCCCGCCTTCTCCATTGAGGAAACCATCGGTATCAAATTTAGACGCAACGCGGTGCGCAAGCGACCTGGCTTTCGCGATGTACCGGTCGTCCTTCAACAATATCCCAGCCTTTGCCAGCGTGGCTGTTGTGGTGGCAACGTAATTGATGCTCGCAAACTCCGGGCTCATCACACCGTGTAAATAATCTGCGGCCTTCCGCATCGAAACGGTCCAGTTGGTCTTCTCCTGTGGTGAAAGTTGTTGCTGGATCCCTTCGTACGTCAGCAGCATCATCAGCAATTGATCGGTGGTTGTACCGGTCCATTCTTCGGGCGTTTCTTTCCAGCTGCCGTTTGCCTGTTGCTGCTGCATCAGCCACTGCGCCGCGTGTTTGGCGGCAACAAGAAAGGAATCGTTGCGTGTGATCTTCCAGGTTACATAAAACGGATACATCGCTTCCGCCGCGCGCGTATGCAATACATTACAATGCACACAGCGCAATGCTCCCGCGTCTTTGTCGCTGTTGTTCTTGTTTTGAAGTGAATGCAATGGTTTAACAAGTTTCAATAACGCAGCCGCGTAAGCGTCCTTCACCCGCAACTCCTGCGAATGAAGCGTCGGGTTAAAAAAAAACAAAACGGCAGGTGCAATTATTTTAACGATATGCATTCACATTTCGGATTGAAACTTCAATAGGTAAGTGGTTACTGTTTCTGTTAACTTACGACAGCTGGTCCTGCGCCCTCTCATCCTTCACTTCTCTTTCTCCTGTGTGATCAAACCCGCGTTCTCTTTCAAACCTGATCATCTCTGCCGGTCTGAAGTTACTGATATAAGCGCGGCGGCGCAAGGCGGTTGTGTTGCCCCTGCTGTAATGCAAGGTTGCACCGTGGTGCCAGACACACGATCCCGCGGGTATTTCAACAGCGGTACCTTCAGATTCTTCCGCATCGCACTGCAAAGCGCCACCGCCCTTGCCAGCCGGGCGGTGCGGGCGGATGGGGCCGAGGTGCGAGCCCTCAACATACCACATACAGCCATTGTCTACGATCGCATCATCCAAAGCCATCCAGCAACTTGCGGCGCGCTTGTCGGGCATCGTGATCCAGTATGCACAATCCTGGTGCCATGGTGTCGCCGTTGCACTGAAGGGCGCTTTGTCGATCAGCATATCAAAATCAAGTTCCATATCCTCACCAAGCAACTCCTTCGCCATCTGCAATGAAAGCGTATGCATTTTTTTGGTGAGCAATTCCGGGAACACACGACCGGGCAGCATGATCTGCGTGATCTTCTCTTGTTTTACATCTTCATCGGTTTTTGCAAACCCGCCCAGATCAGAACGGTAGCGGCTCGCGTCGATCTTATTGTTTAGGAATTGTTCGTAAATGTTGCGGTAGTATTCGATCTCGTCGCTATTCAACACGTCTGGAACAACAAGAAAACCTTTCGCATCAAATGTTTCAATCATTGAAGGTGTGATCATTGTAATTGATAATTAGAAATTAGGAATTTTTTTTGGTTTATTTCAGTTGACTAACCTCAATACCTGCGGCGATTACGGATCCGAGGCCACGTGGGTCCTGGTTGAATCTTTGCCTGGTGAAATAAAAATTATCGTCGTACCCGATTTCGGTACCACGGCAGATGTCGTGCACGGTGCCGTCTGCATCTATTTTGCTTTGCACCGCTTTCCATCCCTTCAGCGCCGCTTCGCGGAAACTGTTGTTGATCCAGCCCTTTCGTACGCCTTTCGCCATGGCCATCGTAAACATGGCCGTGCAGGAAGTTTCTTCAAAGGATGCCGGCTTGTCGAGCACCTGGTGCCACATACCGTTTGATTCCTGGTATTGCCTCAACGTATTCATCTGTGAACGGAACGCTTCCAGTATTCCTGTATATGCCCTGTGCGATGCAGGGAGCCGTTCAAGCAATTCCATCGTTGCCCAGGCGATCCAGCCATTGGCGCGGCCCCAGCGCACGGGTGAGCGTTGTTGTGTATGGCTGAACCATCCATGGTGAAACAAACCCGTCTGCGGATCGAGCAAATATTTCCTGAAACCGTTAAACTGTTTCACCGCCTCATCATACAGCGAAACATTGTTTGTGATCTCTGCCCAACGCAGCAGGAACGGTACGCTCATAAACAAGTCATCGCACCAAACGGTATATTCAACCGGTTCGGGCCGGCAATAAGTGCCATCGCTCAACCGAACCTGTTTGTGAAGTATGTAATCTGCAACGGGATCAAGTATTTTCTTTTTGATGGCTTCATCAGGGCTGATCGCATACAGGTCGAGATAAGGCAACACGGCCGAGCCGGCGTCATCCAACATAGACATGCGGAAGAACCGGTGAAAACTTCCGCGCCATACAAAAAGCGAATCGTATTGTGCACGGAAATAATCCAGGTGATCCATCATAAACCCCGTATACGCTTTCACATAACTCCTGTATTTTGGATCGGTTGTTGCGCCATCGAGCATCATTGCGCTCCAGACCGTATTTCCGTTTGAATAGTTCCAGTCAAGATACGGATCGCGGAAATACGTAAGCGTACTGTCTACCTGCAACTGCGGTATCATCCGCTGCGGAGGCGATTGCCACGTATAATATTTACCTTTAAAAAATAAATAATGCGCTTTGCCAGGATCTGTAACCGCATCGTTCTTTGCAAACGCCCCAAGTAACTGCCATTGTTTTTCAAACTTTACGGTATTGTCTGCATCACCAGCTGCATTTTGCGCACGGAGAAACACAACCGCTTGCTTGCCGGTTGATACATATCGAATACTGATCTCGTTGGTCCCTTTTTTCAAAAGCACCCTGAACGTTTTTTGAAAATGGAACCTGTTGTATGCGTATTCTTTTGGCGCAGTGAATGAACTGTTTGTCGATGTATACACTGGTGATCCATTCACCGAAACGATCGCCTGTCCTTCGTGCGAAATGCCAAAGCCGACAAGCGAATCGGCCACGACCGTGAACCTGCGTACCGCAAAGGCTTTCCGGTCCTTTGTCGTGATCATATCCCTGAAGTCGATCACCTGCATGCCAAGTTCTTCTTTTTGCGGAACGGCGTCGAGCCGGAACCTTGTATCGCGGATCAGTTTGTCTGCAACACGCACTGAAGCGGAGAGCGCCTGTTGTTGTATGCTTTCCTGCGCCTGGAGAAGACAGGTGCACAATACACCCAACAACGCAATACAGATCTTTTTATGGTGCGGTTGTGCCGGCATTGTATTTTACAATTGGTATGTTTTTATTTTTTCGCTTAACCACGATGCTGATCTGGCGTAGGCTGTGTCGATGTTACCTATATCCGATTCATCTCCGCCCACATCGATGCCGATATGGCCTTTGAATTTGATCTTTGAAAGTGTATCAAAAAAAAGATCCCAGCGGATCGAACCATCTCCCGGCACAATATGCTCCACGTGGGCGCCGCGGTTGTCTGAGAGATGAATGTAATCGATGTGATCTGCAAGGCGCAGCAGCGATAAAACAAGATTGTCTTTCAGGAAAAACTGGTTCGCCGTATCCAGGTTGAAGCGGAGGTTTTTCCTGTCCACCGCCTGCGCAAAATAAAGGAACGCATCCGTTGTGGCACTCAATACACCGGCTGCAGGATGCATCTGGTAGGTGAGGCCGAACCCGGCCGCAATATCACATGCCTCGCGGTATGTATCCGTCAATCCCTTCCAGTAGTTTTTCCAGTCGAGGTCCACGGGTAGTCCCGCCGACAATACAACCTCTTCTTCATAATGCCTCACAACGGGAATATCTGCAGGGAATTGATAAGGCGGTAACGGTGCATTGTCAAGAATACCCAATGATCCGAAAGCAACTGCCGTTTCGCATCCTTTCCTGAAGATCCGGAGGTTTGCCTTGCGTTCTTCAGCATCCGCAGAACCAAGCCCGGGAAGCACCGCGCAGTAATAGGGTACTTTAAGCGAGAGCTGGTCGATCTTCTCTTTGATGGCATGCCGTTGCGCATGCATTTCCAATACATGCTCTTCGCGGATGCCCTCCAGTTCTACGCTTGCAAATCCCATGTCGTGCATCTGCTGCAAATAGCCTGTCGTGCCCGCTGCAGGCGGGGGATACCCATATTGCGAAATGATATAGAGGTAACAGCAGGTGATCGATTCCGTATATTTTTTCTGCGACATGTTTATGATCATTTAGCAATAACAGGAATGGCCGCGGCCCAGTTTGTATAAACACCGCCATGAACCGAAACCGGTTTTTTGATGAACCCGATCGAGATCTCATTTGCAATCAATTGCGTGTCCGTTTCCACGATCCATTCATAGGCTCCGTCCTGCAAAACACTGTTCTGCACTTTCAGTTTTTTGTTTCGGCACTGTATCTCGATGTTGTTGTTTGATAAGCTCTGCGCATCCATCGCTTCAGAAAAAAACAGGTGAAGTTTGTTGCCATTCACATAATAGCGAACCACCCTTGGCGTTTCGGTGTAATGAAAAGCTGCGTTCTCCGGTTTGCGGAAATGATAGGGCGGGCCCTGGACAGGTTCATTGTCTTCATAGGCGCCCACATCAACCGACTTGCCCTTGAACGATTGTGTCCATTGCAGTTCGGGAAACGACAGTTGTTTTCCTGCGTCAATGGCAATACTGGATGGCTGCAGGCGAAGGTCGCGTTGAAAAACATTCCTGAATTTTACGTCTGCCGTCTTCCCGTTTTTTTCCAACGCGTTGTTCCGTATCGATGATGGCCATGGTTTGTTGGTGATGTCGTTGTCAAATTCGTTTGTTGGATCGATGTACTCCAATATCAATCCCTGTTCGCCGGCAAAATAATATGCGTTGTTGTAATGTTTCAGCATCCGCGCCCTGTGTTCCATTGCGTTGAAGCCTTTGCCGTAGCCGAAAAAACTGTTGTTGAAAAAATACAACGGGTAAGTAAGACTGTCTACGCCACCGTATATTTTGGAAAACCCGCTGCAGATTTTTTTTGCCCACGCCGTGCTGTCCATTGTTACGGTATTGCCATAGTAATAGATGTAGCCGCCCGCAACATCATCTACCGAAAGTGTTTTGTGTATGTTGTGCGACCGGTTGTGGTAGATGTGAAGGTTGAATGCGTAATGTTCGGGCTCAAAATCATTGTCGCGTATGTTGGAGATGTCATTTTCATACACTTCTATGTTTGCGTCGTATCCTTTTTTAGAGGTGAACCGGATGCCGTTGTATGCGTTGGTGATCCGGTTGCGCCTGATTACAAATGAACCGCCGGATGCGCGGCTGTCGATCAGCGATCCGTTGTAATAACCCATCAGTTCATGATGCATCGATAGCCATGCATCAACGCCACGTACATCTTTGTCGATCGTCCATAATTTCTCCCCGCCCTGGTCCCAGCTGCAACCTTCCACCAGCACATGGTGTGTATCCGCGCCGGTGGCGAGTATCACTTTTCTTCCGCCCTTGAAATTGCAATAACGGAAAGAGATGTAAGAAGAATTTTTCACGTTCACGGGGTCCGTCCATCCGTTGACGAAAGAGATGCCCTGGAACACGATCCATGCGGTGTTGTTCAATTCGATCCAGTTGTAATCGAGACCCATCCCAGGCGCAGGTGCGCCGCCGTCGATCACCGTGTTCTTGTTTTGGGCGATGATGTAAACAGGATTGTCTATGTTGCCAGCCTTCCCGCTGATGCGTATCGTTTGCCGGTAGGTGCCGGCAGTGAGCAAAACGGTATCACCTGCGTTTGCCAGTTTAACGGCCCTGTTGATCGATTGAAGCGGGTTCGCTGCACTGCCCGCCGACCGGTCGTCGCCTTTCACGGATACGTATAGCGTGCGTGCGTGCAGCGAAGCGCTTACCAGTAACATGCAAAAAACAACAATGCGGCGCATCTTAAAATTGTATGGGTTTCATTTTTGGTGTTACAAAATGCATCAGGATCCAGGCGATCAAAAAGGAGAGGCTGCATACAATAAAGATCACGTTGTACCCGCCAACTATATTGCCGATGCCTTTGTAATAGTCGAGCACCCATCCGATGAACAATGGAAAGATCACACCGCCTATTGCACCTGCCATACCACCGATCCCGATCACGGAGCTGACTGCTTTCTTGGGAAGCATATCCGATACGATGGTGTAAATATTTGCGCTCCAGGCTGAGTTGCCGAGTACTGCAAGACTGATGAGCCCGATCACCACCCACATGTCTGTTGTATATCTTGCCAAAAAGATCGGTACCACGCAAAAAGCAGACAACAGCAACGTGAATTTTCGGGAGCGGTACACAAACCATCCTTTTTTGATCAGGTAGGATGAGAGCCATCCGCCGCCGATGGCGCCGATGGTGGTTGCAGTATAAATAACAACAAGCGGGAGGCTTGGTTTTTTCAGGTCGAGGTGAAAAGTGGAACTGAAATAGGAAGGGAGCCAGAACAAAAAGAAGTACCAGATGGGATCGGTGAAAAATTTACCGATGATAAAGGCCCATGTCTGTTTCAGTTTGAAAAGGCTGAACCACGATACGTTCTGCTGTTGTTCCGCAGGCAATTCCGCTGCCTCATCGCTGTTGATGTAGGCGCGTTCTTCGGGCGACAACCGTTTTTGTTTTTCTGGTGTCTGGTAAAAGATGCGCCAGGCAACAAGCCACAAAAAACCGATGCTCCCAGTGATGATGAAGGCTTCCTGCCATCCATACATTCCCAGTATCCATGGGATCAGTATCGGTGCCACGCATGCGCCGATGTTGGATCCTGAATCGAAAATGCCCGTGGCAAGTGCACGTTCTTTTTTAGGGAACCATTCTGCAACGGTTTTGATGGCCGCAGGAAAATTTCCCGATTCGCCCAATGCCAGGCTCGCTCTTGCCACACCAAAACCAAACGTGCTTTTCACAGCCGCATGCGCCATGGCAGCGATGCTCCAGAATGTGATGGATATTGTGTAGCCGAGCCTTGTGCCGATTTTATCTATGATCCGTCCAAACACTACAAGTCCCACCGCATAAGAAGCAGTGAATGCCATCACGATGTAACTGTAATCCGTTTCCGTCCAGTTGAATTCTTTTTCAAGAACGGGCTTCAGCAGCCCCATTACCTGCCTGTCGAGATAATTGATGGTGGTTGCGAAAAACAACAGTACGCAGACAAACCAACGGTAATTTGTTTTTGGTGTTTGCAAAGCAGGGATCTGGTTCATGAGGGGGAATTTACTTTTGAGGAACGTTTACCTATATAGCTGTAATAGATCAGGAAAAGATATACGGGAACAAGCAGCAGGTACGCAACCTGGTTGTTGCTGAATTTTCCTGCGGCACCGTAAAGTAGTGGAAGCAATGCCCCGCCAAGAATACCCATGATGAGGATCGCTGAGCCTTTGGCGAGCTGTTTTCCCTGCAGCCCGTTCAGGGCCTGCGGCCAGATGGCGGGCCACAGTAAAGCATTGCACAATCCAAGCAACGCGAGGAACACCAGCGAAAGGATGCCGGGTAACACAACAATAAGAATACTGATGATCAATCCACCAATCGTGGAAAATAAAAATGCCTTTTGTTGCGAAATGAGTTTTGGGATGGCCGTCACGCCAAAAAGATAACCTGCCATCATTGCAGCAAGTGTATACGATGTGAGGCTTTTTGCGATGTCGAGATCAATGCCATGGTACATGCCATAATTCCCGATCGAGTCTCCTGCAAGTACTTCCGCGCCTACGCAGCAGAAGATGGCCATAAAACCCATGGCATATTGCCGGTTCACTTTCGGAGATGTATGAACGGAAACACCCGCTTCTTCATTTTGCTCCGGCATGATCTCTGGCAAATGTGCAAATCGTATCAGGAAAGCGATCAGTACAAGAATGGCGGCCAGCACGATGTAAGGAACGATCACGCTGTGCGCCAGCTGGTCGAGCCGCGCGGTTTTTTCCGCTGCGTTCATCTTCGCAAGTTCTTCTACGAGGCCGTTTGCGTTTTTTAAGATGATGCTGCCGATCACCAATGGCGCAAGTATGCCCGCCACTTTGTTACAGATGCCCATCATGCTGATGCGTTTTGCCGCTGTATCCGCAGGGCCGAGCAACGTGATGTAGGGGTTGACCGCGGTTTGCAATAAGGTGAGGCCCGTGCCCACGCCAAACAATCCAACCAGGAACATCATGTAATTTCTTGTATAGGCTGCCGGAACAAATACCAGGCAACCCAGCGCCATCACACCCAATCCGATGCTCATTCCCTTGATCATCCCTGTTCTTGCGAGCAAAGCGCTCGATGGAATGGCCATGATCGTATAGGAAATATAAAATGCAAACGTCACGAGATAGGCCTGCCATTCTTCAAGCTCGCATGCGATGCGCAGGTAAGGGATCAGCGTTCCGTTGATCCAGGTGATGAACCCGAAAATAAAAAAGAACGCGCCGATGATGATCACGTATTTCGTGGTCTTCGGGCTGTTGGTCGTGGTTGGTTCTATGGGCATTTGTTCAGCAATTTTTATATTGTTTTACAGCAGCATCTACACTGCCTGCCGCGAGCAGTAACTTTTTCGCTTCGTCGTATTCCTCTATACCTGCCTGGCTCATCAGCATTTTCACACCCCTGTCAACCAGCTTGTCGTTGCTGATCTGCATGTGCACCATTCGGTTGTCGCGCACGCGCCCCAGCCTGATCATGGCCGTTGTTGTTAACATGTTCAGCACCATTTTTTGCGCTGTGCCCGCCTTCATCCGCGTGCTCCCGGTCACAAATTCCGCCCCCGTAATCACTTCCACCGGGTAGTCTGCATGCGCAGCAACAGGTGAGCCGGGATTGCAAACAATGCACCCCGTAACAATGCCGTGTTTCCTGCACGCTTCAAGTCCGCCTCTCACATAAGGTGTAGTACCACTTGCCGCGATACCGATCACAATATCTTTTGTTGAAACCTGGTGTTTCTCCAGGTCGCGCCAGCCGCCGTCCGCGTTGTCTTCTTCATCCTCGATTCCGTATCGGAGCGCTGCATCTCCGCCTGCCATCAGCCCGATCACCTGGTCATCGGGCACGCCATAGGTAGGAGGGCACTCGCTTGCATCGAGTACACCAAGTCTTCCGCTTGTGCCTGCACCTATATAAAACAACCTGCCTCCATCTGCGAGCCTTGATGCGATCACTTCTGCAAGCGCTGCAATGCGATCGAGCTGGCGTTCAACAGCGGCTGCAACGGTCTTGTCTTCTGCGTTGATGTGCCGCACGATCTCCACCGCCGTCATCTGCTCCTGGTTGCGGTAGGGTGAGGGTGATTCGGTGATCCTGTTTTCGTTTGTCATACCAGCAATGCGTTTTTTTCATACCGTTCGCTCAGCAGCTTTTTCATAAAAAGATTCAGCTCCCACTGGTCTGCCAACGGTTGTTGAGTAAACGGGTCCTGCACCATATAAGGCGCGGGCCCGAATTCCATGGTGAATGTAAGCATTGGTTCCTCTTTTCTGCGGTTCAGCGCCACAATCTTGTCCCAGCACGCAAGGTGAAACTCCAGGGCCGCACTGTATATCCCGCTGCGCGGATCGGTCACCTGCGCTCCCTGCGCATGGCCAACGCGCGCATGCACATGTTTTGTACGATCGATCGCCATCGCAACCGCTTCTTCCTGGTCATCAAGCAAACTCTCCGCCACCGCGCACCAATGCGATACATCGAAGGTCAGCGATAAGGCAGGATCGCTGCCGATAAATGCTTTTGTTGTATGCGCCGCAAAACTGAACTTGCCACGGTGCGTTTCATGGTAAACCGGCACACCCATCGTTTTTGCAATGTGGTGCGCAGATTGCAGCAGCAAACGGTTCTCATGAAAACTGAAATGATCTTTCCCCGTCTGCGAATTGATCAGCAGCGGTCGTACGGAAGCGAGGTACGCAATACGGCCCGTGTACTCGTCAAGATGGCTCTCGAAATTCGGGTCCGTCGTTTCCCAATGCTGCGCAATAAGCAATAATTTATGATCCTCCAGCGATTGCAACATTTCCTCCCGCTGCTGAACATCAAAAGGCACATCGGTTTCTACGCCATCGTACCCAGCTTCTTTTACCTTTCTTGCAAACACGGGCCATGGGATGTGTGCGGAGCCCCAGCGCGGACAAAAGAATAATATTTCTGTTGCTTCTTCGTACATCACACGAGTGTATTTTCTTTTTCGGGATCGAACAACAATGGGAAGAACTGACCATCCATTTTATCTCCTTTCGGGATAACAACAGAGTTGGGAAGCAGCTCAGTGTCTGCGTTTGATACGGTTCCATCGGCAAACACATTCAACACAAAAGCGCGGCGCGCCACCGGCGAGCGGTTTGCATACGATCCGTGTACCATGAGGGGATGGTGAAAAGACGCGAACCCTTTCTTCAGTTCTACAGGAATGGGTTTGAATGCTTCTTTCTGTTCTTTGTTCAGCATCTCCAGCAATCCTGTCATTTCACCGGCGAGTTCGGGTTTATCGAGCAGGCCCCAGTTATGGCTGCCGGGCACATAATACAGGCAACCGTTCTCAACCGTGGCATCATCCAGTCCAACCCAGCAGGTTAAATGCTGCATGGGTTCCGTGCGTGTCCAGTATGAATAATCCTGGTGCCATGCCACCACACCGCCGTGCCGGGCGGGTTTGCAGAAAAGCTGGTCGTGCCAGAACCTGACGGGTTTATCATCGAGCAGCTGGCTCGCAGCCATTACAAATGCAGGGTTCCATAAAATATCGTGAAAACCATTGGTGATGCGCCACGCGCCCAATGCATGAAACAAAACCGAGTCCTGGTCGGACGATTCGTTTGCATAGAACTGGTAAAACAACGCATTGCCGGGGTGTTCGGGAGAAACAATGCCCGACAGCTCCTGCTGCAGCACCCCGATCTGTTTTTCGTTGAGCAGTTGTACATTGGGCAGGTAGCCATTCTCTTTGTAAAACCGCACCTGTTCGTCGCTCAACCTGTATTGATCCCAATCCGATTTCTTTTCCGGCCACGCAAAGAGGTCTGATACCAGTTCATGTTTTTTTGAAAGATCGGCTACCTGCATACAATGTGTTTTTGATTTAGTTAATTATCCGCCAGCTCCAATGCGCGCTCTCCTTTGATCCTGGAAGCGCTTTCTGTTTCGAGGAACAGGATCGTGCCATCGTGCCTGCGTAATATGGTTGATGGATATTGCTCTGAAATTTCATCATACAAGGTATGGTACACCGCTTCTGCCTTTGCAATTCCCGGCACCATACAATACATCCAAGGCGCTTTCAGCAAAGCCGGAATGGTTAAGGTGAATGCGATCGGAGGCACTTCCGCATTGCTGGCAAAACATCCCTCGCGTACCTGTTGTGCTTTGCAGGGTTCATCAAGGTCAACTACTTTAACATCGCTTGTATCGTTGAAGTCGGCCACATGCGGATCGTTGAATGCAAGGTGAGCGTTCTCTCCAATACCGAGGCAGGTGATGTCTACCGGGTGCTGTTGCAGCAGGTTGCCGTACCGCGCGCATTCAGCATCCACATCCATTGCCTGTCCATCCAGGTAAAAAATATTTTTAAAAGGAACCTTGGAAAAGATCCGCTCCTTCAACCACTCCCCAAACAATTGTTTCGCGCCTGCGGGAAGCCCGATGTATTCGTCCATGTGAAATGCATTCACCCTGTTCCATTCAATGTTTTCATTGATCAGCGATGCCAAAAACTCATTTTGCGAAGCGGCCGCTGCAAATATCATGTTCACTTCTTCTTTTGCTGACAGCAGTTCTCTCACCTTTGCAGCCACGGTCTTTGCAGCCGCTTGTCCCATTGCTTCGCGTGTGTCAAATATTTTTACTTTCAGTTTCTCAGCCTGTATTTCTCTCATAATTCGATTGTTGTCTGTTCGGGTTGCCCCTTGTTTTCGATTGCTTGTTGTTTTTTTCAACCCCGGGAAAAAAAGCTTCCCGGGGTATGAAAAATTATTGAGGCCTAGAGCCTGATCTTCACACCGGCACGTCCCCAGTATGAGTAGTATTGTTTTTTGTAGATCCTTTCAGACACACCAAAGTACTGTACCTGCGGTGCATTGGTAAGGTTCAATGCTTCTGCATAGAAGGTAACGCGGTTGTTTATTTTCACGGATGTGTTCAGGTCGATCTGCGTTCTCGCTGCCTGTATCACATCAGTTGCATTGTCTGTTCCCAACGCCGATGTATACGAACCGTTGTAGTTCAGGTTACCCTGTATGGTGAACCCTTTGTATCCATACGAAAGTGATGCGTTCGCTGTATGCTCAGCCTGGCCGGGCAAACGCAGCCCTTTGCGGAACTGTGCATCTGCTTTAGAGTGTGCGTAGGTGTAGTTTGCCAACACCGAAAATCCTTTCAGGAATCCTGGCAGGAAGGTAAGATTCGCCTGTGCATTCAGTTCCACACCAAACACGTTTGCGGTATTGCCGTTCAGTGTCTGGAAATATTGCCAGTTGGTATATGCCGCCGCACCAGGGAACTCGTTACCGGTAAGGATGGTCACGCTGTTGTACTGGAACTTCGCAACATTTTTATAGAACACACCGGCAGAAAGGATACCGAGGTTGGAAAGGTATTTTTCAACGATCGCATCATAGTTGGTTGAGAACGCCGGTTGCAGGTTCGGGTTGCCATCCGTTACGGTTTGTGCAAGGATGCTTGTGATACGGCCCGGTACCAGGTCGGTAAAGTTCGGGCGCGAGTAGCCGAATGTAAGACCGGTACGCAGCACCGTTGTACGGTTCAGGTCAAACTTCGCCTGCACGTTCGGGAGGAACTTGGTATAGTTCGTTGTTTTCTCGGTAGGAGTGGTAGAGGTCCATACACCATTCGCATCCTGTGTGATGATGTTTCCTTTATAGTTCACATGCGTTGCTTCCACGCGCAAACCGCCGAGCAACATCCATTTTGCAAACTGGATCCTCGACATCGCATACGCCGAAGTAACGTTCTCCAACGCATCGTAAAAATAGGAGTCGATGCTTCCCCTTGAAGTAGGAACATCTTTTGTAAAGCCAACACCCGCATTGAAGAAGTTGATCGTGGCGTCTTTGTCAACACCCAAACCAAAATTGGTTGCACCATTCAGCAAAGTGGCAGATACTTCGGGTTGACCTGCAAAATTGGTCAGTTTACCTGTGGCCGCTGCGCCGGTGAATGTGTTTACCGTAGCGGTTTCCGGCCTCCACCTGCCGTTGCTCATGCTTTTTGTTTTCACACCCATTTTAAAGATCGCGGAGTTGCTGCCGATCTTGTAAGGAATGGTCATGTTGAGTTTGGTAGTGAAGTTGTGGCCGTCCGAGTTCCAGTAATCACGCTCCACTGTATTGTAGGTGAACAGTGATGCATCGTTTTTCCAGTCCACACCCGATACTTTCAGGTAGTCGCCGGTAATGTCCGTCATGTTCAGCGCAATATTACCCGTGATGAAATTATAGGTGCCGGAAAGATTTTCAAATTCTGAATGGTTCAGGAAAATGCCTCCATCCAGTTTCACTTTACCGATCGTGGTTTCTCCCTGGATATTCAGGCTCACATTTTTGTCGTCTTCCGTAGCAGATTTGATCTCGTTGTAAGAGCGGCCGCGTGTTGTTACATACTGGCCAGATGCATTTTTTGTTGTATTGGCCGTTTGCATCCTTGTTCTTTTCCTGTAACGTGTGATCTGGTTCTCATGATCCGCGTACATCACATTTGCCGTGATGTTTGTTACCGGGCTGAATGCATAGTCAACGGTAGCGCTCAATCCCTGGCGCGTACGCTGGTTCTCAACATACAACCAACGCACATCTGTAGGGAACCATGTATTTCCTTTCCCGTCGCCAAAATCTTTTTGTTGCCATACCTGCGCATTTGTTTCATCGTACCCGTTTTTGGTGCGGTACCAGCTGCCATTGAGCATCAGCCCGAGTTTTCCGTTCGGGTTTTTCTCGTCTGCAAAAAAACGCTGGCCATAGGAGAGGTTGCCAATCCCGTTTGCATTGCTGCGAAGGTTGTTGTAACCAACCGCCCCATCCAGTGAGATCTTTGGTTTGAGCGATGTGGCCGTTGGCGATTTCATGTTCACCACGCCCGCGATCGCATCTCCATCCATATCAGGCGTAAGCGATTTTACTACTTCCATCGACGACAGTACATTCACCGGTATCACATCGAGCACCGCGTTGCGCGCGCCTGTTTCCTGTGTGCCCATTACCTGTTCGCCGTTCACGTTGATGTTTGTGAAATTGCCCGGGGTGCCACGAAGCTGGATCGTTGATCCTTCTCCCGAGCTGTTGCGGCCAATGGTTACACCCGGTAAACGCTGCAACGCTTCCGCAACGTTCAGATCAGGGTACCTGCCCATCAGGTCCGCAGAAATTACCTGTTTGATGTTGTCTGCATTACGCTGCTGGTTCAACGCTTTCTGTTGCCCCTCGCGTGTTGAAGTAACCGTTACCTTGCTCAGGCTCGATACATACGTCGTGAGCGCAATGTTTTCATTAACCGTTTGTCCCGGTTTTACAGTAACCTCTTTTTCTACCGTGGTAAAACCCATGTAGTTGATCGACAAAGTGACTTTGCCCTGTGAGAGGTCAACTAACGTGTACGTACCCGTTAAATCTGTTGTTGTAGCCTTGGTGGAGCCTTTTACTGTAACAGTGGCGCCTGGCAAAGCATTGCCGTCTTTATCCGTTACGCGTCCCGTAATGCGGCCCGTTGTACTTTGGGCGAACATTGCGGTGCTGCAGCAGAACAAAAACAGCGTCGTGAGTAATCGCATAGCTTTTTTCATGTTTTGGTGTTTTGTGTATAATAGTAAGGGGGTTTGTTTACATTATTTTTTTGCCGACCAATCGAGGTAATCACACAGGAAGCGCAACGAAAAGCTCGTGCCGATGTCGCGGTTCGTGAGCCATGCCTTGCCTCCCTTGTTAAACCGTGTGCGTGTTTCAATTACAGCGCCCCGCAGGTTGGGATCGGGATGCGTTACATCATACCGGTTCTTGATGATCCACGAAGCGGATTTTTCTATGTTCCCGTCAAATTCCCTGAATCCGTATTCAGACAGTTCCATCCACAAAATACCCGCCAGCGAAACCGCTGAACCGGTAATCGATCCCTTGTCCGGTTTTCTTCCGTTCAAAAAATTCTCGTAAAAGATGGTGCCGTCTTTTGTCTGCGCCTTTGCAAATACGCGCGCGGTTCTTGCAGCGGCTTCCAGGTATTTGCGGTCGTTCGTCATCCGGTACGTATGCACGAGCGATTCCGCGTACCACAATGAAAAACGCGGATGAAACGATTGATCGATCACCGAATTCGGCATGAACTGCATCCACACACCTTCTTTTCCCTGTTTGTCAATAAGGCTGTTGCTCAGCAACACATGCGCATCTTTGAATTTCTGGTCTTTCGAAAACTCATACGCATCCGCAAAGATCCATCCCTCTGTATTGGGGCGGGATACATCATACAACGTTTGTTTTTCTTTGCCATCCCAGAACGGGCTGTTGTCTTTCAACACCTTTCCCGTACGAAGATCAAGCACATCATAACATACGCCTTCCTCCGGGTAGTACATGTTCTCCATCATCCATTTCGCTGCGCCGGTGGCTACTTTTGCGTATATGGGGTTTTTGGTTACGCGCGACAACTCATATATCCCCGGCGTTCCATCGGATACGGTTGCAAACACGGCATAATCCTGTCCCAGCACATCACCATGTATCGCCGCAACCATCCCGTTTAATCCCGGCCGGTTTTTGATCTCCTGGCTGATCCACCATTTGCCCCCGCGTTCCGCCACTTCGAGGTAATGTTTGTTGCCTGTTTTTTTATAGGCGTGGAGCAATGCATAAATCGCCTGGCCCGTGTGCCAGGGCACTTCATAATCGTACCATTTTCCTTCGGTAAGGTTGTAATCGCAACGCGAGCGGCCCTGTTTGTCTATAAGCGTGTTGGCAATATAGGTTGCACATTCATTGATGGCCTTCGTCACCTCGGGCTTTGTTGCCTGCGCGCGCACCTGCAAAGCGGAGAGCGACATTGCCGCAATGCAAACCGTTGCCCATAACTTATTCCGGTTCATGATTCTGTTTTTCTGGGTTGACAAAATATTTGTGTTTCTGGTTGGTAACGGTAAGTAAAGGATCGAGCCTGAAGGAGAACGACCAACGCATAGGCTCCCCCGGGATTTTGAACAGCACCTGGTTGATGCCGGCGTTGAGAGGAAGCGTAAAAGACGCTTCCTCTGCAACCGGCTGTTGTTCCCGCTTGCCAGTGATGAACAAATTTTTACCGTTGCAAAACACCTCACTGCCTGCAGGCAACGCAGCAAAAGCCGCGGCCTGCAGGGGTTTCTCCGCAGTGATGGTGCAGAACGCGTACGCAACGCCAGGGGGTGCGTTGTTGTAAAAATCATCGATGTTGGTGATGCCGCCCGATTGGGAAGCATATTTCTGCCACCTGTATGTCTTGTTTTTGTAATTGATAAGATCCCCGGGCTTCGGCATTTTCTCTGCGCCGTCACCGCCGTAGAGGAACAACGGCGCCTTGCCGCCCGCTTCCGTTGCAAATGGCCCGCTCATCAGCCAGTATTGAAAATAGGTGTGGGTGTTCGCTTTTATATCAAGCCCGACAACCGCGGCCGCGGCCATGTCTTTGTTCGCTGTTAAATCTTTTGCCTGCGAAGCGAGTTCTGCCATGATCCTGGCCAGCGCATTGCTGTTGTCTGTCATCGGTTTCATGGCCACATCCAGCGAATAAGGTTGGTTTTCGCGGAGCCAGGCGTTGCTGAATTGCTTCTGCAGCGCATCGTACCTGTTCTTGAGTTTTTCAAGCACACCCATTGCCGCTGTAAGCGATGCCTTGCTTTTGTTTGATACCGCGTTTGTATACAATGCAGCAGCGGCAGGCATCTTGCGCTTCGCATCCATCATCAGCAGGTACGCATCAATGGCAATGGAAAGTGTATTGATGTCGTCTGCATAACGCCGGGGTTTCACTTGCATCAATTCCGCTTTTGCATGTGTGGCAATACGTATGACCTCGTCTGTACCTGCATCGTTGAGAATAAGCGATCTCCCCTTCGCCGGCGCGATCGCCGCGCGCCATACATTGTTGTTGAGGTTGTAGGTGAGCGGCACATTGCGTACTTCCATCAAAGTATCCAGTGCGCGCACATAATGCACGCCCGTTTCCCCGTACGTGTTCACAGCATACCGCTCATTGAACGAGTTTTTATTGACCGATGAAACGTTCCAGCTGTTCTCCGCGGCTTTGTAAACACCATACCAGTCGCCCGAAAAAAGATAAGCATCCCCTTCATCCCAAACCGTTGTCACGATGCCTTCAGCGCCGGCGCGTTTGGCCGCAGCAGCGAATGTTTCGATGTTCTTATAAGCCATGCGCATATCGGGGAACATGCGGTAAGAATTCAGTATGCCCGGGCAGGCCATGAAACGGAGTCCGCGTTTTGCAAACGGTTGTATCCATTTGTCGAATGAAGGTTGTACACCGTATTCCCATGTCAGGTAAATGATATCACGCGGTAATACATCGAGCATTTCTTCGTGCTCCAATGCGATATCGCCCCACATCATCAGTTGTTTTCCATGCGAACGCACCACATCGTAAAGAAATTTGATGTGGTCGGAATAGAAACGTGCAACGCCAACGCTGTCGGTATATTTTTTTGAACGCCCCTTGCCAAGGTCGAAGGTCTCATCGCAGTTCACGTTAAAATAGGGTGCGTTGAATGCATCACACAACTCGCCGATCACATCGCGCAAAAATGTTTTTGCTTTTGGATCAATGGGGGAGATCATGGTTGATGTTTCTCCCATCGATTGGTATTGGGGCAGCGATAATATTTTTTCGAAATGCCCGAACGACTGGAAACTGCCCACCAGCTGCATGTGAAATTTTGCTGCATAACGGCTCAGTTCCCTGATCTGTTCGATCGTGAATTTTCCATTGGCCGGTGCAAAATCGGGATGCGATTTTGGTTGCACCACATGTTCAATATAGAACGAGAGATAATTTATTTTGAGCGATGCGAGCCTTTCGATCTGCTGTTTCACATACGCAACCGTTGAAACCGGGCCCCGGCTGATGTCATCATATACCTGCCTGTGCTTAAACGAGGGCCAGTCGGCGATCCTCACTGCGTTGCGCCATCCCGCATCCTGCAGTTGCCGGATGGTTTGCAACCCATAAAACAATCCTGTTTCTGTATACGCGATGAGGTCAAAATTATTTTGATCGGCGATGAGCAGGTAGCCTTCCTTACCCAATGAATCTTTCCAGCGGTTGCCAAAATCGCCTGCGTATTTTTCAATTTCTCCGGGTTGCGCCAATATCATCCGCAACTGCCGTGGCTTTGAACCCGCTGCAGCAATGCGTTGCAGGTGCCAGTTCAACCGCTGCTGAATATCCGCGTCCGCATTTTTATACTGCGCGTTTTTCCGCAGGTTGAATGACATTGCCGCCGTGCCTTGTTCTGCCTGAACTGGTTTGGGCAATACAGGCAGCTCGCGGGCCTGTGATGTGGCAAGCGTGCATACAAAGGATAATATGAGCCAGATCCGCTTCATTGTTTTTTATCTGCGATAACGGTACTGTTTTTCGAAGCCGCATCAACCAGTACGGGTTGTTTCAATTGTGAAAAAGGTATCGTGCCGATGAAACCATTTTTGGAACCTTCAACCGTGATCAACGCTTTTGATGCGGCACTGTGTTGTACATCGATGGATTGAAGGGAAAAACGATCCACATCCACGAGCGACAAACCCGCGCGCAGGTCGGTTGATCCGTATTTCAAGGTAATGTTTGATAAACGGATTCCATTCACGTGCCGGACAAATAAACCGTAGGAGGAGAGTTTGCCAAACATGGTTCCTTCGGGATACGCATTTTCCATTTCATCAATTTTCCTTTCGGCATCAACTGAGCTGCCGCCGCCTTTGGAATGAATGGTGACGTCGTCGAGCGCGATGTCTTCAATCGATTTACCAGGGATGCCCGAGATGGAGCAACCTATATCGTCTGCGTTCACCGCAAGAATGTGCGACAACCGGATGTTTTTGATCGAGCCTACCGGCGGGGTGGGCGCGGAAGCATTGTGTTTCCGTGCGCGGTTGCCGAGTTTTACAAACAGGGGCACTTGTGGCCCATCGATCACAAGGTTGCTGATGGTAATGTTTTCCATGATGCCGCCATCCACGATCTCCATGGCAAGGCCGCCGTTGCCCGCGGGTTTCCCGTAAATGGTTGTGGTTTGGGTAGAGGGTTTGATCACACAGTTGCTCACCGTTACGTTTCGGAAACCGCCGGTTGATTCGGTGCCGAATTTGAGCGCGTTGCAATGACTGCTCAATACGCAATTGGTAATGGTGATGTTTTCTGATACCAGCGGCGATGTGCTTTTGATGGTGATCCCGTCGTCGTCGGAATCGCCGCGTATGTTGGAAATGGTTACGTACCGGCAGCCATCGATATCCATCATATCGTTGTTCTTGTTCGAGTGGTTCCAGATCTCCAGGCCGTCTATCTGCACGTTTTCGCAGCCCAGGTAATGTTGCATCCAGAAAGCGGAATTGCGCAGGTGAACATTGCTCACACGAATGTTTTTCGAGCCCGCGAACCAAAGCAGGTAGGGGCGGTTGCGGTAGCGGTCGGGTTTTTTATCGGTGGTTACGGGAAAACTTGCGCCGCGTCCGTCGATCGTTCCTTCTCCTTCTATGGTAACATTGGAAGCGTTTTTGCAAAAGATCAGCGCCTGTTTTGCCCAATCCTCGCCGTAAAACGAAATGCCCGCATTGAGTTGTGGATATTGTTTGATGTCTTCGCTGCCCAACAAGACCGCGCCTGCCGAAAGGTGAAGCGTTGTGTTGTTTTTAAGAAACAGGGTAGCGGTAACGAATTGACCGGCGGGAACGATCACCCTCCCGCCATATGCCGAGCAACTGTCGAGCGCCTGCTGGATGGATCGGGTGTTATCGGTCAACCCATCGCCCCTGGCGCCGAAGCGGCGAATGTCATAATCCTGTGCAGAAGAAACCTTGCCTGCACAAAGAAGCAGGGCGAAGGAAACGAAATATTTTATAGAATGGTTACGGCACATCATAGCAAATCGAAGCAGGCAAAACCTGTTTACGGCAATCGTTTTTCTATTTACGGGTACGTACCCGTAAAATGGGCAAAAAAAATCATGTACGCCTCAACCCATCCTTGTTCCTGTCTGCCTCACTGTTTTCGGGTACGTACACGAATCTAAGCATTCCATTTACTTCACCAAATTTTTTTTACGGGTGGGCGAGCGGGGAAGGAAACATCAGTTCCGGTAGTAACGGTAATTGTGCCTTGTAATAATATCGATCGGCATGAGGTAGGTTTTTTCGATCTCTTTTGAAAAAACAAGGTTCTGGAACAGGGTGGTGATACCGCGGTATCCCTGCTCCTCGGGCTTTTCGCAGATCAGGAAATCGATCAGCCCCCGTTCGAGCGAATGCACGTTCTCACTGGTGAAATCGTGGCCGAGCAGCAATACTTTTTTCTTGCCCAGGTCCTCCAGGCAACGCGCCACCACTGAAACGCGCGAGTTGGTTACGAAGATGGCTGCAATGTCTTCGTGTTTTTTGAAAAGCTTGCTGAGTTTGCTTTTCACCGCGGTATAATCGGTTTGCGTTGTATTGAAACTGATCAGCGGGTTTGCGAGTTTGTGATCGCTGAAATAGGTTCTGAACCCATGCTCCTTATCGAGGATGGCGTAGTTGTTGTCGATCTCCCGCGCGATGTTGGCGATCAGCACGGGCTTGTTCCCTTTCACACAATAACTTACCAGCTGCGCCGAGAGGTAACCGCTGTGAAAAATATCCGGGCCGATGTAACAGGAATTGTCGAAACCCGGCAGGTCGGAATTGATGAGCACACAGGGGATATTGGCGGTTGCACTGTCCTTGATCAGTTGTTTCGATTCTTCCGGGAACACCGGTGTGAACAGCAATCCATCGGGTTTGTATTTTTTGATCCTGGCTACCTGTCTTGCAAAAGACTGCCTGTTGTTCTGGTCAAAGAAATAATGTTCAACATGAATGCCGTACTGCCTGATCTCCAGTTCCGCGCGGCGGATGCCATCCAGCGGTGCTCTCCAGAATTCTGTTTCATCCGAGATATTGGGCAACAAGGTTGCGAGGCGGATCGTACCGCGCGTGGTAAGTGCGAGACGCTGCGCAAGTACATTGGGCTGGTAACCCAGTTCGTCTATGATCTGCTGTATCTTTTCCTTTGTTTTGGCAGAAACACCCGTGCGGTTGTGGATCACCCTGTCTACGGTAGCAATAGACACATTCGCGCGTTTCGCGATCTCCTTTACGCCTGCAAGTGATTTGCCGGATGTTTCTTTCATTGTAACAAATCTATATAAAGAATGTGAAACATAGCCGCGGCCATTCGCAACCGCCAAAAGACAATACCCATAACTTTGTTCAAATTATTGTTATGGAACTAGGTATAGGCATGTTTGGCGATCTCAACATCAGCAATGGCATTACGCAGCCTGTTGGTGAGCGTTTGAAAGAGCTCATCGAAGAGATCAGGCTGATGGATGAGACGGGCATTGATTTCTACGGGATCGGCGAGCACCACCGCGCAGACTACGCGGTATCGGCCCCGGAGATCATACTGGCCGCTGCGGCAACGGTTACCAAACGCATCAAGCTGGGCAGCGCGGTTTCTGTTTTGAGTTCATCGGACCCCGTGAAACTGTACCAGGCTTTTGCCACCATCGATCAGCTTTCCGGTGGAAGGGCAGAGTTGATGGCCGGCCGCGGAAGTTTTATTGAATCGTATCCCCTGTTCGGTTTCAACCTGGATGATTACGATGCATTGTTTGAAGAGAAGCTTGAACTGCTGCTGCGGATCAATCAATCAAAAAATATTACATGGAAAGGAAAATTCAGGCCGGCGCTTAACAACCAGCAGGTATTACCGAGGGCCGTGAACGACCATCTCGAGATATGGGTCGCAGTGGGCGGTACACCGGAATCTGTGGTGCGTGCGGCCAGGCATGGCCTGCCTGTTATGTTCGCGATCATTGGCGGTGATCCTTCGCAGTTCAAACCTTTGTTCCGGTATTACCGCGACCTGTACAAAGAGTTTGGCCATGATGAAAGCAAATTCAAAGTGGCTGTGCACATGCATTCTTTTTTTGGGGAAAACGGCAAACAAACTGCTGCGGATTATTACCCTGTGTATTCCGCACAGATGGATCGCGTAGGCCGCAGCCGCGGATGGCCGCCGTACCAGCAGAAACAATACGATGCAGGAAGAGCGGCCAACGGCCACCTCATCATCGGTGATGCGAATGAGGCCATTGAAAAGATCTTGCACATGCACGAGTTGTTCGGCCTTACGCGTTTTTCCGCACACATGGATGTGGGCGGGCCATCACATGCATCGCTGATGAAATCAATTGAGTTGTACGGAACGAAGATCGCGCCGAAAGTCCGGGAAGCATTGAGAACCGGCTCGTAACATTCAATTGTTGTTTGAAATGCAGCGAAATAAAAACAGGTAACGGTAACACACCGTTCTTTATATTTGGGAAACAACTTTCTCTTATGAGTTTTGGTGATAAGGCCTTGTTTTTTTTCAGCTGCCTCGGCGCATTCAATGGCATTATCCTGAGCCTTTATTTTTTCTTTTTTACTTCGCGGAAATATTTATCCAATTACCTGCTGGGCGCCCTGCTGTTTGTATTGAGTTTGCGGATCGGGAAATCGGTGGCTTATTTTTTTGACAAGGGCCTGCCGAAAACATATCTGCAGGTCGGGCTGACCGCCTGTTTTTTCATCGGCCCGTTTTTGTATTTCTTCGTCAGGGCCGAAACGCAGCAGGTTCGCGAGATGAAAAGATCATGGATAGGGCAGTTGATCACGTGGCTGTTGCTGGTCGTTGTAACGGGCCTTCTTTTTCCCTACGAATACCATCCCCGGCTATGGGGCAAAACCATTGTGCCATTGATTTACCTGCAGTGGGGCTTTTATATAGCGCTTTCGGTTTTTGCCCTGATCCCCATTTTAAAAAAACTCGCGGTACGCGAACCGATCAAAACTTATGAGAAATGGGTATTGGCCATCTGTTCGGCCATCTTTATTCTTTTCTTCTGCTATGTATGGGCCTATCTTAATATCACCAAAGGCAGTTACATCAATGCGGCGCTTTGTTTTTCGCTGATCCTTTACGGGGTGATCTTCCTGCTGCTGTACCGCAAAAAAACGAACGACCTGTTCTCACTCTCTCCACAGAAATACGCCGATAAAAAACTTGATCCGGAAGATGCCGAACGCATCATCGTCCGGCTGAGAAAGGTGATGGAAGAAAAACAGCTGTACAGGAACCCCAATCTCAAGATCAGCGATGTTGCAAAGGAGATCCATGTTCCCGCTCATCATTTGTCGCGTGTACTCAATGATACCGCCGACAAAAACTTTACACTTTTTGTAAACGAATACCGCATCAACGAGGCCTGTAACATGCTTTCCCAACCAACCAACCTCACCATCGAGGCCGTGGGCGAAGAGGTTGGGTTCAACTCCAAGTCTACTTTTTACGCAACTTTCAAGAAGATCAAAGGCATTACGCCAAGCGGTTTCCAGGAAGAAGCGGGAAGTTAAAAACATGCGGCGGGTTTCAAAAACATTCTTTTCTCGCAGCAAAACCAGCCGGAATACTCCGGATTTATAAATCCGTACTACTGTATCACCATTACAGGACCGTTATCTGCAAAGGGCGATGGACTTTTGTGCCGGGTCAAGACCGATCCGTTTTCCAAACCAAAATTCTTTGCAATGAAAAAAATGATGCTGCTTGTTTTGTTTTCCGCCGCTGTAAGTTCTGCATTTTCGCAGGATACGGCCACCGAGCGACAATTGATCGAAAAAATGCTCCAGTTGTATTTCGACGGATGGGCAACCGGCGATACGGTAAAACTCGGCAGGGCCATGCACGCTTCCTGTCACCTGAAAAATTACCGCGACGGCAAATTTGTTGAATACACCCGCAACGAATACCTCGGTTTGTTTAAACCGCATGAGCGGCCCAGGAACCTTGTTACGCGGATCGTATCCATCGACATTACCAACAATATGGGCAGCGCCAAGATAGAGCTCAATACCGAGCGCGCGCTGTTCACCGATTATTTCAACCTGATGAAGACCACGGAAGGTTGGACGATCGCCGATAAGGTTTCTACCAGCGCACCGCACAGGGTGATCGATGTAAATGCCATCCGCCCAGAAAAAGAAATCATCATGGAAGGAATGAACCGCCCCTGGAGCATTGCGTTCTTGTCTGAAGACGATGCTTTGGTGGCCGAGAAAGATGGCGACCTGGTAAAGATCAACCTGCTTACAAAAGAAAAGACCAGGATAGCGGGATTTCCAGCCGATATGGAAGAGAGCCGCACCGGTTTTGGCAACAACACGGGGAAGTTTACCGTATTGCTGGATCCGGGTTTCAGCAGCAACAAATTCATTTACCTCTCGTATGCCGCGAAAAAAGATACCCTCAAAACAACAAAGATCGTGAGGGCCAAACTGGAGAACAATGTCTTGCAGCAACTGCAAACGCTTTTCGTAGCAGAGCCTTACACGCACGAACGGTTTCATTACGGCGGCGGTATGGTGTTTGGGCAGGATGGCAAACTTTATTTCACCATAGGGGAGCGGTTGTTCAGTGAGAAAGACGAGCCGGCGCTTCCCATCGCGCAAAATCTGGGCGATAAAAGGGGGAAGATCTATCGCATTAATCCCGATGGAACCATACCGCAGGATAATCCCGATTTTGGAACAAGCGCCACACCGGGTTTGTATGCGATCGGGATCCGCGCCGCGCAAGGGCTGACCGTAGACCCGCTTACCGGCAGGATCTGGTTCAGTGAGCATGGCACACACCAGGGCGATGAGATCAACATTCTCAAACCCAAAGCAAATTATGGCTGGCCCATGAAAACCACCGGCAAATACCGCTACGCCGAATTTTCACCACAACCCATCGCGGGAAATGTGTACACCGATCCTGTATGGTCGTGGCTGCAAACCGTGGCACCCACCGGGCTGCATTTTTATACCGGTACTGAGTTCGGTGCATGGAACAAAAACTTATTGGTGGCAGGGTTGTCGAGGGGAAGTTTGTGGCGTATGGTGGTTGACGGTGAAAACATAAAAAGTGCCGAAGAACTTTTTACAGACGACCGTGTGCGCATCAGGAAAGTGGTGCAAAGCCCTGCGGGTAAACTGTACATTATTACCGATGAGGTGAACGGCAAACTCATCAGGATAAAAAATGTGTTGTAAAAACAGGCAGGCGAATACGAATGGATGATAAGTAGAACGATGCGCCTGTGTGACGCATCGTTCTATTGATTATTCTTCAGCTGTATCGATGTTCAGCGCAGTTTCACATCGAGGTATACCGAGTGCCTTCCATAGGTTTCATAAAATGGTTTGAAGACAACGTCGCCGATCGTGAATTGCAGTTGTTGCGGATCGCCCTTGATGGATTTGCTGATGTCCTGCGCGTCGAGTGTGATGGTGCGCCAGTCTTTCCTTGCTTCCGGTTCCTGCGCAGCCAGCAGGATCGGCCCGTAAAACAGGCTCGCGATGTTTTGCTGGTCCATAACAGGATCGAGGTGGAACTGGAACGGCATCTTCATTTCGATCACATCTCCGTCTTTCCATTTCCGGTTGATGGTAAGATAGCTGCCCGGTGTTGCCTGGATCTTTTGTTCTTTTCCATTGATGGTCACAAAAAAACCTTTTGTTGCCCAGGATGGCACACGCACGTTCACATCAAATTTCCCGCTGCCCTTGATCTCAAGACGTGTATTGTCTTCTTTTGGAAAATTGGTGGTTTGTTTCACCGTCACATTCCTTTCTTTCCAGTCTAGTGTTGATGGGATGAACAGGTTTACGTACAGCGACTGGTTGTCTTTGCTGCTGAAATAAATTGAGTTCTGCAGTTTGGTGCTGCTTTCCAGCGCGGTTCCGTTGCAGCAGGTGAAGCCCGTCATGTTTGCATTACCGAATTGTTTTGAAGAGCCCGGCCTTAACGGTACATGGTAGGTGTTGGCAGGTGTATTTTCTGCAACCGATGCGAGTATGTGATTGTACAATGCCCGCTCGTAATAATCCATCAGCTCTCCGCGTTGATCGTACATGAACAGGTCGCTGGTAAGTTTGAGCATGTTGTACGTGGCGCAGGTTTCGTTTTGTCCGCCGGCTGCAAAACCGTTCTCATACAAAGTTGCGGGTTGCCCGATAAAGCATTCTGCGTTGGCCGGGTTCCGCGCACCCGCAACACCGCCGATGCTGTACATGTAATCGTTTACCATCTTGTTCCAGAAATTATCTGCGATCTTGTAATATTCCGGGTTGTTGGATACGCTGTATTCTTCAATACTGCCGATCACCTGCGGGATGTGTTGGTTGGCGTGCAACCCGCGGAAGAGATCCACATTTTTTGCAAGTCCGTGCGAATGGTTTGTATCGCCAAAGAAAACCCTGATGTTGTCAAACAGCTTCGATGTATTCAGGTGTTCCTGTTTACCCGTGAGGCGGTACAACCTTGCCATCGATTCGTTCATTCCGCCAAATTCTCCTGCTATGTAGGTGTTCCACATTTTGATGAGTGTATCGGTTGGCACTTTGCTTAACCGTGCATATACCCAATCGCCCATACCCGATGCAACGGCAAGGGCTTTTTTGTTTCCGCTTACTTCGTATACATCCATCAGTCCTGCCAATATCTTATGGAGCGTATAGTACGGCGCCCACACCTGGTTTTTCTGTCCGCCGTACTTCGCGCCGTTTTCCAGCATGATGAATTGATCGGGAGGATATGCGCTGATGAAACCCGTTCCCCAGTTCCAGTAATCGGTACGCAACCCCGCTTCGCTGAAATCTGAATCGAAACTTGTTTTTCCCGGGCCATGCGGCACTGCCGTAGGGTCTGATACATGCGCGCCCCCGGCGTCTTTTGCCTTGCCGGATAACTGGGAAAGATCATAAAGCGTGTTCACCATCGTTTCCATCTTTTCAGAAAAATTATCCTGCAGCGCTTTGTCGTAGCCCGAACCCGCATACGCCTGTGCAATGGCTGTGAGGTAGTGGCCGGTTGCGTGCCCTCTCAACTTTGTGTCCCTGCTGTCCCAGCCGCCCAATGCCTTCGCACCTTCGGGTTGTTTTTGCCCGAAGGTTTGGCGGAACATATAGAGGAACGAATTCGGATCGGTCTTTGCCAGCGCCTTCAGAAACTTATCGCGGTTCTCTATGAATTTTGTGTCGTGCCCAAGCACATCCGAGTTAAGCGACACGCGGTTCAGCGCAAACGGTTTCAGTTTCGAGGTGGGCGCGGTGTTCTTTTTATTTTCTTTTACGGTAACAATTGCTTTTGGTTGAAAGGCCGTTCCCGGAACGCGGCCCGTAACGGTATACCTGCCGGGTTTAAGCACAGCGGAGTTGTCGGTATCTGCCGGCCATATCACACGCACCTTTGGTCCTTTCACCTCATTTTTATATGCCCCCTGCACATAACTCGGGAACCGCGGCAGTGTGCCCACTTCTGTTTGTACCTCAACATCGTCTACTTTAACCAGGTAGCTGTTGTAGAGCTGTGGCTCCGTTGGCGAAAAACGGGGAAGTGTGTCTTCGCGCCTGCCCGCCCCGCCGGTCGTGTTCACCGATCCCTGGTTGAGGCCTCGCTGTGCATAGAAGATCCCCGCCACCTGCCTGTTGCTCAGCGGTACCCGGTAAATGCGGAAATCGTAGATCATCGCATTGAGCGTAGGGTCGCCGTTTACCAACGACCGCCCGATGTTGAATGTTTTTTCACCTGATTGTTTGCCAAACAGGTCGGCCAGTTCGGGCGTAAGCTCTTTTGGTTCGCCCACGGGTTTGCTGTCTATATAAGTGATGATGGATTTTGAAGGAACATCGATCACAAGCGATACATGTACCCATTTATTCGTTTCCACAGGAAAAAATACGCCGTTCTTATCGCGTTTCGCGGAAGCATCGGCAACAGGCGCGGCAAAAAAATGTTTGCCGGCATCTTTCCCGAAATCAAAAAGATGCGGTGCGGATGTGCCGGGGCGCAGGTAAACCCATGCGGATATACTGAGCGATTCAAGATCCGTAAAAGCTTCTCCCGGGATGGTAAGGAAAGTGTTGTTGTCTGCCGGAAGCGACAATACTTTTTTGTTGAACCGCGCATCGTTCACAAATCTCGCTTCACCTCCATTGATCTTTGCGTGGAAGTTGTTGCGCGACCAATCTTTCAGGTCCCCGTCAAACACATACCTCGCAACCATACCCGTTTCGCCAATACCATCCAGTATCTGGTCGCCATTCTGTGCATGGGCAGAAAGGATGGATTGTACCGCAACGGCAACAAAAATTGAAACACGGAAAAGGAACTTTTTGATCTTCATCTTGAACTGTTTTGTAATTCGCAATAAAGCAATGAATAATTCAGCCAGGGGGATATGTTTATTTTAGCTAGTGATCACACGATTTTAACACCTAGACAATTAATTAGGAATTAGGAATTAGGAATTAGGAATTTGGTACAATTGTGCTAATTCATGATTTTTCATTATAGGTTCCATCATTTCAAGGGCTTGTCTACGGATAATCGGTAATTTGGTTCACAGCGCGCTAAAATTCCTAATTCCTAATTCCTAATTCCTAATTATTAAGGCTGCAGCCTTAAATTTGCATTTTTAAGGCTCCAGCCTTAAATTTGGGGTATTAAGGCTGGAGCCTAAATCTTATTTATGAAAATTTCAGGGGTTATTACCGGCGATATTGTTGATTCAAGGGGGCTTACGCCTGCGGACCGGAGTGCGCTGTATGGCGATTTCAAGAAGTTCCTTGCGCGTTGCGAGAAGGAGCATTACCTGCAGGGCTTTGAGATGTTCAGGGGCGACAGTTTTCAATGCACGGTAAAGAACAAAGAGGATGTGCTTGCCACGGCCATTATGATCAGGGCGTTTATCAAGTCTTATGCAACGCCTGAGCAGAAAGCCGCTTACCACCATCCCGCGGGCAAAGGCGGCGTTGCAACAAAAGGATATTTTCCCGGGCGGCAAGACATAAGGTTGGCGATAGGGGTGGGCAGCGTGGATTTTATCAAACGGCAATCGTTTCTGCAGTCAGACGGACAAGCCTTCCGGATCTCGGGCGAGGCGCTGGACTCGATGAAGTCGACACCCTACCGCATGACGCTGACAACCATGGATGCGTCGATCAATGAAATGCTGGAGCCATCGATCCTGTTGCTGGATTCGGTTATTCAAAGATGGACGAACAACCAGGCGGAAACCGTGTTGCTGAAATTGAAAGGTATGGGGGAGGAGGAGATCGCGTCAAAATTCAAGATCAGCCGGCCGGCGGTTAACCAGCGTTCCAGGACATCACAATGGTATGCGATAGAGAAATTGATCTCGTTCTACAAAAAAACCATGCAAAAAATATAAGTATGCCAACACCTTTCACCTATGCGGAAGGCAGTATCCTCGTACGGTTGCTGATTGCGCATATCATAACGGATTTTTTCCTGCAGACATCCAAAGGCATTGCCGCCAAAGAAAACAGGATGCTGGCATCGGGCTCATTCTGGCTGCATGGCCTGTACACCGGTATTGTGGCGGCCTTGCTGGTATGGGAACATTTTGCATGGTTGCCCTTGCTCGTGCTCACACTTTCGCACCTGGTGATCGATTATGCGAAAGTGCGGGTCAAAGCAAGCCTGAAACAAAGTGAAAAGGAACTGGCGCTTTTTGTGACGGACCAGGTTTTACACCTGTTGATGATCGCCATTGTGTGGTTGATGATGATCAAAGGTTTTGCAAAATGCCGGGCATTGTTTGCAGGTATTTTACCGGATTACAGGTTGATGCTGCGGGTATTGGGTTACTTGGTGGTGATAGCGCCGGTTACTTACCTGGTCAAATTTCTCACGGCGAAATGGCAAAACGAGGTCATAGACCCCAACCAGAGCCTGCGGGATGCGGGCAAATGGATCGGCATCCTCGAACGTGTGATTGTATTGACGCTTGTGTTTTCGGGGCAGTTTACGGCCATTGGTTTCCTGGCCACTTCCAAATCCATCCTGCGGTTGATCGATAAACCGGATGCAACAGAAAACAACCCGGGGAAGCCATGGAGCTCGAGAAAACACACCGAGTATGTTCTGATCGGAACCTTTCTCAGCTTTGGCGCCGCAATTGTAACAGGGCTTTTCATAAATTACCTGCTAACATTGCCTTGATGGCCGTTGATTTATTTTTTGCTGATCCTGTAAATATTTCCTCCATCGGTAATGGTATACAACATTCCGTTGAGATAGGTCACATCGCGGAAACGTTCGCCTTTGTCGGCGAGCAGTCTTTCTTCCCCAACCACTTTGTTGTTCCTGATCACGATGCGTGCAATGTGTGAGCCGCTCAGGCAGGAAATAAACAGGTTGTTGTTCCATTCGGGTATTGCATTTCCCTTGTAGAAGCTGATGCCGCTTGGGGAAACAACGGGGTCCCAATAATAAACGGGTTGTTCCATACCGGCTTTCTGCTGCAGTGCATCACCCACTTTTTCGCCACTGTATTCAATGCCGTAGGTGATGGTTGGCCAGCCATAATCTTTTCCTGCACGCACAAGGTTCAGTTCGTCGCCGCCGCGCGGCCCGAATTCAGCTTCCCAGAGGTCGCCGGTTGCGGGGTTGATGTCGAGTCCCTGCGGGTTGCGGTGCCCATAACTGTATATGCCGGGCATTGCACCTTTCAGCGAAGGGTTGCCGGGTGCGGGTTTGCCATCTTTTGTAATACGGAAAACTTTGCCGAGCCCGGCATCCAGTTTCTGCGCCTGCATGCGGCCGGGGATGATGGAACGCTCGCCGGTGCTCACGAACAGGTTGCCGGTTTTATCAAACAACAACCTCGATCCGAAATGCAGGCTGCTTTTTAGATCGGGCGTTGCCCTGAATATAACGGTAACGTTCTCAACTTTTCCTGCCGCTTCGTTGAGTTTGCCTTTGGCAACAGCGGTAAGATTGCCGTTTCCGAATTTTTCGGAATAGGTCCAGTACATCATTTTGTTTGTGGCAAATGACGGATCAAAAGCCACATCAAGCAAACCACCCTGCCCAACAAAATCTACTGCCGGGAAGCCTTCTATCTTTTTAACCAGTTTACCGCCGGCATCGTGAATTTCCATGTAGCCTTTCTTCACCGTTACCATCAGCCTGTTATCGGGCATGGCAACGATCGCGAATGGCGCCTCGATCTTTTCGGCTATCTTATCCGCCTTATAAGGCGTTGTTGTTTTAACTGCATTGATCCTGGTTTGTCCTTCGAACGCGGGTTTGTAGTTGCTGTTCGGAGATTTTGTTTCAACAGATTGTGCGTTCGTGCACGCAGAAAAAGTAAGCAGGATGAGTACGTTGCCGAGGTGTTTGTTCATGGGAACCGGTTTTTTAGGGGATTAATGTACGAAGTTATTGGATAACTTGTAAAGAAGGATGCCGGCTGACGAAGCGCAGACCGGCCGGCTTTGGCACACAACGCTGTTATTTAAATGAAACAGGTAAAGAAAAATAAAATTTTTCTTTACCTGTTCACAGAGGCAGCGTGTTCTGTTTTTTGTGTGTAGTAACAGCGCTTTTTCTCAGATCAACTTATTCTCCAACGCGTAACGCATCAGGTCGAAATTATTTTGAAAGCCCATCTTTTCAAAGATCCTTGCACGGAAGGTGCTTACCGTATTGGGACTTAATACCAGTTCCCTTGCAATATCGGTAACCCCTTTTCCCTGTGCGATCAGTTTGAAGACCTCGAGCTCGCGGTTTGTAAGGTTGTCTATGGCAGGTGCATGGTTAAGCGATTCCACAGCATCGGCAAGGATCGCTGCAACATCTGCACTCAGGTATTTTTTACCCGACATTACCGTGTTTACCGCCATTACAAGTTCTTTTGTGGCTGCGCCCTTCGTAAGATACCCCATTGCACCTGCCCTGATGGCACGTACGGCGTATTGGTCTGCCGGGTGCATGCTCAAAACAATAATGGGCATACGCGAGTAGTGTTCCCGTATTTGTTTCACCGCTTCCAGTCCCGATTCCCCGGGAGGCATGGAGATATCGCAGATGATGATGTCCCATTTCTGCTTGTTCACCTGTTTCATCAGGTCTACGGAATCACACACATCTGTGATCTCTGCAAAAGGGTAGGCTTCTACAAGGAGGAGTTTTATACCATCTCTTACAATGGTATGGTCATCGGCAATCAGTATTTTCATAACGGTAAAATTTAGGGATGGTTATTGAAAGACTGGTTCCTTCACCAGGCGCACTTTTGATCACGAGCGTACCGTTTAACGAAGCGGCACGTTCGCGCAGGCCCACGATGCCCAGTGAGCTGCGTGTAACGGTTGTATCGAACCCGAGGCCATCGTCGCTGATGACCAGGCTTATTTCGTTTTCGGTATCTGATAGTTTTACCTGCACCTTTTTTGCTTTTGCATGGCGAAGGATATTGGTAAGCGCTTCCTGCGTGATCCTGTAGAGTTCTGTTTTTTGCTGAAGCGAAAGAATCGTGTCGTCGAGTTCCGTTACAAAGCAGGTTTCGATCGCATTGGTTTCGCAGAACTCCGCGCATTTGTATTCAATCGCCACATTCAGCCCGAAATCATCCAGCACACTCGGACGGAGATTGGCGGCGATCTGCCTGATCGATGCAAGCAGTGTGTCTATCGCCTTTTCAATATGCAGGATCCGTTGGTGTGTGATCTTGTCATCGTCCGTGATCTTCAGCACCAGCCAATCCACATCGTTTTTCAACGCCGTTGCAAGCTGCCCGAGCTGGTCGTGCACTTCGCGTGCTATGTAACGGCGTTCGTCTTCCCTTGCATTTTTAAGGTGCAGCGAAAGTTCTTTCAATTCGCGGTTGGTTGTCTTGAGTTTTTCTTCCGCATTTTTCCGGTCTGTAATATCCGAGATCATTGCCGACGCGATGTCTTCGCCATTGATGTCTTTGAAGACTACAGACGACACCTCGCAATAAAAACGTTCACCATTTTTTTTGATGCCGATCAGTTCGCCGCTGCTCCTGCCGATGGCCGTGCGCTCGGCAAGTTTTTCAACCGCATAGGGTTGTGTAAGGTCGAGCAGCTGCCCGCGCCCCAGTTGCCTGAATTCTTCCGGGGTATAGCCAAACAGCCTTGAGGCGGCAGTGTTTGCTTCCTGTATCAATCCACCCGGTCTTGCCAGCAATATTGCCATGATGGATTGGTCTATGAACGCGCGGTATTTTGCTTCGTTGGCTTTTAAGAGTTCAACGCTGTCGCGGTGTTGTTTCCTGATCTCCGCTTCCTTCAGTTCGCGTTTCACGGTTTCCGAGAGCCGGAACAGGCTGTTCTTCATCAGGTAGTCGTTGGCACCGGCCTTCATCATGCTTACCGCGGTTTCTTCGCCTACGGCGCCGGATACAAGTATGAAAGGGATATCAAGCCCCATTTCTTTGATCAACTCTAGTGCCGCCTCTCCGCCAAACCCGGGGATGTTGAAATCCGAAATCACGATCTCGTAATCATGCTGTTCGAGTTCCTGTCTCATATCGTGTGCATTGTCTACCTGCCGCCAGGATACGGTATAGTCGTTCTGCTCCAGCTGCCTTACCACGAGGAGGGCATCGAGTTCAGAGTCTTCGCACAGTAATAATCGCAGGTCTTTTTTCATGTTGCGTTACTTCACGGGTGGTGGCGGTTCGTTCATAACGAGCCAGTAAATACCCAGTTGCTGTATGGCCTGTGCGAACTGGTAAAAATCGACGGGTTTGCGTATGTAACTGTTTACGCCGAGATCGTATCCCTGCGCCATATCCTGCTCTTCTTTCGACGACGTGAGGATCACAACAGGGAGGCGCCTTGTTCTTTCGTTCTCGCGGATGCGTTTCAGCACATCAAGGCCACCAAGCACGGGCAACTTCAGGTCGAGTAATACCAGGTCTGGAAGATCAGCAGGTGAACCGGCATATTTCCCGGTGCGGAAAATATAATCAAGCGCTTCCTGGCCGTCTTCAGCTACCGCAACGGGGTTTAAAATAAGCGCCTTCTCAAACGCGCGGAGCGCGAGATCGATGTCGCTCGGGTTGTCTTCTACCAAAAGAATGGTTCTTTGTTTCATTTTACTTGTTTTTATTCAGGGATGGGATCGTGAAATAAAAAGTTGCGCCCTTGTCAACAGCCGCATCCGCCCAAAGCGTGCCCCTGTGCTGCTGAACGATGCGTTGTACGATGGCAAGCCCGATGCCTGTGCCGGGGAACTCGGTTTGCCGGTGCATGCGTTGAAAAGGGCCGAAAAGATTTTTGGCGTACTTCATCTCGAAGCCTACGCCATTGTCGCGCACATAATAGATTTTATTGTTCTTATCCATACTGCAGCCGAAATGTATTTCTGCAAGTGGCTGGCGCGATGTGAATTTGCAGGCATTGCCCACGAGGTTGTTCATCATGATCTCGAGCAGGTGTTCATCGCCGTTGACAACCAGCCCGTCGTCTATGGTAAAGGAAAACGCCCTGTTTTTGTATTGTTCCTGCAGGCGACTGCTCACATTTCGCACCAGTTCGCTGAGGTTCACCCTTGCGATCTTAAGCTCCTGGCGCGATACCTGCGACAAACGAAGCAGGTCATCGATCAGGTCGCCCATGCGTTGTGTTTCGCTGCGTATGCGGCCGAGGTATTGTTTCGCTTTTTCTTCGAGTTGCGCGCCATAGTCTTCCATGAGTGCAAGGCTCCACCCATCGATCCCGCGCAGGGGGGCGCGCAGATCGTGGGAGACGGAGTAAGAAAAAGATTCAAGTTCTTTGTTGGCCGCTGCGAGCTGCGCCGTGCGTTCCTGTATTTTTGCCTCGAGCCCATGGTTGAGGTCTGCAATGCTTTTCTGCGCCTGTTTAAGTTCAGACACATCAAAAACCGCGATCATCGCTGCGTACACCTGCCCGCCTTTTTTCAGCGGAACAAATTTCATCAATGTATCGACGCCCTTGCTTGTGGTTTCCTGTACAAAGCTTTCACCTTCAAAAACGCGCCTGATCATCGGGAATATAAATTCATACCTGTCTGCAGGCAGTGCCTCACTGATCGTGCGCCCGAGCAATTCTGTTTTTTTGTAACCAAGTTTGTCTACCAGGTCTCCTTCAACCAAAGTATAACGGAGATCTTTATCAAGCATACAGATCACGGAGCCGGGTATGCTCGAGGCGATCGTGCGGTAAATTTTTTCCCGGTAGGTGAGCTCATCTTCTGCACGGCGGCGTTCCGTAATGTCTACAGACAGGATAAACAACCCTTCCGGTGTAGGGTGAAAACTCAGTTCGAACCAACCGGTTGAGCCATCGGGAAAGGTGAAGAAATTTTCAAGGTGGACTGACACCCGTTCTTCAAAGCATTGCTTGTATACGTTGTATATTTCGGTTTGCTCAATACCGGGATACATTTCCTGGACGGTACGGCCAACGAATTCTTCTTTCCTGTATTTTCCATGACGCGCCATCGCATCGTTCACATAAATGTATTTCCAGTCGAAACCAATGATCTGCACGCCTTCGAGCATCATATCGAGTGTGTTCCTGAACCTTATTTCATTCTGCTCAACCTGTTGTCTTACCCTTTCCCGTTCCGTTACATTGTTGCTGAGGATGAGCCTGGCGGCTCTGTCATCGTAAGTAAGGCCGTGTGCGCAGATTTCCGCCAGCAGCAACTCGCCGCCTTTTTTCCGGTGCGCCCAGATGCCCGAATGCCTTGTGCCTTCGTGCGAGCCGGTTCCAAAAGCTTCCAGCCGTAGCTGCTCTTCTTTGTCGCGTATGTCGTATGCGGTCATCGATAGAAACTCTTCACGCGTATAACCGTAGTCTTCAACGGCTGTTTCATTCACGTCGAGGAACTTCAGCGTAGCGGAATCAATTACCCACATCGGCAGCGGACTGCATTCAAAAAAGTTACGGTATTTCTGCTCCGATGCGTGCAGCGCATTCTCGGCTTTTTTCCTGCGGGTGATGTCGCGCAGGATCGCAGACACCCCGATGATGTTTCCGGAAATATCTTTGATGGAAGAGAGCGTTACCGACACATTGATCCTTCGCCCGGTTTTCGTCAGCCTCTCCGTTTCGTAATGTTCCACCAGTTTTCCATTCATCACGTTGAAGAGCAGTTCGTAGCGTTCGTTGTAAAGCTCTTTCGGGATGGTAACGGCGATCGGTCTTCCAACGATCTCTTCTGCCGTGTACTCAAACATGCGTTCAGCGCCTTTGTTCCAGGTGGTTATGAGGCCGTTTACGTCTTTGCTGATCACGGCATCTTCTGTTGACTGTATGATCTGTTCATACAATACCTGCTGCTGTTCCGCAGTTTTTTTCGCGGTGATGTCGGAACGTATGGCAAGATATTGATAAGGCTTACCCTTTTCATTGAGAAACGGGATGATGGCGGTATCCACCCAGTAATGCGTACCGTCTTTCGCTTTGTTGCGCAACTCACCCTTCCATACATTGCCATTGGCAATCGTGGTCCAGATAGAGCGTATGAATTCTTTGGGGTGAAGGCCGGAATTTACGATGCGGTGATCCTGGCCGATCAGTTCTTCGCGACTGTATTTCGAGATCCGGCAGAAATTATCGTTTACGTAGGTGATGCGCCCTTTGTGATCGGTGATGGCAACGATAGACGCAGTATCAAGTGCAGCCTTATATTGATAAAGCTCACTCCCTTCCCGCCACTTGCGGCCCGTTGCGATCTTACGTATGTTTTTCCACCAGCGCATAAACAAATTTGAGACCGGCTGGCAACACATAAAATGTTGCAAACGTGCAGCAACCTGTTATGCCTGGCGCGCAGCCGGACAAAGGATTTTTAATAAGACAAAATTAACATGTGTTTTCCCGGGGAGGAATACATGTCCTTATTAAAAAAGCATCAAGGAAAAAGCAATATCTTGTAGTTGAGCCACTACGTTTTTGCGGCTCAAAGAAAAACACTGTTCAGAATCAAGCAGTTGCGGATTAATTCAACCGCAGTGGTTTTCAGCATTTTTAATAGTACGAGTTCGCGCAAACACCCGTTGATGTAGTGGTTCCATGCATTCGTGCAGTCGTTGTAGCAGGCGAGGAGTGGTTGTAATCCATGGTGCGTAAACCGCAGTGTTGTTGTTCCGCCGGATGCTGTGATGTCGAAATCGATCGTGGTGCCGGCCCATTCCTGTTGGTTTTCAACAAAGTTAAGCGCGCTCTCTACCGTTTCCCATGTGATCTTTTTGCAGGGGATCACTTCTGTTAAACGATGTCGGCTGTAGTGCATGTTTTTGTAACGATAGGTAAATTCATCTCCTGTTTTCTTTGACTCGCCCTCAACCGTGCCGGCCCACCATGCGCGTACATTGGTGATGGCATCAAAAACTTCCTGCGCTGTGTTGGGCACGGTAAAGGAGGTGGAAAAATCGCTTTTCATTTTTAGGATTTTGATCAATAAAAAAACTGCTCTTTCAAGATCCTGCCGTCTTTTACTTCATAGAGCATGATCTGGTTCCACTGTACGCGGCCCATTGGTCTTACGGTCAGATCAAGTTCACGTACCACTGCGAAATGGTTTCCCGTTACGATCGGCGCCGATGTGTATGCGCTGTGTACAGCTTCGATACGGCTCACAAATTCTTTTCCTTTTGCGCGCACGGGGCCGATCCCCTCGGCGTAGCCCATAAAGGGAGAACCATCGGGATCGATACTCTTTACATTGTCGGAAAAAAATTCTTCCTGTATCTCAAACCATTTTTCCTGCTGCGCCAGTTCGTTGAAACGCGCGGCTACCTGTTGTGTCGTCATATAAGAAGGGATTGTTTATGCAAGATTACTGTCTAAAAATGGGTTTTAAGGGGTGTTATTCAGACAATCTGGTGGGTTGATATGGACATGCAGAATCTTTATCTTTGAAAAAACCTGCCGCATGAAACATCTTACCATACTTGTTCCCGACGGGGAGAATAATTTAAGCAGCATTGTGGGCGCGTATAAAATCTTCAGTCGCGCCAACCTGCACCGGAAGGAGCGCGGGAAGAAAGAAGTTTTTAAAATTGAGCTCGCGGGGCTTTCGGGCGAGGTCGACTTTTATGGAGGGCTGTTCACAGCGAAACCACACAAACACATCAGCAGGATCCGGAACACAGACCTGGTCATCGTTCCGTCTTTGAATCACAATTACCTGAAGTCTTTAAAAGCAAACCGTGAGCTGATCGACTGGATAGCCCTGCAGTACAGGCAGGGCGCGCAAATCGCAAGTATTTGCACAGGGGCATACCTGTTGGCGGAAGCGGGCTTGCTGGATGGCCGCAGCTGTTCAACGCATTGGCTCGCTGCCGACCAGTTCAGGCAGCGTTATCCGAAGGTTAACCTGCAGGCAGACCGGCTCATTACCGATGAAAAAGGTATTTATACCAATGGCGGTGCCTATTCTTTTCTGAACCTGGTGCTTTACCTGGTAGAAAAATACTACGACCGGGAAACGGCCATTTTCTGTTCCAAGGTTTTCCAGGTGGAGATGGACAGGGAGAGCCAATCCACTTTTATCATTTTCAGCGGGCAGCGAACGCATGGTGATGAGCTGGTGAAGAAGGCGCAGGCTTATATTGAGAAAAGGGTTGATGAAAAAATATCCATAGAGGCGCTCGCTTCAAAGCTTGCGGTGGGCCGCCGCAATTTCGACCGCCGCTTCATCAAGGCCACGGGCAATACGCCTACGGAATATGCGCAAAGGGTAAAAGTGGAAGCTGCGAAAAGATCGTTTGAAACCAGCCGCAAAACGGTAAACGAGATCATGTACGAAGTAGGTTATGCCGATCTGAAAGCTTTCAGGGAAGTCTTCCGCAGGATTACGGGGCTTTCGCCGCTGGATTACAGGAGCAGGTACAACAAAGAAAGCCTGGGTTGAACAATCGTATGGCGTGGTTTAAAAATGATTATTTAAATTCCGGCATCAACCAATCCTTTTTTCATGCATACCATTCTCCCGTTTCTTCTCGCCATGGTTGCGGCGATCGTTTTGCTGGAACTGCTCGCCGCGCGGATGCGGATCGCTTACCCGATCCTGCTGGTGATCGGCGGACTGGCGGTAAGTTTTATTCCCGGTTTGCCGATGGTAAGGGTAAACCCCGACCTGATCTTTTTTATTTTCCTGCCGCCCTTGTTGTTCGAAGCATCGTGGAGCATTTCGTTCAAGGAGATGAAAAAATGGTGGCGCATCATCGGGAGCTTTGCCTTTCTCGTGGTTTTCTTTACGGCGCTGTCGGTGGCCATCGTGGCCAATCATTTTATCCCCGGGTTTACGCTTGCGCTTGGTTTTTTACTGGGCGGGATCACCGCTCCGCCCGATGCAGTGAGCACCGGTGCACTTACAAAATTTGTACGTATACCCAAATCAACCACCGCTATACTGGAAGGAGAGAGCCTGCTGAACGATGCATCTGCATTGATCATATTTCGCTTTGCACTGGTGGCCGTTGGCACCGGGCAGTTTGTTTGGCACCAGGCGGTTGCGAGCTTTGTTTGGATGGTGACAGGAGGAGTGGCGGTTGGACTGACCGTTGCCTGGATCTTTATCAAGCTGCATAAAGTACTCCGTACCACGGCCGCATCAGACATTGCACTCACCATCATCGAACCGTATTTTGTGTATTGGGTGGCAGAGAAACTGCATTGCTCGGGTGTGCTTGCCGTGGTGAGCGGGGGACTGTTCATGTCTGCCAAACGGCTCGAGTTTTTGAACAGCGCCAGCCGTATACAGGGGTATAATGTTTGGGAAAGTTTTGTTTTTATCCTGAATGGATTGGTATTCCTCATCATCGGGCTTGAACTGCCAGAGATCGTGGAAGGGTTGAAGGGCGAGGGCATCCCGTTGCGCACGGCGATAGGGTATGGGTTGGTGGTGGTAGCCGTACTGATCGCAGCGAGGGTGGTAAGCGCTTACATTGCGATGCTTTCCACTTATCTCTTCCGGCGAAGCGTGGTATCGCGGCTCAACTGGCGGCGATCGTGGAATACGTTTTTCTTTTTGCCTTTCACCCTGGGATGGTCGGGCATGCGTGGTGTTGTGTCACTGGCCGCCGCCTTGTCTATTCCCATCACCATGGACAACGGAACGCTGTTCCCTCAACGCAACCTCATCCTCTTCATCACTTTCGTGGTCATACTTACAACGCTTGTGGTGCAGGGGCTTACGCTTCCTTTCCTGATCAACCGGACACATGTGTTCGAAGAACTGCTCAACGAAGATGCGGAAGCCGAAACGCGCCGGAAAATGAAACACGGCTTGCGCAAACACATCCATCAATTTCTTGAAAACAGGTACCAGAGCGATCCTGCAGGCCATGCAGGTATGGAACACTTTATCAAATTATGGGAAGAACGCGCAGAGGCGCCCGACAGCCGGATGGATAAAAAGAACAAAAAAATATTCATCGAGCTGCTCGAAAGCCAGCGGAAATACCTGACCGATCTGAACAAAGATCCTAAAATAGACGAAGAAATCATACGCACACAATTGTACCAGCTCGACCTGGAAGAAGAAAGGCTGAAGATCATTTAAACGGTGTTTCGTGTGAACGGTTTGCGCATTATCAACCAGGGGATAAGGCATGAATTTTGAACAACACCTTACAACCAACAACAACTCATATGCCCAGCAGGCTTTTATTTGCCGTTGTTCTTTTTTGTTTAAACGGGCCGGTTGTGCAGGCCCAGGATCAGCGATTGAAAGTTCCGCCTGCTGCAACGGTGCTCAGTTTATCGGGGTTGAATTTCAACCTGTACAATCACATGCCGGGTATGTTCCATGGTTATTTTTCCAAACCGCCTTACAGGATGGTGAAAGTAAAATACCCGGCGAGCATTGCGCACAATTCGATCGGCAAGGGAGTGGAGGCGCTTGATGCGGCGGTAAGGTCAACACCCGGGCAAAAAATCGTAATCGCGCACAGCCAGGGCGCGCAGGTTTGCTCGCGATGGATGCGTGAACACGCGGATGATCCCACTGCACCGGGGCCGGGCGAGTTGATGTTCATTCTCACAGGTAACCCCTTGCGCGCAACCGGCGGATACATCATCGGCCGCAAGGAAGTGGGTGGAACCACCGGGTTGCCCACTCCAACCGGCACACGCTGGAAGATCATCGATTTTGCAAGACGGTACGATGGCTGGGCAGATTGGGTGCAGGATGAAAACAACAAGCTTGCCGTAAAAACCGCTAACCGCGGCAAACAGACCTTTCACCTGAATTATGATGACGTTGATTTTTTTTCTCCCTCAAATGCCGTGTGGACGATCGGCAACACCGATTTTGTTTTGACCTTTGAAGAAAAGCTGCCCATACCCACAGCATCCCGTGCCGAAGTGGAGGCCGCGTATACCAACCGGCCCAAAACCATTGCCCGACAATAATGACGGGCGCGGCATCAAACCGCTGTTGAACAGCAATGCGGCGAATAGAGAACGCATCGCCAAACATTGTATTTTTACGTTGATGAGATACCTGTTCATTCTTCTTTTTCTTTTAAGGCAATCCACGCTGCAGGCAAACGACACCCTGGTTATGTCGAAGCTGCTGCAGCGGATAGAAGCGCTTCAGCCAAGAGAAAACGGTGTGTTCCCGCAGGGTTCCATTCCTTCTTACCGGATGTATGCGATGAATAAAGACAGGTTCAAAGCAGACATCAACCCTTTTTTTTCAGCCCTGGTTGGATTTACCCTGCGTAACCTGGAAGACGGGCTGAGCCCGTCGCAACAGCGGCAGGCTGCGCGCATCATCGCAAATACATTGCCGTCGTTTGCAAAATTTATCAACAGGAAGGGACAGGGTACCTATAATTTCTGGCCCACAGACACGCCAAAGATCTTCCCCAATGCAGGATGGATGAACTGGTTCGATAAAAAACAGGCGCTGCCGGATGACCTTGATGATACGGTGATCATTTTACTTGCCCAGCAGGCAAACGATTCCACGGCCAAAGCGATCCATGCGCTGATGCAGGAGCATGCCAACCATACCACCGGGAAAATCAGGAACACGTTCCCGGAATACAGAACGCTGAAAGCTTACTCAACCTGGTTCGGTAAAAGGATGCCGATCGATTTTGACGTGAGTGTGTTGTGCAACGTGCTGTATTTTGTTCAGACGTACAATCTCCAATGGACCGAAGCAGACTCTGCGAGCCTTTTCCTGATCGAAGATGTGATCAGGACAAGAAAATACATCAACCAGCCCGGGCTGGTATCCCCGCATTATGCAACCACGCCCAACATCCTGTATCATATATCAAGGCTGATGTCGGTGAAACCCATACCCGCACTCGATGCGCTGAAGCCACAATTGATCGATGCTGCGCGGCAGCAGCTGCTTTCGGCAAGAACATTCATGGATGAAGTGATACTCGGCACCGCCCTCCTGCGCTGGAATGAAGTGCCGCCGCAAACCGCACCGCACCATGCCCGTTCACTGGAAGAACTGGTAGAAGACGAGCGTTTTGCCTTCTTCATCGCAAACATGTCGTCGCTGCTTCCCGATCCTTACCGGAAATGGATCGCATCGTTAAAGGTTACAAGGTTTGATTATTACAGCCCAGCCTATAATAATGTTTTGTTGCTGGAACACCTTGTTTGGCGAAGCAGGCTAAAGAATAATTAGGAATTAGGAATTAGGAATTAGGAATTAAGAATTAGGAGCAATTAATTATTAATTCCTAATTCCTAATTCTTAATTGTTATTTAAGTCTGTTAACACGAATTAACACCCGCCTTCACCGAAATTAGTTTGCGGCTTTCAAAGTTTTCCTAATTTCGGCGCGGAATTATCAAGATGAGACTAACGCTACTACTTTTTTGCCTCTTTTCAATACTCGGTGGATGCGCTGCATCATCGTGTCATGGGGTGGTGGTTCCCAAGCTCATCCGTTTTTCTGAAAAACAACATTCTACCCTCCAGTTTTCTGCTCACCAGTCTGCGCATGGCGCTGTTCTTGCCAACGACGATGCGTCTGCATATTTTGTTGCAGATGATATAGAAGAAGACGACGACAGGGAAAATCTCTCTCTCAAAAAATACTACTTGCAGGCCAACGATGCGTTTGCCTCTGCACAGCTGGCTTCCTTAAGCCGTATCCTCCGTTTTGGTTTTGATGATGCGTTGGTGCCATCCGAATCATCCCGCAAGTACATTTCGCTCTGCACATTCAGGGTCTGATCATTTTATTCCCGTTACCGTTCCGGCTGTCATCATATTCTATTCTTCGCCGGTATTTGGGCCTGTAGCGCGCAGCGCGCGGCCTGCAGCAAAGTATCGCTTACATTTTTATTTATCAATATGAAAAGAATCATCGCATGTGCAGGGTTGTTTGCCCTTGCCTACCTCACGGGCTGTAAGCCTCATGAAACAGAAAAAGAAGAAGCCGTTAAGTATACGGCTACCACCCCGGCAAGGATGGATACTTCGTTCGAGAAACAATATGTTTCGCAGATCCGCTCCGTGCGCAACATCGAGATCAGGGCGCAGGAAAAAGGGTTTCTGCAGGACATTTATGTCGACGAGGGGCGCTTTGTAAAAGCAGGCCAGCTCCTCTTCCGCATCATGCCCAAGGTTTACGAGGCCGAACTGCAGAAAGCAGAAGCGGAGGTGCGTGCGGCAGAGATCGAGTTCGACAATGCAAAGAGCCTTGTGGCCAAGAATGTGATCTCGAAGAACGAACAGGCCATGGCGCAGGCAAAACTCGACCAGGCAAAGGCAGAAACGGCGCTCGCCAAACTCCATCTTTCCTTCACGGAAATACGCGCACCGTTTGATGGTTATATCGACCGCCTCCCTAAAAAATTAGGAAGCCTGATCGATGAAGGCGAATTGCTTACGAGCCTTTCAGACAACAGCCAGATGTTCGCCTACTTCAATGTATCAGAGCCCGAGTACCTCGATTACCAGACCAACGTAAAGAACCGCGGCAGCAACAAAGTGGGCCTTTTGCTCGCCAACAACCAGCCCCTTCGTTACAAGGGAGAAGTGGAAACGATAGAAAGCGAATTCGACAATGAAACGGGCAACATCGCATTCAGGGCAAGGTTCGCCAATCCCGACCGGCTGCTCAGGAATGGGGAGACGGGAAAAGTATTGATGACCGTTCCATTCAGGAACGCACTGATCATTCCGCAAAAATCCACCTACGAGATACAGGACAAGATCTATGTATTCGTGATCGGCAGCGACAATGTGGTGAAATCAAGGTTGATCACCATCGCAGGCAGGTTACCAGACCTGTACATTCTTGAAAGCGGCCTGGCGGAAAATGAAAAAATATTGCTGGATGGCGTGCAGAAAGTAAAAGACGGCGATAAAGTGCAGTTCGAACTGCAGGATGCGCGGACCGTTCTTTCGCACCTCAGGTTAAAAGCAGAATAATCTTCAATCTTAATTGCAACGTTCATGTTTAATAAATTTATCCAGCGGCCGGTATTGTCGATCGTGATCTCGCTGATCATCGTTTTCCTCGGTGCGCTGGCCATCATACAACTGCCGGTTACGCAGTTTCCCTCTATTTCGCCGCCCAAGGTGAATGTGACGGCGGCTTATCCCGGCGCCAACAATGAATTGCTCATCAAGTCTGTGATCATCCCGCTCGAGCGCGCACTCAATGGTGTGCCCGGTATGAAATACATGGCCGCCGATGCGGGTAACGATGGCGAGGGAACGATACAGGTCATTTTCAACCTGGGAACCGATCCAAACCAGGCATCCCTCAATGTGCAGAACCGCGTGGCCTCTGTGGTAAACAAACTGCCGCCATTGGTGGTGCGCGAGGGTGTAAAGATCTCGCGTGAAGAATCGAATATGTTGATGTACATCAACCTTTACAGCACCGATCCGAATACGGATCAGAAATTCCTTTTCAATTTCGCCGACATCAATTTATTGTCGGAGCTGAAACGGGTTGATGGCGTTGGATATGCCGATATCCTAGGTAACCGCGAGTATGCCATGCGCATCTGGCTCAAACCCGACCGCATGCTCGCGTATAAAATTTCTGCCGATGAAGTAATGAAATCGCTAGAAGAGCAAAGCATCGAGGCCTCACCCGGCAAAACAGGGGAGAGTTCGGGCAAGCGTTCCCAATCGTTCGAGTATGTTTTAAAATACGGCGGTCGCTTCACCACGAAAGAACAGTACGAAAACGTGGTGCTGAAAGCATCGGCCGATGGCGAGATCCTGCGCCTGAAAGATGTGGCTGATGTTGAGTTCGGCAGTTCTATGTACGATATTTATTCAAACCTCAACGGCAAACCCTCTGCGGCCATCGTGCTCAAACAATCGTATGGAAGCAACGCCACGCAGGTGATCAAGAACGTTAAGGCGAAACTCGCCGAGATCAAAGCGGCTTCCTTCCCGAAAGGAATGGATTACGAGATCAGTTACGACGTGTCGAAGTTCCTGGATGCATCCATTGAGAAAGTGATACATACTTTGGTAGAGGCATTCATTCTTGTAGGACTGGTGGTGTTCCTGTTCCTTGGCGATTGGCGCTCGACGCTGATCCCAGCCATGGCGGTCCCTGTTTCATTGATCGGAACGTTTATGTTCATGCAGTTCTTCGGCATCACACTCAACCTGATCACGTTGTTTGCGTTGGTACTTGCGATCGGTATCGTGGTAGACAATGCCATCGTGGTGATCGAGGCGGTACATGCGAAGATGGAAACCAAGCACCTCTCACCGCTCCGCGCCACGCAGGAAGCGATGCACGAGATCAGTGGCGCCATCATTGCCATCACGTTTGTAATGGCTGCGGTGTTTATACCGGTTGCATTTATGTCGGGCCCTGTGGGAATTTTTTACCGGCAGTTCTCCATCACCATGGCAACATCCATCATTTTGTCGGGCGTTGTGGCGCTTACGCTTACGCCTGCGCTTTGCGTGATGATGCTGAAGAACAATCACGGCAAAGCCAAAAAGAAGGGACCGCTTACAAAGCTGCTCGATGGATTCAACAACTGGTTCAACCGCGTTACGGGGCGATACACCAATCTCCTTCGGAAAATTGTAAGCAGGCGATTGGTCACCTTTCTTTTGCTCATCGGTTTCTGCGCAGGTACATGGTACATGAGCGGCAATCTCCCTTCGGGTTTTATCCCGAACGAGGACCAGGGCATGTTTTATGCGGTGATACAAACGCCGCCCGGTTCATCGCTCGAAAGAACCAACGAGATAGCGGAGAAACTGCAGCAGGTAGCTGAAAAAGTAGACGGGGTGGCATCGGTATCGTCGCTGGCAGGATACGAGATCCTGACAGAAGGTACCGGATCGAATTCAGGTACCTGCCTGGTGAACCTGAAAAGCTGGGAGGACCGCAAACATTCTGTGCAGGAGATCATGAAGGAGCTGGAGGAAAAAGCGAAGGATATCTCAGGCGCAACCATTGAATTCTTCCAGCCGCCTGCCGTTCCGGGTTATGGCGCCGCGGGTGGGTTTGAGTTGCGGTTGCTCGATAAAGCGGGCTCAGGTGATTACAAGAAAATGGAAACGGTGAGCAATGATTTTGTGAAGGAGCTGAACAAACGCCCGGAACTTTCTTCTGTATTCAGTTTCTACTCTGCGAGTTTCCCGCAGTACATGCTCAAGGTAGACAATGAGATCGCCAAACAGAAAGGCGTGAGCATCGAGAATGCGATGAACAGTTTGTCTACGATGGTGGGCAGTAACTACGAGATCAGCTTTATCCAGTTCGGCCGCCAGTACAAAGTGATCGTACAGGCCGGTGCACAGTACCGCGCATTACCCGAAGACATTTTGAAATTGTATGTGAAGAACGACCGCGATGAAATGGTACCCTATTCTGCTTTCATGAAAATGGAGAAAGTGTATGGCCTCTCAGAGATCACCAGGCAGAACATGTACAACGCATCCGAGATCAGTGGTGCGGCTGCGCCGGGATACAGCAGCGGTGAGGCCATTAAGGCGATCAATGAAGTTGCGCAGAAAACATTGCCAAGAGGGTACGGTATCGATTGGGCGGGGATCTCGAAAGACGAGACCTCTCGCGGCAACGAGGCCGTGTATATCTTTTTGATCTGCCTGGGATTCGTATACCTGATCTTATCGGCCCAATACGAAAGTTTTGTTCTACCGCTCGCCGTGATCCTTTCCCTGCCCGCAGGTATTTTCGGGGCCTTCCTGCTGTTGAAAATAATGGGACTGGAAAACAATATCTACGCGCAGGTTGCCATGGTAATGCTGATCGGCCTGCTGGGAAAGAACGCCGTTCTGATCGTGGAGTTCGCCGTACAGCGCCACCGCGCGGGGCAATCCGTTTTAAAAGCAGCGATCGAAGGTTCGGTAACAAGATTCAGACCCATTCTTATGACCTCCTTCGCATTCATCGCAGGATTGATACCCCTGGTGCTGGCATCGGGCCCGGGTAAAGTGGGCAACCGAACGATAGGATCTGCCGCCGCAGGCGGTATGCTGCTGGGAACCCTTTGCGGCGTGATCGTGATTCCCGGATTGTATTATCTCTTCGGCAGGATCTCGGAGAAACACATTCTTGTAAAAGACGAAGAAGAAAACCCCTTAACAGAAGAAATAGACAACTATGCTTAATTCGAAGATCATAAACGGCGTGCTCATGGTTTGTATCGCGGTTGCCGGATGCAAGGCCCCCGCCATTACCGAGTATGCAGCAAATAAGTCGGTGCCCGTTTCCTATGGCAGCGGAACCGACAGCGCCAACCTCGCAACATTGCAATGGCGTAATTTTTTCACAGACCCCAACCTGCAACAGCTTATTGATACGGCACTGAAGAACAACCAGGAGTTGAAGATCACTTTGCAGGAGATTGAGATCGCGCGTGCAGACATACGCGTAAAACAGGGAGCACTTTTGCCAACCGTGGGTCTGAGGGGAGGGATAGGTGTGGAAAAAGTGGGTCGGTACACCAGCCAGGGCGCAGGAGATGCCACAACAGAAATTGAACCGGGAAAAGAAATGCCCGATCCCCTGATGGATTACGGTGTTGCCGCTTATGCAAACTGGGAAGTAGACATCTGGAAAAAACTGCGCACCTCGAAGCAGGCGGCCATAACAAGATGGCTGTCTACCCTGGAAGGAAAGAATTTTGTGCTGACAAATCTCGTTGCCGAGCTCGCAAGTTCTTACTACGAGTTGCTGGCGCTCGACAGTAAACTCGAGATCATCCGCCAGAACATCAAACTGCAGCAAGACGCGCTGGCCATTGTGAAAGTGCAGAAAGAAGGCGCGCGCGCAACAGAACTCGCGGTGCAGAAATTCGAAGCCGAAGTGTTGAAATCGCAGAGCCTGGAATACGATGTGTTGCAGGACATCAGGGAAACGGAGAACACGATCAATCTGTTGCTGGGCCGTTATCCGAAAGAAATAACAAGGGACAAAAGACTGCTGCTCGATATTGTGCCGGCAGCGGTAAAGGCCGGCGTTCCCTCGCAACTGCTTGCCAACCGCCCCGATATCAGGCAGGCCGAGCTCGAACTTGCGGCGGCAAAACTGGATGTGAAAGTGGCGCGCGCAGAGTTCTATCCATCGTTCAGCATCAATGCCGCATTGGGGTTCCAGGCGTTCAAGCCTTCTTACCTCGTGAAGTTCCCGGAATCGTTGCTGTATTCGCTGACAACCGACCTCGCAGGACCATTGATCAACCGCAATGCAATCAAGGCAGAGTTCAGCAAAGCAAGTTCGGAGCAATTGCGGGCAATGTACAATTACGAGAGAACGATCCTGAATGCCTATCTCGAGGTATCAACACGATTATCGAAACTGGACAACCTTGAGAAAGGATATGCACTCAAGTCGAAACAGGTAGACGCACTCACCCGGTCGATAGAGGTTGCAAACGATCTCTTCAAATCTGCACGCGCGGATTATTTTGAAGTGTTGATGACACAGCGCGATGCATTGGAAGCAAAACTTGAATTGATCGAAAACAGGAAAGAACAGCTTGTTGCCGTTGTAGGCGTTTACCGTGATCTTGGCGGTGGATGGAAATAAAAACAACAAGGGATAAAAAAGAAGGCAAGTAACAAGTCATCATAAAGGTAGTTTTGGTTTTCTACAGTTAGGCTAGCCGTCTGCTTGGGCGCAGGCGGCTTTTTTGTGCCTTTGAACGATTGATCAATGGCTATCATGCAAATTCCCGTAAAGAAAACCGGTTGTAAAGTCTTTGCCCATCGTTTGTCTCTTTTTGTTCACGGTTGAATAACTTAGCGCCAAGCAACAACCCTCCCATGAAAGCCCTTATCGCCCTTGCCTTCCTCGCCTTGCTTACAACAGCGCAGGCACAACAGCCAAAGAAAGTCGTGTTCATCATTGCCGATGGCATTCCCGCGGATGTGATCGAATCCGTACCGCATCCCAATCTCGACAAAATAAAAAATGCAGGGAGCTACAAGAGAGCCTACGTTGGCGGATTGAAAAACGGCTACTCTCAAACGCCAACCATTTCTGCAGTAAGTTACAACAGCCTGATCACCGGAACCTGGGTAAACAAACACAATGTCTGGGGGAACGACATCAAAGCGCCGAATTACAATTATCCCACGATATTCCGTTTGTTCAAAGATCAATATCCCGATAGGTCCATTGCCATTTATTCAACATGGCTCGACAACCGGACAAAACTTATTGGAGAAGGTCTGCCGCAGACAAAATCCATCAAAATGAACCATGCTTTTGATGGATATGAACTGGATACGGTTGCATTTCCGCACGACAAAGAAAGCTACTACATTCATCTCATCGATGAAGCAGTGGTGAACGATGCGGCGCGCTCAGTAAAGGAGAATGGATACGATCTTTCCTGGGTTTACCTCGAGTACACAGACGATATGGGGCACCGCCACGGAACCGGCCCCAGGCAGAACGAAGCCGTTGCCATGCTTGATCAACAGGTTGGAAAGATCTGGGATGCGATACAATACAGGGAAAAGAATTTCAAAGAAGACTGGCTCATCCTGGTTACGACGGATCATGGCCGCGATAGTGTAACGGGCAGGAACCACGGCGGGCAATCTGAAAGGGAGAGGACAACCTGGTTGTTCTCCAACTTAAAAACAACAAATGAATATTTCAAAAACAACCAGCCGGCGATAACCGATCTTTTGCCAACGATGGCAAGGCATCTCTCTATCGATGTTCCTTTACATACACAAAGAGAACTGGATGGCGTACCGCTAACCGGCGCAGTATCTGTTGCAAATGCAAAAGCAGCAATGGTTGGTGATTCGCTGACCGTTACATGGGATGCATTCGGTAAAAATGAAAACGTAACCCTGCTGCTCACAACCACCGACCATGCGAAAGAAGGCAAAGAAGACACTTATCTAAAACTCGCAACACTACCGGCCCAGGCGCGGCGGTTTTCGTTTGTGCCGAGGCAGAAAAATCTTTCATTGTATAAGATCCTGGTCGAGGGGAAAAACAATAGGATCAACACACGCGTGGTTCGATGATCCGTTGGTAACTGGCTGAAGAATTTGCCATGCGCCGGCCTGGATCCGGTATCCACATCATCAGCATCTCTAATTTCTCTCCGTACGCTTTCCTATTCTGCAAGCGCCGCCTTGCTGCTGTTCAATAGAACCGCGGCACAAATTTTTTTATGGGATTTAAAAAGAGGGAACATGTTCAACAAAGAATTGGTGGATGCCGTGCGTGATAAAATGATCGCCCGCAAAGAAACGCTTGCGGTGGCCGAGAGTGTTACATCGGGTTACCTGCAGGCCGCTATCTCGAATGCGAAAGATGCAAAGGATTTTTTCCAGGGAGGTATAACCGCTTATAACCTCGGGCAAAAATACCGCCACCTGCTGGTTGACCCGATCCATGCGCAGGCCTGCAATTGCGTATCGGAACAGGTTGCCGAGAGCATGGCGCTTCATGTTTGTGAGTTGTTCAAGAGCGACTGGGGTGTGGGTGTATGTGGGTATGCTGCCGCCGGAAAAGAATCAGGCGGAGAGATGTATGCCTATTTTGCAATCAGCTACGATAACAAGATCATCAACAGCGGGCGGGTGGAGAGCACAAAAAAAGAAGGAGAGGAAACACAGATCTACTTTACCGAAATCCTGTTGCAACAACTCTATGCCTATCTCCTGCAAAACCCCGACTGAGCTTCCACAATTTCTATACAGGTAAAGTTGTTCGCAGTTTAATTTCTACAAAACACGATCAAAACTGCATGGCAGGTTAATTGTGCGTGGTTTGTTGGTTCAGATAACTTAATCAACAAAAACAGATTTTATGAAAGCAGCAGTGATCCATGGGCCGCGCAACGTCCAATACGATACAGTAGACGACCCCATCATTCAGAACAACCGCGATATCATTTTAAAAGTTACCGCCACCGCCATCTGCGGATCCGACCTCCACATTTATTCGGGCGGAATCCCGCAGCCAAAGCCCATGGTACTCGGCCACGAATTCATGGGTATTGTTGAAGAAACAGGTAAGTCGATCACCAACCTGAAAAAAGGCGACCGCGTAGTGGTTCCTTTTCCCATCGCGTGTGGTGGCTGCTTTTTTTGTAAACACGATTCTCCTGTTAATTGCGAGCACTCCAACTCGAACTACGGACCCGAAGGCGGATTGCTTACCGAAAAAGGAGGGGCCCTGTTCGGTTACACGGATCTATACGGTGGATACGATGGTGGGCAGGCCCAATACGTTCGTGTACCCTATGCCGATTACGGCCCCAGGCTCGTTCCCGACAACCTTACCGATGAACAGGTTTTATTTCTCACCGATATTTTTCCTACGGGTTATACCGGCATAGACTGGGGCAACCTGCAAGGCGGCGAAACGGTGGCCATTTTCGGTTCGGGTCCCGTAGGGATCATGGCCGCAAAAAGCGCGGTGCTGTGCGGGGCCGGACATGTGATCATCGTTGATACATTGCAATACCGGCTCGATAAAGCCGCAGCCGCGGCGGGCGTTGACACTGTTCTTTGGGAAGACGATGGCAAAAATGCGATCGAATACATCCGGTCGAAAACCAACAACCGTGGCGCAGACCTTTGCGTGGAAGCGGTGGGTTTTGAACCCGACAGGACTTTTTTCGACAAGGCAAAAGCCGTGATCAACATGGAATCGGGTTCAACCAAGGTGCTGGAAGCATGCATCAGCGCAGTAAGAAGAAATGGAACGCTTTCCATACTGGGGGTGTATCCCACACCGTACGATAATTTCCCGGTGGGACAGATCTTCGACAAAGGCATCACCATCAAATGCGGCCAGGCGCCGGTGCACAAATACATTGACACATTGCTTGACCACGTGCAATCGGGCCGCGTAAGACTTGATGATGTAATAACGCACCGCCTGCCTTTGTCTGAAATAGCGAAGGGGTACGATATTTTCAAAAAGAAAGAGGACAATTGTGTGAAAGTGGTCCTGGATCCATGGAGCTAGCAGTTTGGAATGATGGATACAAGTGAGTAACAACGATTGCTGCAGTTGGCAGGTGCCGGTTTGTTCCGGTATGCTGCTTTAAGCTGCGGCAATTTTTTTTGGATCGGCCATCGGCAGTGAAAAAGTGGAACGCGTGCAACAAAAAAGCAGTGGTCATCAAAACGAAATATTTGTTTACAATTAGATGACTTTGACTGTTGCAATCCGCAGAATTAAAGTTTACCTTTACTATGCGAATCCAACCTAAAATCCAGACCGATGTCACAAACATTTCTTCTCGCCGACGATGACAGCGACGACCATGAGTTGTTTGCGGCCGCACTTGCGGAGCTGGACAGGTCGATCGTGTTTGACAAGGCGCTGGACGGCTTGCAGCTCATCAACCAGTTGATTGAACAGAAAGTGGCGAGGCCCGATATCATTTTTCTGGATCTCAACATGCCGCTGATGAATGGCTGGCGGTGTTTGGAAGCCTTGAAGAAAATTGAAGAGATAAAACACATCCCCGTAATCATCTACAGCACATCCGATCAGCAACTGGAAGAACAGAGAGCGGAGGAAATGGGCGCGCTTTGTTTCCTGAGAAAGCCGGAAAGTTTTTCAACATTGATCTCGATCCTTTCAACCATAAGTGATCACCTGCATGGTGGCTCCCTGGTAAACCTGCGTTCTGCCATACGTAAATTCAGCAGCTAAACTCCGATAACACTAAGAGAGGAAGATTTTTTGAGGCGCAACATTTATCCATCCGTCGGTTTTATTCATTTTTCATCCAGCCCGAATACCTGTTCCTTGTATTTTTTGGGAAGAAGAATGTGCTTGATCCAACGATCGCCGCGCAATTTCTTTATGATCCTGTATAGGGGAACAACGGGCCGCAGCCATTGGGTTCCGCTCATGCCGAGCAGTTCTTTGGCGCGGTTTGGCAGGATCATTTTCTGGGCATCGAGTAGCAGCGTGTATCGAACTGCGCCCAGGTGTTTGCGGTATTGCAGGTAGAGATCGCCTGTATACTTACTTTTTGTGAGATCGTTCTCGAGGTGCTGCGCGCGCGAGAGAAGCCAGTTGTTGTAATTGCCCGGGAGTTCACGCAAACCCATGCGTGTACCCATGCGGTGGAACACATCGTATACTTCTTCTTTTTCGGTGGAACTGAGTTTGCGTTCAAGCAATTCATAGGATACGATGGAATAATAGATGAGCATGTACAACACGTCGCGGTATGCCCAGTCTGGAATCTTCGCGTTGCGTGCGTTTTCGATGCCGCCATGTATCGAAGTGATTTTGTCGATGGCATGGTTAGCGGTTTCGGTCGGGGAGAAGACGATCATTTTTGCATACGCAACGGTAGAGAACAGCCGTCCCAAAGGGTCAGCCGGTAGCCTGCCGGTATAATAGAGCCAATCCACCGCCTTGTTCAGGGCAAATTCTGCGGCCGATCCTGCAAAAATAAAAAGGATGGTATCTGAACTGCCCCAGATCTTTCTTACGATCGAATCTTCTGCCACGAAATGAGTCGGTTCCTGCATAACCTAAAGGTAGACACTTATTCAGATGAGGGAGGTTTTGGTACAAATCCAACCCACGCGTAAAATGGATGAAAGGTTTTGATCGATGAATAACGGGCAGGGATGCATTTTAATCGCCCTTTAATCTCGTGGTAACCGGTAAAAATTTACATTGAAGTTCATATGATGTAAATAAAAATGTTTACATTTTTGTTACCCGGAACACCGGGATTTTTTGATTCGTCCCGGCCCGGGCGGCGGCAACTCCTGCCTTTGTCTATCACAAATTTGTTTTTGAAACAAACGGGCAAGGCTGGGGACCCGCGCCATCACTAACTGATAAAATAAAATAATAATAATAGAAAATTAACATAACCGGATTCTCAGAAATGCAGGTTCTCGTAAAAAATAAACAGATTATAAAAATATTAATTATTAATAATTCGCTTAAATATCCACATTTTTCAAAAAACGCGCAGCGATTTCATCAGCGGTTATGTCTACCGCTTTATATTTAACAATCATTTATCAAAAAATAAACACATTATGGAAAAAACGCAATTGAGATAATTTGTTCCGGTTGCAAGAAAAAGTCCTAAATTAAATTTTTAAAGAACTGTAAACCGGTTCTGCACAAATCGGTTTATGGCGAATGCCTAATAGTTATTCTAAACCAAAACAACAAAACAACATGAGAAAAATTGTGTCCAGCCTCCTGCTGACAATGCTATGCTTTGTGATAGCAGGTAAAGCACAGACCCTCGCCGTTTCAGGAAGGGTGACAGATGAGAAGGGAGCTCCAATTCCTTCGGCGTCGGTTGTGATCAAGTCGAAAAAAACTGCGGGCACCGCGGCCAATTCGGATGGTTTCTACCGGATCAACGCTTCAAGAGGAGATGTTTTAGTGATCTCCAGCGTAGGTTACACTACTAAAGAAGTAACCGTTTCAGGAACTACTGCCAACGTTTCACTCGTTTTATCAGATCCTTCTCTGGCTGAAGTTGTGGTAACAGCCCTCGGTATCAAACGTTCTGAGAAATCTCTCGGTTATGCCGTAACCTCGATCAAATCGGACGCGGTGCTCCAGAAATCAGAGCCCAATCTTTTGTCTGCCCTCGCAGGTAAAGTACCGGGTCTCGACATCCGCGCAGGACAAGGTGCTCCCGGTGCTGCAGCCCGTATGCAGATCCGTGGTGTTACTTCGTTCAGTGGTGGTGAGCCTTTGATCGTTGTGGATGGTTTGCCTTACAGCAATGATGTGGTAAACACTTCTAACCCGTTCACCGCGGGTGGTACGTATGGTTCGGGTATCGGTAACATCGATCCGAACGATATCGAATCGATCAACGTTCTGAAAGGTGCGGCCGCTTCGGCGCTGTACGGTTCAAGGGCCGCGAACGGTGTTATCATGATCGTTACAAAATCGGGCGCTCCTAAGAAAGGTGCAAAATCTTTGAACGTTACTTACAAAGCCGGTTACAGCATCGAGAAAGTTGCTGACATCCCCGAGTTCCAGAATACTTACGGTGCCGGTGCCAACTTCCGCGTGCAGGCGTCTAACGGTTCATGGGGTGCAAGATTCGGCCTCGGTAACGTTTACAACACAACAGGCGATGTGATCGCAAAAACTACTTCAGGCGTTGACTCGATCCCTGGTTCTACCTGGGCTTCTATGGTTGCCGCTTACCCTGAACTTTTCCCTGGTGGAAAGATCGCTTACAAAGCATACCCTGATAACGTGAAGAACCTCTTCAAAACAGGTAACCTCATGGAACATTCAGTTAGTATGAATGGCGGTGAAGGCAACTCTCTTTTCAACATGACATTGTCTCGCGTTGACCAGAACGGTTACATCACCAACTCTAATTATTCAAAGAACAGCATCAGTGTTGGTGGACAAACTGCAGTTGGTAAATTAACCATCGGCGGTACCATGAGCTATACAAGGTCTAAACAATTGGGTGGCTTCATCGGGGCCGCACAAAGTTTCGTATCACAGTGGGGCCGTACTTATACTATGGCGCGTAACTGGGATATCGTAGGGTTCCCTTCAGAAACAAGGGCGGGCCGCCAGATCGGTTTCAACGATGGACAGTATACAAACCCGGTTTGGGGTGCGTACCACAATACCATCACTTCGTATGAAGACCGCCTGGTAGCAAGCTTCAGGGCTTCTTACCGTTTCAGCAGCACGTTCACCATCAACTACAATGCGGGTGTGAACAGCTATGCACTCTTCAGGGATCAGATCATCGATAAGTCTTCTTACGGTGGTTCTGATAACGACCTCGGTAACATCACAGAACAGGTTTACAGGAGACAAGAGCTCCAGTCTACCTTGGTAGCCATCTATACACCTAAGATCTCTAACATCTTTACACTGGATGTGAAAGTAGGTAACGATATCAACTCAAGAACAACACGCAACCAGACCGTACAGGGTGTGAACTTTGTAATTCCCGGTTTATACACTTTGACAAATACGACCGTTCAGCGTTTGAATTCTGACAGCAGATCAAACAGGAGGATCGTAGGTTTCTTTGCTGATGCGACATTGGGTTACAAAAACTATGCATTCTTAAACGCAACTGCAAGAACCGATATCACGTCTACGCTGCCATACAAAAACGCAGCGTACTTCTACCCGGCGGTATCAGGAACTTTGATCTTCACGGATGCGTTGAAAATGAAATCCAACTGGCTCGACTACGGTAAGCTCCGTGCAGGTTTTGCGAGAGTGGGTAAAGATGCAGATCCGCAGAACGGTGAAGCGCTCTTCAACCTCAGCGCAACAGGTTTCCTCGGCCAGCCTTACTCAACAAAAGATGGTACTGCTTACGATCCAAACCTGACCCCCGAGTTTACAAGGGAGTTCGAGATCGGTACAGAGTTCCGTATGTTCAAAGGAAGGGTAGGTTTCGAAGTAACATGGTATGACAAAAGATCTTCCAAACTCATCTACGGTGTGAGCGTGCCTGTAACAACAGGTTACACAACCACCTATACCAACATCGGTGGTATCAAAAACGAAGGTATCGAAGCTGCATTGGATCTTAAACCGGTAGCAAGCAAAGATTTCCAGTGGACAGTGAGAGCGATCTTCACCAAAAACAAAAACATCGTTACAGAACTCACACAGGGAATCACAAGGTTCCAGGTGGGTGGTTACAACTGGGCTGAACCAGGAATGCCTTACGGTTACCTGAGAGGATCATTTACTGCACGTACAGACGACGGACAGGTATTGATCCACCCAACATCTGGTATGCCGCTGAACGAACCGAACGAAGGTATCGTTGGCGATCCTACACCTGATTTCAAATTAGGTCTGACAAATACTTTCAACTGGAAAGGACTGCAACTGAACGTTCTCTGGGATTGGTCACAAGGCGGCCGTTTCTACTCTGAAACAATCAGCGGTATGCTGGGCCGTGGTGTAACCATGGATACATACGACAGGGAAACCAGCCGTGTGATCGTAGGTGTATACGCCAACCCTAACCAGGTAATTGGTGCAGATGGTAAAGCACACTATGTTCCATTGACCTCAGGCGGTAAATTCATCCCTAACCAGACAAGGGTAACCACAAACGACCTGTTCTTTACACAAGGTACAGGTGCGAGCTTCGCAACAAACGGTTCTTTCGAGTATTCAGTATTTGATGGTACTGTGTACAGGCTGAGAGAGGTTTCTTTAGGCTATTCTTTGCCACAGAACATCGTGCGCAAACTCAAGCTGACCAACGTTACTTTGTCGCTCAGCGGCCGTAACCTCTGGTTCCTTGCGCCAAACCTGCCTAAGTTCACTCACTTCGATCCGGATATCAACTCTACAACAAGTGCCAATGCACAGGGTGTGGAAACCGGTGGTGCGCCAAGTACAAAAAGATACGGTATCAACTTGAACGTAACTTTCTAATAATCACTACGTAAATTTTAAATTATGAGAAAGAGAAAAAATATAATATACTCGTTTACAGCGCTGGCAATGCTTGCACTTGTGGGAACAGGTTGCAAGAAATTCCTCGATGTAAACAAAAACCTGAACAGCCCCACCAACGTTCCCATTTCACTCCTGTTGAGCGGCGCTGAAAGGTCTATCGGTAATGCAACCGCACTCGGTTCCACCCTCGGTGGCGTTACATCTGTTTACACACACCAAACCATCGGGCGTGTTGCGGCCGACAGGTACGGTGGAACAACAGATGGTACCTGGACCAGCATGTACAATGCGATCACCAATCTTAATGTGATCATTGCACGTGGTACAACAGAGAGCCGTTTTGCATATGTAGGTATCGCCAAGATCATGAAAGCGTATGCTTACAGTGTATTGGTTGATATTTTTGGTGATATCGTTTTCACCGACCACGATAAATTCTCTGAAGGTGTTGTAGCTCCTAAATTCGACAAAGGCGCAACGGTTTATCCTAAACTGTTTGCGATGATCGATGAAGGTATTGCCGACCTGAACAGCACTGCCGTTCAGCCTTCAAAACCTGCTGCAGATGATTACATCTACAAAGGGAACCTGGCAAACTGGATCAAAGCCGCCAACACACTCAAATTGAAAATGTACAACCAGGTACGCCTGGTTCAGGATGTGAAAGCTGCTGTTACAGCATTGCTCGCTACTCCTGCATCATTGATCAACCAACAGTCTGAGAACTTCATCCTTCCTTATGGTCCGAACGGAACTACCGATGACCGTCACCCAGGCTACGGCGACTACAACGCTACACAGCGTGGTGGACAGTTGTTCAGCCCATGGATGTATGAGATCATGAAAGGAACGAACCCAGGTATACTTACAGGTATCGCGGATCCACGTCTTCCTTACTACATCTACAACCAGAAATTACCGGGTGCTGCACCAGAGAACTGTACAGAATACCGCGATGGCGGATTTGTTACGATCTGGTTCGGATCAAACGGTAACTGCCGTGATGGTTCAAACAGCGCAACCTATTCTTTGCTCGGTATCTACCCTGTAGGTGGCCGTTACGAAGATGGTGCCGGTAAATCGATCACTGCCCTCGGCGGTGGCGCTGTAGCGGGTACAGGTGCCCTTCCACACACATTCATCTCTTATGCAGACCGCCTGTTCATTGAAGCAGAGCTGCAACAGGCAGGTGTGGTAACAACAGGAACCGCAAGGGCTTCTTTCGCAGCTGCGATCGATGCTTCTTTCAACCAGATGGAATATTACATCACCACCTATGTTAAACCGGGAACTGCAGGTGCTCCGCAAACAGTGCCTTCTATCGCAGCAACAACAGCAGCAGCCACTACTTACAAAGCAGCCGTGCTCGCAGCGTTTGATGCCAACCCTGGAAAACAACTGGAACTGATCATGACTGAAAAATGGATCAACAGGATCGAGAATCCATTTGATAACTATAATGATTACAGAAGGACCAAATTCCCGGTACTGTTCGCACCTGCTCCGGAAGGAACAGTGAGCAGCGTTACAGCGCCTGATGGAAAGGTAACGCCGGTTTCGAACGACAAGAAATATCCATGGTCTCTTCCATTCAACACGAATGAGATTGCACTGAATCCAAATGCTCCGCCACAAAAGATCCCTGAGTCATTTAAAGTGTTCTGGCAGCCTTGATCGTAATGGAAAGAATGAATCATTAATAACTTAACAGATTATGAAAATGAAAAAAATAAATATTCTACTGTCAGTTGCACTGGGAGCCATCGTAGCGTTCACCAGTTGTAAGAAAGACGATGGCGCCATTCCCAACAGGGTGACCACGGAGAAGGTTCCGGCCATTTCAACTGCAAAAGATGTTGCCAACGATACGATCCGTGTTGCTACACAGGCCACGTTCACGGCAAAATTCACGGTAAGCAACTATTTTGCCGGCATGGTGCCAACAAAGATTGACATCGCCGTACGGAAAAACAATACAGCTACTGCTGTAAACAACAACAACGTAAAAGTTTACAAGGCAAACGCAGCAACTGCGTACCCAACCCAGTTCACCTTCACAGGTGCCGAACTGGTTGCCTTGTTTGGCGCGAACGGTGTAAACAACGACTACTACGATTTCGGTGTAGACATCTACTACGGTGACAAGAAATACGAAGCCTTCCCGGCAGGTGTTTCAGGAACCGGCGCAGGTGTGGCGCAGATGCCGCTGTTCAGCGAAACCGCCCGTTACTACGTTAAAAACTAAAACACCAGTACCGGGTTGTCCCGGCTGAATAAGGAAAGGGAAATGCGAAAGCATTTCCCTTTTTTTTATGGTTCATGGCAAACAGGGTTGACGCGATCCGGGCGACGGTTGTTTCAATGCCCATAAAAGACCGCATGCTTCCGAACCTTTTGCATTTTTCAGCCTCTTCACAGTAACCTTTTTCAAAAAACAAGGTTCTGTAGTTATGGGAAAGATCATCCGTTTTCAACTCCTGTTGTCTTGTCTTGTATGTTGTGCAGCGCTCCGGGCCCAGGTAAAACTCGTGCCCGGCAAAACGGTCGCGGCCACCCTTTCTGCTTTACAACCCGAAGTTTATACCATTCATCTCCGTAAGAACGAGATGGCAAGCATCTCGCTGTTCCAAAAACAGGTGAGCCTTTATGCAGTGGTGCGCGGGCCGAACGACAGTCTTCGGCAAGTGGTTGATGACAACGGCACCGGGCACAAAGAAGTGGTCAACATCATCGCCGACACAAGCGGCGACTATAAAATATCCGTTCACTGGAACTTTGTTAAACCCGTTTCAGGTGAGTATACCATCACGCTGAACAAAATAGAAAAAATGAAGGCCAACAAACCCGGCAAGGCGCACCAGCTTTTTGACAGCTGGTACGAGGGCAACGGCCCCGGGGCCGCGGTTATGGTGATCAAAGACAACAGGATAGTGTTTGAGGATTACAAAGGCTACGCCAACCTCGATGCCATGCAAAAGATAGGGCCGGATGCGATGTTCGATCTTGCTTCTGTTTCCAAGCAGTTTACTGCATTTGCCATTGCCATGCTGGCAGACAGGAAGCTGATCGCTATTGAAGACGACATCAGGAAATACATTCCCGAATTGCCGGACTACGGAAAAACGATCACCATCGCACACCTCGTACACCACACAAGCGGGATCCGTGATTTTGTATCGTGTTTCCAGTTTATGGGGTTAACGCCGGAAGATGTGGTAACGCAGGAGATGGTGCTCCGTTTCGCCATCAACCAAAAACATTTGAAGTTTGCACCCGGCGAAAGATACAGTTACAGCAACACCAATTACAGCCTGCTGGCAAGCCTGGTTGCCCGCGTAACCAAACAATCGTTTGCATCGTGGATGAAGGAAAATGTTTTTGATCCTTTGCAGATGAATGCAACCTTCTTCAAAGAAAAAGCCGGTGGGCTCTACAACAACAAAGTGGTTAGCTATAAACCGGCTGCTGAAGGTTTTGAACAACGGCTGCAGAACAACACGGTTGTTGGATCGCAGGGTTGTAATTCAAACATGAACGACCTGTTGAAATGGCTGAACAGTTTCAACACCAAACAGCTCATCACACCAGGTATGGAGCAGATGCTTGCTTCGAAAGGGGTATTGAACGATGGGAAGCAAGTGCCCTACGGTTTTGGAAACAACATTGCAAAATACAAAAGCTTCGATAAGATAGACCATCTTGGCCTGTTCACCGGTTTCCGTACATCGATCGCCCGTTTTCCCGGCGAGGGACTGGCTGTTGTTTACCTCAGCAACGACGACAACGATGCGAGTTACGGAAGGGCAACAAAAATAGGAGATCTTTTTTTAGATGCCCGCCCTAATATACCTTCGCTTGCACGTACACCGAATGCTGAGGCAGTGTTACAGGAAATGGAATCGAATACCCGGCGTTCTGCAGACATCCCGCTCGATGAATACATGGGTACTTATTTTTCCCCGGAACTCGGTTCTTCTCTTCAGATCGGCACCAGGAACGGTAACCTGGTGATCATTCATCCAAGGATGGACGATATACAACTGCCGTTCGTAAAGAAAGACGATTTCGGGTTTGTAAAATTTTCAAGGGATACCGCGGGAAAGATCAACCGGTTTGTGATAGAAGGGGAGATGATGGATTTTGTGCGGGTGGATTAATTTTTGAAAAAAGACTGCATTTCCCTTTAGATTTCTTTAACAACGCGGGCAAATCTTTCTACGGTATGGGGTTGGCATGAATTTGACTTTAATAGGGTATGCCAAGAAGTGTACTTATAATCGATGATGAAGTTGACCTGTGTACGGTGATCAGCAGTTATCTCCGCCGGAAAGACTATACGGTCGATTGCGCGCACTCTCTTGCCGACGGGTTAAAGAAACTGGACGATGTTCACCCCGATGTGGTGCTGCTGGACAACAACCTGCCCGACGGCTATGGCTGGGTAGAAGCTGAAAAGATTCACCAGAAATACCCATCGATGCGCATAACGCTTTTTAGTGCGGCCGATGCATTGCCCCATTCTGTGGCGCCGGTTTTCACCAAATTGCAGAAACCGATCAGTCTCTCTTCGATCGAGAATTATTTATAGGCCCGGTTTTTCGTCAACGTTCTGTTGATAGATCTTCCCGTGTAAATAATACCTTCAAGTCAACACGTTCCTTCTTGTGCGGGGTGTAATTTTTCGTCGTGCAATTCTGTAATGACTGCTATTTCTTCCTATCTTTCTTTCCTAATCCAGACAACATGCAGAAAAGAATATTCCTCTGGTTTTTCTTACTGATCGGTATATCAACGGCGGCGCCGGCGCAGGAAAAGAAAACTTCGGGCAACCCGGTTTTCCCCGGCTGGTACGCAGATCCCGAAGCGGCTGTTTTTGGGAAAACGTATTGGATCTACCCAACTTATTCTGCTAAGTATAACCAGCAGGTTTTCCTTGATGCATTTTCATCGCCTGACCTGGTAAACTGGACCAAACACGAACGCATCCTCGACACCTCTTCCATCAAATGGGCCTGGCGCGCCATGTGGGCGCCGGCGATCGTGAAAAAAGATGGTCGTTATTTTTTGTTTTTCGGGGCAAACGATATCCAGAACGACAGCGCCAAAGGCGGCATTGGCGTTGCTGTTGCAGACAAACCGGAGGGCCCGTTCAGGGATCATATCGGCAAACCACTGATCGATAAATTTTACAATGGCGCGCAACCCATCGACCAGTTTGTTTTCAGGGATTCCGATAACCAGTATTATATTATCTACGGCGGATGGAGACACTGCAACATCGCGAGGCTCAACAAGGATTTTACGGCGCTGGAACCGTTTTCCGACGGCACCACTTTCAGATCCATTACTCCTGAAGGTTATGTTGAGGGGCCCTTTATGTTTAAAAAAGACGGCAAATACTATTTCATGTGGAGCGAAGGCGGGTGGACGGGCCCCAATTACCAGGTCGCTTACGCAATAGGCGATTCTCCTTTCGGGCCTTTTAAAAGGATCGGCACCGTTCTCAAACAGGATCCGCTGGTGGCCACCGGTGCGGGACACCATTCCGTGATCAACGTGCCCGGTACGGATGAATGGTACATCGTTTATCACCGCCGCCCCCTGGGCGAAACAGATGGCAACCACCGCGTGGTTTGCATCGATAAAATGGTGTTCAATGAAAAAGGAGAAATAGAACCGGTGAAGATCACGTTTGAAGGTGTGGCGCCACGGCTGATAAAGTAATTGTTTACAGCGATGTCTTACCGCATGGCGTACGTGATGATGTTGACGCTGAATTTCGTATTGTCTTCAGACAAAAATCTTTTGTTCCTGAAATCATAATCCCATTCGCAGCCGTAATCCTTGTTGCTGTACAGCACGCCTATCTTTCCATTTACTTCAATGGCCTTGAGATAATCGTGTATCAGGTCGTCGCCCCATCCGTTCAGTTCAAAACCCGTGTTGGGTGGGCCTTTTTCGAATTTGAAAAAGCAGTTGTAGAGATCGTGCGTATTGGGAATTTTTTTCAGGGCGCCCGCACCAAACAAGGTCTCCATCTGCGCTTCAAACGATTTGGCAAAGAGCCCGTCGATATCATGGTTGCAATCGTCTACGAAAACAAAGCCGCCATTAAGAACGTATTTTTTAAAATTGGCAGCTTCCTGTGCATCAAACTGCACCAGTTTGTGGCCGCTGAGGTAACAGAACGGAACGGTGAAAATATCATTGCTGCCAAGATCGATCACTTTCTCCTGGGTATTGATGGGGATGGTGGTATACTCAACAAGAGAGTTGAGCACATTGGCGGGCATGCGCTGGTCGGTGTCCCAGTCGCCTGAACGGTAACGTAACCTTGTAAATGTAAATTTCGGTGTCGACATGATCAATCTTTCCGGTATAGCCGCAGAACGAATATAAAGCGCGGCGATCAGATCTGTTCAGATTAATATTTTATCATATAATGTAAATCCTTTCAAAGAAAGGAAAGTTTGCCCGCCCTGTTCATCCATTCATCATAATTTTGGCGCACAGTCCTCTCATTCGCCTCAATTCTCGCGTTTTTTCTATAATTTCCAACGGTAACGATGAATGGTGCGAAGTGTGAACGACAGACCCAAAGATCTGTTGGTTTCCTGATCCTGCTTCATGCCTCGTAACTGGTTATTAACTGATCTACCGACCCTAAAATTATTGCTTTGGAGACGACAGAAACAAAGGTGAAAGAACTGCTTGTAAAATTATCGCAACTGAAAGATGAGATCCAGAAGATCATTGTTGGACAAGACGCCGTACTCGATGAGATCATAGTGGCCCTTCTTGCCGGCGGCCATTGTTTGCTGGAAGGAGTGCCCGGCCTCGCAAAAACATTAATGGTGAAAACAATGTCGCAGGCATTGCACCTTTCGTTCCGCCGCATACAGTTTACACCCGACCTCATGCCCACAGACATCATCGGCACGGAGATACTGGAAGAGGATCATGTTACAGGGAAGCGTTTTTTCAAATTCAACAAGGGGCCGTTGTTCGCAAATATCATCCTGGCGGATGAGATCAACAGAACACCACCCAAAACACAATCGGCCCTGCTGGAGGCGATGCAGGAGTTTGAAGTGACGTATGGCGGTCAAACCTACCCGCTCGACAGGCCCTTCTTTATTCTCGCCACGCAAAACCCGATAGAGCAGGCAGGTACCTATCCGTTACCGGAGGCGCAGCTCGACAGGTTCCTGCTCTATATCAAGATCGATTATCCAACGGCGCAGGAAGAGATACAGGTACTGAGCAGCACCACGGGAAGCAAAAAAGTTGCGATACAACCCATACTTGGCGCAGCCGAGATACAGGAACTGCAAAGGCTCGTGCGCGAAGTAAGCATCAACGATGATCTTGTTCAATACGTAAGCAATATTGTACGCGCAACAAGACCCGATACAACCGACAGTGCTTTTGTAAAAGAATGGGTACGCTGGGGTGCGGGTACACGCGCCGGGCAAAGCCTCATACTCACTTCAAAGGCACGCGCGCTTTGCAAAGGCAGGTACGCCGTTCTTATGGAAGACATCCACGCCATGGCTTACCCCGTATTGCGCCACAGGGTGCTGATGAATTTCAAGGCCGATGCGGAAAACGTGATCGCAGATAAGGTCACGGAAGAGTTGATTAAAACGTTAAAAAGACCGAAACCGATAAATTAAGAATTAGGAATTAGGAATTAAGAATTAGTGGTTATCTAGTTGATAATTTTTAATTCCTAATTCCTAATTACTAATTCCTAATTCCAATTATTCAGTTTCTTATTCAATTACACCTCAATCATGTCTCGTTTACTGGATCCTAAAACCATCATGGCAATCAAGAACCTGCCGTTGGCTGCGAAGACAACAGTGGATGGGTTTATGGCGGGGATCAATAAAAGTAAGGTGAAGGGGCCGGGACTGGAGTTCAGCCAATACAGGAGCTACCAGCCTGGTGATGACCTGCGCCAGCTCGATTGGAAGATGTATGCGCGATCAGACAGGTATTACATCCGTGAGTCGGAGATCGAGACCAGCATCGCCATCCGCTTCCTGGTGGATGCAAGTGCATCGATGAACCACGAAGACAGTGGTTATACTAAAATGGAGTTTGCACGGTACATCGCAGCATCATTGGGTTGTCTGGCCAATATCCAGAACGACTCAGTTGGGCTTTATGTGTTTAAGAACGATTCGCTTTTTATGCTGCCCGCTAAAAAGGATCATCAGCACATGTCGCGTTTTTATTACCAGCTTGAAACCATTTCTCCGAAAGGAAACTTCACCGATCCCGTACAATACAAAGAGATTTTTTCGGGCAGCAATAAAAAAGAGCTGCTGGTGTTTATCACAGATTTTTACCAGAAGAATGGAGAGATCATGCGTTTGCTCGATTCATTGTCGCTGATGAAACACGAGATCATTGTTTTTCACCTGATGGGAAACAACGAACTGGAACTCGATTACAAAGGATATACATCGCTGGAAGATCTTGAAACAGGAGAGAAGATCCCTGTTGAAACAAGGCAATCGCTTGTGTCTTACCAGCAAAAGCTGGATGAATATTTAGCGTCACTGCGGACAGAGCTCCTCGACCGCGGTATTTTTTACAGGCTGGTGAACATGCAGCAGCCGATAGACCAGGTATTGCGTGATTTCCTGAACCAGCGCGTTAAATTAAAAGTATAACCTTGCTTCACCTGCTACAACCCATATGGCTATTGACTTCCGCGGGGATCATCGTCCCGGTGGTGATCCATTTGTGGAACACCCGGCAGGGAAAGACGTTGAAGATCGGAAGCATAGAATTGCTCGCCAGCACCGCGCAGCAGCGCGCAAGAAGTTTGCGTTTCACAGAGCTATTTCTTTTGCTGCTGCGTTGTTTGCTGATCATTTTACTCGCGTTGCTCCTTGCAAAACCTTACTGGCAGAATACATCAAAGCAGAAAGGATGGATCGTGGTACAGGAAAAAAATGCAGGAAAGGCGTACGACAGGCACAGGTTGCTGATCGATTCTTTGAGCAATGAGGGCTATCGCCTCCATTTTTTCAAGAAAGGGTTCCCGGCAACCGATCTTTCAAAAATAAAAGCAGCGGTAAACGATACCGCAACAACACAAACATCCTACTGGCAACTTTTGAAGATGCTCGACCGGCAACTGCCTTCAGGTATGCCCGTTTACCTTTTTACGGAAAACGAGATGCAGTATTTCAGCGGTGAGCGGCCTGAGATCAGCATCGCACTCAACTGGAAAACATTTTCGAACGGCGACAGTGTTCAGTCGTTTATTGCAGGTGCATACGAAACAACAAGAGACAGCATCGCTGTTGTGATGGGAACAACCAAAAGCGAAGGAACGGCATACCATATTGAAATGCTCGCGGCCAACCAGCCCGTACAAAGATCCTTTTCAATCGGGGTTTCAGAGGGCAACATGCAGGTGGGCTTTAAAAACGACCCGCCAGTAATTGTAGACACGGCGCCTGTTCGTGTTTCCATTTTTGCCGAGCCGGGTGTGGATGACCCGCGATATGTTGCGGCTGCCCTGCAATCGATACAACAGGTTACCGGAAGGAAAATACTTTCGAAAACATTTACAAAAGCACAGGACGTCGCGGCGGGCCAGGATTGGCTGTTCTGGTTGTCTGCTGCCGATGTTCCCGCACAGGCAAACGCCCGTCGCATTTTTAGCTATGCGAAGGGTACGCCCGCTGCGGTTGAATCATGGATAGAAGACAACAAAAACATTTACACGAAGGTAGAATTGTACCAACGCGTTCCTTACCGGCAAAACAGAAATGAAACAGAGTGGCGCGATGCGTTTGGTGTACCCTTGCTGACGAAAGAAACCAAAGATGGGAAAATAAGGTACGAATGCTTCACACATTTCAATCCATCCTGGAACGAACTTGTGTGGGACGCCTCCTTTCCGCAGCGGATCTATGAATTGATCGGGGGCTTTCCTGCAGCAAGCGCCAACAAGGATCACCGGGGCATCGACGAATCACAGTTGAAGTTTGATACAGTGCGTTCTGTTCAGAAAACGATCGCCGCCGATACCGTTGATGCCACTGCAACTGCACGCGTGTTTTGGATGATTATCTTCATCCTTTTCTGCGCAGAAAGATATTTTTCATACAGGATCAAAAAAATAAAAGCGGATGCGTGACCAGGCCCTGCATATCATCCGCCGCATTCGTAAGAAATGGAGAGCCGTAAGGTTTGTTTCCTTGCTGTTGTTTACGATCGCGTTGTTGCTGCCCGTGGCATTGCTGGTACATCATTTTGCAGGAGGATGGGTATGGGTGGTAGTGATCGTGCTGGTGGGCCAGTTGCCTTTTGTAACGAGCATAGACAGGTCGTGGAGGATCACCGATGTTGATGTGGCGCGGTTCCTCAATACAAACTATCCGACGCTCGAAGAAAGCACTGAATTGTTACTGGAGGATCAGTCTGCTCTCAACCTGCTTCAACGTTTACAGGTTAATAAAACGGCAACTGCATTAACACAGGCAGAAGAACCAGCGCTGTATAAAAAAATGTGGGAACCACTTCTTGCCGTTTTGGTTTCTGTTTTGATATCAATTTTGTTGCTGGTGGCTTTCAAATGGAAAGACGGGAAAAAAGATCAACCGGCTGCCGGAACGGTTGCAACTGAAAACGCGGTAATGCCCGCCGGCGTAAAGGATGTGGCCGTTAAAATGATCCCGCCCGCTTACACCGGCAAACCCATTCGTGCACAGCGAAGCATGAACATTGAGGTGGAGGAAGGGGCAATGGTTGAATGGGCCGTCACATTACACAGTGCAGCGAAAGAAGTGAAATTTATCTACAACGATTCGCTGGCCGTATCACTGAAACCTGGCTCGGCAAACCTCAAATGGACAACAGAAAGGAAAATAGATCATTCAGGTTTTTACCAGTTGAAGATCGATGGTACATTGTCTGAGTTGTACCGCATCGAAGTGAAAAAAGACAACGCGCCCGTGATCACCATCGCATCACCTAAACCCAGTACGGTTATCGAGTACGGAGACCCCGAGCGGGTAAACATACAAGCGAATGTTTCAGATGATTACGGTGTGAAGGATGTAGTGATCAACGCCACGGTTGCAAAAGGAAGCGGCGAGGCGGTCACATTCAAGGCCCAGAAAATTTCGTTTGGCGTTTCGTTTGCGGAGAAGCGTTTACAATATGCCTTGCAGAAGATGATCGGCCTGCGTGCATTGGGAATGGAGCCCGGTGACGAACTGTATTTTTATCTTTCTGCGATAGACAACCATGACCAGGAAAAACGTTCCGATATCTATATCGTAACGATAACAGACACCGCAAAGCTGATGGCCATGGAAGGTCTGCTCAACGGTGTAAACCTCAAACCCGATTATTTCAGGAGCCAGCGCCAGATCATTCTCGATGCGGAGCAGTTGCTGCGCGACAGGGATACGGCAACGGCGGAGAACTTCAACAACCGGAGCAATAACCTCGGGATAGACCAGAAATTGTTGCGGTTGCGCTACGGCAAGTTTTTAGGCGAGGAAGCCACGTCGAATGAAGATGTAGCAGGCGCTGACCTTGGCAATCCCGGTGATTTTGGCAACGCGGCGGTGATACTGGATGCCTTTACGGATCACCACGACAATGCCGAAGATGCCACCTTCCTCGATCCCGAAACAAAAAAACAATTGAAGGCAACGCTTACCGAAATGTGGAACGCTGAATTGCAGCTGCGATTGTTCAAACCCAAAGAAGCATTGCCTTATGCTTACAAGGCATTGCGTTTGTTGAAGGACCTGCAGCAGAAATCAAGGGCCTATGTTGCCAAAACGAGCATCAAAACCGCGCCGATCAAACTGGAGAAACGATTGACGGGCAAACTCGAAAAGATCGTTGAGCCATCGGTAAACACCAGACGCAGCAGGCCAGACGATGTCGTTGAAAGCATACGCAATGCCCTGCCGGTATTGGAGCATCTCAAAAAAGAAAGGACCACGAATGAAAAGTCTGTTCAAACGTTGCGGCTCGCTTCCGCACAACTCGGTAATTATGCGGCAAAAGAACCCGCGGTTTACCTGGATGGATTGGAATCGATGAAAAAAATAATCACAGCCATGCAGGAAAACAGACGGGCCACCGCTGCAGATATTGCCAGCGCCCAGAGAGCGCTGCAGAAAATTGCGGATGCCCCTGCGTTGCTTCCCTCAAAAAGAACAACATCGCCACGCACATCGTTACAGGATGTGTATTTCAGGAACCTTCAAAAACAAAACAATTGATGGGCGCGTGGACTATCATAGTGATCTCTGCTTCAGCAGTTTTACTGTTTGTGTTGTGCAGGAAAGAATGGCGTCGCGCAAACAAAGCGAGGTTGGTGCCGCGCATGGTTGCTTCTGCGGGGGCGGTTGTTTGTCTTGCGTGCATGGGCTTACCGATCGGTTTTACCAAAAAGAAAACGAACACGGGGCGCGAAATACTTGTAGCAACCGGTGGTGCGTTGAACGATAGTATGCTGTCTTTCCGCAAAAACAAAAAGCCCGGCGCACCCATCGTAGAAAAAGACGCATTCCTTTCGGGAGAAAAAGAACGGTACGATACGGTTCATGTTTTTGGATATGGATTCTCCAACGATGAGCTGGCAATGATCGATGGACAGGAAATTGTTTATCACCCATCGCCCGTGAACGCGGGAATTGTTGCCGCAAGCTGGAACAGGCAGTTGCGGAAGGGAGAGACACTGTCTGTACAGGGAACCTATCAAAACGAAACCAGTGATCCGGTTGTGCTGTTGCTGATCGGGTTTAATGCAAATCTTGATTCGGTCAATATACCGGCGCATCAGACAAAATCATTTGTATTACAAACGGTTCCCAAACAAAACGGCAGGGCGCTTTTTTCGCTGGCTGTACGGCAGGGAAAAGATACGATCGAGAAAGAACCCATACCTGTTGAAGTGTTGCCCGCACAAAATGTGAAGGTGATGATCCTTTCGGCGTCTCCTGATTTTGAAAATAAATTTCTGAAAGACTGGCTGTCGCAAAACGGGTATGGTGTTGTAACAAAAACAACCATCAGCAAAAATAAATTTGACAGGTCGGCATTCAATGTTTCAAATGCTTCTCCCGATCGCATTACATCAGCGTTGCTGGATAGTTTTGATGTGGTGGTGAGCGACGAAGCATCGTTGGCGATGCTTCCGGCCACGGAACGGGATGTGGTGTACAGGCAGGTGAACAGCAAAGGCATGGGATTGATCGTTAAGTCAGACACCATTGCCTCAACGCGCGAATGGTATACCCGGCCTTTCCGCCTGTTTCAATTGCCGGGTAAACAGCCTGTGCATCTCAGGCTTTTTTTCCGCGGCAACGAAAATAAGATGTTGCCCGTTGAGCAGGCCCAGTTCATCCGCATGCAGAATGGCATGCAGGCGCTGGTGCAGGACTCCGCTTCGAATACGGTGGCGGCGGTGGTTACAGAGGGAGCGGGAAAAATATTGTTTACAACGTTGAACAATACCTATGCGTGGTTGCTTTCGGGAAACAACGGAAGTTATTATGCGCTTTGGGATCTTTTGCTGCAGAAAGCAGGACGGCAAAATACCTCGGGCAGTAAGCTATCCATTACCCCTGCATTACCGGTATTGAACAAACCGGTGGAGGTGATCTTGGAAACACCGGGGGAAACGGTGCCTGTTGTAAAAACAGCAAATGCCAAACCATCGTTTGCGCAGGATCCGCTGGTTCCTTATCGCTGGCAAACCCGTTGGTGGCCGAAAGAATCGGGTTGGCAAACGCCTTTTGTATATGGGGATCTTGTATACAACTGGTATGTATATGAAAAAAATGACTGGCGTTATTTAGATGGAACGGCCCGGATGCAGGCAACGGAAAATTTTGTAATGCGGCAGCAGAACAGCAGGGCAAACAGGGTGCAGACAGGAGGGGAGGAAGAAAAACCGGTATCGCCGTTTTGGTTTTTCTTACCGTTCATAATATGTTCCGGATTTTTATGGTTGGAACGCAAAATTTCTTAAAAATATATCGTATTATGTAGCATGCTTTGAGAAAACCAATTTCATAACAAAATTTACCAGGAGGGCTAACATTGAAAAGAAAAGATTTTTTACAACTATCAGCAATGGGGGCCGGGGCCATGATGCTGCCGGATCTGGGCTTGTTTGGTAGATCCATTGATCCATCGCAATTATTGAACGATGGTATGGATGTGAGTCTGAAAAAACAACTTGCTGATGTGGCGCTCAATGCCGCACGCGCCAAAGGCGCTACTTATGCCGATGTAAGGATCGGCAGGTACCTCAACCAGTTTGTTGCCACACGCGAAAACCGCGTACAGAACGTTGCCAACTCAGAATCTTTCGGCGTGGGTATCCGCGTACTCGCCGATGGCTGCTGGGGTTTTGCGGCGTCCAACAAAGTTACCAAAGACGATGTGGCCCGTACGGCAGAACGCGCAGTGGCCGTTGCAAAGGCCAATGCGAAGATCGGTTCCGATCCGGTTCAGCTGGCGGCACAGAAAGGTTTTGGTGATGTAACATGGAAAACACCGATCGAAAAAAATGCTTTCGCCGTTCCGGTGAAAGAAAAAGTAGACCTGTTGCTTTCTGTGAACGCAGCCGCCATGGCCGCTGGTGCAACCTTCGTTAACTCGGTGATCCTTGCTGTGAACGAGCAGAAATTCTTTGCTTCCACAGACGGGTCCTATATCGACCAGGACATCCACAGGCTGTTCCCGAATTTTACGGTGCAGAAAGTGGACAGGGCCTCCGGAAAATTCGAATCAAGAAAATCGCTGAGTTCACCTGTAGGAATGGGGTACGAGTACCTCACGCCCAAACCGGGCTCAAGCGTTCCGGGTATTGTTACGCGTTACAAGGACCGTTACGATATCCTCGACGATGTAAAGAACGCGGCTGCAGAAGTATCACAGAAAGTAAATGCAAAATCGGTGGAGCCGGGTAAATACGACCTGATCCTCGATCCATCGCACCTGTGGTTAACGATCCATGAATCGGTGGCGCACCCTACGGAGCTCGACCGTGTATTGGGTTACGAAGCCAACTACGCAGGTACAAGCTTCCTTACACTCGAAAAATTACGTTCAAAAGATTTCCATTTCGGAAGCAAGCTCGTGAACATTGTTGCCGATAAACTGCAGCCGGGCTCACTCGGCGCGGTGGGTTACGACGATGAGGGCGTTCCTGCAAAGAAATGGGACATCATCAAAGACGGTGTGCTTGTAAACTTCCAGGCCATCCGCGACCAGGCGCATATCCTCGGATTGAAAGAATCACAGGGATGCTGCTACGCGCAGACATGGAGCGATGTACAGTTCCAGCGCATGCCGAATGTATCGCTGCAGCCGGGAAAACAAAAAATGAGTGTTGACGATATCATCAAGAATACAGAAAAAGGCATCTACATCATTGGCGATGGCTCGTTCTCTATTGATCAGCAACGTTACAATTTCCAGTTCGGCGGACAATCGTTCTACGAAGTGAAGAACGGTAAGATCGTGGGTATGCTGAAAGATGTTTCCTACCAGGCCAATACGCAGGAGTTCTGGAACTCGTGTTCAGCGATTGCAGACGAAAGCGATTATCGCCTGGGTGGTGCATTCAACGATGGAAAGGGGCAGCCCGGACAATCGAACGCCGTATCGCATGGCAGCAGTACCACCAAGTTTGATGGAGTAAACGTTATTAATACAGCACGCAAAATCTAATTACAACCATGGCAATATTAACAAAAGAAGAAGCGCAGGCGTTGTTGAAAAAAGTAATGGCGTATTCAAAAGCAGATGAATGCGAAGCCGGACTTAGCGGCCAGGAAGGCGGTAACGTACGTTATGCGCGCAATGCCGTTTCAACCGCGGGCGATATCAGCACAATGAGCCTCCAGGTGAGTTCTACTTTCGGAAAAAAGACCGGCAGCGCCTCCATCAATGAATTTGATGACGCATCGCTGGAGAAAGTGGTACGCCGCGCAGAAGAGCTCGCACAACTTGCACCGGAAAATCCTGAGTATATGCCGCTGCTGGGGCCCCAGGGCGAATTCAAAGAATCGATTACTTATGTAGAATCTACCGCAGCCATGACACCCGCCACAAGAGCGGAAGCCGTGGGCAAAAGCATCAAGGTGGCCAAAGACGCCAAGCTGGAAGCAGCGGGCTTCCTGGAGAATACCACTTCGTTTGTTGCGGTGATGAATTCGAAAGGATTGTTTGCCTACAACAAAGGCACCGATGTCATTTTCTCGATCACAACGCGTAACCAGGAAGGAACCGGTTCGGGCTATGCCGCGCGTGGTTTCAACGACGTGAAAAAACTGGATACTCTTACGGCAACACAGGTAGCATCTAAAAAAGCAAACGGCTCTGCTGGCGCCAAAGCCATCGAGCCGGGAAAATATACGGTGATCCTCGAACCGGTGGCAGCCACTTATATGCTCGAGAACATGTTCCGCTTCGACGCGCGCAGCGCCGATGAAGGAAGAAGCTTCCTGAGCAAACCCGGTGGCGGTAACCGGTTGGGAGAACAATTGATGGATGAGAAAGTCAACATCTATTCCGACCCCTTCCATCCCGATCTCCCATCTTCAACCTGGACACGCGACGGTTATCCTGCCGGACGGGTGAACTGGATCGAAAAAGGCGTGGTAAAGAACCTCAACTACTCAAGATACTGGGCAGAAAAAAAAGGCGTAAAGCCCGGCCCGTTTGCCAGCAACATCATCATGGATGGCGGAACGGCCTCTGTTGAGGACCTGATCAAAAGCACCGAAAGAGGAATTCTCGTTTCGCGCCTTTGGTACATCCGCATGGTAGACCCACAATCATTGTTACTTACGGGCCTCACACGCGACGGAACTTTTTACATCGAGAACGGACAGATCAAGTTCCCGATCAAAAACCTTCGTTTCAACGAAAGCCCTGTGATCATGCTCAACAACGTAGAAGCATTGGGCAAACAGGAGAGAAGCATCAGTGTGGAATCATACCGCAGTTACCTCATCCCTGCGATGAAGATCCGTGATTTCACATTCACTTCTTTATCGGATGCTGTTTAGTTCCTTGTAGGATATTTATTTGGAGAGAGCCGCCAGCGGCTCTCTTTTTTTTACCCATGGCTCAGGCTTAGAGAATAAAAACGCACGCTCCTCTTTTTAACACATGGTTCTTTCGCAAAAAAAAGCCGGTTTTAGAGACCAACGGCGTCCCCCGATGATAACCGGAACCGTAAAAAAAAATCTTCGCCTTTACTTTACAATCCTGTAACTATCGCAGTACCCTTACGTTTACAACCACAAATGATGAACTACAGAAAGGCTTTGTTTTTTTTCGGGATCGTATTGTTGTCCCTCAAATCAAGTGCGCAAACACAGCTTGGCACTATTCATGGAACCATTGCGGATTCTGCACGCAAACCGCTGGAAGGAGCCACGGTTGTGCTGCTGGGCGATAAGGACGTGATCGTAAAAACAACGCTGTCTGCCGACAATGGAACCTTCGAGATCGATAAACTGAAACCCGGCACTTACAGGCTCTCGGTAACACTCACGGGTTTTGAGAAATACAGCAGCGAGCGGATCGTATTGGAAACGGCAAACCCATCTGTGGCTGTGCGCGTAACAATGACCACGCAAACGAACAAGCTTCAGGAAGTAACCGTTACCTCGCAAAAACCAATGGTGGAAAGAAAGATAGACCGGACGGTTGTAAACGTAGATGCAATGATCACCGCGGCAGGATCAACTGCCTTTGAGGCGCTGGAGAAAGCGCCGGGTATTTCCATTGACCAGAACGGCGTGGTGAGTATGAAAGGAAAGACAGGTGTGGTGATCTTTATCGATGACAAGCCTACCTATTTATCGGGCGCGGACCTTGAAAGTTACCTGCGTTCGTTACCCGCATCCACGATAGACCAGATAGAGCTGATGACCAACCCACCCGCAAAATACGATGCGGCGGGAGGCGCAGGTGTGATCAACATCCGCACCAAACGCACAAGGGTAAAGGGTTTCAACGGAACCGTGATCGGGTCCGTTATACAGGGTGTTTACTTCAGAACGAACAATAATTTCAACTTTAACTACCGCAACAACAAGTTCAATACATTTGGATTGATCACTTACAACACCCAGAACGGTTTTACCGATCTGAACATCAACCGTTATTTCAAGAAGCCGGATGGCACCCGCAAATCGGATTTTATCCAAAACACACTCATCCGCCCGGGCGCAGGTGCGGTTACGGCAAAACTGGGTGCGGATTATTATGCTACCGATAAAACAACATTCGGCATCGTACTCACCGGCGTATCCCGCACGGGGCACCGCAACAACGACAACGAAAGTAAAATACTGAATGCCGCAGGCGCCCTTGATTCTACCATCGTTGCACACAATACACAGGAGAACTTTTTCCGCAACGGCGGCATCAACCTCAACTTCAGGCACCAGTACAAAAAAAGCGGCCCCGAACTTACGGCGGATGCCGATTACATCAGTTACAGAACAGGCAATGAGCAGTTGTTCAATAATTTCACTTACCAACCCAATGGATCGTTGTCTTATGCAGACAAACTATCCGGCAACCTCCCTGCGCGCATCAGTATATGGTCGGGAAAAATGGATTACAGCCACCCGCTCGCCACCGGCTGGAAACTGGAAACAGGGGTGAAGTCGAGCCACACCGAAACAGACAACGTGGCCGAATATTTCTATACCGCCAACAATACCACAACCCCTGATTACGACAAAACAAACCATTTCATTTACAAGGAAACCATTCACGCGGCCTATGTGAACGCCAACAGGGAGGGCAAGCGGTGGGCGTTTCAGCTCGGGCTGCGTGGGGAGCATACGATCTCTGATGGCCGCCAGCTGGGTAATGTGATGAAGCCGGATTCTTCGTTCAGGAGAACGTACACGAGCCTTTTTCCAACCGCGTACATCAATTATAAGATCGACAGTGCCGGGGATCATGTGTTGTCGCTTAATTACGGAAAACGCATAGAGCGCCCTTATTACCAGGATCTGAACCCTTTTATCTCGCCGCTGGATAAGTTTACCTATTACGTGGGAAACCCGTTCCTTCAGCCTGCATTCACCCACAACATCAATCTCTCCTACGGGTACAAGAGTTATTTCACCGTAACGGCTACTTACAGCAGAACGGTGAACAGCACCAACGAAACCATCGAGATACTGAATGGCACTTATTACAGCCGCCCGGGCAACATAGGGAAGGTAACCAACCTCAGTGTATCGCTCGACGGCAATGTTGATTTTACAAAATGGCTGGCGTTTCACCTGTACACAGAGGTAACGCAGATCCATGCCGTGAGCAATTTTTACACGGGGCTATTGGATACAAAGGGAACGTTCTGGTTCTCGCAGCCCAACCTTCAATTCAAACTCGGTAAGGGCTGGAACGCACAGGTGGATGCGGTTTACCAGACAAGGCTCACGAACAACCAGTTTGTATTGCTGCCGCGCGGACGTGTCAATGCCGGGTTCTCAAAAAAACTATCAGCGGCATCAACCTTGCGGGTGAATGTGAACGACCTGTTTTATACCAGCATCACGCGCGGCATCATCAATAACCTGGCGCTCACAGAGGCCAATTGGCGCAATGCGCCCGACAGCCGCTTTGTAAGCATTTCCCTTTCCTACCGTTTCGGAAAGGCGATGAACGACCTCCGCAAACACAATGCAGTAGGGGCCGACAGCGAAAAGAACAGGGTTAAGGATTGATGGCGACCAGGGGCGGCAGGTGTGGTGATTAATGGATCGTGAACAAGAATAAGGCGGCGCAACCGGAGAGAACGCACCAGGCATGCGACGGAACCATAAAGGACAAAAACAAGAAAAGGCCGCGTATTCGCGGCCTTTTCAAACAGTTATAAAGACCTATTTCACATTCTTGCTGATGATCTTACCGATATCAAACATAGAAACCTGGTCTTTACCAAACAAAGGTTTCAATGTAGCATCAGCATTGATCATCCTTTTGTTTTTTGAATCCTGGAGACCGTTCTTTTTGAAATATTCCCAGAGTTTTTTAACGATCGCAGAACGCGGCATTGGTTTGTTGCCTACAACAGCAGCGAGCTTATCGCCGATGTTCAGGGGTTGCATCAGGGCAGGGTTCAGTTTTCTTTTGGTTTTCGCTTTTTTCGGAGCCGCTTTTTTAGCTGCTTTTTTTGGGGCCGCTTTTTTCGGAGCTGCTTTTTTAGCTGCTTTTTTTGGAGCTGCTTTTTTAGGGGCTGCTTTCTTCGGAGCCGCTTTTTTTGGTGCTGCTTTTTTAGCTGCTTTTTTCGGAGCCGCTTTTTTCGCTTTTGCCATTGGTGTTAGTTTTAAGTGGATTAGAATATTCTGCAATCAAGATACATTAACTTATCGTAACAAAATCATACTTTATCCGGAACAGGTGGGTTTTCCCCTGCGCAGGTGGAAAACTTTCTGCACAGGGGATCGTGTTTTTTTGTAATGATGGAACCCCGTTTTTTGTGCCCCAACCCTTTGCCGCCAGCCCTGTAGCCGCCGTTTGTTGTAATTTGCGTCATGCCCGCATCTCAGCCTTTGATCATTACCGTTTCCATGGATCATGCATCGCTGGCGCATTTTACACAACTGCGCAACACACATTTCCCGGCCTGGTGCAATTACCTGGACGCGCACATCACCTTGTTTCACCGGTTGCCGCCCGGGATCCCGCTGGTAGAAGAAACCGTTGCACGATTGTCGCGCAGAATGCCTTTTTCACTGGGCATCAGCGGGATCAGGAACATGGGGAACGGCGTTGCCTTCGCAATAGATTCGGAAGAGATCAGGGAGCTGCACGCGGCGATGCAACGCGTGTTGTATGCGTATTTAACTGCGCAGGACAGGAAGAAGATCTGGCCGCACATTACCATCCAGAACAAAGTAACCGCCTGGAAAGCACAGCAGCTTGCGGAATATTTGTCGAAAGATTTCAAGCCTTTTTCTATCGGGGCAACCGGTCTTTCCCTGTGGAAGTACAACAACGGGCCATGGACCCACGTGCGGGATTTTCCTTTTGTGCAATGAGCCTGAACGTGCATAAATTTACTTGCCTGGCTGCTTTGTTGCCCAGCTAAAAAGCGATGTTTACCCGGATTCCTGCCACAAGGACAAAAAAGAAGAGAGCGGTTACCCGCCCCCTCAACCAAAAATCAACTCAAAAAATTATTGTCCCTGCACAACTTTCACAACAGAAGTGGGCAACAGGCCATGCGCCTCCTTGTGTGTTTTGATGATGGATGCAGTATCTGCAGATTGCGATAAACAAACCACGCGGCCTGCTTTTTCATCCACCCAGTAATTCACAAAGTTGACACCGTATTTGCCCTGCAATGCGATGTCTTTCTGGTGGGCACCTTCCACATCTTTTGCAGTAACTTTTCCCGCACCCAGCTCGTGGATGTCGAGGTAAAAACTTTTTCCCGCAACTGCTACGGCTTCCTGGCCAGGGGTTACCGCGAAGATCTCATCGGGCAGCAATCCATGCGCATCGGCATGTGTTTTACGGATGGATTGCGTATCGGCAGAGGAAGAAAGGCAATATACATCGCCCGCTTTTTCATCTACCCAATATTTGATAAACTGTACGCCGTATTTGTACTGCGTCGCCAGGTCCTTCGAATGTGCACCCGCCACATCCGCCGCCTTTACTTTGCCCGCGCCGAGGTGGTGCACATCCATAAACAGGCCGTGCGTGGTTGAATCGGCGGCGGGTATTACATCTTTTGCTTTTTCTTCTGTAGACGCGGTTGTATTGCAGGCGCCAACGAGAAGTGTTACGGCCAATGCCGTAGAAATGGTTTTGATCATAAAATGGTAGTTGGTTTTAAAAATGTGGGAGCAAAAGTAGCTCTGGCAGGTGTACCCTTCAGCCGCTAACTAAGCAACGGCTGCCGTGGTTTGCTTTGCGGTGTGTGCTGTTTTTTTAACGGCGGGACTAGTACATGAAATATTCCCTCACCTTGAGGAGAAACTGTTCTTTTTTGCGGCGGCTCACTTCAATTTCCGTTCCGTCGGTCATGATTACATTGCCACCCTCACCACGCAGGTATTCTTTTACATGAATGAGATTGATGAGGTATGATTTGTGAATGCGCAGGAAACTGGCATCAAGCAAAAGCTTCTCGTAATCAGACAGCGGTTTCGAAATGATGGCCTGTTTATGATTAAGGAACCGAAATATCGTATAACTGCTTTTTGCTTCACAATAAACGATCTCGTCGAGTTTCACAATGGTAAAACCTTTCTGTGTAGGCAGGCAGATCTTTTTGCTGTTGGTGAGCCCATAGCCATACGATTGCAGTAGCGTTTCTTTCTGTATCACTTCAGCAGCCGCATGTTCAGCGAATAGTATGGGTAGTGGCATAGGTTTGGTATTTTTCTTCCGGCTATGTTTCACCGGCTGCCGGCAACCGATCACGGCCCGCAGCCCGGAAGCCGCGAATGTAAAACCGGGCGTTCTTTCAGCAGGCGGTGCTGTGACAAATGGTACGTTGCGATGACGAAAGGGTTGCCCCTCCGGGGAAATTCCCGTTTTGTACGAACGGCTTGGAAAATAAAAAGGTTCCCTTTTTGGGGGAACCTTTTCTTATCGTCAATTGATCGTTGATCAGTTTGCATCGTCGGAAGAGGAATCTTCTGTTCCCCTGGTTGCCGCATCGTTTTGCGGTGCCACGTAGATGGTCTGGTGGTAAAACTTGGTAGATGGTTTTACCTCGTTGAGTTTTTCAGAGAAGATGGCCAGGTAGTTGTTGTCTTTGTTGTTCTTGCCGAACACATCTTTCAGTTGTGAGAAAAGATCCTGCGAAGTGGCTTCGAATACGGATGTTTCAAGACTCAGCAATTTGATGTTCGCTTCAACGAACTGGTTCATTTCCGTGTTGATGATGGTACAATGCACATTTCCTTTTACGATCGAATCTTTGCAGAGGTTTACACGCAGCGCATACACCGATCCCTCAAATTCACCCTCGATCTTGATGTCGTTGCAAATGATCACACCCGTAATGCTCCCGGTAGGAGTGATGTGGATCGTTTTTTTGCTGTACAGCACGCCGGTGAAATTACCATCGAGCACAATATCATTCTCAGAATCCAGCACACCCGAAATATTCGTGGAGCTGGTAATAAACAGTTGTTTATCGTCCGAAGATGACGTAGCGAAACTTGAATTCGGATCGTGCAACAGTTGTTCCCTGAACTTATTCATCGGTTAAAGTTTTTTGTTTTTTGCGGTTGTATGATACAAAAGTTAATACTTTCCGGCAATATACAACGGTATCCTATTATTTTTTCATGAAATCCCCAAACATTTGCGCCATTGTCGCAAAAAACCATCAAAATGGCTATCTTGGAACCTGCAAATCCTTACTACTGAACCAGTCCTATGCTTTTTAAGAAAACAGAAAAACCAGAATCAGGCATCCTCCCCGCTGTGCAGGTAGTTTCGGGCGGTGTGTACTTTGGCATCATCAAAACATCTTCCCCCATTCGCATCGAGGGCGATTTCAAAGGCATTATTTTTTGTACCAATAAAGTGATCATCGACAGGAAAGCAACGGTGAACGGCGATATCCTTTGCCATGATATCGTGATCGGCGGGCTGATAGACGGAAACGTGATCTGCAAGAACAAATGCTACCTCGAAGACGAGGCCATCGTAAACGGCATCGTTCGAACCGCCCGGTTCGAGAATGGAGAGAACAGTTCGGTTACAGGGCCGGTTTACGTGAACAAAGACAACAGCAACATCAACGTAGACGAGTATTATGAACTTTTCAATAAGAAGGAAACACTTGAGAAGATCAAGTCCGAATATTTCTCTTTGCCGCAGAAAATGATACTTATTCCGTAACTTTTGGAAAGTTTAAAACTTTCCAAAAGTTACAAAAGCTTGTTACTTTTGAGGCAGACAAGCAATCGATGACACATAAGCTGCAACAATTATCCACGCAACTGGAAGGGGATCTTTATTTTGACACGGTGATGCGTACCCTTTACGCCACCGACGCATCCGCCTATCGCGAAATGCCGCTTGCGGTTGCCATTCCCAAGACAAAAGAAGACATTAAGAAACTGGTCGCCTTCGCGAGAGAAAACCAGGCCTCGCTGATCCCCAGAACCGCCGGCACCTCGCTCGCGGGGCAGGTGGTAGGCAGCGGGATCGTGGTTGATGTATCAAAACATTTCACCGGCATCATCGAATTAAACAAGGAAGAGCATTGGGTGCGTGTACAACCCGGTGTTGTGCGCGACGAACTGAATCTTTTCCTCAAACCACACGGCCTTTTCTTCGGGCCCGAAACCTCAACGGCCAACCGCGCGATGATCGGTGGCATGGTGGGCAACAATTCATGCGGTTCCAATTCCGTGGTGTACAGGAGCACGCGTGAACACCTGCTCGAAGTAAATGCCATCCTGAGCGATGGCACAGAAGCCGTTTTCAAAGAGATCTCTACCGAAGCTTTCCATGCAAAGTGCGAGACCGATTCACTGGAAGGAAAGATCTACCGCAACACGAGAACGCTTTTAAGCAATTATGATAACCAGGTAGAGATCAGGAAAGAATTTCCAAAGAAAACCGTAGAGAGAAGGAACACGGGTTACGCAATAGACCTGCTGGTAGACACACAGCCTTTTCACGCGGAAGGCGATGCATTCAACTTCTGTTCGCTGATCGCAGGCTCGGAAGGAACGCTGGCATTCTTAACGGAGATCAAACTCAATGTTGTTCCGTTGCCGCCCAAAGAAACAGGATTGCTCTGCGTGCATTTCAATTCGATCGATGAGTCGCTGCGCGCAAACCTCATCGGGCTAAAATACAAGCCCAGCGCGAGCGAACTGATCGATCATTATATACTTGAATGCACCAAAGAAAACATAGAACAAAACAAGAATCGCTTTTTTGTACTCGGTGATCCCGGGGCGATATTGGTGATCGAATTCGCAAGATCATCACGCGAGGAAATACTCCGGATCACCACGCAGGTGGAAGCGGAGATGCGCGCCGCAGGACTGGGCTATCATTTCCCGGTTTTATTCGGCGAAGACACCAAGAGAATATGGACGCTCCGCAAAGCGGGCCTCGGTTTGCTTGGCAACCTGCCGGGCGATGAAAAAGCGGTGCCGGTGATCGAAGACACGGCTGTGGATGTGAACGATCTGCCTGCATACATCCGTGAGTTCAATGAGATCCTGGAAAAACACGGGCTGCATTCCGTTCACTATGCGCACGCAGGTTCGGGCGAATTGCACCTGCGGCCCATCATCAACCTGAAAACAAAAGAGGGCAACCGGTTGTTCAGAACGATCGCCGAAGAAGTGGCCACGCTGGTAAAAAAGTACCAGGGCTCGCTGAGTGGTGAGCACGGCGACGGACGTTTGCGCGGCGAATTCATACGGCAGATGGTGGGAGAGAAGAATTATAAGTTGTTGCAGGAGATCAAACGCAGCTGGGATCCTGATAATATTTTCAACCCGAACAAGATCGTTGACACGCCGCCGATGAATACGATGCTGCGTTACGAGCCCGGGCAATTCACACCGGAATTCAAAACGGTATTCCGTTTCCACCAGCAGGATATACTGCAGCACGCAGAACAATGCAACGGCTCGGGCGATTGCAGGAAAACACATTTATCGGGCGGAACGATGTGCCCTTCGTTCATGGCATCCAAAAATGAAAAAGACACCACCCGCGCACGGGCCAATATTCTTAGAGAGTTTTTAACGCATTCAGACAAGATCAACCGTTTTGACCACAAAGAGATCTACGAGGTGATGGATCTTTGTCTGAGCTGCAAAGCCTGTAAATCGGAATGCCCGTCGAATGTAGATATGGCCAAACTGAAAGCAGAGTTCCTCCAGCAGTATTACGATGCGAACGGTGTTCCATTCCGCTCAAAACTCATTGCCAATTTTACGGCATCCGCCAGGATCGGATCCTTATTGCCTTCGGTGTATAATTTCTTTGTGAGAAACGGTTTTACCGGAAACCTTATCAAACGTTTTTCCGGCTTCGCCTTGAAGCGTTCGATGCCTGCGCTTTCGAAGCAGACATTGCGCAGCTGGTACAAAAAACACCGGCAGGAGATCGCAAAAAAAGGAAACAGGCGGGTCTATCTTTTCTGCGACGAATTCACCAATTACAACGATGCGCACATCGGCATCGCCGCGATATTATTGCTGGAAAAATTAGGATACGAAGTTGTGATCCCCGAGCACGGCGAAAGCGGACGCACGTGGTTGTCCAAGGGACTGATCCGCGAAGCGCAGAAGATCATCAACAGGAACATCAGCGCACTGGCGCCACTGGTTACGGCAGACACACCGATGATCGGCATCGAGCCCTCGGCCATTCTCACGTTCCGCGATGAGTACCCGGACCTTGCATCGGATGAGAATCTTATTGCAGCAAGGGAACTGTCGAAACATGTTTTTCTCATCGATGAATTCATTGCTGCGGAAATAGAAAAAGGAAACATTACGCAGGACAAGTTCACGACAGAAAAGCGGCTTGTAAAACTGCACGGGCATTGCCAGCAGAAAGCCGTTTCATCAACAGCGCCATCGGTACGGATGTTGTCGCTGCCCATCAATTATACGGTTGAAACCATTCCATCCGGTTGTTGTGGCATGGCAGGCTCCTTTGGTTTTGAGAAAGAACACTACGATCTCTCCATGCAGATTGCCGAACTTGTTTTGCTGCCCACGGTAAGAAAACAGGATGCGTCTACGCTGATCGCTGCACCGGGAACAAGCTGCAGGCACCAGATCCACGACGGATGCGGGAGGAAGGCGCTCCATTCTGTTGAGATCCTTTATAACGCACTTGCCTGAACAACGTGTCGCGGAAACAAGTGAAGCGGCAATGATTTGCTAACAACCGTTTGTTATTTCGACCGATCGTTTTTTAATCTTTTTTTAAATTTTATCCATAAATGAATATATATTCATTTATGTTTGCAGCGTGAAACTACGCGATGATAAGAAAGCGGGACAGATCTTCAGGTCCGTGCTTACGCTTGTGAAAGAAAAAGGGCTCGCCGGGATCACCATGGGCGAGATTGCGAAAGAAGCGGGGATGGCCACCGGAACGCTTTACATCTATTTCAAGAACAAAGAAGAACTCATCAACAATTTATTCTTCGAGTGCCGCAAGGAAGCGCTGGAGAATTATTTTGTTAACTACGACGAGTCGCTGCCCTTCAAAAAAGGTTTTTCGATCGTGTGGCACAACATTCTCCAGTTCCGTATAGAAAACTTTGAAGAGGTGGTGCTGATGGACCAGTGTTACCATTCTCCTTTTGTCAACGACTGCACCGTAAAACTTACCAAAGAGATGAAGAAGCCGTTGTATAAACTGATCGAACGCGGCAAGAAAGAAAATTTCTTTAAGGATGTGGATGATATGACGCTGCTTACGTTTATGATCGGCTCGATACATGAGGGAGTGAAGAATGCGCATTACAACCGCAAGCCATTGAACAAGGCTGCCATCGATGCCATGTTTAAAATGTGCTGGGATGGTATGAAAAGATAATTGCTAATTGAATCATTTATAAAGTATGAGAAGAACAGGACGTTTTATTTTTACCTGCCTTTCGGCTCTCTGCATGGTATCTGCGCACGCGCAGAACCGCACGGATACCGTGTTTGCGGATGCAACGCTGCCGGCGGTTGTGCAATACGCCATCACGCACCAGCCAGCCATTCAGCAGGCGCTGCTTGATGAGGCGATCACGGAAAAACAGATCCAGGCCAGGCTGGCCGACTGGTATCCGCAGGTTAACCTTGCCTATAATCTCCAGCACAATTTTGAATTGCCGGTCTCGTATTTCAACGGCGCCTATGTTCGCAATGGTACCCTTAATTCTTCGTTGCTGGGTTTGAACGTAACACAGAATATTTTTAACAGGGACGTGTTGCTCGCAAGCCGCACGGCAAACGACATCCGTTTGCAGACCCGGCAAAATACCAGCTTCAACAAGATAGATGTTGCGGTAAACGTGAGTAAGGCATTTTACGATGTATTGCTTACACAGCAGCAGGTTGCCGTACTTGTACAGGCCATCACCCGGCTGGAGAGAAGTTTGAAGGATGCGATGAGCCAGTACCAGAGCGGCGTGGCAGACAAGACCGATTACAAACGCGCAACCATAGCGCTGAACAATGCAAGGTCGCAACGCAAACAGGCAGACGACCTGATCGTTGCAAAACTTTCTTACCTGAAACAGTTGATGGGGCTGTCGGACAGCGCATCGCTGAAACTCAGGTACGATACCGCATACATGGAAAGCGATGCGGTGCTTGATACCACTGCAGGCATCCGTTACGAGGACCGGATTGAATACAGGATCCTTCAAACCCAGCAACGGCTGCAGGAGGCGAATGTAAAATATTATAAGTCCAGTTACGTGCCCACGATCTCGGCGTTCGGGAACTACAACATGTCGTTTTTAAGCAATGATTTTGCAAAAACGTATAACAACGGATTTGGCGTATCGAACATCGGGATCACGCTGGGTATGCCGATCTTCCAGGGAAACAAACGTGTGCACCAGATCCGCCAGGCCGAGTTGCAGTACAAGCGCGTGGATTGGGACATCGCTTTGCTGAAGAGTCGTGTGAGTACCCAATATGCGCAGGCGTTGGCGGTGTACAAGGGTAACCTTTACAATTACCACGCGCTGAAAGAAAATGTGTCGCTCGCCGACGATGTGTACAGAACGCTCGACCTGCAGTATAAGTCAGGCATCAAGACCTATCTCGATGTGATCATTGCCGAGTCTGATCTGCGTACCACCCAATTAAATTATTACAATGCCCTCTTCCAGCTGCTGCAGAGCAAACTGGATGTGCAGAGGGCACTGGGAACCATTCAATATTAAATCATGCCAATACAACACAATATGGGAAAAGCAATTTTTAAAACGGGTTTGTTTGTAAGCGGGGTTGTTTTGTTTGCAGCCTGCGGCCCTAAAAAAGCACCCGAGCAGCCAAAGGCGCCGCCGGCAACGGTTGCGGTGTACGAAGTAAAAAGCGAGCGCGCTGTGTATTACGATAATTTTCCGGCCACCATCACGCCTTTGAACCAGGTAGACCTCAAGGCCCAGGTAACGGGTTACATCACCGGCGTGTATTTTACCGATGGGCAGCATGTGCGCAAGGGACAAAAATTATACGATATCGACCGCCAGCAATACCAGGCAAATTATGAACAGGCGGTAGCGAACCTCAATGTTGCAAAATCAGCACAGGCCAAGGCCCAGCAGGATGCAGACAGGTACAACGACCTGTTGAAGCAGGATGCGATAGCCAGGCAAAAAGTAGACTATGCGTTGGCAGACCTGCAGAGCGCGAAGATGCAGGTGGCGGCGGCCCAGGCGAATGTGTCAAGGGTTTCAAACGACCTGCGGTTTTCTTCGATCTATGCACCGTTTGATGGAACGATCGGCATTTCGCAGGCGAAGATCGGTACGCTGGTAACCGCAAATGCGAATGTATTGAACACGGTATCGTCTGATAACCCGATGGCAGTTGATATTTCCGTTGACCAGAAAGAGGTCCCCAGGTTTATCCAGCTGCAGCAGCACCCGGGCCTGGGCACCGATTCAACTTTTACTTTGCAGTTGCCGGATAACTCGGTGTATTCAAAAACGGGGCGTATCACCCTGATCGACCGCGCCGTTGATCCGCAGACGGGAACGATCAAAACAAGACTGGTGTTTGAGAACGACGGAAGATTGAAACCCGGCATGAGCATCAACGTAAGAGCGAAGAACAACAACGAAGGACAATTCATTCTCGCGCCATACAAGGCTGTGGTGGAACAGATGGGAGAGTATTTCGTGTTCGTGGTGAGGGACAGCAGCAAGGTATCGCAGACAAAAGTTACGCTTGGAACAAGGATCAATGACAAGATCATCATCAAAGATGGATTGAAAGAAGGGGACAAGGTAGTATCGGAAGGCGTGCAGAAGCTCAAAGAAGGCACCGTGGTAAATACAGGGGCAAAGCAATAAAGCACAGCGCTGTTATCAAACAACAAGAAAAATAAAAGCGCGCGGCCGTTCATTAGGGCTGATCGCTAAAAAAATAAACAATGATCGCAAATACATTTATCAAACGCCCCGTAACCGCCATTGTGATCTCATTGGTGATCGTTTTGCTGGGTGTGTTATCAATAATGAATCTGCCCATCAGCCAGTATCCCGAGATCACGCCGCCTACGGTGCAGATCACGGGAAACTTTACGGGTGCCGATGCACAAACGGTGGAGCAAACCCTAACCACACCTGTGGAAACGCAGGTGAACGGAACACCCGGCATGGCATACCTGCAGAGCAACAGCACAAGCGACGGCCGTACCACCATCACCGCAACGCTGAAAGTGGGAACCAATGCCGACATCGCCGCGCTGGATATTCAAAACCGCGTGGGTATTGCAACACCACAGTTGCCGGATGATGTAAAACGCCTCGGGCTGGTAACGCGCAAACGCAACCCGAGCATCCTTATGCTTGTTGCGATGTACTCGCCCAACGGAACGCATGGTATTCCGTTTGTAGACAACTACGCCAATATTTTTGTTAGGGATGCGTTGCTCCGTGTGCCGGGTGTGGGCGACATCTTTACGCGTGCCGATGATTTCAGTATGCGTATCTGGTTGCAGGTTGATAAGATGGCGCAGCTGGGCATCACCACAACAGAAGTGGTGAACGCGATGCAGGAACAGAATCTCCAGATCGCTGCGGGTTCTGTAGGCGCGCCGCCGCAGAAGAACGACCAGGCTTTTGAATACACGGTATTTACCAACAGCCGCCTGAGTACGGAACAGCAGTTTGGCGATATCATCGTGCGCACCAAACCCGGCGACGGTTCCGTGGTTCATTTGAAAGATGTGGCGCGCATCAAACTCGGCAAGTTCAGTTTTGCCAGCAACTCTTTTGTAGATGGCAAGCGCGGCTCGTACCTGCTCGTTTACCAGGCACCGGGCAGCAATGCGCTTGAAACCGCGGAAGGCGTTACAAAGGCGATGGAAGCATTGAAACGTTCTTTTCCCAAAGACATCGACTATGTAATTCCGTTTGAAACCATATCTGTTGTAAAAGTTTCGATAGATGAGGTGATCACAACCTTGCTTGAGGCGCTTGGGCTTGTTGTGCTTGTAGTGTTCCTCTTCCTCCAGAGCTGGCGCGCAACGCTGATCCCGATTCTCGCGATCCCTGTTTCGATCATCGGAACCTTTGCATTCTTCATACCGCTTGGTTTTACGATCAACACCCTGACGATGTTTGGTTTCGTGCTTGCGATCGGTATCGTGGTGGATGATGCGATTGTTGTGGTGGAAGCGGTGCAGCATTACATCGACCACGAAAAATTATCGCCTAAGGAAGCCACCTACAAAGCGATGAAAGACATTTCAGGTCCTGTTGTTGCGATCGCATTGATATTGGCCGCGGTGTTCGTGCCGGCTGGTTTTATTCCCGGTATCGTAGGGCGGTTGTACCAGCAGTTTGCCATCACCATTGCGATCTCTGTATTGATCTCGGCTTTTGTGGCGCTGTCGTTAACACCGGCCTTGTGCTCGCTATTTTTAAAACCGATGCACATCAATAAAAAAGCGCGCGGGTTGAACCAGTTCTTTTACCGGTTTAACAACTGGTTCGGAAGGCTCACCAACCGGTACACGGGTGGTGTGAAAAGATCCATCCGCGCAACGCCATTGGTGTTGGTTTTGCTGGTATGTATCATGGTGGGAACGGGGTTGCTGTTTAAAAACAAGCCGTCCGGTTTTATACCTACAGAAGATGAAGGAAGGATGTTTGTTACTTATGAGTTGCCCGAAGCTTCCTCAACATCAAGAAGCCTCGAAGTGCTGAATGCCGTTATGGATACCATGAAGGCACAACCCGGTATTGCACACTATGCGGCGCTCGGCGGGTTCAACATCATCACGCAGGCAACAAAATCGAACAGCGGTACCATTTTTACACAGTTGAAACATTGGGACGACAGGAAAGATAAAAAATTGCAGGTAGCGGCGATCGCTGCAACGGTTACGAAGAAGTTGTCCAACATAAAAGGAGCGACCATCCGTGTGATCACACCACCAGCCATCCCGGGCCTCGGGCAAACAGGTGGGTTCACATTTGAACTGCAGCAGCGGGAAAGCACAGACGACATCAAACAATTTGAAAGGGTTGTGCAGTCGTTTGTGGGCGAACTCAACAAACGCCCGGAGATCTCAGGTGCATTCTCATTCTTCACTGCGCGTACACCGGGTTATAAAGTGGATGTTGACAGGGAGAAATGCAAAAAACTCGGCGTAAACATCGCGGATGTGTACAATACTTTGCAAACGTTCCTCGGAAGCAAATACATCAACGATTTCACCATATACGGAAGGAATTTCCGGGTTGTGGCGCAGGCAGATACCAATTTCCGCGCAGACATCAGGAACCTTGAACAATACTACGTGCGCAACCAGGCGGGAACCATGTTGCCGTTGAGTACGGTGATTACAACATCAACCACGGAGAGCGCACCCTTGATCACGCATTACAACATGTTCCGCACAGCGGAGATCAATGGCAACCCGAAAGAAGGGTTCAGCAGCGGGCAGGCGCTGCAGGCGCTTCGCGAAGTGGCGGACCAGACCCTGCCTTCCGGTTATGGATACGAGTTCTCGGGATTGAGCAGGGAAGAGATCAACGCAGGATCGAGCACGGTTTATATTTTCTCTTTGTCGATCCTGTTCGTGTTCCTTTTCCTCGCGGCCCTGTATGAAAGCTGGTCGGTGCCGTTCTCGGTATTGTTCGCCGTGCCAACAGGGGCATTTGGTGCGATATTGACCCTGACCCTGATCCCTTCGTTAACAAACAATGTATACGCGCAGATCGGCCTCGTTACGCTGATCGGCCTCGCCGCCAAAAACGCGATCCTGATCGTGGAATTTGCAAAAGAGCGGGTAGATGCGGGTATGGAGATCATCCCGTCAACCCTCGAAGCGGTGAAGCTGCGCCTCAGGCCGATCATTATGACCTCTATGGCCTTCGTTCTCGGCGTATTGCCACTCGCTTTTGCTACGGGAGCAGGCGGTGTGGCGCGTTCAACCATTGGCTGGACGGTATTGGGCGGCATGCTCGGTGCAACGATACTCGCCATATTTATTGTGCCGGTTTTGTTCGTAACGATCACGAAACTGGCTTATGGAAAGAAAGAGTTGCAGAAGATCAGGCAGCAGACAGGGAAAAAGCTGGGCGAGTAAGCTCCTGGCTTACCAACCAGGTACAGCGCGGCGGTCATGACTTTTTTGGAAGTTCTGACCGCCGTTTTTTTTGAGTCTTTCCCGGGGATGTTTTCGGGAGAGCGGAATAGTTTAAATTTGTTTTTCAATCAGCACTGATGTTCGATATCGCTACGGAGTTGAAGAAGGTTTTCACAGAAGATAAATTGCGGCTCACGCTTACCGATCGTTATGCCATGGCAGGTGATGCAGGATTTTATTACCTGCTGCCCAGGGCCGTGGTGGTACCGGTTAACGAAGATGACATAAAAAAACTTTTCAGTTTCTCCCGGCAACATGCCATCCCGCTCACATTCAGAACAGGCGGAACAAGTTTGAGCGGGCAATCCATTACAGATGGAATTCTCGTTGACCTTGGGAAACATTGGCGCGGCATATTTCCACAGGAAAATGGCAAAACGATACGCGTGCAACCCGGGGCAATAGGGGCGCATGTGAACCACCAGCTGCGTTCTTATGCGATGAAGATCGGCCCCGACCCGGCCTCGATCAGTGCGGCGATGATGGGCGGGATCCTATCCAACAACAGCAGCGGGATGTGTTGCGGTGTTGCGCACAACTCTTACCATACGTTGCGGTCGGTTCGTTTTATGTTGCCGGATGGCAACGTTTACGATACGGCGGTTCCGGAAGATTACGATCGTTTTGCGAAGGACAATGCCTTGTTGTATGATGGCATCGCGAAACTGCAACAGCGGATTTCAGCGAACCGTACCCTTGTTGAAAAAATCCGCAACAAATACCGCATTAAAAATACCGTGGGGTACAGCATCAATGCATTCATCGATTACGAACATCCGCTGGATGTATTTGCGCACCTGCTGATTGGTGGTGAAGGAACGCTGGCCTTTATTTCTGAAGCGGTACTGAATACCATTCCCGACAAACCCTATAAAACTACCGGCCTGCTGTTTTTTGAGAACCCGGTTGTCGCTGCAGATGCCATCCCTTACCTGAAATCGACGGATGCGGATGCGCTCGAGTTGATGGACAGGCCCGCGCTTCATTCTGTTGAGGACGCAGATTATACACCAGCCATGATCAAGGGGCTTCCACCGGGTACCACCGCTATTTTGTGCGAATACCAGGGAACAAGCGCCGAAGAGGTACAGGCAAAAATCGATAACGCGTTTGCAGTGATCAATGCGCTTCCTTTGTTGAGCAGGCTCGAGTTTTCTACAAACGCATATGAACAGGCAAAACTGTGGAAAATGCGCAAAGGCATGTATCCTTCGGTGGCCGCCGTTCGCGCCAAAGGAACCACGGCGATGCTTGAAGATGTGGCGGTGCCGCTTGAGAACCTTGGCAAAGCCGTTACCGATCTTCAATTGCTGTTTACAAAATACGGTTATACAAACGCGATCATTTTTGGCCACGCGAAAGAAGGCAACCTTCATTTTCTTGTTACACAACCCGTAAACAAACAGGAAGAGATCGATGTGTTCGCTGCCTTCAACGACGAGCTGGCGGAGATCATCATCCACAAATACGATGGTTCACTGAAAGCGGAGCACGGCACGGGCCGGCAGATCGCGCCCTATGTAAAGGACGAATGGGGCGAGGATGCCTACAACGTAATGCGTGAACTGAAAAAACTCGTCGATCCCGGTAACTTATTGAACCCGGGCGTGATCATCAACGAAGATGCAAAATGTCATCTCAAGAACATGAAGACCATGCCCGTGGTGGAAGAAGAAGTGGACCGTTGTGTTGAGTGTGGGTATTGTGAGAACCGCTGCCCGAGCAGGAACTATACGCTCACCCCACGCCAACGCATACAGATCCGCCGATCACTTCACCGGCTGGAAGCAGAGGGCAACAAAGTGGATCACGATATTCTGAAAAAAGAATACAAGTTTTCAGGAATGGATACCTGCGCGGTGGATGGGATGTGCGCCACCGATTGCCCTGTATCCATCAATACAGGCGACCTGATCAAACGTTTGCGCAGGGAAAACCATTCCGGTTTTGCAAACAAAACCGCATTGCAGGTTGCCAGGAATTTTTCCCTGGTAGAAAGAATGGTAAAGCTTGCATTGCGCACAGGCAATATGGTGAACCAGGTTGCAGGCAAACACGCGATGAAAAAGATAACGCGCGGAATCAAAACAGTGGTGCGTGATTTTCCATTGTGGACGGATTCGATCACAAAACCAGTCAGGATAAAAACGACGGCTGTTGCTGTTCCCGATGTTGTTTATTTCCCATCCTGTATCACGCGGATGATGGGTGCAGACAAAGAAGACGATATGCCGGTAAGCGATGTAGTGAAAATGTTGTGTGAGCGCGCGGGAGTATCGCTTTTCATCGCCGATCATACAACCGGTGTTTGTTGCGGGCAATTGTTTTCTTCGAAAGGATTTATTCCTGCGTATAAACACACGGTCAATGAAACGATCAACAAATTATGGTCGTGGTCGCAGGAAGGAAAAGTGCCGGTACTGATGGATGTTACCTCCTGCACCCATTCCTTACAAACCTCGGCGCAATACCTGACGGAAGAAAACAGGAAACGGTTTGAGAAGCTGGTATTCATAGACAGCATTGATTTTGCGGCCGATTATTTGTTGCCGCGCCTGCATATAAACCAACAAAAAAACAGGATCGTTTTTCATCCTGTGTGTACCACCTACAAGATGAACCTTGTTCAGAAATTACAAAAGATAGGAGACGCCTGCGCAGTAAAAGCCGACATCCCGTTTCTCAGTGGATGCTGCGGCATGGCGGGCGACAGGGGCTTTTATTATCCCGGGCTCACAGCAAGCGCAACCAAAGACGAGGCCAGCGAGGTAAACGGGCGGTACGAGGGATTTTATTCATCGGGCAAAACCTGCGAGATGGCGCTCAGTGAAGCGACAAAACAGAATTACCAATCGGTGTTTTATCTTTTGAAAGACACAACCGATAAATAGGAATTAGGAATTAGTAATTAGGAATTAGGAATTGGGGAAGGAATAGTTGAATGTTCGGTGTGGCTCTTGGTGAGATTAGATTGGCCATTATGATTTTTTGGGATGTAGTGAGAGTAGGATGGAGGAACTATGGGTCTCCTGAATTTTAAATTGATCGGGTATGCAATTATCAGTTGCTTCACTTGTAGAGAAATTTGGTTTGCTTCCGCACCCGGAGGGTGGATATTATGCGGAGACGTACCGGTCTGGCGAGGTCATTTCTGCAAACGCTTTGCCGGCGCGGTTTGGGGGCGACAGGCATTTTTCAACCGCGATATATTTTTTGCTGGAGAAAGGAAATTTCTCTGCGTTTCACCGGATAAAGAGTGACGAGTGCTGGCATTTTTATGCGGGGCAATCTTTGCACGTTCATGTAATTCATCCCGGGGGGAAATATGAATTGATCCAGCTGGGCAATAACCCTGCGGCAGGCGAACGTTTCCAGGCAGTTGTGCCCGCGGGCTGCTGGTTCGCCTCTGAAACGGCTGAAGAAGCCTTGTTCTCTTTTGTGGGCTGTACGGTGGCGCCGGGGTTTGATTTTGCTGATTTTGAGCTGGCAGGGGCCACAGATTTATCGGCAGAATTTCCGCAGTTCGAAAAACTCATCCGCAGATTATGCCGATAAACGTTTGAGTGTTGGTAAATTTGCGGCGGCTGTGGCCAAAACAGCCCATTTATTATGCAGATACAGATATTGAAATCAAAGGTACACCGCGCCACCATTACCGAGGCGAACCTCAATTATGTAGGCAGCCTCACCCTCGACCAGGACCTGATGGACGCCGCTCAAATGGTAGAATACGAAAAGATCCAGGTAGTGAACGTGAACAATGGCGAGCGCATTGAAACCTACCTCATCAAAGGCGAGCGCGGCTCCGGTGTTTGCTGCCTGAATGGCCCCGCCGCACGCAAAGGCGCCGTGGGCGATATCGTGATCATCATTTCTTACGGATTGGTTGATGTGAAAGAAGGAAAAGACTGGCAACCCATCGTGGTGTTCCCAAAAGAAGGGAACAAGCTGTAGGCCTGCGGCCCGTGGCTATCGCTGAAGCCAATACCCACGCGCGGAAAACAGTTGCCGGAAAATAAACGTTGTATCGTATTATTGCTGCGTATTACGAACCAATCAACTGTTTACGAAACCGGCTATGAAGTGGATTGTGCCCCTGTGCGTATTGTTTTCTGCCTTCTGTTTAACGGCAACTGGTCAGCAACGGCGGCTGGACAGTATTCTTGCACTTAATAATTCCTATCACAAAGAAGATTCCTTAAAGGCGGTGTATCTGCGCGAAGTGTTCCGCGCGTACAATTCTGTGCGCAACTATACCAAGTTGCAGGTGTACATCGATTCGGCGATACTGGTAGCATCACGGTTGCCCAACAAAGCGGCGTTGGCGTTTATTTATTACCGTGCGGGTGGTGCGTATCACAATACCGATCGTTTTAAGGCGATCGGGTATTACAACAAGAGCATCGAAGTATCAAACGCCAATAACCTCCCGCGAACAGAAGCAGGCGCTTACCTCAACCTCGGCGCCCTGTATATGGATATGCGCGAATTTCCCAAATCGCTGGAAGCGCACGAGAACGCGATCCGGTATTTCTCGCAGGTACGCGATCCCGATGGGGTGAACAGTTCTTACATGAACATGTCCATCATCTATGTTTACATGCAGGAATATGTAAAAGGAATGGAGTATGCAAAGAAAGCACTCCGCGCTTTCGAAACCAATCCCGATGGAGAACGTGGCGTTGCCGTGGCAACCGATGCGATGGTTGATATCTATTTCAGGGCAACGCCCGAACAGCTCATCGCCATGGGCGTACAACCCGCCAACCGCAACAAAGAGATCATCGCCACGCTCGATAAAGGTTTGAAGAACGTGTTGAAAACAGATGATAATTCCCTTACTTCCACTTTTTACCGCGAGTATGGAAGGTTGTACGAAAGCATGGGGGATTATAAACTTGCCCTTCAGAATTATACAAAAGCGGTTGATTATTTGGCAAATGAAACGGACGAAGAATCTTATCCTGATAACCTGTTACGGCTTGGCAATTTTTACGTGAACCGTTTAAATGATTACCCCAAAGGGATCAGCCTGCTTCATGTGGCATTGACGAACGCAAGGAACCTGAAGATGTCGGGAACAGAAGAAGACGCATTGAACGGGTTGAGCAACGCGCATGAAAAACAAAAAAGGTTCGACAGCTCGCTTTATTATTTCCGCCAGGCGATCGTGGTGAAAGACAGCATCTACAGCAAAGAGCGCGAGCAGGAGATCACACGCAGGCAATTGAAAATGGATTTTGATGTGAAGGAGCGCGACTACAAAAGCGCGCAGCAACTTTCAGAAGCGCGGTTGAAACAGCAGGAACAGCAGATACTCCTGCGCAACCAGCAACTGCAGATCAGCGATAAAGAAAAAACTTTGCAACGCCTGACCTTCCTGCAAAAACAGGCCGAGTTGGAGAACGAGAAAAAATTGCAGGACCAGGAACTGAAGCAGGAACAACAAAAAGCAGACTTCGAAACAAAAACCCGCGACCAGCAGATCAAGGTGCAGAACGCGCAGCTTACCCTGAACAAACGCGTATCGCTGTTCCTCGGTATACTCGCTATTATCGTGATCGCGGTGGCCATGTTTATTTTTAAGGCCAGGCGAAAAACGGTGGTATTGAACAAGATCGTTTCCGATCAGAAAGCGGAACTGGAAGAACTGGTAAGGGTGAAAGACAAAATCTTCAGCATTGTGAGCCATGACATGCGTACCCCTGTTAACAACATCATCGCCTTCAGTTCTTTGCTTGAAGATGGCGATATTGAGCAGGAACGCCTGGCATTGTATCTTGAACAGATCAAAGGAACGCTCGATCATACTTCCTCATTGATGGAAAACATGCTGAGCTGGGCCGCCAGCCAGATGCAGGGCTTCACACCGGTGATGGAAGAAGTGAACCTGGCTTCGGTTTCACAAAACATGGTTGCGGGCGTGGCACCCTCATTGTACAAGAAGAAGATCAATTGCACCAATCACATCCACGAAAATATTTTTGTGAAGGGCGACCAGAACATGGTTGAACTGATCGTGCGAAACCTGCTCAACAACGCCATCAAATTCTCAAAGCCAAACGGCGAAATAGAATTGTTTGTTGCAAGGCAGAACGGCAAAGTGATCTTTTCTGTAAAAGACAATGGCGTTGGCATGAGCCATGATAAAGTAGAGATGATCAACAGCGCCTCGTCCAATACCGTTCAAAGCACACAAGGCACGGCGAAGGAAAAAGGCACCGGTCTTGGCCTCATGCTCTGCAAACATTTTGCCGCCATCATGAACGGTAGTATCCGTGCGGAAAGTATAGAAGGGGAGGGGACGGTGTTCAGCCTGGAGATGCCGGCTGTTTAAACGCGGCCTGCATTTTACCAATGCGCGACTTTGAACAGGTTGCAGTTGCCTCAATCACTGAATCTCGTCAGCGATTTCTTATTGATCAGGTTATCCAGTAAAGATTGTTTGTAAGCGATGCTTACGGGAACAATGTCGTTGCTGGTGAGTTTGATATCCGACACACTGATGTTCTGTACGTGAAGTATGTTAACGATGTATTGCTTGTGCACGCGCATAAAGATCTTTTCCGGAAGTTGTTTCTCCAGGTTCTTAAGGCTGATGAGTACAAAATGCGTTTTCTGCTGCGTGGTAATGATCTTTGAAAAATCGCCCATGCTCTCTATATACAGCACATCGCCCATATTGAGTTTGATGTGCGTATTTTTTTCCTTGATGAAAAAATAATCCTGCGCATCGATGCTTTTGATGAGGTCGATGCCAGGCAACGCAGTCGGTTGAAGTGGCTGTGTTGTTTTTGCGCTCACCGTTGCTTCTGCGTGTATGTTCCTTTTTGTATTGATGTATTCGATCGCTTTATTGGTGGCTTTGATCAGTCGCTCGATCCTGGCCGGTTTTACAATGTAATCGATCACATCCAGTTCAAAACTTTCTGCAGCGTGTTCTGAATGGGAAGAGATGAAAATAAAAACAGGTGGGTTCTTTAAACTTTTGAGCAGTTGGATACCGGAGAGATCCGGCATGTCGATATCAGAAAAAACAATATCGATGTCTTCGCTTTTCAGTAGCGAAACTGCTTCCATGCCATCGGCCAATGCGGCCCTGACAACAAGGCTGTCGATCTTCTTCAGCTTCATTGCCAACGCATCGCGTTCCAGGATATTGTCTTCTACAATGATACACTTGTACTTCATCAATGGATTTTAAATCTAAGCCTTTGGGCACTAATATATTACAATCCGGGAAAAAACAAGGAAAACTTAGAGGTTCCGGTCACAAAACATCCATGTCTACTGGAAACCCTGCTTTATCTACTGGCCGGGCCTGCACCATCAAATAGGTTTTTCCGCTGAAAGGCCGCAGCGTACTTTAACGTTTCTTAACATCTGCGAATTGTATCCATCGCAGTTGATTAAGGGAAATTTAATCCAAACCAACTGTTTATGAGATCATTTTTACGTGTCCGCGTATCTGTGGCTGTTTGTGTCGTGTTGTCTCTTGTGTGTGCAGCCGCAGTCAAATCCCAACCCGTTTTCTCTACTGTTGCGCCAACTGCTGCCTCTGTGGGCACGGCTTATAGCTATACAATGGCCGCAACTGATGTATCTGGTGGCGCGGTTGGTTTTTCGGCGCCTGTCAAGCCTTCCTGGCTAACATTGGGCACGTCCCAGTTAACCGCTGCACAGTTCAGTTCTCTTAGTGCCATGCCATCCGGGGTGGCGATGGATGCCTCCAACAATCTCTACGTAGCCGCACAGGGTGGTACGGCGATCTACAAGATCACCCCGGCCGGAACGGTTACAACGTTCTTTAACCATATGAGCGGAGATGTATACTATATGCATGTGTACAACGGGGATCTCTATTGTTCTTATTACAACAACAACGTAACAGGCAAGAGCAGCATTTACAAGATCAACCTTGCCAGCCCTGTTTCAGAAACGCTTGTATATACTGCGTCTACCAACGGGCAGGGCGTTTTAATGGGACTGAGCTCTTACGGCGGTTTTCTTTATGTGGCCGCTTACGGCACCTCGAAGATCCTGAAAGTAAACCCTGCCAATGGAACCGCTACAAACGTTTTCAGTTTCACCTCTGTATCCGGACTTACCGTGAGCCCTTTCGGTATGATCTATGCCGTTGGCATTAATACCGGCAGCGTGCTTGTTTATAACATTGCAACCGAAGCGTTTTCTTCATCGAGCCTGGGCCTGAACGCACCTATGGATATCAAGGTCGATGGAAACAATAATATATATATAAGCGGTCCAGGATTTGTGCGTAAGTATGATTCGAATCTTTCATCCTTTACAAATATTTATAGTCCGGTAGGTAATGCATGGGGCCTGGCCATCACGCCTGGCAACATTGTTTATTTTGGTGACGACGGCATCTCAAAAGTATTCAAAGTTCAAAACATTGCGACTTTAGCCGGCACGCCTGCTGCAGGCAACCTGGGGAACAACAGCGTGACGCTGCGCGCAAGCAACGGCACCACAACAACCGACCAGTCTTATACGATCGTTGTAACGGCCCCGCCAACCATCTCGGCTATGTCGAATGTTAACAAAACGGTTGGCGACGCTGCATTCACCATTACCAACCCCACCAGCAATAGCAGTGGTGCATTCAGTTACGCGAGCAATAATACTTCTGTTGCATCTGTAAGCGGTAACACCGTTACGGTAAATGGAGCAGGAACAGCAACCATTACGGCCACACAGGCCGCTAATGGTTTTTATACTTCGGGTACGCAAACGTTTATCGTTACCGTGGCTGCGGTTTCGGGCCCTGTGGGAATCAACAACGGTATCCTGATGTGGCTCGACGCATCGAACATTGATGGCGACGGCGTTGCCGGAAATGATCCCGCAACGGGCACCAGCCTGGGAATATGGAAAGACAGGTCGGGGAAAGGCAACAATGCCACAACACTGGCCGGGCAGAACAACATCACTTATGTTACCAACCAGGTCAACGGAAAACCTGTAGCCAGGTTTGCCAGGGTAAGCGATGCATTGGGTTCGGTGTTGCAGGCCGCAAATGTTGACATCAGGGCAAGCGCAAACCCTGCGATCACGATGTTCACCGTGTACAAACAGGGAACACATGCATCAGACGGCGGACAAGGACAGGCATTGTGGGGCAATGACGACGGGGACTGGGATCGCTTTTTCTACAGCTCATGGGCATTTGGAAACAATGGCATCGTATCGCTCGGCCTTGTCAACCCAACTTATGTAGATGTGACCGGTGCGGGTAGTACAGGCGTGACGCAGCTGATGACAGCCGTGTACAACAACGGTGTTGCAAACGGATCGAATATCTATTTCAACGGGGGCATTGTAAATACATTTACAGATAATACCAATTCAAATTCGCAGCCATCGCTGCGCATAGGTAATGACGGAGACAATGGAAGCTTCAATGGAGACATTGCCGAATTCATTGTATACAACAGGAAATTAACCGACTGTGAGATACAACAGGTGAATGGCTACCTGGCAGGAAAATATGGAGTGACATTTACGAGCGCAACCATCACACCTGCAGGAGCAAGCGCCATTTGTGCCCAGGGAACGCTTACGATGACGGCGAGCTCAGGCTCGGCGTACCAGTGGTACAGGGACGGGGTGGCCATTCCTGCTGCAACCAGTAACACGTATGGTGCAACGGTTTCAGGAACCTATACGGTTGCGGTTGCAAGTGCAGGGGGATGCTCATCAACATCCGCAGGAAAAGTAGTGAACGTTAACCCACTGCCGGCACTGGCTGTAACAAGCAACAGCCCGGTAAACATCGGGGGAACGATTGCGTTTACGGCAACAGGTGCCGCATCTTATTCATGGACGGGCCCGAATTTGTTTACATCAACCAGTGCAAATCCATCACTCACGGCAGGCTCAACGGCCGTGGCAGGATTGTATACCGTAACAGGAACATCGGCCACAGGATGTACAGCAGTGGTTTCTGCCAGGGTAACGGTGAACAGTGCAGCAGGTGCGTTGGCGTTTGATGGCGCAGGCAGTTATGTAACGCTTGGCTCATCATCATTGCTTAAACCAACGGGTGCCTTAACAGCGGAAGCATGGGTGAGAAGAACAAACTGGGGCACACCGGCGTTGCAAACGATATTAGGCAATACCGATGGAAACGGTTATTCGATCATCATCAGCGAAAACGGCGGGTTCAGCAATGCGGGAACAAACATTACCGCGTTGGTGAGAAGGAACGGCGCTTACGCGATCGTTTCATGGGATGCTTCATCGCTTGCTTCGGGATGGCACCACATCGCACTTACCTATGATGGAAGGAATACAATACTCTACGTAGACGGTACACAAAAAAATCAAAACGATGCGGGTGGAAATTACCCGGTTACCTATAACGCAAACAATTCAACCTTTATCGGCGCCGAAGTAGGTAACGCCGATCTGCCCGCCGCAATCCCAAATTATTTCGACGGATCGATTGATGAGGCCCGTTTCTGGAACAAGGCATTGTGCGCACAACAGGTCGCAAACAATATTTCAGGAGAGATCGCTTCACCGCAAAGCGGGTTGGTAGCTTACTATAAGTTCAACCAGGGATTTGTAAATGCGAACAACGCATCCGTTGCAACATTAACAGACCTCAGTGGCAACAACCTCACAGGGTCGCTCATGAATTTCGCACTCGCAGGAGCAACATCCAACTGGGTTGCAGGCAATGTTTCGGGCAACGCAGCGCCTTTTGTTCCTGCATCGGGAACAGTGGGTGGAATTTCAACGGTTTGTACCGGGGCAACAACAGCATTGTCTACCACGCTGACAGCCGGTACCTGGAGCAGCAGCAATGGTGCTGTAGCATCTGTTAATACATCGGGTGTTGTAAGTAGTTTGTCTGCCGGAACATCGGTCATCACCTACACCACACTCTGCGGAAGCGTGGCCTCATTAACAGTAACCGTTAATACGACGCCAACTGCAGGCATCGCTAAAACAGATGTGATCTGTGGAAACGATGCAACCATTACGGTAACCGGTGGTGCGGGAGCAACGCCATACCAGTTCTCGAAAGATGGCGGTGCGAATTACCAATCATCAAATGTATTCAGCGCGCTCACCACCGGTACATACAATATTGTTGTGAAAGCGGCAAGTGGCTGCGCTTCGGCAAACACGCCGGTGGTGATCGGCAATGCGGCCAGGCCGGAGATCAACATTACGGGCAACGGCGTTGCAATCGTGAAAGGCGATGCCACGCCTGTTACGGGTGACAATACAAATTTCGGAGGCACAACCCCAGGTGTTGCAGTAAGCAAAACGTTCGTGGTACAGAATACTGGAACGGCTGCGTTAACGCTTTCATCCTATACAGTAACAGGAACGAATGCTTCTGATTTCACCGTTGGTGGATTGGAAACCGCGGTTTCAGTTCCGGCAGGAGGCAGTGTAAACCTTACCGTACTGTTTAACCCGGCGGCGGTGGGAACAAAGAATGCAGTGGTTGCGATCAACAACAGCGACTGCGATGAAGCATCGTACGATTTCGCAGTGACGGGATCGGTGACCTGTGTGGCTCCGTCTTTTGCAAATTCCAATTTATATATACAACACAATACTGCTTCCGGCACATGCGATACAACGGTAACTTATCCATTGTCGGTAAGCGGATCAACGCCGGTGGTAACCTACACCTTCACCGGCGCAACAACCGGCACCGGTAGCGGAACGGGAAGCGGTAAAGTATTTAATACAGGCGTTACGCACGTTGTTGTCAATGCAACCAATGCATGCGGCAGCACTTCCACTTCTTTTGATGTAACCGTAGTTGACAATGTTAAACCGGTTGCATTGGTGAAAAATGTTACCATTTACCTGGGAGCAAACGGCCTTGCAACGGTAACTGCGGCGCAGCTCGACAATGGCAGCTACGATAATTGCGGTGCCGTTACGCTTTCTGTGAACAATACAGGATATGTATGCGGAACAGCAGCAGAGAACGGAACCATCTTTATGCAGGCACCTGCGGGCGCAGTGTTCACGTCCATTGATTTTGCAAGCTATGGCACACCAACAGGAAGCTGCGGTAATTTTACACTGGGTAGTTGCCATGCAACTGGCAGCGCAGGTATTGTAGGCGGTATTCTTTTGGGAAACAATTCGGGAACCATCAATGCCACGAACGGCGTGTTTGGCGACCCATGCAACGGAACGGTTAAGAACCTTTCGATACAGGCAACCTACGAATCGGTGGGCGGTGCAACCAGCAATACATTCAACTGCAGCAAACTCGGTGCGAACAACCTTACGGTGATCGTTACAGATGCCGCAGGTAATGCGCAAACAGCAACAGCGATCGTTACGGTACTCGATACAACAAGACCGGTTGTGAACACGAAAGATGTAGCCTTGTGCCTCGATGCAAATGGAAACGCATCCATCACAACCGCAATGATAAACAACGGGTCTACAGACAACTGCGGCATCGCTTCCATCAGCCTCGACAAAACCACGTTCAACAGCAGCAATGTTGGTGCAAACATTGTTACCCTCTCTGTAACAGATGTAAATGGAAATGTGGGAACGAAAACAGCAACCGTAACCATCAATGCATTACCGGTAGCCTATACGGTAACAGGTGGCGGTGCTTATTGCGCCGGTGGAACAGGTGTTGTTGTTGGCCTTTCAAACTCACAGAGCGGTGTCAATTATCAACTGAGAAAAAACAACGCAAACCTGGGTGCAGCATTGGCTGGAACCGGTAGTGCATTGTCTTTCGGTGTGCAGTTGACAGCCGGCTCTTACAGCATTTCAGCAACCAACGCTTCTACCGGATGTGCTTCAAACATGAGCGGCACTGCAACGGTTGTTGTAAATCCATTGCCGGGCATCACGATCACACCAGCCGCAACAACGATCTGTGCAGGCGGTGCGGTAACGCTTACGGCGGCGCCGGCCACAACAAAAACATATACGATCGCATTGGCGAACCTTCTGAATACACCAAGCAACTGCGGCACAGGAGGAATGTACGGCAGCGGCGCCAACCAGGGCTTCACGTGGGTTGATGCAGGTTCCGGTACAGTTACCAATGTGAACATCAAGTTTACAACCGGTGTTAACTGTAATTCAGGACTCATACGCGCAACATCACTCAATGGTGTAGCCGGTACATCGTTTACCGCTCCATACAACTGTTCTTGCACGCCACCCGCATCAGGCAATCTTTTCAGCCTGAACTTCGGGGCAACAGGTTATGTAGTGGGTGGTACAAACACATTCTCGGTTACAACTAGCGGCAGCCAGTTCGGATTCATCAACAACAATACAGTTGACCTCGGTGGCTACTATGCCGTGGTCACAGTTACATACAGCGGCGTAGGCACAAGCTGGTCATGGGCCCCGGGCGGACAAACCACGGCGTCTATCAATGTGAATCCTGCTTCAACGACTACTTATACTGTAACCGGTACAGACGCAAACGGATGTAAGAATACAGCATCATCAACCATAACCGTTAATCCATTGCCAACACAATTCAATGTAACAGGTGGCGGTAATGCATGCAATGGCGCTGGTGTTCCGGTGGGACTGAATGGATCGGAAACAGGGGTAAGATACCAGCTGAGAAATGGATCGACGAATGTAGGATCACCGGTAAACGGAACAGGATCTTCTATCTCATTCGGCAACCAGGCAACAGCAGCAAATTACACCGTGCTCGCAACCAATACTTCTTCTGGCTGTACGAACATGATGGCCGGAAACGCAGTGGTTACCACGGGAACCACACCATCGTTCGCAAATACGAACAATTCGGTTCAGTCACAAACCACTTCATCTGGCTGTAATGCAACGGTTGCCTATCCATTAACCGTAAGCGGCGTTCCGGGTGTGAATGTTACTTATGCGTTTACAGGGGCAACAACAGGTAGCGGTAACGGAACCGGTAGTGGATCCGTATTTGAGAAAGGTATTACCAACGTATCGGTAACAGCAACCAACACCTGCGGAACGGTTACCTATAACTTTACAGTAACCGTAACCGATGCTACGGCACCTGTTCCAAACCAGGCAACGCTGGCAACACTTACGGGCGAATGTTCGGTGGTGGCAACGGCGCCGGTGGCAACAGACAACTGCGCGGGTGTTGTTACGGCAACAACAACAGATCCTTTGGTATACAATACGCAAGGCACCTATACGATCACATGGACATACAACGATGGCAACAACAATATCTCGACACAAACACAAACAGTGATCGTGAAAGATGTAACGCCTCCTGTGATTTCGCCTGCGACGAATGTTACTACGGTAAATACAGCGGGCCAATGCAGTGCGATCGTTACAATTCCTTCGCCTGCCGTAACAGACAACTGCGGAACAACTGAAAACATCATACTTACAAATAACATAACAGGTACCCCGGATGCATCGGGCGTTTACCAATTGGGTACAACGACGGTGATCTGGACGGCAACAGATATCGCAGGAAACACATCTACCTTTACACAAACCGTAACCGTTCAATCTGCAGAAGTTGATGTGAAAGGGAATAATGTTTCGATTGTGAAAGGGGATGGCACAGCTTCCGCAACAGACAACACGGATTTTGGCGGAACATTGCCATCCATACCGGTTGTAAGATCATTCACAATCGCGAACAATGGAACGGCGCCGCTTACGGTATCGTCGGTCAATGTTTCAGGATCGGACGCAGCAAACTTTACAGTGAGTGGTATTACACTTCCTGTAGTAATTCCTGCAGGCAGCGCCGCAAGCTTCGATGTAACTTTCAATGCAATAAGTATTGGCGTGAAAAACGCGACGCTTGTTGTAAACAATAGTGATTGCGATGAAGCATCTTATGATTTCGCCGTGCGAGGGGAGATCACCTGTTCAATGCCGGTATTCAATAATATCACAGCAAGCATAGCTGGGTTTACGCCGGCAAATGATTGTGCAACGGTGATCAATTACGGTCTCGGGGCAACAGGCGCACCAACGCCATCGCTTGCCTATGCGTTCAGCGGAGCCAAAACAGGCATCGGTGCGGGTAGTGGAAGCGGAACGGCTTTCAATAAGGGAACAACCCATGTAACGGTTACTGCAACCAATGCATGCGGAACGGTAAGCAATACATTTACCGTGATCATAACAGATAATATTGCCCCAACCATTACGGCAGCGGCAGATATTTTTGTGAACAACGATGCAGGATCCTGCGCAGCAACAGTAGCGCCGGGCGTTCCTGCAACGGCAGACAACTGTGGTGTGGCAACGGTGACAGGGGTGCGGAGTGATGGGCTTGCATTGGATGCAAAATATCCTGTGGGCACAACATCTATTACCTGGACAGTGACGGACAACAGCGGCCTTACAGCAACGGCTACGCAAACGGTAACGGTTGCAGACAATGAAAAACCAGTGATCGTGTCGCCGGAAACAATTGCTGTAAACAGCGACGCGGCTAAATGTGGTGCGCATGTAAATATTATCGCGCCGGCTTCAACAGACAACTGCGGTGTTCAATCCACAACAGGAGTGAGAAGTGATGGATTGTTATTGACAGACGATTACCCCGTAGGCACAACAACCATTACCTGGACAGTAACAGATATTCACGGTAACACACAAACAGCAATACAAACCATTGTTGTGAACGATACCGAAAAACCAGTGATCACCGCACCTGCAGCGA
>NZ_JAACJS010000010.1 GCF_009939005.1 Sediminibacterium roseum | reverse complement strand
CATTGTTAACCGTTGCGGTGATTGCGCTGAGTGTTTGTGTTGTGATGTTTCCAGTTACAGTCAATGCACTCAATGAAAGACTTGTGATGCTTGACAATGCACCCGCACCGAGTGTACCACTGAATGTGCCGCCAACGATTGTGCCAGGAACAGTCAGGTTACCGATCAGGCCGGTTACTGTGCTCAGACCTTGAGAAGTTATTGTGCCGGTTGATGTGAGGTTGCCGTTAACGTTCGCATTATTCACAGTAGCATTTATAGCGCTGAGCGATTGCGTTGTTACAGTTCCAGGAACGTTCAGGTTGCCGATCAAGCCGGTCACGGTGCTCAACCCTTGTGATGTTATCGTGCCGGTTGATGTAAGGTTGCCGTTTACGTTCGCGTTATTAACAGTTGCATTTATTGCACTGAGTGATTGTGTTGTGATGTTTCCGGTCACAGTCAATGCACTCAAAGTAAGGTTTGTAATGCTTGACAAAGCACCTGCACCAAGCGTGCCACTGAATGTGCCGCCAATGATTGTGCCTGGAACAGTCAGGTTACCGATCAGGCCGGTTACAGTGCTCAACCCTTGTGATGTTATTGTGCCGGTTGATGTCAGGTTACCGTTAACATTCGCATTATTTACAGTAGCATTTATAGCGCTGAGTGATTGAGTAGTGATGTTTCCAGTCACAGTCAACGCATTCAAAGAAAGACTTGTGATGCTTGACAATGCACCCGCACCCAATGTACCACTGAATGTACCACCAATGATTGTTCCAGGAACAGTAAGGTTACCGATCAAACCAGTTACAGTGCTTAAACCTTGTGATGTTATTGTGCCGGTTGAGGTAAGGTTGCCGTTTACATTAGCATTGTTAACCGTAGCATTTATTGCGCTGAGCGATTGCGTTGTTACAGTTCCAGGAACGTTCAGGTTGCCGATCAAGCCGGTTACTGTGCTCAACCCTTGTGATGTTATCGTTCCGGTTGAAGTAAGGTTGCCGTTTACGTTCGCGTTATTAACAGTTGCGTTTATTGCACTGAGTGATTGAGTAGTGATGTTTCCGGTCACAGTCAATGCACTCAAAGTAAGGTTTGTAATGCTTGACAAAGCACCTGCACCAAGTGTGCCACTGAATGTACCGCCAACGATTGTTCCAGGAACAGTCAGGTTACCGATCAGGCCCGTTACTGTGCTCAATCCTTGAGAAGTTATCGTGCCGGTTGAAGTAAGATTACCATTAACATTCGCATTGTTCACTGTAGCATTTATTGCACTAAGTGATTGTGCCGTCACATTTCCTGTCGATGTAAGATTACCATTAACATTCGCATTGTTCACTGTAGCATTTATTGCACTAAGTGATTGTGCAGTCACATTTCCTGTCGACGTAAGGTTACCGTTTACGTTAGCATTGTTAACCGTTGCAGTGATTGCACTGAGCGATTGCGTTGTGATGTTTCCGGTAACGGTTAAAGCGCTCAATGAGAGACTTGTGATGCTCGATAAAGCTCCTGCACCAAGAACGCCGCTGAATGTTC
>NZ_JAACJS010000001.1 GCF_009939005.1 Sediminibacterium roseum | reverse complement strand
TGTCTAGTCCTAAAATAGCTTTACAGCAATGCCTCTAGGATGACTGAAAAGAAAAAGCAGAAAAGCCAACCAAGCCCGCTCAGCAAAGTGCCATGGAAGCGGCGCAGTAAAGATGAAATGGAGTTAATCGTCGGCCAGATCCAATCGGGATCGATCTCGATTTGGGGTGCATGCAAGAAGCATGGTCTCAATCGGAACACTTTAAAACTTTGGATGACTCGCTTAAGAGTTGGAAGTTTGACGGACAAAACTCTCACCACCGTGTCATCGAGTAAGGAAGACGATAAAAAAGCTTTGGAACTCAAACAGCAGATCAGGCAACTGGAAAAGGCGCTTGAGTATGCAAACCTCAAGATTCTCGGTTTGGAAACAATGATCAAAGTGACCGAGGAAGACCTTCAAATTAAGATCAAAAAAAAGCCTGGTACCAAACGGTCAAAAGAATGAAGCAAGCTTATCCCACTCTGGGCCTGGAGAAGCTATGCGGACTGTTTGGTGTAACGAGGCAGGCATATTACGAAGCATATAATTACGAGAAGAAAACAAGTATCGCTCACATGATCGTGCTGCGGCTGGTTAAAGATTTACGAGACACAATGCCAATGCTCGGAACAAGAAAACTTCTTTTTAAGATTGAACCGATGCTAAAAGATCACGGTATAAAGATGGGACGCGATCAACTTTTTGATTTACTGCGTTTCCATGGAATGCTTATTCGGCGAAGGAAACGGAGCATTGTTACAACAGATTCTTTCCATTGGTTGAAGAAATATCCGAACCTGATTGAAGATGCACCAGTGTGTGCCTCTGAACAGGTTTGGGTATCGGATATTACTTACATCAAAACGATTGAAGGTTACAGTTACCTATCGCTAATCACTGATGCGTACTCCCGAAAAATTGTTGGTTATTGTTTGCATCCATCGTTAGAAAGTGCAGGATGCATCGAAGCTCTTAACATGGCATTATCTAATCGGCTGTTTAATGATAGAATACTGATACATCATTCAGACAGAGGTGTACAATATTGTTCAAGTAGCTATGTGGATATACTTATGGACAATGGTGTCGGTATCAGCATGACACAAAACGGAAGCCCATATGAAAATGCACTGGCGGAGCGGATGAACGGAATCATCAAATCAGAATTCATTCCAAGAAAACTCTTCCGCAATCACGACGAAGCAAGGAAAGCAATTGATAGTATAATAGAAGCCTACAACAGTCGAAGGCCACATGCCAGCTTGAATTATTTAACACCAGAAGTAGCACATACAGCCGAGGGAACGATCCCTAAGCGGTGGAAGAAATACAAAAGAGCAACTGAAT